>NZ_QTQP01000014.1 GCF_003854275.1 Burkholderia sp. Bp8963
CCGGAGTGGACGAACCTCTGGTGTACCGGTTGTCACGCCAGTGGCATCGCCGGGTAGCTATGTTCGGAAGAGATAACCGCTGAAAGCATCTAAGCGGGAAACTCGCCTTAAGATGAGATATCCCTGGGGACTAGATCCCCTTGAAGGGTCGTTCGAGACCAGGACGTTGATAGGTCAGGTGTGTAAGCGCAGTAATGCGTTCAGCTAACTGATACTAATTGCCCGTAAGGCTTGATCCTATAACAAGTCTGTCTCGCGCTGATCACAGCGCGTCGGACTGGTTGATTCTCGTGTGTGATACACACAACTCAAAATTACTGCTTCTTCCGGATTGGTCGCGCTGCGAAGCACCGCGACAACCCCTTTTGCCTGATGACCATAGCGAGTCGGTCCCACCCCTTCCCATCCCGAACAGGACCGTGAAACGACTCTACGCCGATGATAGTGCGGATTCCCGTGTGAAAGTAGGTAATCGTCAGGCTCCCTAAGCCAGAAACCCCCGCCCAAAAGGCGGGGGTTTTTGCATTGGCGCGGCGAAAATGCGTGGGGTCATCCACGCGATACCGTCCCGGCGTCCAGTCCCGCTTCCTCCTTGATGGCCGAACGGCATCCCCGACCCTCGTGTCGTAGCCGTTCCGGCAGCTCTGCCGTGCGTCGTCCCGACTTTGCTTCAACTTGCCGGCAAGATGATGCTGCGAGCCCCGCCAACTATCAATCTCCGGCGCACCAGGCTCATCTCACCAGTAAAAGCGCAAAGCGGCATCAAGTCACAAAATAGACACTTCGCGCCGCGTCTCCGCCGTAAAATCCCCAATCTTCCCCAATATCTGCGTATACAACGATGAACGCCCTCACACAGGTAGCCCGGGCCGTATGCCCTCATGACTGTCCGGATACGTGCGCGATGCGCGTGACTGTCGAGAACGGCAGGGCGATCAAGGTTTCCGGCGATCCCGATCATCCGCCGACTCAGGGCGTGTTGTGCACGAAGGTCAGCCGCTATGCCGACCGGGTCCATCATCCCGAACGCCTGACCGTCCCGCTCAAACGCATCGGGCCGAAAGGCGAGGGGCGTTTCGCTCCAATCAGCTGGAGCGAGGCATTCGACGAAATCGGCCGACGCCTCGGTGAAATCGCAGCGCGTGCACCGGAAGCGATCCTGCCGTACAGCTATGCCGGCACGATGGGGCTCGTGCAGGGCGAGGGCATCGCCCAACGGTTCTTCCACAAGCTCGGCGCGTCCCGGCTCGAGCGGACGATTTGCGCCGCAGCGGGCGCTGCAGGATTGCGCTACACGTATGGCGGAAGTCTGGGGATGCACCTCGAATACTTCGAGGAGAGCGAGCTGATCCTTATCTGGGGCGCGAATCCGATCGCATCGAGCCTCCATTTCTGGACGCGTGCCCAGGAGGCAAAGCGGCGCGGCGCGCACCTCGTCGCGATCGACCCGTATCGCTCACTGACGGCGGAAAAATGCCACCAGCACATTGCGCTGCGTCCGGGAACTGATGGCGCGTTTGCGCTCGGCATGATGCATGTGCTGATTACCGAGGACCTGCTCGATCGCGGCTACATCGACAGCCATACGCTTGGATTCGACGCGTTGAAGACGCGCGCGATGTCCTATCCGCCTGAGCGCGTTGCGCAGATCTGCGGCATCGATGCATCGGAATTGGTCGATCTCGCGCGCCGTTACGGCAAGACCCGAAAGGCTTCGATCCGCCTCAACTACGGCATGCAGCGCGTGCGCGGCGGTGGCAACGCAGTGCGCGCGATCGCCAGCCTGCCTGCGCTGACGGGCGCATGGCGGGATCGCGCCGGTGGATTGCTGTTGTCTTCGTCCGAGTGGGCGCCGGTGAACCAGGCCGCACTGCTGCGCCCCGACCTGATGCCGGGCTGGCCGAACCGGCTGCCGCGCGTCATCAACATGAACACGATCGGCGATGCGTTGCTGCATCCGGGTGATCCGACGTTTGGGCCGAAAGTCGAGGCGGTGATCGTCTACAACTCGAATCCTGTCGCGGTTGCGCCGGATTCGTCGAAGGTGGCGGCCGGGTTCGCACGCGAGGACCTGTTCACCGTCGTTCTGGAGCATTTCAAGACAGATACCGTCGATTTCGCCGACATTGTGTTGCCGGCGACTACGCAGCTCGAACATCTCGACGTCCACAAATCCTATGGCCACACCTACGTGATGGCAAACCTGCCGTCGATTCCGCCGGTAGGCGACGCGCGGCCAAATACCGAGATCTTCAGGGGTATCGCGCGCAGCATGGGGCTGGACGAGCCCGCGCTCTATCAAAGCGACGAAGAGGTCGCGCGTGCGGCGCTTCGCTGGGACGATCCATCGCTCGGCAGCGACTGGGAAACGCTGAAGCAGGCAGGATGGATGAAGCTCAAGCTGCCCGACGCGCCGTTTGCCGCCGGGGGCTTCCGGACGCCGTCCGGCAAATGCGAGTTCTACAGTGCGCGGCTGGCAGAGATGGGGATGGATCCCGTTCCGGACTATCTGCCGCCGTTCGAGTCGGCCGAGGCCGCACCCGAACTCGCCGAGCGCTATCCGCTCGCGATGATCTCGCCGCCGGCCCGTAATTTTCTCAACAGCACGTTCGTAAACGTCGACAGCCTGCGGAACACGGAAGGCCAGCCGCATCTCGACATGCATCCGGCCGACGCCGCCGAGCGAGGCATCTCGGACGGCGATCTCGTGCGCATCTTCAACGATCGCGGCTCGATGCAGGCGCGCGCGCGTGTTACCGACCGCGCTCGCGCCGGACTCGTGGTCGGCTTGTCGATCTGGTGGAAAAAACTGTCGCCAGACGGCCGAAACGCAAACGAAGTGACGAGCCAGGCGCTCAGCGATCTCGGGAATTCGGCGACGTTCTACGACTGTCTGGTCGACGTAGCCCGAATTTGACGGAAGTTCGGTGCAACGGCCGCTCGGGCCCGAGGAAGTTCGAAGGGGGTGTCTAACCCTGTTGTCTCAAGTCGAGCGAGCCGCTACGATGCGTTTTAGCACGATCATTCGAAAATCAGTGAGGAGACGCGCAGCATGGACAAGATTTGGCTGAAATCGTACCCGACCGGCGTTCCAGCCGAAATTGACGCGTCTCCGTATCCTTCCGTTGCCGATCTCCTCGACGAGAGTTTCAAGAACTACCGTGACCGGACGGCGTTCGTCTGCATGGGCAAGGCGATCACGTATGGCAAGCTGGACGCGCTGTCGCGCCAGTTCGGCGCATGGCTGCAATCGCGCGGGCTGGCGCGCGGCGCTCGCGTCGCGATCATGATGCCGAACGTGTTGCAGTACCCCGTCGCGATTGCCGCGGTGCTGCGCGCAGGCTATACGGTCGTCAACGTCAACCCGCTTTACACGCCGCGCGAACTCGAGCACCAGCTCAAGGACAGCGGCGCCGAAGCGATCGTCATCCTCGAAAATTTCGCGTCGACGCTGCAGGCCGTCATCGCGAATACCGTCGTCAAGCACGTGGTCGTCGCGTCGATGGGCGACCTGATGGGCCTCAAGGGCTGGCTCGTCAACTACGTCGTGCGCAACGTCAAGAAGATGGTGCCGGCGTGGCAGCTCCCGTCCTTCACGCGATTCAAGGCCGCACTCTCGGAAGGCGCGCGGCAGACGTTCAAGCCGCAGAAGCTGGGGCCGAACGACGTGGCGTTCCTGCAGTACACGGGGGGCACGACCGGCGTCGCGAAGGGGGCGACGCTGCTGCACCGGAACATCGTCTCGAACGTGCTGCAGGCTGAAGCCTGGCACCACCCCGCGCACGAGAAATTTCCGGACGTGAAACAGTTCGTGACCGTGGTCGCACTGCCGCTCTACCACGTGTTCGCGCTGACCTGCTGCGGTTTCCTGACGTTGCGCACCGGTGGCATGGGGATCCTGATTCCGAATCCGCGCGACATCGGCGGGATGATCAAGGAACTGAAGGGTTACCGGATCTCGACGATTCCGGCCGTCAACACGCTCTACAACGCGCTGCTGAACCACCCGGATTTCGGCCAGCTCGATTTGTCGAAGCTGGCGGTCGCCAACGGCGGCGGCATGGCGATCCAGGAAAACGTCGCGAAGCGCTGGTACGAAAAGACTCGTACGGCGATCGTCGAGGGCTACGGCCTGTCGGAGACGTCGCCTGTTGCCACCTGCAACCCGGTGACGGCCACCGAATACAGCGGAACGATCGGGCTGCCGCTGCCGTCGACCGAAATCTCGATCCGTGACGACGCCGGCATTGACGTTCCGCTCGGCGAGCCCGGCGAGATCTGTATCCGCGGGCCGCAAGTGATGGCTGGCTACTGGAATCGTCCGGATGAAACTGCCAAGGTCATGTGTCCGGACGGCTTCTTCAAGACGGGCGACGTCGGCGTGATGGACGCACGTGGCTACGTGAAGATCGTCGACCGGAAGAAGGACATGATCCTCGTGTCGGGCTTCAACGTGTATCCGAACGAGGTCGAGGATGTGGTGGCGTCGCATCCGGACGTCTTCGAAGTGGCGGCGGTCGGCGTGCCGGACGAACACTCGGGCGAAGCGGTGAAGCTGTTCGTCGTGAAGAAGGATCCGGCGCTCACCGACAAGGACATTCTCGCGTACTGCAAGGAGCGCCTCACGGGATACAAGCGACCGAAGTTCGTCGAGTTCCGCACCGAATTGCCGAAGACGAACGTCGGCAAGATCCTGCGACGCGAATTGCGCGACGGACGCGCGTGACGAACTAACTGAACGAAAAGACCCGGCGCTTGCCGGGTTTTTTATTGGCGGCCCGCATGGGTGGACGCCTGCGAACTGGCAGCACGACGGTCGAACAGGCCCCGGGCACTGGCAGGCTCGCCGCGGGAAGATGTGAAATGAGGCGGTATGCCGGGCCGAATCGTCTGCTGCGGTTTCAGGCTTGCGTGCGTTATTCCAGGGGCCGCATGCCGGCCGAATCTGCTCATTTCAACCAACCGCCGCCTTCCGATTGGCGCGCCAGTTGGTCGATCACGACGCGTTGCCGATCGCCGGCATTCGACTCACCGAGCTTCGCTGCACCCGAAATGAAAAAGGCGCCCGAAGGCGCCTTCAATGTACCGCGGCTTGTCAGGCAAGCTGATTAGAACTTGTGACGGATGCCGACGCGAGCCGCCACCTGGTTGGTGGTGTTCGACGGGTCGAGGCCGTTGATCGATGCGTGTGCCTGAACGACCTGGCCTTCCGCGTTGAGCGCGTTGCCCGAAGCGTGCTGGTACACGCCGACTACGTAGACGTCGGTACGCTTCGACAGGAAGTAGTCGACGCCCATCGAGCCCTGGTGGTACTTGGCTGCCGAGTTGCCGTCGATCTTGCTGCCCTGCGTGTAGTCGTACGCAGCGCCCAGGATCAGCGCCGGGGTCAGCTGATACTTGAAGTTGATTTCGCCGTTGTTGAACGTCGCGGTCTGGCCGACGAACGGGCCGACACTGAAGCTCTTGAACTTCGTGTTCGAGTACGTCGCGCCGATCGTCGCTGCGCCGAACGTGTATGCGCCGCCCGCGCCGATGACCTGGTACGTGTTCGCACTGTTCGCGTACGCGCCATAGACCGGCGACGTGACGGCGGTCGCCGCAGCAGACGCGCCGGTGTTGAACATGCCGCCGAAGTTCGCCGGCGTGCGTGCATTCAGGTAGCCGACGCCGAGAACCAGCGGGCCGTTGTTGTAGCCTGCGCCGAGCGACCAGACCTGGTTCTTGGCAAACTGGCCGGCTTGTCCGCCGAAGCTGTACATGCCGCCGAACGAGAAGCCGTTGTAGGTCGGGCTCGTGTACTTGACCGCGTTGTTCACGCGGTACGCGTTGTTGAAGTTGTCGAGGTCGCCCGGGTGAGCAGCGATGTAGCCGCCCCACTGGTCGCCTGCCTCGAGCGGCCCGACGAAGTCGACGACGGAGTCGTACTGGCGGCCCAGCGTGACCGTACCGAAGTTGCTCGACAGGCCGACATAGGCCTGACGGCCGAACATCAGGCCGCCCTGGCCGAGCTTGCCGGAGTTCACGTCGAAGCCGTTCTCGAGCACGAAGATCGCCTTCAGGCCCGCACCGAGGTCTTCGGTGCCGCGCAAGCCAAAGCGGCTACCTTGCAGAACGCCGCTGGACAGCCCGTACAGGTGGCCGCCCTTCGCATTGTTGTTGAAGATGAAGCCTTCATCGATGATGCCGTAAAGCGTCACGCTGCTTTGCGCATGGGCAGCGCCAGCGAACGCGCCCAGCGCGACGAGCGCGAGAAGCGACTTTTTCATTAACGGATCTCCAAGAATCACTGAATTTTTTGTGGCGGGGCAAATTGTTATGTTCTGTCGACGATCCCCGCTTCAACTTCTCAAGAAGTCGGACGTAATGTAGCGCATGGACTTTTTGCTACAAAGCGAAACGCCGCGCGTCACGGCCCGCATGTTTCCTTTATGCAACAATGGTTAAAATCACGGGTTAACCGCAATTTCCGCTGAAGAATCAAGTCGGTTACGCAGTGGATACGTGCATTCGCGGAGCGCGAAAGCACACGCAGCCAGGAGAACAGGATGGTGTTGGATGAACTGATCAGCGAATTCGATCGCGGCTTGCGGTCGCTGTCGGGAGTGAACCGGATGAGCCGCCCGGTGCCTGCGCCGGCCGAGCCGCCGACCGCCGAGCTGACGCCGGCGGAGCGCACGCACGCCGCGGGGCTGATGCGTGTGAATCACGTCGGCGAGATCTGCGCACAGGCGCTTTACCAGGCGCAGAAGCTGACGGCGCGCACGCCGGCGATCAAGACGATGTTCGAGGAGGCCGCGCGCGAAGAGGAGGACCATCTCGCGTGGACCGCGCACCGGCTCAAGGAGCTCGATTCGCGTCCGAGCCTGCTGAACCCGCTGTGGTATGCGGGGGCGCTCGCGATCGGCGTCGCGGCCGGTACGCTGGGCGACAAGGTCAGCCTCGGCTTCATGGCCGAGACGGAACGCCAGGTCGAAAGCCACCTGGACGGACACCTGTCGGAGCTGCCGGCGACCGATACGGCGTCGCGCGCGATCGTCGAGCAGATGCGGGTCGACGAGGTGAAGCACGGCAAGGCTGCGACCGACGCGGGCGGCATCGAACTGCCGCTGCCCGCGCGGATGCTGATGCGCGCAGCGTCGAAAGTCATGACGAGCACTGCGTACTATCTGTGACGAAATTCACGGGGCGGCGACGTGTGCCGCCCCGCGCCCGAGCCCGCCGATTCCGCCCGTTTTTTCCGCGTTTTCCCGCCCCCGAAAGCCCCGTCCGCACGCCGATCTGGCCCGTCTTGCTCACGTATCACCTTCACAAGTTGCACTAGCTCATTCATTTATAACGGTTTTTGAAATATGGGGGTGCATGAGCATGTGCGCGTAAGTCCTTGTTCTAACTAACAAAATTCGTTAAAAAACCGGGCCGCTCCCTTGACCGTGTCACACCCTTCCTCTAAAGTGGGAGACAGTGTGAGAAAGTGTATTTTTGTGTGATTTGGCAGGCTATTCCGGCTAAATTCTCAGCATTGGGCGGGTACTTCGGTACCCTGAACGGGAGAGCGGAAAGTGTTCCAAGGGGCGTCAGCGCTGACGCTCGATGCGAAAGGGCGTATGTCGGTGCCGGCTCGCTATCGCGAAGCGCTGCAAGGACAGGCAGAAGGACGGGTGACTGTGACCAAGCACCCGGACGGCTGCCTGTTGCTGTTTCCGCGCCCCGAATGGGAGGTTTTCCGCGCCAAGATCGCTGCGCTGCCGATGGACGCGCACTGGTGGCGGCGGATTTTTCTCGGCAATGCGATGGATGTCGATCTCGACAGCGCAGGCCGGATTCTCGTATCGCCCGAGCTGCGCATGGCGGCCGGGCTCGAAAAGGAAGTCATGTTGTTGGGAATGGGTAGTCACTTCGAACTGTGGGATTCGCAGACGTACATCGCGAAGGAGCAGGCAGCGATGGCGCAGGGCATGCCCGATGCGCTGAAGAATTTCACGTTCTGATTGCGGTGACGGAGAAGCCCGCGATGGGAAACGAATTGCAGCATCGGACGGTGTTGTTGGACGAAGCAGTCGATGCGCTCGTGACGCGGCCGGACGGTACCTACGTCGACGGCACGTTCGGGCGGGGCGGCCACAGCCGCGCGGTGCTCGCGCGGCTTGGAGCCGGCGGCCGGCTGATCGCGTTCGACAAGGATCCGCGCGCGATCGAGACGGCGCAGGGCATCGAGGATGCGCGCTTCTCGATCGTGCATGACAGCTTTGCGTCGATGCAGGGCGCGCTGACGGCGCGCGGCATCGAGAAGGTGTCGGGTGTGTTGCTGGACCTGGGCGTGTCCTCGCCGCAGGTGGACGATCCGCAGCGAGGCTTCAGCTTCCGTGCGGACGGCCCGCTGGACATGAGGATGGACCCGACGCGCGGCGAGTCCGCGGCCGAATGGCTGGCGCGGGCGTCGCTGCAGGAACTGACGGAGGTGATACGGGATTATGGGGAAGAACGGTTTGCTTTTCAGATTGCAAAGGCGCTTGTTGCTCGCCGGGCAGAGTCCGACCGTCTTGGGCCTCTCGACACCACGGGCGAGCTTGCCCAAATCGTGGGTAACGTCGTCAAAACCCGTGAGAAGGGCAAGGATCCGGCAACCCGCACCTTTCAGGCTATACGGATTCACGTCAATCAAGAGCTTGCGGACCTGCAAGTCGTACTAGACGCGGCTTTGTCGTCGTTGGAGCAAGGGGGGCGGCTGGTGGTCATCAGCTTTCATTCACTCGAGGACCGGATCGTCAAGCGATTCATGCAGGCGCACGCCAGCGCGCCCGCGGTCGATCGTCGCCTGCCGATCCGCGCCGTCGATCTCCCGAGCCCCCCGCTCAAGGTGGTCGGTCGTAAATTCCCGAGCGACGCGGAAGTGGCGGCGAATCCGCGTGCCCGGTCGGCAGTGATGCGCATTGCGGAGCGCGTCGCGCCATGAGCCGCTTCAATATCTTCCTGCTGATCATCGTGATGGGCTGCGCGCTGTCGGTCGTGAATTCGTCCAACCAGCAGCGCCAGATCTTCATCCAGCTGCAGCGTGCGCAATCGCAGGAGCATCAGCTCCAGCAGGACTACGCGCAGCTCCAGTATCAGCAGAGCGCGCTGTCGAAAACATCCCGCATCGAGCAGCTCGCGAACGATTCGCTGAAGATGCTGCCGGTCACGACCGGCCGCACGCAATACCTGACGCTGCAGCCGGGCGCCGCGAATGCGATCGACGCGCCGATTCCCGCATCGGCCACCACGACCGCAGGCAAGGGCAAGGGAGGCGCGCGATGAAGCCGTCTCAGAAGCGCCAGAACGTGAAGTTCTCGTCGAGCCCCGTGCTGTCGGTGCATCTGCCGATGTGGCGCTCGAAGTTCGTCGTGTTCTTGCTGTTCATGGCGTTCGTCGCGCTGGCCGCGCGGGCGTTCTGGATCCAGGGGCCCGGCAACGCGTTCTATCAGAAGCAGGGCGAAAGCCGCTACCAGCGCACGATCGAGCTGCCGGCGACGCGCGGCAAGATTCTCGACCGTAACGGGCTCGTGCTCGCGACGAGCCTGCCCGTGCGCGCGATCTGGGCGATTCCCGATGCGGTGCCGGACGACCTCGGCGCGGACAAGCTCGACCAGCTCGGCAAGCTGCTCGGGATGACGCAGAAGGAGCTGCGCGCGAAGCTGTCGGAAGACAAGGGTTTCGTCTACGTAAAGCGCCAGGTGCCGATCGACGTCGCCGACAAGGTCGCGGCGCTCGACATCCCGGGCGTCTACCAGCGCAACGAATACAAGCGCTTCTATCCGGAAGGCGAGATCACCGCGCACCTGATCGGCTTCACGAATGTCGAGGACGAGGGTCAGGAAGGCGTCGAGCTGGGCGATCAGAAGATGCTGTCCGGCACCTCCGGCGTGCGCCGCGTGATCAAGGACCGGATGGGGCACATCATCGAGGACGTCGCCGAACAGCTGCCGCCGCACAACGGCACGGACGTTGATCTGTCGATCGACAGCAAGATCCAGTACATCGCGTACGCGAACCTGAAGGCAGCGGTCGAGAAGTTCAAGGCGAAGGCCGGCGCCGCGATGGTCGTCGACGTGCGCACCGGCGAGGTGCTCGCGCTGGTCAACTATCCGACGTACAACCCGAATGACCGTTCGCACCTGACGGGCGAGCAGCTGCGCAACCGGATCCTGACCGACGTGTTCGAGCCGGGCTCGATCATGAAGCCGTTTACGGTGTCGCTTGCGCTCGACTTGCATCGCGTGACGCCGAGCACGCTCGTCGAGACCGGCAACGGCCATTTCGTGCTGGACGGCGCGCCGATCACCGACGACTCGGGCTTCGGCACGCTGACGGTCGGCGGCGTGATCCAGAAATCGAGCAACATCGGCGCGACGAAGATCGCGATGACGATGAAGCCCGAGGAAATGTGGAATATGTATACAAGCATCGGCCTCGGCCAGCCGCCGAAGGTCGGCTTCCCGGGGGCGGCGGCAGGCCGCCTGCGGCCGTGGAAGGGCTGGCGCCGGATCGAGCAGGCGACGATGTCGTACGGCTATGGCCTGTCGGTGTCGCTGTTCCAGCTCGCGCGCGCGTACACCGCGATCGCGCACGACGGCGAAATGATGCCCGTGTCGATCTTCAAGACCGACCCGACGCAGCCGATCGCGGGCCAGCAGATCTTCTCGCCGACCACTGCGCGAGAAGTTCGCGCGATGCTCGAAACGGTGGTCGCGCCGGGCGGCACGTCGCCGGACGCCGCCGTGCCCGGCTATCGCGTGGGCGGCAAGAGCGGCACCGCATACAAGCACGAAGGCCACGGCTATACGCGCAAGTACCGCGCGTCGTTCGTCGGGATGGCGCCGATGCCGAATCCGCGCATCGTGGTCGCCGTGTCGGTCGACGAACCGACGGCCGGCAGCCACTTCGGCGGACAGGTGTCGGGCCCCGTATTCTCGGCGATCGCCGGCGATACGATGCGCGCGCTGAACGTACCCCCGAACATGCCGATCAAGCAACTCGTCGTGTCCGACGACGCGGCTTCCGCGCCCGCGGCGACTGGCCCGCAAAAGCTGGCCGCAGGGGCCGGTGCGAAGCATATGATCGTGTCCAGCACGACACGCAATTCACCTGGAGTCATTCGATGAGCGCCGCTCGCAGTTCTCATCCGGCGCACCAGCAGATCGCAGCCGCGCTCGCGTGGCTGCGTCAGCATGTAGCCCCCGCGGCGCAACTGCATGCCGATACGCGCAGCCTCGACGCAGGCGACGTGTTCCTCGCGTATGCGGTCGACGGGGCCGACAACCGCGCCTTCATTCCCGATGCGCTCGCGCGTGGCGCCGCCGTGCTGTATCAGCCGGACGGCCTTGCCGCTGCGCCTGCCGCGCCGCTCGCACTGGCCGTGCCGGCGCTGAACGAGCTCGCCGGCGACATCGCCAGCGGCTGGTATGGCGATCCGAGCGACAGCCTGCTCGTGGCCGGCGTCACCGGCACGAACGGCAAGACGTCGTGCACGCAGTGGATCGCCGCCGCACTGACCGCGCTGCATCAGCCGTGCGCGGTGATCGGCACGCTCGGCAGCGGGATGCCGGGCCAGCTCGTGCCGACCGGTTTCACGACGCCCGACGCACCGCAACTGCAGCGCAGCCTCGCGCAACTGCGCGGCGCCGGCGCGAAGGCGGTGGCGATGGAGGTGTCGTCGCACGCGCTGCATCAGGGGCGCGCGAACGGCACTGCGTTCGACATCGCGGTATTCACGAATCTCACCCAGGATCACCTCGACTATCACGGCACGTTCGACGCGTACGAAGAGGCGAAGGCGAAACTGTTCACGTGGCGCGGGCTGCGTGCCGCGGTCGTCAATCGTGACGACGCGGCCGGCCGCCGGCTGCTCGAGAACCTGTCCGGGCGCGTGCGCACGATCGCGTACGGAATCGGCGACTCGTCGGAGACGGGCGCGGATCGCGACCTGACGGCGCTCGACGTTCGCGCTACCGCGACGGGCACCGCATTCCACCTGCACTCGTCGTGGGGCGATGCGGACGTCGAGGTCGGCACGCTCGGCACGTTCAACGTGAGCAATCTGCTCGCGGTGCTCGGCACGCTGCTCGCGGCCGACGTGCCGTTCGCCGCGGCGCTCGCCGAGATCGCGCGGCTCGAGTCGGTCAACGGCCGCATGCAGCGCCTCGGCGGCCGCCTGCAGAATGACGAGCCGCTCGTCGTGATCGACTATGCGCACACGCCCGATGCGCTCGAGAAGACGCTCGACGCGCTGCGCCCGATCGCGACCGCGCGCGGCGGCGCGCTCGTCTGCATGTTCGGCTGCGGCGGCGATCGCGACGCGACGAAGCGTCCGCTGATGGGGGCGATCGCCGAGCGGCTCGCCGACGAGGTTGTCGTCACCAGCGACAACCCGCGCAGCGAGGATCCGCAACGCATCATCGACCAGATCGTCGCCGGCATGACCGCGCCGGCGAAGGCCCGCCGCATCGAGGATCGCGCGAGCGCGATCCTGCAGGCAGTGCGCGGCGCGGCGCGCGAGGACGTCGTCGTGCTGGCCGGCAAGGGTCACGAAGCGACGCAGGAAATCATGGGCAAGAAGCGCACGTTCTCCGACCAGGATCACGCGCGGCTCGCGCTCGCGGCACGCGCGACGCACGGCAAGGGAGGCGGCGAATGACGATGCTGAGTCTGGGCGAAGCCGCCCGCCTGATTTCCGGTGCGACCGTCCACGGTGATGCGGGCGCGACGTTCGAGCGCGTGTCGACCGACAGCCGCACGGCTGGCCCCGGCGACCTGTTCATTGCGCTGAAAGGGGAGCGCTTCGACGCGCACGATTTCCTCGGCGACGTGGCGGCGCGCGGCGCGACTGCGGCGCTCGTGTCGCGCAGCGTGGCCGGCGTCGATCTGCCGACGATCGAGGCCGCCGACACGCGCGCGGCGCTCGGTGAGCTTGCGCACGGCTGGCGCAAACGATTCGCGTTGCCGGTCGTCGCGGTGACCGGCAGCAACGGCAAGACGACCGTCAAGGAAATGATCGCGTCGATTTTCGCCGCCGCGGTCGGTGCCGACGCGCGGCTCGCGACGGCCGGCAACCTCAACAACGACATTGGCCTGCCGCTGACGCTGCTGCGCCTGAACGCCGCGTATCGGCTCGCCGTGATCGAGCTCGGGATGAATCATCCGGGCGAGACGGAGATCCTCGCGCGCGTCACCGCTCCGACGGTCGCGCTCGTCAACAACGCGCAGCGCGAGCACCAGGAATTCATGGCGACGGTCGAAGCGGTCGCGCTCGAGCACGCAGCCGTGATCCACGCACTGACGCCGGACGGCGTCGCGGTGTTCCCGGCCGACGATGCATACGCGGGCATCTGGCGTGTTGCAGCGACCGGGAACCGGATCATGGACTTCGCGCTCAATGATGCGCAACGGCAGACCGACGCACAGGTGACGGGCCGGCTGCACGGCGGCGAGCTCGCGATCGACACGCCGGCCGGATCGGTCGCGGTGCGACTGCGCGCGCTCGGCGAGCACAACGCACGTAACGCGCTGGCGGCCACGGCCGCAGCGCTGGCCGCCGGCGTCGCATTGCCGGCGATCAAGGCGGGGCTCGAAGCGTTCGAGCCGGTCAAGGGCCGTCTGCAGGTCCGGCAGGCGAGTGTCGGCAGCCTCGCGGGCGCGACGGTCGTCGACGACACCTACAACGCGAACCCCGACTCGATGCGCGCGGCGATCGACGTGCTCGCGGCGCAGCCGGCGCCGCGCGTGCTGGTGATCGGCGACATGGGCGAGGTCGGAGACGAAGGTCCGGCGTTCCATCGCGAGGTGGGCGCCTACGCGCGCGAGTGCGGCATCGATGCGCTGTTCGCGCTCGGCGATGCGTCGCGCGATGCGTGTGTCGCGTACGGCGCGGCCGCGCGTCATTTCGGCGACGTCGCGGCGCTCGTTGCCGCGTTGCTCGACGCAGGCTACGGCGCGCACGCGACGGTGCTCGTGAAGGGCTCGCGGTACATGAAGATGGAGCGCGTGGTCGACGCGCTCGCGAATCAACCCGCGGCGGGCACGGCGCCCGCCGCACACTGAGTAGAAGGAAGGAAGCATGTTGCTGGCGCTGGCGCAATGGCTGCAAGGTGACGCAAGCTTTTTGCGCTTGTTCACGTACCTGACGTTCCGTGCGGTGATGGCCACCATCACCGCGCTCGGGATCGGGCTCGTGTGCGGACCGTGGGTGATCCGCAAGCTGACGGAAATGAAGGTCGGGCAGGCCGTGCGCAAGGACGGCCCGCAGACCCACCTCGTCAAATCCGGCACGCCGACGATGGGCGGCGTGCTGATCCTGATCGGCATCGCGGTCGCGACGCTGTTGTGGGGCGACCTGACGAACCGTTTCATCTGGATCGTGATGCTCGTCACGTTTGGGTTCGGCGTGGTCGGCTGGGTCGACGACTACCGGAAGGTCGTCTACAAGGATCCGCGCGGGATGTCGTCGCGCGAGAAGTATTTCTGGCAGTCGGTGATCGGCTTGTTTGCCGCCGTCTACCTCGCGTTCAGCGTGTCCGAGGCGAGCAACGTGCGCGTGTTCGACCTGTTCATGGCGTGGGTGAGGAGCGGCCTGTCGATGGGGCTGCCCGCGCGCGCGGACCTGATGTTGCCGTTCCTGAAGTCGATCAGCTATCCGCTCGGCGTGTGGGGCTTCATCGCGCTGACCTATTTCGTGATCGTCGGCGCGAGCAACGCGGTGAACCTGACCGACGGGCTGGACGGCCTCGTGATCATGCCGGTCGTGCTGGTTGGCGCGTCGCTCGGCGTGTTCGCGTACGTGATGGGCAGCGCGGTCTATTCGAAATACCTGCTGTTCCCGCACATCGCGGGCGCGGGCGAGCTGCTGATCTTTTGCTCCGCGATGGGCGGGGCAGGGCTCGCGTTCCTCTGGTACAACACGCACCCCGCGCAGGTGTTCATGGGTGACGTCGGCGCGCTGGCGCTCGGCGGCGCGCTCGGCACGGTCGCCGTGATCGTGCGGCAGGAAATCGTGCTGTTCATCATGGGCGGCATTTTCGTCGCGGAAACGCTGTCGGTGATGCTGCAGGTCACGTGGTTCAAGTACACGAAGAAGCGTTACGGCGAAGGGCGCCGCATCTTCAAGATGGCGCCGCTGCATCACCATTTCGAATTGTCCGGCTGGAAGGAAACGCAGGTGGTGGTGCGTTTCTGGATCATCACGCTGATGCTGTGCCTGTTCGGTCTGTCCACCCTCAAGTTGCGGTAAAGGAAAGGTAACAAGGATGTCTGGCGAGATGTTTGGAGATCGGCAACGGCCGATGGTGCTCGTGCTGGGGCTCGGCGAATCGGGTCTCGCGATCGCGCGGTGGTGCGCGAGGCACGGGTGCCGGCTGCGCATTGCCGATACCCGCGAGGCGCCGCCGAACCTTGCCGCGCTGCAGGCCGAAGGCATCGATGCCGAGTTCGTCGGCGGGCCGTTCACGTCTGCACTGCTGGACGGCGGCGTCGAGATCGTCGGGCTGAGCCCCGGCCTGTCGCCGCTCGAGCCGGCGCTCGCGGCGCTGATCGCGGCAGCGAACGAGCGCGGCATCGCGGTGTGGGGCGAACTGGAATTCTTCGCGCAGGCGTTGCGCACGCTCGGCACGAGCGGCTACCAGCCGAAGGTGCTCGCGATCACGGGCACGAACGGCAAGACCACGACGACGAGCCTCACGGGCCTGCTGTGCGAACGCGCGGGCAAGAAGGTCGGCGTCGCGGGCAACATCAGCCCGGCGATGCTGGATCGGCTCGCCGCCGCGATCGACGCCACCGCCCTGCCGGATGTCTGGGTGCTCGAACTGTCGAGCTTCCAGCTCGAGACCGCGCGCACCTTCGCGCCGGACGCGGCCGCGATCCTCAACATCACGCAGGATCACCTCGACTGGCACGGCAGCTTCGACGCCTATGCGGCCGCAAAGGGCCGGATCTTCGGCGCAACGACGACGCGCGTGTTGAACCGCGACGACGCGGCGGTGATGAAATTCGCGCGGGCCGCGGGCGCGGCCGATGCGTCGCGCACGATCACGTTCGGGCTGAACGAGCCTGCACATGAAGGCGATTACGGGTTGTCGCGCGACAACGGAATCGCGTGGCTCGTCGAGGCGATCGATCGCGACGCCGTCGACGAACCGGCAACGGGCCGCCGCCGCAAGCGTGACACGACGCATACGCCGGACATCGCGCAGAAGCGCCTGATGCCGGTCGACGCGCTGCGCATCCGCGGCCTGCACAACGCGGCGAACGCGCTGGCCGCGTTCGCGCTCGCACGCGCGATCGACCTGCCGGCCGCGCCGCTGCTGCACGCGCTGCGCGAATACCGCGGCGAAGCGCATCGCGTCGAGCTGATCGCAACGCTCGACGATGTCGATTACGTCGATGACAGCAAGGGCACGAACGTCGGCGCGACGGTCGCCGCGCTCGACGGGCTCGCGCAGAAGATCGTGTTGATCGCCGGCGGCGACGGCAAGGGCCAGGATTTCGCGCCGCTCGTCGCGCCGGTCGCCCGCTGGTGCCGCGCGGTAATGCTGATCGGTCGCGATGCGCCGGCAATTCGCGACACGCTCGCGGAAACGGGCGTGCCGCTTGCCGCCCACGCGACGCTCGAGGAAGCGGTGCGGGCGGCTGCCGAGCTTGCGGAGCCGGGCGATGCGGTGCTGCTGTCGCCCGCTTGCGCGAGCCTCGACATGTTCCGGAACTACGCCCATCGCGCAGACGTGTTCCGCGCGGCAGTGGACGAAATCGCCATCGGCAAAGGAGCGACGCCATGAGCTGGTCCGATCGCCTCGTCTCCCGTTTCAACGACCGGCGCGACGCCGGCGGCAATGCCGCAGGCGGCCGCGTCGCGTCCGCCACGCGCGCCGCGACGGGCGGCCTCGCGAGCGTCGTCAACGGCGTGCGGCCGAGCCGCTCGCGGATGCTCGACTTCGACTATTCGCTGCTGTGGGTCGCGATCGCGTTGCTCGGGCTCGGCGTCGTGATGGTGTACTCGGCGTCGATCGCGATGCCCGATTCGCCGAAATACGCGTCGTATCACGATTACGCGTTCCTGTTGCGCCACTGCGTGTCGCTCGTCGTCGCGTTCATCGCGGCGGTGATCGCGTTCCGCGTGCCGGTGTCGACGTGGGACAAGTACGCGCCGCATCTCTTCCTGATCGCGCTCGTCGGCCTTGTGATCGTGCTGATCCCGCACGTCGGCAAGGGCGTGAACGGCGCGCGCCGCTGGATTCCGCTCGGGATCACGAACATGCAGCCGTCGGAAGTCATGAAGCTCGCGGTGACGATCTACGCGGCGAACTACACGGTGCGCAAGCAGGAATACATGCAGAGCTTCGCGAAGGGCTTTCTGCCGATGGCGTTCGCGGTCGGCCTCGTCGGCGCGCTGCTGCTGCTCGAGCCGGACATGGGCGCGTTCATGGTGGTCGCCGCGATCGCGATGGGCGTGCTGTTCCTCGGCGGCGTGAACGGCAAGCTGTTCGGCGGCCTCGTCGCAACGGCGGTCGGCACGTTCACGATGCTGGTCTGGCTGTCGCCGTGGCGTCGCGAGCGGATCTTCGCTTACCTCGATCCGTGGGACGAGCGCTACGCGCAGGGCAAGGCATACCAGCTCACGCACTCGCTGATCGCGTTCGGCCGCGGCGAGTGGTTCGGCGTCGGCCTCGGCGGTAGCGTCGAGAAGCTGAACTACCTGCCCGAAGCGCATACCGACTTCATCCTCGCGGTGATCGGCGAGGAGCTCGGTTTCGTCGGCGTGATGGTCGTGATCCTGCTGTTCTACTGGATCGTGCGCCGTGCGTTCGAGATCGGCCGTCAGGCGCTCGCGCTCGACCGCACGTTCGCGGGGCTGACTGCCAAGGGCATCGGCATCTGGTTCGGCGCGCAGACGTTCATCAACATGGGCGTGAACCTCGGCCTGCTGCCGACCAAGGGTCTGACGCTGCCGCTCGTGAGTTATGGCGGCTCGGGCATTCTGCTGAACTGCGTCGCGCTCGCGGTGCTGCTGCGGGTCGATTACGAGAACCGGGTGCTGATGCGCGGAGGGAAGGTATGACCGCGGCACGACGCACGCTGATGGTGATGGCAGGCGGCACCGGGGGCCACGTGTTCCCGGGGCTCGCGGTCGCGCACCGGATGGAAGCGGCGGGCTGGCGCGTCGTGTGGCTCGGCAATCCGGCCGGGATGGAGGCGACGCTCGTGCCGAAGCACGGCATTCCGATGGAATACGTGCGCTTCGGCGGCGTGCGCGGCAAGGGCCTGATGACCAAGCTGTCGCTGCCGTTCAACCTGCTGCGCGCGTGCTGGCAGAGCCTCGGCGCGCTGCGCCGGGTCAAGCCCGACGTCGTGCTCGGGATGGGCGGCTACATTACGTTCCCGGCGGGCGTGATGACGGCGCTGTCGGGCCGCCCGCTCGTGCTGCACGAACAGAATTCGATCGCGGGCCTCGCGAACAAGGTGCTCGCGAAGCTCGCGAAACGCGTGCTCGTCGCGTTCCCGAATGCACTGCCGCACGCCGAATGGACGGGCAATCCGATCCGCGCGGAACTTGCGCGCACGGAACCGCCCAAAGCACGCTATGCGGCGCGCAGCGGGCCGCTGAACGTGCTGGTCGTCGGCGGCAGCCTCGGCGCGGCCGCGCTGAACGAAGTCGTGCCGCGCGCGCTCGCGATGCTGGCGCCGGGCGAGCGCCCGCACATCGTGCATCAGGCGGGCGCGAAGCACATCGACGTGCTGAAGGCGAACTATGAGGCCGCCGGTCTCGCGTATGGCAGCGACGTGCAGCTCGTGCCGTTCATCGACGACATGGCGGCCGCGTATGCCGCGGCGGATCTCGTGATCTGCCGCTCGGGCGCGATGACGGTATCGGAGATCGCGGCGGTGGGCGTGGCGGCGCTGTTCGTGCCGTTCCCGTACGCCGTCGACGATCACCAGACGACCAATGCCGCGTTCCTCGCCGAGGCGGGAGCAGCGGTGCTGGTGCAACAACGCGACCTGTCGGCCGACCTGCTCGCCGATTGGCTGCGCAGCCAGTCGCGGGCGTCGCTCGCGGACATGGCCGAGCGTTCGCGCTCGCTGGCAAAGCCGGACGCCACCGATGAAGTCGCACGTGTCTGTGCGAAGGTGGCCGGCGCGAACCTGGAAATACTGCAATGAAACACATCGTCAAACACATTCATTTCGTCGGGATCGGCGGCGCCGGCATGAGCGGCATCGCGGAAGTGCTCGTCAACCTCGGCTACCAGGTCAGCGGGTCGGACCTGTCGCGCAACGCGGTGACGGATCGCCTCGAAGCGCTCGGCGCACGGATCGCGATCGGCCATGACGCGGCAAACATCGAGGGTGCGAATGCGGTCGTCGTGTCGACGGCCGTGCGCTCGGACAACCCGGAAGTGCTGGCCGCGCGTGCGAAGCGCGTGCCGATCGTGCAGCGCGCGGTGATGCTCGCCGAGCTGATGCGCCTGAAGCAGGGCATCGCGATCGCCGGCACGCACGGCAAGACCACGACGACGAGCCTCGTCGCGAGCGTGCTCGCGGCGGGCGGGCTCGACCCGACCTTCGTGATCGGCGGGCGCCTGATCAGTGCCGGCGCGAACGCGCGGCTCGGCACCGGCGACTTCATCGTTGCCGAGGCGGACGAGTCGGACGCATCGTTCCTGAACCTGTATCCGGTGATCGAAGTGATCACGAACATCGATGCGGACCACATGGACACCTACGGCCACGATTTCGCGCGGCTCAAGCAGGCGTTCATCGAATTCACGCAGCGGCTGCCGTTCTACGGTAGCGCGGTCGTGTGCGTCGACGATCCGAACGTGCGGCAGATCATTCCGTTCATCTCGAAGCCGGTGGTGCGCTACGGGCTGTCGCCGGATGCACAGGTGCGCGCGGAAAACATCGACGCGCGCGACGGCCGGATGCACTTCACGGTGATCCGCGACGGGCGCGAGCCGCTGCAAGTCGTGCTGAACCTGCCGGGCCTGCACAACGTGCAGAACGCGCTCGCGGCGATCGCGATCGCGACGGATCTCGGCGTAGCCGACGACGCGATCCAGCAGGCGCTCGCGGAATTCAACGGTGTCGGCCGGCGCTTCCAGCGCTACGGCGAGGTGCCGGCGGCCGACGGTGGCGATTACACGCTGATCGACGACTACGGGCATCACCCGGTCGAGATGGCGGCGACGATCGCGGCCGCGCGCGGCGCGTTCCCGGGCCGCCGCCTCGTGCTTGCGTTCCAGCCGCACCGCTACACGCGCACGCGCGACTGCTTCGACGATTTCGTCAACGTGCTGTCGACGGTCGATGCGCTGGTGTTGACGGAAGTCTATGCAGCCGGCGAGGCGGCGATCACGACCGCCAACGGCGACGCGCTGTCGCGCGCGCTGCGCGCGGTGGGCAAGGTGGAACCGGTGTTCGTCGCGACGGTCGACGAGGTGCCGGATGCATTGGCAAAGGTCGCGCAGAACGGCGACGTGGTGATCACGATGGGCGCGGGTTCGATCGGCGGCGTGCCGGCGAAGATCGTGCAGAACACGCAACAGACGAAGGGCTGACATGAGCGGAATCGATCCGAAACGTTTCGGCAAGGTGGCGGTGTTGTTCGGTGGGGAATCCGCCGAGCGCGAGGTGTCGCTCACCTCGGGCCGCCTCGTGCTGCAGGGCCTGCGCGACGCGGGCGTCGACGCACATCCGTTCGACCCGGCCGAGCGGCCGCTCGCGGCGCTGAAGGACGAAGGGTTCGAGCGCGCGTTCATCGCGCTGCACGGCGGCTATGGCGAGAACGGCCAGATCCAGGGCGCGCTCGATTTCTACGGGATCCGCTATACGGGCAGCGGCGTGCTGGGCTCGGCGCTCGGCCTCGACAAGTTCCGCACGAAGCTCGTGTGGCAGCAGACGGGCGTGCCGACGCCGCCGTTCGAGACGGTGTTGCGTGGCGACGACTTTGCGGCGCGTGCGCCTGAAATCGTCGCGAAACTCGGCCTGCCGCTGTTCGTGAAGCCGGCGAGCGAAGGCTCGAGCGTCGCGGTGCTGAAGGTGAAGACGGCCGACGCGCTGCCGGCCGCGCTCGCGGAAGCGGCCACGCACGACAGGATCGTGATCGTCGAGAAGAGCATCGAGGGCGGCGGCGAGTACACCGCGTGCATCGCCGGCGATCTCGACCTGCCGGTGATCAAGATCGTGCCGGCCGGCGAGTTCTACGACTATCACGCGAAGTACATCGCCGACGACACGCAGTACCTGATCCCGTGCGGGCTGCCCGCCGGCAAGGAAGCGGAACTGAAGCGCCTCGCGCGCCGCGCGTTCGACGTGCTCGGCTGCACCGACTGGGGCCGCGCGGATTTCATGCTCGACGCCGCGGGCGACGCGTACTTCCTGGAAGTGAACACCGCGCCGGGCATGACCGATCACTCGCTGCCGCCGAAGGCCGCGCGTGCGGTCGGCATCAGCTATTCGGAGCTGGTCGTGAAGATTCTGTCGCTCACGCTCAACGACTGACGCAGGAACGGAAAGACGTATGTGGAACAACGTTCGCCAACTCAACCTTGCCGCCAGCGCGCTGTACGCGCTGCTGCTGCTCGTGTTGGCGGCGGCCGGCTGCTACTGGCTGATCCAGCGTCCGGCGTTCGCGCTGCGCGAGATCCGGATCGACGGCGATACCGACCATATCAACGCGCCGACCGTGCGCGCGGGCGTGGTCGGGCGGCTGAAGGGCAATTTCTTCACGGTCGATCTCGATATGGCGCGCACCGCGTTCGAGCAGATGCCGTGGGTGCGCCACGCGAGCGTGCGCCGCGTGTGGCCGAATGCGCTGGCTGTCACGCTCGAGGAGTACAAACCGCTCGGGACGTGGGGCAGCAACCAGCTCGTGAGTATCGACGGCGAGCTGTTCACCGCGAACCAGGGCGAGCTCGACGAGGAGCTGCCCGCGTTCGACGGACCGGAAGGCAGCGCGAAGGAAGTCGTCACGCGGTACCGCGACTTCGCGAAATGGTTCGCGCCGCTGAAGGCGGCGCCGGAAGAAGTGACGCTGTCGGCGCGCTATGCGTGGACGGTGAAGCTGTCGAACGGGATGCAGGTCGAGCTGGGCAAGGAGCGCAACAGCGAATCGCTGCACGACCGGAGCCAGCGCCTCGTCGCCGCATGGCCGGCCGTCACGCAGCGCTGGGGCAACGACATCGAGTACGCGGACCTGCGCTATCCGAACGGATTCGCGATTCGCGCGGCGGGCATGCGGTTCCTGACCGATACCGACAAGCGCAAGAAGTAACGAGAGATCACACGCAAGAGCACTTTATGAGCAAAGACTACAAGGATCTGCTGGTTTCCCTCGACATCGGCACGTCGAAGGTGGTGGCCGTCGTCGCCGAGCTGAAGGGCGAAGGCCACTACGAGGTGATCGGCCTCGGCCAGAGCGAATCGAAGGGTCTGAAGAAAGGTGTGGTGGTGAACATCGAAGCCACCGTGCAGTCGATCCAGCGCGCGCTCGAGGAAGCCGAGCTGATGGCCGACTGCAAGATCACCAACGTGTTCACGGGGATTGCCGGCAGCCACATCCGCAGCTTCAACTCGAGCGGGATGGTCGCGATCAAGGACAAGGAAGTCACGCAGACCGACGTCGCGCGCGTGATCGAGACGGCCAAGGCGATCAACATCCCGACCGACCAGCAGGTGCTGCACATCCTCACGCAGGAATTCATCATCGACGGCCAGGAAGACGTGCGCGAGCCGATCGGCATGAGCGGCATCCGCCTCGAGGTGAAGGTGCATATCGTGACGGGCGCAGTGAGCGCCGCGCAGAACATCGTCAAGTGCGTGCGCCGCTGCGGGCTCGAAGTGAACGACCTGATCCTGCAGCCGCTCGCGTCGTCGCTCGCGGTGCTGACTGAAGACGAGAAGGATCTCGGTGTGGTGCTCGTCGACGTCGGTGGCGGCACGACCGACATCGCGATCTTCGCGGAAGGCGCGATCCGCCATACCGCGGTGATTCCGATCGCCGGCGACCAGATCACGAGCGACATCGCGATGGCGCTGCGCACGCCGACGCCGGACGCGGAAGACATCAAGGTCGGCTACGGGATCGCGAAGCAGGCGCTCGCCGATCCGGACGAGATGGTCGAAGTGCCGGGCCTCGGCGAACGCGGCCCGCGCACGCTGTCGCGCCAGGCGCTCGCGGCCGTGATCGAGCCGCGCGTCGAGGAACTGTTCTCGCTCGTGCAGCAGGTGGTGCGCGAATCGGGTTACGAAGAACTGCTGAGCTCCGGCGTGGTCATTACCGGCGGTGCCGCGATGATGCCGGGCATGGTCGAGCTCGGCGAAGACATTTTCCTGAAACCGGTGCGCATCGGCGCGCCGGAATATGCAGGCGGCCTGGCTGACGTCGTGCGCAACCCGCGCTACTCGACGGCGATGGGCCTCCTGGTGGAAGGCAGTGCTCAGCGCATGCGCGGCCGCAAGGTCGCCGTGCAGTCCGGCAACGCGGGGCAGATCTTCTCGCGGATGAAGGAATGGTTCCTGAGCAACTTCTGATGAACCGAATCGAAATTCGCGCCGGTGCCGGCGGCCGGCGCGCGACAGGGGGTTGCCCGATCTCCTGCCGAATAACGGCCGAGTAGCAGTAACTTTCTTGACGGAGGCAACAATGGAATTTGAAATGCTGGAAACCGAAACCAACGGCACCATCATCAAGGTGGTGGGCGTTGGCGGCGCTGGCGGCAATGCCGTGCAGCACATGATCAACCGCGGTGTGCAGGGCGTCGACTTCATCGTGATGAACACCGACGCGCAGGCGCTGTCGCGTGCGCGCGCACCGTCCGTGATCCAGCTCGGCAACACCGGCCTCGGCGCCGGCGCGAAGCCGGAAATGGGCAAGGCGGCGGCGGAAGAGGCGCGTGAGCGCATCGCCGACGCGCTGCGCGGCGCGCACATGGTGTTCATCACGGCCGGCATGGGCGGTGGCACCGGCACGGGCGCGGCACCGGTCGTCGCACAGATCGCGAAGGAGATGGGGATCCTGACGGTTGGCGTCGTCAGCAAGCCGTTCGAGTTCGAGGGCGGCAAGCGGATGCGCGTCGCGGAAGCCGGTTCGCAGCAACTGGAGGATCACGTCGACTCGCTGATCGTCGTTCTGAACGACAAGCTGTTCGACGTGATGGGCGATGACGCCGAGATGGACAAGTGCTTCCAGTGCGCGGATGACGTGTTGAACAACGCGGTTGCAGGCATCGCGGAAATCATCAACGTCGATGGTCTCGTGAACGTCGACTTCGAAGACGTGAAGACGGTGATGGGCGAGCAGGGCAAGGCGATGATGGGCACGGCGACGGTCGCCGGCGTCGATCGCGCGCGCCTCGCGGCGGAACAGGCGGTGGCGAGCCCGCTGCTCGAAGGCGTCGATCTGTCGGGCGCGCGCGGCGTGCTGGTCAACATCACGTCGAGCCGTTCGCTGCGCCTGTCGGAAACGCGCGAAGTGATGAACACGATCAAGAGCTACGCAGCGGAAGACGCGACGGTGATCTTCGGTGCGGTGTACGACGACGCGATGGGCGACGCGCTGCGCGTGACGGTCGTCGCGACGGGCCTCGGCCGCGCGGCGAAGAAGCAGCAGTCGGCACCGATGACGCTCTTGCGCACCGGCACGGACAACCAGCCGATCAACGCGGTGTCGCACAACAGCTACGCACCGGCGCATCATGTGAGCACGGCCGACTACGGCGCGCTCGACACGCCGGCCGTGTGGCGCAATTCGCGCGAAACCGCGGCATCGCACGTGCAGGCGCTGCAGGAGAAGGGGGTCGACACGTACGACATCCCGGCTTTCCTGCGCAAGCAGGCTGACTGACGCACACAGGCGAAGCCGCGGCGGTGTCGCCGCGGTTGAAGCCGCGTGGACGGATGCTACGGACCGTGACAGGCCGCGTCGGCTGCGACGCCGGGCCGGGAAACGTGCCCTCTTCGCTTCGGCGAGGCGGGATGGGCCGTGCTGTCCGTGTCACGCAAGAAACCGCATCGCTATGAGGGACCAGCCATGATTCAAGTGGGCGACGCGCTGCCCGATGCGCAGTTGTTCGAGTTCATCGACGACGCGCAGGCAGGCTGCACGCTGGGGCCGAACGCCCGCAGCGTGCGCGAGCAGACGGCGGGCAAGCGGGTGGTGATCTTCGGATTGCCGGGCGCTTTCACGCCGACCTGTTCAGCGCAGCATGTGCCGGGCTACGTCGAGCACGCCGAGCAACTACGCGCGGCGGGCATCGACGAGATCTGGTGCGTGTCCGTCAACGACGCATTCGTGATGGGCGCTTGGGGACGTGATCTGCACACCGCGGGCAAGGTGCGCATGATGGCGGACGGCAGCGCGGCTTTCACTCATGCGCTGGGGCTGACGCAGGATTTGTCCGCGCGTGGCATGGGGATTCGTTCCCTGCGCTACGCGATGGTGGTCGACGACGGTGTGGTCAAGACGCTGGCCGTCGAAGCGCCGGGCAAGTTCGAAGTGAGCGATGCGGCGAGTGTGCTGGCGAAGTTGAAGCCCTGATTGCGCGATGCGCCGTTGCCTGCAGGCAACGTTGCATATCGGCCGCAGGGCGGTTGTAACACGGGCTGATGACCGGGAACGCCTCCGTTCCGGGCATCGGCCCGTCCCGTATCGGCTGGGGGTAAACAGCGGAAACAGATTGATACGCAGTTTCAAACGACGCTGAATAGGGAATTACGCTATAATCTCGTCTATCGAATATAACGCTTGATTGATTTTTTCAATCAAAACGAAGATCGCCATGCTGAAGCAGCGCACCATCAAATCGATCGTGAAGACCGTGGGCATCGGTGTCCACTCGGGTCGCAAGATCGAACTGACGCTCCGTCCCGCCGCGCCGGGCACGGGCATCGTGTTTTCGCGCGTCGACCTGCCGACGCCCGTCGACATTCCGGCCTCGGCGATGTCGATCGGCGATACGCGGCTCGCGTCGGTCCTGCAGAAGGATGGCGTGCGCGTGTCGACCGTCGAGCACCTGATGTCGGCGTGCGCGGGCCTCGGCATCGACAATCTCTATGTCGACGTGACCGCCGAGGAAATTCCGATCATGGATGGCAGCGCGGCGACCTTCGTGTTCCTGATCCAGTCGGCCGGCATCGAGGAGCAGAACGCGCCGAAGCGTTTCATCAAGGTGAAGAAGCCGGTCGAAATCCGCGACGGCGACAAGTTCGCGCGTCTCGACCCTTATTTTGGCTTCAAGCTGAAGTTCACGATCGACTTCCGCCACCCGGCCGTCGACAAGACGGGCCAGGAGCTCGAGGTCGATTTCGCGAACACGTCGTATGTGCGCGAGATCGCACGCGCGCGCACGTTCGGCTTCGCACACGAAGCCGAGATGCTGCGCGAGATGGGCCTTGCGCGCGGTGGCAGCATGGACAATGCGATCGTGCTCGACGAGTACCGCATCCTGAACAATGACGGGCTGCGCTATGACGACGAGTTCGTGAAGCACAAGATGCTCGACGCGATCGGCGACCTATACGTGGTCGGCCATCCGCTGCTGGCGTCGTACACGGCGTACAAGTCGGGCCACGGGCTCAACAACGCGCTGCTGCGCGAGTTGCTTGCGCACGAGGACGCGTATGAGATCGTGACGTTCGACGATCCGCAGTCCGCGCCGAGCGGCTTCGCGTTCGATACGCAGACGGCATTCGCATGAGCGGCGCGCGTTCTGCGCGCCCATGAAAAAAGCGGCCTTCGGGCCGCTTTTTTCGTTTCTGGCCGTGACGGCCGCGCAGCGTCAGCGTGGCGCCTTGCCGCCGTGCCGCGCGGCCATTCGCGCGAGCGCAGCCTGCAGCGGCGACGGCTCGAGATGCTCGGCGAGGTCGCGCAGCGCGGCCGCGCCTACGGGCGTCATCCGCGCCTGCTTCACGGGCGCCGGTTCCGGCGCGTCCTTCGGACGCACGCGCACGCGCAGCGTCGCCACCGGCCAGCCGCGCCGCTGGAGATCCGCGAGCAGCCGCGGTTCGACCTGCCGCAGCCGGGCGGCCAGCGCGTTGTGCGCGGCAAACAGGGTCAGGGTGCCGTCCTTGATGGAGCCCGGTTCGATGTGGCTCGCGAGGTAGTCGGGCAGCAGCGCGGCGAGGTCGCGCTGCAGTGCGGCGACCTGCTCGACGCCCGCCCGCAGCGCCGCAAACGCGTCGGTGTGCTTGAGCAGTTCCGACACGGGTTGCGGGCGGTGCGCGGCGAGCGGGCCGAAACGCTTGGAAAATCGGTTCATCGAGGCATTCTTCAGGCGCGCGGGCACGCGGACGTTGACGCCGATTGTAACCGCCGCGGCGCGTGCGCGCCGGGCTTTCGCCGCGCGGCGCCGGTCGCCGGAGCACCTCGACCGTCAGGCCGTGACACGGGCGCGTGCTCCCTCGCGTGCTAAAATTCGATGTTTGAATCCACTCATACGCTAAGCCGCCGAGGCTCGGGCGTCGGGGCGCGCAACACGCGCCGGGCGCCGGTGCTGCGACGCAGGATCCGATCCGATGACAACCGGTTTTCTCCAGAAAATTTTTGGCAGCCGCAACCAGCGGCTCGTCAAGCAATATCAAAAGACCGTCGCGGCGATCAATGCGCTCGAAACGCAGATCGAGAAGCTGACGGACGACCAGTTGCGCGGCAAGACGGACGAGTTCCGCCAGCGAATCGCGGCCGGCGAATCGCTCGACAAGTTGCTGCCCGAGGCGTTCGCGGTCTGCCGCGAGGCGAGCCGCCGGGTGCTGAAGATGCGCCACTTCGACGTGCAGTTGATCGGCGGCATGGTGCTCCACTACGGCAAGATCGCCGAAATGCGCACCGGCGAAGGCAAGACGCTCGTCGCGACGCTGCCGGTGTACCTGAACGCGCTGACGGGCCGCGGCGTTCACGTCGTGACGGTCAACGACTACCTCGCGCAGCGTGACGCCGAGTGGATGGCGCGCCTCTACAACTTCCTCGGGCTGTCGGTCGGCATCAACCTGTCCGGCATGGAGCACGAGCAGAAGCAGCAGGCTTACGCGGCCGACATCACGTACGGCACGAACAACGAGTTCGGCTTCGACTACCTGCGCGACAACATGGTCTACGAGACCGGCTCCCGCGTGCAGCGCTCGCTCAACTTCTCGGTGGTCGACGAGGTCGACTCGATCCTGATCGACGAAGCGCGTACGCCGCTGATCATCTCGGGCCAGGCCGAAGACCACACCGAGCTGTACGTGCGGATGAACGCGCTGCCGCCGCTGCTCGAGCGCCAGATCGGCGAGGAGAAGGCCGACGGCACGGGCGTCGAGAAGCCGGGCGACTACACGCTCGACGAGAAGTCGCGCCAGGTGTTCCTCACGGAATCGGGCCACGAGAAGGCCGAGCGCCTGCTCTCGGAATGGGGCCTGATCGGCGAGGGCGAAAGCCTGTACGCGCCGCAGAACATTACGCTGATGCATCACGTGTACGCGGCGCTGCGCGCACACACGCTGTTCCACAAGGACCAGCACTACGTCGTGCAGAACGGCGAAGTGATCATCGTCGACGAATTCACGGGCCGCCTGATGGCGGGCCGCCGCTGGTCCGACGGCCTGCACCAGGCGGTCGAGGCGAAGGAGCACGTGAAGATCCAGAGCGAGAACCAGACGCTCGCGTCGATCACGTTCCAGAACTACTTCCGCATGTACGCGAAGCTGGCGGGCATGACCGGCACCGCGGACACCGAAGCGTACGAATTCAACGAGATCTACGGCCTCGAAACGGTCGTGATCCCGACCAACCGTCCGCCGAAGCGGATCGACAAGCAGGACCAGATCTACAAGACGGCCAAGGAGCGCTACGACGCGGTGATCCGCGACATTCGCGAATGCTACGAGCGCGGCCAGCCGGTGCTGGTCGGCACGACGTCGATCGAGAACTCCGAACTGCTGTCGCACCTGCTGAAGCAGGCCGGGCTGCCGCACGAGGTGCTGAACGCGAAGCAGCACGCGCGCGAAGCGGCAATCGTCGCGGAAGCGGGCCGTCCGCAGCGCATCACGATCGCGACCAACATGGCGGGTCGCGGTACCGACATCGTGCTCGGCGGCAACGCCGAGAAGCAGGCCGCGTTCATCGAGGCCGACGAAGCGATCCCGGCGGACGAGAAGGCACGCCGCATCCAGCAGCTTCATGACGAGTGGGAAACGCTGCACGAGCAGGTGAAGGCCGCGGGCGGCCTGCACATCATCGGCACCGAGCGTCACGAGTCGCGCCGGATCGACAACCAGCTGCGCGGCCGTGCGGGCCGCCAGGGCGATCCGGGCTCGTCGCGCTTCTACCTGTCGCTCGACGATCCGCTGCTGCGCATCTTCGCGGGCGACCGTGTGCGCTCGATCATGGACCGCCTGAAGATGCCCGAAGGCGAGGCGATCGAGGCCGGCATCGTCACGCGCTCGATCGAATCCGCGCAGCGCAAGGTCGAGGCGCGCAACTTCGACATCCGCAAGCAGTTGCTCGAATACGACGACGTCTCGAACGACCAGCGCAAGGTGATCTACCAGCAGCGCAACGAGCTGCTCGAAGCACACGACATCACCGAGACCATCGCCGCGATGCGTCACAGCGTGATCGGCGAGGTGGTCCGCCAGTTCGTGCCGGCGGGCAGCATCGAGGAGCAGTGGGATATCCCCGAGCTCGAGGAAGTGCTGCGCAACGACTGGCAGCTCGATCTCGCGGTCCAGGAAATGGTGAACGAGTCGTCGTCGATCACGGCCGACGAGATTCTCGACGCGGTGACGACCTCGGCCGACGAGCAATACGAGTCGAAGGTCGCGCTGGTCGGCCGCGAATCGTTCAGCGCGTTCGAGCGTTCGGTGATGCTGCAGGCGGTCGACCGCCTGTGGCGCGAGCACCTCGCGGCGCTCGACCACCTGCGCCAGGGCATCCACCTGCGCGGCTACGCGCAGAAGAACCCGAAGCAGGAATACAAGCGCGAGGCATTCGAGCTGTTCGCCGCGATGCTCGAGGCGATCAAGCAGGAAGTCACGCGGATCGTGATGAACGTGCAGATCCAGTCGCCGGAGCAGCTCGAGGAAGCGGCCGAGCAGATCGAGGAGCGCGGCAGCGGCAATCTCGACAACGTCGAGTACCAGCATGCCGAGTTCGCCGAAGCCGGTGCGCCGGTGGCCGGCGGTGCGGCCGTCGCGGCTGCGACTGCCGAGATGGTCGGCAGCGCGATGACCCACAGCGGCCCTGGCGGCGAGATGCCGAAGGTCGGCCGCAACGATCCGTGCCCGTGCGGCAGCGGCAAGAAGTACAAGCACTGTCACGGCAAGCTGTCGTGATCGAAGGCGGCGCGCGATGAGCGCGCCGCGTCGCTTGTAGCGTTGATTGGTGTTAGTGAGTAGCGGCGGCCCGCGCGTGCGGCCGCCGGTTCGTTCAATCGATGCCGGCGCGCGCCGGCATTTTCCTTCCGGCAGGTGCTCCACATGGCTGTCAATTTTCCGTCGATCGATCCCGCCCAACTGCATCCCGTCGCCGGCGTCACGCTGGGCTGGGCGGAGGCGAACATTCGCAAGCCGAACCGCAAGGACGTGCTGGTCATTTCCGTCGAGGAAGGCGCGACGGTCGCGGGCGTGTTCACCGAGAACCGCTTCTGCGCCGCGCCCGTGACCGTGTGTCGCGAGCATCTGGCAAAGGTGCGCGCGGGCGGTGCGGGCATCCGCGCGCTGGTCGTGAACACCGGCAATGCGAACGCGGGCACCGGCGAGCCGGGCCTCGCGCACGCACGCGAAACCTGTGCGGAACTTGCACGCCTCGCCGGCATCGAGCCGTCGCAGGTGCTGCCGTTCTCGACGGGCGTGATCCTCGAGCCGCTGCCGATCGACCGTCTGAAGGCCGGCCTGCCGGCGGCGCTCGCGAACCGCCAGGCCGCGCACTGGTACGACGCGGCGCAGGCGATCATGACGACCGACACGCTGCCGAAGGCGACGTCGCGTCAGGTGACGATCGACGGTCACACGGTCACGCTGACCGGCATCAGCAAGGGCGCGGGCATGATCAAGCCGAACATGGCAACGATGCTCGGCTTCCTCGCATTCGATGCGAACGTCGCACAGCCGGTGCTCGACGCACTCGTGAAGGAAGTCGCGGACCGCTCGTTCAACTGCATCACGATCGACGGCGATACGTCGACGAACGACTCGTTCATCCTGGTCGCGTCCGGCAAGAGCACGCTGCCGGCGATCACGTCGACCGATTCGCCCGCCTACGCGGCGCTGCGCGATGCAGTGACCGAAGTCGCGCAGGTGCTGTCGCAGCTGATCGTGCGCGACGGCGAAGGCGCGACGAAATTCATGACGGTGCAGGTCGAAGGCGGCAAGAGCGTCGCCGAATGCCGTCAGATCGCGTACGCGATCGGCCACTCGCCGCTCGTGAAGACCGCGTTCTACGCGTCGGACCCGAACCTCGGCCGCATTCTCGCGGCGATCGGCTATGCGGGCGTCACCGATCTCGACGTCGGCAAGATCGACCTGTATCTCGACGACGTGCTGGTCGCGAAAGCGGGCGGCCGCAACCCGGCCTACCAGGAAGAGGACGGCCAGCGCGTGATGAAGCAGAGCGAGATCACGATCCGCGTGCTGCTCGGCCGCGGCGACGCGCAGGCGACGATCTGGACGTGCGACCTGTCGCACGACTACGTGAGCATCAACGCGGACTACCGCTCCTGAAACGGGGGCGCACGACCATCATGGACAAGCTCGAACAGTTTCTGACGCGCGCGGAAGCGCTGCTCGGCCGTCTCGAGGCGATGCTGCCGCCGGCGCCGGCGTCCGTCGACTGGAACGCCGCGCACGCGTTCCGCTGGCGCAAGCGCCAGGGGCGTGGCTACCTGCAGCCGGTGCCGGCCGCGTCGACGATCACGCTCGCCGACCTGCACAACATCGATCGCCAGAAGGCGCTGATCGAGCAGAACACGCGGCAGTTCGTGCAGCAGAAGCCGGCCAACAACGTGCTGCTGACGGGCGCGCGCGGCACCGGCAAGTCGTCGCTGATCAAGGCGTGCCTGAATGCGCACGCGCAGGACGGGTTGCGCCTGATCGAAGTCGACAAGGACGACCTGCACGATCTCGGCGACATCGTCGAGCTGATCGCGCAGCGCCCCGAGCGCTTCATCGTGTTCTGCGACGACCTGTCGTTCGAGGAAGGCGAGTCGGGCTACAAGGCGCTGAAGGTCGCGCTCGACGGTTCGGTGGCCGCGCAATCGGACAACGTGCTGATCTACGCGACGTCGAACCGCCGCCATCTGCTGCCCGAGTACATGAGCGACAACGAGACGTACAAGCACCTGCCGGACGGCGAGATCCATCCGGGCGAAGTTGTCGAAGAGAAGATTTCGCTGTCCGAGCGTTTCGGCCTGTGGGTCAGCTTCTACCCGTTCAAGCAGGACGATTACCTCGGGATCGTTGCGCACTGGCTGCGCCATTTCGGCTGCGACCATGCCGAGATCGAAACGGCGCGCGGCGACGCGCTCGTCTGGGCGCTCGAGCGTGGTTCGCGCTCGGGACGCGTCGCGTGGCAGTTCGCGCGCGACTGGTCGGGCCGCAAGGAGCAGGCATGAGCACGGATCTCGCACAACGCGCCGTGCACGCACCCGACGGCCGCAAGGTGACCGAGGTCGCGGTCGGCATCATGGTGCAGCCGGACGGCCGGTATCTGCTTGCGCAGCGCCTGCCGGGCAAGCCTTACGAAGGCTACTGGGAATTTCCGGGCGGCAAGCTGGAGGCCGGGGAAAGCGTCGAGGACGCGCTCGCGCGCGAACTGCACGAGGAACTCGGGATCGTCGTCACCGCGTGCCATCGCTGGCACACGCTCGAGCACGATTATCCGCACGCATATGTGCGGCTCTATTTCTGCAAGGTGACGGGCTGGACGGGCGAGCCGCACAGCAAGGAAGGGCAGGCGTTCGTCTGGCAGCACCTGCCGGTCGACGTCGCGCCGCTGTTGCCCGCGGCGCTGCCGATCCTGGAACTGCTCGCGAAGGACGAAGCGCAACGCTGACGTCCGGGGCCTGCCCGCACGGGCGGGCCCGCATCGCGATCACGCGGGACGGTGCCGGGCCGCTCAGCTGTTGCGGTTGCCGTCCGTGCCGTCTTCCTCGGACAACGGAGCATCGTCCGAATTGCTGCCGATCCGATACTTTTCGGCTGCCCATGCGCCGAGATCGAGCTGCTTGCAGCGGGCGGAACAGAAGGGACGGAAGCGATTTTCAGGCGTCCAGCGCACTTCGGCGCCGCACGACGGACATTTCACAACGGTAACCATACTAACCATACGAAAGCGTCGATTCGGCACTCGGCCGTTACAGATTGCACAGGGTCAGGTGGAACGGCACGTCCATGTCGACCGCGCGCGGCCGCACGTCGCCGTCCTGCATCGTGAAGCGCACCCACAGCATGTACTTGTTCGCGCTCGCTTCGGGAATCACACGCAATTCCGGGGCCACGCGCACCTGCATCAGTTGATAGCTCCGACCGGAGAGCATCTGCTGGTAGCTGCCCTGCATCGCCATCACCTTCGACGCCTGGCCCGATTCGCGCGCGAGGCGCAGCACGATCGCCGCAGCGTCACGCAGCGGCAGCAGCGGCAGGATCCACTTCGCGATGTCCTGGCGCCGCTGTTCGGCAGGCCACTGCTGCCATGCGTAGTACGACGGCAGATCGAATTTGCACGTGCCGCCCGGAATGACCGCGCGGCTGCGGATGCTCGCAAGCCATTCGTTATCGACCAGATGCTGGCCGGTCTTGCCTTGCATTTGCGCGAGATTCGCCAGCGTCTGCTCGATTTCGCCGAGCACGGCTTCGAGCGCGTTCTGTTCGATGCCGGGATTGCCGCGAAACGGAGCGAGCGTCTGGCGCTGCCGCTCGAGCTCCTTCATCAGCTCCGATTTCAGGTCCGCACGGCCCGTTACTTCGGCGATCTCGAACAGCGTCGTCAGCGCGACATGATGTTCCCGCGCGTCCTCTTGAGCCAAAAAGAACGCGAAGCGCTCGAACAGGTCTTCGAGGCGCAGCAACGTGCGAATTCGCTCATTGAACGGATACTCGTAAAGAATCAAGCGCGCTCGCCTCTTGCGTAGGGAATGAAACAATGCAGGACATTCTAATGCGCACTGTCTACGCTGGCCAAGCGCCAATTTCGTGCGCCATCGCGCGGATGGCGCGTGCGCGAGGCCGCGATGCGGCGATCATTTTTCGTCTGACGAGTACGCGAGATAGCGCTGGTGCAGTGCATCGACCTCCGCGGCGAGCATAGCGGGCGTCGTCGCAGCGTTGACGATCACGTCGTCGGCAGCGGCGAGACGTGCGTCGCGCGTCGCTTGCCGCGCGACGATCGCCTCGACTTGCTCGCGTGTGAATCCGTTGCGGCGCATCACGCGCGCGATCTGGGTTTCGACGTCGCAATCGACGACGAGCACGCGATCGACCCGCGCCTTCCAGTTGCCCGACTCGACGAGGAGCGGGACGACGTACATCACGTACGCGCCTTGCGCTTCCCGGCCTTCGCGGTCGGTTTCCGCGCGGATCAGCGGATGCGTGATCGCTTCGAGGCGACGCCGTGCCGCGTCGTCGCTGAAGATCAGCGTGCGCATCTTCGCGCGGTCGAGCGAGCCGTCCGCGGCGACGAAATCCGCACCGAACGCCTGCGCGATCGCCGGCATCGCGAGCCCGCCGGGCGCGGTGATGCGATGGGCGATCAGGTCGGTGTCGACGATCGACGCGCCGCGGGCCGCGAACAGGTCCGCGATCGTGGTCTTGCCGCTGCCGATCCCGCCGGTGAGTCCTACTGCGAACATGTCAGCCTCCAAGAGCCGAATAGAAAGGGGTGCCGAAGAACAGCGTCGCGGCACCGCCGGCCGCAAGAAACGGGCCGAACGGAATCGGCTCTTCGAAACGCATGCGGCCGCGCCACGTCGCGACGAGCCCGACGATCGCACCCGTGACCGCGGCGAACAGCACGACCTGCGGCAGCGCGGCCCAGCCCATCCACGCACCGAGCGCGGCAAGCAGCTTCAGGTCGCCGAAGCCGATCCCTTCGATGCCGCGCAGCCACTTGAACAGCCAATAGATCGACCACAGGAACAGGTAGCCTGCCATGGCGCCGATGACAGCCGCGCGCAGCGACGTGAACGTGCCGCCGAGATTCAGCGCGAGCCCGGCCCACAGGAGCGGCAGCGTCATCGAATCGGGCAGGTAGCCGGTCCGGATATCGATCGCGCTCATCGCGAGCAGCGCGGCGCACAGGCCGAACGCGGCGAGTGCGGCGAAGGTCGGCCCGAATGCCGCGAGCGAGCCGGCGGCGAGCAGCGCGCCCGCCAGTTCGATCAGCGGGTAGCGTATACCGATCGCGTGGCCGCACTGACGGCAGCGTCCGCGTTGCAGCAGGTAGCTGACGAGCGGGATGTTTTCCCACGACCGCAGCACGTGGCCGCAGTGCGGGCACGCGCTGCGCGGATGCCACAGATCGTAGCGCAGCGGGTAGCCGTCGTCGGGCTCCGCGCTGGCGCCCGTCGCTTCTGCGACTTCTGTCCGCCACGCGCGCTCCATCATCACGGGCAGCCGGTGAACGACGACGTTGACGAAACTGCCGATGCACAGTCCGAACACGGCGGCGAACGCATACTGTGCGGCAGGCGGCAGCATTGCCAGCACGGACAACGCGGGGGCGGCAGACAGGGGCATGGGCATCATGTAGCGGGTCGATCAGGCTAAAAGGCGACAGATTCGGTTGCGATGCTACACCACGTTGCCGAGCTGAAGGATGGGCAGGTACATCGCGACGACCAGGCTGCCTACCAGCGCGCCCAGCACGATCACGATCAGCGGTTCGCCGAGCGCGGCGAGCGTATCGAGATGCGCATCGAGCTGGCGTTCGCACAGCGTCGCGATGTCGACGAGCATCGTGTCGAGCGCGCCGGTTTCTTCCGCGACGGCGATCGGCTGGACGACGTCGTCCGGGAAGCAGCCGGCCGCCTGCATCGCGTCGGCAAGACGCGCACCATGCAACACGCGCGCGGCGATGCGCGCGGTGGCCCGCTCGTAGACGGGATGGCCGGCCGTGCGTTCGAGTGTCGCAAACGCATCCGCGAGCGGCACGCCGGCGCCGAGCAGTGTCGCGAGCGAACGGCACCATCGTGCGGCGGCGAACCGGCTCAGCGCGCTGCCGACGAGCGGCACGCGCAGCAGCGCGCGGGCGCACGCGAACCGCGCGGCGGGCAGGCGCCCGATTGCGTGCCGGGCGCCGATGCCCGCCACAGTGGCGCAGGCGAGCAGCGGGAGGCCCCATGCCGAAGTGGCGGACGCAAGCGCGAGCAGCATGCGCGTCGGGGCCGGCAGCGCTGCGCCGAAGCCGTCGAAGATCTGCCGGAACGTCGGCACGACCCACACCATCAACGCGATCGTGATCGCGAGCGCGAACCCGATGACTGCGACCGGATAGGCCAGCGCGGCACGCAGCTTGCGGTGTTGTGCGTCAGCGCGCTCGCGGTGATCCGCGACGCGAGTCAGCACCGTGCCGAGCGCACCGGACGTCTCGCCGACCTCGATCAGCTGGCAGTACAGCGAGCCGAATTGCGTCGGGTAGCGGGCGAGCGCCACGGCGAAGCGCCGACCGTCGACGATCTCGCGCGCAAGGCCGGCCGCGATGCGTGGCATCCCGTCGGGCCCGCCGGCGCGCGCGAGCATTTCCAGCGACGGCGCGAGCGGCAGGCCCGCTTGCAACAGGCTCGCGAGCTGACGCGTGAAGCGCGTGACATCGCGCCCGCGCGCAATCGGCGGTCGGGCCGCACCGCGCGCGTCGAGCGACAGCACTGTGATGCCGCCGCGCTTGAGGAGCGCCCGCGCGCCGGCTGCGTCGAACGCGATCACGGTACCGCGGCGCGGCGCGCCGTCCTGGCGGCGGCCGCGCCAGACGAAGCGGGTTTCGCGCGGTGGCGTTCGTGCGCTCATGCGTCGGGCGTCATCGCAAGGGCTTCCGCGAGACTCGTCGTGCCATCCTTCACGCGGGCGAGCGCGGCGTCGCGCAGCGTGCATATGCCTTCGCCGGTGGCGTGCCGGGCGAGCTGGCCGACACTCGCGCGCGCGACGATCCGTTCGGCCAGGCCCGGTGAAACCGGCATCGCCTGGTGCACGCCGATGCGGCCGCGGTAGCCGATGCCGTGGCACGCGGCGCAGCCGCGCGCAACGAACGGCCGCCATCCCGACACCAGGGCCGACGGGTCGCAGCCGGCTTCGTGCAACAGGCGTGCCGGCGCGTCCGACGGTGTGCGGCAGGTTGCGCACAGGCGCCGCACGAGGCGTTGCGCGGTGACGAGGCGCAACGCGGCCGCGAGGTTGTATGGCGCGACGCCGATGTCGAGCAGCCGCGCAATCGCGGCGGGTGCGTCGTTGGTGTGCAGCGTCGAGAGCACGAGGTGTCCGGTTTGCGCGGCCTTGATCGCGACGTCGGCCGTTTCCGCGTCGCGGATCTCGCCGACCATGATGACGTCCGGATCCTGCCGCAACAACGCGCGCAGTGCGGTGGCGAAGGTCAGCCCGGCCTTTTCGGCGACGCCGACCTGATTGATGCCGTCGAGCTGGATCTCGGCCGGATCCTCGACCGTGCAGACGTTGTGTGCATCACGATCGAGCATCTGCAGCGCGCAGTACAGCGACAGCGTCTTGCCGCTGCCTGTCGGCCCGGTGACGAGCACGAGGCCGTGCGGCGCGCGGATCGCCGCCTCCAGTGCGGCGGCCTGTTGCGCGTCGAAGCCGAGGTTCGCGAGCGTGAGATCGGGCGGCAGCGTTTCAAGGCGGCGCAGCACGAGTTTTTCGCCGAACAGCGTCGGCAGCGAGCTGACCCGGTAGTCGCCGCGCTCGCGGTCGGTCAGCGCGATGCGCAGGCGGCCATCCTGCGGAACGCGGCGCTCGGCAATATCCATCCGCGCGAGCACCTTGATCCGGGTGATGAACGCGTCGCGCAGGTGAACGGGCGGCCGCGCATGTTCGTGCAGCACGCCATCGACGCGCAGGCGCAGCCGCCATCCCGTTTCGAACGGCTCGACGTGGATGTCGGATGCTGCGCGGGCGCTCGCGGCGCGCAGCGTATCCGTCAACAGGCGCGTGGCGGGTGCGTCGTCGAGCTGGGCGGCGTCGAGCGGGCGAGGGCCGGTGGGCGGAGCGGGATCGGGGATGGCGGGCATCCCGTCGGTGGGCGTGAAAAGCATGATTGCCGGCGCGGCGGCCGCCTGGTTACCGTGACCTCTGCATGGTCGCGCGGTAACGGCGGCGCCGACAGTCGGCCGGTCGGCCAGCGTGAGCCCGCGATCGCGAGAGCGGGGGCTTGGCGGGTCCTGGCGGGCTAACGGGCCCTATTAGCGGGCCTTGGGGGCCTTTGGGGCCTTAGGGGGCCTTAGCGGGCGATGCCGAGCGCGCCGCGTGCGGGGCGTGGCTTGAACAGCTTGACGGTGCGCACCGCCTGGTCGTCGCTGCGCATCACCTCGAGCATCACGTCGCCGATCTTCACGCACACGTCGTCTTCCGGAATCTCCTCGAGGACTTCGAGGATCAGCCCGTTGAGCGTCTTCGGGCCGTCGGTCGGCAGCTTCAGGTGCAGCCAGCGGTTCAGCTCGCGCAGCGGCATGCTCGCCGCGACGATGCACTCGCCGTTTTCGTCCCAGCCGCCCTTGCGCGCGCTGCGCGGCATCGACGTCGTGAACTCGCCGATCAGCTCCTCGATGATGTCCTCGGGCGTGACGAGGCCTTCGAGCTCGCCGTACTCGTTGACGATCAGCGCGGTGCGCTGGCGGCTTTCCTGGAAGAACTGGAGCTGCTGGAACACCGGCGTGCCCGACGGCACGTAGTACGGCTCGGCGAGCAGCGAGCGCAGCGTCTCGCGGTCGAAATCCTGGTTGTGGAGCGCGGTCAGCGTCTTGCGCACGTGCAGCACGCCGAGCACCTTGTCGATGTCGCCCTCATAGACGACGAGCCGGTTGTGATAGCAGGTCTCGAGCTGATGCAGGACGTCGTCGAGCGGCGCATAGAAATTGAGCGATTCGATCTGGCGGCGCGGCACCATCACGTCGTCGACCGTGATGTTCTCGAGATCGAACAGGTTCAGCAGGATGCTGCGGTGCTTGGTCGGCATGAAGCTGCTCGACTCGAGCACGATGGTGCGCAGCTCGTCGGCCGACATCCGCTGGTCGCGGCCCTTGGCCGTGTTGATGCGCAGTACCCACAGCACGCCGTGCGCGAGCGTGTTCACGAACCAGACGATCGGCTTCAGCACGCGCATCAGCGGCGCGATGACGATGCTCGCGGGCAGCGCGATGCGTTCCGGGAACGTCGCGCCGGCAATCTTCGGCGCGATCTCGGCGAACACGATGATCAGGAACGCGACGATGCCGGTCGCGATCGACAGCGCAACGTTGTTATGGCCGAACGTATGCAGTGCGATCGACGTCGTGAGGACCGGGATGATCGTGTTGAACAGGTTGTTGCCGATCAGGATCACGCTGAGCAGCTGGTCGGTGCGCGTGAGCAGGCCCTGGGTGGTCTTCGCGCCGAGCGCGCCCTGGCCGGCGAGATGCTTCAGCCGATGGCGATTGAGCGCCATCATCGCGGTCTCGGAAATGGAAAAGAAGCTGGAGCAGAGGAGAAGCAGGAAGACGGCGCCGATTTGCGCCCATAAGGGAATTTGGTCCACGCGTCGGAATGGATAGTGAAGGACAGGTATGGAGGGAATATAGCAGAGGCCGGTGGCGCGGGCGTGTCGCGTAGGTGGCACGGGTTGCGCGGCGTGCAGGTAAAAAAAAACCGTGCACCTCGGTGCACGGTTTTTCACAAATCTGGTCGGGGTGAGAGGATTCGAACCTCCGGCCTCTACGTCCCGAACGTAGCGCTCTACCAGGCTAAGCTACACCCCGATTTGGACTCTTCCGACATCGCAGTCTTCTTCAAGACCGCTGCGTCATCAGCCAAGAACATAACTATACCAGCGCTTTTTCGAAAATGGAACAACTTTGTGAAGAAATTTTTCGAGATGCTGGTTCCACGATCCATTTCGACCGGCCTCGTCATGCGTGACGGTGGCCGGATTGCCAAACAGAGCAGGCGAGGGCAGGCGGCTCGCGCCCGCCTGCGTGCGTTTACGATTGTCGCGACGTCGAATACGAGCACAGCTCGAGCAGGCTTTCCTTGAAGATGGAATCCGGGAACGCGGCGATCGCCGCGGCCGCGGCCTGTGCTTCCTGCCGCGCACATTCGAGCGTGTGGTCGAGCGCGCCGGAGCGCGTGATCGCGTCGAAAATCGTATCGAAGCGGTCGGTGCCGCCTTGCTCGATCGCCTCGCGCGCCAGCGTCGCCTGTTCGGGCGTGCCGCGCTCGATCAGGTAGATGAGCGGCAGCGTCGGCTTGCCTTCACGCAGGTCGTCGCCGGCGTTCTTGCCCATCGCCTCGGCGGTGCCGGTGTAGTCGAGCCAGTCGTCCATGATCTGGAACGCGGTGCCGATACGGCGCCCGTACTCGGCGGCGGCGGCCTCGGTCGGCGCGTCGGCGCCCGCGAGCACGGCGCCGAGGCGGGCCGACGCCTCGAACAGCTTGGCCGTCTTGTAGCGGATCACCTGCATGTAGCGGGCCTCGTCGACGTCCGCGTCATGCATGTTGAGGAGCTGCAGCACCTCGCCTTCGGAAATGATCGTCGTCGCTTCCGACAGAATCTCCATCACGCGCATCTTGCCGACGCCGACCATCATCTCGAACGAGCGGGAATAGAGGTAGTCGCCTACCAGCACGCTCGCAGCGTTGCCGAACAGCGCGTTGGCCGTCTGGCGGCCGCGCCGCAGCTCGGATTCGTCGACGACGTCGTCATGCAGCAGTGTGGCCGTGTGAATGAACTCGACGACGGCGGCCAGCACGTGCCGCTGGTGCGACGTCTCGCCGAGCGCGCCCGCGACGAGCAGCAGCAACGCCGGACGCAGCCGCTTGCCGCCCGCGCCGATGATGTACTCGGCGATCTGGTTGATCAGCAGCACGTCGGACGCGAGACTTTGCCGGATGACGCGGTTCACCTGCTCCATATCGCTGGCGATCGGGGCGAGCAGTTGGGCGGCGCTGAGGGAAGGGGTGGCGGTGGACGACGACATGATCATGGAATTGGGTGATGCCGCGGATTATAAGTCGAATCCGCCAGATGCCGGGCTGTCGCGCGCGCCGCGGGCGCGATTTTGGCCGTCCGGCCGAGACCTCGATGCGGCAATCGTCGATCGGCTTTGACAGTGCTGCTAACTCTATGTATAATCACGCCTTTTCCGCGCGTGGTGTGCGGAAAAATGGATCCAGAGTGAGGTTCTCAATGTACGCGGTCGTAAAAACCGGCGGCAAGCAGTATAAGGTTGCCGTTGGCGAAAAACTGAAAGTAGAACAGATACCGGCTGACATTGACGCAGAAATCACGCTCGACCAGGTTCTCGCAGTGGGCGAAGGCGAATCGATTAAGTTCGGTACGCCGCTGGTCAGTGGGGCTTCCGTCAAGGCCACCGTTGTGTCGCACGGTCGTCATGCCAAGGTCACCATCTTCAAGATGCGTCGCCGGAAGCACTACCAAAAGCACGGCGGCCACCGCCAGAACTACACTGAGCTGCGCATCGACGCGATCAACGCGTAAGCGCCTCGGTAAAGGAGCAATCAGATGGCACACAAAAAGGCAGGCGGCTCTTCCCGGAACGGCCGCGACTCCGAGTCGAAACGTCTCGGCGTGAAGGTGTACGGCGGCCAGGCGATCAACGCAGGCGGCATCATCGTGCGTCAGCGCGGCACCCGCATGCACGCTGGCGAGAACGTCGGCATGGGCAAGGATCACACCCTGTTCGCGCTGGTCGACGGCCACGTGAAGTTCGCGACGAAGGGCGCGGACAAGAAGCATACGGTCATCGTCGTCCCGGCGGCTGCCTAAGTTCAGGCACCCACGGGCTTCGTAGCCGAAAGGCCCCGCAGTTGTCGCGGGGCCTTTTTTTATTTTGTCGCCGCGCGGGCGAAACTGGCCGGACGGCCGATTGTTCAAGCGCGGTGGCGCGCGGCACAATAGCGGAAATACTGGGCGGAGTAACGAATGAAGTTCATTGACGAAGCACGAATCGAAGTCATCGCCGGAGATGGAGGCGATGGCAGCGCGTCGATGCGCCGCGAGAAATTCGTTCCGTTCGGCGGGCCGGACGGCGGCGACGGCGGGCGGGGCGGCAGCGTGTACGCGGTCGCCGACCGCAACATCAATACGCTGATCGACTACCGTTACGCGAAGAAACACCTGGCGCGCAACGGCGAGAACGGCCGCGGCTCGGACTGCTACGGCAAGGGCGGCGACGACATCACGTTGCGCATGCCGGTCGGCACGATCATCAACGACATGGATACGGGCGAGCTGATCGCCGACCTGACCGAGCACGACCAGAAGGTGATGCTCGCGCAAGGCGGCGCGGGCGGCCTCGGCAACCTGCATTTCAAGTCGAGCACGAACCGCGCGCCACGCCAGAAGACCGACGGCAAGCCGGGCGAGCGGCGGATGCTGCGGCTCGAGCTGAAGGTGCTCGCCGACGTCGGCCTGCTCGGCATGCCGAACGCGGGCAAGTCGACGTTCATTTCGTCGGTGTCGAACGCGAAGCCGAAGATTGCCGATTACCCGTTCACGACGCTGGCCCCGAATCTCGGCGTCGTGCGGGTCGGGCCGAGCAAGAGCTTCGTGATCGCCGACATTCCCGGGCTGATCGAGGGCGCGGCCGAAGGCGCGGGCCTCGGGCATCAGTTCCTGCGCCACCTGCAGCGCACGGGGGTGTTGCTGCATCTGGTCGACCTTGCACCGTTCGACGAAAACGTCGATCCGGTCGCAGAGGCGACGGCGATCGTCGGCGAGCTGCGCAAGTACGACGAGGCGCTCTACGAGAAGCCGCGCTGGCTCGTGCTCAACAAGCTCGACATGGTGCCGGAGGACGAGCGCGAGGCGCGCGTCGCGGATTTCCTCGAGCGCTTCGGCTGGGACGGCCCGGTGTTCGAGATCTCGGCGCTGACCGGCCAGGGCTGCGAGGCACTGTGCTACGCGATCTACGACTACCTCTCCGAGCATTCGGACGCGCATCGCGCGGCCGAGGCGGAAGACCACGCAGCGGACGTGCGCTTCCGCGACACGCCTTCGCTTGGCGGGCAGACGGCATCTGACGCCGACGCCTGAGCGGCAGGCACGCGCCGGGCGCGAGCCGCCCGGTGCCGGAATTCAATCGCGCCCGGCCGGGCCAGGCATCACATACAGGAGGCAGCGCACGATGCGTTCGATCATCGCGGATTCGAAGCGATTGGTGGTGAAGGTGGGATCCAGCCTCGTGACCAACGATGGCAAGGGGCTCGATCATGCCGCAATTGGTCGCTGGGCCGCCCAGATCGCCGTGCTGCGCGGCCAGGGCAAGGAAGTCGTGCTCGTCAGCTCGGGCGCGATCGCGGAAGGCATGCAGCGGCTCGGCTGGAGCAAGCGTCCGCGCGAGATCGACGAGCTGCAGGCCGCGGCCGCGGTCGGCCAGATGGGCCTCGCGCAGGTCTATGAAAGCCGCTTCTCCGAGCATGGCATCCGCACCGCGCAGATCCTGCTCACGCACGCCGACCTCGCGGACCGCGAACGCTACCTGAACGCACGCTCGACGCTGCTCACGCTGCTGCGGCTCGGCGTCGTGCCGATCATCAACGAGAACGACACGGTCGTTACCGACGAAATCAAGTTCGGCGACAACGACACGCTCGGCGCGCTCGTCGCGAACCTGATCGAAGGCGATGCGCTGATCATCCTCACCGACCAGTCGGGCCTGTTCACCGCCGATCCGCGCAAGGATCCGTCCGCGACGCTCGTCGCGGAAGCGAACGCGGGTGCGCCCGAGCTCGAGGCGATGGCGGGCGGCGCGGGGTCGAGCCTCGGCCGCGGCGGCATGCTGACGAAGATTCTCGCGGCCAAGCGTGCGGCCCACAGCGGCGCGAACACCGTGATCGCGAGCGGGCGCGAGCCGGACGTGCTCGCGCGCCTCGCGGCGGGCGAGTCGATCGGCACGCAGCTGATCGCGCGTACGGCCCGGATGGCGGCGCGCAAGCAGTGGATGGCCGATCACCTGCAGGTGCGAGGGCATGTCGTGATCGACGCCGGTGCGGTCGAGAAGCTGACGGCGGGCGGCAAGAGCCTGCTGCCGATCGGTGTCGTCGGCGTGCAGGGCGCGTTCGCGCGCGGCGAGGTGATCGCATGCGTCGGCCCCGACGGACGCGAGGTGGCGCGCGGGCTGACCAACTACAGCAGCGCGGAGACGAAGCTGATCCAGCGCAAGCCCAGCGGCGAGATCGAAACGGTGCTCGGCTACATGTTGGAGCCCGAACTGATTCACCGCGACAACCTGGTGCTGGTGTGAACCGGGCGCCCCGATGACGGCCGGCACGAACAAAAGCCCGCGGCGACGCGGGCTTTTTGCTTGATGCGGCAGGGTGGCGGCCGGGTGCCGCGCGCGATCAGCGCAACTGGTTCAGCGCGGTGCGGTGATACTTGATGTTCTCGAGAATCGACTGCGTCGTGCCCAACGGCATCTTGTTTGCGCAGAAGTAGTCCTGGTAGAGCGCCGCGTGATACGCGTTCAGCTCGCCGTTCTCGATGCGGCGCCAGTCGTTCTCGACCGTGCGGTCCCAGCCGTCGTGATCCGAATTGAGGCCCGCATACTGGCGCCATTCATACGTGTCGCAGCGGATGCCCTCGTAAATGACGTTGCGCGCGCCGGCCGGGCTCGTGACGACCACCGTATACCGCACGATGCCGTCGGTGCCGACCGCCAGCGATTTCGCGTCGACGAAGAACTTGAGCGGTGTGTTCTGCGACACGTTGAAGGGCAGCAGGTCGCCGGCCTGCGGCAGCGGCGGCAGCGTGTCGACGGTGTTTTCCTTCCACGTCGGCTGACGGTCCAGCAGGTACACGAACGCGCTGTCATCCTTGTTGGACGGTGTGTTCGAGTGTGCGCAACCGGCCAGCACAGCCGCGGCGGCGATCGATGTGAGCGCGAGAGCAATCGCTTTCAATATGCATTCCTCGTAAAAAAAGGGCGCGACACAAGGTCGCGCCCGGTCATGCAGTCCGACTTGTCATTCGCCGAGGATCAGGCGAGGCTGCGAGGCCTCGTCCAGCGTGCTCGCTTCCACTTCGACCTCGGAACACACCACCGATGTGTCGACAACCGTTGCCGTCGGACGGGACTGCGAATCCACGACGCGCGGATAGCGCAAACGTAGACTCCGCGGCTTGTCGGCCCGCTGCGCCGGGCGGCGCAGGAAGCGCGACAGTTCCGTCAGCGCCAACTGATAGACATCCCGCTTGAACTCGATCACCGCGTCGAGCGGCACCCAGTACTCGTTCCAGCGCCACGCATCGAACTCCGGGTGGTCGGTTGCGCGCAAGCAAATATCGCAATCGCGTCCAACCATCCGCAGCAGGAACCAGATCTGTTTCTGGCCGCGGTAATGACCGCGTACCTCACGCTTGATGAACTTGTCAGGCACCTCATAACGCAACCAGTCGCGCGTGCGGCCGATTATCTTGACGTGTTCCGGGTGCAGGCCGGTTTCCTCGTGCAGTTCCCGGTACATCGCCTGCATGGGGGTCTCGCCATACTTGATCCCACCTTGAGGAAACTGCCAGGAATGCTCGCGGAGCCGCTTGCCCCAAAACACCTCGTTGTGCGCGTTCAAGAGGATGATGCCGACGTTCGGGCGAAAGCCTTCACGATCCAGCATACAACCACCTTCGAATCCTTTAAAATTGCTTTGATTATAAACAGATAACGGGCGCCGCGCACCGTAACGGAGCGAAACCGCACTGCGCGCGGCGGCTGAATCGTCCCTGATTTGTCTGCCAAGTCATCTGCGCGATCCGTTCGCCGCGCGCAGCTTTTTCTCCTTGAATCTTTTTCGGGCGCCCCGCCTGGGGCGCCGTTTTTGGAACCGTCCGCATGAAAGCTTCCCGTTTCTTTATCGGCACCCTGAAAGAGGCACCCGCCGACGCAGAGATCGTCAGCCACAAGCTGATGGTGCGCGCCGGCATGATCCGTCGCGTCGCCGGCGGCATCTATAACTACCTGCCGATCGGCCTGCGTTCGATTCGCAAGGTCGAGGCGATCGTGCGCGAGGAAATGAACCGGGCCGGCGCGATCGAGCTGCTGATGCCGGCCGTGCAGCCGGCCGAGCTGTGGCAGGAGTCGGGCCGCTGGGAGCAGTACGGCCCCGAGCTGCTGCGCTTCAAGGACCGCAAGGACAACGACTTCGTCATCGGGCCGACGCACGAGGAAGTGATCACCGACATCGCGCGCAACCAGATCAAGAGCTACCGGCAGATGCCGGTGAACTTCTACCAGATCCAGACGAAGTTCCGCGACGAGATCCGTCCGCGCTTCGGCGTGATGCGCGGCCGCGAGTTCATCATGAAGGACGCGTACTCGTTCGACAAGGATGCCGACGGCCTCGCCGAGTCGTATCGCAAGATGTACGAAGCGTACGTGCGCATCTTCACGCGCCTCGGCCTCGAGTTCCGTCCGGTCGCGGCCGACAGCGGCTCGATCGGCGGCAACTTCTCGCACGAGTTCCACGTGATCGCCGACACCGGTGAGGATGCGATCGCGTACTGTCCGACCTCCGATTTCGCGGCGAACATCGAGGCGGCCGAAGCGCTGCCGCTGACGCCCGAGCGCGCCGCGGCCGCCGAGCCGATGGCGAAGGTCGCGACGCCGGGCAAGGCGAAGTGCGAGGCTGTTGCCGAGCTGATGGGGATTCCGCTCACGCGCACGATCAAGTCGATCGTGCTCGCAACCGACAACGAAGGCGCGGAACCGACGATCTGGCTGCTGATGCTGCGCGGCGACCACGACCTGAACGAGATCAAGGCGTCGAAGCTGCCGGGCCTGAAGGATCACCGCTTCGCGACCGAACAGGAAATCGTCGAGTGGTTCGGCACGCCGCCGGGCTACCTCGGCCCGGTCGGCACGAAGAAGCCGGTGAAGGTGATCGCCGATCGCACGGTCGCGAACATGAGCGATTTCGTCGTCGGCGCGAACGAGGTCGACTATCACATCGCCGGCGTGAACTGGGGCCGCGACCTTCCGGAGCCGGAAGTCGCCGATATCCGCAACGTGCAGAAGGGCGACCCGTCGCCGGACGGCAAGGGCGTGATCGACATCTGCCGCGGCATCGAGGTCGGCCACGTGTTCCAGCTCGGCACCAAGTACTCGGAAGTGATGGGCGCGACGTTTCTCGACGAGTCGGGCAAGCCGCAGCCGATGCTGATGGGCTGCTACGGCGTCGGCGTCACGCGCATTCTCGGCGCGGCGATCGAACAGAACTTCGACGACAAGGGCATCATCTGGCCGGAGTCGATCGCGCCGTTCGAGGTCGTGCTGTGCCCGATGGGCTATGACCGCAGCGACGCGGTGCGCGAAACGGCCGACAAGCTGTACGCGGAGCTGGTCGCGGCCGGCATCGACGTGATCCTCGACGATCGCGGCGAGCGCCCGGGCGTGATGTTCGCCGACTGGGAACTGATCGGCGTGCCGCATCGCCTCGTGATCGGCGAGCGCGGCCTGAAGGAAGGCAAGCTCGAGTACCAGGGCCGCCGCGACACCGAAGCGACGCTGCTGCCGGCCGACACGGCCGCGGCGACGGTCGTGGAGAAGGTCCGCGCCGCGCTCGCGCGCTAAGCCGGCCGATCGGGGGATACGGTGGAATACACCTTCCTGTCGGCCACCGTGCTCCTCGTGCTGATCACCGATCCGCTCGGCAACATCCCGCTCTTCATTTCGGCGATGCGGGAGGTGCCGCGCGAGCGGCGCGTGAAGCTGATCCTGCGCGAAGTGGGGATCGCGTTCGTGATCCTGTTGTTCTTCATGATCGTGGGCGACCGCTTCCTGCGGATGATGAACCTCACCGACCTGTCGCTGCGCATCGGTGGCGGCATCGTGCTGTTCCTGATCGCGCTGCGGATGATCTTTCCGCATCCGGACGGCGCGCTCGGCAACGACCCGCGCGCGGGTGGCGAGCCGTTCATCGTGCCGCTTGCGATTCCGGCGCTCGCCGGCCCGTCGGCGCTCGCGACGGTGATGCTGCTGACGTCGCAGGCGCCCGGCAAGATGCTCGAATGGGCGGGCGCGCTGACGGTCACGATGATCGTCTGCGCGGTCACGCTCGTGCTGGCCGAGCGAATCCAGCAATGGCTCGGCGAGCGGACGGTCGCGGCGTTCGAGCGGCTGATGGGCCTCGTGCTCGTTGCGATCTCGGTCGAGATGATGCTGGGCGGGATCCGCGCGTTCGTGCACCAGCTGTAGCGCGGCTGAGTCTCAAAGATAAAATCGGCGCTCCGGGAAATCGGAGCGCCGATTTTATTTGGCGGGCTGCGCGGGCGTCAGGCGTTCGCAGTCAGCGCGCGGATCGTCGGCAGGTTGCGCCAATAGCCCTTCGCGTCCATCCCGCAGCCGAACACGTAGCGGTCCGGCACCGCAAAGCCGCAGAAGTCCGGATGCAGCGGCTTCGCCTTCGTGAGCGTCTTCTCGCACAGCACGGCGGACATGAAGCGCGTCGCGCCCATGTCGAGGATGCGGTCGCGGATCGCGGCCATCGTCTCGCCTTCGTCGAGGATGTCGTCGAGCACGAGCACGATGCGGTCCTTCACCGATTCGCGCGGCGCGACGCGCCAGTGCATCTCCGGGCTGCCCTGCGTCGTGTTGCGGTAGCGGGTCAGGTGGATGTAGTCGAATTCGAGCGGGAAATCGAGATGCGGCAGCAGCATCCCGGTAAACACCGCGGCGCCGCCCATCACCGAGAGGACGAGCGGGAACGCGTCGCCGATCTCGGCGCGGATCGCGTCGGCCATCCGGGCGATCGACGCGTTGACGGCGTCGGCCGAGACGATCTCTTCGGAGTGTTCGAAAATGTGGAGGGCTTCTTCGCGGTTCATGAGTTCTGGCGAGCGGTCGGTATACAAACAAGAATGAAGCAGAACGGGCGGCGCGCGCTACGGCAAAAACCCGCGCGCCGGCCGATGGGCGGAATCAGCGCAGGCCGGGCATCATGCCCTTCAGGCCGCGCATCATCTTCTGCATGTTGCCGCCCTTCAGCTTCTTCATCATCGTACGCATCTGGTCGTACTGGTTCAGCATCCGGTTGACTTCCTGCACCGGCACGCCCGCGCCGGCTGCAATGCGGCGCTTGCGCGTCGCCTTGATGATCTCGGGTTTCGCGCGTTCGGCGGGCGTCATCGAGCTGATGATCCCTTCCATCCGGCGGATCTGCTTTTCGGCCTGACCCATGTCGGCGCCGGCGGCCGCCTGCTGGAACTGCGCGGGCAGCTTGTCCATCAGCGACGACAGGCCGCCCATGTTCTTCATCTGCGAGATCTGCGCGCGGAAATCGTTCAGGTCGAAATCGCCGCCTTTCTTGACCTTGTCGGCGAGCTTCTGCGCGGCCTGCACGTCGACGCCGCGCTGCGCCTCCTCGACGAGCGCGAGGATGTCGCCCATGCCGAGGATCCGGTTCGCCATCCGGTCCGGGTGGAAGATCTCGAGGCCGTCGAGTTTCTCGGCGACGCCGACGAACTTGATCGGCTTGCCGGTGATGTGGCGCACCGACAGCGCGGCGCCGCCGCGCGAGTCGCCGTCGAGCTTGGTCAGCACGACGCCGGTGAGCGGCAGCGCGTCGTTGAACGCCTTCGCGGTGTTGACGGCGTCCTGGCCGAGCATCGCGTCGACGACGAACAGCGTTTCCGCGGGCTTCAGCGTGCCGTGCAGCGCGGCGATCTCCTGCATCATCGCCTCGTCGATGCCGAGACGGCCGGCCGTGTCGACGATCAGCACGTCATGGTAGTGGCGCTTCGCCCAGTCGACCGCGGCGAGCGCGATGTCGACCGGCTTCTGGTCCGGCGTCGACGGGAAGAAATCGGCACCGACCTGTTCGCTCACCGTTTTCAGCTGCATGATCGCGGCGGGGCGATACACGTCGCACGACACGGTCAGCACTTTCTTCTTGTACTTCTCGCGCAGCAGCTTCGCGAGCTTGCCGGCGGTCGTGGTCTTGCCCGCGCCCTGCAGGCCGGCCATCAGGATCACGGCAGGCGGCGTGACCGCGAGGTTCAGCTCGGCGGCCTTGCCTTCGTAGTCGCCGCCGATCACGGCGGTCAGCTCCTTCTGGACCACGCCGACGAGCGCCTGGCCCGGCGACAGGCTGCTGATCACCTCCTCGCCGAGCGCCTTTTCCTTGACCTTCGCGATGAATTCGCGGACGACGGGCAGCGCGACGTCGGCCTCGAGCAGCGCGAGACGCACCTCGCGGAGCATCTCCTGGGTGTTCGCCTCGGTGAGCCGGGCCTCGCCGCGCAGCGTCTTGACGACGCGCGCCATCCGTTGAGTGAGATTGTCGAGCATGGGGAGCGATGGACAGTGGGGCCCGAAGGCGCGGCGGGACTCAACAACGGAGCCGTCGCGGGAAGGGGGCCTAGTGTAAACTTCGAACATGGATATTGTACTGTATGCCCTCACCGCATTCCTGTATGGCGGCCTCGCCGTCGCCGGCTGGCGCACGCACCGCCAGGGTGCGGCTGCGCCGCTCGTCGCGAGCGTACCGCCTGTGCCGGTCCCGGCGTCCGCCGCCTCCGGCATGAGCGGGGCCGGCCGCGCGCTGCTGTTCGCCGCGCTCGTCGCGCACGGCGTGTTGCTCCACATGACGATCTTCCCGCACGACGCGATGGTGTTCGGTTTCGCGTTCGCGCTGTCCGCGATGTTCTGGCTTGGCGCCGGCATCTACTGGATCGAGAGCTTCTTCTTCCCGCTCGACAGTCTGCGCCTGCTCGTGCTGCCGCTCGCGTGCGGCGCGTCGCTGCTGCCGCTCGTGTTCGGCGGGGTGCGCGTGCTGCCGTATGCGGCCGCGCCGCTGTTCAAGCTGCACTTCCTGATCGCGAACATCGCGTACGGCCTGTTCGCGATCGCGGCGCTGCACGCGGTGCTGATGCTGATGGTCGAGCGGCGCCTGCAATCGCTGCGAAGCGGCGGCCGCGCGGGCTCGACGGGCTGGATCGCGAGCTGGCTCGAGACGCTGCCGCCGCTCCTCACGCTCGAGAAGCTGCTGTTCCGCCTGATCGGCGCGGGGTTCGTGCTGCTGACGCTGACGCTCGCGTCGGGGATCCTGTTCAGCGAGCAGGTCGATGCGCGCGCGCTGCGGCTCGACCACAAGACCGTGTTCGCGATCCTGTCGTGGCTGATGTTCGGCGGCCTGCTGATTGCGCGCCGGACGTCGGGCTGGCGCGGTCGCGGCGCCGCACGCTGGGTGCTCGTGTCGTTTGCCGCGCTGCTGCTCGCGTATGTCGGCAGCCGGTTCGTTTTCGAGGTGCTGCTGCACCGTACCGTGGTTTGACCGGCAGAATTTCGATGCGACAGATTCTTCTCCTCATCCTCCTGTTCTTCGCGGGCTCGTGGATCGCGCGCAAGCTGCAACAGGCGCAGGCGCGCACCGGGAACGACACCGGGCCGGGCAGCCGAGGCACGACGCCTCGCGACGGCGGCGCGCAGTCGCTCCCCGAGCCGATGGTCCGCTGCGCCGAGTGCGGCGTGCATGCGCCGAAGGGCGAGGCGGTCGTTGCGGGCGGCAAATACTTCTGCAGCACCGAGCATGCGCAGCGCCACGCTGCGCGCACGCGCGACCACGACGGGCCATGAGCGGCACGCGATCTTTGTCGGGCGGCACGCGGCCCCTGTCGATCGACGCGAGCGGCTGGGTGCGCGATGCGCGCCACGCACCGTCGCCGAACTTCGAGGCGCGCCCGGCCGGCGCGGTGCCGACGCTCGTCGTCGTCCACAACATCAGCCTGCCGCCCGGCGAATTCGGCGGCGACGCGATCGAGGCGCTGTTCCTGAACCGTCTCGACTGCGACACGCACCCCTATTACCAGGCCCACCTGCGCGGCGTGCGCGTGTCCGCGCATTTCCTCGTCCGCCGCGACGGCGAACTCGTGCAGTTCGTGTCGTGCGACGAGCGGGCATGGCACGCGGGCGCGTCCGATTTCTTCGGCCGTCCCCGCTGCAACGATTTCTCGATCGGCATCGAGCTCGAAGGCTCGGACGACGTGCCGTTCGAGGCCGCGCAGTACGCGACGCTTGCCGCGCTCGCACGCGCACTTGCCGCCCGCTATCCGGTCGACGCGTTCGCCGGTCATTCCGACGTCGCACCGGGCCGCAAGACCGACCCCGGCCCGCACTTCGATTGGCAACGCTTCGCAGGCGATGCCGGCTTTTCTGCCGAATACTTTCCTTTCCGGCAGCACTGAGCGCGCGGTTATTCGCCGCACAATTTTTTTTTCTCCGACCGAGGCCTTGCCGTGTCTGCGCGTGCGCGATGTCAAGGCCTCCCGCGCAAATTATCCGGTTGGACGTCGTCCGAATGTCCACTATACTTGGTGCCAATTGAGCAGTTCTGCACTAGATATAGTGTGTGTCGCAGGGGGAACCCGAGCGGCACCGACCGGCGGCCCAGGCCACGCCGGCGTACGGAGTTCTCAGGGCGGCGCGTCGGCCGGGCGGTCAGGCGTCGCGATCAGCGCAGCGAACATCGACGGGGCGCGATACACATGACGAAGCACGATGCGGCATTGCGTGTATCGCCACGACCGAACCGACCCCGACGACGCGTCGCTCGCGTCTTACCGTTCGCGCACCGCGTTGCGCAGCGTTCGTATTAATCCGCGGTTCTCTCCGCACCATCCAACACCAGGAGCTTTGCACATGCAAACCACCGACAACGCGACGTCCCAGTACGAGAGCGCCTCGAGCCGTCCTCTCGGCGGGGCCGAACAAGGCGCGCAGGCGCTCGCGCCGCAGGCCACGTTCGCCGACTACAAGGTGATCCGCCGCAACGGCAGCGTGGTGTCGTTCGAGCCTTCGAAGATCGCGATCGCGGTGACGAAGGCTTTCCTGGCCGTCAATGGCGGACAGGGCGCGGCATCGGCGCGCGTGCGCGAACTCGTCGAGCAGCTGACGCACAACGTCGTGCGCGCGCTCGTGCGCAGCCGTCCGAACGGCGGCACGTTCCATATCGAGGACATCCAGGACCAGGTCGAACTCGCGCTGATGCGCGGCGGCGAGCACAACGTCGCGCGCGCCTACGTGCTGTATCGCGAGAAGCGCCACCTCGAGCGCCAGAGCGCGGGCGAGGAAGCGGCCGTCGCGGAAACGGGCGGCACCGGCATCAACGTGGTCGACAACGGCGTTACGCGTCCGCTCGACCTGAACGCGCTGCGCGCGCTGATCGTGTCGGCCTGCGACGGCCTTGGCACTGCGGTTAACCCCGACCCGATCGTCGCGGAGACGGTGAAGAACCTGTACGACGGCGTGCCGATGAGCCAGGTCTACGACTCGGCGATCCTGGCCGCGCGCACGATGATCGAGAAGGACCCGGCGTACAGCCAGGTCACGGCCCGCATCCTGCTGCACACGATCCGTCGCGAGATCCTCGGCGAGGAAGTGGTCCAGGCCGAGATGTCGACCCGCTACGCGGAATATTTCCCGCAGTTCCTGAAGCGCGGCGTCGACGCCGGGCTGCTCGACGACAAGCTGCTGCAGTTCGACCTGAAGCGCCTCGGCGACGCGCTCGACGCGAACCGCGACCTGCAGTTCGGCTACCTCGGCCTGCAGACGCTGTACGACCGTTACTTCCTGCACGTCGGCGGCACCCGCATCGAAATGCCGCAGGCATTCTTCATGCGCGTCGCGATGGGCCTGTCGCTGAACGAGATCGACCGCGAGACGCGCGCGATCGAGTTCTACAACGTGCTGTCGAGCTTCGACTTCATGAGCTCGACGCCGACGCTGTTCAACTCGGGCACACACCGCTCGCAGCTGTCGTCGTGCTACCTGACGACGGTCGCGGACGATCTCGACGGCATCTATGAAGCGCTGAAGGAAAACGCGCTGCTGTCGAAGTTCGCCGGTGGCCTCGGCAACGACTGGACCCGCGTGCGTGCACTCGGCTCGCATATCAAGGGCACGAACGGCAAGTCGCAAGGCGTGGTCCCGTTCCTGAAGGTCGTCAACGACACGGCGGTCGCGGTGAACCAGGGCGGCAAGCGCAAGGGCGCGGTCTGCGCGTACCTCGAATCGTGGCACCTCGACATCGAGGAATTCCTCGAGCTGCGCAAGAACACCGGTGACGACCGCCGCCGTACGCACGACATGAACACGGCGAACTGGATTCCCGACCTGTTCATGAAGCGCGTGATGGAAGGTGGCGACTGGACGCTGTTCTCGCCGTCGACCTGCCCGGACCTGCACGACAAGTTCGGTGCCGAGTTCGAGACGGCCTACACGGCTTACGAAGACAAGGTTGCCCGCGGCGAGATCAAGCTGTTCAAGAAGATCCCGGCGCAGCAGCTGTGGCGCAAGATGCTCGGCATGCTGTTCGAGACGGGCCACCCGTGGATCACGTTCAAGGATCCGTGCAACATCCGTTCGCCGCAGCAGCACGTCGGCGTCGTCCACTCGTCGAACCTCTGCACGGAAATCACGCTGAACACGAGCGACACCGAAATCGCGGTCTGCAACCTGGGCTCGGTGAACCTGCTCGCGCACCTCGTGAAGCAGGCGGACGGCAGCTACGCGCTCGACCACGACAAGCTGAAGCGCACGATCAGCGTCGCGATGCGCATGCTCGACAACGTGATCGACATCAACTATTACGCGGTGCCGAAGGCGCGTAACTCGAACCTGAAGCACCGCCCGGTCGGCATGGGCATCATGGGCTTCCAGGACTGCCTGCACCTGCTGCGCACGCCGTACGCGTCGCAAGAGGCGGTCGAGTTCGCCGACCGCTCGATGGAAGCGGTCTGCTACTACGCGTACTACGCGTCGACCGAGCTGGCCGAGGAGCGCGGCCGCTACTCGAGCTACCGCGGTTCGCTGTGGGATCGCGGCATCCTCCCGCAGGACACGCTGAAGCTGCTGACGGAAGCGCGCGGCGGCTACGTCGAGGTCGACACGTCCGAGTCGCTCGACTGGACGACGCTGCGTTCGCGGATCGCCGCGCACGGCATGCGCAACTCGAACTGCGTTGCGATCGCGCCGACGGCGACGATCTCGAACATCATCGGCGTGTCGGCGTGCATCGAGCCGACCTTCCAGAACCTGTACGTGAAGTCGAACCTGTCGGGCGAATTCACGGTGGTGAACGAGTTCCTCGTCCGCGACCTGAAGGAACGCGGCCTGTGGGACGAAGTGATGGTTGCCGACCTGAAGTACTTCGACGGCATGCTGTCGCGCATCGACCGCATCCCGGCCGACCTGCGCGCGATCTACGCGACCGCGTTCGAAGTCGATCCGACGTGGCTGGTCGAGGCGGCATCGCGCCGCCAGAAGTGGATCGACCAGGCGCAGTCGCTGAACATCTACATGGGCGGCGCATCGGGCAAGAAGCTCGACGAGGTCTACAAGCTCGCGTGGCTGCGCGGCCTGAAGACGACGTACTATCTGCGCACGATGGCGGCGACGCACGTCGAGAAGTCGACCGTCGCACACGGCGCGCTGAACGCGGTGCCGACGAGCGGCGGTGCGGGCAGCGGCGGTGCGCAGGGCGCAGCGGGCGGCTTCGGTGCGGCGGGCGGCGAAGCGTCGTCGGGCGCGGTGAACGCGGCGCCGGTCGAGGCGGAAGGTCCGGTGTGCATGATGCGTCCGGGCGACCCGGGCTTCGACGAGTGCGAAGCGTGCCAGTAACGCGGCGCGTCTGACTCGGCAAGGCTCCGGGCGGCGCGCACGGCAACCGATAAAGGTTGAAGTGCGCGCCGCTCTCTACTAAAAAAATGATAAGGAATCTGTAACGCGGCAATCGCGTTGCAGGCAGTGACAAGCGATCGAAGTTGCCCCGACGGCATCATGTTTCGATCGGCGTTCGATGCGTCGAGCGCACCTCGCGATACACGTGCGGCATACGCGCGATACACGGGCGATCCGCGTCGCGCGCTGCAGGGACGACGATGCGTTGCTCAAAGTGTTGTATCGAGGTCGCAACGCGAATCGAAAAAAGGATTTTTCGTGAGCGAGCCCTTTTATCGCTCAGGAAAAGATGGTACAAACCGTTCTAAATTGATGGTGAGAATTTATGCTCAACTGGGATGACGAGAAGACTGCCGTAACTCCCGCGAGCGGAGCGCAGCAAAACGCGATGCGCACCCCCGCAGGCACGGCTGTCGGAATGCAGGCTGCAGTGCCTGCCGCCCAACAGGTTCGTGACATTTTCGAAGGCGATCTCGCGGTGGCACCGCATGCATCGGCTGCGCCCGCCGCCAGTTCGGAAGCGCGCGTGAATGTCGCCGACAAGCGCATCATCAACGGCCAGACTGACGTCAATCAGCTGGTGCCGTTCAAGTACAAGTGGGCGTGGGAAAAGTATCTGGCCGGTTGTGCGAACCACTGGATGCCGCAGGAAATCAACATGTCCCGCGACATCGCGCTGTGGAAGGATCCGAACGGCCTGACCGAAGACGAGCGACGCATCGTCAAGCGCAACCTCGGTTTCTTCGTCACGGCCGACTCGCTGGCCGCGAACAACATCGTGCTCGGCACGTACCGCCACATCACGGCGCCCGAGTGCCGGCAGTTCCTGCTGCGCCAGGCGTTCGAAGAGGCGATCCACACGCACGCGTACCAATATATTGTCGAATCGCTCGGTCTCGACGAAGGCGAGATCTTCAACGCGTACCACGAGGTCGCGTCGATCCGCGCGAAAGACGAATTCCTGATCCCGTTCATCCACACGCTGACGGACCCGGCCTTCAAGACCGGCACGCTCGATGCGGATCAGAAGCTGCTGAAGTCGCTGATCGTGTTCGCCTGCATCATGGAAGGCCTGTTCTTCTATGTCGGGTTCACGCAGATCCTCGCGCTCGGCCGCCAGAACAAGATGACGGGTGCTGCAGAGCAATATCAGTACATCCTGCGCGACGAGTCGATGCACTGCAATTTCGGCATCGACCTGATCAACCAGATCAAGCTCGAGAACCCGCATCTGTGGACCGCCGAGTTCCGCGCGGAGATTCGCGAGCTGTTCAAGCAGGCTGTCGATCTCGAATACCGCTACGCCGAGGACACGATGCCGCGCGGCGTGCTGGGTTTGAACGCGTCGATGTTCAAGAGCTATCTGCGCTTCATCTGCAACCGCCGTTGCCAGCAGATCGGCCTCGATCCGCTGTACCCGAACGAGGAAAACCCGTTCCCGTGGATGAGCGAGATGATCGACCTGAAGAAGGAACGCAACTTCTTCGAGACGCGAGTGATCGAGTATCAGACGGGTGGCGCGCTGTCCTGGGAATAACCCCGCAGCAGCGACACACGTCACGACGATGGTGAAGCCGGCGGCCTCTCGGCCCCGGCACAAGGTTTAGGAGCAAGAACGCCTGATGCAAAGCATGCCCGGTGCCTTAACGGCCCAACGACACGACAGGCACTTTGCGAACCCTTCAGTGGGATGGGCAAACTTCCCTCCGGAAAAAGCGGACGGCCGTGTGGCCGTCGGCTTGATCAAGCGATGTGGGGTGGTGGCGCGTGGCGCGCCGGCCACCGACTTGATTTGGCGCGCGAGGCCCGATGGCCACGCGCGCCATACCGTATTCATTAGCGTAAGCGCGTGGTATCCGCGTACGCCGATGAATAGCCCGCTTCGAAGCGCACGTCCTGAACAGCGTCTGCGGGAAGCGGGTTTTGACGAAGGGTGTAGTTTGAACTGACTCTCATCTGAACCTGAAGGAGAACAACATGGCTACCGCCAAGAAGAAACCGGCTGCAAAGAAGGCAGCTGCGAAGAAGACCGTTGCGAAGAAGGCAGCTGCACCGGCGAAGAAGGCCGCTGCAGTGAAGAAGGTCGCTGCGAAGAAGGTCGCAGTGAAGAAGGTTGCTGCAAAGAAGGCAGCACCGGCGAAGAAGGCCGCAGCGAAGAAGGTTGCAGCGAAGAAGGTCGCAACGAAGAAGGTTGCTGCGAAGAAAGTCGCAGTGAAGAAGGTTGCTGCGAAGAAGGCGGCACCGGCGAAGAAGGCTGCAGCGAAGAAAGTCGCAGCTAAGAAGGTTGCAGTGAAGAAGGTTGCAGTGAAGAAGGTTGCTGCGAAGAAGGCAGCACCGGCGAAGAAGGTCGCAGCGAAGAAGGCGGCACCGGCGAAGAAGGCTGCCGCGCCTGCGAAGAAGGCAGCACCGGCGAAGAAGGCCGCGCCTGCGAAGAAGGCAGCACCGGCGAAGAAGGCCGCAGCGAAGAAGGCTGCCGCACCCGCAACGGCTGCTGCGCCCGCGACGGCTGCGGCTGCGCCTGCGAAGAAGGCCGCTGCGCCGAAGAAAGCTGCTGCGCCGAAGAAGGCAGTCGTGAAGAAGGCCGCACCGGCGACGACCGCGTCGACCGCATCGGTTGCACCGGCATCGGGCGTGAAGACGGCGCTCAACCCGGCAGCAGCATGGCCGTTCCCGACCGGCAGCCGTCCGTAATCGCGGATTGCACTGCCACCCGGACATTCACGCAGTGTCCGCGGGTTGAGTAGCGCTACTCAATCGGTCCCGCCACTTGGCTCAGGTGGCGGGATTTTTTTCGTCCATGCGCGGCGTCGCGATGCGTAATGGCGAAAAAAGGGCGAAAAAAAACGCATGCGCAACGTCGCGCATGCGTTCGACCGCGGCTTGCGCCGCGTGCTGAGGATACCGGTCAGTGCGTGACGCGCGTGACGCCGCCGCTCGACAGCAAGCGCACACGCTCACCGGCGCGGAACACCTCGCCGCTTGCCGCTTGCGTGATCGAGCGCAGATCGCCGTTGTCGAGACGCACGGTGATTTCGACACCGTTCGCCGTGCTCATGTTTTCGCCGATTGCGTTGCCCGCGACTGCGCCCGCAAGACCGCCCGCGATGGCGGTCAGGATCGAGCCCTTGCCGCCGCCGATCGCGCTGCCCGCGACCGCGCCAAGCGCGCCGCCGCCGAGCGTGCCGATCGCGCTGCCGCCGCCGTCGGACTGGATGCGTACCGCGCGGACGCTGTCGACCGTGCCCATCCGCACGGTCTGCTCGCGCTGCGCCTGGCCGACGCTATAGACGTCGGCCGACCCCGGCGGCGTGAAGCAGCCCGCCAGCGTCAGCGTGGCGGTCAGCATGGCCCCGAGGGTGAGGGTTTTCTTCGTCAACATTTGTGCTCTCCCACAATATTCATTTGAGACTGTAACCGAACGCAGCCGCGAAGCGTGCGTCGATTTCGGCGCGGGTCAGCGAGTAGGATTGCGGCCCCTGGTGGGCAATCTTGATCGAGCCCATCAGGCTGGCCAGGCGCCCCGTGGTCGCCCAGTCGAGGCCCTTTTCGATGCCGTACAGCAGACCGCCCCGGAAGGCGTCGCCACAGCCCGTCGGATCGGCGATACGCTCGGCCGGCACGACGGGGATCTGCTCCACGCCCTGCTTGTGGCGGATTGTCGCGCCATGCTCGCCGCGCGTGATGACGAGCGCGTCGACCCGGCTGGCGATTTCGTCTTCGGACCATCCCGTCTTGTCGCTCACCAGCTTGGCCTCGTAGTCGTTGACCGCAACGTAGGTCGCAAGTTCAATGCTGCGGCGCAGCGTCGCGCCGTCGAACAGCGGCAGGCCCTGGCCCGGGTCGAACACGAACGGCACGCCGGCCTTCGCGAGCTCTTCCGTATGCTGCACCATCCCGTCGAAGCCGTCGGGGCCGACGATCGCCAGCGTGATGTCCGGCGCGTCGCCCGCGTGGTTCAAGTGCGACTGCATCATCGCGCCCGGGTGAAACGCCGCGATCTGGTTGTTGTCGAGATCGGTCGTGATCATCGCGTGCGCCGTATGCATGTCGGGCAGCACGCGAACGTGGTCGCGGCGCATGCCGAGCCCGTCGAGCCGGTCGAGATACGGTTGCGCGTCGAGCGCGCCAACCGTGCCCATCATGCGTGCGTCGCCGCCGAGCAGGTGCAGCGCATAGGCGATGTTGCCCGCGCAGCCGCCGAATTCGCGACGCATCGTTGGCACCAGGAAGCTCAGGTTGATGAGGTGCACCTGGTCGGGCAGGATGTGTTCGCGGAACCGCCCTTCAAAGGTCATGATGGAGTCGTAGGCGATCGAGCCGCAAATCAGCGTAGCCAAGGTGTGCGTTCCTGTAGAAATGAGGGACCCTGCGTGACAGCGCCGCGCGAAAAGGGCGCGGCGCGACAGGGGAAAGCGGGAGAAAGCTTACTTCAGTGCAGCGAGCGCGGCGTCGTAGTTCGGCTCGTCCTTGATTTCGCCGACGAGTTGCGCGTGCAGCACCTTGTTGTCGGCGTCGAGCACGACGACTGCGCGTGCGGTCAGGCCGTTCAGTGGGCCGCTCGTCACGTCGACGCCGTACGCGTTCGCGAACGCGCGGCCGGAGCGGAACGTCGATGCGGTCACGACGTTCGCGAGGCCTTCGGTCGTGCAGAAGCGCGATGCGGCGAACGGCAGGTCGGCCGACACGACGACCACGACGGTGTTGTCGAGCGACGATGCGGCTTCGTTGAACTTGCGGGTCGACGTTGCGCAGGTCGGCGTGTCGAGGCTCGGCACGATGTTCAGCACCTTGCGCTTGCCGGCGAAGCTGGCGAGCGACAGATCGGCGAGATCCTTGCCGACCAGCGAGAAATCGGGGGCGGACGAGCCGACGGCCGGGAACGTGCCGGCGATATCGATCGGGTTGCCACCCAGCGTAACTTTGCTCATGTTCGTGCTCCGAAGTAGCGCGCCGCGTGGACGCGCGGGTTGAGACGGACGCGCGTCTGCGCGCCGCGGGGCGTCACGGATAGAAGATCTGGACGCGGAAATTCGATGCCGGGGTGCCGTTCGTCTCGATGCGAACGATCATCGTCTGCGTCGCGCCGGCCGGCAGCCCCGCTTCGATCGGCGTGCCGGGGCGGACGTAATCGCGCGGTGCGAGCACGCGGCGCACGGTGACGTGATTGGTGTCGTCGAGCAGCGTCAGCTCGAGCGACGGGTATGCGAGCGCGACGCGGTAGCGGTTGGTCAGCGGCGCCTTCAGTTCGAGCACGCGCGGACCGTCGATCTGGCGCAGGTCGGACGCGTCGAGCCGCAGACCGTCGATCGCGCGCGGCGGCGTGACCTTGCAGCCGAGCGGCGCGCACAGCTGGCGGAACCAGCCCTGCGTGACCGGCCAGTAGATCATCAGCGGCTCGCGTTGCCACCATGCGAGCTGGACCACGAGCAGCACGGCGAGCGCGGCGGCCACGAGGCCGCCCAGGAAGCCGCCGAACAGCCCGCGCCGCTGCGGCGCACGCGACTCGCGCGTGACGGCGAAAGGCGGACGATCGTCGTCGGTGGGCGCGGCCGAGAACGGCTCGCGCGATGTATCTGCAGCGAAGCGCGGCTCGCGTTCCGTGCGACTGGCTGCATGATCGTCATCGGCTGCCGCACCGGGGATCGCGGGCGGGACGTCGGCCATGAAGCGCGGCTCGTGTGTGTCGCGGGGAGTGGACATCGGCGTGCGATCGCCGGTGTCCGGGGCTTGCGGGGCGCGAGTGTCGACAGCCGGGGCTTCGGCGCTCGATGCGGGCGGCACGTCGGCGGCGAGGTACGGTTCGCGCGCGTCGTGCGTGCGGGCGAGGGCAGCGTAGGCCGAAGCCGTCGGTTCGTCGTCGCCATGCGCGGGCGAGATTGGCGGCAGCGTATCGGTGGCAGGGGTGGCGGCGGGGCCTTCGGCGGTTGCCGGGAAATCGGGGGCCGGTTGCTGCGGCGTACCGGTCAGGCGGACGACACCCGGCGCGGCGCCGGACGTCACGCCACTGTCGGGCAGTGCGACGGGTACGAGCGGTTCGGTGCTGACGCTGCGGCTGCTGTGCTGCAGCCTCGGATCGACGTTGCCGTCGAGCCATGGTGCCCACATGTCCCAGTGGTCCGGCCGGAAGTCGGCATGCGCAGCATCGACGTCGTGTGTGCTGTCGATGAAGAGCCGTGGCGCGTGCGCCGCGTGCGGACTGCCGTGTTCCGCTGCTTTGGGCGCATGCGCGCCGGCGGCAGCGGCGGGATCCGGGACGGGTGTGTCGGCAGCAGGCGCTTCGCCCGCGGATGGGTGGGCGACGGCCGCATCGGCGACAGAGCCTTCGGCAGCGCCGATACCATCGCCAGCCGCGCCCTCATTGCCTGTCTCAACGACAGGCGTCGGTTCGGGCTGCGATGTATGTTCGTCGACGAGCGAAGCGGCCGCGTCGAACACCTGCCGGCAGTGTCCGCAGCGCACGAGCCCGTTGTGCAGCGCGAGCTGTTCCTGCTGCAGGCGGAACACGGTTTCGCAATGGGGACAGCGCGTCGCAAGAAGCATGTCGAGCCGGGCGGCCTGCTGGCCAGAGTGAAGGACAGAGCGCTATTCTAATGGCTTTCCCGCCGCGTTCCGGCGAGGCATACCCAACCTTCGTGTTCGCGCCAGACCGAGATGTCGACGTATCGCGCATAGACGGCCGCGACTTCGTCCGCCTGGCGCGCAAGCACGCCCGACAGCGCAATGTGTCCGCCCGGTTTCACCTTCGATGCGAGCATCGACGCCATCAGTTTCAGCGGATTCGACAGGATGTTGGCGATGACGATGTCGAATTCGCCGTCCGGGCATGCGTCCGGCAGGCCGTAAGTGACGTCCGCGCGGTTGCGTTCGCTGTTCTGCCGCGCCGACTCGACCGCCTGCGGGTCGATGTCGATGCCATAGACGGGGTTCGCCCCGCATTTGCGCGCGAGAATCGCGAGGATCCCCGAGCCGCAGCCGTAATCGAGCACCGACTGGCCGGGCTTCACCGACTGCTCGAGCCATTCCATGCAGAGGCGCGTCGTCGGATGGCTGCCGGTGCCGAACGCGAGGCCCGGATCGAGCTCGAGCACGAGCGCGTCGGGGTCCGGTGCATCGTGCCACGACGGCACGACCCAGATCCGCTCGCCGATCGGAATCGGGTCGAATTGCGATTGCGTGAGACGCACCCAGTCCTGTTCCGCGACGTCGCGGACCACGAATGCCGGCGGTGCGTCGAGCCCGATGTCGTTCGCGGCCGCCGCGAGCAGCACGGCCGGATCGTGATCGGGCGGCAGCAGCGCGATCACGCGCGAGTGCTGCCACGCGCTGCGCTCGGGCACGAGGCCCGGTTCGCCGAAGAGCGGTTGTTCGTCAGGCGTGTCGGCATCGGCGTCCTCGACGGACACCGACAGCGCGCCCAGCTCGAGCAGTGCGTCGGACAGCGCCTCCGCGTGCTCCCGGGCCAGTTCGACGACGAGTTCGCGATAGCTCATGCGTTACGCTTCTTCCGGTGCGACCTGCTGCTTCTGCGCGAGCCGGTTTTCGAGGTAGTGGATGCTGGTGCCGCCTTCGACGAACTTCGAGTCGATCATCAGTTCGCGGTGCAGCGGGATGTTGGTCTGGATGCCTTCGACCACCATTTCCGACAGTGCGATGCGCATCCGGCTGATCGCCTGCTCGCGCGTCGCGCCGTAGGTAATCAGCTTGCCGATCATCGAATCATAGTTCGGCGGTACGAAATAGCCATTGTACGCATGCGAGTCGACGCGCACACCCGGGCCGCCCGGCGTGTGCCACGACGTGATCCGGCCCGGCGATGGCGTGAACTTGAACGGATCTTCGGCGTTGATCCGGCATTCGATCGCATGTCCGCGGAACTGGATGTCGCGCTGGCGCAGCGTGAGCTTCTCGCCGGCCGCGATGCGGATCTGTTCCTGCACGATGTCGACGCCCGTGATCAGCTCCGACACCGGGTGCTCGACCTGCACGCGCGTGTTCATCTCGATGAAGTAGAACTCGCCGTTCTCGTACAGGAATTCGAACGTGCCCGCGCCGAGGTAGCCCATCTTCTTGCACGCGTCCGCGCAGCGGTCGCCGATCCGGTCGATCAGGCGGCGCGCGATGCCGGGCGCCGGCGCTTCTTCGATCACCTTCTGGTGGCGGCGCTGCATCGAGCAGTCGCGCTCGCCGAGCCACAGCGCATTCTTGTGCGCGTCGGACAGCACCTGGATCTCGATGTGGCGCGGGTTCTCGAGGAACTTCTCCATGTAGACCTGCGGATTGCCGAACGCACGGCCGGCTTCCTCGCGGGTCATGTTCACCGCGTTGACGAGCGCCGCCTCGGTGTGCACGACGCGCATCCCGCGGCCGCCGCCGCCGCCCGCCGCCTTGATGATGACGGGGTAGCCGATCGCGCGGGCAATCTTCACGATCTCCTTCGGATCGTCGGGCAACGCGCCTTCCGAACCCGGCACGCACGGCACGCCGGTCTTGATCATGGTCTGCTTCGCGGTGACCTTGTCGCCCATCAGGCGGATCGTCTCCGGGCGCGGGCCGATGAACGTGAAGCCCGATTGCTCGACGCGTTCCGCGAAGTCGGCGTTTTCCGACAGGAACCCGTAGCCGGGGTGGATCGCCTCGGCATCGGTGACTTCCGCGGCGCTGATCAGCGCCGGCATGTTCAGGTAGCTCAGGTTCGACGGGGCCGGGCCGATACAGACTGCTTCGTCCGCGAGGCGCACGTACTTGGCTTCCTTGTCGGCTTCCGAGTAGACGACCACCGTCTTGACGCCCAGCTCGCGGCACGCGCGCTGAATGCGCAGCGCGATTTCACCGCGATTGGCAATGAGGATTTTTTCAAACATAACGATTATTCGTCTCTTCGAGGGGCGCGCGAACGGCGCCTGGAGAGCATCGGCGGCGCGCGGCGGGGAAGCCGCGCGGCGGACTTTAGCCGATCACGAAAAGCGGCTGGCCGTATTCGACGGCCTGGCCGTTCTCGGCGAGGATTTCCTTGATCACGCCGGCCTTGTCCGACTCGATCTCGTTGAGGAGCTTCATCGCTTCGATGATGCAAAGGGTCTGGCCTTCCTTGACCGTGTCGCCGACCTGGACGAACGGGTCGGCGCCCGGCGACGGGGCACGGTAGAACGTGCCGACCATCGGCGACGTCACGACGTGGCCCTGCGGTGCGGCCGCAGCAGGTGCGCCGGCCGGCGCGCCGGCGGCTGCGTTCTCGGTCGGCAGCGCCATGGCTTGCGCCGGTGCGCTGATTTGCGGGGCATACCCAGCCGTCGGCTGTACGTAGACCGGCGGCGCGTTCTTGACGATACGCACCTTGCCTTCGCCTTCCGTGACTTCCAGCTCGGAGATGCCCGACTCGGAGACGAGGTCGATCAGAGTTTTCAGCTTGCGAAGATCCATCGGGAATTCCCCTTTCAATACGTGAAAGCGCCGGTTGAGGCCGGCGCTGAATCTAGATCGTGAATATCAGCCGCGCGATGCGCCTTGCAGCTTGTCGAGCGCGTACTCGAGTGCGTACAGATAACCTTTCCAGCCGAGCCCGCAGATGACGCCCTCGGCCTGGTCGGAAAAGTAGGAGTGGTGCCTGAACGCTTCGCGGCGGTGCACGTTCGACAGGTGAACCTCGACGAACGGGATGCCGACGCCGGCGAGCGCGTCCCGGATCGCAACGCTCGTGTGCGTATACGCAGCCGGATTGATCAGGATGAAATCGGTTTGTTCATCCCGCGCGGCCTGGATGCGGTCGACGAGCGCGCCTTCATGGTTGCTCTGGAACGACGTCAGTTCGGCACCGGCTTCCTGCGCGCGCGCGGCGAGCGCCTGATCGATCTGCGCCAGCGTGACGCGCCCATACACCTCCGGTTCGCGGGTGCCGAGAAGGTTCAGGTTCGGGCCGTGCAGCACCAGCAATCGTGTCATGGTCGCTTCTATTTCTGCGGAATTGCGCGAACTTTAGCGCTATTTAGAGAAATTTGTCTAGTTTTGCCAAACGGCCGCGCGCGCGAAGCCTGTAAGAATTACCGGCTCGCGCGCAAAGTATCGGCGATTTCACGCGAAATTGCGCCGATCGCAATACAAATCGCCGGCAACGTGCAACTCGCGCGCACGTCTCGTTCAAAGCGCATCGAGCGCCTTTTTCAGTTCGGCTGGCTTGATCTGGCCTAATTTTGTCTCGCGGATTTTGCCATGTTCGTCGATCACGACGGTAAATGGCAGCGCGCCGGCCGTATTTCCGAAATTACGGGCCAGATCCGCGCCCGCATATCCGCTGACGAAAACCGGGTAGTCGACCTTCACCTTCTGCAGGAAGTTCTTCACGTTCTGTCCGGAATCGACGCCGATCCCGACGAAGCGGATGCCTTTCTGTTTGTACTCGTGCGACAGCGCGACGAGTTCCGGCATCTCCTCGACGCACGGGCCGCACCACGACGCCCAGAAGTTGACGACGATCTTCTGGCCCTTGAACGATGCCAGCGTCGCCGGCTTGCCGTCGACGTCGGTCAGCGCGGCGGCCCAGAGCTGGTCGACCGGGTTGCCGGGGGCGGGCGCCGCTTCGGCGACGGTATCGACCGGGTCGACCGGCTCGCCCCGGAGCCAGTGGCCGGCAGCGAGGCCGCCCGCGACGGCGGCCGCCGCGACGACGGCGAGCGCCAGCATGCTTTTCGTGTTCATCATTGGATCAGGTGGGTTCGGAACGGGCGTCATCCGCCTCGAGAAGCGCGCGCAGCGCGGCCGCATCGGCGCGCGGCAGCCGGCCGCGCGCATCGGCCTTCACCGCGCCGCGCAGGTCGTCGCTCGCATACAGCGCGACGTGGATGCCGACCGGCTCCGCGCCGCGCTGGCCGCGCCACAGGAAGCTGAGCGTCTCGACGTCGCGGCGGCCCGCGAAGTGGCGCGTCTCGGACACGTCGTACTGGACGTTCTGGTTCAGCAGCGAGATCGCGACGTCCTTCGGGTTGTCGGTAAACGTCTGCAGGTGAATGTCCGAATGCGCGTTCGCGGTGCCGTTCAGCACGGCGCCCGTCACATACGGCGTGAAGTCGGCGAGCCGGCGCATCCAGTCGAGCGCGACCTCGCGCAGGCGGCGCAATTCGTCCGGCTGCGTATCGCTCTGGAACAGCGCGAGGTATTCGCGCAGTTCTTCCTCCAGCTGGTCGTTATCCGGCAGCCATTCGCCAGCAACGCGCGAGTCGCCGAGCAATTGGCGGGCGGCCTTGCGCTTCGCGCTGGCGTAGTCCAGGCCGTCCTCCGCGACGAGACGCGCGGCGGCCTGGGCAATTTCCTCGCGGACGCGCCGCGGATCGACTAAGGGTTTGCGAGACATGATGCGGCAATCATACTCGATCGCCGAGCGGCCCGAACGCAGCCCGAACGCGGCCCGAACGCAGTGCGGCCGCCTGTCGCCGTGCGCTCGCGGCGTCCGTTCGCGTCGCCGGCCACGGCTGGCCGTCAGTTACAATAATGCTCTTTGTGTCGCGGCGACGAGCGCCGGCCGCGCGGCTTGTCCGGCGCGCCGCAGACCCTTCTTTCCGAATCGACGGCGCCCGGCGGCGCGAAAGCATTCACCTATGCACATCCACATTCTTGGCATCTGCGGCACCTTCATGGGCGGTCTGGCCGTTCTCGCGCGCGCGGCGGGGCATACGGTCACCGGCTGCGACGCGGGGGTCTATCCACCGATGAGCACGCAGCTCGAGGCACAGGGCATCCGGCTGATCGAAGGCTACGGTGCCGAGCAGATCGACCTGAAGCCCGACCTGTTCGTGATCGGCAACGTCGTGACGCGCGGCAATCCGCTGATGGAGGCGATCCTCGATCGCGGCCTGCCTTACGTGTCGGGCCCGCAGTGGCTCGGCGAGCACGTGCTGGCTGGCAAGTGGGTGCTCGCGGTCGCGGGCACGCACGGCAAGACGACGACGTCGTCGATGCTTGCGTGGCTGCTCGAGGACGCGGGCCTGAACCCGGGCTTCCTGATCGGCGGCGTGCCGCTGAACTTCGGCGTGTCGGCCCGGCTGACCGATTCGAGCTTCTTCGTGATCGAGGCCGACGAATACGACACCGCTTTCTTCGACAAGCGCTCGAAGTTCGTCCATTACCGGCCGCGCACCGCCGTGCTGAACAATCTCGAATTCGATCACGCCGACATCTTCCCGGATCTCGCCGCGATCGAAACGCAATTCCACCACCTCGTGCGCACCGTGCCGGGCGTCGGGCGGCTCGTGTCGAACGGCCGCGAGGACGCGCTCGAACGCGTGCTCACGCGCGGCTGCTGGAGCGAGGTCGAGCGCTTCGGCGTCGACGGCGGCTGGCAGGCGCTGCCCGCGGAGGACGGCGTGCCGGTCGACGAGCGCTTCGCCGTCTACTGGCGTGGCGAGCGGCTCGGCGAAGTCGCGTGGCAGGTGCAGGGCGAGCACAACCGGATGAACGCGCTCGCGGCGATCGCCGCCGCGCGCCACGTCGGCGTGCCGCCCGCGCAGGCGGCCGCGTCGCTCGCGTCGTTCCGCAACGTGAAGCGCCGCATGGAAGTGCGCGGCAGCGTGAACGGCGTGACCGTCTATGACGACTTCGCTCACCATCCGACCGCGATCGAAACCACGATCGCCGGCCTTCGCGCACGCATCGGCCGGCAAAATACCCGGATCCTCGCGGTGCTCGAGCCGCGTTCGAACACGATGAAGCTCGGCGTGATGAAGTCGCAACTGCCGGCGAGCCTCTCCGACGCCGACCTCGTGTTCGGCTACGGCGCGCCGGCCGGCCGCGACGCGCTCGGCTGGAACCTTGGCGAAGCGCTCGCGCCGCTCAGGGACAAAGCGCACGCGTTCGACGATCTGCATCTGCTGGTGAAGGCGGTCGCGGCGGCCGCGCGTCCGGGCGATCACGTGCTCGTGATGAGCAACGGCGGCTTCGGCGGCGTCCACCAGAAGCTGCTTGACGCACTCGAAGCGCTCGACGCCAGCGGGAGCCGCGCGTGATCCTCTACCTGCACGGCTTCCGCTCGTCGCCGCAGTCGATGAAGTCGCAGCTGCTCGCCGCGCGCATGGCCGAACTGGGCCGCGCCGGCGAATGGCGCTGTCCGTCGCTGTCGATGTCGCCGCTCGCGGCGATCGCGGCGGCGGAGGCCGAGGTCGCCGGCGCGCGCGACGTGACGGTGATCGGCAGCTCGCTCGGCGGCTACTATGCAACGTGGCTCGCCGAGCGGCACGGCTGGAAGGCGGTGGTGCTGAATCCGGCCACCGAGCCGCAGCGCGACCTCGAGCAGTATCTCGGCGAGCAGCCGCTGTGGCATGGCGGTGGCACGATCGTCGTCGAGCGGCATCATCTGGACGAACTGGACGCGCTGCACGTGCCGGCGATCACGCGCCCCGAGCGCTACTATCTGTTCGCGGCGAAGGGCGACGAAGTGCTCGACTATCGCGAGATGCTCGCCCATTATCCCGGCGCGAAAACCCGCGTGATCGACGGCAGCGATCACGGAATCAGCGAATTTGCCGACTATGTCGACGACGTTCTCGCATTTTGCGACGACAACGCGACATAAGCCGGCACCAGGTCATCGAACCCCCATCATCACGCGGCGCCGGCTATCGACGGCGGCGCCCGGCAGTCTGAACGAGAGTACTGAGTGAACGTTTTCTTCGAGGAATCGGGCAGTTTCAAGGCGGGCAGCGTGCTGTCGCGCCAGGGCGACGCGTTTCAGGTCGAGTTGCCCGGCGGGCGACGCGCGAAAGTGCGCGCGAAGGATGTGCTGATCGAATTCGAGAAGCCGGCCGCGGGCGAGCTGATGCAGCAGGCCGACGAGGCCGCGCAGCAGATCGACCTGGACTTCCTGTGGGAATGCGCGCCGGCCGAGGAATTCGCGTACGCGACGCTCGCCGACGAGTATTTCGGCGCAACGTACGGCCCGGTCGAGCGCGCGGCACTCGTGCTGCGCCTGCATGGCTCGCCCGTCTACTTCCGCCGCAAGGGGCGCGGCCAATACCAGCGCGCGCCGGAAGAGCAGCTCAAGATGGCGCTCGCGTCGCTCGAGCGCAAGCGCCAGCAGGCGCTCGTCCAGGCGCAGTACGAAGAGGAACTGAAGGCCGGCAAGCTGCCGGAGGCGTTCGACGGCAAGGTGCTCGGGCTGCTGACGCGCCCGGACAAGAACGCGATCGAGTACAAGGCGCTCGAGGCGGCGGCCGGCGCGCGCGGCGTGTCGCCGGCGCGGCTGATGCTCGACTGCGGCGGCATCGCGTCCGCGCGGGCGCTGCACGAGGCGCGCTTCCTCGCCGAATTCTTCCCGCACGGCACGGGTTTCCCGCCGGTGGCGGTCGGCAGCCTGCCGGACGACCTGCCGCGCGCGGACGTCAATGCGTTCTCGATCGACGACATCACGACGACCGAAATCGACGACGCGTTCTCGGTCGAGCACCTGGCCGACGGCCGCGTGCGGATCGGCGTGCACATCGCGGCGCCGGCGCTCGGCATCGTGCGCGGCGACGCGGTCGACGCGATCGCGCGCACGCGCCTGTCGACCGTCTACATGCCCGGCGACAAGATCACGATGCTGCCGGACGATGTCGTCGACGTGTTCACGCTGAAGGAGGGCGACTACCGCCCGGCGCTGTCGCTGTACATCATCGTGAACCGCGACACGCAGGAGATCGTCGCGAACGAGACGCGCGCGGAACTCGTGTTCGTGAAGAACAACCTGCGCCACAACACGCTCGACGAGCTCGTCACCGAAGAGACGCTCGCCGACGGTAGTGGCGACTATCCGCACAAGGACGACATCGCGGTGCTGTGGCCGCTCGCGCAGGCGCTGTTCGAGAAGCGCCAGCAGGCGCGCGCGGGCTACGGGCTCAAGCGGGAAGTGCAGCGCAACACCGACTACAACTTCTACGTCGACGGCGAACACGTGACGATCACGCCGCGCCGCCGCGGTTCGCCGCTCGACCTGATCGTGTCGGAGCTCGCGATTCTCGCGAACTCGACGTGGGGCGCGTTCCTGCACGATCACACGGTGCCCGGCATCTATCGCTCGCAGCGCGGCTTCGGCGCGCCGGGCCCGAAGCGCACGCGGATGCAGACGACGGCCGCGCCGCACGAAGGCCTCGGCGTGCCGCAGTACGCGTGGAGCACGTCGCCGCTGCGCCGCTACGTCGACCTCGTCAACCAGTGGCAGCTGCTCGCGTGCGTGCAGCATGGCGTCACCGCGAAGCTCGCCGCGCCGTTCAAGCCGAAGGATGCCGATCTGTACGCGGTCGTGCAGGGCTTCGACGACACTTATTCGGCCTACGCCGACTACCAGCGCCGGATGGAGTATTTCTGGTGTCTGCGCTGGCTCGTCCAGGAAGGCAAGCGGCAGGTCGTCGCGACCGTCGTGAAGGGCGACCTCGTGCGTCTCGAGGACGTGCCGCTGCTGCTGCACGTGCCGGCGCTCGGCGTCCACGCGCGCGGCACGCGCGTGCTGCTCGACGTGATGTCGATCGACGAGCTGACGATCGAGGCGTCGGTGCGCCTGCTCAACGTGCTCGACGCGCCGACGGTGTCGGGTGGCGAGGCGGCCGAGGAAGAGGAAGGCGAGAGCGACGAGAGCGTCGATGACGTGCTGCTCGACGCGGACGACACATCGGCGGAAGCCGAGGCCGAAGCGCTCGCCGAGGCAGACGCCGGCACGGCAGCCGGGGACGGCGATGGCGCCGCCGCCGGCGCCGAAAACAACAATGACGAGGAGGAGCGCGCATCATGAATTCGGCCGCGTCGACGGGCGGGCAAGACCGCTACGTCGTGTTCGGTAATCCGGTGGCACACAGCAAGTCGCCGTTCATCCACGCGCAGTTCGCGGCGCAGACGGGCGAGCCGGTCGCCTACGAGCACCGGCTCGCGCCCGTCGACGGCTTCGAGGCCGCCGTGCGCGCGTTCATCGCCGAAGGCGGGCGTGGCGCGAACGTGACGGTGCCGTTCAAGCTGGAGGCGCACGCGCTCGCCGACACGCTGTCGCCGCGCGCGGCAGCCGCCGGTGCGGTGAACACGCTGCGCTTCGATGCCGATGGCCGGATTCATGGCGACAACACCGATGGCGTCGGCCTCGTGCGCGACATCGAGACGAATCTCGGCATGCAGCTCGCCGGCGCGCGCATCCTGCTGCTCGGCGCGGGTGGCGCGGCGCGCGGCGTCGTGCTGCCGCTGCTCGATCGCGCGCCGCTGTCGATCACGATCGTGAACCGCACCGCGAGCAAGGCGGAAACGCTCGTCGGCCAGTTCACGCAGGCGGCGCACGACGCGGGCTGCACGCTGGCGGGCGGCGGCCCGGACACGATGCGTGCCGAGCCGTACGACGTGATCGTCAACGCGACTGCGGGCAGTCTCGACGCCGCGTTGCCGGAATGCGATCCGGCCGCGTTCGGCGCGGGCACGCTCGCGTACGACATGATGTACGGCGCGCAGCCGACCGTGTTCATGCAGCACGCGGCGTCGCACGGCGCACGTGTGGCGGACGGGCTCGGGATGCTCGTCGAACAGGCGGCCGAATCGTTCTTCGTCTGGCGCGGCGTGCGGCCGGACGGCGCGCCGGTGCTCGCCGCGCTGCGCCAGGCGCTCGCCGCGCACTGAACGGAGGCGCGCCGGCGGTGGTGGCGGTGAGCGGTGCGCAGCGCGCGCGGTCGGTCGGCCCGGCCCGCTGGCTCGTCTATGCGGGCTCGGTGTTCGCCGGCGCCTGGCTCGCGACCCAGCTGTTCTACTTCGCGCAGATCGCGATCTGGTCGGTCCTGAATCCGGGTTCGACCGCGTTCATGCGCACCGACGCGTGGTGGCTGTCGCGCGACAAGCCGCCCGCGTCGATCCAGCATCAATGGGTGCCGTACGACCAGATCTCGCGCAACCTGAAGCGCGCGATCATCGCGTCGGAGGACGCGACTTTCGCGACCAACAATGGCTACGACGTCGACGCGATCCTGCAGGCGTGGGAGCGGAACAAGGCGCGCGGCCGCATCGTCGCCGGCGGCTCGACGATCACGCAGCAGCTCGCGCGCAACCTGTTCCTGTCGCGCGAGAAGAGCTACATCCGCAAGGGGCAGGAGCTGATCATCACGTGGATGCTCGAGGCGCTGCTCGACAAGGAGCGGATCTTCGAGATCTACCTGAATTCCGTCGAATGGGGGCGCGGCGTGTATGGCGCCGACGCCGCCGCGCGCTACTACTACCGGATTCCCGCGAGCCGGCTGGGTGCGTGGCAGTCCGCGCGGCTCGCGGTGATGCTGCCGAAGCCGCGCTATTTCGATGCGCATCGCGGCACCGCTTACCAGGCGCAGCGCGCGGCCGTGATCGCCCGGCGCATGGGCGCAGCCGCGTTGCCGCAGACCGAGTGAGTGCGGCGGTTCCGCCCGCCTGTCCGTTCCGTCGTTACAACGTCTTTGTTGCGCTGCGACGAACACGCGCGCTTGTAAAACGTTTGCGCAATGTCTAGATGAATTCGTCTATTTCAGATTCCTGAGCAATGCCGGCGGGTGGTGCGCGTCTGTTTGCAGATATGTCCCGAATTCCTTGCGGGTTTAGCGGCAGCCGCTAAACAGGCACCTGTTTGAAAGACCGATGAAATGCAATGTTTCGGAACGCGAATCGATTCCGAAAGGTGTGCGCTGCATCGTCCGCCCTTCAAATATTTCCAAATTTTTCAAAGAGGGTCGGCTCGCGTATATTGGCCAGCGCCTCGGCTTATCGGCCGCGCATTCGAGGCGGGGGGCGGCTTATCCGGTCGCTCGACACAGAAAACGACATTCGAGAGAAGGAAAACAACGATGCCAGCGAGCAAAGCGAAGCTGTTATTTGGTGTGGTTCTCTCTTCGCTGATTCTGGCGGCGTGCAACGGAGACGACGTGACGTCGCCCTCCGGTTCCGCAAGTGCCGACAGCTCAGCCGATCCCGCCGCCCAGGCGGACAAGCCGTACAACGATCCCAACAGTTATTCCTCGAGTCCGACCGCGTCGATCGACGCGTCCGCCGCGCTTGAACGCGCGGCCGTCACGCATCATCAGATCACGCTGAACGGCAAGACGATCCGCTACACGGCGACGACCGGCCACCTTACCGCACGCAATCCGCAGACGGGCGCGCCGGAAGCGTCGTTCTTCTACGTCGCGTATACGGCCGACAACCAGCCGGCGGCGAAGCGGCCGGTCACGTTCCTGTACAACGGCGGCCCCGGTTCCGCGTCGGTGTGGCTGCATCTCGGCTCGTTCGGCCCGCGACGCGTGCAGACCGGCGACCCGAACGCGAACACGTCGTCGTTCCCGTTCGTCGACAACGCGGAGAGCCTGCTCGACACGACCGATCTCGTGTTCGTCGATGCGATCGGCACCGGCTACTCCGAAGCGATCGCGCCGAACACGAACCAGAGCTTCTGGGGCGTCGACGAGGACGCGGGCGCGTTCCGCGACTTCGTGATGCGCTACCTGGCGGTGAACCAGCGCAACGACTCGCCGAAGTACCTGTTCGGCGAATCGTACGGCACGCCTCGCACGGACGTGCTCGCGAACCTGCTCGAGACTGCCGGCGTGAATCTCGCGGGCATCGTGCTGCAGTCGTCGATTCTCGACTACAACACCAACTGCGACATGGCGAGCAACAACATCGGCAACTCGAACAACGGTTCGAGCCCGGTGAGCTGCGCGGGCTTCGTGCCGAGCTACGGCACGGTCGGCGCGTACTACCAGCTCGACAATCCGAACCCGTCGAGCCTGCCGCCGTATGCGGACCAGATGCGCATGCTGACGGCCGGCTCGTACGTGCCGGCGGTGAACGCGTATCTCGCGAGCCATACGCCGCCGCCGAGCGGTCTCGTCACGACGATGGCGAACGCGACGGGCGTGAAGGCGTCGCTGTGGAATGCCGATTTCAACGTGGTGCCGACCTTCTTCGACAACAGCTACCAGCTGTCGCTGATTCCGGGCACGCTGATCGGCCGCTACGATGCGCGCGTGAACGTGCCGCTGTCGAGCCCGCTCGCGGCGGACGGCGATCCGTCGAGCTCGTTCATCACGAAGCCGTTCACCGACACGATCGGCCGCTACCTGCCGGGCGAGCTGAAGTACTCGGCGCAATCGGCCTATTCTGTAAGCAGCGATGCGATCCAGACGTGGGACTGGAGTCACGACGGGCTCGCGATGCCCGACACGATCCCCGATCTTGCCGCGGCGCTGACGCTGAATCCGGCGCTGAAGGTGTTGTCGCTGAACGGGTATCACGACATCGCGACGCCGTTCTACCAGACGGAGCTCGATCTCGCGCGGCTCGGGTCGCAGCGGAACCTGACGATCAAGGACTATCAGGGTGGACACATGGTCTATCTCGACGATACGTCGCGCCCGCAGGAGAAAGCCGACCTGGTGACCTTCTACAACGCGGCCGCGCATTGATGCGATGCGCGTAACCGGCGACAGGCATCCGGCGGCGTGCGTCCATGGCGCCGTCCGCCGGATGCCCGTCGCCGGCCGTCGACGACCTCATTCCAGACTGGAGCCTGACATGAAGAAGCGATTTTTCGTCGTTGCCGCGGCGCTCGCGTGCGGGAGCATCGTGACGTCCGTGTCCGCAGTCGCACAGGCGAGCGACGCGACGCCCGTGCGTTCCCGCCAGGCGCAACTCGGCGATCCGTACGTGCCGCCCGCCGCGCGCAAGCCGACCGCGGGCACGCAGACGACCGGCGCCGCGCTGCACGCGCAGGTGGTGGCCAAGCTCGCGCGGCAGTTCCGTGCGGCCGACACGCAGAACACCGGCACGGTGAGCGAAGCGCAGGCGCGCGCGGCGGGGCTCGGCTACGTCGCGAACCACTTCAAGCAGATCGACTCGACCGGCAGCGGACGCGTGTCGTTCAGCGACGTGCAGCGCTACATGCAACAGCAGGGCGCGAGCCAGCAGTAACGGCCGCGCAGTAATGACCTGCCAGTAACGACTTCCTGCACCGGAAAACGGGGACGGGCCCGCGGCGGATCGCGGGCACCGACGCCGTCACCACGGGCGCGCAGTTCATCGCTGCGCGCCCGTTTTTTTTCAGCGTCACACTACATCGATCCATTCAATCTCAATATCTGGGCAACGCATTCAAATATTGGAGATGAATGCGTGCGCTCCTACAATCCGAAGCACATCGACAAGCTTCGGACCCACGCATCGCGCGGCGCCCGACGCACACGGAGACACTTTCCATGACGTTCGCCGGGCGCTTTCCTCGGTGCATCGACCACCGCCGTCGCGCGGTGCCGGGCCACGGTCCGGCCCGTGCGCGAGCGGTATCCGCGATTCCGTTGAAGACCGTCCGCTCATGACCAAGATGCCCGTATCCCTTGCCCTCGACGGCCGCCGCCCGGTAGTGGACGACGCGCCGGCGCTCACCGACAGCATCGGCGCGACCAGCACGCCGCTCGATCTTGCCGCGCAGCAGGCCGGCACGCAGACGCTGCTGCGCGGCCTCGCGATCCTCGAAGCGATCGCGAACGGCGCGCGCGACATGCGCTCGATCGCCGCCGCGCTCGGCACGACGCGCAGCACCACGCACCGTCTCGTCAGCAGCCTCGTGCAGGCGCGCTACCTGCGCCAGGTGCAGGGCGGCTACCTGCTCGGCCCGAAGCTGATCGAGCTCGGCACGATCGCGCTCGAGCAGATGCCGCTGACCGCGGTCGCGCGGCCGCATCTCGAAGCACTCGCCGAAGCGACGCTCGACACGATCCACCTCGGCGTGCGCGACGGCGACGACGTGCTCTACATCGACAAGATTCCCGGCACCCGCGGGCTCGAGATGCGCTCGCGGGTCGGCCACCGGATGCCGCTCGCGTCGACCGGCATCGGCAAGGCGATGATGCTCGACCTCGATCCCGACGGATGGCACGCGCTGTTCGACGCCGCGCGGCGCGCACTCGCCGGCGTGAACTTCAAGCCTGATCGCCGGCCGGATGCGAGCGCGTTCCTGCAGCGCATGGCGCATTACGCAGCCGGCGGCTACACGTTCGATCTCGAGGAGAACGAAGCGTCGATCCGCTGCGTTGCCGCGCCGATCCGCGATGCGTCCGGCGCGATCGTCGCAGCGGTGTCGGTCGCGAGCACGATTCCGTATATGCCGCACGACCGGATGGACGAACTGATTCCGCTCGTGCAGCGCGAAGCGCGAGCCATTTCCGCGGAACTGGGCTGGAGCCCGCCGCAGGGTACACGCAGGATCAAACGATGACGAATCCGACCCGGACCGCTCCGGAAACCTTCACCGCCGTCCCGTCGCTGATCGCGCTCGACTGGGGGACGACGTCGCTGCGCGCGTATCTGTACGACGCGCACGGCGCGTTGCTCGCGACGAAGAGTCGCGCGGCGGGCGTGATGCACGTGCCGGCCGGCGGCGCGCGCGCGTTCGACGCCGTGTTCGAGGACGTGTGCGGCGACTGGCTCGATCGTGCGCCCGGCGTGCCGGTGCTGGCCGCCGGCATGGTCGGCAGCGCGCAGGGCTGGCGCGCCGCGCCGTATGTCGCGTTGCCCGCGGACGCCGATGCGCTCGTCGCAGGCATCGTCGCGGTCGACACCGCGCGCGGCACGACCGTGTCGATCGTGCCGGGCGTGATCGCGACGGGCGAGCTGCCCGACGTGATGCGCGGCGAAGAAACGCAGATATTAGGCGCACTCGCCGACGTGGCTACGTTTGATGTCGATCGTTCAGGGGTACTGATCGGCTTGCCGGGTACGCACGCAAAATGGGCGTGGGTGAAGGACGGCCTGATCGAACGCTTCCAGACCTTCATGACGGGCGAGCTGTTCGCGGTGCTGCGCGATCACACGATACTCGGCCGCACGATGCGTGCGCCCGAAGCGCCGGATCGCGACGCGTTCCTGCGCGGCGTGGCGGTCGCGCGCGGCGCGCAGCGCGCCGGCGTGCTGGCGACGATTTTCAGCACGCGCACGCTCGGCCTGACCGGGCGCCTCGCGCCCGACGCGCAGGGCGATTACCTGTCCGGCTTGCTGATCGGTCATGAGCTGGGCGCGCTCGACGCGATGCTCGCGGAGCGCGGCACGACGCTCGCGCACGAACCGATGCTGCTGATCGGCGACGACGGCCTGTGCGCCCGCTACGTCGACGCGCTGCACGCATTTGGCTGCGTGCAGGTGCGGGTTGCCGCGCATGCGACCGAGCGCGGCCTGTGGCAGATCGCGTCGCGCGCGGGGCTCGTCCGCGCGGACAACGCGCCGGTTTGCGCCAATCAATGAACCTGACCGTTTGCGGAGGAAAGCCCTTCATGTCGTCCGAACTCACGCTGCCCGCGCCGTACACGCCGCATCCCGCGCTGATGCGCGCGTTCGATGCGTGCCCGCTGATCGCGATCCTGCGCGGCATCACGCCTGCCGAAGCGGCCGCGCACGGCCACGCGCTCTACGAAGCGGGCTTTCGCATCGTCGAGGTGCCGCTCAATTCGCCGGATCCGTTCGACAGCATTGCTGCACTGCGCCGCGCGCTGCCTGACGACGCGATCGTAGGCGCCGGCACCGTGCTGCGGCCCGAATACGTCGACCGCGTGCAGGACGCGGGCGGCGCGTTGATCGTGATGCCGCACAGCGACGGCGCGGTGATCCGCCGCGCGCGCGAACTGGGCCTCGCGAGCGCGCCGGGCGTCGCAACGCCGACCGAAGCGTTCGCCGCGCTGGCGAACGGTGCGGACGTGCTGAAGATGTTCCCCGCCGAGCAGCTGGGCGTGGCGGTCGTGAATGCATGGCGCGCAGTGATCGATCGTGAGGTGCCGCTGGTTCCGGTCGGTGGCGTGACGCCCGACAACATGCAGCCGTTTCTTGCGGCCGGCGCGAGCGGCTTCGGGCTCGGCTCGGCGCTGTACCGGCCCGGCCAGGCCGCCGACGCGACCGCGGCGAACGCGCGTGCGTTCCAGGCCGGCCTGCGCGCGGCGCGCGGCGGAGCCGCGTAATGAAGCGCCTCGCGGGCAAGGTCGCGATGGTGACGGGCGCGGGCCGCGGGATCGGCGCGTCGATCGCGCACGCGTTTGCGCGCGAGGGCGCAGCGGTCGCACTCGTCGATCTCGATCTCCCGCAGGCACGCGCGAGTGCGGACGTAATCGCGTGCGAAGTCGACGGCGCACACGTTCTGCCGCTGCACGCGGATGTCACGCACCAGGACTCGGTGCGCGACGCGCTCGTGCAGACCGAAGCAGCGCTCGGGCCGCTCGACGTGCTCGTCAATAACGCGGGCATCAATGTGTTCTGCGATCCGCTGACGATGACCGACGACGACTGGCGGCGCTGCTTCGCGGTCGATCTCGACGGCGTGTGGCACGGCTGCCGCGCGGCGTTGCCGGGAATGGTGGAACGCGGGCGCGGCAGCATCGTGAACATCGCGTCGACCCATGCATTCCGGATCATCCCCGGCTGCTTTCCGTACCCGGTCGCGAAGCATGGCGTGCTCGGGCTCACGCGCGCACTCGGGATCGAATACGCGGCGCGCAACGTGCGCGTGAACGCGATTGCGCCGGGCTACATCGACACGCAGCTCACGCGCGACTGGTGGGATGCGCAGCCGGACCCGGCTGCCTCGCGGGCCGGCACGCTTGCGCTGCAGCCGATGAAACGGATCGGCAAGCCGGAAGAAGTGGCGATGACGGCCGTATTCCTCGCGTCGGACGAGGCGCCGTTCATCAACGCGACCTGCATCACCATCGATGGCGGGCGCGCGGCGCTGTACCACGACTGAAGGACGCGAAGGACGCGAGGCACTCGAAGGACCCGAAAGGCTTGCAGGACCTGAAGGACCGAATCGAAAGACCGCAGCGCGAGATGGCCGCGTGCGCGCTGCGTCGACACAAACAGGCGGCCGTATTCCGATCGATGAAGACAAGGAGACACTGGAGATGAAACGCAGAACATTCGTCACGCTCGCTGCCGCGACCGCGGTGCTGATCGGCAGCCCGCTCGCGCACGCGGCCGACCCGGTCAAGATCGGCTTTCTCGTGAAGCAGCCGGAGGAGCCGTGGTTCCAGGACGAGTGGAAGTTCGCGGAGATCGCCGCGAAAGACAAGGGCTTCACGCTCGTGAAGATCGGTGCGCCGTCCGGCGAGAAGGTGATGAGCGCGATCGACAACCTCGCCGCGCAGAAGGTGCAGGGCTTCATCATCTGCACGCCTGACGTGAAGCTCGGACCGGGCATCGTCGCGAAGGCGAAGTCGCACAACCTGAAGATGATGACGGTCGACGACCGCCTCGTCGATGGCGCCGGCAAGCCGCTCGACGCGGTGCCGCACATGGGCATTTCCGCGTACAACATCGGCAAGCAGGTCGGCGACGGCATCGCGGCCGAGATCAAGAAGCGCGGCTGGAACATGAAGGAGGTCGGTGCGATCGACATCACCTACGAGCAGCTGCCGACCGCGCATGACCGCACGAGTGGCGCGACCGACGCGCTCGTCGCCGCGGGCTTCCCGAAGGCCAACGTGATCGCCGCGCCGCAGGCGAAGACCGACACCGAGAACGCGTTCAACGCCGCGAACATCGCGCTCACGAAGAACCCGCAGTTCAAGCACTGGGTCGCATACGGCCTCAACGACGAAGCGGTGCTCGGCGCGGTGCGCGCGGCCGAAGGGCGCGGCTTCAAGGCCGCCGACATGATCGGCATCGGCATCGGCGGCTCCGACTCGGCGCTGAGCGAGTTCAAGAAGCCGCAGCCGACCGGCTTCTTCGGCACCGTGATCATCAGCCCGAAACGCCACGGCGAAGAAACCTCGGACCTGATGTACGCATGGATCACGCAGGGCAAGGCGCCGCCGCCGCTCACGCTGACGACCGGCATGCTCGCGACGCGCGAGAACGTCGGCAAGGTGCGCGACGAGATGGGGCTCGCGTCGAAGTAACCGTCCCGCTCGGCTGCCGCGCGCTGCGGCGGCCGACGGTCGATCGATCGTAACTGGAGAGGCGAAGTGTCAGCGGCACTGCGTTTTGACAATATCGGCAAGGTGTTTCCCGGCGTGCGCGCACTCGACGGCATTTCGTTCGACGTGCAGGCGGGCGAGGTGCACGGCCTGATGGGCGAGAACGGCGCGGGCAAGTCGACGCTGCTGAAGATTCTCGGCGGCGAATATCAGCCCGATGCGGGCGGCGTGCTGGTCGACGGCCGGCCCGTGCATTTTGCGAATGCGGCGGCGTCGATCGCGGCCGGCATCGCGGTGATCCACCAGGAGCTGCAGTACGTGCCCGACCTGACGGTCGCGGAGAACCTGCTGCTAGGCCGCCTGCCGAATGCGTTCGGCTGGGTGAGGAAGGGCGACGCGAAGCGCTACGTGCGCGAGCGGCTCGCGGCGATGGGCGTGGATCTGGATCCCGATGCGAAGCTCGGCCGGCTGTCGATCGCGCAGCGGCAGATGGTCGAGATCTGCAAGGCGCTGATGCGCAACGCGCGCGTGATCGCGCTCGACGAGCCGACGAGCTCGCTGTCGCACCGCGAGACCGAGGTGCTGTTCAAGCTCGTCGACGACCTGCGCGCCGACGGCCGCGCGCTGATCTACATCTCGCACCGGATGGACGAGATCTACCGGCTGTGCGACGCGTGCACGATCTTTCGCGACGGCCGCCGGATCGCGTCGCACGCATCGCTCGCCGACGTGCCGCGCGAGCGCCTCGTCGCGGAGATGGTCGGGCGCGAGATCGCCGACATCTATCACTACGCGCCGCGCGAGCTCGGCGACGTGCGCCTGTCGGTCGACGGAATCGAGGGCGACGCGCTGCGCGCGCCGGCGAGCTTCGCGGTGCGCGCAGGCGAGATCGTCGGCTTCTTCGGGCTCGTCGGCGCGGGGCGCAGCGAGCTGATGCGGCTCGTCTATGGCGCCGATCGCAAGCGCGCGGGCACGCTCGCGCTCGACGGCGCGCGCATCGACGTGAAGCGCACCGGCGACGCGATCCGCCACGGCATCGTGCTGTGCCCGGAGGACCGCAAGGAGGAAGGGATCATCGCGATGGCATCGGTCGCGGAGAACATCAACATCAGCTGCCGCCGGCATTCGCTGCGCGCGGGCCTGTTCATCGACCGCAGGACCGAGAACGAAACGGCCGACCGCTTCATCCAGCGGCTGAAGATCAAGACGCCGAGCCGTCGGCAGAAGATCCGCTTCCTGTCGGGCGGCAACCAGCAGAAGGCGATCCTGTCGCGCTGGCTCGCGGAGCCCGACCTGAAGGTCGTGATCCTCGACGAGCCGACCCGCGGCATCGACGTCGGCGCGAAGCACGAGATCTACGACGTGATCTACCGGCTCGCGGAGCGCGGCTGCGCGATCGTGATGGTGTCGTCGGAACTGCCGGAAGTGCTCGGCGTGTCCGATCGCATCGTCGTGATGCGCGAAGGGCGCATCGCGGGCGAGTTGCCGCGCGCGCAGGCGAACGAGCATGCGGTGCTGAGCCTTGCGCTGCCGCAGTCGAGCGCCGCACAGGCAGCCTGAATCCACCGCCATCCACCACGACATTCGTTTCGATCCCGCGCGGCCGTTGCGCCGCGCGATGCAGGAGCAGGAGACATGACCATGCAAGTGAGAGAAAACCTCGCCAGCGCCGCCGTGAAGCCGGCCGCCGACGCGCTGGCACCGCAGAACGACCGCCAGAAATGGTGGCAGCAGCTCGCCGAGTACAGCCTGATCGCGATCTTCGCGGTGATGTTCGTCACGATGTCGCTGACCGTCGATCACTTCTTCTCGATCGACAACATGCTCGGCCTCGCGCTGTCGATCTCGCAGATCGGGATGGTCGCGTGCACGATGATGTTCTGTCTCGCGTCGCGCGACTTCGATCTGTCGATCGGCTCGACCATCGCGTTCTCGGGCGTGCTGTGCGCGATGGTGCTCAACGCGACCGGCAACACGTTCGTCGCGATCGTCGCGGCGGTCGCGGCCGGCGCGGCGATCGGCTTCGTCAACGGCGCGGTGATCGCGTACCTGCGCATCAACGCGCTGATCACGACGCTCGCGACGATGGAGATCGTGCGCGGGCTCGGCTTCATCGTGTCGAAGGGGCAGGCCGTCGGCGTGTCGTCCGATACCTTCATCGCGTTGGGCGGGCTGACGATGTTCGGCATCTCGCTGCCGATCTGGGTCACGCTGCTGTGCTTCATCGTGTTCGGCGTGCTGCTGAACCAGACCGTCTACGGCCGCAACACGCTCGCGATCGGCGGCAACCCCGAGGCGTCGCGGCTCGCGGGGATCAACGTCGAGCGCACGCGCGTCTACATCTTCCTGATCCAGGGCGCGGTGACCGCGCTCGCGGGCGTGATCCTCGCATCGCGCATCACGTCGGGCCAGCCGAATGCCGCGCAGGGCTTCGAGCTGAACGTGATCTCCGCGTGCGTGCTCGGCGGCGTGTCGCTGCTGGGCGGCCGCGCGACGATCTCGGGCGTCGTGATCGGCGTGCTGATCATGGGCACCGTCGAGAACGTGATGAACCTGCTGAACATCGACGCGTTCTACCAGTACCTCGTGCGCGGCGCGATCCTGCTCGCGGCCGTGCTGCTCGACCAGCTGAAGAACCGCGGCGCGCGCGACTGATCCCATGGAGGCGACCGGCATGACCACCGACTTGAGCACCGATTTGACCACTGATACGACCACACCCGATGCACACTATGCGCGCTATCCGAGCCTCGCCGACCGCGCGGTGCTGATCACGGGCGGCGCGACCGGCATCGGCGCCGCATTCGTCGAGCATTTCGTCGCGCAGGACGCGCGCGTGGCATTCGTCGATCTCGACGCCGCGGCGGGCCGCGCACTCGCCGAACGTCTCGCGCATGCGCGTCATGCGCCGCTCTTCATCGAATGCGACCTGTCCGACATTGCCGCGCTGCGTCGCGCGATCGACGCGATCCGCGCGCGGATCGGCGCGATCGCGGTGCTCGTCAACAATGCGGCGAACGACGCGCGCCACGCGATCGGCGACGTGACGCCCGAATCGTTCGACGCGGGCATCGCGGTGAACCTGCGTCACCAGTTCTTCGCCGCGCAGGCCGTGATCGACGACATGAAGCAGCTCGGCGGCGGCGCGATCATCAACCTCGGCTCGATCAGCTGGATGCTGAAGAACGGCGGCTATCCCGTGTACGTGACCGCGAAAGCGGCCGTGCAGGGCCTCACGCGCGGCCTCGCGCGCGATCTCGGCCCGTTCGGGATCCGCGTCAATTCGCTCGTGCCGGGCTGGGTCATGACCGACAAGCAGCGCCGGCTGTGGCTCGACGACGCGGGGCGCGCGGCGATCAAGGCCGGCCAGTGCCTCGATGCCGAACTGCTGCCCGCCGATCTCGCGCGGATGGCGTTGTTCCTTGCGGCCGACGACAGCCGGATGATCACCGCGCAGGACGTGATCGTCGATGGCGGCTGGGCGTGACCGGCCGAGCGACCCGCCCGCGACCCGAACCGATTCTTTGACGAAGGAACCCGTTATGACCGCCACCTCCCTGCGCGAACCGACTTCGACGACCCGATCGCGCCGCGCGCGCCTCGCCGCCGCCGCGCAGCCGGTCAGCGCCGGCCCGCAGACCGCCGCGTTCGCGCAGGGCGTCGGCGCGTCGCATGCGGCGGCGATTACGCTGTCGAATGCGGCGCTGCGGCTCGAAGTGCTGCCGCACCTCGGCGGCGGTATCGCGCGTTTCGACTGGCGTGGCGACGGCGGCGCGCTGACGCCGGTGTTCCGCCGCTGCGAGCACCCGGAGACGGCGACCGATCCGAACGAGCTCGCGTGCTATCCGCTGCTGCCGTATTCGAACCGGATCGGCGGCGCGCGTTTCGAATGCGACGGCCGCAGCGTCGCGGTGCCGCGCAACCGCCGCGACGAGCCGCTGCCGATCCACGGCGACGGCTGGCTCGCGCACTGGCGGGTCGACGACGCGACAGCCACGTCGTTGCAGCTGTCGCTCGACCACGGTCACGGCACGCCGTACGCGTTTCGCGCGACGCAGACCTACCTGCTCGACGACGCGACGCTGTCGATTGCGCTGACGGTCGAGAATGCCGGCCGTGTACGGCTGCCGTTCGGGCTCGGCGTGCATCCGTTCCTCGTGCGCGACGATGCCACCGAGCTCGCGGCCGCGGCCGGCGGGCTGTGGCTGTCGGGCGCCGACTTCCTGCCGGTGCGGCACGTGAGCGTGCCGCCTGCATGGCAGTTCGGCGTCGCTTATCCGCTGCCGGCCGGGCTCGTGAACCATGCGTTCACGGGCTGGGGCGGCCATGCGACGGTCAGCTGGCCGCGCCGCGGGATCACGCTGACCGTCGCGGCCGATGCCGATGCGTACGTGCTGTACACGCCGCCGGGCGCGGATTTCTTCTGCTTCGAGCCGGTCGATCATCCGATCAATGCGGTGAACCTGCCGGGCGGCGGGGCCGCGCACGGGATGACACTGCTCGCGCCGGGCGAGCGCCTCGCGCGGCGCTTCGCGTTTACCGTCGAGCGCAGCGTCGTTTGCAGCGAGATGCGGGGCGAGATGCGGCGGTGACATGAGGTGACATGCGGCGGCGACGTGCCCGCGCGCGAAAGCCGCCTGCGACGCGGGTAAAATACGCGGTCTAACAACGGTTTGCCGCGAGTACCTGCCATGTCTACCCCGCTTACTTTCATTGAATCGCTGCGCGCCGCGTGGCAGCGCACGAATTCGCTGCTGTGCGTCGGCCTCGATCCCGAGCCGTCGCGCTTTCCCGTGCAGTTCGACGGCCAGCCCGATGCGATCTTCGAATTCTGCCGGCAGATCGTCGACGCAACCGCCGAGTTCGCGAGTGCGTTCAAGCCGCAGATCGCGTACTTCGCCGCGCATCGCGCGGAGGACCAGCTCGAGCGGCTGATCGCGCACATCCACCTGCAGCATCCGGGCCTGCCGGTGATCCTCGACGCGAAGCGCGGCGACATCGGCAGCACCGCCGAGCAGTACGCGCGCGAAGCATTCGAGCGCTACCGCGCGGACGCGGTGACCGTGAACCCGTACATGGGTTTCGATTCGGTCGAGCCGTATTTCGAGCACGAAGGCAAGGGCGTGATCGTGCTATGCCGCACGTCGAACCCGGGCGGCTCGGACCTGCAGTTCCTCGAGACGAATGGGTCCGGCCAACCGGGCCGGCCGCTGTACCAGGTGGTCGCGGATCTCGCGGCGAACAAGTGGAACGCGAAGAGCGGTCAGCTCGGCCTCGTCGTCGGCGCGACGTTCCCGCACGAGATCGAAGTCGTGCGCGGGATCGTCGGCGACATGCCGCTGCTGATTCCGGGCATTGGCGCGCAGGGCGGCGACGTGCAGGCGACCGTCCGCGCCGGCCGCACGGCCGACGGCACCGGGATGATGATCAACTCGTCGCGCGCGATCCTGTACGCAAGCAAGGGCGAGGATTTCGCGGACGCCGCGGCGCTCGCCGCGCAGAAGACCCGCGACGCGATCAACGCGCATCGTTGAGCGGGGCCGGTCGCCCGCCAGGGCGGCCTGGTTTTGGTCGGCCCGCCCGGGCGGCCTGAGCAGGCGCGCGTCAGCCCTCGCGTTCTTCGAGCAGCTTCAGCAGCCCGCGCAGCGCATGCACGGCGGCCTGCGTGCGGATCTGCTCGCGATCGCCCTTGAACACGAGCGTCTCGACGTCGGTATGCAGCCGGTTGCTCCACGCGAACGACACGGTGCCGACCGGCTTTTTCTCGCTGCCGCCGGCCGGCCCGGCAATGCCGGTTACCGCGAGCGACACCTGCGCGCGGCTGTTGCGCAATGCACCTTCGGCCATCGCGCGCGCGACCGGCTCGCTGACGGCGCCGTGCTTGTCGATCAGTTCGGCCGGCACGCCGATCATCTCGCTCTTGGCCTGGTTCGAATACGTGACGAAGCCGCGCTCGAACCACTGGCTGCTGCCGGAGATGTCGGTGATCGCGGCTGCGATCATCCCGCCGGTGCAGGATTCGGCGGTGGCGAGCATCAGGTGCCCGTCACGCAACTGGTTGCCTGCGCGGATCGCAAGCTGGTGGACGACGGAATCGGTTGCCATGCGAAAGGGAGAACAGGAGTCGGAAAGGCGTCAGCCGGCGAACGATCGCCACAGTGCGATCACGAGCAGCGTCATGAACGCGGCGATCAGGTCGTCGGCCATGATGCCGAGGCCGCCTGCCAGGCGGCGCTCGACATGGCGGATCGGGGGCGGCTTGAGCATGTCGAAGCAGCGGAATGCGACGAACGCCCACAGCTGGCCGACGAACGTCGCCGGCGTGACGAACAGCATCACGATCCAGATCGCGACGATCTCGTCCCAGACGACCGGGCCCGGGTCGGCGTTGCCGAGCCGCTTCGCGGTGAAGCCGGTGGACCAGACGCCGGCGACGAAACCGGCAGCGATCAGCCCCCACCATTCGGGCACCGTCAGGTAATTGTTCAGCGCGACGAACGACAGCCAGCCGAACAGCGAGCCGATCGTGCCGGGCAACAGCGGCGCGAGCCCGCTGCCGAACCCGAGCGACAGGATGTGTGCCGGATGCGACAGCATGAAGCGCGCGGTCGCGCGCTGCGGCGCGTTCTGCGTGGCGCCGGCGCCGGCCGCGGCGCGCGGGGGCGTCGGGTCAGTCTGCATGGAAGTGGTCGAAACCGTGCAACGTGAGGGCGAGGGGCGCGCCGGCTGCGTCGCGCCACGCGATCGCGGGCCGCTCCGACGGCGCGGACAACGCGCGTATTGTACCGATTCGCGTGACCGCGACGCCGGCGCTCGCGCCCGCCGCCTCGATGGCCGCGCGGGCTGCCGCGGGCGCGGTGAAGCACAGCTCGTAGTCGTCGCCGCCCGCGAGCGTGCAGCGGCGCTGCACGTCGCTCGGCAGCGTCGCGAGCGCGGCCGAGCGGGGCACCGCGTCGGCGTCGATGTCCGCGTGCACGCGCGAGCGCTCGAGGATGTGCTGCAGATCGCCGGCGAGGCCGTCCGAGATGTCGAGCGCCGCATGCGCGACGCCGGCGAGCGCGAGCCCGAGCGCGATGCGCGGCTCGGGGCGTTCGAGCGCCGCCTTGAATACGGCCTGTTCGCGACTGCCGGCCGTCCATTCGCCGCGCGCGACGCCGAGCCCGGCCCGCGCGTCGCCGAGCGTGCCGGACACCCAGACGTCGTCGCCGTCGCGCGCGGCATCGCGCCGCAGCGCGGCGTCGGGCGCGACTTCGCCGAATACGGTCACGCACAGGTTCAGCGGCCCGCTCGTCGTGTCGCCGCCGATCAGCTCGCAGCCGAACCGCTCGGCGAGCGCGAACAGCCCGTCGCTGAATGCGGCGAGCCACGCGGCGTCGGCGCGCGGCAGCGCGCACGCGAGCGTGAACGCGCGCGGCTCGGCGCCCATCGCCGCGAGATCGGACAGGTTGACCGCAAGCGTCTTGTGACCGAGCGCGTCGGGCGCGACGTCGGGAAAGAAATGACGGCCTTCGACCAGCATGTCCGTCGAAATCGCAAGCAACTTCCCGGATCGTGGCGCGAACAGCGCGCAATCATCGCCGATCCCGAGCGTCGCGGCGCGCGTGCCCTGCGCCGCACGGCGCGCGAAGAAGCGGTCGATCAACGAAAACTCGGAGAGGGGGGAGGCTGACACGGCGGACGGACCCGAAGCGATTGAGTGAACGGCATTGTACGAGCCGAACGGCGGCGTTCCTGCACCGTTCAGTACAATTTTGTCGCAGCAGTTGCACCTGGATCGAAATTTTGGTGACTTCGAATGGCGCTACAATGCCGTCGAAGAGTCATTCTAATCTGCACGTCACGAGACACATGTCCACGCAAGCCTCCTCCAAAGCCAAGCTCCGCGAAGCGGCCCTCGACTATCACGAATTTCCGACTCCCGGCAAGGTCGCGATCGCGCCGACCAAGCAGATGATCAACCAGCGCGACCTGGCGCTCGCGTATTCGCCGGGCGTGGCGTTCGCGTGCGAGGAGATCGTCGAGAATCCGCTCAATGCGGCCCGCTTCACCGCGCGCAGCAACCTGGTCGGCGTCGTCACGAACGGCACCGCGGTGCTCGGCCTCGGCAACATCGGGCCGCTCGCGTCGAAGCCGGTGATGGAAGGCAAGGCCGTGCTGTTCAAGAAGTTCGCGGGCATCGACGTGTTCGACATCGAGCTGAACGAGTCCGATCCGCACAAGCTGGTCGACGTGATCGCCGCGCTCGAGCCGACGTTCGGCGGCATCAACCTCGAAGACATCAAGGCGCCGGACTGCTTCATCGTCGAGCGCGAAGCCCGCAAGCGGATGAAGATTCCGGTGTTCCACGACGACCAGCACGGCACGGCGATCGTCGTGGCCGCGGCCGTCACGAACGGCCTGAAGGTGGTCGGCAAGAACATCAAGGAGGTCAAGCTCGTCGCGTCCGGCGCGGGCGCGGCCGCGCTCGCGTGTCTCGACCTGCTCGTCGACATCGGCCTGCCGCTCGAGAACATCACGGTGACCGACCTGGCCGGCGTCGTCTACAAGGGCCGCGCCGAGCTGATGGACCCGGACAAGGAACGCTTCGCGCGCGAAACCGACGCGCGCACGCTCGCCGAGGTGATCGGCGGCGCGGACATCTTCCTCGGCCTGTCGGCCGCCGGCGTGCTGAAGCAGGAGATGGTCAAGGGCATGGCCGAGCGCCCGCTGATCCTCGCGCTCGCGAACCCGACGCCGGAAATCCTGCCGGAACTCGCGCTCGAAGTGCGCCCGGACGCCGTGCTCGCGACCGGCCGCACCGACTATCCGAACCAGGTCAACAACGTCCTGTGCTTCCCGTTCATCTTCCGCGGCGCGCTCGATGTCGGCGCGACGACGATCACGCGTGAAATGGAGATCGCGGCCGTCAACGCGATCGCCGAGCTTGCGCAGCACGAGCAGAGCGACATCGTCGCGACCGCGTACGGGATCCAGGACCTGTCATTCGGCCCCGAATACCTGATTCCGAAGCCGTTCGACCCGCGCCTGATCGTGAAGATCGCGCCGGCCGTCGCGCAGGCCGCGATGGACGGCGGCGTCGCGACGCGCGCGATCGAGGACATGGACGCGTACAAGCAGCACCTGCAGCAGTTCGTGTACCACAGCGGCACGACGATGAAGCCGATCTTCCAGCTCGCGCGCAGCGTGCCGGCCGAGAAGAAGCGCGTCGTGTTCGCGGAGGGCGAGGAAGAGCGCGTGTTGCGCGCCGTTCAGATCGTCGTCGACGAAAAGCTCGCGAAGCCGATCCTGATCGGCCGTCCGGCCGTGATCGAGCACCGTATCCAGCGCTATGGCCTGCGCCTGACGCCGGGCGTCGATTTCACCGTCGTCAACACCGAGCACGACGAGCGCTACCGCGAATTCTGGCAGGACTACGCGAAGATGATGGCGCGCAAGGGCATCAGCGAGCAGCTCGCGCGCGTCGAGATGCGCCGCCGCACGACGCTGATCGGCTCGATGCTCGTGAAGAAGGGCGAAGCGGACGGGATGATCTGCGGCACGATCAGCACGACGCACCGCCACCTGCACTTCATCGATCAGGTGATCGGCAAGCGCCCGGGCTGCAGCGTATACGCGGCGATGAACGGCCTCGTGCTGCCGGGCCGGCAGATTTTCCTCGTCGACACGCACGTGAACGTCGATCCGACCCCGGAGCAACTCGCCGAGATCACGATCATGGCTGCGGAAGAAGTGCGCCGCTTCGGCATCGAGCCGAAGGTCGCGCTGCTGTCGCACTCGAATTTCGGCACGAGCAACGCACCGTCCGCGCAGAAGATGCGCGATACGCTCGCGATCCTGCAGGAACGCGCACCGGAACTGAAGGTCGACGGCGAGATGCACGGCGACGTCGCGCTCGACGCGGCGCTGCGCAAGGAAATCCTGCCGGCGTCGACGCTCGAAGGCGAAGCGAACCTGCTGGTCCTGCCGAACATCGACGCCGCGAACATTGCGTACAACCTGCTGAAGACGGCCGCGGGCAACAACATCGCGATCGGGCCGATCCTGCTCGGCGCCGCGCAGCCCGTGCACGTGCTGACCGAGTCGGCGACCGTGCGCCGGATCGTCAACATGGCGGCGCTGCTGGTGGCCGACGTGAACGCGGCGCGTTAAGCGAATCTGTAAAAAATAAAAAAAAGGGCGTGCCCGCAACGGGCACGCCTTGGGTACCGCGAAAACCGCGCCTCCCATAAGCAACAGCGCATCTCTCCGCTCCGGGTAGTGAGCCTGGCAAGGAGGCAGAGTCTTGCCGCACGAGAGATGCCACGCGCATTTTATCCTATGAAGGATAAAAATGTCGCAATTTAGGTAAAAATTTCCCGAGTCGCGACGCCATGGCGTTTTCAATCCCCCAACGGACATTGATTCGCGCGAACAATAGCGCTACGCTAACGCCTTCGTTGGTCGTCAACTACTTGATTTAACAGCGGGAACCCCGGTTTATGGCACGCAAGTGGCTCCGCAACGGCGCGCTCGCGTCCGTCTTCGCGATGATCGCGATGGGTATCGTCGGCACGCCGACGGGCAGTCTGGTTTCCGCCGCCCAAGCACGGGAGGCCGTCCAGGCCGACGTGGCCGCCGGCGGGTTTGACACGGTCCCGACCGCCCGTCTGCCGCGCGAGGCCGTGACCACGCTCGGCCTGATCGCCGCCGGTGGTCCCTATCCGTATGAGAAAGACGGCGTCGTGTTCGGCAACCGCGAGCGGATCCTGCCGAAGGCGAAGCGCGGCTACTACCATGAGTACACGGTACCGACCCCGCGCGCACGCAATCGCGGTGCGCGCCGGATCGTCTGCGGCGGGCCGCCGCGCCGGGTCGACAACTGTTATTACACGGGCGACCACTACAACAGTTTCAAACGCATTGTTGAATGACTTCGGGAAGAACGGCATGAGCGACTCCATCTACACGCACGACACGGCGTCGTCGGCGGATCTGATCGCGGCCGGCGACGGCAATCTGTTTCAGCGCGTGATGCAACTGCACGCGACGGCACAGGCTGGCGCCGCGCCGGCGCAGCAGGACGCCAGCGCCGGGCTTTCATCGACCGAGGAGCCTATGAGCCTTTTCACGACCGTGCGACCCAATCTCGTCCAGTCGATCCGTGCGTTCCGCGTGCAGGATCTCGCGGACGAAGCCGGCCGGCTCGGCCAGCATTTCCTGTATGCGTATTGCGGCGCCGCGCAGTCGAAGCAGGAAGTGATGGAGACGATCGCGACGTCGTTTCTGTTTCCGAAACACTTCGGCAAGAACTACGACGCGCTGTATGACTGCCTGACCGATCTCGTCGCGAAGGCGGGGGCGCAGCCCGGTTTCGTGATCGTGCTCGAAGGGCTGCCGATCGCACAGAAGTTCGACAAGGAAGGCCGCGAGACGCTGCTCGATGTGTTCCGCGAGGCCGCGGAGTTCTGGTCCGAGCGCAAGGTCGCGTTCCGCGTGTTCTACTCGTTTGCCTGAGCGCCTTTACGGCCGAATCGAAGCCCGCCGCCGAGCGGGCTTTTTTGCGCGTGCACCGGATCTCGCCGATTCGGCATCGGCGGCCCGGAACACGTCAGATCACCAGCCGCCCCAGCGCGCAGCGAGCGCGGCGAGCACCGCCGCGCCGGCGGTTTCGGTCCGCAGCACGCGTGGCCCGAGCGACAGCGCGATGAAACCGCGCGCACGCGCCGCCTGTTCCTCGTCGGGCGACAGCCCGCCTTCCGGTCCGATCAGCAACGTGACGGTCGCGGAGGGCGGTGCGGCGGGTAGCGACGCAAACGGAATGCTGGCGCGCGGCGACAGCAGCAGCCGCAGTTCGCCGTCGGCTGGCGCGGCCGGCAGCGCGTCGAGCCACGCGTCGACGCCGCGTACCGGCGCGACCTCGGGCACACGGTTGCGTCCGCACTGTTCGCACGCTGCCCGCACGATGCCGCGCCAGTGCGCGACGCGTTTCTCCGCACGCTCGCCCGACAGCCGCACGACGCCGCGCGACGTCGACAGCGGCGCGATCGCCACGGCGCCGAGCTCGACTGCCTTCTCGATCACCCAATCCATCTTGTCGCCGCCGGCGATGCCCTGCGCGAGGGTCACGCGGTAAGGCGGCTCCGCTTCGGTCGACTCGAATGTATCGAGCCGCGCGATCGCATTGCGCTTGTCGATCTCGACGAGCTGCGCGCGGTACTGGCCGCCCGTGCCGTCGAACAGCGCGAGCGTGTCGCCCGGCTGCAGCCGCAGCACCTGCGCATGGCGCGCGACGTCGGCGGGCAGCGTGAGCATGGCGTCGGCGCGCAAGGCCGCGTCGACGAAAAAGCGCGGCACGGCCGCGGTGGTAGTGGCTTCGTTCATTGTTCGAGATGGCGCGCGAGCGCCCAGCGGTAACCGTCGAGATCCTCGATCTGCGCGAAGCGATCGCCCCGGAACGGGTCCTGCGGCGCGGTCAGCGACTTCGCGCCGGCATCGTCGAGCGCGTCGCGCAGTTCGAAGCCGAACGCGGCCTTGAAGAAATCGATCGTGGCGCGCGGGTTGCGCACGGCCAGATAAGGTGTCAACCAAGGCACGTTGGCCGGACGTGGATCGGTCATGAAGCTCAGCGGCGAACGCCCAGTGTATCGCGCAGCGCACACGGCAGCGCGAACAGCGCCGCGTGCAGCCGCGCGTCGTAGTAACGCAACCCGTCGATGCCGCGATTGACGAGGCGTTCCTCGATGTCGTGCATGAACAGCGACGCCGCGTCGAGCGTGTCGCTCGCGATCGCCATCAGCCACACCGAGCCGTACAGCGGGACGTGCGCGGACAGCGGATCGACGACCGCGAAGCTCGCGCGCAGGTCGGCAAGCAGCGCGGCAATGCGCGGCGCGTGGAACACCGGCGAGCCAAGATGCATCGTGATCGCGCCGCATGGCGTCAGGATCCGCTTGAGATGCTTGTAGAAGTCGCGCGTATAGAGGCCGGCCGCAGGCGACTCCGGCGGCGTGAGGTCGAACACGACGAGGTCGAAGTGCTCGACGGTCGACTCGACGAAGTGCGCGGCATCGCCGATCACGACTTCGACACGCGGATCGTCGAGCGCGCCCTGGTGCACGTCGTCGAGGTAGCGGCGCGCCATCCCGACGACCTCGTCGTCGAGCTCCGCGACGACGATGCGCTCGATGCACGCGTGCTTGAGCAACTGGCGCGCGGCACCGCCGTCGCCGCCGCCGAGCACGAGCGCCTTTCTTGGCGCCGGATGCGCGAGCGCGGCCGGGTGGGTCATGCACTCGTGGTAGATGTACTCGTCGCCGACGGACGTCATCGGCCGGCCGTCGAGCGTGAACAGGCGGCCGAGCTGCGGTGTTTCCCACACCTCGATCTGCTGGTGCGGGGACGCGACGTGCGCGAGCCGCCGCGCATGCGGAAAGCCGTAGGCGGAGTCGGGTGTCGGGTGAAAGAGAAGCGTCGTGCTCACGGGCGGGCCGCGCGGGGCGGGCGGTTCCAATTTCTGAATTATAGAAGGCCGGACATTGCGGACGCGAAGTTTGACGGAAAACCGTGCCGGAACACCGACCGTCAGGAAGGGAAATGTCAGCCCATCTGTTAAAATGATGAGCTTTGCAGCCTCGTCCGTTGGCTCCGCCCGCTTCGCGTCCGTCTGGCGCCGCACTTCGCGCCGGGAGCGGCCGGCCCGCGAGCTTCCGGATACCGCACGTGCCCCGTTTTCTCGACTCGTTCTCCGGACTCGACATGACGACTTCGTCTCCCGCCTCCACCACCCTGATGGCCAACGCGATCCGCGCGCTCGCGATGGACGCCGTCCAGCAAGCGAACTCCGGCCACCCCGGCATGCCGATGGGCATGGCCGAAATCGGCGTCGCGCTCTGGTCGCGCCACCTCAAGCACAATCCGGCGAACCCGCACTGGGCGGACCGCGACCGCTTCGTGCTGTCGAACGGCCACGGCTCGATGCTGCTGTACGCGCTGCTGCACCTGACCGGCTACGACCTGCCGATGGAAGAGCTGAAGAACTTCCGCCAGCTGCACTCGAAGACGCCGGGCCACCCCGAATACGGGATCACGCCGGGCGTCGAGACGACGACGGGCCCGCTCGGCCAGGGTCTCGCGAACGCGGTCGGCATGGCGCTCGGCGAAGCGCTGATGGCCGCCGAGTTCAACCGTGACGGCGCGAAGATCGTCGATCACCACACGTACGTGTTCCTCGGCGACGGCTGCCTGATGGAAGGCATCTCGCACGAGGCCTGCTCGCTCGCGGGCACGCTGAAGCTGAACAAGCTGATCGCGCTGTACGACGACAACGGCATCTCGATCGACGGCGACGTCGTCAACTGGTTCCACGACGACACGCCGAAGCGCTTCGAGGCGTACGGCTGGAACGTGATCCCGAACGTGAACGGCCATGACGTCGACGCGGTCGACGCGGCGATCGCGAAGGCGAAGCTGTCGGACAAGCCGACGATCATCTGCTGCAAGACGGTGATCGGCCAGGGCGCGGCGACGAAGGCGGGCGGCCACGACGTGCACGGCGCGGCGCTGGGCGCGGAAGAAATCGCGAAGACGCGCGACGCGCTCGGCTGGAAGTGGGAGCCGTTCGTGATCCCGCAGGAAGTCTATGCGGCATGGGATGCGAAGGAAGCCGGCAAGCGCAGCGAATCCGACTGGGACGCGGCGTTCGCGCAATACAGCGCGCAGTATCCGGCGGAAGCGGCCGAGTTCGAGCGCCGGATGGCCGGCAAGCTGCCCGCCGACTGGGCCGCGAAGGCCGCGGCGATCGTCGCCGGCGCGAACGAGCGCGCTGAAACGGTCGCGACCCGCAAGGCGTCGCAGCAGGCGATCGAAGGCCTCGCGGCCGCATTGCCCGAACTGCTCGGTGGTTCGGCCGACCTGACCGGCTCGAACCTGACCAACTGGAAGGCGTCGAAGGCGGTCCGCGCGAACACGGACGGCCCGGGCGTCAAGTACGGCAACCACATCAACTACGGCGTGCGCGAGTTCGGCATGAGCGCCGCGATCAACGGCCTCGCGCTGCACGGCGGCCACAAGCCGTTCGGCGGCACGTTCCTGACGTTCTCCGACTACAGCCGCAACGCGCTGCGCGTCGCCGCGCTGATGAAGGTGCCGTCGATCTTCGTGTTCACGCACGATTCGATCGGCCTCGGCGAGGACGGCCCGACGCACCAGTCGATCGAGCACGTGTCGAGCCTGCGCCTGATTCCGAACCACGACGTGTGGCGTCCGGCCGACACGGTCGAGACGGCCGTCGCGTGGACCCACGCAATCGCCGCGGATCGTCCGTCGAGCCTGATCTTCAGCCGTCAGAACCTCGCGTTCAACCCGCGCACCGACGCGCAGATCGCGAACATCGAGAAGGGCGGCTACGTGCTGCGCGACTGGGACGAGGAAATCGTCGCGCGCAAGATCATCCTGATCGCGACCGGCTCGGAAGTCGAGCTCGCGATGAAGGCCGTCGAGACGCTCGCGCAGCAGGGCATTGCGGCGCGCGTCGTGTCGATGCCGTCGACCAACGTGTTCGACCGCCAGGACGCCGAATACCGTGAACGCGTGCTGCCGCACGGCGTGCGCCGCGTCGCGATCGAAGCGGGCGTGACGAGCTTCTGGCACAAGTATGTCGGCCTCGAAGGCGGCGTCGTCGGGATCGACACGTTCGGCGAATCGGCGCCGGCCGGCGTGCTGTTCAAGCACTTCGGCTTCACCGTCGACAAGGTCGTCGAGACCGCGAAGGCCGTGCTGGCCTAAAAGCATTCGCGACGCGCGCCGGCCCCAGGCGCGCGTCGCACCGTGAAGCTGCACGAAACGAATTTTTTTCAGCCATCAGGAGATAGACCATGACGATTCGCGTCGCAATCAACGGCTACGGCCGCATCGGCCGCAACACGCTGCGCGCGTTCTACGAGAACGGCAAGAAGCACGACATCGAGATCGTCGCGATCAACGATCTGGGCGATGCGAAGACCAACGCGCACCTGACCCAGTACGACACCGCGCACGGCAAGTTCCCGGGCGAAGTGTCGGTCGACGGCGACTACCTGGTCGTGAACGGCGACAAGATCCGCGTGCTCGCGAACCGCAACCCGGCAGAACTGCCGTGGGGCGAGCTGGGCGTCGACGTCGTGATGGAGTGCACGGGCTTCTTCACGACCAAGGAAAAGGCAAGCGCGCACCTGAAGGGCGGCGCGAAGAAGGTGATCATCTCGGCGCCGGGCGGCAAGGACGTCGACGCAACGATCGTCTACGGTGTGAACCACGACGTGCTGAAGGCCGAGCACACCGTGATCTCGAACGCATCGTGCACGACGAACTGCCTCGCGCCGCTCGTCAAGCCGCTGAACGACAAGATCGGCCTCGAAACCGGCCTGATGACGACGATCCACGCTTACACCAACGACCAGGTGCTGACGGACGTCTATCACGAAGACCTGCGCCGCGCGCGTTCGGCCACGCACAGCCAGATCCCGACCAAGACGGGCGCGGCTTCGGCGGTCGGCCTCGTGCTGCCGGAACTGAACGGCAAGCTGGACGGCTACGCGATCCGCGTCCCGACCATCAACGTGTCGATCGTCGACCTGTCGTTCATCGCGAAGCGCGACACGACGGTCGAGGAAGTCAACGCGATCATGAAGGAAGCGTCGGAAGGCGCGCTGAAGGGCATCCTCGGCTACAACGACGCGCCGCTGGTGTCGATCGACTTCAACCACAATCCGGCTTCGTCGACGTTCGACGCAACGCTGACCAAGGTGTCGGGCCGTCTCGTCAAGGTGTCGAGCTGGTACGACAACGAGTGGGGCTTCTCGAACCGCATGCTGGATACGGCTGTCGCATTCGCGAACGCGAAGTAATCCCGCACGACGCACGGCCGCCGCGAGGCGGCTGGCGTCGCGCTCGGGCCCGGTTCGGCTTCTGGCCGGCCGGGCTTTTGTTCATTCGGGCCGGCGGCGCATCGATACCCGGCGCGCGGCGGCCGTATTCACGTCGCCGTCAGCGATCCGCGTGCTGCGCATCCGCCGCGACCTGCTCGAGCGCGGCAACGAACGCGCGCTTCACCGGGCTGTCGAGGTCGGTCCACGCAAGGCCGATGCCGGTGCGGTGGCCAGCGAGATCGAGCGGCCGCGCGAGCACGTTCGGCGGCAGCGCGCTCGCCGCTTCCGCCGGGATCAGCCCGATCCCCATTCCCGCCGAGACGAGCGCAAGCATCGTCGTGAACTCGCCGAACTCCTGTGCGATCTCGAGCGTCGTGCCTGCGCGGCTCAGCGCGAGCAGCATGTCGTCGTGAAAGCCGGGCGCATAGCGGCGCGCGAGCACGAACGCCGGATGGCCGCGCAGGTCGGCCGGCGCGACCGCGTCGCGCGCAGCGAGCGGATGCTCGAGCGGCAGCGCGACGACGAACCCTTCCTCGAGCACCACGCGCGTGTCGATGCCCGCATACGTGGCCGGCAGGCGGACCATCCCGAAATCGATCCGGCGGTCGCGCAGCGCCGCGACCTGGTCGGGCGTCGGCATGTCCTTCAGCTCGAGCGTGATCAGCGGATAGCGCGCGCGCATCACGCGCAGCACCGCGGGCAGCAGCACCGGCAGCACCGACGACACGAACGCGATGCGCAGCGTGCCGATCTCGCCGCGGCTCGACAGCCGCGCAAGCTGCTCGGCGCGCGCGGCCTGCTGCAGCGTCGCCCGCGCTTCCGGCAGGAACACGCGCCCGGTGTCGCTCAGTTCGACCTTGTGCCGGTCGCGCTCGAACAGCCGCGCGCCGAGTTCTTCCTCGAGCGCCTTGATCTGCATGCTCAGTGCGGGCTGCACGATGAACAGGCGCTGCGCGGCGCGCCCGAAATGCAGCTCTTCCGCGAGGGTGACGAACGCGCGCAGTTGCTTGAGTTCCATGGAGGGCTGGCCGACAGGCGGCGAATTTCGGTGATCAGCTTCCATGATAACCACATCAAAAAAGACCATTGGCGCGGCTCCCCGTCGAGCGCCGAAGATACGTTCAACACAAGGCCGGCCGCAACGGGCGGCCGGTTCGACTGGTACGAGGAGACACTTATGACGAATGCGCTTGAACGGTTCCGCCTGGACGGCCGCCGCGCGCTGATCACCGGATCGGGACGCGGGATCGGGCTGGCGCTCGCCCGCGGCCTGGCGGAGGCGGGCGCGGCGATCGTCATCAACGATCGCAATGAGGACAAGGCGGCGTCGCTCACACGGCATTTCCGCGAGCAGGGCTTCGCGGCCGACTACGCGGTGTTCGACGTGACCGAGCACGGCCAGGTACGCGCGGCGATCGACGCGTTCGAGGCGCGCGTCGGCGCGATCGACATCCTCGTGAACAACGCCGGCATCCAGCGCCGCGCGCCGCTCGACGCGTTCGACCCGGACGACTGGCACGCGCTGATGCGCGTGAACCTCGACGGCGTGTTCAACGTCGCGCAGGCGGTCGCGCGCCACATGATCGCGCGCGGGCGCGGCAAGATCATCAATATCTGCTCGGTACAGAGCGAGCTCGCGCGGCCGTCGATCGCGCCGTATGCGGCCACCAAGGGTGCGGTGCGGATGCTGACGAAGGGCATGTGCGCGGACTGGGCGCGCCACGGTATCCAGGCCAACGGCCTCGCGCCCGGCTATTTCGAAACCGAGCTCAATCGTGCGCTGGTCGACGATCCCGCGTTTTCCGACTGGCTGTGCAAGCGCACGCCGGCCGGCCGCTGGGGGCGCGTCGACGAGCTGTGCGGCACGGCGATCTTCCTCGCGTCGGCGGCCGGCGATTTCGTGAACGGCCAGACGCTGTTCGTCGACGGCGGGCTGACAAGCGCCGTCTGACGGGCCGTCCGAGCGGCCCTCTGCATTTTCCGCCTGCGCGCACGGGCGCCGCGGGCAGGCGGCTGCAACACGCATCGATGTAACGCGCCCGAATCCCGGAACCCGCCGTACGAGCGGGCCGACGCCCCGGCCGCGTCCGCGCTGCCGGGATCTGCAATGGAGACGGCTTTGCACCGGACCTGGCCAGGCGCTGACGCGCCCGGTCGGGCCGACATCTGGTCGATCGCAAAGCATGGGGCCGGAGCCAGTGCCAAAGCACCGGCTCTGGCCGACAGGAGACAACGATGGCCCGCCCCTTCCCGCCGCTCGCCGAACGCGACGCACGTCCCGCAATCGCTTCCGGCACGCCTGCCGATACCGACGCGCGGCGCCGCGTCGACGCGAAACAGCTGAATCGCGCCGCGTGGACCTGCTCGCTCGGCAGCGCACTCGAGTACTACGACTTCGCGCTGTACACGCTCGCGGCCGCGCTGATCTTCGGGCCGCTGTTCTTCCCCGCGCAAACCGCCGAGATGCGCATGATCGCGAGCTTCGGCACGTATTTCGTCGGCTTTGCGGTGCGGCCGCTCGGCGGCGTCGTATTCGGCGTGCTCGGCGATCGCATCGGCCGCAAGTTCGTGCTGACGGCGACCGTGCTGCTGATGGGGATCGCGAGCACGCTGATCGGCGTGCTGCCGACGTTCGCGACGGCCGGCTACTGGGCGCCCGGGCTGCTCGTGCTGCTGCGCATCCTGCAGGGGCTCGGCGCCGGCGCGGAGCAGGCCGGCGCGGCGGTGCTGATGACCGAATACGCGCCGGCCGGCAGGCGCGGCTGGTACGCGTCGCTGCCGTTTCTCGGCATCCAGCTGGGCACCGTGCTCGCGGCCGCCGTGTATTTCGTGCTGCTTGCGAACATCGGCCGCGTGACCGACAACTGGGGCTGGCGCGTGCCGTTCCTGCTGAGCGCGGTGATCGTCGCCGTCGGCCTCTACATGCGCGTGCGGCTGCACGAGTCGCCGACTTTCGTGCGGCTCGAGAAGCGCGCACAGGTTGCGGCGAACCCGCTGACGAGCGTCGTCACGCATTCGAGGCGCTCGCTGCTGATCGGCATCGGGCTGCGGATGGCGGAGAACGGCGGCTCGTCGATCTACCAGGCGCTCGCGATCAGCTATCTGGCCGGCGTGATCGGCATGAAGGGGCCGATCGGCGCGCTCGCGCTGGTGTGCGCGGCGACTGTCGGCGCGGTGACGGTGCCGCTCGCGGGGCGCCTGAGCGACCGTTTCGGCCGGGTGCGCGTGTATCGCGCGTTCGCGTGGCTGCAGCTCGCGCTTGCGTTTCCGGTGTGGTGGATCTTCAGCCAGGGCAACGTGGTCGCGAGCGTGATCGCGATCTCGGTGGCGCAGGGCTTCGCGAACTGGGGAATGCTCGGCGCGCAGTCGGCGCTGCTGCCGGAGCTGTTCGGCGCCCGCCATCGTTACATGGGCGTGTCGTTTTCGCGTGAGGCGTCAGCCGTGCTCGCGGGCGGCATCGCGCCGCTCGTGGGTGCGACGATCATCGCGACGGTGATCGCGCTGCACGGCGGCGACCATGCGGCCGGCGTGCGCGCGTGGGTGCCGATCGCCGCGTATCTGTCCGTGCTGACGCTGATCACGCTGTTCACCACGTCGCGGATGCCGGAAACGCTGAACCGCGATCTGGACGATCCGCTCGATGCGGCCGATGCATCCGCCGCGTCCGCGGGCGACGCCGTCGCGCGGCACGCGTGAGCCGCGGGCCTCAGCCACGATCGCGATACCGGTCCCGTCACGTTCAACAATCTCACCTCGACAGGAGCAGCGCAAATGGCGCATGAATCGAACCCCCGGCCCGGCTTGCTGATGACCGGCCCTTACCAGCCGTGGGACACCGAATGGCTCGACGCCGGTTACGACGTTCACCGGCTGTGGGAGGCGCACGACCGCGCCGCGTATCTGGCCGGGCATGGCGCCGGCGTGCGCGCGATCGCGACGCGCGGCGATCTCGGCGCGGACGCCGCGCTGATCGCCGCGCTGCCGAAGCTCGAGATCATCGCGTGCTACGGCGTCGGTACCGATGCGATCGATCTCTCCGCCGCGCGCGAGCGTGGCATCCGCGTGACGAACACGCCCGACGTGCTGACGGGCGATGTCGCCGATCTCGGCGTCGGGCTCGCGCTCGCGCTGCTGCGCAGGATTCCCGGCGCCGACGCGTATGTGCGCTCGGGCGCGTGGCGCGACGGCGACATGCCGCTCGTCACGCGCCTGTACGGCAAGCGGGTCGGGATCGTCGGCTTCGGCCGCATCGGTTCGACGCTTGCGCGACGGCTGTCCGGCTTCGACGTCGAAATCGGCTACTTCGACACTGCATCGCGCGACGACACGCCGCATCGCTTCTTCGGCGATCTCGCCGAGCTGGCCGGCTGGTGCGACCTGCTGATCGTGACGCTCGCGGGCGGGCCGTCGACGCGCGATCTCGTCGATGCGCGCGTGCTCGATGCGCTCGGGCCGCGCGGCTATCTCGTGAACGTGTCGCGCGGCACGACCGTCGACGAGCCCGCGCTGATCGACGCGCTCGAGCGCCGGGCGATTGCGGGTGCCGCGCTCGACGTGTTCCGCAACGAGCCGCGCATCGACCCGCGCCTTCTCGCATTGCCGAACGTGCTGCTGCAGCCGCATCATGCGAGCGGCACCGTCGAGACGCGTCAGGCGATGGGCTGGCTCGTGCGTGACAACCTGCACGCGCACTTTGCCGGTGCGCCGCTGTTGACGCCGGTCGTCTGACGAAAATCATCATGCGTATGTGTTGCATGTGTGTCGTGATCCACGGGCCGAACGACCTGTGGATCGAAGAGCAGAACCCGGGCGAGATCGGCCCGGGCCAGGTGCGGGTGGACGTCGCGATGGGCGGCAACCGCCCGTTTCTTCGCACGCCAGATCATTGCGTCGCCTGCGGCGCGCCGACGCGCTGCGACGCGACCCACAGTGCAATGAGCAGCCCCGCGAGCACCGCGCCCGCGACACACACGCCGCGCCAGCCGTCGACGCCGAATGCGACGCTCGCCGCGAACGACCCGAGCGCGCCGCCGATGAAGTAGCTCGTCAGGTAGATCGTCGTCACGCGGCTGCGCGCGTCTCCGGCGAGCGCATAGATCACGCTCTGGTTCGAGATGTGCATCCCCTGCACGCCGACGTCGAGCAGCAGGATCCCGGCGGTCAGCGCGGCGAGCGAATGCGCGCCGGCCGCGATCAGCGCGAATGACGCGAGCACCGCGGCCGCGAACAGGCCGGTTGCCGCGTTGACGTGCCCGCGGTCGACGAGCCGTCCCGCGGACGTCGCGGCGAGCGCGCCCACTGCGCCAACCACGCCGAACAGGCCGATCTGGCCTTCCGTATAGCCATAGGGCGGCTGGCTCAGCAGGAACGTGAGGCCTGTCCACAGCAGGCTGAAGCACGCGAACACGAGCGCACCGTAGACGGAGCGCAGCGCGATCAGCGGCTGCACGCGCACGAGCGCGACGAGCGATTTCATCAGCGCCGCATAATCGACGCGCAGATCGCGGCGATCCTTCGGCAGCTTCATCGCGAGCACGCCGGTCAGCCCCAGCACCATCAGCGCGGCGATCCCGTACACCGCGCGCCAGCCGAGCCAGTCGGCGATCGCGCCCGCCGCGACGCGCGCAAGCAGGATGCCGAGCAGCAGGCCGCTCATCACGGTGCCGACCGCGCGGCCGCGCGAGCGCGCGTCGGCGAGCGATGCGGCGAACGGCACAAGGAGCTGCGTCGAGCAGGTCACGAAGCCGAGCGCGATGTTCGCGGCGATGAACGCGTCGAAGTTCGTGGTGCATGCGACCGCCACGAGTGCGACGACGTTCAGCACGAGCAGCCGCGCGATCAGCGTGTGGCGGTTGAGCGCGTCGCCGAGCGGCACGATCAGCAGCAGGCTCGCCGCATAGCCGAGCTGCGTGAGCGTGACGAGAAAGCCGAGCTCGGCCGGCGCGCGGCCGAAGCTGTGCGCGATCGCGGCGAGGAGCGGCTGCGCGTAGTAGATGTTGCCGATGACGATGCCGCACGCGCAGGCGAACAGCAGCGTCATGCCGCGTGTCAGGGTGGGGTGGGTGTCGTGGTGCGGGTTCATGGATCCGGAAAGCGTGGGGCGGACCGGCGGCTGCCGGCATCGAAGCGCGTATGATGCGGACAGCCGGCCATAGCGTCCAAGACTGGATTGCTATGATTTCCATTGGTAGAACCAATACCAGATCCGCGATGCTTCTCCGCCACATCCGCTATTTCCTGGCCGTCGCCGAGCAGCGCAATTTCACGCGCGCGGCCGAGGTGCTGCACGTGTCGCAGCCGACGCTGTCGCAGCAGATCCGCCAGCTCGAGGATCAGCTCGGCGTGCAGCTGTTCGACCGCTCGGGCCGCGCGGTGCGGCTCACCGAATTCGGCGAGGCCTATGCGCGGCACGCGCGCGCGGCGCTGCACGAGCTCGACGCGGGGCAGCGCGCAGTCCACGACGTCGCGGACCTGAGCATCGGTTCGCTGCGGCTCGCGATGACGCCGACCTTCACCGCGTACCTGATCGGCTCGCTCGTCGATGCGTTCAACACCGCGTATCCGAACGTCACGCTGACGATCGACGCGATGCCGCAGGAGCGGATCGAGGCGCTGCTCGCCGACGACCGGCTCGACGCCGGCTTCGCGTTCACGCCCGCGCGCCTGCCGGACATCGACGTGACGCCGCTGTGGAACGAGTCGCTCGCGCTCGTGACGGGCCGCACGCACCGTCTCGCGCGCCGCCGCCGCGCGCTGACGCCGGCCGAGCTCGGCGACGAGCCGCTGATCCTGCTGAGCCGCGCGTTCGCGACGCGCGCGAGCATCGACCAGTACTTCGTCGATCACGGCGCGCGGCCGCGCATCGCGATCGAGGTGAACGCGATCAACGCGATTCTCGAGCTCGTGCGGCGCGGCCGCCTCGCGACGGTGCTGCCCGACGCGATCGCGCGCGCGAGCGGCGATCTGTGCGCGCTGGAACTCGATCCGCCGCTGCCGATGCGCATGGCCGCGTTGCTGACGCGCAGGGGCGCGTACCGCAGCGTCGCCGCGCGCGCGTTCGTCGAGCGCACGCTCGAGCTGCGCGATGCGCAGGCGCGCGGGCGCGAGCCTGCCGCGGCCGGACGGCGCCGCAACAGGACGGAAGGATAGGGAGCTTGGCCGCCGGACAGGCAGCGTGTCGGCCGGTCGCCCGGCCGGGGGCGCTCAGGCGCTCACGCCCCCGGCGTCGGGAAGAACACGCCCGCGCGCTGCGCGGCGTTCGCGATGTGCGCCTCGATCGCCGCGCCGGCAGCGGCCGGGTCGCGCGCGATCAGCGCGTCGACGATCGCGCGATGCTCGTGCCACGTCGAAAGCAGCAGCTCGCGCCGGTAGAACGGCATCCGCTGGCTCTCCTTCATGATGTCGGCGCTGCTGCGCAGGATCGATTCGATCGCCGCGTTGCCGGCAAGATTGATGATCCGCATGTGGAATTCGAAGTCGAGCTGCGACGCGTCGTCGAGTTCGTTTTCGGTCAGCGTCACGTGCAGCTCGGCGAGGTTGTCCTCGAACCACGCGATGTCGTCGTCGGTGACGACGCGCGCGGCCATCCGCGCGGCGAAGCCCTCGAGCGCGTAGCGCATCTGGTAGGTGTCGGGCAGCGACGACTGCTCGGCGAACCGCCACGCATGGCCGGTCGTGGCCTGCGCGCTTTCGACATACACGCCCTTGCCGGCGCGGATGCGCAGCATCCCGAGCGCCTCGAGCGTCGACAGCGCCTCGCGCAGCGACGCGCGGCTGATCTCCAGCTCCTCGGAGAGCTGGCGCTGTGCCGGCAGCAGGCTGCCGACCGGATACACGCCTGCCTCGATCCGGTCGCGGATCGTCGCGATGGCGGCGTCGGTCACGGTGTGCGGAACGTTTTTCATGATGCGAATGATGGCCGGTCTGACCGGCATTGTAATCCGCACACGCGCGGTGCATCGCCGGCCTACGGGAAAGTCACGATCCGCACCGCGTTCCGGCCCCGCCGGACAGGCCGCCAAGTGGTTGAAAGGGGGCGGAAGGGGGCGGGAAATCCCTATTTTGTTCTTCCTTGACTGGACTATATCGGCTTCCTACTATCGTCCATAACATCACTGGTCTTACCAGTATGAACAGACGAAACTGCAACCGTTGGTTCAGGAGAGCGCCGTGTCGAAATTCCTTAATTCGCTGTTTGGCCGAGTAGTCGTCGCATTGATCCTCGGGGTCGCGCTAGGCGCGTTCTTCCCGCATTTCGCCGAGTCGCTGAGGCCGCTCGGCGACGGTTTTCTGAAGCTCATCAAGATGGTCATCGGCCCGATCGTGTTCTGCGTCGTGGTCAGCGGGATGGCCAATGCGGGCGACCTGAAGAAGGTCGGCCGGGTCGGCCTGAAGGCCGTCGTCTACTTCGAGGTGATGACCACGCTCGCGCTCGGCATCGGCCTCGTGCTCGCGTGGCTGACGCGCCCGGGCGTCGGGATGAACATCGACCTGCACTCGCTCGACGCGGCGTCGCTCTCGTCGTACGCGAAGAACGCCGAGAGCCTGAAGGACACGGCCGGCTACCTGATGAAGATCATCCCCGACACCGCGATCGACGCATTCGCGAAGGGCGACATCCTGCAGATCCTCGTGTTCGCGGTGCTGTTCGGCTCGGCGCTGTCGCTGCTCGGCGACAAGGCGCAGCGCGTCAATTCGCTGATCGAGGAGCTGTCGCACGTGTTCTTCCGCGTGATCGGCTTCATCATCAAGCTCGCGCCGCTCGGCGTGCTCGGCGCGGTCGCGTTCACGACCGGCAAATACGGCGTCGCGTCGCTGAAGCAGCTCGGCTACCTCGTCGCGGTGTTCTACCTGAGCTGCTTCGTGTTCGTCACCGTGGTGCTCGGCATCGTGATGCGGCTCGCCGGCTTCTCGGTGTTCAAGCTGATCCGCTACCTGCGCGAGGAGCTGTCGATCGTGCTCGGCACGGCGTCGTCGGACGCGGTGCTGCCGCAGGTGATGCGCAAGCTCGAATACATGGGCGTCAAGGATTCGACGGTCGGCCTCGTGATCCCGACCGGTTACTCGTTCAACCTCGATGGCTTCTCGATCTACCTGACGCTCGCGGTGCTGTTCATCGCGCAGGCGACCAACACGCCGCTGTCGACGCATGACCTGATCGTCGTGCTGCTCGTGTCGCTCGTCACGTCGAAGGGCGCGCACGGGATTCCGGGTTCGGCGATCGTGATCCTCGCGGCGACGCTGTCGGCGATTCCCGCGATTCCCGTCCTCGGCCTCGTGCTGATCCTGCCGGTCGACTGGTTCGTCGGCATCGCCCGTGCGCTGACCAACCTGATCGGCAACTGCGTCGCGACGGTCGTCGTCGCGGTGTGGGAGAACGACATCGACCGGGCCCGTGCGAAGCGCGTGCTGAATCGCGAACTGCGCTACGTGCCGGCCGAAGAGGAGGGCGCCGCGGCGTCGCTCGCCGGCGACGGCGCGCACGCGGTCTGAGTCCGCGGCTCGATCCGCATCCCCATCATGCCGCCGGGCGCCTCGACGCGCCCGGCGCAGAACACAGGAGACGACATGGCAGCCCCCATCCTCGACCCGAACGCGCCGGCCTTCACGCGGCGCTACATGAACCTCGCCGATCCGCGCGTTGGTGCAAAGGCGCTCCACGCGAGCGACGAGTTCTTCGCGCCGAAGGAGCGCATGCTGAACCCCGAGCCGGCCGTGTTCATTCCCGGCAAGTACGACGATCACGGCAAGTGGATGGACGGCTGGGAGACGCGCCGCAAGCGCACGACCGGCCACGATTTCTGCGTGGTGCGGCTCGCGCGGCCGGGCGTGATCCACGGCGTCGACCTCGACACGAGCCACTTCACCGGCAACTTCCCGCCGGCCGCGTCGATCGACGCGTGCGTCGCCGACGGCGACACGCCGCCGGACGACGTCGAATGGCGCACGATCGTCCCCGCGACGACACTGCAGGGCAACAGCCACCACTACGTCGACGTGACCGATCCGCAGCCGTACACGCACCTGCGCGTGAACCTGTATCCGGACGGTGGGCTCGCGCGGCTGCGCGTATACGGCCAGCCGCAGCGCGACTGGCGCCAGGTGCCGCAGGGCGAGCTGGTCGACCTGGCCGCGATCGAGAACGGCGGCTATCTGGTGGCCGCGAACAATCAGCACTTCGGCGCGGCGTCGCAGATGCTGATGCCGGGGCGCGGCGTGAACATGGGCGACGGCTGGGAAACCCGCCGCCGCCGCGAGCCCGGCAACGACTGGGCGATCGTCGCGCTCGCGCGGCCGGGCGTGATCCGGCGCGTCGAGGTCGACACCGCGTTCTTCAAGGGCAATTTCCCGGACCGCTGTTCGCTGCAGGCCGCGCATGTCACGGGCGGCACCGACGATTCGCTGGTCACGCAGGCGATGTTCTGGCCCGAACTGCTCGGTGAGCAGAAGCTGTCGATGGACCACGTCCACACGTTCGACGCGCTCGCGGCGCTCGGTCCGGTCACGCACGTGCGTTTCAACATCTTCCCGGACGGCGGCGTGTCGCGCCTGCGTCTGTGGGGCGAACCGGCCTGACGGCGGAGGCGAACATGACCCGGCTTCAGACCCTGCGCGTCGAGCGCCTGACCCGTGAAGCGTTCGCGCCGTTCGGCGACGTGATCGCGCTCGAAGGCGCGCGGCATTTTCCGATCAACGGCGGCACGACCGAGCGGTTCCACGATCTCGCGACGATCGACGTGTGCGCGGACGGCGGGCGCCCGCTCGTCAGCGTGTTCCGCGCGCAGCCGCGCGCGCTGCCGGTCGCGATCACGCTGATGGAGCGCCATCCGCACGGCAGCCAGGCGTTCGTGCCGCTCGCGGCCGTGTCGCGCTACGCGATCGTCGTCGCGCCGGCGGGCGAGTTCCGGCCTGACGCGATGCGCGCGTTCCTGGCCGTTGGATGGCAGGGCGTGAACTATGCGAAGGGCGTCTGGCACCATCCGCTGCTCGCGCTCGACGCGCTCAGCGATTTCGTCGTCGTCGATCGCGGCGGCCCGCAGCCGAACTGCGACGAGATTCCGCTCGACGGCGCGTGGCAGCTCGATCTCGAGGCGGCCTGCACGAGCGCGGCCTGACGGGCCTCCGGCGACGCGCGCCCGGCACACCCGCGCCGGTATGCCCCAAAAGAAGACGGCCCGGTCGGCGAGATGCCGGCCGGGCCGTTTTGCATGCGCGTTGCGCGCGGATCAGTGCTTGCGGTGCGGGCAGTTTTCGGTCGTGCAGTTGCCGTACAACGCGAGCGAGTGTTCCTGGAGCTTGAAGCCGCGTTCCTTTGCGATCGACTGCTGACGGCTTTCGATCTCAGCGTCGAAGAATTCCTCGACCCGGCCGCAGTCGAGGCAGACGAGGTGGTCGTGGTGCGTCCCTTCGTTCAGCTCGAACACGGCTTTGCCGGATTCGAAGTTGCTGCGGGTCAGCAGCCCGGCCTGCTCGAATTGCGTCAGCACGCGATAGACGGTCGCCAGCCCGATGTCGAGCTGTTCGTTGAGCAGGTTGCGATAGACGTCTTCGGCCGTCAGGTGGCGGACGGGACTCTGCTGGAAGATCTCGAGAATCTTGAGGCGCGGTAGGGTGGCCTTTAGCCCGATATTCTTGAGATCCGTCGGATTGGTCATGGCTAGGCATCCCTAGAGTACAATGCAGGGCTTCAATGTTACCGGCTTTTGGCCGTTCCAGAAACACGCGCGGCCTGCGACGCGGGCCGGCACGGTGAAGGAAATGATTCCAGAATCTCTTTTGCACTTTCAGAGGAGCCGCATGCGGAGTGCCATCATCGCTGCCGTCGCCGTTGCCGCGCTGGCTGGTTGTTCGTCGTACGACAGCGTGACGCAGCGCATCGCGCAGAGCATCACGCCCTACCGGATCACGGTCGTGCAAGGTAACTTCGTGTCGCAGGAGAAAGCGTCGCAGCTGCAGGCCGGCATGACGCGCGACCAGGTTCGCGCGCTGATCGGCACGCCGCTGCTGACGGACATGTTCCACGCCGATCGCTGGGATTACCTCTTCTACTTCAAGCGCGGCTCGACGTCCGTCGTCCAGCAGCGCGATCTCGTGCTGACGTTCTCGGGCGACCGCCTCGTGAGCTGGACGGGGGCCGACAACCTGCCGTCCGAGCTCGACCTGCTGGCCGACATCGACGGCGACAAGCGCGGCCGGAAGGCGAAGAAGGCGGCCGAAGCCGCGGCTGCAGCCGCCGCGAGCGGCGCGAGCGCCGTGCAGGCGACGAGCGAGCCGGCTGCGACAGCGGCCGTGGTGCCGGAAGCAGCAAGCGCCGGCGCCACCGTCGACCAGGACGCGAACGCGCAAGCCGCGCGCGCGGCGAACCGCGCGACCGGCCAGGTGGCCGGCCAGGGCGGCACCGCGCGCCGCTTCTCGCCGTCCGCGCAGGCAGCCGCCGGCGGCGCGCCGGTGCCGGGCGGGCAGCCGCCGGGCGCGAATCCGGCCATTCAGCCGCAGTTCCAGTTCCATCGCCCGCCGCAGCCGAACGTGTCGACCGAGGCGGCGCCGCCCGTCGGCCCGCAGGGCTCGGACACGCTGCAGAACCAGCCGCTCACCGCGCCGGGCCAGTCCCAGTAAGCGCGTGGAAACGGGGCGGCATGCGCCGCCCCCTGTCAACCTGTCGTACATAAAGCCATGAAGATTGCGATTGCCGGTGCGTCGGGCCGTATGGGCCGGATGCTGATCGAAGCCGTTCTCAACGATTCCGACGCGCAGCTCGTCGGCGCGCTCGACCGCGCCGGCTCGCCGTACCTCGGCCAGGACGCAGGCGCGTTCCTCGGCAAGGAAACCGGCGTCAAGCTGACCGACGATCTCGACGCCGTGTTCGCGCAGGCCGACTACCTGATCGATTTCACGCGTCCGGAAGGCACGATCGCGCACGTCGAGGCCGCGCTGCGCCACGACGTGAAGCTCGTGATCGGCACGACCGGCTTCACCGAAGAGCAAAAGGCCACGCTGCGCGCGGCCGCGGAGAAGATCGGCATCGTGTTCTCGGCGAACATGAGCGTCGGCGTGAACGTCACGCTGAAGCTGCTCGAATTCGCCGCGAAACATTTCTCGCACGGCTACGACATCGAGATCATCGAAGCCCATCACCGCCACAAGGTCGATGCGCCGTCGGGCACCGCGCTGATGATGGGCGAAGCCGTCGCCGGCGCGCTCGGGCGATCGCTCGACGACTGCGCGGTGTATGGCCGCCACGGCGTGACGGGCGAGCGCGATCCGTCGACGATCGGCTTCTCCGCGATCCGCGGCGGCGACATCGTCGGCGACCACACCGTGCTGTTCGCCGGGATCGGCGAGCGGATCGAGATCACGCACAAGTCGTCGAGCCGCGTGTCGTACGCGCAGGGTGCGTTGCGCGCGGTGCGCTTCCTGTCCGCGCACGGCGCCGGCCTGTTCGAGATGCAGGACGTGCTCGGCCTGCGCTGACGCGCGCCGGAAACTCCGATGGCGATTCCCACCGGCGTTGTCCACTACCTCGAAAGCGGCGATGCCGTCACGCACGCCGTCGCCTATGTGCTGCTGGCGATGTCCGTCGCCAGCTGGTGTTTCCTCGTCGTGAAGGCCTGGCTGCTGGTCCGCGCGAAGTGGCAGGGGCCCGGCGCGGTTGCCGCGTTCTGGCGCGCGCCGACGCTCGACGCGGGCATTGCGGCGCTCGCCGGCGCCGACCGCGAGCGCGTGTTCGTGCCGCTCGCCGAAGCCGCGCGCGATGCGGCCCGCGATCACGATCCCGCCGCGCTGGCCGCGCGCGTCGAGCGCAGCGAACGCGTGCTGCGCGCGCTGCGCCACGCGATGCTGCATTCGCAGCGGCGGCTCGAGTTCGGCCAGGTGCTGCTCGCGTCGATCGGCAGTACCGCGCCGTTCGTCGGGCTGCTCGGCACCGTCTGGGGTATCTATCACGCGCTCGGCAGCATCGCCGCGAGCGGGCAGGCGCAGATCGAAAGCGTCGCAGGCCCGGTCGGCGAGGCGCTGATCATGACCGCGTTCGGGCTCGTGGTCGCGATTCCCGCCGTGCTCGCGTACAACATCCTCGGGCGCCTCGTGCGCCAGCTCGCCGAGGAGCTCGACGGCTTCGCGCGCGACCTGCACGTGTTCGTGTGCGCGAGCGACGCCTGACGCGCGCCTTCCGGAGGGACGACCATGGCATTCGGCGGACTCGAGCACCACAAGACGTCCGCGCCGATGGCGGAGATCAACATGACTCCGCTGATCGACGTGATGCTCGTGCTGCTCGTCATCTTCATCGTGACCGCGCCGCTGATGACGCACGCGATCCGGCTCGACCTGCCGAAGGTCGCGGCCGGCGCCGCGCGCGACACGCCGCAGAGCATCACGCTGTCGATCGACGATGCGGGCAAGCTCTACTGGGACGACACGCCGGTCGCGCTCGACGCGCTGCCCGCGCGCTTCCGGGCTGCCGCCGGCGGCAGCCCGCCGCCCGAGCTGCGCCTGCGCGCGTCGCGCGCGACCCGCTACGACGTGATCGCGCAGGTGATGGGCGCCGCGCAGGCCGCGGGCCTCACGCGGATCGGTTTCGTGACCGAGCTGCCGGCGCCGCAAGGCGGCCCCGCGGCGCCTTCCGCCGCGCCCGTGCGGCACTGAGCTTCTGCGCTCGCGCAGCACTGAGCGCAGCGGCGCGCGTTCGCGCCGGTCGCGGGAATACGGGAACGCGGCGGGAATGCGGCGGGAACGCGGGCGCCGGCCGGCGACACCGGCCGTGCGGGCCGGCGCGGACGGTATAATCGACGTTTTTCCCGGTCGGCAGATGTCTTTCCGGCAGCCCGGCACGTTGCGGGGGCGCCCGGAATGCATCCGGAAGCCCCGGGCAGGCCTGGCAGCAGCGAGCCTGTCCTCCGCCGGGCCAGCACGATTTTCGATCCACTCCCGCGCGAGCCGTCGCGGCGCGCCGCTTAAAGCCTAGTCCGAACACACCATGCACGAGAGATACGTACCCGCCGACGTCGAAGCCGCCGCCCAGCGTGACTGGCGCGCAGCCGATGCTTACAAGACGAAGGAAGACTCGCAGAAGCCGAAGTTCTACTGCGTGTCGATGCTGCCTTACCCGTCCGGCAAGCTGCACATGGGTCACGTGCGCAACTACACGATCAACGACGTGATGTACCGCTATCTGCGGATGAACGGCTACAACACGCTGATGCCGATGGGCTGGGATGCGTTCGGGATGCCGGCCGAGAACGCCGCGATGGCGAACGGCGTGCCGCCCGCGAAGTGGACCTACGACAACATCGACTACATGAAGGGCCAGATGCAGTCGATGGGGCTCGCGATCGACTGGTCGCGCGAGATCGCGACCTGCAAGCCCGATTACTACAAGTGGAACCAGTGGCTGTTCCTGAAGATGCTCGAGAAGGGCATCGCGTACAAGAAGACGGGCACGGTGAACTGGGATCCGGTCGACCAGACCGTGCTCGCGAACGAGCAGGTGATCGACGGCCGCGGCTGGCGCTCGGGCGCGCTCGTCGAGAAGCGCGAGATCCCGATGTACTACCTGCGCATCACGCAGTACGCGGATGAACTGCTGAACGACCTCGACGGCCTCGGCTGGCCCGAGCGCGTGAAGATCATGCAGCAGAACTGGATCGGCAAGAGCTTCGGCGTGAACTTCGGCTTCCCGTATGAGCTCGACGGCGAGCAGAAGCTGCTGCGCGTATTCACGACGCGCGCCGACACGATCATGGGCGTGACGTTCTGCGCGATCGCGGCCGAGCACCCGCTCGCGACGCATCTTGCGCAGGACAAGCCCGAGCTGCAGGCGTTCATCGACGAGTGCAAGCGCGGCGGCGTCGCCGAAGTCGACATGGCGACGATGGAGAAGAAGGGCGTACCGACCGGCTTCATGGTCACGCATCCGCTGACGCAGCAGCCGGTCGAGGTGTGGATCGGCAACTACGTGCTGATGAGCTACGGCGAAGGCGCGGTGATGGGCGTGCCGGCGCACGACGAGCGCGATTTCGCGTTCGCGAAGAAGTACGACCTGCCGATCAGGCAGGTGATCGCGGCCGAAGGCCAGCAATGGTCGACCGACGCGTGGCAGGAATGGTACGGCGACAAGGATGTCGCGGCGTGCGTGAACAGCGGCAAGTACGACGGCCTGAAGTACGGCGACGCGGTCGACGCGATCGCGGCCGACCTGAAGGCCGGCGGCTTCGGCGACAAGCAGGTCACGTGGCGCCTGCGCGACTGGGGCGTGTCGCGCCAGCGCTACTGGGGCACGCCGATCCCGATCATCCACTGCCCGTCGTGCGGCGACGTGCCGGTGCCGGAGCAGGACCTGCCGGTCGTGCTGCCGGAAGACCTCGTGCCGGACGGCTCGGGCAACCCGCTCGCGAAGTCGGAAGCGTTCCTGAACTGCACGTGCCCGAAGTGCGGCGCGGCCGCGAAGCGCGAAACCGACACGATGGATACCTTCGTCGATTCGTCGTGGTACTTCTCGCGCTACACGGCGCCGGACGCCGCCACGATGGTCGACGCGCGCACCGACTACTGGATGCCGATGGACCAGTACATCGGCGGCATCGAGCACGCGATCCTGCACCTGCTGTACTCGCGCTTCTGGACCAAGGTGATGCGCGACCTCGGCCTCGTGAAGTTCGGCGAGCCGGCGAAGAACCTGCTCACGCAGGGGATGGTGCTGAACGAGACGTTCTACCGCGAGGATGCATCGGGCAAGAAGACCTGGTACAACCCGGCCGACGTGACCGTCGCGTTCGACGACAAGGGCCGCCCGGTCGGCGCGACGCTGAACGCCGACGGCCAGCCGGTCGTGCTCGGCGGCATCGAGAAGATGTCGAAGTCGAAGAACAACGGCGTCGATCCGCAGGTGCTGATCGACCAGTACGGCGCGGACACCGCGCGCCTGTTCACGATGTTCGCCGCGCCGCCCGAGCAGCAGCTCGAGTGGTCGGGCGCGGGCGTCGAGGGCGCGAGCCGCTTCCTGCGCCGCGTATGGAGCTTCGGCGCCGCGAACCGCGCTGCGCTCGCGGAGCGCGCGGCGTTCGACGCGGCCACGCTCGGCGATGCCGACAAGGCACTGCGCCGCGAGATCTACAGCGTGCTGAAGCAGGCCGATTTCGACTACCAGCGCCTGCAGTACAACACGGTCGTATCGGCCGCGATGAAGATGCTGAACGCGATCGACGGCGCGAAGGGCGCAACGCCCGCGGTGCTGCGCGAGACGTACGGCGTGCTGCTGCGCGTGCTGTACCCGGTCGTGCCTCACGTCACGTTCGAGCTGTGGAAGGCGCTCGGCTACGCGGACGAGTTCGGCCCGCTGCTCGACGCGCCGTGGCCGAAGGTCGACGAGGCCGCGCTCGAGCAGGCCGAGATCGAACTCGTGCTGCAGATCAACGGCAAGGTGCGTGGCGCGCTGAAGGTCGCGAAGGACGCGAGCCGCGAGGCGATCGAAGCCGCGGCGCAGGCCGACGAGATGTTCGCGAAGTTTGGCGAAGGCAAGCCGGCGAAGAAGATCGTCGTCGTGCCGGGCCGCCTCGTGAACATCGTCGTCTGACGGCCGAAGGGCCGTCCGGACGCAAATTGAAGGAGCGAAGGTGATCCGCAGATCGTTTTTGATGCTCGTCGGCAGCGCGCTCGCGCTGTCGGCATGCGGTTTCCAGTTGCGGGGCCAGCAGGACTACGCGTTCAAGCACCTGCTGGTCGTCGGCGCGCAGCCAGCGGTTGCGGCGCGTTTCACGCGGCTCGTCGAGGCCGGCAGCGACACGAAGATCGTCAAGGTGCCGGACCAGGCGGACGCGGTGCTGAGCATGTCCGAGTCGCGCGGCCAGAGCACGCTGACGCTCAACCGGTACGGCTCGGCCCAGGAGTACGCGCTCAACTATTCGCTGAGCTACACGCTGACGGGCAAGGACGGCACCGTGCTGATCCCGCCGAGCGTGATCGCGCTGAACCGCGCGATGACGTACAGCGACCAGTACACGAACGCGAAGTCGCAGGAGGCCGATATCCTCTACGGCGACATGCAGAACGACGCGGTCGACCAGCTGATGCGGCGTCTTGCGATCGTCCACTCGCTGAATCCGGCGCCGGAGGACGTGGTGCCGGGCGTTGCGCCGCGCGCGCCGTTGCCGCCGCCGCCACTGTAAAACGTGGACGCACGAACCGATGCAACTGCGACTTGACGCGCTGGAGCCGCACCTCGCGAAGGGGTTGACCGGGCTCTACACCGTATTCGGCGACGAGCCGCTGCTCGCGCAGGAGGCGTGCGACCGGATCCGCGCCGCCGCGCGTGCGGCCGGCTTCACCGAGCGGTCGGTGCATACGGTCGAGCGCGGCTTCGACTGGAGCGTGCTGCTTGGCGCGACCCAGGCGATGTCGCTGTTCGGCGAACGCCAGCTGATCGAGCTGCGGATCCCGTCGGGCAAGCCGGGCAAGGAAGGCGCCGACGCGCTGAAGGCGCTCGCTGCCGCGAACAATCCGGACGCGCTGGTGCTCGTCACGCTGCCGCGCCTCGACGCGGCGACGCAGAAGTCCGCGTGGTTCACCGCGCTGCTGAATGGCGGCGTCGCGCTGAAGATCGATCCGGTCGACCGCGCGCAGCTGCCGAACTGGATCGGCCAGCGTCTCGCGATGCAGGGCCAGCGGGTCGCGGCCGGCGACGATGGCCGGCGCGCGCTGCAGTTCATCGCCGAGCGCGTCGAGGGCAACCTGCTTGCCGCGCACCAGGAAATCCAGAAGCTCGGCCTGCTGTATCCGCAGGGCGCGCTGTCGTTCGAGCAGGTGCACGACGCGGTGCTGAACGTCGCGCGCTACGATGTCTTCAAGCTGAACGAAGCGATGCTCGCCGGCGACGCCGCGCGGCTCGCGCGGATGATCGACGGCCTGAAGGGCGAGGGCGAGGCGATCGTGCTCGTGATGTGGGCGGTCGTCGAGGAGTTGCGCACGCTGCTGCGGATCAAGCGCGGCGTGGCGGCCGGCAAGCCGCTTGCGACGCTGATGCGCGAGAACCGCGTATGGGGGCCACGCGAGCGGCTGATCGGCCCCGCGCTCAATCGCGTGACCGAAGCCGTGCTCGAGAAGGCGCTGTCGTTCGCCGCGCGGCTCGACCGGCAGGTCAAGGGGCTGTCCGCCGTGACGCCCGGCCGGCGCCCGCAGGACGAGCCGCCGCCCGATCCGTGGGATGGCCTGTTCCAGCTCGCGATGACGGTCGCCGGCACGCATGGCGAGCGACCGCCGACCGCGGGTCGCGGCGTGCGGCGCTAGGCCGCGGGCCTCAGCGCGCCGTCCGCAACCCGCATACAATTGCTTCGACAGCCGGCGCGGCTGCGCCGCGCGCTTCCCGATGATTTCATGCCGCATTGAGCGGCTCGCTTTTCGAGTCACACGATGGATATCGATCAGTACATGACGGACCTGGGCCGCCGCGCGCGGCACGCTTCCCGCGCGATGGCGCGCGCCAGCACGGCAGCGAAGAACGCGGCGCTCGATGCGGTGGCCCGCGCGATCGAGCGCGACGCGCAGGCGCTGAAGGACGCGAACGCACGCGACGTCGCGCGCGCCCGTGAAAAAGGGATGGATGCGGCATTCGTCGACCGCCTGACGCTGTCCGACAAGGCGCTGAAGACGATGGTCGAAGGCCTGCGCCAGGTCGCGTCGCTCGCCGATCCGATCGGCGAGATCGGCAATCTGAAGTTCCGCCCGAGCGGGATCCAGGTCGGCCAGATGCGCGTGCCGCTCGGCGTGATCGGCATCATCTACGAGTCGCGCCCGAACGTGACGATCGACGCGGCCGCGCTGTGCCTGAAGTCCGGCAATGCGACGATCCTGCGCGGCGGCTCCGAGGCACTCGAATCCAATGCCGCGCTCGCGAAGCTGATCGGCGAGGGGCTCGCCGCGGCGGGCCTGCCGCAGGACGCGGTGCAGGTCGTCGCCACCGCCGACCGCGCGGCGGTCGGCAAGCTGATCACGATGACCGAATACGTCGACGTGATCGTGCCGCGCGGCGGCAAGAGCCTGATCGAGCGCCTGATCAACGAGGCGCGCGTGCCGATGATCAAGCACCTCGATGGCATCTGCCACGTGTACGTCGACGATCGCGCGGACCTGAACAAGGCGCTCACCGTCTGCGACAACGCGAAGACGCACCGCTACGGCACCTGCAACACGATGGAGACGCTGCTCGTTGCGAGCGGCGCCGCGCAGGCCGTGCTGCCGCCGCTCGGCCGCCTGTATCGCGAGAAGAACGTCGAGCTGCGCGTCGATGCCGCCGCGCGTGCGGTGCTCGCCGATGCCGGCGTCGGCCCGCTCGTCGACGCGACCGAGGAAGACTGGCATACCGAATATCTCGCGCCGGTGCTCGCGATCAAGGTCGTCGACGGTCTCGACGCCGCGATCGAGCACATCAACCATTACGGCTCGCACCACACGGACGCGATCGTCACCGAGGATCACGACCGCGCGATGCGCTTCCTGCGCGAAGTCGATTCGGCGAGCGTGATGGTCAACGCATCGACGCGCTTCGCCGACGGCTTCGAATTCGGCCTCGGCGCGGAGATCGGCATCTCGAATGACAAGCTGCATGCGCGCGGGCCGGTCGGCCTCGAAGGGCTGACGTCGCTGAAGTACGTCGTGCTCGGGCACGGCGAAGGCCGTCAGTAACGCGAGGCGCGCAACCGATGGCAATGCTCTGGGTCAAGACGTTCCATATCGTACTGATCGCATCGTGGTTCGCGGGGCTGTTCTACCTGCCGCGCATCTACGTGAACCTCGCGATGGAAACCGATCCGGCCGCGGTGCGGCGCCTGCTCGTGATGGCGCGCAAGCTGTTCCGCTTCATGACGTTCATCGCGGTGCCGGCGCTCGCGTGCGGGCTGTGGCTGTGGCTCGCGATCGGCATCGGCCAGGGGCAGGGCTGGGTGCATGCGAAGGTCGCCGTCGTGCTGCTGCTGATCGTCTATCACGCTTACTGCGGCTACCTGCTGAAGGTGTTCGAGCGCGGCGAGAACCGCCGTTCCGACAAGTGGTATCGCGTGTTCAACGAGCTGCCGGTGCTCGGGATGCTCGTGGCGGTCGCGCTCGTCGTGATCAAGCCGTTCTGATCCGGCGGCCGGCGGCCGGCGATCCGGGGCCGGCGATCCGGCGGCCAGCGACCCGGCGATCCGGCAACCTCAAGCAAAACGGCGCCCCGCGGGGCGCCGTTTGTCATTGTGCGCGAGCGGTGCGCGGACAGGCGCGCGGGCTATTCCTTCGCGTTCGCGTCGATCCGGCGGCGCGTGATCGCTTCCTTCGCGCGGCCGACGCGTTCCATCAGCGCCGGGCCGCGCGACAGCGCGACGCCGACTGCAAGAATGTCGCCGATCGCGAGGTGCGACATCCGCGACGTCATCGGCGAGAACACGTCGGTTTCCTCGGCGACGTTCGACGCGAGGCTCACCGTCGCGAGCCGCGCGAGCGGCGAGTGGCTGTGCGTGATCGCGACGACCTTCGCGCCGCACGCGAGCGCCGAACGCGCGGCGTCGATGATGTCGCGCGTGCGGCCCGTGTTCGAGATCGCGACGACCACGTCCTGCGGGCCGAGCAGCGCCGACGACATCGAGAACGTGTGCGGATCGGAATATGCGACGCTCGGCACGCCGAGCCGGAAGAACTTGTGCTGGATGTCCTGCGCCGCGATGCCCGAGCCGCCCGCGCCGTAGAACTCGATCCGCGACGCGTTCGACAGCAGCGCGATCGCGTCGGCGACGCTGCCCGCCGACAGGCTGTTGCGCACTTCGATCAGCGCGCCGATCGTGCGGTCGAACACCTTGCCGATGATGCCGGGCGCGGGCTCGTCGGGCTCGACGTCGCGGTACACCGACGACACGCCCGGCGCGACGCTCTGCGCGAGCCGGATCTTGAATTCGCGAAAGCCGCTGCAGCCGAGCGCCTGGCAGAAGCGCGCGATCGTCGGCTGGCTGACGCCGGCGCGCGCGGACAGCTCGGTCATCGCGAGGTCGAGCACCTCGCGCGGCGCGGCAAGGATGTAGTCGGCGAGCTTGCGCTCGGACGGGCGCAGTTCGGTGCGGATCGCTTCGATGCGGGGCAGCATGGGGCAGCTAACGTCAATCGGGTTCGGATGTGCGAGTGTATCGCAACCGAATTGTAGAAAATCTACAAGAAAATACTAGCATTGATCGCATGCAAACTCTGAGTGGCCGACACCCGTAACCTAGGGTTAATACGGATATTTGCCGGAATTAAAGCGATATTTTGCTGGGCTGGCTCTAGAGTCCGCATTGCATGCTTGTAGTTTTTCTACTAGACTGCCTGCGTTCAGTCGTTGCTTTCGACCGTCCCCACGATTCCAACCGCCGGTCCCGGCCGGCATACAGGAGCGCCCAGCATGTCCTCGCTGCATCCCATCCTCGCGAAAGTCACCGCACGCGTGATCGCGCGCAGCCAGCCGACCCGTTCCGCCTACCTGCAGCGCATCGACGGCGCGCAAGGCAAGTTCCCGGCGCGAGGCGCACTGTCGTGCGCGAACCTGGCACACGGTTTCGCGGGCCTCGAAGGCAACGACAAGTTCGAAATCAAGGCGATCAAGCAGCCGAACATCGGCATCGTGTCCGCGTACAACGAGATGCTGTCCGCGCACGCGCCGTACAAGAATTTCCCGGACATCATCAAGGCCGCCGCGCGCGAGAACGGCGGCGTCGCGCAGTTCGCGGGCGGCGTACCGGCGATGTGCGACGGCGTCACGCAGGGCAACGCGGGGATGGAGCTGTCGCTGTTCTCGCGCGAGGCGATCGCGATGGGCACGGCAATCGCGCTCACGCACAACATGTTCGACGCGGCGCTGTGCCTCGGCATCTGCGACAAGATCGTGCCGGGCCTCCTGATCGGTGCGCTGCAGTTCGGCCACCTGCCGACGATCTTCGTGCCGGCCGGCCCGATGACGAGCGGCCTGTCGAACGACGACAAGGCGAAGATCCGCCAGCAGTTCGCGACCGGCCAGGTCGGCCGCGACGCGCTGCTCGAGGCCGAATCGGCCGCGTACCACGGCCACGGCACCTGCACGTTCTACGGCACCGCGAACAGCAACCAGATGCTGATGGAGCTGATGGGGCTGCACCTGCCGGGCTCGGCGTTCGTCCATCCGCACACCCCGCTGCGCGACGCGCTGACGGCCGAGGCCGCGCGACGCGTGCTCGACCTGACCGTCGAGCGCGGCCATTACACGCCGATCGGCCACGTGATCGACGAAAAGGCGATCGTCAACGGGATCGTCGCGCTGCTCGCGACGGGCGGCTCGACCAACCATACGCTGCATCTCGTCGCGATCGCGCGCGCGGCCGGCATCCTGATCGACTGGGACGATTTCGATGAACTGTCGGCCGCGGTACCGCTGCTCGCGAAGATCTATCCGAACGGCAAGGCCGACGTGAACCACTTCCATGCGGCGGGCGGCATCGCGTTCCTGGTGCGCAACCTGCTCGAAGGCGGGCTGCTGCACGAGGACGTGACGACCGTTGCCGGTCGCGGCCTGTCGCACTACACGAAAGAGCCGAAGCTGATCGACGGCAAGCTGACCTGGGTCGACGGCGCGGCCGAAAGCCACGACACGAAGGTGCTGCGCGGCATTCGCGAGCCGTTCCAGCCGGACGGCGGCCTGCGGCTGATGCAGGGCCGGCTCGGCCGCGGCGTGATCAAGATCTCGGCGGTCGCGCCCGAGCATCGCAAGGTAACAGCGCCCGCGATCGTGTTCGATTCGCAGGAGGCCGTGCAGGAAGCATTCGATCGCGGCGAGCTGAAGCGCGATTTCGTCGCGGTGGTGCGTTTCCAGGGCGCACGCGCGAACGGGATGCCGGAACTGCACCGTTTGACGCCGCTGCTCGGCGTGCTGCAGGATCAGGGTTTCCATGTCGCGCTCGTCACCGATGGCCGCATGTCGGGCGCATCGGGCAAGGTGCCGGCGGTGATCCACGTGTCGCCCGAGGCGCTGCTGAACGGACCGCTCGGCAAGGTGAAGACGGGCGACACGCTCGTGATCGACGCCGAGGCGGGCGTGCTCGATATCGAGGTCGACGACGCCGAATGGCACGCGCGCCCGGTCGCGCAGCCGCTGCATCAGGCGGACAACGAAGTGGGCTTCGGCCGCGAGCTGTTCGGCGTGTTCCGCGCGGCCGCCGCGCCGGCGGAGCACGGCGCATCGGTGTTCGGGGCGCTGGTCGGCGAAGCGGCCGCCCGCGTCACCGCGTAATGGCAAGGTTCAAGGAGAGATATCGATGATGACGATTGGCGAAATCGTGAAGCTGGGCCCGGTGATTCCGGTGCTCGCGTTCGAGACGGTCGAGCAGGGCGAGCACGTGTCGCGCGCGCTGCACACAGGCGGTGTGAAGGTGCTCGAGATTACGCTGCGCACCGCGGCGGGCCTCGAGGCGATCGAACGCGCGAGCCAGCTCGCGGACGACATCGTGGTCGGCGTCGGCACGATCACGAAGCCCGAGCACTGCGCGCAGGCGAAGCGGGCCGGCGCGAAGTTCGGCGTGTCGCCGGGCCTGACGAAAGACCTGCACCTTGCCGCACTCGACGCGGGGCTGCCGCTGCTGCCGGGCGTGATGACGCCGAGCGACATCATCCAGGCGCTCGAATTCGGCTACGAGATCGTCAAGTTCTTCCCGGCCCAGCAGGCGGGCGGCGTGCCGATGCTGCAGGCGTTCCACGGCCCGTTCCCGGCGCTCAAGTTCTGCCCGACGGGCGGCATCACGGCCGAAAGCGCGCCGAATTTCCTGAAGCTGCCGAACGTCGTGTGCGTCGGCGGTTCGTGGCTCACGCCGAAGGCCGCGCTCGCGGCGCAGGACTGGGCGGAAGTCACGCGTCTCGCGCAAGCCGCGAGCCAGCTCCCCCGTTGAACTTGTACGAAATGGCAGGTCAACCCTCGTAAAACTGGCGCTTAGTGCTTGTTTTACCGAGGGTTTTTGCCTATGGAACCGGTTCTATCGCTCGGCGGCAAAGATAAGTAAAATTCAGCGTCCTGACGGCGGGTTCGCCCGCTGTTTCGGAGACCTGCATAGCCGGGCATACTCGCAACGATCCGCCCGGTTCGAATAATCCCAAGGAGGAGTCCACATGGGGGCTGTCCAAGGCAGCATGCTGCTCATTTACACCGTGATCGCGATCGTGGCGCTGATCGTGATGATCGCGCGTTTCAAGGTCTATCCGTTCCTGGTCCTCATCATCGTGTCGCTCGGCCTCGGCCTGGTGGTCGGGATGCCGATGGACAAGATCGTCAAGTCGTTCGAAACGGGCAACGGCAATACGCTCGGCCACATTGCGATCGTCGTCGGCCTTGGCACGATGCTTGGCAAGATGATGGCGGAATCGGGCGGCGCGGAGCGGATCGCGACCACGCTGATCGACTGGTTCGGTGAAAAGAACATTCACTGGGCGATGATGTTCGTCGCGATCATCGTCGGCCTGCCGGTGTTCTTCGAAGTCGGCTTCGTGCTGCTGATCCCGATCGCGTTCAACGTCGCGAAGCGCACCGGCAAGTCGCTGCTCGTCGTCGGCCTGCCGATGGTGGCCGGCCTGTCGGTCGTGCACGGGCTGATCCCGCCGCACCCGGCTGCGCTGCTCGCGGTGCAGCAATACGGCGCTGATATCGGCAAGACGATCGCATTCGGCCTGATCGTCGGCGTGCCGACCGCGATCGTCGCGGGTCCGTTGTTTGCGCTGACGATCTCGAAGTTCGTGAAGCTGCCGGAGAACAACCCGCTTGCCGCGCAATTCGTCGAATCGCACACTGAAGGCAAGAAGCGCGAACTGCCGGGCTTCGGCATCACGCTGTTCACGATCCTGCTGCCGGTGATCCTGATGCTGGTCGGCAGCTGGGCCGATCTGGTCTTCGCACCGAAGACGCTTCCGAACAACCTGCTGCGCTTTGCCGGCAACTCGGACGTCGCGCTGCTGATCGCGGTGATGGTGAGCTTCTTCACGTTCGGCAAGCTGCAGGGCTTCAACCGCGACCAGATCCAGAAGTTCTGCGGCGAGTGTCTTGCGCCGATCGCCGGGATCACGCTGATCGTCGGCGCGGGTGGCGGCTTCGGCGGTATCCTGCGTGACAGCGGGATCTCGCAGCAGATCGTCGCGACTGCAACGCAGGCACATCTGTCGCCGCTGCTGCTCGGCTGGTTCGTCGCGGCGCTGATCCGTCTCGCGACGGGTTCGGCGACGGTCGCGATGACGACCGCCTGCGGCATCGTCGCGCCGATCGCGGCCGCGTCGGGCGTGACGGTTCGTCCGGAACTGCTGGTGCTGGCGACGGGATCGGGTTCGCTGATCTTCTCGCACGTCAACGACGGCGGCTTCTGGCTGATCAAGGAGTATTTCGGGATGACGGTCGGCCAGACGTTCAAGACCTGGACGCTGCTCGAAACGATCATCTCGGTGCTTGGCCTCACGTTTACGCTGTTGCTGAGCGCGTTTCTGTAACAAGGGGTAGTCAATGATTCTGATCGCAATGGGCGTGTCGGGCGCGGGCAAGTCGCGGATCGGCGAGATGCTGGCGGAACGCCTGTCGTGCAGCTATACCGATGGCGACGCGTTCCACAGCGCCGCCAACAAGGAGAAGATGCACCACGGGATTCCGCTGACCGACGACGACCGCTGGCCGTGGTTGCGGACGATCCGTGCGGCCATCGAGGAAAAGCAGCGTGCGGGCGAGACGGCCGTTTTCACGTGCTCGTCGCTGAAGCGTTCGTATCGCGACGTGCTGCGCGGCAACGACACCGATGTGCGGTTCGTGTACCTGAAGGGCTCGTTCGCTGTATTGCACGAGCGCCTGCAGAGCCGCACCGGCCATTTTTTCGATCCGTCGCTGCTGCAGAGCCAGCTCGAGACGCTCGAGGAGCCGGGCCCGGACGAAGCGATCGAGGTCAGCATCGAGCTGACGCCCGAACAGATCGTCGATCAGGTGATGGTGAAGATCGGCCGCGCGCAGCAGCGCTGAGCGCGGTATGCGGCGCCGGACAACCCGGCGCTGGCCCCCAAAACGAAAACGCCCGATGCGTGCAAGCCACGCATCGGGCGTTTCCATTTGCGCGGGAAGCGGCCGGGAGGCCGCCGCCGCGCACGGCGAGCCGAAGGCCGAGGGCCGTTAAGCGATACGCTTCGCGAGTTCGACGGCCTTGCCGATGTACGACGCGGGCGTCATCTCGAGCAGGCGATCCTTCGCGTCCTGCGGGATCGCGAGCGTGCCGACGAACTGCTGCAGCGCTTCGCGTGTGATGCCCTTGCCGCGCGTCAGTTCCTTCAGCTGCTCGTACGGGTTCTCGATGCCGTAGCGGCGCATCACCGTCTGCACGGGCTCGGCGAGCACTTCCCAGCAGTTGTCGAGGTCTTCGTTCAGGCGCTGCGGGTTCACTTCGAGCTTGTCGAGGCCGCGGATCAGCGAGTCGTACGCGAGCAGCGAGTAGCCGAGCGCGACGCCCATGTTGCGCAGCACCGTCGAATCGGTGAGGTCGCGCTGCCAGCGCGACACCGGCAGCTTGTCCGCGAGGTGGCGCAGCGTCGCGTTCGCGAGCCCGAGGTTGCCTTCCGAGTTTTCGAAGTCGATCGGGTTGACCTTGTGCGGCATCGTCGACGAGCCGATCTCGCCGGCCTTCGTCTTCTGCTTGAAGTAGCCGACCGAGATGTAGCCCCACACGTCGCGGTCGAGGTCGAGCAGGATCGTGTTCGCGCGCGCCACGGCGTCGAACAGCTCGGCCATGTAGTCGTGCGGTTCGATCTGGATCGTGTACGGGTTGAACGTGAGCTTCAGGCGGTTCTCGATCACGTCGCGCGAGAACGCTTCCCAGTCGAATTCCGGATACGCGGACAGGTGCGCGTTGAAGTTGCCGACCGCGCCGTTCATCTTGCCGAGGATCTCGACCTTCTCGATGCGCACGATCGCGCGCGCGAGGCGGGCAGCGACGTTCGCGAGTTCCTTGCCGAGCGTCGTCGGGCTGGCCGGCTGGCCGTGCGTGCGCGACAGCATCGGCTGCTCGGCGTGCGCGTGCGCGAGGGCGACGAGGCGCTGGTAGACCGTGCGCAGCGCCGGCAGGATCACGTGCTCGCGCGCGCCGGCGAGCATCATCCCGTGCGACGTGTTGTTGATGTCCTCGGATGTGCACGCGAAGTGGATGAATTCGCTGGCCTTCTCGAGTTCGGCCTGGCCCTTCACCGATTCCTTCAGCCAGTATTCGACGGCCTTCACGTCGTGGTTCGTTACGCGCTCGATGTCCTTGATGCGCGCGGCGTCATGCGCGGTGAAGCGCTCGACGAGCTGCAGCAGGAACTGTTCGGCGGCGTCGGAGAAGCGCGGGACTTCCGCGAAGCCGGCGCGCGACAGCGCGATCAGCCAGTGCACCTCGACGGTGACGCGGTGGCGCATGAAGGCGGCTTCGGAGAGCCAGTCGCGCAGCGCTTCGGTCTTGCTGGCGTAGCGGCCGTCGATGGGCGAGAGCGCGGTGAGGGCGAAAAGCGTATCGGGACGAGTGTCGGACATGATCGGGCGGGCCTTGGGGCCGGGTCGAACGAGGGGAGGAGAATCTACGATTTTACCATCGGCGCGCGGCCGTCCCCAGACGCGCGCCGATCGCGGCCGATCGCGGGTCACTCGGAGGCGTGCACCGCGCCGTTCAAATTGCGACCGCCAGCGCGAAGGCGGCGAAGGCACCGAAGGCACCGTGCGCGTGCGTGCGGCGCCGCGCCGCCCCGTTGCGCCGGTAAAATGCCGGCTTCTTCCCGACTGCCGCCCGCCGCGCCCGCCCGCATGGAACTGAAATGGCTCGAAGACTTCGTCTCGCTCGCGGAGACGCGCAGCTTTAGCCGGTCCGCCGAATTGCGGCACGTGTCGCAGCCGGCATTCTCGCGCCGCATCCAGGCGCTCGAGGCGTGGCTCGCAACCGAATTGATCGATCGTTCGGTCTATCCGACGCGGCTCACGCAGGCCGGCCAGATCTTCTACGAACAGGCGCTGACGATGCTGTCGCAGGCGCACGAGGCACGCACGCTGCTGCGCGGCCACGTCGGCGCGCCGGTGCCGACGATCGAGTTCGCGGTGCCGCACACGCTGTCGCTCACCTATTTCCCGCGCTGGCTGCAGCGGATCGAGGCGAAGATGGGGCCGGTTCACACCCGGCTGCGCGCACTGAACGTGCACGACGCCGTGCTGTCGCTTGTGGAGGGCGGCTGCGACCTCGTGATGGGCTATCACCATCCGAGCCACCCCGTCGCGCTCGATCCCGCGCGCTACGACATGCTGGCGCTCGGCAGCGAGCCGATCAGCCCGTTCTCGGCGCCGGGCCGTGCGGGGCGGCCGCGCTACACGCTGCCGGGCACGCCAGACGCGCGCGTGCCGTACCTGTCGTATACGCCGAACGCGTACCTCGGCCGCATGACCGAGGTGATCATCGCGAACGCGCCGACCCCGCTGTTCCTCGATCGCGTGTACGAAACCGACATGGCCGAAGGGCTGAAGGCGATGGCGCTCGCGGGCCACGGCGTCGCGTTCCTGCCGCACAGCGCGGTCGAGGACGCGGTCGCGGGCGGCCGGCTGATCCGGCTCGACCGCGCGGTGCGCGGCGGTGCGCATCCGTTCACGCTGACGATGGATATCCGGCTCTACTGCGACAAGGTCACGCTGCAGGGCGACGAGCCGCGGCAAAAGCTCGTGCGCGCGCTATGGGACGTGGTCAGCGACGAGTTGCGCGAGGCGGCCGGCTGACATCGACACCCGGCCGACACGATTTTCGGCCCTCCGGATCGACGGCCGATCGCGACCGTTCTTGCGTAAATCGACCGCGTATTTGCGAAAAATCGCGATCATGCAAGAAACGCATAATCGAATAAGCAAACGGCATTGGATTAAAAAAACGGGTTTTTCGACAATGTGCGCCATCCGTTGACCGTTGGAGAATCCATGTCTTCGCAATTGCAGTCCATCCCGTCCTACCTGCACGCCGACGATCTCGGCCCGTGGGGCAACTACCTTCAGCAAGTCGATCGCGTCGCGCCGTACCTCGGCTCGCTGTCGCGCTGGCTCGAGACGCTGAAGCGCCCGAAGCGCATCCTGGTCGTCGACGTGCCGATCGAACTCGACAACGGCACCGTTGCGCACTTCGAAGGCTATCGCGTGCAGCACAACGTTTCGCGCGGTCCGGGCAAGGGTGGCGTGCGTTACCACCAGGACGTGACGCTGTCGGAAGTGATGGCACTGTCCGCATGGATGTCGGTGAAGAACGCAGCCGTGAACGTGCCGTACGGCGGCGCGAAGGGCGGCATCCGTGTCGACCCGCGCAAGCTGTCGCGTGGTGAGCTCGAGCGCGTGACGCGCCGCTACACCAGCGAAATCGGCATCATCATCGGGCCGAACACCGACATTCCGGCACCGGACGTCAACACCAACGAACAGGTGATGGCGTGGATGATGGACACGTACTCGATGAACCAGGGCCAGACGGCCACCGGCGTCGTGACCGGCAAGCCGATCTCGCTCGGCGGTTCGCTCGGCCGCAAGGAAGCAACGGGCCGCGGCGTGTTCGTCGTCGGCTGCGAAGCGGCGAAGAAGAAGGGCCTCGAAATCGCCGGCGCGCGCATTGCGGTGCAGGGCTTCGGCAACGTCGGCGGCATCGCGGCGAAGCTGTTCCAGGAAGCGGGCTCGAAGGTGATCGCAGTGCAGGATCACACCGGCACGATCTACCAGCCGGCCGGCCTCGACGCGAACAAACTGCTCGACCACGTCGCACGCACGGGCGGCGTCGCGGGCTTCGAAGGCTCGGAGCCGATGCCGAACGACGAGTTCTGGACGGTCGAGACCGACATCCTGATCCCGGCTGCGCTGGAAAACCAGATCACCGAGAAGAACGCTTCGAAGATTCGTACGAAGATCATCGTCGAAGGCGCGAACGGCCCGACGACGACGGCGGCGGACGACATCCTGAGCGCGAACGGCGTGCTCGTGATCCCGGACGTGATCGCGAACGCGGGCGGCGTGACCGTGTCGTACTTCGAGTGGGTGCAGGACTTCTCGAGCTTCTTCTGGACCGAAGACGAGATCAACCACCGTCTCGAGCGCGTGATGCGCGAAGCGTTCGCCGGCGTGTGGGCGGTCGCGGAAGAGCACAAGGTGTCGGTGCGCACCGCGGCGTTCATCGTCGCGTGCAAGCGCATCCTGATGGCGCGCGAAATGCGCGGTCTGTATCCCTGATCGATTGACGTCGAGATTGACGTCGATCAAGCCATGACGCAATCCACCCGATTGCGTACATGAACCTCTCGCGGGCGGCACCGGATCCGGTGTCGCCCGCGCGTGCATTCGGGTGCCGGAGCCAGGAGGACGGCTGCGCACAGGGCGATCCGTAATGCGGTAAACATCCAGTACTTTCAGAAATATTACTTTGATACACTGGCGCGGGTTTTAGCCAAGGAGATGAACAAAATGAAATTCCACAAGGCAGTCCTGATGGCAGCGGCGCTCTGCGCGTTCGCAGGCGGCGTGCATGCCCAGGAGACCGGCACGCTGAAGAAGATCAAGGACACGGGCGTGATCGCGCTGGGCCACCGCGAATCGTCGATCCCGTTCTCCTACTACGACCAGAACCAGCAGGTGGTCGGCTATTCGCGCGAGTTTCAGCTGAAGGTCGTCGACGCGGTGAAGAAGAAGCTGAACCTGCCGAACCTGCAGACGAAGAACATCCCGGTCACGTCGCAGAACCGCATCCCGCTCGTGCAGAACGGCACGGTCGACATCGAGTGCGGCTCGACGACCAACAATGCGGAACGCCAGCAACAGGCTGCGTTCTCGGACACGATCTTCGTGATCGGCACCCGCCTGATGACGAACAAGAGCTCGGGCGTCAAGGATTTCGCGGACCTGAAGGGCAAGACCGTCGTGACGACGGCCGGCACGACGTCCGAGCGTCTGCTGCGCAAGATGAACAACGACAAGCAGATGGGCATGAACATCATCAGCGCGAAGGATCACGGCGATTCGTTCAATACGCTGGAATCGGGCCGCGCGGTTGCATTCATGATGGACGACGCGCTGCTCGCGGGCGAGCGCGCGAAGGCGAAGAAGCCGGACGAGTGGGTGATCGTCGGCACGCCGCAGTCCGAAGAAGCGTACGGCTGCATGATGCGCAAGGGCGATACGGAATTCAAGAAGGTCGTCGACGATGCGATCGCGCAGGTCGAGAAGTCCGGCGAAGCCGAGAAGATCTACGCGAAGTGGTTCGAGAATCCGATTCCGCCGAAGGGGCTCAACCTGAAGTTCCCGCTGTCCGACTCGATGAAGAAGCTCTACGCGAACCCGAACGACAAGGCGCTCGACTGACCGTGCGTCCGTTGAAGCAGAGTTGACGCTGACGAAACGGAAGAGGCCACGCTTCTTCCGTTTCTTTTTGCTGGAGTCTTGTCCATGTCATACCACTGGAACTGGGGTATCTTGCTGAGCCCCGTGTCGACCGGCGAGCCGACCACTTATTTCGGATGGCTGATGTCCGGGTTCGGGGTGACGATCAAGGTGTCGCTCACCGCCTGGGTGATCGCGCTGATCGTCGGCTCGCTGTTCGGCGTGCTGCGCACCGTGCCGAACAAATGGCTGTCTGCGATCGGCACCGTCTACGTGTCGATCTTCCGGAACGTCCCGTTGATCGTGCAGTTCTTCGTCTGGTACCTCGTCGTGCCGGAACTGCTGCCGCCGTCGATCGGCACCTGGATCAAGCAGCTGCCGCCGAACACGCAGTTCTTCACCGCGTCGATCGTCTGTCTCGGCCTGTTCACGGGCGCGCGCGTGTGCGAGCAGGTGCGCTCGGGCATCAACGCGCTGCCGAAGGGCCAGCGCGCCGCAGGCCTCGCGATGGGCTTCACGCAGTGGCAGACGTATCGCTACGTGTTGCTGCCGGTCGCGTACCGGATCATCGTGCCGCCACTCACGTCGGAATTCCTGAACATCTTCAAGAACTCCGCGGTCGCGTCGACGATCGGCTTGCTCGATCTGTCCGCGCAGGCGCGCCAGCTCGTCGACTACACCGCACAGACGTATGAATCGTTCATCGCGGTCACGCTTGCATACGTGATCATCAACCTCGTCGTGATGGCGTTCATGCGCTGGATCGAGAGCCGATCCCGGCTGCCTGGCTATATCGGAGGCAAGTGATGCATCAGTTCGACTGGAGTAGTATCCCCGGCGCGCTGCCGACGCTGTGGACGGGGGCGATCATCACGTTGCAGATCACGCTGATCGCGATCGTGGTCGGGATCGTCTGGGGCACGCTGCTTGCGCTGATGCGGCTGTCGGGCGTGAAGCCGCTCGCGTGGTTCGCGCAGGGCTACGTGACGGTGTTCCGCTCGATCCCGCTCGTGATGGTGCTGCTGTGGTTCTTCCTGATCGTGCCGCAGGTGCTGCAGGGCGTGCTCGGGCTGTCGCCGACGATCGACATCCGGCTCGCGTCGGCAATGGTTGCGTTCTCGCTGTTCGAAGCCGCGTATTATTCCGAGATCATCCGCGCCGGCATCCAGGCGGTGCCGCGCGGGCAGGTGAATGCCGCGTTCGCGCTCGGCATGAACTACGGGCTGGCGATGCGCCTCGTGATCCTGCCGCAGGCCTTCCGCGCGATGGTGCCGCTGCTGCTCACGCAGGCGATCGTGCTGTTCCAGGACACGTCGCTCGTCTATGTGATCAGTCTCGCGGACTTCTTCCGCACGGCCGCCAACATCGGCGATCGCGACGGCACGAGCGTCGAGATGATCCTGTTCGCGGGCGCATGCTATTTCGTGATTTGCTCGGTGGCATCCGCCCTCGTCAAAGGTCTCCAGAAAAAGGTCACAAGATGATTTCCATCAAGAACGTTTCGAAGTGGTACGGCCAGTTTCAGGTCCTCACCGACTGCACGACCGATGTGAAGAAGGGCGAGGTGGTCGTCGTCTGCGGGCCGTCGGGCTCGGGCAAGTCGACGCTGATCAAGACCGTAAACGGCCTCGAGCCGTTCCAGCAGGGCGAGATCCTCGTGAACGGCCAGTCGGTCGGCGACAAGAAGACGAACCTGTCGAAGCTGCGCTCGAAGGTCGGGATGGTGTTCCAGCATTTCGAGCTGTTCCCGCACCTGTCGATCACCGAGAACCTGACGCTCGCGCAGATCAAGGTACTCGGCCGCGGCAAGGACGAAGCGACCGAGAAGGGCTTGAAGCTGCTCGACCGTGTCGGCCTGAAGGCACACGCGCACAAGTTCCCGGGCCAGCTCTCGGGCGGCCAGCAGCAGCGGGTTGCGATTGCGCGCGCGCTGTCGATGGACCCGATCGCGATGCTGTTCGACGAGCCGACCTCGGCGCTCGATCCCGAGATGATCAACGAGGTGCTCGACGTGATGGTCGAACTCGCGAAGGAAGGGATGACGATGATGGTCGTCACGCACGAGATGGGCTTTGCGAAGAAGGTCGCGCACCGCGTGATCTTCATGGACAAGGGCGCGATCGTCGAGGACGACCGCAAGGAAGACTTCTTCGCGAATCCGCGCTCGGACCGCGCGAAGGATTTCCTCGCGAAGATCCTGCACTGAAGCGGGGAGGGCGGGGCCGCCCTCCAGCTCTTCACATGCCGCTGCAAACGGAAACGCCTGGCGATGCCAGGCGTTTTTTCGTCCGTATCCGCGCGCGGCGGGCGTGCCTTCAGAAGTCGAACGCGTCCTCGCTGACATCCGCCTCGACGGCCGGCAGCGGCCGCGCGGGCGCGGACGCCGAAGCGTCGAGTGCCGGGTTGCGCAGCTTTTCGAGCACGGCGGCCGGCACCGGGATCTGCATCCGCGCGGCGACGTCGCCGCACTGGAACATGATCAGCTCGCCCGGCTCGAACGCGGTCCACACTTCGTTGTCGGTGAGCGGCTGCGTCGCGATCACCGCGACCCGATCCTCGGGCGTCGTGTACTTCGCGAAATCGATCGACAGGTCTTCGTCGACGAGGTGCGCGGTCGAAAACGGCCAGCGGCGCACGAGGTAGTGCAGCCGGGTCGAGCAGTGTGCGAACAGCGCCTGCCCGTTCGACATCAGGAAATTGAACACGCCGTGGTCGGTGATGCCGCGGGTCAGTTCGCCGACCCGCTCGAACAGCTCGGGCAGCGGCGGCTGTGCGCCGGGGAATGCTTCACGCAGCCCCTGCATCAGCACGCAGAACGCCTTTTCGCTGTCGGTGGTGCCGACCGGGTGATAGACGCTGCCTTCCATGTCGGGCGCGTAGTCCTGCAGGTCGCCGTTGTGCGCGAAGATCCAGTGCCGGCCCCACAGCTCGCGCATGAACGGATGGCTGTTCTCGAGCAGGATGCGGCCCTGCGTTGCCTTGCGGATGTGCGCGATCGTGTTCTTCGACTTGATCGGGTAGCGCTTGACCATCTCGGCGATCGGCGATGTGGCCGATGCCTGGTGATCGATGAACAGGCGGCAGGCCTTGTCTTCGAAGAATGCGATGCCCCAGCCGTCGGCGTGGTGGTCGGTGAGCCCGCCCCGGGCCGCGAAGCCGGTGAATGAGAATGTGACGTCCGTCGGCGCGGCGCAGTTCATTCCTAGGAGTTGGCACATTTTACTTGGGGGCAGCAGGCTGAAGCGGCGTAATGAACCGGTTGAACCGGTTGATGCGGTCGGCACCGGGTGAACCCCGGTACAATGTCTGCTTCTAGCATATCACCGAGCCAACAGCGGTAAAAAGCGGATTCCGCCGACAAACGGCCCCGTGTTGCGGTTAGCCGTCAGTCGGCCCGCGCCGGCGTCTTCCGGCACCACTTCCGGCACCATTTTCCCGCCCCGTTCCTCACGACGCCCTCCTATGACTGCCTCGAACGCATCCTCCCCGGCGACGCTGACGCTCGCCCGTCCCGACGACTGGCACCTGCACGTTCGCGACGGCGACATGCTCGCCGCCGTACTGCCGCACACCGCGCGCCAGTTCGGCCGCGCGATCATCATGCCGAACCTGAAGCCGCCCGTGACGACCACCGAACAGGCGCACGCCTATCGCGAGCGGGTTCTCGCCGCGGTGCCTGCCGACGTGACGTTCGAGCCGCTGATGACGCTGTACCTGACCGACAACACGCCGCCCGACGAGATCCGCCGCGCGCGCGAAAGCGGCTTCGTGCACGGCGTGAAGCTGTACCCGGCCGGCGCGACGACCAACTCGGACCACGGTGTGACCGATCTCGCGAAATGCGCGAGGACGCTCGAGGCGATGCAGGAAACCGGCATGCCGCTGCTCGTGCACGGCGAGGTGACCGACGCGTCGATCGACCTGTTCGACCGCGAGAAAGTGTTCATCGACCGCGTGATGACGCCGCTGCGCCGCGATTTTCCGGGCCTGAAGGTCGTGTTCGAGCACATCACGACGAAGGACGCGGCCGACTACGTGCGTGACGCCGACGCGGCACCAGGCCTGCTCGGCGCGACGATCACCGCGCATCACCTGCTGTACAACCGCAACGCGATCTTCGTCGGCGGGATCCGCCCGCATTACTACTGCCTGCCGGTGCTCAAGCGTGAGACGCACCGCGTCGCGCTCGTCGAGGCGGCGACGTCGGGCAACCCGCGTTTCTTCCTCGGCACCGACAGCGCGCCGCACGCACGCAACGCGAAGGAAGCCGCGTGCGGCTGCGCGGGCTGCTACACGGCGCTGCATGCGCTCGAGCTGTATGCGGAGGCGTTCGACAACGCCGGCGCGCTCGACAAGCTCGAAGGTTTCGCGAGCTTCTTCGGCGCGGACTTCTACGGCCTGCCGCGCAGCAGCGAGACGGTCACGCTGCGCCGCGAACCGTGGGAGCTGCCGCTCGAGATCTTCGCGGGCGACACGCCGGTCGTGCCACTGCGCGCAGGCGAGTCGATCGGCTGGAAGCTCGCGTGAACACGGTGCCGCCGCGCGAGGCCGGCCAGCCGGCCGGCGCCGATGCGGCGGCATTTGTGCGGATCGACTGGTCCGCGCCGTGGCTCGCGGGGTTCGCCGCAACGGGACGCGTTGCGCAGGCCGGCGCGCTCGGCGGCGAAGCCGCGCTGCTCGCCGCGCTGAATGGCGCACTGACTGGCACACTGAATGGCACGACTGGCGGCACGCCGCTCGTCAACGGTCGCGGCGCGCCGCTGCGCTTCGTGCCGCAAGCGGAACTGCCGGCCGGCGTCGCGTACGAGACCCATATCGCCGCAACGGGCGGCGTGCCGACCCGGCACAATCTCCACGATTTCTTCAATGCGCTCGTCTGGTTCGAGTATCCGCGCATCAAGGCAGCGCTGAACGCGCGCCAGGCCGCGGCGATCGACACGGCAGGCGGCGTCGGCCCCGTGCGCGGCTCGTTGCGCGACGCGCTGACGCTGTTCGACGAGAATGCCGCGCTGTTCGTGACGGCCGATCCGGCACTCGCCGACGCGCTGCGCGGCTTCGACTGGCGTGCGCTGCTGGTGGCCGCGCGCGACGCATGGGGCGCGCGTTGCGAGGTGCGGCTCGTCGGGCACGCGCTGCTCGAGAAACTCGTCGCGCCGTACAAGTCCTGCACCGCGCACGCGTGGATCGTCGAAGTGAGCAACGACTATTTTTCGTGGCCGGCCGCGCGGCGGGCTGCGCACGTCGATGCGCAGGTCGCGCAGCTGCTCGCGACGCGAGACCTGACGAGCCGCGACTTCTCGCCGCTGCCGGTGCTGGGCGTGCCGGGCTGGTGCGCGGCCAACGCCGATCCGTCGTTCTACGACGATCCGGCGGTATTTCGCAGCGGGCGGCGCGCACGGACGGTGTGACGCGCGGCGCACAGTGCTAGAATGCGCGTCGCAAAGCAGGCCAGGCAGTCGCGGCCCCGCCGCCTTCGGGCAGGCGGGGGCGAGGAAAGTCCGGACTCCACAGGGCAGGGTGATGGCTAACGGCCATCCGTGGCGACACGCGGAACAGGGCAACAGAAAGCAAACCGCCGATGGCCCGGCGCAAGCCGGGATCAGGTAAGGGTGAAACGGTGCGGTAAGAGCGCACCGCGGCGACGGCGACGTTCGCCGGCACGGTAACCTCCACCCGGAGCAATTCCAAGTAGGCAGGCGCGCATTTTCGGATGCAGGACGGGGCCCCCGTCTCGTCTGCGGGTAGGAAGCTTGAGCGCGTCAGCAATGGCGCGCCTAGAGGAATGGCTGCCACGCGCCGCGCGCTACGGCGTGCAGCGTGCACAGAATCCGGCTTATCGGCCTGCTTTGCCGTTCGAATGCAAAAGAAGGGCCGGCGTCTCGTTGCGAGACGCCGGCCCTTTTTTCATGTGCGCGACGGAATGCGGGGTCAGGCCGCGACGATGTCGAACGAGTGCGTGAGCTCGGCCGTCTTCGCGATCATGATCGACGCGGAGCAGTACTTGTCGTGCGACAGGTTGATCGCGCGCTCGACCGTGGCCGGGTTCAGGTTGCGGCCCGTGACGGTGAAGTGGAAGTGGATCTTCGTGAAGACCTTCGGATCTTCGCTTGCGCGCTCGGCCTTCAGCGTGACCGAGCAGCCGGTAACGTCCTGGCGGCTTTTCTTCAGGATCAGCACGACGTCGTAGGCGGTGCAGCCGCCGGTGCCGACCAGCACCATCTCCATCGGTCGCGCTGCCAGATTGTGGCCGCCGCCTTCCGGTGCGCCGTCCATTGCGACGAGGTGCCCGCTTCCGGTCTGGGCGGCAAATGCCATGCCGTCCTGTCCCAACCAGCTTACTTTGCATTCCATGCTTGCGCTCCAGCGTTGCCTGATTCGAATTCGAACCGGCATTGTAGCCCGCGACGCAACGGTCGGCTGATGCGCTGCACGATGTCGGCCGGCGGGTGCCGACATACCGCGTGGGGCGGATGGGGCGGCGCCATAAACCCGCCGCTTTTTAGGGGTTTTACTCTATTGGTGAGCTTGGCGGATTCATCATCGGAGAACGCAAGGTATTGATTTTTAGAATGAAATCCGATGCGCCGCGCCGATTCAAAAAATTTCGTATCGTGGTGTACGATTTCGTAATGCAAATTTTCTTGTGCTGTCGGGCAGGGGTTCGTATAATCCGTCTCATTGGTTGTCGCGCTGCGACAACCTCCGAATGTCTCCTCCACCCTCCTCCAATGGTGGATTAAGCCCGAACCAGTCGTTCGGGCTTTTTTTCGTCCTGCGCAAGGATCGACGCGCGAAATGCGCGTCGCGTGACCGCTATGCGGGTTGCCGGCCGGCAGTCTGCGCGGCCGTGCCTGATGCCGCGCCGCGTGGATGCGGTGGCGGTGGCGGTGCGTGAACGGCAGATGCATGGCCGTGGCGCCGCGAGCAGAAATGCCGGACCCGTTCGCGCACGGCGCGCAGGCGGGCGATGCGGTCTTCGGCGTGGCTTTCGCGGGCCGCGGCGATCCGCGCGTCGAGCGTCTCGATCTTGGTGTTGCAGTCGGCCGCGTCGGCCGCGACGGGTGTGGCGGCGCCGACCAGCAGGGCGGCCGCGAAGAAGGGCGTGAGTCGTGGCTTCATCATGTTTGTTGTTCTCCTGTCCGGTGCGCGCAGGTGGTGACGCTGCGCACCGATGCGTGCCCCCGGGCGCTCGGATTCGTCCGGTTTTAACGGGGCACGACCGGATTTTCGCCGATTTCGCGCGCGCCGCGCAGCGAGGCGCGGATTCTCTTTGACCGCGGTGTGTCATTTCCTTTATAATTCAGGGCTTTTCCGCATTCATGCCCACGGAAAAAGAACAGGGAGAGCCTGCACCGCGCCTCGAAGCGCACCTACACAAGCAGGAAAGAACACATCGGGCAAAGCATTTTTTTTGGATCGATCATGAAGACGTTTTCCGCAAAAGCCCATGAGGTGACGCGCGAATGGTACGTGATTGACGCGACGGATAAGGTTCTCGGCCGTGTTGCCAGCGAAGTGGCACGCCGTCTGCGCGGCAAGCACAAGCCTGAGTTCACCCCGCACGTCGACACTGGTGATTTCATCATCATCATCAACGCGAGCAAGTTGAAGGTCACGGGCAACAAGACTCTGGACAAGAAGTACTACCGTCACTCGGGCTACCCGGGCGGTATCTATGAAACGACGTTCGGCAAGATGCAGGAACGCTTCCCGGGCCGCGCGCTCGAGAAGGCGGTCAAGGGCATGCTGCCGAAGGGCCCGCTCGGCTACGCGATGATCAAGAAGCTGAAGGTCTACGCTGAAGCGACGCATCCGCACTCGGCTCAACAGCCGAAGGCGCTCGAGATCTAAGGGGAGCCCACATGATCGGTAACTGGAATTACGGTACGGGCCGCCGCAAGAGCGCAGTCGCTCGTGTCTTCATCAAGGCTGGCAAGGGCGACATCATCGTCAACGGCAAGCCTATCGCTGACTACTTCTCGCGCGAAACGTCGCTGATGATCGTGCGTCAACCGCTGGAACTCACGAACCACGGCCAGACGTTCGACATCAAGGTGAACGTGACGGGTGGCGGCGAAACGGGTCAGGCAGGCGCAGTGCGTCACGGCATCACCCGCGCGCTGATCGACTACGACGCAACGCTGAAGCCGTCGCTGTCGAACGCGGGCTTCGTCACGCGCGATGCACGTGAAGTCGAGCGTAAGAAGGTTGGTCTGCGCAAGGCACGCCGCGCAAAGCAGTTCTCGAAGCGTTAAGCGCTTTACGGTCGTGCGCCGCTTCCGGCGGCGCCTGCCGGAAAAAACCGCCAGCTTTCATGCTGGCGGTTTTTTTATGCGCGTCCGGTTCGCCGTTGCGTGTGTACAGGGCGGTCGCATGTGCTGGCCGGCCCAGGGCGGGCACCCACGCCGGTCGCCCACGCCGGTCGCCCGGTTTGACGAAATCGACAAGAACCTGTTGATTTCATGGACTTCAGCACGATATTGAGATCGGCCCTACAATAGCGACTAAAGCTTTTTGGAGAGTTCGCATGAACGCTGTTACCGAATCCGCAGCAACGACCGAAATGCCGGCGCCGTTCGTCTTTACCGATGCGGCGGCCGAGAAGGTCAAGCAATTGATCGACGAAGAAGGCAACCCCGACCTGAAGCTGCGCGTGTTCGTGCAAGGCGGCGGCTGCTCGGGCTTCCAGTATGGCTTCACGTTCGACGAGGAAGTCAACGAGGACGACACCGTGATGAACAAGCACGGCGTCCAGCTGTTGATCGACTCGATGAGCTACCAGTATCTGGTCGGCGCAGAAATCGACTACAAGGACGACCTGAACGGTGCGCAGTTCGTGATCAAGAATCCGAACGCCACGACCACCTGCGGGTGCGGTTCGTCGTTCTCGGTCTGAGCGGTATGCTCGAATGAAAAACGGGGCTTCATGCCCCGTTTTTTGTGCCTGCCTGTTGCACGCCTGCTAACGCGGATAGAGCGCTCCGAGCACTCGGTCGCCGGCTGCGCCCGTGACCGACGCGAGATTGCCGGGCTCGCGCGCGGCGAAGCGGCGCGCGAGCCACGCGAATGCCAGCGCTTCGACCTGCTGCGGCGGCACGCCGAGCGTAGCGGTGGTGTCGACCGCCGCGCGCACGCCGCGCTCACGCAGCGCGTTGCCTAGCGCGTCGAGCAGCACCGGGTTGCGAGCGCCGCCGCCGCACGCGTAGACCGCGCTGCAGTCGGGCGCGTGGCGCGCGATCTCGCGGGCGATCGATACGGCGGTGAGCGCCGTGAGCGTCGCCTGCACGTCTTCCGGCGTCACGTGGGCGAACGCGGCGAGCTTCGCGTCCAGCCACGCCGGGTTGAACAGGTCGCGCCCCGTGCTTTTCGGCGGCTGCGCATCGAAGTACGGCTCATCGAGCAATGCATCGAGAAGCGGGGCATCGACGGTGCCGCGCGCCGCGAACTTGCCGCCGTCATCGTACGGCTTGCCGAGATGGCGGGCCGCCCACGCGTCGATCAGCGCATTGGCCGGGCCGCAGTCGAAGCCGCGCACGACGCTGCCGCCTTCGCCGGGCAGGATCGTGATGTTGCTGATGCCGCCGAGATTGCAGACGACGCGCGTCTCGCCCGGTGCGCCGAACACGGTCGCGTGGAATGCCGGCACGAGCGGCGCGCCCTGGCCGCCCGCGGCGACGTCGCGGCTGCGGAAATCGGCAATCACGTCGATGTGCGTGAGCTCGGCGAGCAGTGCCCCATTGTTGATCTGCCGCGTGTAGCCACGCTCGGGGCGGTGCCGCACCGTCTGGCCGTGCACGCCGATCGCGCACACCTGGTCGGGCGCAAGCCCCGCTGTGCGTTGCAGTTCGTGACAGCACACCGCATAGCGGGCCGCGAGCGCATTGGCCGCGAGTGCTTCGCGCTCGATCTCGTCATCGCCCGGCTGCTGCAGCGCGAACAATGCGTCGCGCAGCGACTGCGCAAACCCGACGAACGCCTCGGCGAGCACCGCCGGCGGCTTGCCGGCCTCGAAGCGCACGGCGACGCCGTCGACGCCGTCCATGCTCGTTCCCGACATCAACCCGAAATAAACGCCGTCGGCCGGATGGCCGGATGGCGGGCGTCTTGGCGGCACTTGATCCCTCCCGAATCGTGCGGCGCCGGCCGTTGCCGCGCGCCTTGCGCCAGATTATCCGCGCAACCGTGGCCGCCGTTAAGCGACGCGCGCGCAAGTTATGGGAAAATCCTTCTTTTTGCGACCTTCCTCCTGGCACCGATGAGCACCGAACCCAGTTCCAAGCCTGTTTTCCCGATCACCGACGAAGTCCGGCATGCGCTCGCCGTCACGAAGCGCGGCGTCGACGAACTGCTGATCGAGGAAGAGTTCGCGCAGAAGCTCGCGAAGAGCGCGGCCACGGGCAAGCCGCTTCGCATCAAGCTCGGCCTCGATCCGACCGCACCGGACATCCACATCGGCCACACGGTCGTGCTGAACAAGATGCGCCAGTTGCAGGACCTCGGCCATACGGTGATCTTCCTGATCGGCGATTTCACGTCGCTGATCGGCGATCCGTCCGGCCGCAACGCAACGCGCCCGCCGCTCACGCGCGAGCAGATCGAGGCGAACGCGAAGACCTATTTCGAGCAGGCCGCGCTGGTGCTCGACCGCGACAAGACCGAGATCCGCTACAACAGCGAATGGTCGATGCCGCTCGGCGCGGACGGGATGATCAAGCTCGCGTCGCGCTACACGGTCGCGCGGATTCTCGAGCGCGAGGATTTCACGAAGCGCTTCCAGGGCGGCGTGCCGATCTCGATCCACGAATTCCTGTACCCGCTGATGCAGGGCTACGATTCGGTCGCGCTGAACGCCGATCTCGAACTGGGCGGCACCGACCAGAAGTTCAACCTGCTCGTCGGCCGCGAACTGCAGAAGCAGTACGGCCAGGAACAGCAGTGCATCCTGACGATGCCGCTGCTCGAAGGCCTCGACGGCGTCGAGAAGATGTCGAAGTCGAAGGGCAACTACGTCGGCATCAGCGAGAAGCCGACCGACATGTTCGGCAAGCTGATGAGCATCTCGGACACGCTGATGTGGCGTTACTTCGAGTTGCTGTCGTTCCGCAGCATGGACGAGATCGTCGGCTTCCGCCGCGAGGCCGAAGCGGGCCGCAACCCGCGCGACTTCAAGGTGCTGCTTGCGCAGGAAATCGTCGCGCGCTTCCATTCGCAGGTGGACGCCGAGCGCGCGCTCGAGGACTTCAACCACCGCGCGAAGGGCGGCGTGCCGGACGATATCCCGTCGGTGACGCTCGCGGGCGCGCCGCTCGCGATCGGCCAGTTGCTGAAGCAGGCGGGCCTCGTGCCGTCGACGAGCGAAGCGCTGCGCAACATCGACCAGAGCGGCGTGAAGATCGACGGTGCGACCGTGTCGGACAAGGGCCTCAAGGTCGACGCGGGCGAGTATGTCGTGCAGGTCGGCAAGCGCCGCTTCGCGCGCGTGACGCTGACCGCATGATCGCGCTGATCCAGCGCGTGAAGCGCGCCGACGTGCGCGTCGGCGAGCGCGTGACGGGCGAGATCGGCGCGGGCCTGCTCGCGCTCGTCTGCGCGGAGCGCGGCGACACCGAAGCGGCGGCGGACAAGCTGCTCGCGAAGATGCTCGGTTACCGCGTGTTCAGCGATGCGGCCGGCAAGATGAACCTGCCGGTGTCGAACATCGATGGCGAAGGGGGCGCGGGCGGTCTGCTGCTCGTGTCGCAGTTCACGCTGGCCGCCGACACGAACAGCGGCCTGCGGCCGAGCTTCACGCCCGCGGCGCCGCCCGACGAGGGCGAGCGCCTGTTCGACTACTTCGTCGCCGCGGCGCGTACGCGCCATCCGCTCGTCGCGACGGGCGAATTCGGCGCCGATATGCAGGTCTCGCTCGTCAACGACGGGCCCGTGACGTTCTGGCTGCAAGTGCGGCCCTGATTTTTGCCCTGATATTTGGCCCTGATTCTTTCCGGGAGCGCCGTCGCGATGGCTACCATGCAGATTCTCTTCATCCGTCATGGCGAGACGGCCTGGAACCGCATCAAGCGCATCCAGGGCCACATCGACATTCCGCTGGCCGACACGGGCGTCGCGCAGGCGCAGCGGCTGGCCGCGCGTCTTGCTCGCGACGCGCGCGACGGTGCGCGGATCGACGCGATCTATTCGAGCGACCTGATGCGGGCGCAGCAGACCGCGCAGCCGGCCGCCGATGCGCTCGGCCTGCCGCTCGTGCTGCGCGAAGGCTTGCGCGAGCGTGCATACGGCATCTTCCAGGGCCATGACAGCACCGAGATCGAGGCGCGCTTTCCGGACGCGTATGCCGCCTGGCAGACGCGCGATCCGGGCTTCGAACCCGAAGGCGGCGAATCGCAGCGCGCGTTCTATCACCGGGTGCTGCATGCGCTCGAGCCGATCGTCGCCGCGCATTCGGGCGGCCGGATCGCGTGCGTCGCGCACGGCGGCGTGCTCGATTGCGTGTACCGGTTCGCGAACGGGCTCGATCTCGATGCGCCGCGCAACTATCAGCTGCTCAACACGAGCATCAATGTGGTCGACTACGTGGACGGGCGCGCGAGTGTCGTGCACTGGGCCGACATCTCGCATCTGAACGAGGCGAGCGACGACGACGGCTACAGCAAGGTGTTGTAGGCGTTGGCGGCGGGCGTTGCCGACGCTGTCGCCGTAGTGGCGCGGAGCATGCGCTGCGGCGCGGAGCAAGCACTTGCCACCCGGGTTGACGCGCGCCGGAGCCGGTGTCATCGGCAGCGGCGAACACCGTAGACGGCGCACCGCGCGTCAGCCGCCTTGCTCTTCCGAATGCAATGGACCGTGCGCTGTCGCCCGACGACGCGCACGCTTCGATGCGCCGTTGACGAGCGCCCAGCGCAACACTGGCGCGACCGCGCGCACGCCAGGCCGGACGACCGCGCGCCGCAACGGCGCGAACGCCGAAACACCGAGCATGCGCTGCGCCCAGGGCGGCAGCAGATCGATGCCCGCGTGCATCACGAGCGTCGCGGCGGGCCGCATCGCGGGCCGCGCGACGGGCGCGTTCAACAGGATCCGCATCACCTCGAACGTGCGCGGCCCGGCCTCGAGCTCGGGCCGCATGCGCGCCAGATACGCGGCGATCTCGGCACGCGAACGGGGTACGTCTCGTGCACCGAGCATCTCGGCGATCCGCGCCGTTTCTTCGTAATAGCGATCCTGCAGGTCGCCCGGCAATGCCGGGTTCACGTAGCGCAGATGCGCGGCGAGAAAGCTCGATACCTCCGCGACGTGCACCCAGGTCAGCAGCGCCGGATCGTCGGCGCGGTACGGCCGTCCGTCGGGCGCGGTGCCGTGCACCTTCGCGTGAATCGCCTTCACGCGCTCGATCAGCGCGAGTGCATCCGCGCGATTGCCGAACGTGGTGCCGGAGATGAATGTCGCGGTGCGCCGCAGCCGCCCGAGGATGTCGGTGCGAAACGACGAATGATCCCACACGCCGGCGAGCGCGAGCGGATGCAGCGCCTGAAGCAGCAGTGCGGAAATGCCGCCCGTCATCATCGACGTGAAGTCCGCGTGCACGCGCCAGCAGACCGCGTCGGGGCCGAACAGGCCCGGATCGCCGGGCGGCGACGAGAAGTCGAGCGACGGGCCGCTGCCCGTCGTCAGATGCGTAACGCCGGCCACGAGCCGCTTGCGGATCGGTTCGAGCCAGCGCGGGTGTGACGCAGGCGCGCCGGGGGGCGGGTTGATGGGCGTCGTCATCGCTTGCGCGGCGCCGAGCGGGCGGTCATGGCCCGTCGGGCATCTCCCACGAGTTGCGTGCCGGGCCGGCGTCGGGCGCCGCGAGCCCAAAGTGGCGGTAGGTCAGCAGCGTCGCCACGCGCCCGCGCGGCGTGCGCTGCAGGAAGCCCTGCTGGATCAGATACGGTTCGAGGACGTCCTCGATCGTGTCGCGTTCCTCGCCGATCGCCGCGGCAAGGTTGTCGATGCCGACCGGGCCGCCGTCGAACTTGTGCAGGATCGCTTCGAGCAGCTTGCGGTCCATCAGGTCGAAGCCGACCGGATCGACGTCGAGCATCGCGAGCGCCGCATCGGCGACGGCCGCCGTGATGTTGCCGTCCGCCTTCACCTCCGCGTAATCGCGCACGCGGCGCAACAGCCGGTTCGCGATCCGCGGCGTGCCGCGCGAGCGCTTTGCGATCTCGAGCGCCCCGTTCGGATCGATCTGCGCGTTGAGCAGCGATGCCGAGCGGCGCACGATGCGCGACAGCTGCTCCGCGTTGTAGAACTCGAGGCGCGCGACGATCCCGAAACGGTCGCGCAGCGGGTTGGTCAGCATCCCGGCGCGGGTGGTCGCGCCGACGAGCGTGAACGGCTGCAGGTCGAGCTTCACGCTGCGCGCGGCCGGACCTTCGCCGATCATGATGTCGATCTGGTAATCCTCGAGTGCCGGATACAGGATTTCCTCGACGACGGGCGACAGCCGGTGGATTTCGTCGATGAACAGCACGTCGTTCGCTTCGAGGTTCGTCAGCAGCGCCGCGAGATCGCCCGCGCGCTCAAGCACCGGGCCCGACGTCTGGCGCAGGTTGACGCCCATTTCGCGCGCGATGATGTGCGCGAGCGTGGTCTTGCCGAGACCGGGCGGGCCGAACAGCAGCACGTGGTCGAGCGGCTCGGCGCGACGCTTGGCGGCCTCGATGAAGATCTCGAGCTGCGCGCGCACCTTTTCCTGGCCGACGTATTCGTCGAGCTGGCGCGGCCGCAGCGCGCGTTCGAACACCTCCTCGTGCGACGAGGCGGGCGTGGCGGCGATGATCCGCTCGGTGGCGAGTTTGTCGGTTTCAATCATGCGGCCATTGTACCGCGCGGCGCTGCGCGGCAAACCTGGCCGAACGGCCGACTGGCGCGCCGCATGCGGCGGCGCGACACTGCATCGGACGCGTGGCTCGCGTGAACGTTACGCCTTCGACAGCGCCTTGAGCGCGAGCTTGATGCCTTCGGATATGCCGGTGCCGGCCGGCACGTTCTTGATCGCGGCAAGGCCTTCCTTCTCGGAATAACCGAGCGCGAGCAGCGCGTTGAGGATGTCGGTCGCGTGGTCGGACGGCGACGCGGCGCCGGCGAGCGTGCCGAGGTCGGCGCCGAGCTTGCCCTTCAGTTCCAGCAGCAGGCGTTCGGCCGTTTTCTTGCCGATGCCGGGCAGGCGGGTCAGCCGGGCGGCGTCCTGCATCGTCACGGCCTGCGCGAGCTCCTGCACGCTCATGCCGGACAGCACGGCGAGCGCCATGCGCGCGCCGATGCCGGTGATCTTCAGCAGCTCGCGGAAGGTCGTGCGTTCCTGTGCAGTCAGGAAGCCGTACAGCAGGTGCGCGTCCTCGCGGACGATCTGCTGCGTGAGCAGCACGACCCGTTCGCCGGACTGCGGCAGGTTGTAGAACGTGCTCATCGGCACGTCGATTTCATAGCCGACGCCGCTGCAATCGACGAGCAGGTGAGGCGGGTTCTTTTCGAGGAGGATGCCGGCGATGCGACCGATCATGGATTCAGCGAGGCGAGGAAGAAAGCGCGAGTGTAGCGCACGCGCGGTGGAAAGCCGATGGCCGGGCCGAACATGTAGCGGCGTGCGGGGCGGCGCGCGCCGCTTCGCCGCGCACCGCGAGCGGGGCGAAGCGGCGTCAGCCGACGAGCCGGCCGCGCCGCACGCGCAGCCCTTTCTTCGCGAGTGCCGGCGCGAGGCCGCCGAGCGTGCTGAGCGTATTGCCGCCGTGCGCATGGCAGATCGCCATGCCGAGCGCGTCGGCGGCGTCGCTGCCGGGCTGCCCGGACAGGCTCAGCAGCCGCGTGACCATCTCCTGCATCTGCGCCTTGGTCGCGCGGCCGTAGCCGACGACGGCCTGCTTGAGCTGCAGCGCCGTGTACTCGGCGACCGGCAGCCCGCCCGACACGAGGCCGCAGATCGCGGCGCCGCGCGCCTGGCCGAGCAGCAGTGTCGATTGCGGGTTCACGTTGACGAACACTTTTTCGATCGCGGACTGGTCGGGCGCGTGTTCGCGGATCAGCGTCGATACGCCGTCGTAGATCGTGCCGAGCCGCGTCGCGAGGTCCGCCGTCGACGTGCGGATCACGCCGCTCGCGACGTAGGCGAGGTGGTGGCCGTGGACGTCGATGATGCCGAAGCCGGTGACGCGCAGGCCAGGGTCGATGCCGATAATTCGCATGGTGAAGAGGAATGCTGGATGCAGCGATACTACAACGAATGCCGTGGCGCGCCTTCCGGTCGGCGCGTGATCACGCCGATTGCCGGCCTGCGATGTGCGTTGACGTCGATCGCGCAACGCGCAATGCGTGACGCACATCGCCCGGCGCCCGGCGCCCGGCTCCGCGCAATAAAAAACCCGGCGGGTGCGATGCCGCCGGGCCTTCGTGTCGCGGCCGCGCGGGCCGCATGCAGTCGATCAGTGACGGAAGTGGCGCACGCCCGTCAGGATCATCGCGATGTTGTGCTCGTCGGCCGCCGCGATCACTTCGTCGTCGCGCACCGAGCCGCCCGGCTGGATCACGCAGGTCGCGCCGGCTGCCACGACGACGTCGAGGCCGTCGCGGAACGGGAAGAACGCATCCGACGCGACCGCCGAACCGGCGAGCGTGAGGCCCGCGTTCTGTGCCTTGATGCTCGCGATGCGTGCCGAGTCGACGCGGCTCATCTGGCCCGCGCCGACGCCGAGCGTCATGCCGTTGCCGCAGAACACGATCGCGTTCGACTTCACGTACTTCGCGACGCGCCATGCGAACAGCAGGTCGTCCATTTCCTTCGGCGTCGGGTGGCGCTTCGTGACGACGCGCAGTTCATGCGGCTGCACGTTCTTCGCATCGAGCGATTGCACGAGCAGGCCGCCGCCGACGCGCTTCAGGTCGAATGCGTTATGGCCAACGCCCAGCGCGATCTCGAGCAGGCGCACGTTCTGCTTCGCGGCGAACACCTGCTTCGCGGCGTCGCTGAACGACGGCGCGATCAGCACTTCGACGAACTGCTTCGCGACAGCTTGCGCGGCCGCTTCGTCGACTTCGCGGTTGAACGCGATGATGCCGCCGAACGCCGACGTCGGGTCGGTCTGGAACGCCTTTGCGTACGCGTCGGCCGAATCATTGCCGACCGCAACGCCGCACGGGTTCGCGTGCTTGATGATCACGCAGGCCGGCGCGTCGAACGTCTTCACGCATTCCCAAGCCGCGTCCGAATCGGCGATGTTGTTGTACGACAGTTCCTTGCCCTGCAGCTGGCGGTAGTTCGCGAGCGCGCCGGCGGGCGTCGCGATGTCGCGGTAGAACGCGGCGGTCTGGTGCGGGTTCTCGCCGTAGCGCAGGTCCTGCACCTTGTCGAACGCGAGGTTCAGCGTGGCCGGGTACGGGTTGCGCGACGCGTGCTTCAGCTCGTCGGTCAGGCTCGTCAGGTAGTTCGTGATCGCGCCGTCGTATTGCGCGGTGTGCGCGAACACCTTCGTCGCGAGACGGAAGTTGGTCGCATAGCCGACCGTGTTGCCGTTCGCCTTCATTTCGTCGAGCACGACCGCGTAGTCGGCCGGATCGACGACGACCGTCACGTCGCGGTGGTTCTTCGCGGCCGAGCGCAGCATCGTCGGGCCGCCGATGTCGATGTTCTCGATCGCGTCGGCGAGCGTGCAGTCGTCCTTCGCGATCGTCGCGACGAACGGATACAGGTTCACGACGAGCAGGTCGATCGTCGGGATGCCGTGCTGCTCGAGCGCCTGCATGTGCTCCGGCAGGTCGCGGCGGGCGAGGATGCCGCCGTGCACCTTCGGATGCAGCGTCTTCACGCGCCCATCGAGCATTTCCGGGAAGCCCGTGTAGTCGGCCACTTCGGTAACGGGCAGGCCCGCGTCGGCGAGCAGTTTCGCGGTGCCGCCTGTCGACAGCAGCTTGACGCCGAGGTCAGACAGCGACTTCGCGAAGTCGACGATGCCGGTCTTGTCGGAAACGGAAATGAGCGCTTGCTTGATCATGATGGAACCACCAATAGCCAGGGAAACGGGGACGGGACGGCTGCCTACAGCAGGCCGTGCTGCTGCAGCTTCTTGCGCAGCGTGTTGCGGTTGATGCCGAGGTACTCCGCGGCGAGCGACTGGTTGCCGCCGGCCTGTACGAGCACGACCTCGAGCATCGGCTTTTCGACGCAGGACATCACCATTTCATAGACGTCGTGCGGATTGGAGCCGTCTAGATCCCGGAAATACACGTCCAGGCTCTCGCGGACACATTGTTCGATGTTGTGCTTGCTCATGCTGCTAACTGGTTATGATCGTCCGCCTCGCGCTGGCCGTGCTCGTCTTCGTCCTCGTCGACGTAGACGAGGTGATCGGACAGCGCCTTTTGCGCCTCGAAGAACGCATTGACGGCGGCGAGCTGCTCGCGGGTGGAATCGAGCGTGTTCATCCGGTGCCGGAACCCGTTGGCTCCGGAAAGGCCGCGAGTGTACCAGCCGATGTGCTTGCGCGCAGTACGGACTCCCGTGAATTCTCCGTAGAACGCGTAGTGGTCCTCCAGATGCTCGTTCATCACCTGCTGGATCTCGTCGATCAGCGGGGGCGGCAGCAGCTCGCCAGTTTGCAGGAAATGATCGATTTCACGGAACAGCCACGGCCGACCTTGCGCAGCGCGACCGATCATCAGCGCGTCGGCGCCCGTCGCGTCGAGCACCGCCTTCGCCTTCTGCGGCGACGTGATGTCGCCGTTCGCGACGACCGGAATGCCGATCGCCGCCTTCACGGCCGCGATCGTGTCGTATTCGGCGTCGCCGCGGTACAGGTCGGCGCGCGTGCGGCCGTGCACGGTGAGCATCGAGATGCCGGCGGCTTCGGCGAGGCGCGCGACGGTGATCGCGTTCTTGTGCTCGCGGTCCCAGCCGGTGCGGATCTTCAGCGTGACGGGCACGGCATCCGGGCCGGTGCCGACCGCGCCGACGACCGCCTCAACGATCTGCTGCACGAGCGGCTCGTTCTGCAGCAGCGCGGAGCCGGCCGCGACGTTGCAGACTTTCTTCGCCGGGCAGCCCATGTTGATGTCGATGATCTGCGCGCCGTTGTCGACGTTGTAGCGGGCGGCTTCGGCCATCATCGCCGGATCGGCGCCGGCGATCTGCACGGCGATCGGCTCGACTTCGCCTTCGTGGTTCGCGCGCCGCATCGTCTTGGCGCTTTTCCACAACTGCGCGTTCGATGCCACCATTTCGGACACGGCGTAGCCGGCCCCCAGCCGTTTGCACAGCTGGCGGAACGGACGATCCGTCACGCCCGCCATCGGGGCGACGAACAGGTTGTTACGCAATACGTGAGAGCCGATAACGGGCATCGCAATGGCACCGCCCGCGACCAGCGCGGGCTCGAAAAGGGCGGAGGGAAAACGCGCATTTTACCGTATTCCCTCGCCATGCCGATTTGACCCGGTTTGTGTGACGCGTCGCGCGCGTCGCCGCCGTCCCTGTGCATGCGGCGAGACGTGTGTCAGATGCGGTGCCAGATGCGGTGTCGGATGGCGTCAGCTGCGCTGGCCGAACATCATCTGACGCGCGATCGCCGTCTTGAGCGGCGGCACGAACTCGAGCGCGGTGAGCGCCGCGCCGCGCAGCAGCGCGAGCGGCGCCGATTCGATCGTGAAGAGCCGCGCGAGCGTGTCGGTCGCGCCGATCGTGAGCCGGCGGTCGAGCGCGCGCCGCGCGTTGAAAGTTGCGAGTGCGGCCGGTTCGGCGCCGTGCGTGGACAGCGCGTCGACGAGCGTATGCGCGTCGCGCAGGCCGAGGTTGAGCCCTTGGCCCGCGACCGGATGCAGCGTCTGCGCGGCGTTGCCGACGATCGCGGTGCGCCGGTCGACGAGGGTCTGCGCGGCGTTGAGCCCGAGCGGGAACGACGCGCGCCCGGCGATCGCGACGAAGCGGCCCATGCGTTCGCCGAACGCGACGCCGAGCTCGCGCAGGAACGCATCGTCGGCCAGCGCCGCGCGCCGCTCGGCATCGGCGGGCGCGCAGCACCACACGAGCGCGTAGTCGGCGCCGCCGAGCGGCAGCAGCGCGAGCGGCCCTTCGTGCGTGAAGCGTTCCCACGCGACGTTCGGACGCGGCGCGGCAACCGTCACAGTGCCGACGAGCGCGGTCTGGCCGTAGTCGCGTCTATGGTTGCCGGTGTCGGCCTGCTGTTCATGGAACAGCCCGCCTTCGGCATTGACGACGACGCGCGCGCGCAGCGTGCGTTCGCCCTGCGGGCCGTCGAGCGTCAGTGTGACGCCGTCGGCGTCCTGCTGCGGCGCGCGCGCGGACGTCGACGTGAGCCATTCGACGCGCGTGCGGCGGACTGCGCCAGCAAGTGCCTGCACGAGCGAGCCGTAGCGCACGACATAGCCGAGCGCGGCGAGGTCGTGTTCGTCGCGATCGATCAGCGTGCGGCCGAAATGGCCGCGCTGCGATACGTGAATGTGTTCGATCGGCGTCGCGTCGGCGGGCCACGCGAGCGTGTCGAGCAGCACGTGGCTGCCGTGCGACACCGCGATCGCGCGCGGATCGTTCGCGCTCGCGGCGGGTTCGCGCGCGTCGATCAGTGCGATCGACCACTGCTGCGTCGCGCTGCGTCGCGCGAGCCAGCCGGCCAGCGCGAGCCCGACGGGGCCCGCGCCGACGATGGCGATGTCATGGAGCGGCGTGGCCGGAGAGGAATCGGTCGTCATCGAAAATCGTGAAACGGATGAAACAGACGGAACAGACGGAACAGGCGGAACAGGCGGAACAGACGGAACAAGCGGGGCGCCGCACGTTCACGCGCCGTGCGCCGCGCCCGCACGCATCAGCGCCTCGATCTCGGCGGCCGCGACGGGCACGTCGCGCGTGATCAGCTCGCAGCCTTGCTCGCGCACGATCGCGTCGTCCTCGATGCGGATGCCGATGTTCCAGTATTCGGGCGGCACGTCGTCGGCGGCGCGCACGTACAGCCCCGGCTCGACGGTCAGCGTCATGCCGGCCTTCAGCGTGCGCCACGGCAGCGCGCCGTTGCCGTCGCGCGCGGCGAGCCGTTCGCGGTAGTCGCCGCAGTCGTGCACGTCCATGCCGATCCAGTGGCCCGTGCGGTGCATGTAGAAGCGCGCGTACGCCCGTTCGGCGATCACGTCGTCGACGTTCGAGAAGCGCGCTTTCGGGATGATGCCGGTGTCGAGCAGGCCCTGCGCGAGCACGCGCACCGCGGCATCGTGCGGCGCCTCGAACGGCACGCCTGCGCGCGTCGTGTCGATCGCCGCCTGCTGCGCGGCGAGCACGATGTCGTACAGCGCGCGCTGCGGCGCCGAGAAGCGCCCGCTGGCCGGGAACGTTCGGGTGATGTCCGATGCGTAGCCGTCGAGTTCGCAGGCCGCGTCGATCAGGATCAGGTCGCCGTCCTGCGCAACCGCGTTGCCGGCCGGGTAGTGCAGCACGCATGCGTTCGCGCCGGCAGCGACGATCGACCCGTACGCGGGCGACTGCGCGCCATGCTTGCGGAACGTGTAGAGCAGCTCGGCCTCGAGTTCGTACTCGCGCACGCCGGGCCGGCACACCTGCATCGCGCGGCGATGCGCGAGTGCCGAGATGTGCGCGGCGCGCATCATGATCGCGAGCTCGTGTACGTCCTTGACGAGCCGCATGTCGTCGAGCAGCGGCGTGAGGTCGAGCATCGCGTCCGGCGCGGCGACGCCCGTGCGCGCCTGCGCCCGCACCGCGTCGAGCCAGCGGTCGAGCTGGCGGTCGAACTCGGCGGACGCGCCGAACCGGTAATGCACGGTGCCGGCGTCGGCGAGGAGCCGCGGCATCTCGGTGTCGAGCACGTCGACGGCGAACGCCGCGTCGAAGCCGAACGCATCGCGCGCGGCCTCGGGGCCGTAGTGGAAGCCTTCCCAGATTTCGCGGTCGGCGTTCTTCCCGCGGCAGAACAGCAGCGATTGCGGCGCGCCGTGCGGCGCGGACGCGTTCAGCACGAGCACCGCGTCCGGCTCGGCGAAGCCCGTCAGGTAATGGAAGTAGCTGTCGTGGCGGTACGGGTAGCCCGTATCGCGGTTGCGCAGCACTTCGGGCGCAGTGGGGACGATGGCGACGCCGCCGCCCGCGGCGCGCAGTGCGGCAAGCACGCGTTCACGGCGCTGGCGGTAGACGTCGACGGCGATGGCGGTTTCGTGGGGCGCATTCATCGTGCGATTGTAGCGCCGCCGGGCGCGGTGCGTGAGTGGAGGCCGAAAGGGGCGCGCAAGCAGGCCGGCGCGGCTGTTGCAAACCATCCACAGGCCGGACGGGCGATTGTCTACCGACTGTCGCTCGCCGGTTATGATCGACGACAACGTATACTCTCGGCGGTTCCCCAACAAAGGCAGATGATGAAATTAATCGGTTCGCTCAGCAGCCCGTACGTCCGTAAGACGCGAATCGTGCTTGCTGAAAAGAAAATCGACTACAAGCTGGAGCTCGAGAACGTCTGGGCGCCGGACACGAACATTCATGCCTCGAACCCGCTCGGCAAGGTGCCGTGCCTCGTGATGGAAGATGGCGCCGCGGTGTTCGACTCCCGCGTGATCTGCGAATACGTCGACACGCTGTCGCCGGTCGGCAAGCTGATTCCGCCGTCCGGCCGCGAGCGTGTCGAGGTGCGCTGCTGGGAGGCGCTGTGCGACGGTGCGCTCGACGCATCGGTCGCGATCCGCCTCGAGCACATGCTGCGCGAGGAACAGCACCGCAGCGCGAGCTGGATCGCGCGCCATCAGCGCAAGATCGACGACGCGCTCGTCGCGATGTCTCAGGGCCTCGGTGGCAAGACCTGGTGCGTCGGTAATCATTACTCGCTCGCCGACATCGCGCTCGGCTGCGCGCTCGGCTACTTCGACTTCCGGATGCCCGAGCTGAACTGGCGCGACCGCCACCCGAACCTCGACAAGCATTTCGCGAAGCTGATGCAACGGCAGTCGTTCGTCGACACGGTGCCGCAGGACGTCGCGCCGCAGTGATGACGCGGGCGTCGCCGCCGACGCATTCCGCAGATGAAAAACGCGCCCCGACGGGCGCGTTTTTCATGGTGACTTGCAAGGCCAACGCCGTCACTCGATCGACGTATAGACGGCGTCGCCGAGCGTGAACGAATCGCTGCGTGCGAGCGGCCACCATTTGTCGTACAGCGAGTAGCCGCACAGGTTGCCGCCGAGCAGCGCGCCCGGTTTAAGGTACTTCAGCAACTGCGACATCAGCCGGACCTCGTGCGGCGCGATGCGCTGCACGATGTGATGCGCGCGCAGCTCGGACGGATGCGACAGGCCGGCCGCCTGCACGAGCTCCTGCAGCGCGTGCAGCGTATTGCGGTGGAAGTTGTACACGCGATCGGCCTTGTCCGGCACGACGAGCGCGCGCTGGCGCACGGGGTCCTGCGTCGCGACGCCGGTCGGGCAGCGCCCGGTGTGGCAGGTCTGCGCCTGGATGCAGCCAACCGCGAACATGAAGCCGCGCGCCGAGTTCACCCAGTCGGCACCGATCGCGAGCGTGCGCGCGGCGTCGAACGCGGTGATGATCTTGCCGCTCGCGCCGAGCTTCACGCGGTCGCGCACGCCGATGCCGACGAGCGTGTTGTGCACGAGCAGCAGCCCTTCCTGCAGCGGCACGCCGACGTGGTCGGTGAATTCGAGCGGCGCGGCGCCCGTGCCGCCTTCCGCGCCGTCGACGACGATGAAGTCCGGCACGATGCCGGTCTCGAGCATCGCCTTCGCGATCCCGAAGAGCTCCCACGGATGGCCGACGCACAGCTTGAAGCCGGTCGGCTTGCCGCCCGACAGCGTGCGCAGCCGCTCGACGAATTCGAGCAGGCCGCGCGGCGTCGAGAATTCCGAGTGCGTCGCGGGCGAGATGCAGTCGCGGCCCATCGGCACGCCGCGCGTCTCGGCGATCTCGGGCGTGATCTTCGCGGCCGGCAGCACGCCGCCGTGGCCGGGCTTCGCGCCCTGCGACAGCTTGACCTCGATCATCTTCACCTGCGGATCGGCCGCCTGCTTCGCGAACTTGTCGGGGTTGAACGTGCCGTCGTCGTTGCGGCAGCCGAAGTAGCCGGACGCGATTTCCCAGATGATGTCGCCGCCATGCTCACGGTGGTATTTCGACAGCGAGCCTTCGCCCGTGTCGTGCGCGAAACCGCCTTTCTTCGCGCCGAGGTTCAGCGAGCGGATCGCGTTCGCGGACAGCGAGCCGAAGCTCATTGCCGAGATGTTGAAGATCGAGATGTCGTACGGCTGCGCGCGGCTCGCGCCGACGCGGATGCGGAAATCGTGGTTCGGCAGCTTGGTCGGCGCGAGCGAATGGCTGATCCATTCGTGCGCGACCGCCTTCACGTTCAGCTCGGTGCCGTACGGGCGGTTGTCGCCGACGTTCTTCGCGCGCTGGTAGACGAGGCTGCGCTGCGCGCGCGAAAACGGTTTTTCGTCGGTGTCGTCCTCGACGAAGTACTGGCGAATTTCAGGTCGGATGAATTCGAACAGGAAGCGCAGGTGGCCCCACAGCGGGTAGTTGCGCAGGATCGCGTGGCGGTCCTGGTTGAGGTCGTAGAGGCCGAGCGCGACGAGGGCCGCGGGGATCGCGAGCCACAGCCAGGAGAGCACATGGACCGAGGCGAGTGCGGCCAGCGCGGCCAGCAGCAGGACGGCGCACCACATCGCCAGATAGCGTCTTGAAAACATGGGGACTCCGTAATACGTTCGAAAGGCCGCCATGCGTACGCTGCGCGGCGGCGCGCCGGCCTGGCGGAAAGCGTGTCCCGCCGGGCGCGGCGTGCCGCAAGTCTAAACCGAATGCGTGTCAGCGTGCTTCGACGAGCGCCGGCGCGCCGGATTGCGCGGGCGAGCTGGTGTCCGGCTGGCCAGGCTGGCCGGTCGCCGCGAACTCGATGATGCCGCCGCCGAGGCAGATTTCGCCGTCGTACAGCACCGCCGACTGGCCGGGCGTGACGGCCCATTGCGCGTCGTCGAAGGTGAGCGAGAAGCGCTCGCCGTCCACCCTTGCGAACGTGCAGCCCGCGTCGGCCTGCCGGTAGCGGGTCTTCGCGCCGCACGCAAAGCCGTCTGCCGGCGGCTCGCCGGCGGTCCAGCTGACGTTGCCGGCGACGAGCTGCCGCGACAGCAGCCACGGATGGTCGTGGCCCTGCACGACGTACAGCGTGTTCGACGCGATGTCCTTCGCGGCGACGAACCACGGCTCGCCGCTGCCGTCCTTGCTGCCGCCGAGGCCGATGCCCTTGCGCTGGCCGAACGTGTAGAACGCGAGGCCGATGTGCTCGCCGACCGTCTTGCCGTCGGGCGTCTTCATCGGGCCGGGTTTCGTCGGCAGATAACGGTTCAGGAAATCGCGGAACGGCCGCTCGCCGATGAAGCAGATGCCCGTCGAATCCTTCTTCTTCGCGTTCGGCAGGCCGATCTGCGCGGCGATCTCGCGCACCTTCGTCTTCGGGATCTCGCCGAGCGGGAACATCGTCTTCGACAGCTGCGCCTGGTTCAGCCGGTGCAGGAAATACGACTGGTCTTTCGTATGATCGAATGCCTTCAGCAGTTCGAAGCGGCCATCGCGCTCGCGCACGCGCGCGTAGTGGCCGGTCGCGATCGTTTCCGCGCCGAGCGTCATCGCGTGATCGAGGAACGCCTTGAACTTGATCTCGGCGTTGCACAGCACGTCCGGGTTCGGCGTGCGGCCTGCCGAGTATTCGCGCAGGAACTCGGCGAACACGCGGTCCTTGTATTCGGCGGCGAAGTTGACGGCCTCGACGTCGATGCCGATCAGGTCGGCGACCGACACGACGTCGATCCAGTCCTGGCGCGTCGAGCAGTATTCGCCGTCGTCGTCGTCTTCCCAGTTCTTCATGAACAGGCCGACGACGTCGTAGCCCTGTTCCTTCAGCAGCCACGCGGTCACCGACGAATCGACGCCGCCCGACATGCCCACTACCACACGGCGCTTGCTCATTTGCCCACCACCTGACGATCGAACGCATCCGGCCGTGGCGCGACCGAATGCGTATGGACGAAATCGAGCGGAATGCGCCGCCCGGCGAGATAGTCGTCGACGCCGCGCATCACCGCCGGCGAACGGTGGCGCTCGCTGCACGCGCGCAGCTCGTCGGCCGTCATCCACAGCGTGCGGACGATGCCGTCGTCGAGCGGGTGCCCGGCGAGCGGCTCGCCGGCCGTGCCGCAGAACGTGAAGCGCAGATAGGTCGCACCGGCGTTGCCAGGGCGTTCGTAGTGCGCGAGATACACGCCGACGAGCGCGGCGGGTTCGAACGGATGCGCGGTTTCCTCGAGCGTCTCGCGAATCACCGCGTCGGCGAGCGATTCGCCGGCTTCGAGATGGCCGGCCGGCTGATTGATGCGCAGGCCCGTCGAAGTTTCTTCCTCGATCATGAGGAAGCGGCCGGCACGCTCGACGAGCGCCGCGACGGTCACATGCGGGGTCCAGATTTCGGGTTTCATGGGTGGGCATTTTACCGGTTGCGCCCGGACGCTGCCCGCCATAGCGCAATGGACGTTCCGACCCCTTATGTCGTCCGGGCTGGCGACGCGCGCTTGTCGAATGTTGCATTGCAGCAATACCGCGCGATCGTGCGTAAAGCGCTGGCGCGGCCACGGCTTTCGGTTAAAGTGAAACGTAACCGCCGTTGCTCGTGAGCCGGTCTGTCAGCCTGTCCGGCTCGCCGTTGCAGTAAGAATCGAAAGAAAGAAATACTGACAATGACTGGGGGAACCGACGATGCATATCGGAGTGCCTGCTGAAACGCGCGCAAACGAGGCGCGCGTGGCCGCGACGCCGGAGACCGTCAAGAAATACGCGAGCGCCGGCCACCACGTGAGCGTCGCGAAGGGGGCCGGCACCGCCGCCAGCTATCCCGACGACGCGTACGCGGCCGCCGGCGCCGAATTGACCGAGCAGTCGGCTGCGTTTGCCGCCGACATCGTGCTGAAGGTGCAAGCGCCGACGGATGCCGAAATGGCGTCGCTGAAACGCGGCTCGGTGCTGATCGGGATGCTCGAGCCGTTCAACACGGAACAGGCGG
>NZ_QTQP01000149.1 GCF_003854275.1 Burkholderia sp. Bp8963
GCGATCAGGAACAGCACGGTGCGCATAGTTTCGAAGTTCGTGTAGCCGCGAGCACGTCGTTTGGCGGCCTGAAACAGGCCGTTGATGGCTTCCAGGAACCCGTTGGTCTGACGTGTCTGGGACCAGGCAATAATGCCCTCGAAGTGCTTGCGGATCATGCGGGCAACGTCCTTCATCGGTTCGACCTTCGAGCGCATCACGTTCGTGCACCACTGCTCGAGCATCGCGGAGACGACGTTGATCTGCTTGCGATCAAGGATGTCGCGCAACTGCTCGCGATACAGCCACGCACGGGCAGTACGTTTGGTCGTGACATTGGCTACCAGCGCGTCGAGGTCGGCGCGCTGCGCCGCGTTCAGCCGGTCGCGATCCTTGAGCAACGCCCATCGCAGGCCCTTGAGATCCGGGTCGGTCTGCTGTTCGAGCCGCCGGGTTTTCTCCAATGCCGCAGAGGCCTGAGCGACAACGTGGAACTTGTCGAAAGTGATGCGGGCATTGGGCAGATGCTCGGTAACGCCCTTGATGAAGGCGGGCGACATATCGATGCTGACCGAAGTGATCTGCTCAGGTTCGGCGCAATGCGAGCGCAGGTCGCAGGCAAATTGCTCAACCGCAGCGGCATCCTTGCCTTCGGTGACGAATACAACCTTGCGTTGCTCGGCATCGGCCACGATCGTCAAATAGTTGTGCCCGCGCTTGTAGGAGGTCTCGTCAATGGCGGCGCTGGTCACGTCGGACAGGTCGATTTCGGCCAACGCGAGCTCGACGTATCGCTTGCAGATTGCGTGAACACGGTGCCACGACTCGCCGACGATGCGCGCCACGGCGGAAAATGGCATCTGTTGGGCAAGAGTAAGCACCATCGCCTCAAACAGCAGCGTGAATCCGCTGAGCTTGCCGGCAAAGTCCGGTTCGACGAGTGCCACCCGGCCGTCAGGCAGCTTCACCCGCGGTGTGCGCACTTCGAGGTAGCAGTCGTGCTGGAAGAAGTTCAGATGCCTGTAGCGCTTGACGACGGTGTCATGCACCGGGTGCACGCCGGCCGCCTCCGGGTGCGCAAAGCGGGTGCCAGCAACGAAGTCGATCTGGATCGTGAGTCGCTTGGCAGCGGCGTCGAAATCGACACCGCTCACAAACCACGGAGCGTTCACACCCAGGGCGGCTTCGAACAGCTTGCTGTGCATCATTTACCTTCTTGTCTACAGGAAAAACGAGACGATACCACCCACTCGAAATTCAAAAGAGGC
>NZ_QTQP01000150.1 GCF_003854275.1 Burkholderia sp. Bp8963
CCAGGGATATCTCATCTTAAGGCGAGTTTCCCGCTTAGATGCTTTCAGCGGTTATCTCTTCCGAACATAGCTACCCGGCGATGCCACTGGCGTGACAACCGGTACACCAGAGGTTCGTCCACTCCGGTCCTCTCGTACTAGGAGCAGCCCCCTTCAAATATCCAACGCCCACGGCAGATAGGGACCAAACTGTCTCACGACGTTTTAAACCCAGCTCACGTACCTCTTTAAATGGCGAACAGCCATACCCTTGGGACCGGCTACAGCCCCAGGATGAGATGAGCCGACATCGAGGTGCCAAACACCGCCGTCGATATGAACTCTTGGGCGGTATCAGCCTGTTATCCCCAGAGTACCTTTTATCCGTTGAGCGATGGCCCTTCCATACAGAACCACCGGATCACTATGACCTGCTTTCGCACCTGCTCGACTTGTCGGTCTCGCAGTTAAGCACGCTTATGCCATTGCACTATCAGCACGATTTCCGACCGTACCTAGCGTACCTTCGTACTCCTCCGTTACGCTTTGGGAGGAGACCGCCCCAGTCAAACTGCCTACCATGCACTGTCCCCGACCCGGATCACGGGCCAAGGTTAGAACCTCAAACAAACCAGGGTGGTATTTCAAGGACGGCTCCACCGAAACTAGCGTTCCGGTTTCATAGCCTCCCACCTATCCTACACAGATCGGTTCAAAGTCCAATGCAAAGCTACAGTAAAGGTTCATGGGGTCTTTCCGTCTAGCCGCGGGTAGATTGCATCATCACAAACACTTCAACTTCGCTGAGTCTCGGGAGGAGACAGTGTGGCCATCGTTACGCCATTCGTGCAGGTCGGAACTTACCCGACAAGGAATTTCGCTACCTTAGGACCGTTATAGTTACGGCCGCCGTTTACCGGGACTTCAATCAAGAGCTTGCACCCCATCATTTAATCTTCCGGCACCGGGCAGGCGTCACACCCTATACGTCCACTTTCGTGTTTGCAGAGTGCTGTGTTTTTATTAAACAGTCGCAGCCACCAGTTTATTGCAACCCCTTCACCCTTTGCCCGCAGGGGCATCAAGCTACAAGGGCGTACCTTATCCCGAAGTTACGGTACCAATTTGCCGAGTTCCTTCTCCCGAGTTCTCTCAAGCGCCTTAGAATACTCATCTCGCCCACCTGTGTCGGTTTGCGGTACGGTCATCGTTAGACTGAAGCTTAGAGGCTTTTCTTGGAACCACTTCCAATTGCTTCGCTCCC
>NZ_QTQP01000151.1 GCF_003854275.1 Burkholderia sp. Bp8963
TGCGGATTCAACCCGTCGATGCAACGAATTGATGAAAACGCTCAGCCGGTGTATCAAAGTCTAGTGTTTTTCGCGGACGCTCATTAAGCCGCCTGGCAACAGCGTTGAGCTTGGCCTGGGAATAGGCCGAGAGGTCGATCCCCTTTGGGAAATACTGTCTGAGGAGCCCATTTGTGTTCTCGTTCGAACCCCGTTGCCAAGGGCTCTGCGGATCACAAAAGTAGACCTTGATGTCGGTGGACACGGTGAAGCGCGTGTGATCGGCCATCTCTTTGCCCCGGTCCCAGGTCAGTGATTTGTAGAGTTCCTGAGGAAGCTTGCCGGCGTGCCGAATCAACGCATTGATGACCGTTTCTGTATCCTTGCTGCCGACCTTCACTAGCATCACGAAGCGGCTCTGACGCTCGACGAGCGTGGCAATCTGACTGTTCGCGCTGCCGAACAGCAAATCGCCTTCCCAGTGGCCCGGTATCGCGCGATCCTCAACGGTCGCGGGGCGCTCACTGATCGGGACAGTGTCGCAAATTCTGCCGTGGCCATCCGTCTTCATTGTGTGATGACGCGAACGGCGCATGGCTCGCGAGCGCCGTAAATGCTCGAGCAATTCCTTTTTGAGCGCACCACGAGCTTGTATGTAGAGGCTGCGGTATATGGTCTCGTGCGACACCTGATAGTCCCTGTTGACCGCGTACACGTGCTTGAGCCAACCGGCGATCTGCTCGGGCGACCACTGCAGCCGGAGCTTGCTTGCCACGACCTGGGCAAGTTCCCGGTTCCTGACGAGCTTACAGATTTGTGGGCGACGGGCTCGTTCCCAAGCAAGTTCGTCAGCATTGTTCGCCCGATAGCCCGGCATACCTCCGTTCCGCTTGAGCTCGCGGCTAATGGTCGACGGAGCACGTCCGATTCGATTCGCAATCGCGCGAATCGAATCGCCAGCAACCACTGAACGTGAGATCTCCTCCCGCTCGGCAAGGGTCAGTGCCAAGCTCGAACGGTGCCGTTGCTTTGGCTGTATGCCGCCCGCTTCCGCCAGAATCTGTTGTACCGAGGAATGGTTCCGATCAAACAACTGAGCGATCTGCTGCAGCGACTCGCCCGTGCGCCAACGCTCCCACATTAACGCCTTCTGGGTATCTGTATAGTAGATCCGCCGTCTCTGTTTCATGGCAACACTCCTTGCTGCTATGCAGCCTCAAGTGTGTTGCATCGACGGGTTGAATCCGCA
>NZ_QTQP01000152.1 GCF_003854275.1 Burkholderia sp. Bp8963
TTCCGTCGTCTTCGCATTCGCTTTGAACGTCGGGCCGACATTCACGAAGCATTTCTCAAACTCGGTTGCTGCCTCGTCTGCTGGAACATCTTCAGACGGACGGAGCAGCCTTTTTGAATCCGTCTCTAAGGAGGTGATGTTGTTGCGGTGTGCTGACTGCGCACCGTAGATAACGACAGATTGCGTTTCTCCTTCTTGTGAAGAAGCCGGCCAAGTGCCGGCTTTTTCATTTTCGGGCCAATGGAGTTGATTGATGTATGGATGGTGGAGATTCGTTTGAGGGAAGAATGGTCAGACGAGTTAGAACTTTGTGTGGATTAGATCGTCGTGTTGCTGCAAATTTGATTGCGTTGGTGATGAGTGTGAGGGGTCGGTAAAAGTACGAATTTTCTATGGGAATTCGTACTTGTATGAAAATTTGCGAAGCGCTTGTTTTCTTTCAATTCTTTTTATATCTTTTGAAACGGCTGCCGGCAAATTCAAGCGAACCAGTGCAGGCGCCACGATGCTTGCTGTCGATGCACCGCCGTTTTCTGTCGCGATATGAAGCTTATTGAGCCGGGTCCAGAAGGGCTGTTGCGAACGATGAGGTAATGCCAATGGGGGCGGGGAGGCATGTGAAAAATATCATGCTGGTAATAATGGTTGCTGGCTTTTTGTCCGCGTGTGTGATTACTCCTGCTTGTGAACTTCCAATTCGGTCGCCGCAACAGTTTTTGAATGACGTCAAGATTGTTGCGGATGCTGGTGATCTGGAGAACGTCAAATTTGTTTCCAAGTGGTTAAGGGTTGACTATCAGCGCGGTGCGAAGAGACTCGTCTACGATGAGGGCGGCCAATTTGTTAAGGGGTATGTGGTCGACGTGACGCGCTACGCATTCTCTAGAGAATATTCGCGAGATGGCGGCTTTGTGTACGATATATATCAGCCTAAGGGACGTGATTCTCCTGGTGTTTTTATATCGTTGCCAATAGATTCCTCGGCAATTTGTATTGCGCCATATGATTTTATTGATGTGTTTGATGATGTCAGTGGGTATCCAATTGTTCGTTGGGGGTTGTGGGCATGTCGTTATACACATCGTGACCGGCGAATCGCGGCCGCGAAAGAACACGTTTACTTTCAATGACATAGAGCAGCGCTTGTAAACTGTCGGCGGATCGCGTCTACTCTCCGCTTTTGAGCGGAT
>NZ_QTQP01000153.1 GCF_003854275.1 Burkholderia sp. Bp8963
AAAGAACGAGCTGTTCGCACTGCTCGGCAGCTCGGGCTGCGGCAAGTCGACGTTGCTGCGCATGCTCGCCGGCCTCGAGACGGCCACCTCCGGCAAGATCTACGTCGACGGCGAGGATCTCGCATCGCTGCCGCCGTACCGCCGCCCGGTGAACATGATGTTCCAGTCGTACGCGCTGTTCCCGCACATGTCGGTCGAGTCGAACGTCGCGTTCGGGCTCAAGCAGGAAGGCACGCCAAAGAACGAGATCAAGGAGCGCGTCGCCGATGCGCTCGCGCTCGTGCAGATGAGCAAGTATGCGAAGCGCAAGCCGCATCAGCTCTCCGGCGGCCAGCAGCAGCGCGTCGCACTCGCGCGCTCGCTCGTGAAGCGCCCGAAGCTGCTGCTGCTCGACGAGCCGATGTCCGCGCTCGACAAGAAGATCCGCCAGAAGACCCAGCTCGAACTCGTGAACATCATCGAGAAGGTCGACGTGACCTGCGTGATGGTCACGCACGACCAGGAAGAAGCGATGACGATGGCGAGCCGCCTCGCGGTGATGAGCGAAGGCAAGATCGTGCAGATCGGCTCGCCCGGCGAGGTGTACGAATACCCGAACAGCCGCTTCTCGGCCGAGTTCATCGGCTCGACGAACCTGTTCGAGGGGCGCGTGGTCGAGGACGAGCCGGATCACATCTTCGTCGAGAGCGACGATCTCGAAACGCGCATGTACGTGAGCCACGGCGTGACGGGCCCGCTCGGGATGCCGGTCGGCATCTCGGTGCGCCCGGAGCGCATCCACGTGTCGGTGACCAAGCCGAATTCGCCGCACAACTGGGCGCGCGGCGTCGTCACCGACATCGCGTACATGGGCAGCTACTCGCTGTATCACGTGCGCCTGCCGAGCGGCAAGACGGTCGTGTCGAACCTGTCCAGCTCGCACCTGATGCACGACGGTGCGCCTGCGTACAACGACGACGTGTTCGTGTCCTGGTCGCCCGCGAGCGGCGTTGTATTGACGCAATGAGGCCGACACGATGAGAACTCCTGCCTCCGCTCCGTCCACGCCACCCACGTCAGTATCGACCGGCGCCGTGGCCGCGACCGCGGCCCGCGCGCGCGCAAGCCGCTTCGCGTCGCTGTCGCGCTTCCTGCCATCCGGCCGCAGCGTCGCGATCGGCGTGCCGTTC
>NZ_QTQP01000154.1 GCF_003854275.1 Burkholderia sp. Bp8963
CGGTGTTTGTCAACGTAGTTGTCGCGCCACTTCACGCGCACTGCTTTAATTCGGCCCGGGGCGTGCGCTCCGGATTGAGCCAGACTTCGTCCTTCAATTCCCAATTGCGGGTCGAGCGAGACCACCGTTGAGGGTTGCGTGCCAGGGCCTGCGCGTAGACGACCTCCCGCCGCGCCAACACTTCGGTAGCGACGCCGCTATGACGCTGCGCCGGCGTGACGAATTTCAAGCCGCTGTGTTTGTGCTCGTGGTTGTACCAACGAACGAACTGCTGCGTCCAGGCACGAGCCTCGCCAAGACTGGCGAACGCCTTACGCGGGTAGTCGGGCCGGTACTTGCACGTGCGGAACAGCGCCTCGGCGTACGGGTTGTCGTTACTCACGCGTGGTCTGCTGAACGAAGCCACCACGCCCAGGTTTTCCAGCGTGGCGAGCATCGTCGCGCCCTTCATCGCGCTACCGTTGTCCGAGTGCAGCACCAGCGGACGTCCCGCCAGTCCCTCCGCCAGACTCGTGCGCCGCATAAGCAACGCGGCAAGTTCTGCAGATTCCACTTCCTGCACTTCGTGGCCCACGATCTTGCGGCTGAACACATCCAGCACCATGTACCAGTAGTAAAACTTGCCCTTGATCGCCGCGGGCATCCACGTGATATCCCACGACCAGACCTGATTCGGTGCCGTCGCACAATGACTGGTGAGCGCACGTGGCGAAGACTGGCGTGCACGCCCCCGGTGGTGTTGCTGCGAAGCGCTGCGCAGCACGCGGTAAAAGCTCGATTCCGACGCGAGGTAGATGCCACGGTCCGCCAGGCTCGGCACGATCTGGCTGGGCGGCAGGCTGGCAAACTCGGCACTATTGGCAACCTCGAGAATCTGTTGCCGTTCGGCTTCGCTCAGCTTGTTGCCCGGCTCCGGCCGTCTAGCCGTGGCTCGGCCGTCGGCGCGCACCGCCTCGCCATCACGAACCCAGCGCTGGAACGTGCGCGCACTCAAACCCAGCTCTTCGCAAGCCTGCTCCAGGCGGCAACCCGACTGCGCCGCCTCGCGGATCAACGATATACATAACAGGCGATCCGAGACGTTGATCAATCGTCCTCTTGTTCTCCCCAGATCGCCTGGACTTTTTT
>NZ_QTQP01000155.1 GCF_003854275.1 Burkholderia sp. Bp8963
TAAGGATGCTCTGCATAAACCGGAATCAAGTGTGCTTGATTGCTTGACGGGGAACTGAATGCGCCGCGACGTCGCCCGATCAGCCGAGAACGAAGCACTCCAAAGAGCAGCAACTAGCGTTCGCGGACTCCGCGTATGGTGCCCGGCCGGGCCAGAAGCATGCTCATGCCGCGGCAGCCAACAGCTTGCCGCGCGCCATCCACAAGTTGGACAGCGCGAACAAGGTCATGAGTTGCGCGGTGTTCTTCCGCAACCCTCGGTAGCGGACCTTGGTGTAGCCGAATTGCCGCTTGATCACCCGGAACGGGTGTTCGACCTTGGCCCGGATGCCAGCCTTGATTCGCTCGACTTGATCAATGAGTGCGTCCAGTGGCTTGTTTTTGTCCAGGATGCGGCGGCGGCCCGGCTTCATCGCCACGTGCCAGTTCACGCCGGCCCGAGCGTTCGGGCGCTTATGCACGCCCTGGTAGCCCGCATCGCCAAACGCATCAATTTCCTCGCCATGCAGCAGGCAATTGGCTTCGAGTACGTCGCCGACGTTGCCCGCAGTGCCTCTCACCGTGTGCACCAGCCCGGATTCGGCATCCACGCCGATATGCGCTTTCATGCCGAAGTACCACGGGTTTCCTTTCTTGCTCTGATGCATCTCCGGGTCACGTTCGCCCGATGCATTCTTGGTCGAACTCGGGGCGCTGATCAGCGTCGCGTCCACCACCGTGCCCGCGCGCAACATCAACCCCTTGTCGCGCAGGATGTCGTTGACCAGCGCGAGGATCTGCGCGGCCAGCTTGTGCTTCTCCAGCAGATGACGGAACCGCAAGATGGTGCTCTCATCGGGCAGCCGCACCGTCCAGTTGTCCAGCCCGGCGAACTCGCGGTACAGCGGCACATCGTGCAGCGCTTCTTCCATCGCCGGGTCCGACAGACCGAACGACTGCTGCAGAAAGTGGATGCGCAGCATCGCCTCGACCGCAAACGGAGGCCGTCCGCGCTTGCCTTCCGGCGCATACGGCGCGATCAGCATCACCAGGTCGGTCCACGGCACCACCCGGTTCATCTCGTCCAGAAATTCGCGCTTGCGTGTGCGCTTCGTCGACAGGT
>NZ_QTQP01000156.1 GCF_003854275.1 Burkholderia sp. Bp8963
TTACTCATAGGTCAGAAATTTAGCGGACAAATGGTCTATGCTTGAGCGACAGCTATTGACAGGATCGCTCATGAAACGAGACGGCCGGAGCCTGGCTCACAACACGCTTGAAGAGATGCGCATATTGGCAGTCCAACGGATGGCCGAAGGAGAGCATCCGACTGAGGTCGCGGCATCGTTTGGGATGCATCGCTCGTGGGCGTACAAGATCCGTGCCCAAGCGAGCGGCCGCGGTCGTGGCGTTCGGGTGCTGCGCTCGACCAAAGGCACGGGCCGCCCGCGCAAGCTCACGCCTGCGCAGGAACAGCAAGTGCTGCGCTGGATCAACGGCAAGAATCCGATGCAGTATGGATTTGACTTCGGGCTGTGGACGCGCAACCTGGTTCGCGAACTGGTGCGGCGAAAATTCGGTGTCACGCTGAGCCTGGCTTCGATTGGCGCGATGCTGGCACGCCTGAACCTGACACCGCAAAAGCCGCTGCAGCGTGCTTACCAGCGCGATCCAGAGGCAATTGATCGCTGGCGACACGACACGTATCCGGCCATTGCCAAGCAAGCGCGTGAGCAAAAGGCGGACATCTTCTTCTGGGACGAATCGGGCTTTCGAGCTGACTCGGTGCATGGCAAGACCTGGGCGCCGCGCGGTGAAACGCCCGTCGTTGAGCGTCCGGGCCAGCGGCAAAGCATGAGTGCGGCGTCCGCCGTCAACTCAAAGGGCGCCTTCTGGTTTGCGACATACGAAGGGGGCCTCAGCGGTGAGCTGTTCGTGACGCTGCTCAAGAAGTTGATGTTCAATCGGAAGAAGGGAGTTCATCTGATCGTCGACGGATTGCCCGCGCATAAGAAAGCTGTAGTCAAGGACTACGTCGCCAGCACGCAGGGCAAATTGACCTTGCACTTCCTGCCCGGTTACGCGCCGGACCTCAACCCGGATGAGTTGGTGTGGAGTCATGTCAAGCGCAGCGGCGTCGCGCGACGCCCTTTGCAAAAGGGTGAAAAACTCGGGCCGCGGATCCATGAACAGCTTGAAAAAATTGGGCAAGACCCGAAGCTCGTCCGCGCGTTCTTCAGACATCCATCTGTCCGCTA
>NZ_QTQP01000157.1 GCF_003854275.1 Burkholderia sp. Bp8963
TCGTTCACCATCTCGGTGCTCCAGCCCTTCACGACCGGCACCAGATACTCGTAGATTGCCTGATGATGCGCACGCGTCGCCTCGTCCGAATGGCGGTGGGCAATGTCGCTGTGCGCGGCCGCGACATACGACAGCGCCCGCGCGCCTTCGGTCAGCGCGCGCATCGTGCCGAGCATCCGGCGCACGTCCGGGTGGTGGATGATCGTCACCGACTGCTTCGCGGAACCGTCGACCGGACGGCTCTGCACGCGCTCCTTCGCGAACGCGGCCGCATGCTGGTACGCGCGGTCGGCCACGCCGATCCCCTGATTCCCGACACCGAAGCGCGCGGCGTTCATCATGATGAACATGTATTCGAGGCCGCGATTCTCCTCGCCGACGAGGTAGCCGATCGCGCCGCCGTGGTCACCGTACTGCAGCACCGCGGTCGGGCTCGCCTTGATCCCGAGCTTGTGCTCGATCGACACGCAATGCACGTCGTTGCGCGCGCCGAGGCTGCCGTCGTCGTTGACGAGGAACTTCGGCACGATGAACAGCGAAATGCCCTTCACGCCTTCCGGTGCGCTCGGCGTGCGCGCCAGCACGAGGTGGACGATGTTCTCGGCCATGTCGTGCTCGCCCCACGTGATGAAGATCTTCGTGCCGAACACCTTGTACGAACCGTCGCCCTGCGGCTCCGCACGCGAGCGCACCAGCGCGAGATCGGAACCGGCCTGCGGCTCGGTCAGGTTCATCGTGCCCGTCCATTCGCCGGAGATCAGCTTCGGCACGTAGCGCTGCTTCTGCTCGTCGGTGCCCGCAGTCAGCAGCGCCTCGATCGCGCCGTCGGTCAGCAGCGGACACAGCGCGAACGACAGGTTCGCCGCGTTCAGCATCTCGATGCACGGCGTCGCGATCAGCTTCGGCAGCCCCTGGCCGTCATACTCGGCCGGATGCTGCAGCCCCTGCCAGCCGCCTTCGACGAACTGGCGGAACGCTTCCTTGAAGCCCGGCGTCGCGGTCACCTCGCCGTCCTTCCAGCTGCTCGGGTTGCGATCGCCGTCGACGTTCAGCGGCGCCAGCACTTCGCCGCAGAATTTCGCGGATTC
>NZ_QTQP01000158.1 GCF_003854275.1 Burkholderia sp. Bp8963
CGCGGCTGATCCAGCGTCCGGGCGTGCCGAATACCGTGATGACGGGCAACGTCACGCAGGCGATCCTCGACATGGTCGATATCGTGTCCGCGGGTACCGCCGACAGCGTGCGCGCGGCGGCGCGCGCACGTTTCGGCAAGATGATGCCGGCCATCGTCGCGTTCGCGATCGGCGCGGTGGCCGGTGCGCTGGGCTTCCGTCACATTAGCTTCTGGGCGCTGCTCGCGCCCGCATGCGCACTCGCGTGGCTCGCGGCCGTCACTGGCGAGCACGAGCGCGTGGCCACGGCGGGGCGCACATGATCCGGCGGGGCAGAGAGGGGCGCTTCACGCGCGTCCGGCGTATGGCCGGCGCGGCCACGCACAATCAGAGGTTGGCACAGGCGAGGAAAACCATGGTGTCCACCACAATGCGCGGCCGTCGTTTTGGCACGGCTGCACGGATGTCGGTTGCCGCGGCGCTGGTGTTCGCGGGCGTCGACGCGGCGTGCGCAGATACGACTGCTGCATCGACTGCCGCATCGACTGCCGCATCGACTGCTGCATCGACTGCCGCATCGACTGCTGCATCGACTACCGCATCGACTACCGCATCGACCGCCGCATCGGCCACCGCAGCGAGCATACCGACCGATGCAGCGGCCAGCGCCGCGGCAGGCGGCGCCGCGTCGGCATCCACGTGCAACGCGAAACGGCCCGTCGTGCTGTTCAATCGCTGGCAGGAAGACTGGTCGGTGCTTGCGAATCCATGCGTGCCGCGCGCGCCGCTCGACGGACTGAAATACATTCCGCTCGGCAATGATCCGGCATCCTATCTGTCGCTCGGCGTGAACCTGCGCGAGCGGGTCGAAAGCAACAACGCGCCGCTGTTCGGCATCGGCTCCGCGCAGTCGGATACCTATCTGATCCAGCGCATCGAGGTTCACGCAGACGCGCATCTCGGCGAGCACTGGCAGTTCTTCGCGCAGCTCGCGGATGCGCGCGCGTTCGGCAAGAACACGGTGACACCGGTCGACAAGAACCTGCTCGATCT
>NZ_QTQP01000015.1 GCF_003854275.1 Burkholderia sp. Bp8963
GGTGCCGATGCGGCAGGCGCGGAAGCAGCCGCGGCCGATGCCGCGTCGTCCGCGAGCGCGGGGCCAACGCCGGCCGCGATCAGCGAGCCGGCCATCAGCAGGGACATCAGAAGTTTGCGCATCTTGGTTTTCCTCTTGTCGCTTGTCTTGTCTGTTACAGCGCGTCCGCGCCCGTCTCCCCGGTGCGGATCCGGATCACCTGCTCGATCGGCGTGACGAAGATCTTGCCGTCGCCGATCTTGCCGGTGCGTGCCGCCCGCTCGATCGCTTCCACCGCCTGGTCGACGAGATCGTCGGACACGGCCGCCTCGATCTTCATCTTCGGCAGGAAATCGACCACGTATTCGGCGCCCCGGTACAGCTCGGTGTGCCCCTTCTGGCGCCCGAACCCTTTCACCTCCGTTACCGTGATGCCCGAGACGCCGAGCGCGGAGAGCGCTTCGCGCGTCTCATCGAGCTTGAACGGCTTGATGATTGCGGTAATGAGTTTCATGAAGTCCTCTCGCTGGGTTGTCCCGTCGAATTGGTTGGATGTGTAGCGGACTCTCCTCAGCAACTCGCATGCCAAGTCGGCCCGAGCCGTGCATCGACCCGCGTTGCGGGGGTCGCATTTCCTGCGAAAAGGCGGCGGAGCCCGGCCGAATGGCCAACGCGGGCCGGGTTTGCTGGCGCCGGGCGAGGAACGTTGCTAGAGTGCACGCACGTCCCGCAACGCCGGGACTTTCACCCATGCGGGCGCCATGCCCGGAAATCGCGCTTCGCACGCACCATTTCCGGTCATGCGTGCATCATGGGCACGTACGCAACTGAAGATGCACATTTTTTGTGCAATGAAGGGGAATCACATGAAGCAACCCAGCGACGTTTTCAACGACCTGCAGTCGCGCGTCAGCGACCTGCTGAAAAACTCGCCGGCCAAGGACGTCGAGCGCAACGTGAAGGCCATGCTGTCGCAAGGCTTCTCGAAGCTCGATCTCGTCACCCGCGAGGAATTCGACACGCAGGCGCAGGTGCTCGCCCGCACCCGCGTGCGCCTCGAGGAGCTGGAAAAGCGCGTCGCGGAACTCGAGCAGAAGCTCGCTTCGCAAGCTTGATGTAAAGGGCTGCGCATCAGGCCTGATATACAGGGCTGATGCACCGGCGTGAGCGGGCCCTCATGCGGGGGCCCTCATGCGGCTCGTTCACGCCCGCCCTGATGTACCCGGATGCAATGATCCCGCTCCAGTAGTCGTCCCGTCGTTCTTTCATCCGCGCCACGCCGGCAAGCGCGCACCGATCACTCCCCTTATCCGTGGCAGGCGGCCCCCGAGGCTGCCCGCCCGCTCAGCAGGAGCCTCGCCATGTCGCTTGCCTTGGTGCGCAGCCGCGCACCGGCGGCCGGCCGCGCGCCGGACGTCACCGTCGAAGTCCACCTCGCCAACGGGTTGCCGTCGTTCTCGATCGTCGGCCTGCCCGATCTCGAAGTCCGTGAAAGCCGCGAGCGCGTGCGCGCCGCGTTGCAGAACTGCGGCTTCGAGTTCCCGGTCCGGCGCATCACCGTCAACCTCGCGCCCGCCGACCTGCCGAAGGAATCCGGCCGGTTCGACCTGCCGATCGCGCTCGGCATCCTCGCCGCGAACGGCCAGATCCCGGCCGACGCGCTGGCCGGCCGCGAATTCGCGGGCGAGCTGTCGCTGACCGGCGCGCTGCGGCCGATGCGCGGCGCGTTCGCGATGGCGTGCGGCGCCGCACGCGACCGGCACACGGCCACGGCCGATCCGGCGGATTCAGCCGCCCGGCCCCGCGAGCCGGAGCTGTACCTGCCGCTCGACAGCGCCGCCGAAGCGGCGCTGGTCCCGGGCGTGACCGTCTTCGGTGCGCCGGACCTGCCGGCGCTGTGCGCGCACCTGGCCGGCGCACCGGACGGGCGGCTGTCGCCCGTTGCCGCGCCGTGCCTCGACGGCCGGCCGGCGTCGGCCGCCCCCGACCTCGCGGACGTGATCGGCCAGCGCGGCGCGCGGCGGGCGCTCGAAGTCGCGGCCGCCGGTGGGCATCACATGCTGATGGTCGGCCCGCCCGGCGCGGGCAAGTCGATGCTGGCCGCGCGGCTGCCGGGGCTGCTGCCGCCGCTGACCGACGACGAAGCGCTGACGTCGGCCGCACTGCTGTCGGCGAGCCGCGTCGGTTTCTCGCCCGCACAGTGGCGGCAGCGGCCGTTCCGCTCGCCGCATCACTCGTCGAGCGCCGCGGCGCTGGTCGGCGGCCGCAATCCGCCGCAGCCGGGCGAGATCACGCTCGCGCACCTCGGCGTGCTGTTCCTCGACGAGCTGCCGGAATTCGACCGGCACGTGCTGGAAATGCTGCGCGAGCCGCTCGAAGCGGGCCGCATCACGATTTCGCGCGTGGCGATGCAGGCCGATTTCCCCGCCGCGTGCCAGCTGATCGCCGCGATGAACCCGTGCCCGTGCGGCAGGCTCGGCGATCCGTCCGGCCGCTGCCGCTGCTCGCCGGACGTCGCCGCGCGCTACCTGCGCAAGCTGTCCGGGCCGCTGCTCGACCGCATCGACATCCAGATCGACCTGCCCGCGCTGACGCCGGCCGAACTTGCGGCGCGGGCGTCGGCGCCCGGCGAGCCGAGCGCCGCGGTCGCTGAGCGGGTTGCTCGGGCGCGCGCGCTGCAGCTCGACCGCCAGGGCAAGACCAATCACATGCTGACCGGACGCGAGACCGACGACCTGTGCCGGCCGACCGACGAAGGCGAGCGCCTGCTGAGGGAGGCCGGCGAGCGGTTCGGATGGTCCGCGCGCGCGTATTACCGCGTGCTGAAGGTCGCGAGAACGATCGCCGACCTTGCCGGCGATCCGCTGCCGAGCGCCGCGCAGATCGCCGAGGCAATCCGCTACCGGCGCGCGCTAACCGCGCTCTGAGGACAAATTCCGGCTGTCAAGACTTGACTTATGCACAATTCCGCGCATCCGGGCCCCGCCGGCATCGCACCGCATCCTGCGGGATGCGTCTTGCGCATACCCTTGTTTTTATTGACTTTTCGAAAGCGGCCCGAACGCGTAAAAACCGGCCGGAAGGCCTTCCGGCGCGGGCGGCGGGCATCGTGCGCGAACTTTTCAACAAAGTTATCCACATGCACTGTGGATAGCCGAAAAATTCCCGCAAAATCCGGCGATTAGCGTCGAATGCTGCGAAGGAACTTTCAGTTCTCGCCGCACTCTGAAGCGCCCTCGCCGGCCCGCTTCAGTCGAGCTTCAGCGAGCCGAAAAACTGGTCGAGCTGCTCCTGCGCGACCGGCGCGTCGGAGATCACGACCGCCTGGTACGCATGCCGGCCGCGCGCCGCGAACCGCGCGACGATCGTCTTGTGCGCGCGGTCCTGCGCGGCCGCCGCACCGGCCACGCGCAGCTCGAGCCCATTCACCGCGCCACCGGCCGCGAGCGGCACCGGCACCGCGGCGGTCTGCGACGCGCCGCCCAGGTTACGGGACAGGCCTTCGCGCAGGTAGTCGAGCGCCGCGCGGCGGGTCTCGTCGCGGTCATCCGGCAGCATCACCGTGCCGACCGCGAATACCGCGCCATCCAGGTGTGCCGCCTGCATCCGCATCTTCATCGGCGTGCCGCCGATCGTTACCGGATGCTCGTCGACGGTCGGCTTCGCGGGCAGGTCGATCGTGTAGCCGGCGTCGTTGTGCAGCGTGCGCCAGTCGTACGACGGCGTGCACGCGACGAGCACGGCGCTCGCGCACATGAGTGCGGCGAAGCGCCGCAGCGGACGAAAAAGGGGACGCAGCGGCGCGGCAAATTCCTTCGGCATGACGGAGATCGGAGCGGGCAAAGCGTGCATTATGCGTCGAACGGGAACGCCGGGATGTGTGGCGACCACCGGTGCGTGCGCCGCATTCGCGCTAAAATGAGCGGCGAATTTCGACGTCCCTGGCAATGTCCGGCGTCCCCCGACCGACTCCGAGAGCACCGCAGATGAACTCCACGCCTCCCTCCTCCAGCCGCCGCGCGAGCCCGATCCGCTATGTCGCGGCGATCGTCGTCGTGGCCGCCATCGCCGTGGCCGGCTTCTTCGCGTTCAACGGCAAGTCCAGCGTGCCGGACGCCACGTTCACGCTGCTGTCGGGCCAGAAGGTCTCGACCACCGGCGACCTGAAGGGCAAGGTCTACCTCGTCAACTTCTGGGCGACGAGCTGCGCGACCTGCATGCAGGAAATGCCGCAGATGGTCGATACCTACAATCGTTTCAAGGGACAGGGCCTCGAATTCGTCGCGGTCGCAATGAACTACGATCCGCCGATGTACGTCGCGAACTATGCGCAGACGCGCCAGCTGCCGTTCAAGGTCGCGCTCGACGACGGCAGCGTCGCGAAGCAGTTCGGCAACGTGCAGCTGACGCCGACGACCTTCGTCGTCGACAAGGACGGCAAGATCCTGAAGCGCTATGTGGGCGCGCCGCAGTTCGCGGAGCTCGACGCGCTGCTCAAGAAGGCGCTCGGCAACGCCGCCTGAGCGCCTCGCCCGATACGGGCCGGCGGTGCGCGACGCGCGCCTCGCCGCAAGAAGGGCCGCAAGAAAGACCCTGAGACGGACCGCATGACCGGACAGCACCGGTTCTGCGGTCCGTTTCTTTTCAGCGGTCCGTTTCGCCCTTCGCCGACAGCCCGTAGCGCTTCATCTTCTCGTACAGCGTCGCCTTGCCGACGTGCAGCCGGTCGGCGGTCGCCGCGACCGCGCCGCCCGTCTGGTTCAGCGCCTCGGCGATCACCGCGCGCTCGAACTGCTCGATGCGCTCCTTCAGCGTCTGCTCGTTCGCGTCGTCGTCGCTGCCCGCCGCGTCCTGCGGCATGTCGGCGACGCCGAGCACGAACCGGTCGGCCGCGTTGCGCAGCTCGCGCACGTTGCCGGGCCAGTCGCGCTGCAGCAGGCTCGCGCGCTGCCGGTCGGTCAGCACCGGCGCCGGGCGGTCATAGCGCACGGCTGCGTCGAGCATGAAGTGTTCGAACAACGGCACGATGTCCTCGCGGCGCTCGGCGAGCGGCGGCAGCGCGATCGTCACGACATTGAGCCGGTACAGCAGGTCGCGCCGGAACGTGCCGGCCGCGACCAGTTCGCTCATGTCGCCCTTCGCGGCCGCGACGATCCGGCAGTTCACGCGGATCGGCTGGTTCGAGCCGAGCCGCTCGAGCACGCCGTCCTGCAGCACGCGCAGCAGCTTCACCTGCAGCGCGAGCGGCATGCTTTCGATCTCGTCGAGGAACAGCGTGCCGCCGGAAGCGTATTCGAGCTTGCCGACCCGGCGCTTCGCCGCGCCCGTGAACGCGCCGGGCTCGTAGCCGAACATCTCGGATTCGAACATCGGCTCGGGCAGCGCACCGCAGTTCACCGCGATGAACGGCTTGTCGCGGCGCGGCGACAGCTCGTGCAGGCTGCGCGCGATCAGCTCCTTGCCGGCGCCCGTGTCGCCGTTGATCAGGACCGACGCATCGGTCGGCGCGACGTTCGCGATCAGCTTGCGCACCTGCTCGATCGCCGGGCTGCGGCCGATGATCCGCGGCGCAACGACGTTCTGCTCGGCCAGCTCGCGGCGCAGCGCATGGTTCTCGAGCACCAGCTCGCGCCGCTCCAGCGCGCGCCGCACCGTCTCGATCAGCCGCTCGGCCGCGAACGGCTTCTCGATGAAGTCGTACGCGCCGTCGCGCATCGCCTGCACCGCCATCGAGATGTCGCCGTGGCCGGTGACGAGGATCACCGGCACGTCGGGCACGCGCTCGCGGCATTGCGCAAGCAGGTCGAGCCCGCTCGCGCCGGGCAGGCGGATGTCGCTGACGATCACGCCGGCGGCGTCGGCGACGATCGCCTTCTCGGCGGCCTCGGCCGACTCGAAGCCGGTCACGTCGAAACCCGCCAGCTGGAGGCTCTGCACGCCCGCGCGGCGCACGAGCGCGTCGTCTTCGATATAGATCACTTGCAGCCGGTTGGCCATCGTACTCACTTGCTCCTGATGGGCTCCGTGGCCCTCGGACCGCGCGACGGCAACGCGTGCGCGGGTCGGTTCACGCCGATTTTCCCTCAGTCCGGTGCGCGACGGGCGCTTCGTGCAAACCCGTCTGCCCCGACACGGAGTCCGGATGATGCGTGCGGGCGCGCCGCAACGTCAAGACGAACTGCGCGCCGCCGGACGGCGCGTTGCGCGCAGTCAGCGAGCCACCCGCGTCGCTCGCGATCGACGACGAGATCGCGAGCCCGAGACCGAGCCCGCGGCCCATTTCCTTCGTCGTGAAGAACGGCTCGAACAGGCGCGGCAGCAGGTCGGGCGGGATGCCCGGACCGTTGTCGCGCACCTGGATCGCGAGCGTCGCGCCCGATACGACGACCGTGACTTCGATGCGCGGCGCGGCCGTGCCCGCCACCGCGTCCAGCGCGTTGCCGAGCAGGTTGATCAGCACCTGTTCGAGACGCAGGTCCTCGCAGCGCGCGACGAGTTCCGGATGGTCGTTGGCGAGATCGAGCGGCGCGAGCGGCGCGTCCGGCGTGGGCGAAACGGACGATAAGGACGATAAGGACGACACGGCCGCATCCCGCAGCGTCAGCACGAGCGCGACGCCGCGCAGCCGTTCGTCGAGCAGCGCCAGCACGCTGCGCAGCGCGCGCACGACGAGCGCCTGTTCGTTGCGCGGCCGCGCGCGGCCGACGAACAGCTTCAGCTGGTTGGTGATCTTGCCCATCCGCTCGGTGAGCGCGGCGATCGCCTCGAGGTTCTCGCGCGCAGCCGCCTGCTCGCCGCGGTCGAGCAGCACGCGCGTGTTGTCGGAAAAACTGCGCAGCGCGGCGAGCGGCTGGTTCAGCTCGTGCGTGATGCCCGCCGCCATCTGGCCGAGCGCGGCAAGCTTGCTCGCCTGGATCAGTTCGTCGTGCGCGGCGCGCAGTTCCTGTTCCGCGCGGATCCGGTCGCCGACTTCCTTCTGCAGCTGTTCGTTCGCCTCCGACAGGTCGGCCGTGCGCTCCTCGACGCGCCGGTTCAGCTCCGCATACGCCTGCTGCAGCAGCGCGCGGCCGCGAATCATCTCGCGCACGCGCGCGCGGCGCATCCGCCAGTAGAACGCGAGCAGCGCGACCGACACGAAGCCGAAGCCCGTGACGATCGTCGCGTTGCGCGCATCCGCGTCGACGGGTGCGATCGGCGCAAGCGTGACGAGCGTCCAGTCGGGCTCGCCGATGCGGCGCTGCGTCGCGAGATAGCGCGGCGCGCGGCGGCCCTCGCCGATGCGCACGATCTGCGCGTTGGCGCCGAGCGGCTGTTCGACGCGCAGCGGCAGCGGCGCGACCGGCTGCTGCGCGTACTGGCGGGTTTCGAAGATCGACGCGGCGACGGGGCCCGTCAGCGGCCGCAGCGTGTGGTATTTCCACGCGGGCACCGACGACAGGAACGCGACGCCGTGATCGTCCGTGACGACGAGCGGCTCGGACGCGTCCGCGCCCTGGAACCACTCGAGATTGAGCTTCACGACGACGACGCCGACGATCCGGCCGTCGCGCCACACGGGTTGCGAGATGTAATAGCCGGGATCGCGCGAGATCGTGCCGATCCCGAAAAAGCGGCCGACCTGGCCGTGCATCGCGTCGATGAAATACGGCCGGAAACGGTAGCCGATCCCGATGAAGCTGTCGGGTGCGCGCCAGTTGCTCGCGGCGACGCACAGGCCGTCCGCGCCGATCAGGTAGGTGACGGTCGCGTGCGCGTGCTGGTTGAGGTCTTCGAGGTAGCGGTTGGCGCGCGCCGCGTAGTCGGCGCGCTTCGGCTCGGCGAGCAGGTCCTGCACGAGCGGGTGGCTGCCGAGCAGGTACGGCAGCGATTCGTAGCGGTCGAGCGTGCTCTTGAGCGCGCTGGTGGTGCGATCGACGCGCACGGCGGCATTGCGCTGCAGCTCGTCGATCCCGCGCCGCCACGTGACGGTCCACGTCAGCGCACAGGCCGCGGCGAGCGCGGTAGCGAGCGCGACGAGGATGAGCAGGCGGCGCTTCACGGTGACGGCTTCCTGGCGATGCGGATCAGCTATTGTGTCATAGCCGTCCGCATCTGCCCTGCCGCTGCCGCTGCCGCCGGTGCCGCTGCCGATACCGCTGCCACCGCCACCGCCGCTGTAATTCGGCGCGCGGCCCGCGAGCGGCGCCGCCGCCTGCTCCTTCATGGCGTCAGACGCCGGCCGTCTCGGTCGTGGCGACTTCGCCGCCGCCGCTCAGCGCCTGGCGCAGCTTCGCACGGTCGAGCTCCTTCTCCCACGCGGACACGACGACCGTCGCGACGCCGTTGCCGACGATGTTGGTCAGCGCGCGGCATTCGCTCATGAAACGGTCGATACCGAGGATCAGCACCATGCCCGACAGCGGGATGGTCGGCACGACCGCGAGCGTCGCGGCGAGCGTGATGAAGCCCGCGCCGGTGACGCCGCTCGCGCCCTTCGACGTCAGCATCGCAACGGCGAGCAGCGTGAGCTGCTGCATCCACGTGAGCTCGATGTTGGTCGCCTGCGCGATGAACAGCACGGCCATCGTCATGTAGATGTTGGTGCCGTCGAGGTTGAACGAGTAGCCGGTCGGCACGACGAGGCCGACGACCGAGCGCGAGCAGCCGGCCTTCTCGAGCTTCTCCATCAGCTGCGGCAGCGCGGCTTCCGACGAGCTCGTGCCGAGCACGATCAGCAGCTCTTCCTTGATGTAGCCGACGAAGCGGATGATCGAGAAGCCCGTGATGCGCGCGATCGTGCCGAGCACGACGAGCACGAACACGACCGACGTCAGGTAGAACGTGCCGATCAGCTTGAGCAGCGGCACCAGCGAGCCGACGCCGTACTTGCCGATCGTGAACGCCATCGCGCCGAACGCGCCGATCGGCGCGAGCTTCGTGACGATGTGCACGATGCCGAACAGCACGCGCGTGATCCCGTCGATGAAGTCGGTGACCACCTTGCCGCGCTCGCCGAGGTGCGCGAGCACGCTGCCGAACAGCAGCGCGACCAGCAGGATCTGCAGGATCTCGCCCTGTGCGAACGCGTCGACCATCGTGTTCGGGATGATGTGCATCAGGAAGTCGACCGTCGACTGCCCGTGCGCCTTCGCCGCGTACGACGCGACTTCCTTGCCGTTCAGCGTCGCCGGATCGATGTTGAAGCCGACGCCCGGACGCAGGATGTGCGTGGCCGCGAGGCCGAGCATCAGCGCGAAGGTCGACACGATCTCGAAGTACAGCAGCGCCTTGCCGCCGACGCGCCCGACCTTCTTCATGTCCTCCATGCCGGCGATGCCGGTCACGACCGTACAGAAGATGATCGGCCCGATCACCATCTTGATCAGCTTGATGAAGCCGTCGCCGAGCGGCTTCATCTCGGTGGCGAGGGCCGGATAGTAGTGGCCGAGGATCACGCCGACGATGATGGCGAAGATCACCTGCACATAGAGCACTTTGTAGAAGGGTTTCTTCTTCACGATGGTTCCTGATGAAGGGTAGATGAGCCGGTGGAGCGGCGTCACGCGCGCGAGCGAATGCCAGGGGAATTGCAGTCGCCCGCGCGGTTGCCGTGCCGCAACAAGCGATGCCTCAGGACATCCGGAGGGGGAGGAAGGCAGTGGTCATCGATTGTCTCCTTGGTTTAATAGTCAGGCCGGGGGATGGCCGTGCGCTTTATATCGCAAGGTCGATGCCAGGTTTCCGGAACCCCTCAAACCATTGTTTTCATTGTATTTCCCATCATGCGGCAGGCAAGAAAATCCGGGATTCCGGATTTCCGGAAAATATCCGTCCGGCGATCCGGACGGATGCGCTCATTTGTCAGATGAATCAGTGCTGCACGGCGCGGCCGGCCAGCACGCCCGTCTGCGCGTAGAACTCCTGCTGCGCGAAGGCCTCGCGCTCGCGCCGTGCGCGCTCGCCGCGATCCGCAAGCGAGCCGACGACGATCCCGATGAACGCGAGCGGCACCGACACGAGCGCCGGGTTGTCGAGAAACACCGGCGCGTGCGCGTGGTGCAGCACGTCGACCCACACCGACTTCGACAGCACCGTGAGCGCCACCGCCGACACGAGGCCGAGGCTGCCGCCGAGCACCGCGCCGCGCGTCGTCATTCCGCGCCAGAAGATCGACATCGCGAGCACCGGGAAATTCGCGCTCGCGGCCACCGCCGCGACGAGGCCGACCATGAACGCGACGTTCACGTGCTCGAACAGGATCGACAGCCCGATCGCGACCGCCGACAGCGCGATCGTCGCCGCGCGCGAGATGCGCATCTCGACGCGTTCGTCGGGCTTGCCGCACGCCCACATCTGCGCGTACAGGTCGTGCGAGATCGTCGTCGCGCCGGCGAGCGTCAGGCCCGCGACCACCGCGAGAATCGTCGCGAACGTGACGGCCGCGATGAAGCCGTAGAACCAGTTCCCGCCGACCGCCTGCGCGAGCTTCACCGCGACCATGTTCGAGCCGCCGAGCAGGTCGTGCGTCAGGTTGAACGTGCCGTTCGCGCCGAGCTTGAAGAACTCGGGATGCTGCGCGAGCAGCACGATCGCCGAGAAGCCGATCACGAAGGTCAGCAGGTAGAAATAGCCGATGAAGCCGGTCGCATAGAGCACCGACTTGCGCGCCTCCTTCGCGTTCGGCACCGTGAAGAAGCGCATCAGGATGTGCGGGAAGCCGGCCGTGCCGAACATCAGCGCAATGCCGAGCGACAGCGCGTTGGCCGGATCGCGGATCAGCTTGCCGGGGCCCATGATGGACAGCGCGCCAGGATGCACGGCCACCGCGCGGCGGAACATCTCGTCGACGCTGAAGCCGAATTCGGCGAGCGCGAGCAGGACGAGCAGCGTCGCGCCGCACAGCAGCAGCACGGCCTTGATCACCTGCACCCAGGTGGTCGCGGTCATCCCGCCGAAGAACACGTAGACCACCATCAGCACGCCGACGATCAGCTCGGCCGTGCCGTACGACAGCCCGAACAGCAACTGGATCAGCTTGCCCGCGCCGACCATCTGCACGACGAGGTACAGCACGACGATGGTCAGCGAATTCGCGGACGTCAGCAGCCGGATCGGCCGCTGCGCAAAGCGGTACGCGACGACGTCGACGAACGTGAACTTGCCGAGGTTGCGCAACGGCTCGGCGATCAGGAACATCACGAACGGCCAGCCGACGAGAAAGCCGATCGAGTAGATGAGCCCGTCGAAGCCGAACATGAACACCATCCCGGACAGCCCGAGGAACGACGCGGCCGACATGTAGTCGCCCGCGATCGCGAGCCCGTTCTGCAGCCCGGTGATGCCGCCGCCGGCCGTGTAGAAGTCGCGCGTCGAGCGCGTGCGGCGCGCAGCCCAGCGCGTGAGCGCGAGCGTCGCGAACACGAACGCGAAGAACATCCCGATCGCGACCGGGTTCAGTTCGACCTTGTCGGGCATCGGGCCCGCGACCGATACCGCATGCGCGGCGGAGGAAACGAGCACGGCGGGAACGGCAAGCGCGCCAGGCGCGATCGAGGAACGTCGCATGTCGGCCTCCGTCACGAACGCTGCAGAAGCGCGTCGACGCGGCGGTCGAACGCACGGTTCGCGCGCAGCACGTAGCACGCGGTCAGGCCGATCGCGACCAGGATGATCGCGACGCCCGCGGCGATCCCGACCGTCGTCGTCGCGCCGCGGTACAGCGGCGCGGCGAGCACGTGCGGCGCGAGCGCGACGAGCAGGATGAAGCCGTAGTACGTGGCAATCATCAGCGCCGTCAGCGTGAAGCTGAAGCGGCGCCGCGCACGCACGAGCTGCTGGTAGTCACGGCGCGCCGTGACTGATTCGATGACGGAAAGCTCCATGGTGTCTCCATTTCCACCGCGTCGTTGCGCGAGGGTTGTCTTGTGGATGGATGGCGCGTCTACCGATCCGCCCGCGCCGCGGCGGTGCAATGTGATGCGTCGTGCCCATGCGTGGGCGTGCGCTCAGACCACGCGATCCGCACGCAGCCGCGCGACCTCGTCGGCCGACATCCCGAGCCAGCCGCCGAGCACCGCACCCGTATCGGCACCGAGCACCGGCGGCGCGCCGCGCACGGGCAACCGCGCGCCGTCGAACCGATACGGCGGTGCAAGCACGTCGACGCCGCCCGCGACCGGGTGCAGCTGCCGCGTGACGAGCCCCGCGCTCGTCGCACGTTCCGACTTCAGCGCTTCGTGCAGCCCGAGCACTTCGCCGCACGGAATGCCCGCATCGGCGAGCGCCGCGAGCAACGTCGCACGTGACCGGCTCGCGAGTTCACGACGAATCTCGGGCAACAGGTCGGCGCGGTTTTCCGAGCGGCCGAGGTTGGTCTTGTATCTGGTGTCGGCCGCGAGATCGGGCCGCTCGATCGCATCGCAGAAACGTGCGAACTGCGTGTTGTTGCCGACCGTGATCACGAGCGGCCCGTCGGCCGCGTCGAACACGCCGTACGGCACGATCGACGGGTGCGCGTTGCCGTAGCGCGGCGGATCCTCGCCCATCAGCAGCGCGTCGAGCCCGTAATACGCGGTGATCATCAGCCCGCAGTCGAACAGCGCCATCTCGATGCGCCGCCCGCGCCCCGTCGCATGACGTTCGTAGAGCGCGGCGAGGATCGCCTGCGCCGAATACATGCCAGTGAACAGGTCGACCGCCGCGACGCCGAACTTCAGCGGCGGCTGGCCAGCTTCGCCGTTCAACGCCATCAGCCCGGCTTCGCCCTGTACGACGAGGTCGTAGCCGGGCCGCGCGGCCTCGGCGCCCGAACGGTCGTAGCCGGAGATCGCGCAGTGCACGAGGCGCGGATTCAGTTCGGCCAGTGCGTCGTAGCCGAGCCCGAGCTTTTCCGCGCCGCCGAACTTGAAGTTGTGAAGCACCACATCGGCCTGCGCGGCCAGCTCGCGCGCGAGCCGTCGCCCTTCGTCGGTCTGCAGGTCGAGACAGATCGAGCGCTTGCTGCGGTTCACGCTGTTGAAGTAGGTCGTCTCGGTGTCGCCGATCCTCAGGCCCCAGTCGCGCGTGTCGTCACCGCGCGCCGGATGCTCGACCTTGATCACTTCCGCGCCGAAATCGGCGAGCACCATCGCGCACCACGGGCCCGCGAGCACGCGCGAGAAATCGAGCACCTTCACGCCGGCCAGCGGCAATGCGCGCGATTCGTTCGTCATCCTTGTCTCCTCCGTTCGCGTGGTTCGTTTTTACTGTTTCGACAGCGCGATGTAGCGTGCGAGATGGTGATCCTCGTCGCCGAGCTGGTGATCGATCATCACGAGGCGCTTCGCGTAGTGCGACAGCGGCAGCTCCCACGTCATCCCGATCCCGCCGTGCAGCTGGATGCTTTCCTCGGCGACGAGCGTGCCGATCCGGCCGATGCTGTATTTCGCCGCCGCCAGCGCGCGTTCGCGCACCACGCGCGGCGCATCGAGCTGCGCGGCCGCGTTGATCACGGCCGAGCGTGCCTGCGCGACTTCGAGCAGCAGGTCGGCCATCCGGTGCTGCAGCGCCTGGAAGCTGCCGATCGGCAAGCCGAACTGCTTGCGCGTGCGCAGATAGTCGAGCGTGTACTCTTTCGCAACGTCCATCGCGCCGAGCGCTTCCGCCGACAGTGCGAGCAGCCCATAGCCGAGCACGCGTTCGAGCAGCTCGGTGCCCGCTTCACCGTCGTGCGCGCCAAGTGCGGCGTCCGCCGGCAGCACGACGCGGTCGAAGCGCACTTCGGCCGCGCGGCCGCCGTCGATCTTTTTGTAATCGCGCAGCGATACGCCCGGCGCGTCGGCCGGCACGACGAACAGGCCGATGCCGGCCGCATCGTCGTCGTGACCCGACACGCGCGCGCTGACGACGAAGAACGCCGCCTGCGCGGCCTGGTCGACGACGCCCTTCGCGCCTGTCAGCACCCAGCCGTCGCCCGAGCGTTCGGCGCGCGTGCGCACGGTCGTCAGTTCGTAGTGCGAGCCCGGCTCGTCATGCGCGAACGCGGCGCTCGCGCTGCCGTCGATCAGCGCGGCAAGACGGTCGCGATGCGCAGCGCCGCCGGCGAGCGACAGCGCGCGGCCCGCGAGCAGTGCGCCGAGGAACGGCTCGACGACGAGCCCGCGCCCCAGGCATTCGAACACCACGGCGATGTCGAAGCCCGCGCCGCCGAACCCGCCGTCGGTTTCGGCAAACAGCGCGCCGACCGTACCGAGTTCGGCAAAGCGCTGCCACATCGCACGATCGAAACCTTCGGCCGACTGCGCGATGCGATCGCGCACCGGGAACGCGTACTGCTCGGCGATGAAGCGGTTCAACGTATCCGCCAGCATCCGGCGGTCTTCTGTGTGCTGGAAATCCATCGTCGCGTCCCTCGTTACAGCCCGAGCATCATCTTCGCGATGATGTTCTTCTGGATCTCGTTCGAGCCGCCGAAGATCGACAGCTTCCGGTTGTTGAAATACTGCTGCGCGGCGCTCGCGGCTTCGTCCGGGCCGACCGGCTCGCCGTCGTAATCGGCGTCGAGCGCTTCGTCGACGAACGGCTGCGCATACGGCCCCATCGCGCGCCGCATCAGCGACGTGATTTCCTGGCGGATCTGCGTGCCGCGGATCTTCAGCATCGAGCTTTCCGCGCCCGGCGCGCCGCCACCCGCGACCGCGGCGAGCACGCGCAGGTTGGTCGTCTTCATGTTCTCGAGCTCGATCTCGACGCGCGCGATGCGCGCCGCGAAATACGGATCGTCGGCGAGCGGCCGGCCGTTCTTGCGCACCTTCGCGGCGACCGCGCGCAGCCGGTCGAGCGCGGCCGTCGAGAAGCCGACGCCCGCGATGTTGGTGCGCTCGTAGGTCAGCAGGTATTTCGCATAGGTCCAGCCGCGGTTCTCCTCGCCGACGAGGTTCTCGGCCGGCACGCGCACGTCGGTGAAGAACACCTCGTTCACCTCATGCTCGCCGTCGAGCGTGACGATCGGGCGCACGTCGACGCCGGGCGAGTTCATGTCGACCAGCAGGAAGCTGATGCCTTCCTGCTTGCGCACGTCGGTCGCGGTGCGCACGAGGCAGAAGATCATGTTCGCGTAGTGGCCGAGCGTGGTCCACGTCTTCTGGCCGTTGACGACGTAGTGGTCGCCCTGCGCGTCGACACCCCGCACCGCGCTCGTCTTCACCGCCGCGAGGTCCGAGCCCGCGCCCGGCTCCGAGTAGCCCTGGCACCACCAGTCGGTGCCGTCGAGGATGCGCGGCAGCCAGTGGCGCTTCTGCGCTTCGCTGCCGTACTTGATCAGCACCGGGCCGAGCATGTTCACGCCGAACGGCACGATGCGCGGCGCGCCCGCGAGCGCGCATTCGTTGTCGAACAGGAACTTCTGCGCGACGCTCCAGCCGGGGCCGCCGTAATCGCGCGGCCAGTGGCTCGCGAGCCAGCCGCGCGCGTTGAGTGTCGCGTGCCATTCGCGCATGTCGTCGCGGGTCAGGCGCAGGCCGCCCTTCACCTTGCGCGAAATGCGCTCGGGCAGCCGTTCTTGCAGGAAGCGCTGCACGTCGGCGCGAAACGCTTCCTCTTCGGGAGTGAAATCGAGATCCATCAGGTATCCGTATTGAATTCGTGAGAACGTTCAGTCGACGCGGTTCAGGCTGGCGAAGTTCGCGCCGCGCTCGACGAGCTCGACGATCAGCGGCGACGGCTTCCAGAACAGCGGGTCCTCCTTCGCGAACGCGCGGATATCGGCCAGCACGTTCGCGAGGCCGACCGTGTCCGCGTAGTGCATCGGGCCGCCGCGATGGCGCGGGAAGCCGTAGCCGTGCAGGAACACCGCATCGACATCGAGCGGGCGCAGCGCGATCTTCTCGTGCACGACGTTCGCACCCTCGTTGATCATCGCGGCGAGATAGCGGCGCAGGATTTCGTCGTCGGTGAACGTGCGCGGCGCGACGCCGCTCTTCGCGCGTTCTACGGCGACAATCGCCTCCACTTCCGGATCGGGTGCACCGGTGCGCGCACCGTCCGGATACAGGTAATAGCCACGCCCCGTCTTCTGGCCGAACCAGCCGCGCTCGCACAGCCGGTCGGAAATCCCGACGTAGCGGGCGCGCGGGTCGCGCGTTGGCGCACGGCGCTTGCGGCTCGCCCAGCCGATGTCGCCGCCCGCAAGGTCGACGACCTGGAACGGCCCCATCGGGAAACCGAACTCGCGCACCGCGCGGTCGATCTGGTACGGCGACGCGCCGTCTTCCATCAGGTAGTCGGCTGCGGTGCGATAGACGGCGAGGATGCGGTTGCCGATGAAGCCGTCGCACACGCCCGCGCGCACCGGCGTCTTCTTCAGCTGCTTCGCGAGCGCGAATGCGGTCGCGACAATGTCCGGACTCACGCGCGCCGGCACGACGATCTCGAGCAGCTTCATGATGTTCGCCGGCGAGAAGAAATGCAGGCCGATCACGTCGGACGGCCGGTCGATGCTCGCGGCGATCTGGTCGATGTCGAGATACGACGTGTTGGTCGCGAGCACCGCGCCCGGCTTGCACACGCGCGCGAGCTCGGCGAACACGGCCTGCTTGACCGCCAGGTCCTCGAACACGGCCTCGATCACGACGTCCGCCTGCCCGAGCGCGTCGTACGACGTGCTGCCGTTCAAGCGTGCGAGCCGTGCGGCTTGCGCGGCGGGCGTCATGCGGCCTTTCGCGACGAGGCCGTCGTACACCTTCCCGACGTGCGCGCGGCCGCGCGCGAGCGCCGCGTCGTCGCGCTCGATCATCGTCACCGGCAGCCCCGCGTCGAGCGCGGCGACCGCGATGCCCGCGCCCATCGTGCCGCCGCCGACGACACCGATGCGCTCGACCGCGCGGGCCGTCGCACCACGCGCCTCGGGCACCTTCGCCGCTTCGCGCTCCGCGAAGAACGCGTGCACGAGGCCCGCGCGCTGCGGGCTGTCGACACATTGCAGGAACAGGCTGCGCTCGAGCTTCATCCCCGCATCGAACGATTGCGTGAGCGCGGCCTCGACCGCGTCGACGATCTTCGCCGGCGAAAACAGCCCGCGCGATTTCTTCGCGATGTCGGCGCGCGCCGCGTCGATCGCTGCTCGCGCGGCCGTGTGATCCGCGAGGCCGTGCGCGTCGCGGGTGCGCCGCGCGCTCGCGCCGAGCGACAGCAGTTCCTGCGCGTACGCGAGCCCTTCGGCGAGCGTGTCGTCGCTGTGCGCGAGACGGTCGACGAGGCCGAGCGCGAGCGCTTCGTCCGCGCTCGCATGGCGGCCGGTCAGCATCAGGTCGAGCGCGGCCTGCGCGCCGATCAGCCGCGGCGCGCGCTGCGTGCCGCCCGCGCCTGACAGCAGGCCAAGCGTCACTTCGGGCAGCCCGAGCTTCGCGCCCGGCACCGCGAGCCGGTAATGCGCGGCGAGCGCGATTTCCAGGCCGCCGCCGAGCGTCGCGCCGTGCAGCACGGCCACGACCGGCTTCGCGCTCGACTCGATCCGTTCGCACACGTCCGGCAGCGACGGCGGCACCGGCGGCTTGCCGAATTCGCGGATGTCGGCGCCGGCGATGAAGTTGCGGCCGGCGCCGACGATCAGCACCGCGTGAATCGCGGCGTCGCGCTGCGCGGCGTCGATCGCGTCGGCAATGCCGCGCCGCACGTCGGCGGACAGTGCGTTGACGGGAGGATGGTCGATCGTGACGACGAGCACCTTGTCGCGCCGTTCGCGCGTGACCGGGCCAATCGGGTTATCGGGGGAAGCGGGTGAGTTCATCGTGTCTCCTTGACGCGGCGGCAGGCGCGTCGGCGCCGGGTGCGTGCGTCGCGGCAACGCGGGTGGCGCCGGGGCGTCCGCCCCCGTCCCGCACGAAGCGGGACAAGATCCGGCTGTACGCCGGGCATGGCTCGATTTTCGATTGATCGAGATTCATTGACAATTCCAGTGCGCTTTTACAAGCTGTCAAATCTGACTTGACATTGAATGCTCGCCGACCGCTAACAGGACGAAAAGCGCAGAACGGAAAGCGGGACGGATCAGGAGACCCGGGCATGGACCTGAATGCGCTGACGCTGCTCGTCGAGATCCTCGACGCGGGCAATCTCAGCAAGGCTGCGCAACGCCTCAAGATGAGCCGCGCGAACGTCAGCTACCGGCTGAACCAGCTCGAGCGCTCGATCGGGCAGCAGCTCGTGCGGCGCACGACGCGCCGCATCGAGCCGACCGAGATCGGGCTGAAGCTCTACGAGCACGGCCGGCGCATCCGCAACGAACTGCTCGCCGCGCAGGAATCGGTGACGACGCTCGGCCAGGATCTGCAGGGCCGCGTTCGGCTGTCGGTGCCGAGCGGCTACGGACAGCTCGTGATGTCCGAATGGCTGCTCGCGTTCAAGCGGCTCCATCCGGGCATCGTGCTCGACGTCGTGTTCGAGAACCGCATCGAGGACCTGATGCGCGACGAGGTCGACATCGCGATTCGCGTGAAGTCCGAGCCGCCGCAGAACCTCGTCGCGCGCGACATGGGCGCGGTGCGCTACGTCGCCTGCGCGTCGCCTGCGTTCGCGGCCGCGCACGGGATGCCCGCGAGCCTCGACGCGCTGACCGACGCGCCGGTGATCACCGCGACCGTGATCGGCCGGCAGTTGCGAGTCGCCGCGTATCTCGGCGACGAGCGCCACGAGGTGCTGCTCGAGCCCACGCTGATTTCGGAGAACTTCCTGTTCCTGCGGCAGGCGATCCTCGCGGGGATCGGCGTCGGCATCGTGCCTGATTACGTCGTGCACGACGACGTGCGGCGCGGCACGGTCGTCACGTCACTCGACGCGTACCGGCTGTCGATCTTCGGCACGCACATGTACATGCTCTACATGCCGAACCGGCACCACACGCGCGCGACCTCGACGTTCATAGAGTTCATCCTCGAACAGGCCGGAAAGACCGGCCGGGGCGGGCCCGACGCGCTGCTTCAGGGTTTCCGGCCGGGTGACAATCCGCCTGGAGCGCAGCGACAATAGCGCGCCGCCTGCGCCGACAGCCCGTTGCGGAAAGACCGCCGCCCCCTTCGAATTCACTGCCGCCGAGGGTTCAATGTTCGACCGGATTCGTCCGCATTCGCGTCGCTGGACGCTGATCGCCGCCATCGCGCTCGTCGCATTCAATGCCGGCTGCACGTCCCCGTCCGTGCCGTCAGGCGGCGTCGTCCCCGTCGCCGCCGCGTCGGGTGCCGCCGCACCGCTGCCCGCGTTCCACGCGCCCGAGCTGTCGTCGGGCTGGGCCGACAAGCCGGGCTGGACCGCGCAGCACTACCTGATCGCCGCCGCGAACCCGCTCGCGGCGCAGGCCGGCTACGAGATGCTGAAGGCGGGCGGCACCGCGATCGACGCGGCGATCGCGACGCAGATGGTGCTCGCGCTCGTCGAGCCGCAATCGTCGGGCCTCGGCGGCGGCGCGTTCATGCTCTACTTCGACGGCAAGACGACGCAGGCGTACGACGGCCGCGAAACCGCGCCGGCCGCCGCGACTGATCACCTGTTCTACGGCCCGACCGGCCAGCCGATGAGCTTCTACGAAGGCGTCGTCGGCGGGCGCTCGGTCGGCGCGCCGGGCGTGCTGCGGATGCTCGACCTCGCGCACCGCGCGCACGGCAAGCTGCCGTGGCGGCGGCTGTTCCAGCCGGCGATCCGGCTCGCCGAGCACGGCTTCACGATCAGCCCGCGGCTCGCGATGCTGATCGCGAACGACCGCTACCTGATGAAGGATCCGGCCGCGCGCGCGTACTTCTACAACAAGGACGGCACGCCGAAGCCGGCCGGCACGATCCTGAAGAACCCGCCGCTCGCGGTCGTGCTGCGCCAGGTCGCGGATCATGGCGCGAACGCGTTCTACACGGGCGCGATCGCGCGCGACATCGTCGCGAAGGTGCGCAAGCACCCGACCAACCCGGGCCTGCTGTCGGTGCAGGATCTCGCGCGCTACAAGGCGAAGGTGCGCGAGCCGCTGTGCGCCGACTACCGCCGTTCGGTCGTCTGCGGGATGCCGCCGCCGTCGTCGGGCGGCCTCGCGATCGCGCAGATGCTCGGCATCATCGACGCGATGCCCGACTGGCAGCAGATCGGCGCGCAGAAGCCCGTGCGCAACGATGTCGGCTTCGAACCGACGCCGTTCGCCGCGCACCTGTTCAGCGAGGCCGGGCGCCTCGCGTATGCGGACCGCGCGCGCTACGTCGCCGATCCGGACTTCGCGTCGCTGCCGGGCGGCAGCTGGGCGAGCCTCACCGACAAGACCTATCTCGCGCAGCGCGCGCGCCTGATCGGCGACGGCAGCATGGGCACCGCGCAGGCCGGCACGCCGCAGGGCGCGACGCTCGCGATGGCCGACGATCGCAGCCCCGGGCTGCCGTCGACGTCCGACATCGCGATCGTCGACCGTTACGGCCAGGCGCTGTCGATGACGACGAGCGTCGAGGACGCGTTCGGCTCGCGGCTGATGGTGCGCGGCTTCCTGCTGAACAACCAGCTCACTGACTTCTCGTTCGTGTCGAGCGAGAACGGCCGGCCGGTCGCGAACCGCGTGCAGCCCGGCAAGCGGCCGCGCTCGGCGATGGCGCCGGAACTTGTGTTCGACAAGAAGACGAAGCAGGTCACGATGATCGTCGGCTCCGCAGGCGGGCCCGCGATCATCAACCACGTCGCGAAGGCGCTGGTCGGCGTGCTCGACTGGGGGATGACGATGCAGCAGGCGATCGCGCTGCCGAACTTCGGGTCGATGAACGGGCCGACGCAGCTCGAGCAAGGCCGCGTATCGGACACGCTCGTCGACGCGCTGAAGAGCCGCGGGCACGACGTGCAGGTCGTCGAGATGAACTCCGGGCTGCAGGGGATCCAGCGGCTGAACGTCGAAGGGCGCACGATCTGGTTCGGCGGCGCGGACCCGCGGCGCGAAGGGATGGCGATCGGGGATTGATGACGGGCGGGCGTTGCGACGGACGCCCGCGCCCGTTGCAGGCGCGAAACGTTTTTCGGGGATTGTCGGCGGCCGTCGATGCGCACGGCGCGCCGGGCCGCGGATGGCACGACCTTCGCATGCGACGCGGCATCGGCCCGGAATGGTTGGGCGGCGAACGCCCTCGCGAACATGGAACAGATCGACTTCGGCACCTTCGAGCACCTCGGCTGGGAACGGGTCGCGCAGTCGTATCACGCGTACTTCGGCAAGCTGACCGTGCAATCGAGCAACGCGATGCTCGACGCACTCGCGGTGCAGCGCGACACGCAGTTTCTGGACGTCGCGTCGGGCCCCGGCTATCTGGCCGCTGCAGCAGCGAGTCGCGGCGCGAAGGTCGTCGGCGTCGATTTTTCGGCGACGATGGTTGCGCAGGCGAAACATCTACATCCCGATCTCGAATTCCGCGTCGGCGACGCGGAAAACCTGCCGTTTCCGGACGCGTGCTTCGACGCAGCCGGCATCGCGTTCGGCATGCTGCACTTTCCGCACCCCGAACGCGCACTCGAGCATGTGTTCCGCGTGCTGAAGCCCGGCGGCAGGATCGCCTTCAGCGTCTGGGCTTCACCGGACAGGGCGGTCGGATTCCGCATGGTCCTCGCCGCGGTCGCGGCGCACGGGACGATGGACGTTCCGTTGCCGCCCGGGCCGCCGTTCTTCCGCTTCAGCGATCCGGACGAATCGGCTCGCGCGTTGCTGGACGCCGGCTTCGTCGAGCCGCAGGTGCAGGAGATCGAACAGACGCTGATGCTGCGTGCGCCGGAGACCCCCTTTCATATGCTGATGCGGGGCGGCGTGCGGATGGCCGCGGTACTGAACGCCCAAACCCCCGATGCGCTGGCGCAGATCGAAAGTGCGGTCGCGCGCGACACGGAGCCTTACCGGAACGACGCCGGCGAGCTGTGCGTGCCGATGCCGTGCATCGTGGCATCGGCGCTCAAGCGCTAGCGCGCGCCGAGCGGACCCTGCCCCACCTTTGCGCGCCGACGCTCAGCCCCGCCCCTTCCACGGCACAACGCGCCGCTCGACCCAGCGCATCGCGAGATCGAACAGCCACGCGATCGCGCCGATGATCAGGATCCCCATCACGACGATGTCGGTGCGCAGGAAGCTCGACGCATTGAGCACCATCTGCCCGAGCCCGGCCGTCGCGGCGACCATCTCGGCCGCGACGAGCGTCGTCCAGCCGAAGCCGATCGCGATCCGCAGGCCCGTCAGGATCTCAGGCAGCGCGGCCGGCAACACGACGTGCCGGACGATCTGCGCGAAGCTGCCGCCGAGCGAATACGCGGCGTTGATCTGCTCGACCGTCGCGGCCCGCACGCCCGCGCGCGCCGCCATGGCGACCGGCGCGAAGCAGGCGAGGAAGATCACGACGAGCTTCGCGGTCTCGTCGATCCCGAACCAGATCACGACGAGCGGCAGGTACGCGAGCGGCGGCAGCGGCCGGTAGAACTCGAGCAGCGGATCGAGGATGCCGCGCGCGATGCGGCTCACGCCCATCAGGATCCCCGCCGGCACGCCGAGCGCGGTCGCCAGCACGAACGCGCCGAACACGCGCGCGGCGCTCCACAGCAGGTGTTCGGACAGCGGCAGGCCGCCCTGGATGCGGCCGTTCCACGCATCGACGAACGCCGCCCACACCGCTTCCGGCGCCGGCAGGAACAGCGGCGGCAACCATTGACGGTGCGTCGCCACCCACCACAGCGCGGCCAGCGCCGCGACCGTCGCCGCGCTCAGCACGCCCGTCTTCCCCTGCCCCGGCAGCCGGTAGCGGCGCGTCGCGCGCGCGAGCCGCACTGGCCGTGCAGCAGCATGCGGCTGCGCCGGGCGATCGTCCTGCTCGAAACCGGCGACCGCGCGATCGGCCGCCCACGAATCCTGCGTGCTCATGAAGTCCTGCCTCTGCAAAAAGCTGTTCCGACCGCGCCCGACGGACGCGCCCTGCCGCGCCCGCTCGCGGATCATGCGGCTTCCCCGACCGCTTCTGCGCGCGCTTCCCCGGCCGCCTCTCCGCCTGCCTCTCCGCCTGCCTCTCCGCCTGCCTCATCGCGATGCAGATACGCGATCAGCCGCTCCCGCCACGCGATGAATTCCGGCGACGACTTCACCGCGCGTGCGTCGCGCGAGTCGACATAGCGGCGCGCGAACGGCAGCTCGAACGTTTCGGCGATGCGGCCCGGCCCCGGTGTCATCACCACGAGCCGCGTTGCGAGAAACAGCGCCTCCTCGACGTCGTGCGTGATGAAGAACACCGTCTTGCCGGTGCGTGCCCATACGTCGAGCACGAGCGCCTGCATCGTGCCGCGCGTCATCGCGTCGAGCGCGCCCATCGGCTCGTCCATCAGCAGCACGCGCGGATCGCTCGCGAGTGCGCGCGCGATGCCGACGCGCTGCTGCATCCCGCCCGACAGCTCGTACACGCGCGCATGCACATAGCGCTCGAGCCCGACGAGCGCGAGCATCTCCCGCGCGCGCCGCGTGCGCTCGGCCTTCGGCACGTGCGCGAAGCGCAGCCCGAGCGCGACGTTGTCGAGCACGTCGAGCCACGGCAGCAGCGCGTACTTCTGGAACACGACGCCGCGATCCGCGCCGGGCCCCGTCACCGGCACGCCGTCGACCCGCACGTCGCCGGTCGTCGGCGCGACGAAGCCGGCCATGCAGTTCAGCAACGTCGTCTTGCCGCAGCCGGACGCGCCGAGCGCAACGACGAATTCCCCCGATTCGAGCGTCAGGTCGACCCGCGCGAGTGCCTGCGTCGTCGGACGCCCGCGCTCCCCCGGATAGGCGACCGACACCTGACGGACTTCGAGCGTGCTCATCGATTCCTCCGCGACAGGTCGCCGCTCAGCGCGCGGCCTTCTGCACGAACTGCGGATCGACGCCGACGGAATAGTCGGACAGCACCGTCTGGATCGTGCCCTGCGTTTTCAGGAACGCGGCCGTCGCCGCGAGCGACTTCGCGGCGCCCGCCTGCGCGCCGCCGCCGAGCCAGGTCGGCGACGCCTGCTCGGCCGGCGTCGGGAATGCATAGAGCGCGAGGCTCGCCGGCACATCCTGCGCGTTCGCGCCGGACACCTTCGCGACGGCCGCGACCTGCGGCGTGCCGACCTTCCATGCGTTCGCGTGCGCGCGGTAGTCGGCGTCGGCCGCCGCGAGCACCTTGACGAAGCGCGTGACGAACTCGGCGTTGTCGCGCGCGAACTTGCGGCTCACGACGAAGCCGTCGAACGTCGCCTTGCCGCTTTGCTTCGCGACCTGCCCCGACGTCGTCAGCACCGTGCCCGACTGCTTGACCTTCGCGAGCACCGGATCCCAGATGTAGGTCGCGTCGATGTCGCCGCGCGTCCATGCGGCCGCGACTTCGGGCGGACGCAGGTTGACGATCTTCACGTCGTTCGGATTGACACCCGCCGCCTGCAGCGCGACGAGCGTATGGAAGTGCGACGTCGACACGAACGGCACGCCGATCTTCCGGCCCTTCAGCGCGGCGACGCTCGTCACGCCCGAGCCGTTGCGCGCGACGAGCGCCTCGGCATCGTTGATGTTGTCGAGAATCCAGAACAGCGAGATGTCGAGCCCCTGCGACAGGCCGGCCGCGATCGGGCTCGAGCCCGCTTCGCCGAGCTGCACCGAGCCGGACGCGAGCGCGCGGATCACGTCGGCGCCGCTGTCGAGCTTGCGGAACGTCACCTTGTAGCCGGTCGCCTTCTCGACCTCGCCGCTCGCCTGCGCATAGCGCCACGGGACGACCATGTCCTGGTACGCGATCACGACTTCGCGCGATTCGGCATGCGCCGCGCCGAGCGCGGCAAAGGCGGTGAGCGCAACGACGGCGCGGCGGATGAGGCTGAAACGGGGCATGCGGCTCTCCTTCGGCATTCTGGCGATTCAACGGGAGAGCCGACTATAGGAGGTTTGCGCGCGGCGGGAGCGAACTTATCCTGCGAAGCTATCGATGCCGTTTCAGCTTTGCTTTCCATGCTGGAATGGATTGCGCGTCCGGTCGGGTGGCGATTGTCGTGCGTGGGCATGCGAGGTCGTTGCATGCGCCCGGAACTGACGACGCCACGATTCAAAGCCGCAACATTCGCCCGGTCCGGCCGTCGCCGGGCGCCCCGCCGACACGCCGGGAGCGGCATGTTCGCTGGCCCGGCCCGATAGTTGCATCACGCGGGAAGCTCGCGTCGCCATCGCGGGTGTCAGCCTGCAGGAGCAGCGAAACCGGAAGCGTGTGTCGTGACAAGTCCTCTTTGTGCCTCGCTGTGCGCCGATTTCGCGAATGCCGTGGGTCGGCCGGCTGCCGCGGCGTGGGTCGTCATTCTGTTGGCCTCGCCACTTCGCGCGAATGCGCAGGCGAGCCAGCATTCGTTCAGCCGGGTTTCTGCAAACGCGTACGGTACGGTTCTCGATCCATGCGGTGTGACCCAGACAGCCGTCACCATCTCGACCTTTGGCGTCAAAAGCCTCGAAGCGGCGCCAACCGCGACGGCTTCGGTCGTCGTCTACCGATTCGACAGCTGCAAACGCTCATCGGTGTTCGCTTACGGCTCGTCACGGCGATGCGACCTTTCGGTCGGGGCCGCCGGCGACGGACGATTGCCGGAATCCGTGAAGGTGTCGGGAAGGCTGCCGCTGAGCGTATTTACTTCGAGCGGCAACAGCAGAGACACCGCGACGTTCGAACTGACGTTTCATCTGGTCTACGCGCCCAACGCGCACCGCGACGAGCACCCTGGCGACGCGACGATCGACACGCCGAGCAAGGGCCTGTACGACTACAACATCGACGCAACCGGTGCGATGACGCTGCCCACGCTGGGGCTGCGGTCATTTCCGTTGCCGAATGGCCAAATGAAGTTTGAACGATAAAAAGCCCGCATCGCTGCGGGCTCTACCGGGTTCGTCCGACGACGAAGCGATGATGCTCAGGCGTTCAGACCACGCCCGCCCCATGCGCCTGCAGATCCGCGTGATAGCTCGACCGCACCATCGCGCCGACGGCCGCGTGCGTGAAGCCCATCTTGTACGCCTCTTCCTCGTACATCTTGAACGTATCCGGATGCACATACGCGCGCACCGGCAGGTGGTGCTCTGACGGCTGCAGGTACTGGCCGATCGTCAGCATGTCGACGTCGTGCGCGCGCAGGTCGCGCATCACCTGCAGGATTTCCTCTTCGGTCTCGCCGAGGCCGACCATCAGGCCCGACTTCGTCGCGACGTCCGGATGCAGCGCCTTGAAATCCTTCAGCAGCTTCAGCGAGTGCGCGTAGTCCGAGCCCGGGCGCGCTTCCTTGTACAGGCGCGGCACCGTTTCGAGATTGTGGTTCATCACGTCGGGCGGCGCGGCGTTCAGGATCGAGATCGCGCGGTCGAGACGGCCGCGGAAGTCCGGCGTCAGGATCTCGATGCGGGTCTCGGGCGACTGCTCGCGCACTTCGCGGATGCACTCGACGAAGTGGCCGGCGCCGCCATCGCGCAGGTCGTCGCGGTCGACGCTCGTGATCACCACGTACTTGAGCTTCAGCGCGGCGATCGTGCGCGCGAGGTTCTTCGGCTCGTCAGCGTCGAGCGGATCGGGACGGCCGTGGCCGACGTCGCAGAACGGGCAGCGGCGCGTGCACTTGTCGCCCATGATCATGAACGTCGCGGTACCCTTGCCGAAGCATTCGCCGATGTTCGGGCAGCTCGCTTCCTCGCACACGGTGTGCAGGTTGTGCTCGCGCAGGATCGTCTTGATCTCGGTGAAACGCGAGCTGCCGGTTGCCGCCTTCACGCGGATCCACTCCGGCTTCTTCAGCTTCTCGATCGGCACGACCTTGATCGGAATGCGCGCGGTCTTCGCCTGCGCCTTCTGCTTGGCGGTCGGATCGTAGGCGGGGCTCGACGAGGCCGGATCGGCCGGGGCGGGAGAAGCGGTAAGGTCAGTCATTCGATTGTTCCAGTGCCTGCGGCGCTTTCGCAGCCGCGGTTTGGCCGTCGAGGTTGGCGATCAGACGACGCACCAGCGTGTGCGCGACGTCGTTCCAGTCGGCTGCGACCTCGAGGCTCGCCATGTCGACGGTTTCCAGTCCGGCATAGCCGCACGGATTGATTGCGAGAAACGGGCGCAGATCCATCTTCACGTTCAGGCTCAGCCCGTGATAGCTGCAACCGTTGCGGATCTTCAGGCCGAGGGCCGCGATCTTCGCCCCCTCGTGCAGGCCGGACGCCACATAGATGCCCGGCGCACCCGCCTTGCGGACCGAAGCGAGATTATACGCCGCGAGGGTTTCGATCACGGCCTCCTCGATCCGCGACACCAGCGTGCGGACCATCAGCTTGCGCCGGCGCAAATCGAGCAGCAGGTACGCGACGATCTGGCCGGGGCCGTGATACGTGATCTGCCCGCCGCGGTCGACCTTGACGAGCGGGATGCCGCTGTCGGCGACCAGCAAGTGGGCCGGATCGCCCGCCTGGCCAAGCGTGTAGACGGGCGGATGCTCGACCAGCCAGATCTCGTCGGCGGTGTCCGCGGTGCGCGCATCGGTGAACGCGCGCATCGCGTCGAAGCTCGCGTCGTAAGGCTCCGCGCCGCGCCAGCGGATCGTGACCGGCTGGGCCGCAGTGGCGGCAGGCGAATCGGGGACGGCGGCAGGCGTAGACACGATGAAAACCGGCGAGACGGACATGGGCGGTAGTTTACCGAAATCCCATGGGTCTCGCCGGCATTGGAAAGGGACGGATCGATGGTCCGCCCGGCGCAACCGGCTCAGACGGTGCGCCAGCCGTCTTGGAGCAGCGCGAGCGCGCGGTCGCGCAGGCGCGCGAGGCCCGTCAGCGCGACTTCCTTCGGCGGCCGTGCGACCGAGAACGCGACGCACGCGCTCTGCCCGCCTTCCGCACTCAGCCACAGCCGCTCGCCGCGGCGCAGCTTCAGCGTTTCGCCGTCGATCAGGAAATAGTCTTCGACGTCGTTGCTGCGCGTCGCCCAGACCGGTCCGCACTGCACCGTCAGCCGGGTGCTGCGCTGCACCCTCATCGGGACGGTTTCGCCAGGGGGGATTTCAAACGTGATGCTTGAAGAAATTTCTTGCATGATCCGCTCCGCCAAAAAACGCTTCGATGGCTACAATCGTAGTCATCTCCAAGCGTCTGACCAAACGACCAATTTTCACGACGATGTGAGGAAAATTAGCAAATGGACTTGCGCCAGCTCCCCGCGCTGAACGCCATTCGCGCGTTCGAGGCCGCCGCCCGCCACGAGAATTTCTCGCGCGCCGCCGACGAACTGTTCGTCACGCACGGTGCCGTCAGCCACCAGGTACGTGCGCTCGAGGAAGAGCTCGGCGTGCCGCTCTTCACCCGCAACGGCAAGCGCCTGTGCCTGACCAACGCCGGGATCCGCTATGCGCAGCAGGTCCGCACCGCGCTGATGATGCTCGTCGAGGCGACGCGCGAAGTCCGCGCGAGCGACCGCGACCGGCGGCTCGTGATCTCGATGCTGTCGTCGTTCGCGGCGCGCTTCGTGACGCCGCGCATCGGCTCGTTCATCGAGCGGCATCCGGAGATCGACGTCGAGCTGCAGTCGACGAACGCCGTCACCGATTTCGCGCGCGACGACGTCGACCTCGCCATCCGCTTCGGCTTCGGCACCTACCCGGGGCTGTACGTGGAGCCGCTGCTCGACGAAATGTTCTTCCCGGCCTGCTCGCCAACGCTGAACGGCGGCAAGCTGCCGCAAACGCCTGCGGATCTCGTCCACTACAACCTGCTGCGCTCGGATGACGAGCTGTGGCGGCCGTGGTTCGACGCGGCGGGCCTCGACACGCTGACCGAGCCGAAGCGCGGGATCCTGTACCAGGATTCGTCGAACCTGCTGCAGGCGGCGATCGACGGCCAGGGCATCGCGCTCGTGCGGCGCTCGCTCGCGGTGCACGAACTGCGGCTGGGGCGCCTCGTGCGCCTGTTCGACATCGACGGGCCGAGCCCGTGGAACTATTTCTTCGTGTGTCCGCCGCCGCTGTTGAGCGCGCCGCGCGTGCAGGCGTTCAGGACGTGGATCCTGCAGGAAGTCGCCGAATTCCGACTGCTGTGCGACGAACTGGACGCGCGTCGCGCGGCGGAGAAATCCGCCGCCGCGTGAGCGCAATGGGAAGGGAGGGGGTCAGAGCACGACCTTGACCATCGGATGGCCGGTCAGCGCACGGTAGATGTTGTCGAGCTGCTCCTGGCTCGTCGCGCGCACGGTGATCGTCAGGCCCGTGTAGTTGCCGCCGCTCGACGCGCGCTCCTCGATCTTCTCGAGGTCGATTTCGTTGTCGTGGACGCTCACGACCTTGAAGATCGTGTCCTTGAACTCCGGGTGCGCACGGCCCATGATCTTGATCGGGAAATCGCACGGGAACTCCAGCAGCGATTCCTTCCGGGTATCGATCGCGCCGGTCAGCTCGACGGTTTTGGACGGTTCGCTCATCACTTTCTCCGGGTTAGGTCAAACTGTTCAAACTCGCGCGCCTTCGCGCGCTGGTACGCTTCATACAACGCCGCGAATACCGGGCCGGGCTTGCCGCCATTCACCGGCAGGTCGTCGAGCGACGTGACGGGCAGCACTTCCTTCGTCGCCGACGTGATCATGATCTCGTCGGCCGCGCGCAGCTCCACTTCGCTGATTTCGCGCGCGACGAACGGGATGTTGCATTCGTCGGCCAGCTCCTCGAGCAGCGCGTAGCGGATCCCCTCGAGGATCCTGTTGCTGCGCGGCGGCGCGAGCAGCTCGCCGTTCTTCACGATCCACACGTTCGACGACGAGCCTTCGGTCAGGTAGCCGTCGCGCAGCTGCAGCGTCTCGAACGCGTCGTGCTCGACCGCGTGCTGCGCCATCAGCACGTTGCCGAGCAGCGACGTCGACTTGATGTCGCAATGCAGCCAGCGCCGGTCCTCGGCGGTCACGCAGCGCACGCCGTTCGCGCGCTCTTCCGCGGACGGCACGCGCAGCGGGCTCGTCATCGCGAAGACCGTCGGCACCGCGCCGGCCGGGAACGCGTGGCCGCGCTTCGCGACACCGCGCGTCACCTGAATATAGACGAGCGCGTCGCCCGCGCCGAGGCCATCGGCGTTCGCCGCGACCACGCGCTCGATCAGCGCTCGCCAGCCCGCGTCGTCGTGCGGGCTGGCAATGCCGATCTTCTTCAGGCTGCGCTCGAGCCGCGCAAGATGCTGCGCGATCCGGAACGGCACGTGCGCGCCGTCGTGCGCGTAGACGGGGACGACCTCATACACGCCGTCGCCGAAAATGAACCCGCGGTCGAGCACCGGGATACGGGCTTGCGACAGCGGCACCAGTTCTTCCTGCGACGAGACGCTCAGGTAGACGATCGGTTCGAATTCGGCTTGGCTCATGGCGATACCAGATGGGGATGAAGTCGTCGAAACAAAGGCCAGCGCCTGTTTCCGCTTACTTCTTCTTGCTGAACATCAGCAGGATCGAGTCCCAGATACGGCCGAAGATACCCGCTTCCGGCACCGCCTGCAGCGCGACGACCGGGAACTGCGACAGCGTCTTGCCGTCGGCGACGATCTTCACGGTGCCGACCTGCTGGCCTTGCGCGAGCGGCGCGATCAGCGGCGCGTTCACCTCGACTTCCGGCTTGACCTTGTCGCCGAGGCCGCGCGGCACCGTCACCCACTGGTCGGCCTGCACGCCGACCTGCACGGCGTTCTCCTTGCCCTTGTAGATGCGCGGCGTCGAGATCGCCTGGCCGCCCTTGAACAGGCGCACCGCATCGAACGCGCTGTAGCCGTAGTTCAGCATCTTCATGCTGTCCTGCGTGCGATCGCTTTCCTTCGTCTCGCCCATCATCACCGACACCAGGCGGCGCGGCGCATCCGCCGAGCCCGGCATCGTCCGCTTCGCCGACGAGATCAGGCAGTAGCCCGCCGCCTGCGTATGGCCCGTCTTCAGGCCGTCGACCGACGGGTCGAGCCACAGCAGGCGGTTGCGGTTGCCCTGGCGGATGTTGTTGTACTTGAATTCCTTCTCCGAGAAGATGCTGTAGTACTGCGGAAAATCGCGGATCAGGTGCGCGGACAGCGTCGCGAGGTCGCCGGCCGTCGTGTAGTGGTTCGGGTCGGGCATGCCGTTCACGTCGGCGAAGTGCGTGCCCTTCATGCCGAGGCGCTTGACCTCGTCGTTCATCATGTTGACGAACTGCCCTTCGCTGCCGCCGACGAGTTCGGCGAGCGCGATCGCGGCGTCGTTGCCCGACTGGATGATCATCCCGTACACGAGGTCGTGCACCGACACGGGCTTCTCCGCTTCGATGAACATCCGCGACTCGTCCGTGCGGACGCGGCGCACAGCCACGCTCGGCGTGACGATCTGCTCCATCGAGATCTTCTTCTTGTCGAGCGCCTCGAACACGAGGTAGGCCGTCATCAGCTTCGTCAGCGACGCCGGCTCGACACGCTCGTCCGCATTGCCCGACGCGAGCACCGTGTTGCTCGTCGCGTCGACGAGCACCCACGAGCGCGCGTTGACGCCCGGCGGCGGCACCGCGCCCGGCATGTAGGTCGCGGGTGCGCCAGTCGCTTCGGGCGCGGCGGCCGGCGCCGCATGCGCGGCCTTGGCCTTGGCGGCCGGCTTCGCCTCGGCGGCGACGATCGTCGACGCGAGCGCGACGGGCAGCATCACGCCGAGCGCGACGTTGCGCGCGGCGGCGCTGAAGGCAGTGGAGGATGCGAGGGACTTGAGGCCTTGGGGAGACAAACGCATGATCGATTCAGGCTGATGGCAGAAAGTGCGGCGCGGGACGCGCACGGTTGAATGGCAAGGCGGCGGGCGTTCCGGCCATGCGCCTGACCGTCAGGCGATGCGAAACGCGCCGGTTGGACTCGTGCGGACGCGTTCGGTTCGCGGCCCGCGCGGCGTGTGCGCGCGAGCGGCCAACCGAGCGCCGCATGGGCCCGGCCGGGCCGCGGGCGACGCGAAATGCGGCCATTATACGTGGCCGCGGCAGGCGTTTTCGTGAACGCGGCGCCGCGCCGTTGCATGCCGGCGACGCGAGGATAGCGTGGCCAGGATGCGCAGGACGACTATCGAAGGAACGCGAAAGGCGCGTGCAGGCGACGTGCAAGTCGCCACGCGGCGGAACGCGAAATGGGGAGCGAGCGGACCGGTGCGACGCCGGTGCGCACGCGGCCGGACTGCGCGCCGTCGCGCCGCGCCGGCACTTGGGCTAGCGCCACGCGTCGATCACGATGCGCTTCAGCACATGCAGCTTGCGGTGGAAGAAATGCTCGGCGCCGGGAATCACGACGACTGGCAGTTCCTGCGGCCGCGCCCAGTCGTAGACGGACGCGATCGGCACCGTGTCGTCGGTCTCGCCGTGGATCACGAGCGTGTTGTCTGGCACGTCGGCAACCTGCCAGCGGCTCGCGGCCGTGCCGACGAACACCATCCGCTCGATCGCCTGCCCCGCGTCGCGCAGCCGCTTCGCGACATGCGACAGCACGAAGGTGCCGAACGAGAAGCCGGCCAGCACGAGCGGCAGGTCCGCATAGGCCGGCTGCGCGCGCATGTGCGCGAGCACCGCGAGCAGGTCGTCGGCCTCGCCCGCACCGTTGTCGTGCGCGCCTTCGGTCGCGCCGACGCCGCGGAAGTTCGACCGGTACACGACGTAGTTGAGCTGCACGAGCGTGCGCGCGAGCGTCTGCGCGACCTTGTTGTCCATCGTGCCGCCGAACAGCGGGTGCGGATGCGCGACGAGCGCGATGCCGCGCGGCGCGATGCTGCCGTCGCGCACCGCGTCCGGCAGGTCGACGGCGATCTCGATCTGCCCGACGGGGCCGGCGATCAGCGATTTCTGCGTATGTACGTTCATTCGGGCCGGCTCGCTCAGATCTTCAGGCGCTCGACGACCTTGCCGTCGCGCAGGTGCGATTCGACGATCTCGTCGATGTCCGCACGATCGACGTACGTGTACCAGGTGCCTTCCGGATAGACGACCATCACGGGCCCCTCCTCGCAGCGGTCGAGGCAGCCGGCCTTGTTGATGCGGACCTTGCCGGGCCCCGCGAGGCCGAGCTCCTTCACGCGCTTTTTCGCGTATTCCTGCATGGTCTGCGCATCGCATTGCGCGCAGCTCGGGCGCTCGGCGCCAGGCTCGCGCTGGTTCAGGCAGAAGAAGACGTGGTGCTGGTAGTAGGAATCCATGATCGGTGACGGCAGGCGGCCCGGCGGCGATGCCGGACCGGCAGTGGCAGGTGAATGGTGCGGACGATTATAGCGAGCGACGCGCGCGGCTGCCCGTCAGCGGCGCGGCGCGACCGGCAGCCACGCGCGCTCGACGCGCAGCCCGAGCCAGATCAGCGCCGCATAGGGCCAGATCCATGCGAGCCAGCGCGCGAGGCTGTTGAAGTGCACGTAGCGGCCCTGCCGCCAGCCCGACAGCGTGAAGTCGAAGAACGGATTGACGGGCAGCAGGTTGACGAGCGCGACGCCGGCGACGAGTGCGGCGGCGGCCAGCGCCGCCCGCCACGTGCCGGGCACGTGGAGCGCGACGAGCGCGGCCGCGAAGCCGAGCTCGATGCCGAGCCGCGCGCCGGGCGTCGCCCACATGACGACGAGGCCGGTCGTCGACTGCATGTAGGTCGCGCCGGCCTTCAGCACGAGCGTCGCGACGACGAGCGCGATCAGCAGCCGCACGCGCGGCGCGCGCGGCCGCATCGCGAGCGACGCGATCGCGAGCGCGGCGAACAGCATCAGCCCGCCGAGCGCGGCCTCCCACGCGGAGTCGGACAGCCAGCCGTCGACGCGCTGCGGCCAGTCCGTCACGCGCCACGCGGCCGGCAGCCACGCGAGCAGCGCGTCCTGCATCGACGCGTCCGCGCGCTCCCACAGTTCGGCCGGCCAGTCGCCGATGCCGAACAGGAACGGTGAAGGAAAGAGGATCGCGAACGGCCACAGCGCGGCGAGTAGCAGCGGCGTCGCGCCGTCCGGCTCGAACCACGCGAAGCGCAGCCGCCGCAGCGCGCCGCGATCGAGCAGCGCGCCGGTTGCCGGTGCGACGAGCGCCGCGCCGAGCAACGCACCGAGCGCATTGGCCGCGAGATCGAGATTCGACGCGACGCGCGTCGGCAGATAGGTCTGCAGCGCCTCCATCGACCCCGACAGCAGCATGCCGAGCGCGCCCGCGATCAGCGTCGCGCCGACGCCGCGCCAGCGCGGATGCAGCGCGAGCACCGCGAGGCCGCCGAACGGCATGTAGCCGAGCACGTTCGTGACGACGTCGAACGCAGTCACGTAGCGCTGCATCGGCGCGAACAGGTAGTCGAACGGGCCGATGCCGAGCGCGGTCCAGCCCTCGAACGGATACAGCGACGCGTACACGACGAGCGCCGCATACGCACCGAACGCCTGCCGCGCGAGCGACGACGCGCGGGGCGAGCCGGACACGCTCATCGCGGACGCGGCCCGCGCATTACGGGGTGCCCGCGTACGCCTGCATGCCGACCCACGCGGCGATCTGCGCGACGAGGTCGTCGCTCGCCATCGCGAGCGCGCGCGCGCCGCCGGCGGCGTCGGGCGTGCTCGACGGCGCGCGCGACACGAACGTACGCTGGCCGAGCACCTTGCCGTCCAGCGTCAGCGTCGCCCGCACGGCGACCGCGCCGTGGCTCTGCGACTCGCCGTCGAACACCTGCTCGAACTCGTTCAGGTCGATCTTGAGCGTCGGCGCACGCACGCCGTCGGAGCCTTCGAGCACCGCGCCGCGCGACGACAGCGCGCCACGCAGCCGCTGCGTGAGCAGTTGCGCGGGCGGCGCGGTCCAGCGGCTGTCGCGATAGACGGCGGTGCGCTGCGCATCCGCGTACGCGAGCCGGTAGACGAACTTGTCCGAATCGAGCGCGTCCGGCGCGGCGACGTCGAGCACCTTCAGCGCGGGGCCCGTGCCGGCGGTCGCGACCGGCGCGGCCGGGCCGAGGTCGTAGTGGATGTTCGACAGCGCCGCGCGCTCGCTCGCGCAGCCGGCAGCCAGCGCGAGCGTCAGCACGGCGGCGGCCGCCGCGGCCGGGCGCCGGGCTCGGGTCCGGGCAAGGATTCGGGACATGGCGTGTTCCTGCATGAGGTTTCCGGATTCGATGGATCAGTGGCCGGCCGCAGCGCCAGGCCAGACGAAGCCCGCCTCGCCGGGCCCCGGCGCCGCACCCGGCGAGCCGAACAACAGACTGCGCGGGTTGCGGCCGAGTTCACCGGCGACGTCCTTCAGCTGGCGCGACGCATCGCCGACGCTCACCGCGAGCGCATTGAAGCGCGGCAGCGTGTCGTACTGCACGCGCGCGTTCAGCTCGTTCAGCGCGACGCCGATCTGCTCGGCCGCGGTGCCGGCCTTGTTCAGGTTCGCGACGAGCGGGCCGTTCGGCTGCAGCAGCGTGTTCGCCGACGCCATCGTGCGGCTCACCTCGTGCATCGTCCCGGGCAGCTCGGCCACAGCCGGCCCGAGCTGCTTCGACAGCGTCGTCACGCCGTCCGCCGCGTGCTGCAGGCTTGCCGCGGTCGCGCGCAGCTGGTCGCGCATTTCCGGCGACATCAGCTCGTTCGCGCTCTTCGCCGCGAGTTCGAGCTGCCGCAGCAGCACGTCGCCGCGCTGCTGGATCTGGTCGAACAGGCTCGGGTGCATCGGGATCTGCGCGATCGCCTTCGGCGACGACGGCAGCGGCGACAGGTCGCGCCCCGTGTCGTCGAGCTGCACGAACGCGATGCCCGTCACGCCCTGGAAGCCGAGGCTGCCGAACGTCGACTGCGTGATCGGCGCATCCTTGTCGACCATGATCCGGATCCGGATCTGCCCGGGGCGCGACCGGTCGAAGCCGATCGACTGCACCTTGCCGACGTCGAGGCCGCGAAAGCGCACGGCCGCGTCCGGGAACAGGCCCGTGACGTTGGTGCGCGCGATCAGGTCGTACGGGATCCGCACGGTGCGGTCGACGTTGAACCAGAACACGGCGCCCGCGATCGCGAGCGTCAGCGCGATCGTGAACAGGCCGGCCCAGAATGCATGCGATTTGTTTTCCATTCGCGGGTTCCTTCAGGCTACAGCTCGACGCTCGCCGGCGCCGGTTCGAGGGCCGCCGCCGGCAGCTTCGCGCGGCGTTCGGGCGGCAACGCCTGCAACGCGCGCCGTCCGCGCAGCCCCAGAAAGTATTCGTGGATGAACGGATGGTCGACGTTCGCGGCCTCTTCCACCGGCGCCGCGACGAGCACCTTGCGGTCGGCGAGCACCGCGACGCGCGTCGACAGCGCGACCATCGTGTCGAGATCGTGCGTCACCATCACGACGGTCAGCCCGAGCGTGCGGTGCAGCGTCGCGATCAGCTCGACGAATTCTTCCGACGCCTGCGGGTCGAGCCCGGCCGTCGGCTCGTCGAGGAACAGCAGCTCCGGCTCGAGCGCGATCGCGCGCGCGATGCCGACCCGCTTCACCATCCCGCCCGACAGCGCGGCCGGCATCTTCGACGCATGCTTGCACGGCAGCCCGACCATCTCGAGCTTCAGCATCACGATGTCGTGCAGCAGGTCGGCCGGCACGCGGCCGAGTTCGCGCAGCGGCTGCGCGACGTTGTCGAACACCGTCATCGACGAGAACAGCGCGCCCTGCTGGAACAGCATGCCCGAGCGGCTGCGCATGGTCCGCGCAGTCGCCGCGTCGATCTTCGACGTGTCCTCGCCGAACACCTTGATCGTGCCGGATGTCGGCCGCTCGAGGCCGAGGATCTGCCGCACGAGCGTCGTCTTGCCCGAGCCCGAGCCGCCGACGATCGACACGATCTCGCCGCGCCGCACGTCGAAATCGAGCTTCTGGTGGACGATGTTGCGCCCGTAGCGCTTCGTCAGGTTGCGTACCTCGATCACGTACTCGTCGGCCGGCGGCGCAACGCCCGTCGTGGCATCGGCGGCAGCGGCGGCCCCGGCAGCGGCTGCCGCAGGGCCCGCTGGCGGTTGATTCAACGTGTTCATCCGAGCCCCACGTTCTGGAACAGCATCGCGAACACCGCATCCGCGAGGATCACGACCGTGATCGACGTGACGACCGACGTCGTCGTGCCTTCGCCAAGGCTCTGCGAGTTCGCCTTGATGCGGAAACCGAAATGGCACGCGACGAGCGCGATCAGCATCCCGAACACGACGCCCTTGCCGAGGCCGATGTACAGGTTCGCGATCGGTACGACGCCCGGCAGCGAGCGCACGAAGAAGCTGAAATCGATGCCGAGCGCGAGCTTCGCGGCGAGCGCGCCGCCCGCGAGCGCGATGATGTTGGTCCACATCACGAGCAGCGGCATCGCGATGCCGAGCGCGAGCACGCGCGGCAGGATCAGCCGCAGCCCGTGCGGGATGCCCATCACGCGCATCGCATCGAGCTCCTCGGTCACGCGCATCACGCCGATCTGCGCGGTGATCGCCGAACCCGAGCGCCCGGCGACGAGGATCGCCGACAGCACGGGCCCGAGCTCGCGAATCACCGACAGGCCGAGGATGTTCACGATATACCGGTTCGCGCCGAACATCTGCAGCTGCTGCGCGGACAGGTAGCTGAGCACGATGCCGATCAGGAACGCGACGAGCGCGGTGATCGGCAGCGCCTGCGCGCCCGCGCTGTACACGTTCGCCGAGGTTTCCTTCCACGGCATCGTCTTCGGCCGGCGCAGCACGGACAGCGCGTCGAGGATCACGCGGCCGAACATCGAGATGCCGCCCTGCAGGTGCTCGGCGAACGTGAAGAGCGCGCGGCCGAGACGCGTGACGGGATCAAGCCGCACGATGCGCTCGGGCGCCTCGCGCTGGCGGTCGAGCCGCTCGATGCGCTCGAAGATCGTGCGCTGCGTGTCGGAGAGCGCGATGCCGGCCGGCAGCTTGCGGCCCCACACGCGCCACAGCGCCTGGCCGCCGACGTGGTCGATCCGCTCGATGCCGGACAGATCCCATTCGCGCACGCGCTCCCTCGCGAGACCCGCGACGCGGCGCGCGACGGCGCCGCGATTGCGCGCCAGCGCGAGCGCGGTCCACTGTCCGTACAGGCGCACGGTCGGGCCCTGGCCGCCGGCATCGACCGACAGGCCGGGAGGAGTGTCGAAATCCAAGGCGGCTTGTTTGCAAATGAATGACAACGGCCATTGTAGCGAACCGTCCGCCGCCGCGACGTGACGATTTCCGCCGGGGCCGGATCGGCGGCCGCGGCGCCGGACGGCCGCGCACCTTCCGGAAAGCCGTCGTCTTGCTTTCATTCCTCCGTCACGTTTCCTTTCGATACTCTCACGCGCCGCACAGCAGGCCGTCGGCGCATGTGCCGTCTTCAGTGCGGATCAGGACGAATCACAACTACACAACAGAACACCGAACAGGACAACCGATGCGTCTCCCCCCGTTTCCCCGCCATCGCGTGCCGGCCGCTGTCGCGCTCGCGGGCCTCGCCTTCCTCGCCGCCTGCGGCGGTGACGACGTGACCGCGCCGCCGGCCCCGCCGGCGCAGGCGCAAGCGCCTGCCGGCACGAAGGCGACCCTCGCCGTGCTCGAGACGACCGACCTGCACACGAACGTGCTGTCGTATGACTATTTCAAGCTCGCTACGGACAACTCGCTCGGCTTCGAGCGCGTCGCGACGCTGATCGCGCAGGCGCGTGCGCAGTACACGAACACGCTGCTGCTCGACAACGGCGACACGATCCAGGGCACCGCGCTCGCCGACTACCAGGCGCTCGTGAACCCGATCGGCTGCGATCAGACGCTCGCGATCTACAAGGTGATGAACGCGGCGAAATTCGATGGCGGCGGGATCGGCAACCACGAATTCAACTACGGGCTGCCGTACCTGTCGCAGGTGACCGGCAACACGTTCGACGTCGACGGCCTGCCCGCGCCCGCGCAGCAGAAGAAGTGCGCGGGCCCGGCGTTCCCGCAGGTGCTCGCGAACGTGATCAGCGCGAAGACCAACGCACCGCTCTTCACGCCGTACACGATCCTCACGCGCACCGTGACCGCGACCACGCCGGACGGCAAGACGGTCAGCGCGCCTGTGAAGATCGGCATCATCGGCTTCACGCCGCCCGCGATCATGAGCTGGGACAAGCGCTGGCTCGACGGCAAGGTGTACACGACCGGCCTGAAGGAAGCGGCCGAGAAGTACATCCCCGAGATGCGCGCGAAGGGCGCGGACCTCGTCGTCGCGATCTCGCACGGCGGCCTCGACAACTCGGCTTATTCGCCGACGATGGAAAACGGCAGCTGGTGGCTGTCGACCGTGCCGGGCATCGACGCGATGCTGATCGGCCACTCGCACCAGGTGTTCCCGGATGCGAACAGCACGGTGCCGCAGTTCAACCTGCCGGGCGTCGACAAGGTGAAGGGCACCGTCAACGGCGTGCCGACCGTGATGGCGAACTACTGGGGCAAGCACCTCGGCGTGATCAAGCTCGGCCTCGCGTTCGACGGCAAGACGTGGCGCGTCGACAAGTCGCAAACGACCGTCGAGGCGCGCGCGATCCAGAACGCGGACAAGAGCTATGTCGCCGCCGACCCGTCGGTCGCAGCCGCGATCGCCGCCGAGCACCAGGCGACGATCAACTATGTGAAGACGCCGATCGGCTCGACCGACTACCGGATGAACTCGTATTTCGCCGACGTCGGCGATCCGGGCGCGATCCAGATCGTCAACGAGGCGCAGGCCGACTACGTGCGCACCTACGTGCAGGCGAACCTGCCGCAGTACGCATCGCTGCCGGTGCTGTCGGTCAGCGCGCCGTTCAAGAGCGGCTTCGGCGGCGGCAACGACTTCACCGACGTCGCGCCGGGCGCGCTCGCGATCAACAACGCGGCCGACCTGTACCTGTACCCGAACACCGTCTACGCGGTGAAGGTGAGCGGCGGCGACGTGAAGAACTGGCTCGAGACCGCCGCGAAGCGCTTCAACACGATCGACCCGACCCAGGCGACCGTGCAGAAGCTCGTCAGCAGCTTCCCCGGCTACAACTTCGACATGTTCACGTCGGCGGACCTCGCGTACGAGATCGACGTCACGCAGCCGGTCGGCAGCCGGATCAAACACCTGACGTACAAAGGCGCGCCGCTCGACCCGAACGCGCAGTTCATCGTCGCGACCAACAACTATCGCGCGAGCGGCGGCGGCAACTTCCCGGGCCTCGACGGCAGCAAGACGATCTTCGCGTCGCCGGACGCGAACCGCGACGTGCTGATCGCGTACATCAAGAAGCACGGCGCACTCACCCGCGTCGCGGACGGCGCGGCGCGCAGCTGGCGCTTCACGAAGCTCGCGAGCTCGGTCGCGCACGTGCAGTTCGCGTCCGCGCCGAACCGCATCGCCGACGCGGCAGCGGCGGGCGTCGCCGGCATTACGCAGGTCGCGGCGGATGACGGCTCGGGCAAGAACCTCGCCACCTACGAGATCGACCTGACGCAATGAGACACGCGATGCAACCGATCCGCACGATGCGGCCCGCCGAGGCGGGCTTCGCGCCGGCCGCGCGGCGCCTGCTGCGCATGAAGCTGCCGCCCGCCGTGCTGCTCGCGGCGGCGGCGGCGGCGATCGTCGCCGCTGCCGCCGCGGCGACCGGCTGGCGCGGCGCCGGCCCCGCGCCAAGCGCCGCGCAGCTGGAGGAATGGCAGGCGATGGTCACGCAGGCCGGCGAGCCGCGCGCGCTCGCGCGGCTGCGCGACCTTGCGCGCGACGGGTCCGCCGACGCCCAGGCGGCGCTCGGCGTCGCGCTCGTCGACGCGCGCGAGCCCGGCTTGCGCGACGAAGGGCGCGGCTGGCTCGAGACCGCCGCGCAAGCGGACGGCGCGATCGCGGCGCCGGCCGCGCGGCGCGCGCAACTCGCGCTCGGCAAGGCACTGCTGCTCGGCAGCGGCGGGCTGCCGAAGGACTATGCGCGCGCCCGCACATTGCTCGGCGCCGCCGCCGAACATGGCGATCCTGCCGCCGCGTATTACCTCGGGCTGATCTACCGCAGCGGCTACGGCGTCGCCGCCGATCCCGTGCAGGCGGCGCGCTGGTTCGAGGCCGCGTCGCACGCGGACATTCCGGCCGCGGACTTCATGCTCGCCAACGCGTATCGCGACGGCAGCGGCGTGCCGCGCGACGACGCACGTGCGCTCGCGCTGTACCGGCGCGCGGCCGAGCATGAACTGCCCGAAGCGGTGCAGACGCTCGCGATGGCGTATCGCAACGGCGAACTGGGTCTCAAGCCGGATGCGGACGAATTCCACGCGCAGTGGATCGAAACCGCGCACGCGCTGAAGCATCCGGTCATCGCGCCGTGACGGGTGCTGCGTGCGCGGCGCAGATGCCGCAATGCGAGCGACGTGCAGCGCGTGATGGTCGGTTTTTCAGCAGCCTGCAGGAGCCGGCTCTGCGCGGTTGCAGTGCCGGCATCCGGCGCGGTGTCGGCGGGATGCGAGGCTTCGGGTTTCGTTCAAACGCTGCCGTCCGTCGCGCCCGGGGGCACCTCGTGCTTTTCCAGGCGCAGGTATGCGTCGGACACGATCAGCCCGAACACGACGTGATCCAGTGCGCTCACCCAGCCGCGCGCGTCGGCGAACCACGGGAACAGTTGCGTCATGCCGTAGTAGTTGACGACGTACAGCGCCACGCCGAATACGGCCCCCGTCACGCTGGCCATCGCGACACTCGAATCCAGGCTGAAACACGCGATGATCACGGCGAGGATCAGTGCAAAGACGATCGACAACGCGAAGTGCACGCCGAGCGCTGCCAGCAGGATCCACACCTCGACCGTGGTCGACGGCGCGAGCGCGTCGTCGCCGAAGTAGATTGCCGCGATCATGCGCAGCGGCGCCCACGCGTCATGTCCGATGATTCCCGCCGCGACGACCTGGATGACGAGGAAGACCGCGCCGGCTACGCACCCGCCGATCACGGCTGCACGCCACACCGGAATGCGGCGCTCGTAATGGTGCGAATGCATGTGAAGTTCCATGGCGACCTCCTTTGAAACGGTCTGCCGCGTCAGTGCCGGTGCGAATGCGACGTAACGGAGCGAACCGCCGACCATCCCGACGCGATCGCCGCCGACAGCCGGCGGCACGCCCGCATCATTGGCTGCCGGACGTCTTCGGAGATCTGGGTCGTCTTGCGGTGGAAGCGCTCGAACAGGCTGGACAGGTTCGAACACGAATGAAGCTTGCTCATCGTCATTTCCCTCGATGCTGCAACGACGAGAACGGACTGGCGCGGCGGTTCGCCTGCGTTGCAGCGGGCAACCCCGTCGAAACGCGGCGTGTGCAACCGGCACACGCCGCGCAGCACGCCGCCAGAGCGGATATATCGAACGTAGTCTCGCCGGTGGGGAATATCAAGATGTGGACGGGGGATGGCGTGTTATGGCGCTGCGTTTAGCAGACGAAAGCGAAGACGTGACGCCGAAACAAATGACCGCGCCATATGTGCGATCCTCGTCTTCAACTCATCGCCGTGGCACGGTTGCGTCACAAGGGCTCTCGCAGCCGCTTGGCGAACACGCGGGGACAAACTCGACTTCGATCTGGTTACGTTCGCTCGGGGGAACGAGCGAATCGCTTCGCCAGATTTTCGTGTCGATGTTTATTCGATCCCGCAAAATTCCAAGACTCAACAGATATTCCCTGACAGCTTCCGCCCGGCGATACGCAATGGTTTCCGCATGATGTTCGTTGTCGTCTGCGAATCCATAGATGACGACAGGTCCGTCTTTAGCCACGCTATCACGGACCGTCACCAGCAGTTCTGCAAGTGCGACTCGATCGGCGTTCGAAATTGTTGTAATGCCATGCTGGATCTTGCCGCCATACTGCAACGCAAAACTACATGCGGAAGCCTTACCCGAAACGCACAATGCAGCAAAACTAATCAACGTAAAGAATATACCAGGCAATATTGTCCGCATTCCTGATCGCCATCTCCGGCTCATTTTTTGCAAGGCGCCTACTGAGGAACTGTCCATACGTATTTTTGTAGTCAAGCGAGCCAAACGTATCGGTAAAATGGGTGCACTCGTGAACAATCGTCTGTTGCATTGAATCAAGTGTACCCGCGCTTCGTTCTGGCAGCTCACAGAACTTCGGGTTTATTGATATCGTATGTGTTGCCGTGTCCGGGCCACAAACGTGGGCGACCTCGCCAGCCAGATTTTTGGTGTTAGGCATGCATCCTAATGCCCTGTCGAGCCGCGGATCGGAGCGAACAAAGTTCCTGGCCGTTTACCCCTTCATTACCTTTGCTAGTTCCGCCAGACCATTTAACAGGGTTGTGCGAATTGTCTCGTCAGTTTTCCCGAACCACTCCTTGACTCTGGCTTGCGCTGGCGCCTCCCAGGCGACCAGTTCATGAATTCGTTGCGCGATTATTTTCAAAGCCTCGTCACGCAACGTTAGAACCTTTTTGCGAAATTCGGCATCGGTCATATTTTCGCAGATCGGCGGCCCACTGAGCGACAGAAAGATTTCAACTGTCGAGCCCGGTGTGGTGTTCGTCACGGCCGAGTCGTGAACGGTTACATATTCGTAATCATGCTCAGGCATTGTTGTTCTCGATAATGTCGATTCTCAGGTTCTCTGCGCCGCTTGTCGTCACGCGCTGGGTGTGGCCGGTGGAGTCGGTGACGCCACTGAACACCTGCCCCGATTCGGCGTGGATGCGATACCGCATGCGTGCCAATGGTCGGCCGGTATCGGCGTTGCGCAACACGTATTGCTCGTCGTGTTCGGCACCAATTGGCGGTGACGGGTGGACTTCGCTTCGGCTTCGCCCCATTAGCTCCGTCGCTTGCTCGGCCGTGAAGGACATGGTCATGCCACGCTCAGCGTAGAAGACTGGCGGTGGGTTGCAGCCGCAGACGTTGATATCGCCACTCAGCGCCCACGGCTTGCCGTTCGGTCCGGTGCCAGGCCAGCGCGGCCCCTTCGGGGCGATAAACCCCGCCTGATTGCAGGCCGTACAGTAGGTTTTCATGTAAAGCGTGGCGATATTTACGCTCGGCGGCGGGTTCGAGCAGGTCACATTTTCGAGACCTTCGGTAATCACCGCGCTGCCGCCCCGGTCACCTCTAGCAAGGAAATAGCGGATCATCCGGCCACCCCTCTGCGTGTCACTGCCGAACGCTTCACAACCGTGAAGACATTGGCAAACGCCATGCCTTCACGCTCCGGGCTGTCCGTAATGGTGTCGCCGTTATCCAGTTCGCTTCCGACGAAAGCCAGCGGTTCGAAGTTGCTGTGATCGGCCAGCCCGAGGCCGCTTGAAATTCGCGCGGTCGAGCCGTCCGCATAGTGGACCAGATCGCCCAAAACGCCGGCCTTGCCGAGCCGGACACCGGTTTCCCACGTGCCGGTCGCCTCGCGCAACACGCCGCCCCGCGCTGTCGTCGCCCCTCGCACCGCCAGTCGATAGCGCGGAGCAGCGGGTGGTGGCACGTAGGTCGGGTCGAACAAACCGTCGACGATTTTGCCCGCCGGCACATGAATTCCCCACGAGCGCTGGAGCGTTTCGGCAATGCAGTCGCCGTTGCTCAATCGGCTTCCCACCAACGCAAACGGCTTGCCGCCGCCGACTGCATGTGCTCCCGCACCGTCCGTAATGACGGCCTCGCTGCCATCCTCGTAGGTCACGATATCGCCAACACGGGCAATGGCAAGCCCGACGACTGTCAGGCCGCCGGTGGCCTTGGTCACCCGACCGCCGCGCGCCGTAAGTGAACCGATAGTGGCAAAGAGATGGGTCTGTGCCTTCTGCTCGCTATTCATCCGGATCTCCTTTCTCGATGGATGGGTGAGTATCCCCGTGCGCCAATTTGCGCGAGCAAGAGAGGAGAATCAATCAGACAAGTTCGAAATCCTTACCAATAATGTTCGTTTAAGCCCGTTTGTGCAGCAAATGACGGGCCGGATCAGGTGCCATCCGGCTCGGCGGCGCGCCGGTGCGCATGACTTGCCCCGCCCCGCCCCGGCGCTAAAGCGGCCAGATCGATCGGACCTGTCGCAACTCAGGAGCACGCTGCGGCGCCACCGCACTCCCCGGTATTTCCCGACGCAGCCCCGCCCCCCTGTCGCTACAATAGGCGCCATGAACGCCCCGACCTCCCCCGACACGCCCGACACCGACGGCGCGCAGATCGCGCGCGGCCGCCTCGAGGCGCACCTGGACGCCACGCCGCGTGCGTGGCCGCTCGACATCGTCGCCGCGACCGGCTCGACCAACGCCGACCTCGCCGCCCGCCTGAAGGCGCTGCCGCGCACCGCGAGCGCGCTGCCCGCGCCGCTCGTGCGAGTCGCGTTCGAGCAGACGGCGGGCCGCGGCCGACAGGGCCGGCCGTGGTTCGCGCAGCCGGGCAACGCGCTCTTGTGCTCGGTCGGCTGCATCGTGCCGCGCCCCGTCGACGCGCTCGGCGGCTTGAGCATCGCGATCGGCGTCGCACTCGCCGAAGGGCTCGCCGCGCTGCCGCTCGACGGGCGCTCCAGCATCGCGCTCAAGTGGCCGAACGACGTGCTGCTGACGGCCACCGATGCCGGCTCGACGCAGCTCGTCGGCAAGCTCGCGGGGATCCTGATCGAAACGGTCTGGACGACCGCCGACGCGACGGCCGTCGTGATCGGCTTCGGCATCAACGTGCGCGGCGCGGAGGCCGTCGCCGCGCAGGTCGACGCGCAGCGCGCGCGCGAAGCGTCGCAGGCAGGCGCGCTGCCGCCCGCCGCGCTGTCGTCCGCATGGGCGTCGGCGAACCTCACCGAGACACTCGCCGCAGCGCTGAACGCGCTCACGCCCGCGCTCGCACAGTTCGCGAGCGACGGGCTCGCGCCGTTCCTGCCGCGCTGGCACGCGCTGCACGCTTACGCGGGCCGCGAAGTGGTGCTGATCGAGCAAGGTGTCGAGCGTGCGCGCGGCATCGCGACCGGCGTCGACGCGACAGGCCAGCTGCTGCTCGACACGCCCGCCGGCATCCAGGCGATCGCGGCCGGCGACGTGTCGCTGCGCGACGCGCGATGAGCGCATCGCACCTGCTGATCGATGCCGGCAACAGCCGGATCAAGTGGGCGCTCGCGGACGCGCAACGCACGCTGGTCGAAACGGGCGCGTTCGGCCATGCGCGCGACGGCGGCGCCGATCCGGACTGGGCGCACATGCCGCGCCCGCGCGGCGCGTGGATCTCGAATGTCGCCGGCGCGGACGTCGCCGCGCGGCTCGACGCGCTGCTCGACACGTACTGGCCGGGCCTGCCGCGCACGACGATCCGCGCGTGCGCCGCGCAGGGCGGCGTGACCAACGGCTACACGACGCCCGACCAGCTCGGCAGCGACCGCTGGGCCGGCCTGATCGGCGCGCACGCGGCGTTTCCGGGGGAGCACCTGCTGATCGCGACGTTCGGCACCGCGACGACACTCGAGGCGCTGCGCGCGGACGGACGCTTCACGGGCGGGCTGATCGCGCCCGGCTGGGCGCTGATGATGCGCTCGCTCGGCACGCACACCGCGCAGTTGCCGACGCTGACGACCGACATCGCAAGCGGCCTGCTTGCCGGCGCACAGTCGGAACCGTTCCAGGTCGATACGCCGCGCTCGCTATCGGCCGGCTGCCTGTACGCGCAAGCGGGGCTGATCGAACGCGCGTGGCGCGATCTGAACGACGCGTGGCAGGCGCCGGTGCGGCTCGTGCTCGCGGGCGGCGCGGCAGACGAGGTCGCGCGTGCGCTGACGGTGCCATATACGCGCCACGATGCGCTGATCCTCTCCGGACTGGCGCTGATCGCCGCGGAAACGGTTGCGACTGGCTGAAACGGGACGCGCGCCGCCTGATGCGCCGCGGACCGCGCGAACTGAACGGCCGGCGTTACGGCTGGCCTGACTGGACGACGGAAAGGAGTATCGACGATGCTGCGCTGGCTGATCGCTGTTCTCTTTCTCGCCAACATGCTCGCGCTCGTGGTGACGCGCGAGGTGCTCGGGCCGCAGCCCGCGGCCGGTCCGCGCGAGCCGGGGATCCTGTCGCGGCAGGTGCGGCCCGACGCGCTGCGCGTGACGCCGCTCGCGCAAGCTTCCGATCAGGCCGTCAGCGGCGGGCCGATCGCAGCGCCGGCGGTAGCGGCCGAGCCGCTCGGAGCCTCTGCGCCATAACGCTGCATATTGCCGCGCACCGCCGCGCGGATTACTGCGGATTACTGCGGATTACTGCGGATTGCCGTGCATTGCGCGTATCGGCACGTATCGCCGCACGCCGCCCCGTTACGGCTGCTGCGCGCGCACCTTCTTCAGCAGCGCGGTGGTCGAGCGATCGTGCTCGAACGGGATCGCAAGCGCACGGCCGCCCCAGCCGCGCACCAGCGCGGATTCCGGAAGCGTATCCATGTCGTAGTCACCGCCCTTGACGAGGATGTCCGGATGGACGGCCTCGATCAGCGACACCGGCGTCTGCTCCTCGAACTTCACGACGAAGTCGACGCTCTCGAGCGCCGCGAGCAGCGCCATGCGGTCGTCCTCGCGGTTGATCGGCCGGTCGTCGCCCTTGCCGAGCATCCGCACCGACGCGTCGCTGTTGACGCCGACGATCAGGCAAGCGCCGAGCGCCTTCGCGTCGGCGAGATAGGTGACGTGGCCGCGGTGCAGGATGTCGAACACGCCGTTCGTGAACACGACGGGCGACGGCAGCGACGCACGCAGGGCGGCGAGCGCGTCGCGGGTGATCAGCTTACGTTCGAAGGTAGCGGGCATGATGGGGCGAAAGGCGGAAACGAACGGCGTGCGCGGCGCGCACACCCAAGAAAAAGCCCGTCGGACCGGCCGGACGGGCTTCGTGTCATGCAGACCGGGGAGCGGCCGGCGCGATATGCGGCCGCAGAACGAGTCCGGTGATGCACGGCCGGTGATACACAGCCGGCGATGCACGACCTGTGACGCATGGCCGGCACCGGCCCGGCCACGCGCGACCGGACGTCAGGCCGGCTGCGCGGCGGACGGGCCGCCTTCGGACTGCAGACGGCCCGTGACTTCCTTACGGTACCGGTTCAGTTCCTGCGCGGTCGCGAACGTGCGCTCGAACAGGATCGACAGGTTGTGCAGGATGCGTTCGACGACCTTCTTCTCCCACTCGCCGTCGAAGCGGATCTGCTCGTCGAGCCAGCGCTCGAGCCACTCCGGATCGGGCAGGCGCGACTGCACGGTGTCGCGCGGGAACAGCGCCTGGTTCACGTGCAGGTTGGTCGGGTGCAGCGGCTTCTCGGTGCGGCGCGCCGACGCCATCAGCACGCCGATCTTCGCGAATGCCGCGCGTGCGACGTCGCCGCAATTGTTCAGCGCCTTCTTCATGTAGCGCAGGTACGCGCCGCCGTGGCGGGCTTCATCGCGCGAGATCGTTTCGTAGATCTGCTTGATGACCGGCTCGGTGTGCCACTCGGCCGCGCAGCGGTACCAGTGGTTCAGGCGGATCTCGCCGCAGAAGTGCAGCATCAGCGTCTCGAGCGGCGGCGCCGGATCGAACTGGAAGCGCACCGCGTGCAACTCCTCCTCGGTCGGCATCATCTCGGGCCGGAAGCGGCGCAGGTACTCCATCAGCACGAGCGAGTGCTTCTGCTCTTCGAAGAACCAGACGCTCATGAAGGCGGAGAAGTCGCTGTCGTGCTGGTTGTCGCGCAGGAACATCTCGGTAGCGGGCAGCGCCGACCACTCGGTGATCGCGTTCATCTTGATCGTCTTCGCCTGCTCGTCGGTGAGCAGCGAAGCGTCGAACTTGTCCCACGGAATGTCCTTCTCCATGTCCCAGCGGACGGCTTCGAGCGACTTGTAAAGTTCCGGATAAAGCATGGTGTTCATGATGGTCCCACCCCTGTTCTGCGCAATGCGACTTCTCTCAAATGTGACCGTTGCAGCCAATGCGCATGCCGATGCGCTTTTTGCAACCAAGACTCTAATTTTACGCATGAAACCGGCCCCCGGATGCGCGATTCGCATCCGTTCAGCCGCGCGGCGCGTAAGCCGCCGTGGGGCAAGCTGCGTGCCATGCTCCGCTCGAACGGAACGGGCCGCGCGTGCCTGAGTGGGGGCCGGCCACTGGCCGGCTTCATTGGCGAGCCCGTCCGCGGCCCCGTGCGGGGCGCCGCTGCCGGCGGGCTGCTCGATATGGTGTATTCGGCGGCGGCCATGATAGCACGCGTGCGTGACGGTTCCGAGACGGGCGCCCGGTCGGTTCCCGACAGCCGCCGTGCGGCGATGCGTCGCGGCCACACGTCGCGAAAACGCAACCCGCACGTAACCGACACGAAACCGAATCGTAATCGACACGCAACCGAAACCCAACCGGAACACGTCAGACCCGCATTTCCCCGGCCGTCGGCCCGTCGGCCGGCGACGCGCTCGCGCCGTCCGCACGCGCGATCCAGCCGGCGAGCGTGTCGCGCTGCGCGCGGCCGTCGCGGTAGCCGAGCTCGATCAGCTCGCACGCGAACGAGGCCTCGAACAGCAGGTAGCTCGCGAACGACGCGCCCGCGGGCTGGCTGCCGCCGACCGCGCCAAGCAGCCCGCGCACGGAGAGCGGCAGCTGCTTCAGGTGCTTCGCGGCGATCAGCTCGATGCGCTCGGACGGCGCGATCGCGAGCACGTCGACGTGCCGCCAGCCGCTGTCGACTTCGACCTGATGCGGCAGGTGCGTGATCATCCGGTTGATGTGCTCGATCCGCTCGATGTCCGAGCCGATCGAGTCGAGGAACACGCTCGCGAGCACCTGCTGGCCGATCTGCGCGAGCGACGGGTAGCCGCGCACGAGGCCCGCGCCGTTTGCGGCGGGGATCTCGGGCCGCGGATCGGCCGCGCCGACGACGACGATCGCGTCCGAGCCGAAGTGGATCGCCGGCGACAGCGGCGCGATCTGGCGAATCGAGCCGTCGCCGAAGTATTCGATCTGGCCGTCGAGCACGAGCGGCACGGCCGGAAACACGAACGGAATCGCCGACGACGCGAGCAGATGCGACGCGGACAGGTCGACGAGCCGCGCGGTGCGCTGCGCGCGCCGCCACGCCTGGATCGGTTCGGCCGCCTGGTAGAACGTGAGATGCCGGCCGCTCGAATAGCTGAGCGCCGTCACCGACAGTGCGTGCAGGAGGCGCGCCTCGAGCATCTGCTCGATCCGGTGAAAGCTCAGCTCGCGCTGCAGCAGATGCGCGAGCGGTGCGTTGTCGAGCAGCCCGCGCGGCGAGCGGCGCGCGGCCCAGCCGAAACTCACGGTCGAGAGCCAGCGCCCGCCCGCGGCCGCGATGCCGAGCCAGTCGGTGCGGTACACGTAGTCGGCACGCAGGTGCTCCCAGAATTCGAGCAGGCGACTCACGCCATGCGGGAAATCGTCAGCGTGGCTCGCGATCGACGTCGCGTTGATCGCGCCGGCCGACGAGCCGCACACGACCGCGAACGGCAGCGTGCGCCGCTGCGGATCGGCCTCGAGCGCGATCTCGGCCAGCGCCTTCAGCACGCCGACCTGATACGCGGCACGCGCGCCGCCTCCCATCAGTACGAGCGCGAGCCGCATCGATCGACCTGCTACATGGATCGCCGCGCCGTCACGTCGAGCGCTTCGGCGGACGGCTCGCGGGCGTCGACGCGGCCGCCGCGCGCGCCGCGGCCGAGCCGGCCGGCTTCGCGCGCTTCGCGGCGGGCTTGCGCGGCGCTGCCGGCGCTGCCGGCGCTGCCGGCGGATCCGCCGGGTCGGCCGGTTCAGCGGGATCGGGCTGCGCCGCACCCGGCGCGGCGGCGGGCTGCACGCCCGGCTGCGTCATCGCGAGGCTCGCGAGCTGGTTGAACTGCGTCTGCAGCAGGTTCCACCATCCGGTCGGATCGAAGGTCGGGTTCTGCTCGGCGGCATCCGCGCCGGGCGGGGTGTCTGCGGACGCAGATGCGGCTGCGGGCCCCGCGTGCGGCGCGCGCGGTGCGTCGGCGAGCGGCGCCGACGCGGCCTTCGCCGCCGCGACGGCCGCATCCTCGGCGGCCGACATCGAGCTTTGCGCGAACGCGCCGAACGCGCGCAGCGTCGCGAGCGTCGCGCGCTGCACCTCGAGCGCCTGGATTGCGGACTGCAGCATCCCGAGGTTCAGCTTCAGCCACTGCTCGACCGCACGCAGGTCGGTGATGCGCTTGTCGAGTTCCTCGACGCTCGTGAGCGGCGCCATCATGTCGGACATGCTCGCCAGCGACGGCGGCAGCCCTTGCGTGGCGCCGGGAATCGAGGCCATCGCGCCGAACGGCGACAGCCGGATCATGTCCCACATCCGGTCGACCATGTCGGCCGGTTTGAAGCCGGCAAAGCCGGAGAAAGGATTGGAGCCGGTGGTATCGGTGGTCATGCGGGCATCCTGGTTGACTGGGTGAGCGTGGCGGCCATATCGCACGACCGCCCTGGATCGATCATAGCGCGCGTCAGAACGGCGCGCCGCCGGGGAAATCGGGCGGGCGGCGCTCGCGCAGCGAACGGATGCCCTCCTGCACGTCGGGGCCCGCGAAGCCCATGAATTCGAGCGCGAGCGACGCGTCGAACGTCGGCCCGGCCGAACGCAGCCAGTTGTTGAGCGCGTACTTGGTCCAGCGGATCGCCGTCTGCGAGCCGTGCGCGAGACGCTCCGCGACCTCGTAGGCCTTCGGCAGCAGGTCGTGGTCGTCGACCGCGAGCGACACGAGGCCGATCCGCTCGGCCTCCTCGCCGCTCACCGGCTCGCACAGCAGCAGGTAGTACTTCGCCTTCGCCATTCCGCACAGCAGCGGCCACACGATCGCCGCGTGGTCGCCGGCCGCGACGCCGAGCCGCGTATGGCCGTCGATGATGCGCGCGCTCTTCGCGGCGATCGAGATGTCGGCGAGCAGCCCGGCGACGAGGCCCGCGCCGACGGCCGGCCCGTGCATCGCGGACACGATCGGCTTGCTGCAGTTGATCACGTTGTAGACGAGATCGCGCGCCTCGCGCCAGACCCGCGCGCGCACGTCGAAATCGTTCGCCATCTGCTCGACGAGGCCGAGATCGCCGCCCGCCGAGAAACCCTTGCCTTCGCCGCGGATCACCACGACGCGCGTGTCGGGATCGCGATCGACGTCGCGCCAGATGTCGGCCAGTTCGCGGTGCATGCGCTCGTTCGCGGTCGCGAGGCCGCTCTTGTTCGCGCCTTCGCCGCTCATCACGATTTCGAGGATGCCGTGCGGCTGGCGCCGCACCTTCAGTGCTTCATAGCCGCTGTAGACGGCGAGATCGGACATGCGAAGCTCCTTGCGGAAAACCCATGGATCGAGTGTAGCCAAGCCCGCGCGGGCAAACATCGGGCGAAACCCGGCGCGCGGGCCGCAACCGGGTTGCGCCCGCGCGCGTTGCGGTGCTTGACGTCACGTTACGTCATGCGGCGCCGTCGGGCGGCGCGACCGACTGCTCGATCGCGCCGAAGATCGACTTGCCGGCGTCGTCGAACATCTCGATCTTCACCTTATCGCCATAGCGCATGAACGGCGTCTGCGGCGCGCCGTGCTCGATCGTCTCGAGGCAGCGCTTCTCGGCGATGCAGCAGTAGCCGCGCTTCGCATCCTTGTTCGACACCGTGCCCGAGCCGACGATCGAGCCGGCACGCAGGTTGCGCGTCTTCGCCGCGTGCGCGACCAGCTGGCCGAAGTGGAACACCATGTCGGTGCCCGCGTCGGGCTGGCCGACCTTCTTGCCGTTCCAGTGGACGATCATCGACCGGTGCACGCGGCCGTCGCGCCAGTGCTCGCCGAGTTCGTCCGGCGTCACCGCGACCGGCGCGAACGCGGTCGCCGGCTTGCTCTGGAAGAACCCGAAGCCCTTCGCGAGCTCGGCCGGGATCAGGTTGCGCAACGATACGTCGTTCACCAGCGTGACGAGCCGCACGGCCTTCAGCGCGTCGTCGGGCGACACGCTCATCGGCACGTCGCCGGTGATCACCGCGACTTCGGCCTCGAAGTCGATGCCCCATTCCTCGGACGGGCACACGACGTCGTCGCGCGGCCCCAGAAAATCGTCGCTGCCGCCCTGGTACATCAGCGGATCGGTCCAGAATTCCGGCGGCATCTCCGCGCCGCGCGCGCGGCGCACGAGCTCGACGTGGTTCACGTACGCGGAGCCGTCCGCCCACTGAAACGCGCGCGGCAGCGGCGCCATGCAGTTGGCCGGATCGAACGTGAACGCGTGGCGCGCGCGGCCATGATTCAGCGCGTCATACAGGTCGCGCAGCTGCGGCGCGTAGAACGCCCAGTCGTCCAGGACACGCTGCAGCGTCGGCGCGATCGTGTCGGCGATCACCGCGGTGTGCAGGTCGCGCGACACGACGATCAGCTGGCCGTCGCGCGTGCCGTCCTTCAGCGAAGCAAGTTTCATAAGGGGAATCTGCCGTTGTAGTGACGATGGAAGGAATCTATTTTACGATGGTGAATCCGCGCGGTGCGCCGCCAGCGTGTGCGCCGCGGCCAAATCGAACCCTGCCTCCTGATCGCGCGCCGCGCGCCGTTGCCCCATGTCCGCCAGCCAGCTCCCAGACGACGATCTCGCCGAATCCGACACCGCCGACGATGCTGCCGGCGACGGCGGCGAGAAGGTCCGCTCCGGCATCCAGTCGATCGAGGTCGGCTTTCGCCTGCTCGACGTGCTGACGAGCGAGCCGCGCGCGATGATGCTGCGCGATCTCGCGCAGCGCGCGGGCATGAGCCCCGCGAAGGCGCACCGCTACCTCGTCAGCTTCTCGCGGCTCGGCGTCGTGTCGCAGGATCCCGTGTCGGGCCGCTACGAGCTCGGCGGCTTCGCGCTGCAGATGGGCCTTGCGCGCCTCGCGCGCGTCGACGGCGTGAAGCTCGCGCGGATCGCGCTCACGGAACTGCGCGACCGGCTCGACCAGACGGTCGGCATCGCGGTGTGGGGCAACCAGGGACCGACAATCGTGCACTGGATGGAATCGAGCCATCCGGCGAAGGCGTCGCTGAAGCTCGGCGACGTGATGCCGCTGCTCGGCTCCGCGACGGGCCTGCTGTTCGCCGCGTACCTGCCGCCCGGCAAGACCGCCGCGATGATCGAGCGCGAGCTCGCCGATACGCGCCGCTCGCCGCATCACGGCGGGCCGCGCACGCGCGCCGAGGTCGACGCGGTGCTCGCGGACGTGCGCACGCACCAGGCCGCCCGCGTCGAGGGAATGCTGCTGCCGACGATCCATGCGTTCTGCATGCCGGTGTTCGATGCGGTCGGCGAACTCGCGCTCGCGATCCTCGCGCTCGGCCACGAAGGCACGTTCGACATTGCATGGGGCGGCGAGATCGACACCGCGCTGCGCGAGTGCGCGCAGAAACTGTCGTACGAACTCGGCTATAGTCCGGACGCGCGCGACGCCTGACGTGCACCCGCGCACCCGCGCACCACGCGTCGCGAACGCGCGGCGCATCCGACGGTCGGAATCCTGACGAGACCCGCGCCCCGGCACGCACGCTGCGCGCCGCAAGCGCGCCGACCGCCCCAACCCTTCGCCGCCAGCCGATGCCGCACACCGACACCCACCCCCGCTACGCAGTGCCCCGCCGCTGGCTGCGCGCGGGCGTCGCGCTCGTCGTGGTGCTTGTGCTGCACGTGCTCGCCGCGTTCTGGTTCACGCGTCATCGCGAACCGTTCACGCTACCCGCGCCCGCCGAGGTGCCCGTGCAGATCGAGCTGCTGAAACCGCAGGCGATCGAGCGGCAACCGGCGCCGCCCTCGCCGCCCTCGCCGAAGCCGGCCGCAAAGCCGGTCGCCCCCCCCGTCGCAAAGCCGACCGCGGCGGCACCCGCGAAGCCGGTCGCGCAATCGCGCCCGGCGCAGCAGGAACCGGTCCTCACGTCGACGCAGACCGCCGCGGAAGGCGAACCGCCGGCCGCGTCCGCACCCGGTGCCGCATCGGGCACATCCGGTGCATCCGGCACATCCGGCGCATCCGGCGCATCCGGCACGTCGGCGGCCTCCGCCGGCGGCGCGAGCGGCGCCGCGACGGCAGGCCCCGCGTCGAACGGCGTCAAATATGCGGTGCCGCCATCCGGCGACCTGCAATACGACACGTTCTACAACGGCATGCAGAACTCGACGGGCACGATCCACTGGCGCACCGACGGGCAGACGTACGAACTGTCGGTGACGATGCCCGTGCCGTTCGTCGGCCCGTTCCGCTACCGGAGCCAGGGCCGCATCGACGCGTTCGGCATTGCGCCCGACCGTTACGTCGAACAGCGCGGCAAGCGTCCCGAGGACATCGCGATCTTCAACCGCGAGATCCGGCAGGTCGTGTTCACGCGCACGCCGAACAACGTGCCGCTGCCCGACGGCGCGCAGGACCGCTTCAGCATGCTGATGCAGCTCGCGGGCCTCTTGCGCGGCAACCCGGACAAGTACAGGCCGGGCGTCACGCAGCAGTTCTTCGTCATCGACAACAACAGCGGCGAGACCTGGCCGATCGCGGTGATCGGCGACGAACAGGTGCAGACCGCCGCGGGCTTCATCGCGACGCGGCACTTCATGCGCCTGCCGCGCCACGAGGGCGACACGCGGCGCATCGACATGTGGCTCGCGCCGTCGCTCGGCTGGCTGCCCGCGCGGCTCGTGCAGACCGAACCGAACGGCACGCAGATCGAGCTGCTGTGGCACGGCCAGCTCGCGGCACCCGACATGCCCGCCGCGCCGGAAGACGCGACGCCCGGCACCCGCCACGCACCGGCGCCGGCGGCCGGCGCTTCGGCTCCAGCCGCACCGGAAACGTCACCCGCGCCGAGCACGTCACCTGCGCCGGCCGCATCGCCCGCACCGGCCTCCGCTCCCACTCCTCCCGCACCTGCAACGCCAGCTTCATCGCCGTCGGCGGCGCGCGCCGCCTCGACTGAGGTATCCTGACAGCTCGCGCGGCGACGCGCGAATCGGCAAATTCGACCGATGCCGTACCACTAAGATCGCACAAAGATCGCCACTAAAGATCGACAGTCATGTGCCGTAAGATTAGGCATGACACTCTTTAACAACTATTTCGGTACACCGTCCCACAATAGGAAACGTTTAGGAGATATCGGCTTCTAACCGATACACCCCATGCAACGGGAACGGGGTGTGCAGCGCAAGCCCCTTGAAACCGGCGCAGCCTGCCCCACGTATGGGGACAACAAGGCCAGATGCCACTGCGAAGAGGAGTGCCGCCATGCAAATGATCTACAACAGCCCCAATTACTGCGTCGTCGAGTTCCCGCCGCAGGTCGGCCACCATGCGATGAATTCGGGTGGCTACGAAATCGTCGACAAGAACGCGCAGCGCGAGATCTTCATCGACGGCGAACTCGCTGCACGGTTTCGCGAACACGTCAAACAGCTGATCGATGAAGAACCGTCGCTCGACGAAGTCGACGAATTCCTCGGACAGTTCGACAGCCTGATGACGCAGCCGGTCGTCCTGCATTGACGGCACCCGGGCCCGGCGCATGATGCGGCCGGGCTCACCGCACGCGGCGCGCGGTTCACCTGCGCCGCCGAGCACTCCGATCCCGCCCCCGCCCGGTCCGCCGCGCGGGGGTTTTCATTTGGCCCGCCGACGCGCACCGCAGCCCCGGCCGCACGCCGCGCCAGGCCGGGCGGTGCGGGGCCGCACCGGCTACAATGGCGGTTTTCCTGCTTCGCCGGTCATCCGCCATGTCTGCGACTTCATCCGCCGTTCCCGCCGCTCCGTCCGCCGCGCTCACCGCTTCGTACACGCGCGGCGCCCAGCTGCCTGCGCTGCTGCAACAGCGCATCCTGATCCTCGACGGCGCGATGGGCACGATGATCCAGCGCTACAAGCTCGACGAGGCCGCGTATCGCGGCGAGCGCTTCAAGGATTTCGCGCGCGACGTGAAGGGCAACAACGAGCTGCTGTCGATCACGCAGCCGCAGATCATCCGCGAGATCCACGACCAGTACTTCGCGGCCGGCGCGGACATCGTCGAGACCAACACGTTCGGCGCGACGACGGTCGCGCAGGCCGACTACGGGATGGAAGACCTCGTCGTCGAGATGAACGTCGAATCGGCGAAGCTCGCACGCGAATCGGCTGCGAAATACGCGACGCCGGACAAGCCGCGCTTCGTCGCGGGCGCGATCGGGCCGACGCCGAAGACGGCGAGCATCTCGCCGGACGTCAACGATCCGGGCGCGCGCAACGTCACGTTCGACGAGCTGCGCGACGCGTACTACGTGCAGGCGAAGGCGCTGCTCGACGGCGGCGTCGATCTGTTTCTCGTCGAGACGATCTTCGACACGCTGAACGCGAAGGCCGCACTGTTCGCGCTCGACCAGCTGTTCGAAGACACCGGCGAGCGCCTGCCGATCATGATCTCGGGCACCGTCACCGACGCGTCGGGGCGCATCCTGTCGGGCCAGACGGTCGAGGCGTTCTGGAATTCGCTGCGCCACGCGAAGCCGCTCACGTTCGGCCTGAACTGCGCGCTCGGCGCGGCGCTGATGCGCCCGTACATCGCCGAGCTCGCGAAGCTGTGCGACACCTATGTGTCGTGCTACCCGAACGCGGGCCTGCCGAACCCGATGAGCGACACCGGCTTCGACGAGACGCCGGACGTCACGTCGGGCCTGCTGAAGGAATTCGCGCAGGCCGGGCTCGTGAACCTCGCGGGCGGCTGCTGCGGCACGACGCCCGAGCACATCGCCGAAATCGCGAAGGCGCTCGCCGAAGTGAAGCCGCGCCGCTGGCCGAGCCAGTACGGCGACGCCGCCTGACGCCCGACCTGCGCACCACGCACGAGCACGCCCGCCCCACCCAACACGCAACGCACCACACCGCCATGACCGATCACATGATGCGCCTTGCCGGCCTCGAGCCGTTCAACGTCACGTCCGGGACGCTCTTCATCAACGTCGGCGAACGCACCAACGTCACCGGCTCGAAGGCGTTCGCGCGGATGATCCTCAACGGCCAGTTCGACGAAGCGCTCGCGGTCGCACGCCAGCAGGTCGAGAACGGTGCGCAGGTGATCGACATCAACATGGACGAGGCGATGCTCGACTCGCAGGCGGCGATGGTGCGCTTCCTGAACCTGATCGCGTCCGAGCCGGACATCGCGCGTGTGCCGATCATGATCGACTCGTCGAAGTGGGATGTGATCGAGGCGGGCCTGAAGTGCGTGCAGGGCAAGGCGATCGTCAACTCGATCTCGCTGAAGGAAGGCGAGGACGCGTTCCGCCACCACGCGACCCTGATCCGCCGCTACGGCGCGGCCGCCGTCGTGATGGCGTTCGACGAGACCGGCCAGGCCGACACCTACGCGCGCAAGACCGAGATCTGCAAGCGCTCGTACGACTTCCTCGTCAACGAAGTCGGCTTCCCGCCGGAAGACATCATCTTCGACCCGAACATCTTCGCGGTCGCGACCGGCATCGAGGAGCACAACAACTACGCGGTCGACTTCATCGAGGCGACCCGCTGGATCAAGCAGAACCTGCCGTACGCGAAGGTGAGCGGCGGCGTGTCGAACGTGTCGTTCTCGTTCCGCGGCAACGACCCCGTGCGCGAGGCGATCCACACCGTGTTCCTGTACCACGCGATCCAGGCGGGGATGGACATGGGCATCGTCAACGCGGGCCAGCTCGGCGTGTATGCGGAGCTCGACCCGGAGCTGCGCGAGCGCGTCGAGGACGTGATCCTGAACCGCCGCGACGATTCGACCGACCGGCTCCTCGAAATCGCCGACAAGTTCAAGGCGGGTGGCGCGAAGAAGGAAGAAAACCTCGAGTGGCGCAACCAGCCGGTCGAGAAGCGGCTCTCGCACGCGCTCGTGCACGGCATCACGAATTTCATCGTCGAGGATACGGAAGAGGTGCGCGCGAAGATCGCCGCGGCGGGCGGCCGCCCGATCAACGTGATCGAAGGCCCGCTGATGGACGGCATGAATATCGTCGGCGACCTGTTCGGCCAGGGCAAGATGTTCCTGCCGCAGGTCGTGAAATCGGCGCGCGTGATGAAGCAGGCGGTCGCGCACCTGATCCCGTTCATCGAGGAAGAAAAACGCCTGCTCGCGGAAGCGGGCGGCGACGTGCGCGCGAAAGGCAAGATCGTGATCGCGACCGTGAAGGGCGACGTGCACGACATCGGCAAGAACATCGTGTCGGTCGTGCTCCAGTGCAACAACTTCGAAGTGGTCAACATGGGCGTGATGGTCCCGTGCAACGAGATCCTCGCGAAGGCGAAGGTCGAGGGCGCGGACATCATCGGCCTGTCGGGCCTCATCACGCCGAGCCTCGAGGAAATGGCCTACGTCGCGTCGGAAATGCAGCGCGACGACTACTTCCGCGTGAAGAAGATTCCGCTGCTGATCGGCGGCGCGACCACGTCGCGCGTGCACACGGCCGTGAAGATCGCGCCGAACTACGAAGGCCCGGTGGTCTACGTGCCGGACGCGTCGCGCTCGGTGTCGGTCGCGGCGAGCCTGCTGTCCGACGAAGGCGCGACGAAGTATCTCGACGAGCTGAAGTCCGACTACGACCGCATCCGCGACCAGCACGCGAACCGCAAGGCGCAGCCGATGGTGACGCTCGCCGACGCGCGCGCGAACAAGACCAAGGTCGACTGGGCGAACTACCAGCCGGTCAAGCCGAAGTTCATTGGCCGCCGCGTGTTCAAGAACTACGACCTGAACGAACTCGCGAACTACATCGACTGGGGCCCGTTCTTCCAGACCTGGGATCTCGCGGGCCCGTACCCGGCGATCCTGAACGACGAGATCGTCGGCGAATCGGCGCGCCGCGTGTTCTCCGACGCGAAGTCGATGCTCGCACGGCTGATCCAGGGCCGCTGGCTGACCGCGAACGGCGTGATCGCGCTGTTGCCGGCGAACACCGTCAACGACGACGATATCGAGATCTACACGGACGAATCGCGCTCGGAAGTGCTGCTCACGTGGCGCAACCTGCGCCAGCAGAGCGTGCGGCCGGTGGTCGACGGCGTGATGCGGCCGAACCGCTCGCTCGCGGACTTCATCGCGCCGAAGGAATCGGGCGTCGCCGACTACATCGGGATGTTCGCGGTGACGGCCGGCCTCGGCGTCGACGTGAAGGAAAAGCAGTTCGAAGCCGACCACGACGACTACAGCGCGATCATGCTGAAGGCGCTCGCGGACCGCTTCGCGGAAGCGCTCGCCGAAGCGATGCATGCGCGCGTGCGCCGCGAGCTGTGGGGCTATGCGAGCGGCGAGACGCTCGACAACGACGCGCTGATCGCTGAGAAATATGCGGGCATCCGGCCGGCGCCCGGCTATCCGGCCTGCCCCGACCACCTCGTGAAGCGCGACATGTTCGACGCGCTGCACGCGGACGAGATCGGCATGAGCGTGACCGACTCGCTGGCGATGTTGCCGGCCGCGAGCGTGTCGGGCTTCTACCTCGCGCATCCGGACAGCACGTACTTCTCGGTCGGGAAAATCGGTCAGGATCAGCTCGAGGACTACGCGCAGCGCATGGCGCTGTCGCTCGACGACGCGCGCCGCGCGCTCGCGCCGCAACTCTGACCCGCCCACCGGCGGGCGGCCGGCCGCCGAAAGGCGCGCCTGCGCTTTTAGTCAGACAAATCAAAAAGCCCGCTCGAAAGCGGGCTTTTCATTGCCTTTCGTTCCTTTCGGACGGCGGGGCGCGAAAGCTCAGAAGCCCCAGTGCACGTCGGCCTCGCCGGCCTTCGCCTCGCGCAGCATCGAGAGGAACGGCGCGACACGCTGTGCGAGGCTCGGCGGCACTTCGTGGTGCGCGTGCTCGACCTCGTCCTCGTGGAAATGGCCCGCGTGCTCGGCACGCTCCTGCTTCGCCTGCGCGACGGCATCTTCCAGCTTCGAAATCGCGTGGTCCAGCTCGTCGTGCGTAATCACGCCGCGCTCGCCCAGCTGCTTGCCGACGAGACCCAGCACATACACGGCGAAATCCTTCAGCACGTCGAGATCCTGTGCCGCCTTGCTCTTGAACGTAATCATGACAAATCCCTTTTAATCTTGTTGTGCCCGCCGCGCGCGGTTGGGGAACGCCGGCAGACCGGCGTCCGGCCGCGCGGACACGGGCCGCCTGAGCGGCATATTAGCACCTGTTAAAATTCTGCGATCCCTGAAACGCGCGCTTAAAAAGCGCGCCGGCGCGCCGAGATTCCCGGCCGCCACCAACGAAGCCTTCTACCAGCATGCTGCCAGCTCAAAAACAGACCCTCGAAGCCCTGCTCGCGGATAGCGTCAAGCAGGTCGCCCACGCCCTGAAGGGCGACGACTCCGCGTTCGTCGCGCCGGCGATCACGCTGGAGCGCCCGAAGGTCGCCGCGCACGGCGACGTCGCGTGCAACGTCGCGATGCAGCTCGCGAAGCCGCTCGGCGCGAACCCGCGCCAGCTCGCCGAGAAGATCGTCGCCGCGCTCACCGCGCAGCCGGGCGCGCAAGGCCTCGTCGAGGCCGCCGAGATCGCCGGCCCGGGCTTCATCAACCTGCGCCTGACGGCGGCAGCCAAGCAGGCCGTGATCGCCGCGGTGCTCGAGCAGGGCCGCGCGTTCGGCACGTCGGATCGCGAACATGGCAAGCAAGTGCTGCTCGAATTCGTGTCGGCGAACCCGACCGGCCCGCTGCACGTCGGCCACGGCCGCCAGGCTGCGCTCGGCGATGCGCTCGCGAACGTGATCGCGAGCCAGGGCTACGCGGTGCACCGCGAGTTCTACTACAACGACGCCGGCGTGCAGATCGGCAACCTCGCGATCTCGACGCAGGCGCGCGCACGCGGCCTGAAGCCGGGCGACGCGGGCTGGCCGGAAGCCGCGTACAACGGCGAATACATCGCCGACATCGCGCGCGACTACCTGAACGGCGAGACGGTCGCCGCGAAGGACGGCGAGCCGGTCAAGGGCGAAGGCGACGTCGAGAACCTCGACGCGATCCGCAAGTTCGCGGTCGCGTACCTGCGCCACGAGCAGGACATGGACCTGCAGGCGTTCGGCGTGAAGTTCGACCAGTACTACCTCGAGTCGTCGCTGTACACGGAAGGCCGCGTCGAGAAGACGGTCGACGCGCTGATCAAGGCCGGCATGACCTACGAGCAGGACGGCGCGCTGTGGCTGCGCACGACCGACGAAGGCGACGACAAGGATCGCGTGATGCGCAAGACGGACGGCACCTACACGTACTTCGTGCCGGACGTCGCGTACCACGTGACGAAATGGGAGCGCGGCTTCACGAAGGTGATCAACATCCAGGGCTCGGACCACCACGGCACGATCGCACGCGTGCGCGCGGGCCTGCAGGGGCTGCACATCGGCATCCCGAAGGGCTACCCCGACTACGTGCTGCACAAGATGGTCACCGTGATGCGCGACGGCCAGGAAGTGAAGATCTCGAAGCGCGCGGGCAGCTACGTGACGGTGCGCGACCTGATCGAATGGTCGGGCGGCGCAGTGCCGGGCCAGGAGGCGGCGCCCGACCTGATCGACGAGGCGACGATCACGCGCGGCCGCGATGCGGTGCGCTTCTTCCTGATCTCCCGCAAGGCCGATACCGAGTTCGTGTTCGACATCGACCTCGCGCTGAAACAGAACGACGAAAACCCGGTGTACTACGTCCAGTACGCGCACGCGCGGATCTGCTCGGTGCTCAACGAATGGAAGTCGCGCTACAACGGCGACGCCGCGCAGCTGCCGGGCGCCGACCTGTCGCAGCTCACGAGCACGCAGGCCGCGTCGCTGATGCAGAAGCTCGCCGAGTATCCGGACATGCTCACGCACGCCGCGAACGAGCTGGCGCCGCACGCGGTCGCGTTCTACCTGCGCGACCTCGCTGGCGAATTCCACTCGTTCTACAATGCGGAGCGCGTGCTGGTCGACGACGAAGCGCCGCGCACCGCGCGCGCCGCGCTTCTCGCCGCGACCCGGCAGGTGCTCGAGAACGGTCTGGCAATGCTCGGCGTGTCCGCACCCGCCAAGATGTAAGCGGCCCGTACGGGCAGCGACAGGCCGCGGCCGCCCGCCGTCGGATGCCCGCCGCGGCCTTTTCACGATTCTTTTTGCAGGTGACTCAAGCAATGGCACAACCACGCCGCACGTCGAAGCAATCGAAACAAGCCGGAGGAACATTTCTGGGCATCGTGCTGGGCCTGATCGTCGGCCTCGCGATCGCCGTGGTGGTGGCGCTCTACATCACGCGTTCGCCGTCGCCGTTCGTGTCGAAGGTGGCGCCGCCGCCGGCCGACAACGCCGCGAGCCAGCCGCAGCAATTCGATCCGAACCGCGCGCTGCAGGGCAAGACGCCCGGCCAGCCGGTGCCGCCGCAGGCCGCGCAGCCGACGCCGCCCAATACCGCGCCCGGCCAGGCCGGCAACCAGACGCAGCCGGGCCTGCTGCCCGAGCCGCAGATCGTCGAAGTGCCACCGTCGGCCAACGGCAACGCCCCGAGCGCGTCGAATGGGTCGAACGGGTCGAGCACCTCGAATGGATCGAGCGCTTCGAATGGATCGAGTGCGTCGAACGGATCGAGCGCTTCGAACGGGTCGAGCGCTTCGCATGGGTCGAACGCCTCGAATGGGTCGAGCGCTTCTAACGGGTCGAACGCATCGCGCGGGTCGTCGAGCAACGGCGTCGCCGTCGCGCCGAAGCCGGCCGACAACACGCCGCCGAAGAAGCAGCCGCAGGCGACGGCGGGCGAAGACGACCTCGCGCGCCTTGCCGCGCAAAAGATGGCGCAGCAGCAACAGGCGCAGAAGGCGCAACAGGAGCAGGCGAATGCGTCGAAGGCCACGTCGTCGACGACGGTCGCAAGCAATGCGCCCGGCAACGCCGCGAAGCCGCCGACCGCGAACGACGCGAACACCGGCTACTTCCTGCAGGTCGGCGCGTACAAAACGGAAAGCGACGCCGAGCAGCAGCGCGCGCGCCTCGGCTTCCAGGGATTCGAGTCGAAGGTGTCGAAGCGCGACGTCAGCGGCGTCACCTACTTCCGCGTGCGCGTGGGCCCGTTCTCGAAATTCGAGGATATGAACTCGGCGCGCCAGCGTTTGTCCGATGCAGGTGTCGACACGGCAGTGATCCGCTTCACGAAGCAGTGAAACCGGCCGCGCCTACGCTGATCCCGTTACGTTTCGCTACTCAAGCAACTGATCCGACGTTCACAACATGAAAAAACTGCTCAGCACGCTTCTCCTGTCCCTGGGCCTCGTGGCCGGCTTCGTCCACGCGGCCCCGGCCGCACCGGTGGCCGGCAAGGACTACGAGGTGATGAAGGCGCCGCAGCCGGTGTCCGCGCCGGCCGGCAAGGTCGAAGTGATCGAATTTTTCTGGTACGGCTGCCCGCACTGCTACGAGTTCGAGCCGACCGTCGAGGCGTGGGTGAAGAAGCAAGGCGACAAGATCGACTTCAAGCGCATCCCGGTTGCATTCCGTGACGATTTCGTCCCGCACTCGAAGCTGTTCTACGCGGTGTCCGCGCTCGGCATCTCGGAGAAAGTCACGCCGGCGATCTTCAACGCGATCCACAAGCAGAAGAACTACCTGCTGACGCCGCAGGCGCAGGCCGACTTCCTCGCAACGCAGGGCGTCGACAAGAAGCAGTTCACGGATGCGTACAACTCGTTCAGCGTGCAGGGCCAGGTGAATCAGTCGGCCAAGCTGCTGAAGGACTACAACATCGACGGCGTGCCGACGATCGTCGTCCAGGGCAAGTACAAGACCGGTCCGGCCTACACGAACAGCATTCCGGGTACCGCGCAGGTCCTCGACTATCTCGTGAAGCAGGTGCAGGACAAGAAGCTTTGATCTCCGCCAGGTCCGCCACGACGCCGCCGCTGAAGGTCTTCATCACCGGCGCGTCGAGCGGCCTCGGCCTCGCGCTGGCCGAGGAATACGCGCGCCAGGGCGCAACGCTCGCCCTCGTCGCGCGGCGCACCGATGCACTCGACGCGTTCGCGCGACGCTTCCCCGCGCTGTCCATCACGGTCTACTCGGCCGACGTGCGCGACCCCGACGCGCTCGCGGGCGCCGCCGCGGCGTTCATCGCCGCGCACGGCTGCCCGGACGTCGTCATCGCGAACGCGGGCATCAGCCAGGGCGCGGTGACGGGCCAGGGCGACCTCGCGACGTTCCGCAACGTGATGGACGTCAACTACTTCGGGATGGTCGCGACGTTCGAGCCGTTCGTCGGCCCGATGACGGCCGCGCGGCGCGGCACGCTCGTCGGCGTCGCGAGCGTCGCCGGCGTACGCGGCCTGCCGGGCTCCGGCGCGTACAGCGCGTCGAAGTCGGCTGCGATCAAGTATCTCGAGTCGCTGCGCGTCGAGCTGCGTCCCGCCGGGGTCGGCGTCGTGACGATCGCGCCCGGCTATATCCGCACGCCGATGACCGCGCACAATCCGTACCGGATGCCGTTCCTGATGGACGCCGACCGCTTCGCCGCGCGCGCGGCCCGGGCAATCGCGCGGCAGCGCGCGTTCCGCGTGATTCCGTGGCAGATGGGCGTCGTCGCGAAAGTGCTGCACGTGATGCCGCGCTGGCTCTACGACCGCCTGTTCGAAAAGGCACCGCGCAAGCCGAAGGCGAGCGCGCACTGAGCGGCCGCCGGTCCGGGCGCGTGCGTGCGCGCGGCCGGACGGCGCTGCTTCGTCGTTGCGGCGCGCTTGCGCCTCACCCGCCCCCGCTTCCGGCATTCCGCTCGAGCCCCCGGCTCGACCCGCCCGTTTCCCCACGCTCAAACGCCCGTTCCGTCGTCATCGCAGCCGTTTTCCACTCAACGCGCAGCGTTCCGGTGCCTTTTTCCACGCGGCGCGCGCTTTGACGGTATGCTATTCGTCAGCTGCGCCGGACCGGACCGCGGACCGGACCGAATTCCCGGCCGCGCATCCGCCTCCCGTCATCAAGCAAAAAGCACAAGCCACGTCGGAGATCCTATGCACTTCAAGCTGTTCGCCGCGGTCGCACTGGCCGCGGCCCCCGTCCTCGTCGCCGCCAAGCCGCTCACCGTCTGCACGGAATCGAGCCCGGACGGTTTCGACGTCGTGCAGTACAACTCGCTCGTCACGACCAACGCGTCGGCCGACGTGATCTTCAACACGCTGGTGTCGTACGACGAAGCCACGAAGAAAGTCGTGCCCGCGCTCGCGGACAAATGGGACGCGAGCGCCGACGGCCTCACCTATACGTTCCACCTGCGCCCGAACGTCGCGTTCCAGACCACTGACTATTTCAAGCCGTCGCGAGCGCTGAACGCCGACGACGTCGTGTTCACGTTCGAACGGATGCTCGACGACGCGAATCCGTGGCACAAGGTCGCCGGCGCGAGCGGCTTTCCGCATGCGCAGTCGATGGGCCTGATCAAGCTCGTGAAATCGGTCACGAAGGTCGACGACGACACCGTGAAGTTCGTGCTGAACGAGCCGAACGCGACGTTCGTGCCGATCCTGACGATGGGCTTCGCGTCGATCTACTCGGCCGAATATGCGGACCAGCTGCTGAAGGCCGGCAAGCAGGCAGACCTGAACGCGAAGCCGGTCGGCACCGGCCCGTTCATGCTGAAGAGCTACACGAAGGACGCGCTGATCCGCTACGACGCGAACCCGGCCTACTGGGGCGCGAAGCCGAAGGTCGACCGGCTGATCTACGCGATCACGCCCGACCCGTCGGTGCGCTTGCAGAAGGTGAAAGCCGGCGAATGCCAGATCGCGCTGTCGCCGAAGCCGCAGGACGTGCTCGCCGCGAAGGGCGAGAGCGCGCTGAAGGTCGTGCAGACGCCCGCGTTCATGACCGCGTTCGTCGCGCTGAACACGCAGAAGAAGCCGCTCGACAACGACAAGGTGCGCCAGGCGCTGAATCTCGCGTTCGACCGCACGAGCTACCTGAAGGTCGTGTTCGACAACACCGCGACGCCCGCGAACAACCCGTATCCGCCGAACACGTGGAGCTACGCGAAGGACGTCGCACCGTATGCGTACGATCCGGCGAAGGCGAAGCAGCTGCTTGCCGCGGCGGGCTTCCCGAACGGCTTCTCGACGACGATCTGGGTGCGCCCGACGGGCAGCGTGCTGAACCCGAACCCGAAGGCCGGCGCGGAGCTGCTGCAGGCCGATCTCGCAAAGATCGGCGTGAAGGCCGACCTGAAGGTGATCGAATGGGGCGAGCTGATCAAGCAGGCGAAGCTCGGCCAGCATGACATCCTGTTCATGGGCTGGGCCGGCGACAACGGCGATCCCGACAACTACCTGACGCCGCAGTTCAGCTGCAACGCGGTGAAGTCCGGCATCAACTTCGCGCGCTACTGCGACTCGCAGCTCGACAAGCTGATCGCCGACGGCAAGGAAACGGCCGATCAGGGCAAGCGCACGAAGTTGTACGAATCCGCGCAGAAGCTCATCCACGACCAGGCGCTGTGGATTCCGCTCGGCTATCCAACGGCGGCCGCGCTCACGCGCGCGAACGTCAGCGGCTATCGCGTGAGTCCGTTCGGACGCCAGAATTTCGCGACGGTGTCGGTGCAGTAACGCACGCCCGGCCGCGGTGTGCAAGCGACGGGTGTGACGACCCGTCGCTTGCACACCGCGCGCCGCACTTGCTACGCTCCGCCCATCTTTTCTCTCGCCGGACTCCAGCCAAAGTGAACAACTAAGCCTTCCCAAAATGTTTTCGCCGCCGCGTCACGCACGCCGCGCGAAGTTTTTCACGCATTTTCGGAGGTGCTTATGGCTGCAGCCACGCCCACCGGCGCGCTCGTCGCGCTTCATCACGTTTCCTTCCGCTTCGACGACGGCTTCACGCTGTTCGCTTCGCTCGACCTTGCGATCGACCGCACGCCGACGGGTATCGTCGGCCGCAACGGCGTCGGCAAAAGCGTGCTCGCGCAACTGATCGCGGGGCGCCGCGCACCCCTTTCGGGGACGATCGACCGGCACACGCCGGTCGTCTACGTCGTGCAGCGGAACGACGACGATGACGCGCCCGCCAACATGCGGACCGTCGCGGAAATCGCCGCGCTCGACGTGCAGCCCGCAACGCCCGTGCATGCGCTGAGCGGCGGCCAGCTTGCACGCGTCGCGCTGATCGGCGCGCTGATCGGCGCGCTGATCGGCGCGCTGCTGTCGGATGCCGGCCTGCTCGTGCTCGACGAGCCGACCAATCACCTCGATCTCGAGTCGGTGCGGGCGGTGGAAGCGGCGCTCGTCGGCTTTCCTGGCGCCCTCGTGGTCGCGTCGCACGACACCGCGTTTCTCGCGGCACTCGAACCGACGCACACGATGCAGTGGCATCGCGACGGGTGGCGCTACGAGCCCGTCGCGTGAGGATGATGGAGCGCAGTCAGCGCGCGAGACTGAACCGCAGCACGCCGTCCTCGCCCTGCTCGCGCACGAGCTCCCCCGCGAGCCACAGCAGGTTCAGGTGCGCGATCGCCTCGCCGAGCGCGAACGTCATCTGGTGGATGTCGAGCTCGCGGCGGCGGAACATGATCGGCACGATGTCGGCCGCGCTCATCGGCTTTTCCGCGCACGCGACGCGCACTTCGTCGAGGCGCGCGTCGTGGTGCGCACGCAGTTGCGCGATGCGCGTGTGCACGCCACGGAACGGCTTGCCGTGCGACGGCAGCACGAGCGTGTCGGCAGCCATCGTCTCGTAGCGGCCGAGCGACTGCAGGTACAGCGCGAGCGGGTTCGCCTCCGGCTCGAGATCGAACACCGACACGTTCGTCGAGATGCGCGGCAGCACCATGTCGCCGGAGATCAGCACGTCATCGGCTTCGCTGTGAAGCGCGCAATGTTCAGGCGAATGGCCGTAACCGGTAACGACGCGCCACGTGCGCGCGCCGATCGTCACCGCGTCGCCTTCGCGCAGGCGGCGATAGCGCGGCGGCACGGCCGGCACGAGATCCGAGTAGTAGCTGCGACGGTTGCGCAGCTTGTCGAGCGACGCGGGATCGGCAAGGCCGTGGCGCGCAAAGTGATCGGCCGCGGCGGCGCCGCCGGCGTTCGAGCCGTTCCCCGCGGCCATCAGGCAGCCGAACATGTATTCGCCGAGCGTCATCCACAGCCGCGCATTCCAGCGCGACTTGTCGCCGCCCTCGCACAGCCAGTTCGCAAGCCCGAAGTGATCGGGATGGCAGTGCGTGACGATCACGCGCAGCACCGGCAGGCCGTCGAGGTGCGTGTCGAAGATCCGTTCCCAGTGCTCACGGATCGCGTCCGATGCGATCCCGCAGTCGACGATCGTCCAGCCCGCCTGCCCGTCGATCTCGTCGCGCAGCAACCAGAGGTTGATGTGGTCGAGCGAGAACGGCAGCGGCATGCGTAGCCAGCGCACGCCGGGCGCGACCTCGAACGTGTCGCCCGCGGCGGGCAGCGTATCGGCGAAGGGGTAGTCGAGTTGGTGTTCCAGTGCGTTCATCGGTGGGGTGTCTCGTGTTTATTCGTGCGGAGCCGGTGCACGGCCGGGCGGCGGGCCGACGCGGGCGTTCGGACGATTCTATCGCTCAATCGCGCAGCCCGTGATCCGCGCCGCTTGCGCGGCAAATAAAGTTCGCGTCAGAATCGGTTCCGTACCCGCATCTTTACGCGAAGATACACCGAACGGTATGCAACGACGCGCATCGTGCCGTCTGGCAATCGACTGCGCCGTAGCGGCGGATGCGCTGTAAGCGCCGACTTGGGCGCTAGAATGGCGACTGGTTCCAGCCCTTTTGAGCGAGCCTGCACGCAATGAATCACTTCCCCAAACTGCTGTCGTCGCAGATCGGCTTCGATGTCGCGCAGTCCATGCTCGAGAACTTCGATCGCCACTACCGGATCTTCCGCGAAGCGGCGATCGACGCGAAGACGCTGTTCGAGCACGCCGACTGGCACGGACTGCAGCGGCTCGCGCGCGAACGGATCACATCGTACGACGATCGCGTGCAGGAATGCGTCGAGATGCTGGAAGACGAATACGACGCGGAGAACATCGACGACGAGGTGTGGCAGCAGATCAAGCTGCACTACATCGGTCTCCTGACGTCGCACCGCCAGCCCGAATGCGCGGAGACGTTCTTCAACTCGGTGTGCTGCAAGATCCTGCACCGCTCGTACTTCAGCAACGATTTCATCTTCGTGCGCCCGGCGATCTCGACCGAGTATCTCGAGAACGACGAGCCGGCGGCCAAGCCGACGTATCGCGCGTACTATCCCGCCACCGACGGGCTCGCGGTCACGCTCGAGCGGATCGTCACGAACTTCCAGCTCGAGCCGCCGTTCGAGGATCTCGTGCGCGACATCACGTGCGTGATGCATGCGATCCACGACCAATTCGGCCGCTTCGACGAAGCGACGAATTTCCAGATCCACGTGCTGTCGTCGCTGTTCTTCCGCAACAAGACCGCGTACATCGTCGGCCGCATCATCAACGCGGACCGCGTGCTGCCGTTCGCGCTGCCGATCCGCCACGTACGCCCGGGCCTGCTCGCGCTCGATACGGTGCTGCTGCGCCGCCGCGATCTCGAGATCGTGTTCAGCTTCACGCATTCGTACTTCCTCGTCGACATGAACGTGCCGTCCGCGTACGTCGACTTCCTGTGCACGATCATGCCGGGCAAGCCGAAGGCGGAAATCTACACGTCGGTCGGCCTGCAGAAGCAGGGCAAGAACCTGTTCTACCGCGACCTGCTGCATCACCTGTCGCATTCGAGCGACCGCTTCATCATCGCCCCGGGGATCAAGGGCCTCGTGATGCTCGTGTTCACGCTGCCGTCGTTTCCGTACGTATTCAAAGTCATCCGCGACCATTTCCCGCCGCCGAAGGAGACGACGCGCGAGCAGATCATGGAAAAGTACCAGCTCGTGAAGCGCCACGACCGCCTCGGGCGGATGGCCGACACGCTCGAGTATTCGAGCGTCGCGCTGCCGCTCGCGCGGCTCGATCACGCGCTCGTGCGCGAGCTGGAGCGGGAGGTGCCGTCGCTGCTCGAATACGAGGACGACAGCCTCGTGATCAAGCACCTGTACATCGAGCGCCGGATGACGCCGCTCAACCTGTACCTGCAGAACGGCAGCGACGCGGAGATCGAGCACGGCGTGAAAGAGTACGGCAACGCGGTGAAAGAGCTGATGAAGGCGAACATCTTCCCCGGCGACATGCTGTACAAGAACTTCGGCGTCACGCGTCATGGCCGCGTCGTGTTCTACGACTACGACGAGATCGAGTACCTGACCGACTGCAACGTGCGCCACGTGCCGCCGCCCCGCCACGAAGAGGACGAACTGTCCGGCGAGCCGTGGTATTCGGTCGGCCCGCACGACATCTTCCCCGAAACCTACGGGCCGTTCCTGCTCGGCGATCCGCGCGTGCGCGACGTATTCTTGAAGCATCACGCGGATTTCTTCGAGCCTGCGCTGTGGCAGGCGAGCAAGGACAAGCTGCTGCAGGGCGAGCTGCCCGACTTCTATCCGTACGACGCGTCGCTGCGCTTCTGCGTACGCTATCCCGCACACTTCGACACGACGGACGACGACGAAGGCGGCGCGCAGCGCGCCGCCTGAACCCGCGCCACGAACCGACCCGATTTCCGCACACGGAATGCCACACCGATGAACACCAACGACCATCCGCTCTCACACCTGTTCGACAACAACGACGCCTGGGTCAAGCGCAAGCTCGGCGACGATCCGCAGTACTTCTCGCGTCTCGCCGACCAGCAGGCGCCGGAATACCTGTGGATCGGCTGCTCGGATTCGCGCGTGCCGGCGAACCAGATTATCGGCCTGCCGCCGGGCGAAGTGTTCGTGCACCGTAATATCGCGAACGTCGTCGTGCACACCGACCTCAACTGCCTGTCGGTGATCCAGTTCGCGGTCGACCTGCTGCGCGTGAAGCACATCATGGTGGTTGGCCACTACGGCTGCTCGGGCGTGAACGCAGCGCTGCACAACCGCCGCGTCGGGCTTGCGGACAACTGGCTGCACCACGTGCAGGACGTGCGCGCGCGACACGCGGCGCTACTCGACGAATGGCCGGTCGGCGAAGCGCGCTATCGCCGCCTGATCGAGCTGAACGCGATCGAGCAGGTCGTCAACGTGTGCCGCACGACGATCGTCAACGACGCGTGGGCACGCGGCCAGCAGCTCACCGTGCACGCGCTCGTGTACGGCGTGCACGACGGCCGCATGCGCGATCTCGGAATGGCCGTGTCGAACGCCGATGCGCTCGACGACACCTACCGGCGCGCGGTGGCCGCGCTGAGCGCGCGCGGCGACCACGCACGCGGCAACGACATGGTCGCGGCGGATGCGGCGAAGCTCACCGAAGTCGCGCAGTCCGTCGCGGATACGCTGAAGCCCTGTGCAGGGCCAGAGTAAGCGCTGATGCGCCGACGCCGGTCGAGCGCAATGCATGGGGCTCGAGCAAGCGCCAACGCGCTACAGGAGACACACCATGACAGCTGTTGATCACGACGATCCGATCGTCATCGCGGCGGCGGCGCGCACGCCGATCGGCGGGTTCCAGGGCGACTTCGCGTCGCTCGCGGCACCGCAGCTCGGCAGTGTCGCGATCGGCGCGGCGCTCGCGCGTGCCGGCCTCGGGCCGGAGCAGGCCGACGAAGTGGTGATGGGCTGCGTGCTGCCCGCCGGCCAGGGCCAGGCGCCCGCGCGCCAGGCGGCGCTCGGCGCGGGCCTGCCGCTCGCGACCGGCTGCACGACGGTCAACAAGATGTGCGGCTCCGGGATGCGCGCGGCGATGTTCGCGCACGACATGCTCGTCGCCGGCTCGGCCGACGTGATCGTCGCGGGCGGGATGGAAAGCATGACGAACGCGCCCTACCTGCTGCCGAAAGCGCGCGCGGGGCTGCGCATGGGCCACGGCCAGGTGCTCGACCACATGTTCCTCGACGGCCTCGAAGACGCGTACGACAAGGGCCGGCTGATGGGCACGTTCGCCGAGGAATGCGCGGGCGAATACGGGTTCACGCGCGAAGCGCAGGACGCGTTCGCGATCGAGTCGCTCGCGCGCGCGAAACGCGCGAACGAGGATGGCGCGTTCCGCTGGGAAATCGCGCCGGTGACGGTTGCCGGCAAAAGGGGCGACACGGGGGGCGACACGGTCGTCGCGCGCGACGAACAGCCGTTCCGGGCCGATCCGTCGAAGATCCCGGCGCTGAAGCCCGCATTCGGCAAGACCGGCACCGTGACCGCCGCGAATGCGTCGTCGATCTCCGACGGCGCGGCCGCGCTCGTGATGATGCGCGCATCCACTGCCGCGCGGCTCGGCATCAGGCCGCTCGCGCGCGTCGTCGGCCATGCGACGTTCGCGCAGGCGCCCGCAAAGTTCACGACCGCGCCGATCGGCGCGATCCGCTGCCTGTTCGGCAAGAACGGCTGGCGCGCGGCCGACGTCGACCTGTTCGAGATCAACGAGGCGTTCGCGGTCGTCACGATGGCGGCGATGACCGAATTCGACCTGCCGCACGACAAGGTGAACGTGAACGGCGGCGCGTGCGCACTCGGCCATCCGATCGGCGCGTCCGGCGCACGCATCGTCGTCACGCTGATCGGCGCGCTGCGCGCGCGCGGCGGCCGGCGTGGCGTCGCGAGCCTGTGCATCGGCGGCGGCGAGGCAACCGCGATGGGCATCGAGCTGATCTGACACCCTGACCCCACGGACTACGAAGGAGTGGCGAGCATGAAAACCGTATTGATCGTCGGCGCGTCGCGCGGCCTCGGCCGCGAGTTTGTCCGGCAATACCGGCGCGACGGCTGGAACGTGATCGCCACCGCACGCGACGACGCGTCGCTCGCGGCGCTGCGCGACCTCGGCGCGCACGCGCATGCGCTCGACATCGCGCAGCCCGAGCAGATCGCCGCGCTCGGCTGGAAGCTCGACGGCGAGCGGCTCGACGCGGCCGTCGTCGTGTCGGGTGTCTACGGGCCGCGCACCGAAGGGGTCGAAACGATCAGCGCCGAGGAGTTCGACGCGGTGATGCACACCAACGTGCGCGGGCCGATGCAGCTGCTGCCGATCCTGCTGCCGCTCGTCGAAGATGCGCGCGGCGTGCTCGCGGTCGTGTCGAGCCGGATGGGCAGCATCGGCGAGGCGACCGGCACGACCGGCTGGCTCTATCGCGCGAGCAAGGCCGCGCTGAACGACGTGCTGCGCATCGCGTCGCTGCAGACCCGGCACGCCGCCTGCATCTCGCTGCATCCGGGCTGGGTGCGCACCGACATGGGCGGCGCGCAGGCGGCGATAGATCCGGAAACGAGCGTCACCGGCATGCGCCGCGTGATCGCCGAAGCCGGCGCGGACGTCGCGCTCGCGAACGGCCGCTTCTTCCAGTACGACGGCATCGAGCTGACCTGGTAACAACAATCCGTCGTTAATTCACGTTGCGCATGATTCCTACCCGACCTGACGCGTGCCCGTGCGGCGGCGCGTCGCCCGCTCCCGCCGGCCGCGCGCCGGCGCCCCGCTATGCCGCGTGCTGCGGCCGTTTCATCGACGGCGGCGAGATCGCGCCGACCGCGCTCGAGTTGATGCGTTCGCGGTACAGCGCGTACGTGCTCGGCGCGATCGACTACCTGCGCGCGACGTGGGACGCGCGCACCTGCCCGGCCGATCTGGATGCCGACCCCACGGCGCCCGATGCGCCGCGCTGGCTCGGCCTCGCGGTGAAACGCCACACGCCGCGCGACGAACGCCACGCGGAGGTCGAATTCGTGGCCCGCTACAAGGTTGGCGGGCGCGCGTACCGGCTCCACGAAACGAGCCGTTTCGAGCGCGACGAGCACGGCTTCTGGCGCTATGTTGACGGCGATGTAAGCGAGCGCTGACAAATAGTTGCTGTGTCATACGCCGGGTAATTCCCGCATTGCACAACCCAAAATTGTCAGGCTACGATGAGCCTCAGTTTGGTCAGTTGCATGGCAGGGCTTACGAATGACGTTCAGCAAGGTATTGGTGGGATGGATGGCGGCTTGTACGCTGTCGGCCGCTCTGGCCGATACGCTGCCGAACGCCGGTACCCCGGGCGGGCCGCTCGCCCGCGCCGATCGCTTCGACTACAGCGGGTCGGGCCTGCCGCAGGTCGCCGCGAACCTGAACGAGCAGGTCATCCGCATTCCCGCCGACGCGTCGGGCACGGTGACGCTCGAGGCCACGCTGTTCAAGCCGGACGGCCCCGGCCCGTTCCCGCTCGTCGTGTTCAACCACGGCAAGAATCCCGGCGATCTCCACCAGCAGCCGCGCAGCCGCCCGCTCGCGTTCGCGCGCGAATTCGTGCGCCGCGGCTATGCGGTGATCGCGCCGAACCGTCAGGGTTTCGCCGGCTCCGGCGGCACCTACCAGCAGGAAGGCTGCAACGTCGAGAAAAACGGTCTCTCGCAGGCGGCCGACGTCGGTGCGACGGTCCGCTACATGGCGCACCAGCCGTATATCGACGCGTCGCACATCGTCGTCGCCGGCACGTCGCACGGCGGGCTCGCGTCGATCGCGTACGGCACCGAGGCGGCATCCGGCGTGCGCGGCATCATCAATTTCTCCGGCGGGCTGCGCCAGGACCTCTGCGATGGCTGGCAGCGCAATCTCGTCGACGCGTTCGGTCAGTACGGCGCGCACAGCGCGGTGCCGTCGCTGTGGCTCTACGGCGACAACGATTCGGTGTGGACGCCGGCGCTCGTCGCGCAGATGCACGACGCATATGCGTCGCATGGCACGCACGTGCAGTTCGTCGACTTCGGCCGCTACAAGGATGACGCGCACCGGCTGATCGTCGATCGCGACGGCGTGCCCGTCTGGTGGCCGGCCGTCCATGCGTTCCTCGCCGATCTGAACCTGCCGACCGCGGTGCGCTATGCGGTCGCGAACCCGCGCGAGCCGAAGGCATCGGGCTTCGCGTCGATCGATGCGGTCGACGCGGTGCCGTTCGTCGACGAGGCCGGCCGCGAAGGCTATCGCCGCTTCCTGAACCAGCATCCGAGCCGTGCGTTCGCGGTGTCGGATGAAGGCGCGTGGTCGTGGGCCGAAGGCGGCGACGATCCGATGGCGCTCGCGCTCGACAACTGCGCGAAGCAGGGTGCGGGCGCATGCCGGCTGTATGCGGTCAACGATCGCGTCGTGTGGAACGCGCATGCGTCGCAGACCGCGGACAACGGCGGCGACGATGCGCACGCCCTCGCGTCGCGCTGATCGCGCGTTCGGCTGATTCTCCGCTTCTTCTCCGGTTTCTCCTCCGATCAGTCTCTCCGTTCGCGATCGCATCGCGCGCAGTGAAAGGCTGCACGCCACACACGCGCCGCAGCCACGCCATCCCGCCGCTCGATCTGGCCCATTTTCCCGCTTTCGCCCGCTTTCGCCCGCGTCAACCGTGCCGCCCGCTGCTCGCCCCGCCCCTTCATTCCCCTTTTTTCGAACCCGACCACACCGCCGGCCCACGATTTTTTTCTGCTGGGGGGTGTCACTCGAACGTCGTCATCTGCACGCAATTATGGACATCTGAATCGTACCGTTCCGAGCCGCTTCGAACTGCGCCAAACTCCCGCCAGCCAAGGCTTTGCGGCGTTTGTAACCGCTAGTGCAGGAAGCCGCGGAACACGCTAATCTCAGCGCGTTTTCATGTTTAGCGTGTTTTGCATGCCGCCATGACGGCCTGCATGGCCGTCATTCGATGCCGGCCGCGACGCATCCCGCACGATGCCGCGCGCCATCTGTTTCTCACCGGAGCCGATTTGAGTACGCAAGCGACCGACGACTGGGTCGCGCGCAGCCTGCGCGCGGTCTGGCACCCCTGCACCCAGATGAAGCACCACGAGCGGCTGCCGCTCATCCCCGTCGCGCGCGGCGCGGGCGTGTGGCTGTACGACCGCGACGGCCGCCGCTATTTCGACGCGATCAGCTCGTGGTGGGTCAACCTGTTCGGCCATGCAAACCCGGACATCAACGCCGCGCTGAAGGACCAGCTCGACACGCTCGAGCACGCGATGCTCGCCGGCTGCACGCACGCACCCGCGATCGAGCTCGCCGAACGGCTCACTGCGCTCACGCAGCACACGCTCGGCCACGCGTTCTTTGCGTCGGACGGCGCGTCGGCCGTCGAGATCGCGCTGAAGATGAGCTTCCACGCGTGGCGCAACCGCGGCCACGCGGACAAGTGCGAATTCGTCTGCGTCGCGAACGGCTATCACGGCGAGACGATCGGCGCGCTCGGCGTGACCGACGTCGCGCTGTTCAAGGATGCATACGACCCGCTGATCCGCCACGCGCACGTCGTCGCGTCGCCCGACGCACGGCTCGCGCAGCCGGGCGAGACGGCCGCCGACGTCGCGGACCGCGCGCTCGCCGACGTGCGGCGCCTGTTCACCGAGCGCAACGGCAAGATCGCCGCGGTGATCGTCGAGCCGCTCGTGCAGTGCGCGGCCGGCATGGCGATGCACGATCCGTCGTACGTGCGCGGGCTGCGCGCACTGTGCGACGAATTCGGCGTGCACCTGATCGCCGACGAGATCGCGGTCGGCTGCGGCCGCACCGGCACGTTCTTCGCGTGCGAGCAGGCCGGCGTGTGGCCCGATTTCCTGTGCCTGTCGAAGGGCATCAGCGGCGGCTACCTGCCGCTGTCGCTGGTGCTGTCGCGCGACGACATCTTCGCGGCGTTCTACGACGACGACACGACGCGCGGCTTCCTGCACTCGCATTCGTACACCGGCAACCCGCTCGCGTGCCGCGCGGCGCTTGCAACGCTCGACCTGTTCGAACGCGACGACGTGCTCGCGCGCAACGCACGCAACTCCGCCGCGCTGCGCGACGCGCTCGCGCCGCTCGCCACGCATCCTCGGGTGCGCCACCTGCGTGAGCGCGGCACGCTGTTCGCATTCGACGTCGCGCTCGACGGCGACGCCGCACGCGGCTTCTCGCGGCGCTTCTTCGAACGCGCGCTCGAGCGCGAGCTGCTGCTGCGCCCGATCGGCACGACCGTCTACCTGATGCCACCGTACGTGATCGACGACGCCGACATCGCGTGGCTCGCGCAGCGCACGCGCGACACGCTCGACGCCACCCTCGCGGAGATCGCCCGATGACCCTGCTCGACACCCTGCAACGCGGCCTTGCCGAACTCGACGCGCAAGGCCTGCACCGCGTGCGCCGCACCGCGGATAGCGCGTGCAGTGCGCACATGACGGTCGACGGCCGCGAGATCGTCGGCTTCGCAAGCAACGACTACCTCGGCCTCGCCGCGCATCCGGCGCTCGTCGCCGCGTTCGGCGAAGGCGCGCAGCGCTACGGCTCCGGCAGCGGCGGCTCGCACCTGCTCGGCGGCCATTCGCGCGCGCACGCGCGCCTCGAGGACGAGCTGGCCGATTTTTGCGGCGGCTTCTCCGACGCGCCGCGCGCGCTGTACTTCAGCACCGGCTATATGGCGAACCTCGCCGCGATGACCGCGCTGACGGGCAAGCACGCGACGATCTTCTCCGACGCGCTGAACCATGCATCGCTGATCGACGGCATCCGGCTGTCGCGCGCGAACGTGCAGGTCTATCCGCACGCGGACATGGCCGCGCTCGCCGCGCTGCTCGAAGCGTCTGACGCGCAAACGAAGCTGATCGTCAGCGACACCGTGTTCAGCATGGACGGCGACCTCGCGCCGCTCGCCGAACTCGTCGCGCTGGCCGAACGCCACCGCGCATGGCTCGTCGTCGACGACGCGCACGGCTTCGGCGTGCTTGGGCCCCAGGGGCGCGGCGCGCTCGCAGCCGCCGCGCTGCGCTCGCCGAACCTCGTCTATGTCGGCACGCTCGGCAAGGCAGCCGGCGTCGCGGGCGCATTCGTCGTCGCGCACGAGACGGTGATCGAATGGATGATCCAGCGCGCGCGCAGCTACATCTTCACGACGGCCGCGCCGCCCGCGGTCGCGCATGCGGTGTCGGCAAGCCTGAAGGTGATCGCCGGCGACGAAGGCGATGCGCGGCGCGCGCACCTCGCCGCGCTGATCGAGCGCACCCGCGCACTGCTGCGCAACACGCGCTGGCAGCCGGTCGATTCGCACACGGCCGTGCAGCCGCTCGTGATCGGCAGCAACGACGCGACGCTCGCCGCGATGCGCGCGCTCGACGCGCACGGACTGTGGGTGCCGGCGATCCGGCCACCGACGGTGCCGGTCGGCACGTCGCGGCTGCGCATCTCGCTGTCGGCCGCGCATTCGTTCGACGACCTCGCGCGCCTCGAAGCGGCGCTGATCGACGCGAGCGACGCGGCGACGGCCGCCGTCGAAGCAGCCGGGCGGGAGGCCGCATGAGTGCCCCGCTTTCGCTGTTCGTCACCGGCACCGATACCGAGATCGGCAAGACCTTCGTGTCCGCCGCGCTGCTGCACGGCTTCGCGCGACACGGCCTGCGCGCGGCCGCGCTGAAGCCGGTCGCGGCCGGCGCATACGAACAGGACGGCGTGTGGCGCAACGAGGACGCCGACGAGCTCGACGCAGCCGCGAACGTCGCGCTGCCGCCCGAGCTGCGCACGCCGTTCCTGCTGAAGGCGCCCGCCGCGCCGCATCTCGCCGCCGCGCAGGAAGGCGTGACGCTCGACATCGACACGATCGTCGCAAGCCATCGCGAAGCGATGACGCGCGCGGACATCGTCGTCGTCGAAGGCGCCGGCGGCTTGCGCGTGCCGCTTTCCGACACCCATGACATGGCCGACCTCGCGGTCGCGCTCGGCGTGCCGGTCGTGCTCGTCGTCGGCGTGCGGCTTGGCTGCATCAGCCACGCACTGCTCACCGCCGACGCGATCGCCGCGCGCGGCCTCACGCTCGCCGGCTGGGTCGCGAACCACGTCGATCCGGCGATGTCGTTCCCGGACGAGAACGTCGCGACGATCCGCGACTGGCTCGCCCGCGAACACCGCGCGCCGTTGCTCGGCCGCATTCCGCACCTGAGCCCGGCCGCCCCCGAATCCGCCGCGGCGATGCTCGACGTCGCCGCGCTCGTCGACACGCTGCGCGCCGCGCAGCGTTGATCAAACCCTATTTCCCCGCATCCAGGAAGAACGATATGACCCAAGCCCAGACCGCCGCCGTGCAATCCGATGCAATCCCCGTGGCCGCGCCGGCCGCGCAGCGCTGGCGCGTCGCCGACGTCGTCGCGCTGTTCGAGCTGCCGTTCAACGACCTGATGTTCCGCGCGCAGCAGGTGCACCGCGAGCACTTCGACGCGAACGCGGTGCAGCTGTCGACGCTGCTGTCGATCAAGACGGGCGGCTGCGAAGAGGATTGCGGCTACTGCTCGCAGTCGTCGCATCACGACACGGGCCTGAAGGCGGAAAAGCTGATGGACGTCGACGCGGTGCTCGACGCCGCGCGCGCCGCAAAGGCGAACGGCGCGAGCCGCTTCTGCATGGGCGCCGCGTGGCGCAACCCGAAGGAACGCCACATGCCGGCGCTCACTGAGATGGTGCGCGGCGTGAAGGAAATGGGGCTCGAAACCTGCATGACGCTCGGCATGCTCGAAGACGAGCAGGCGAAGGAGCTCGCCGACGCGGGCCTCGACTACTACAACCACAACCTCGACACGTCGCCGGAGTTCTACGGCCAGATCATCTCGACGCGCACCTACCAGGATCGCCTCGACACGCTCGATCGCGTGCGCGACGCGGGCATCAACGTGTGCTGCGGCGGGATCATCGGGATGGGCGAATCGCGCCGCGAGCGCGCGGGGCTGATCACGCAGCTCGCGAACCTGAACCCGTATCCGGATTCGGTGCCGATCAACAACCTGGTCGCGATCGAGGGCACGCCGCTCGAAGGCACCGCGGCGCTCGATCCGCTCGAGTTCGTCCGCACGATCGCCGTTGCGCGGATCACGATGCCGAAGGCCGTGGTGCGGCTGTCGGCCGGCCGCGAGCAGCTCGACGACGGGTTGCAGGCGATGTGCTTCCTCGCGGGCGCGAACTCGATGTTCTATGGCGACCAGCTGCTGACGACCAGCAACCCGCAGACCCAGCGCGACCGTGCGCTGTTCGAGCGTCTCGGGATTCGCGCGAGCCAGCCGGACGCGCTCGGCACGGACGCGTAAGCGCGGCGCTGCAGCGTGATGAGGAAAGCCGGGGCACGCCCCGGCTTTTTTCGTTTACCCGACGCTCGGCATCGGGTTGCCGCGGCATCGCGGATCACGGCGTCCGCTTACACGGCGTCCGCTTCGTCGTCGATCCAGTCGATATCGCCACACAGCACGCGCAATGCGTCGCCGACGCGAATCGCGACCGACAATGTCACACAAGGTTGCGCCTCGTTGATCGACAGGTACGGCCGCGTCACCTGCACGCGCCCCGGTTCGCCGATCGCGGTGTGGAAGTACGGCCGCCGCAGCCAGTTCGCGCCCTGCGCGTCCGCGAGCGGCAGAAAGCGCGTCTCGCGCGTCGCGCGATCGGCGCGCAGCACGACGTTGCGGCCCGCCTGCCGGCCCTGCGCGTCGAGCAGGAAGCAGCGCGCCGCGTCGTCGAGCGCGAGGAAGTTCCAGCACACCTCGTCGAGCGGCTCGCCGGCCGCGACGCGCTCGGCCGCCCGCTCGAACGCGCGCACGTACGGCGCGAGCCGCTGCGCGTCGCGCCGCTCGCGCGCTTCGGCCTGCTGACGAAAGCGCTCGGTCAGCTCGCCGATGCACACGGTCGCGGCCGCGCTGTCGGGCAACCCTGGCGCCGGGCGGCCGAAGAAATAGCCCTGCACGAAATCCGCCTCGCACGACAGCGCGATCTGCGCCTCGTGCTCGGTCTCGATTCCCTCGACCAGCACGAGCTTGCCGGCCTCGTGCAGCAGCGTAACGAGGCCGTGCAGGATCGCGGTGAGCCCCGTGCGGTGCGCCGCATGCGACAGCATGATCCGGTCGAGCTTCACGAGATCGGGGTTGAGCTGCCAGATCCGCTCGAGGTTCGAGTGGCCGGCGCCGAAATCGTCGAGCGCGATCAGGAAGCCCTGCGCACGGAATTCGCGCAGCGCATCGGCAAGCCGTTCGAGATCGTCCGCGCGCTGCTCGAGCACTTCGAGCACGATGCGGCGCGGCGGCATGCCGAGGCGCTTCAGGTTCGCGAGCAGCGCGGCCGCCTGGAACGGATCGGTCAGCATGCCCGGATGCACGTTCAGGAACAGCCATTCGCGCTCCGCGCCGAGCAGCGCGAAGTTCTCGAGATGCAGCGCCTGCGCGAGCCGGTCGAGCTGCATCAGCTCGCCGTGGCGCGCGGCGTCGCCGAACACGTCGAGCGGCGACACGGGCCGGTCGAACGTGTCGTGCGCGCGCAGCAGCGCCTCGTAGCCGACCGCACGCTGGTGCGACAGGCTGAAAATCGGCTGGAACACGCTCGTGAGCGTCAGCTCGTGATGCTGCGTCGCGAGACGCTCGAAGCCGGACGTCACCTCGCGTTCAAAGCGGTACGGCGACGCGGCGGCCGGACGCTCCTGTTGCACGATCGTCATACCCCCCTCCTCCTGATGCTGGCAAACGCGGCGGCTGACGAACTGGACGGCGCGCGATATCTCATGAACTGACCCTCGGATTTCCGGTTGTTGTGGCTTGTCGGTCAGCACATCAAGCAAGCTCCGTGCGCACTGGCGTCAGGCCCGCGATGCCGGTTCGCACGGCCGACGCACCGGTCTGGCGCATCCGAGCGCACCATTCAGGTGCGCACGCACCGGGACGCTTGAGCGCAGCCGTCCCGGCAGCACGCTACACTCCGTACGGTCGTTTCATTCCCCGTTTTCGACGTATCGATGGAAATCGTCTTCACAGTCCTGATCCTGCTGCTCACCGTCGCGCTGTCCGGCGCGCTCACACGCGTGCTGCCGTGGCGGCTGCCACTGCCGCTGATGCAGATCGCGTTCGGCGCGATCCTCGCGTGGCCGAAGTTCAACCTGCACGTCACGTTCGATCCTGAAATCTTCATGCTGCTGTTCATTCCGCCGCTGCTGTTCGCGGACGGCTGGCGGATTCCGAAACGCGAGCTGTACCTGCAGCGCCGCGCGATCCTGATGCTCGCGTTCGGGCTCGTGTTCATGACGGTACTCGCAGTCGGCTATTTCGCGCATTGGCTGATTCCCGAGTTGCCGCTGCCGATCGCATTCGCGCTCGCGGCCGTGCTGTCGCCGACCGACGCGGTCGCGCTGTCGGGCATCGCCGGCAAGGGCCGGATTCCGCCGCAACTGATGCACATCCTCGAAGGCGAGGCGCTGATGAACGACGCGTCGGGCCTCGTCGCGCTGAAATTCGCGATCGCGGCCGCGCTGACCGGGGTGTTCTCGCTGCGCGACGCGTCGGTCACCTTCGTGATCGTCGCGGCCGGCGGGCTCGCGACGGGCGCCGCGGTGTCGTGGACGTTCAGCGCGCTGTCCACGCGATTCCTGAACGCCGAACAGGAAGGCGACCCGGCGCCCGGCATCGTGATGACGCTGCTGGTGCCGTTCGCGGCCTACCTGATCGCCGAGCATCTCGACCTGTCGGGCGTGCTCGCGGCCGTCTCGGCCGGGATGATGATGAACTACACGAGCTTCTCCCGCAAAAGCACCGTCGCGTCGCGCGTGCGCGCGGAAAGCACGTGGGCGATGATCGAGTTCGTGTTCAACGGCATGGTGTTCATCATGCTCGGGCTGCAGCTGCCGCACATCATCGGCCGCGCGCTCGTCGACGCGCACCACACGAGTGACGCGCTCGTCGGCCGGATGCTGTTCAACGTGTTCGCGATGATGGCCTCGCTCTATGCGATCCGCTTCCTGTGGGTGTGGCTGCTGCGCTGGATCGCGAGCCGCCGCGCCGCGCGCCAGGGCCTGGCCGGCACGATGGCCGGCGTGCGCACGATCGCGGTGATGACCGTCGGCGGCGTGCGCGGCGCGGTGACGCTCGCCGGCGTGCTGTCGATTCCGGTTGCGCTCGCCGACGGCACGCCGCTGCCGGGCCGCGACACCGCGATCTTCGTCGCGTCGGCGGTGATCCTCGGTTCGCTGGTCTTTGCCGTGATCGGCCTGCCGCTGCTGCTGCGCGGCGTGCGCTCGACGCGCAACGCGCTCGCCGAGGAAGAGCGCGCCGCGCGCGCGGCCGCCGCGCAGGCGGCCATTCGCGCGATCGACGCGACGCACAATGCGATCGGGGCCGATCTCGACGAATCGGGCGCCGCGCGTTGCGCGGACGTCTCCGCGCGCGTGATGGACCTGTACCGCCGCCGCCTCGCGGCGCTGTCGGACGGCGGCCCCGCGCCGCGCGCCGACGCGAAGCAGGCCGAAACGATGGAATTGCAGATGAAGATCGCGGCGGTGCGCGCGGAGCGCTCGATGCTGTACCGGATGCGCAGCGATCACCAGATCTCCGACGAGACGCTGACGAAGCTGATCCGCGAGATCGACCTGTCGGAAACGGCGCTGTCGACGCGCAAGAAGGGAATCGTCTGATCATGTGCGACGCGCGCCGTGCAGATGGCGCGCGTATCCGTTCGCAACGGACAGGCCTGGCAACCGGCCGCTCGCGGTCGGCGCCCGATGCCGGTGACGAGCATCGGCACGCCCAGACGACAACGGCGACGCCGCAGCGTCGCCGTTTTGCCTTCCGCAAGCCGCCGCGTTACTTCGCGGCGACGACCGGAATGCCCTTCAGCATCCCTGCCCCCTTCACCTCGTCGAGCGCGTGCTGCACCGCCGCACTCGTCGCCGCGTCGATACCGAGCTGCAGCGCGAGCTCGCGCTCGGCCCGCTTCACGCCGGCGAGATTGCGCAGCTTCACGTGGCCGAAGCCGCGCACGCGCGCGTGCAGGTCGGCGAGCTGCGTGACGCGCGCTGCGTTGCCGGCCGTCGTCGCGGCGAGCGCGCGGGTCAGCGTCGTCTCGTAGTCGTCGGCGAGCGCGCGCTCCATCCGGCGCTCGACGGTGCGGCCGAACGGATCGAGCGCCGTGCCGCGCAGGCTGCGCACGCGCGCAAGCATGCCGAGCACCGGCCACATCCACTGGCCGAACACGCGCTTCTTCGGCACGCTGCCGTCGCGACCGGCCTTCGCGACCGCCGGCGGCGCGAGGTTGAACTTCACGCGATAGTCCTGCCCCGGCACGCCTTCGAACTGCGCTTCGAGCGCCGTGCGGAACGCGCCGTCCGCATAGAGGCGCGCGACTTCGTATTCGTCCTTCACCGCGAGCAGCCGATAGAACGTCGTCGCGACCGCGCGGGTCAGCGCATCGTCGCCCTTCGCCCGCGCGGCATTCACGAGCGTGCGATAGCGCTCGACGTAGCGCGCGCCGCCGTACGCATCGAGGCGCGCTTCGCGATCCGCGATCAGCTCGCCGACCGTCTCGAGCGCGACCGGCGCCGTCACCGCGTGCCGCGCGTTCCACAATGCGTCGAGGCCGACCGGGTCGCCGGCCGCCATCCGCCCGACCGCGAACGCGAGCTTGTTCATCGGCACCGCGACGTTGTTCAGCTCGATCGCGCGCATCATCGCCGCGTGCGACACCGGCACGAGGCCGAGCTGCCATGCGAAGCCGAGCATCAGGATGTTCGCGCCGATCGTGTCGCCGAGGAACTTCGCGGCGAGCGCCTGCGCGTCGCAGCTCGACAGATAGCCGTCGCCGGCCGCGTGGTGCATCTTCTCGAGCAGCGCGTCCGCGTGCAGGCTCGCGTCGGGGTTCTGCACGAACGACGCATTCGGGATCCGGTGCGTGTTGACGACGATCCGAGAACGCTCGTGGCGCACCGTCTGCAGCGCTTCCGCGCTCGCGCCGACAACCATGTCGCACGCGAGCAGCACGTCCGCCTGCTGCGTGTCGATGCGTACCTGGTTCAGCCATTCGTCGCGCGCGGCGATCCGCACGAACGACAGCACCGAGCCGCCCTTCTGCGCGAAGCCCATGAAGTCGAGCACCGACGCGCTCTTGCCTTCGAGGTGCGCGGCCATGCTGATCAGCGCGCCGACCGTCACGACGCCCGTGCCGCCGACGCCCGTCACGAGCATGTCGAACGGCGCCGCGTCGAGATGCGTCGCCGGCATCGGCAGCGCGTCGACGCGCGCGGCGAGCGCCGCCTCGTCGAACGCCGCGCCCGCGGCCTTCTTCAGCGCCGCGCCTTCGACCGTCACGAAGCTCGGGCAGAAGCCGTTCACGCACGAGAAATCCTTGTTGCACGACGACTGGTCGATGCGGCGCTTGCGGCCGAGCGGCGTCTCGAGCGGCTCGACCGACAGGCAGTTCGACTGCACGCCGCAGTCGCCGCAGCCTTCGCACACCGCGTCGTTGATGAACAGGCGCTTGTCCGGGTCGGGGAACTCGCCCTTCTTGCGGCGGCGCCGCTTCTCGGCCGCGCAGGTCTGGTCGTAGATCAGCACGGTGACGCCCGGCGTCTCGCGCAGCTCGCGCTGCACCGTGTCCAGTTCGCTGCGGTGATGAAACGTCGTGCCCTTCGGGAACAGCCCGTGATGGCCGTCGTACTTCTCGGGCTCGTCGGACACGACGACGAAGCGCGACACGCCTTCCGCCTCGACCTGCCGCGCGATCTGCGGCACCGAGATGCTGCCGTCGACCGGCTGGCCGCCCGTCATCGCGACCGCGTCGTTGTACAGGATCTTGTACGTGATGTTCGCCTTCGCGGCCACCGCCTGGCGGATCGCGAGAATCCCCGAGTGGAAGTAGGTGCCGTCGCCGAGGTTCTGGAACACGTGCTTCGTGTTGGTGAACATCGCGTGCGCGGCCCAGTCGACGCCCTCGCCGCCCATCTGGATCAGCCCGGTCGTGTCGCGCTCCATCCACGACGCCATGAAGTGGCAGCCGATGCCGGCCTGTGCGATCGAGCCTTCCGGCACCTTCGTCGACGTGTTGTGCGGGCAGCCCGAGCAGAAATACGGCGTGCGCTTCACCGCGTCCGCTTCGTTCGACAGGATCTGCGGCGCGACGAGATCGACGACGCGTTCGCGGCGGTCGAGCGCCGGCTTGTGGCGCGCGAGCCAGGTGGCGAACACCGGCAGGATCCGCGACGGACGCAGTTCGCCGAGTTCGGACAGCAGGCATGCGCCGTCGGCATCATGCTTGCCGAGCACGCGCGGGCGCGCGCCTTCGGTGCGGTTGTACAGGTAGTCCTTGATCTGCTGCTCGATCACCGGGCCCTTCTCTTCGATCACGAGCACTTCGGCGAGGCCGTCGACGAAGTGCTCGATGCGCGTCATCTCGAGCGGGTACGACAGGCCGACCTTGTAGATCCGCACGCCGGCCGCTTCGAGATCGGCGACGGTCAGGTCGAGCCGGCGCAGCGCTTCCATCAGGTCGAGGTGCGCCTTGCCGCACGTGACGATGCCGACGTTCGCGTGCGCGGCAGGCGCGATCCACTTGTCGATGCTGTTGGTGCGCGCGAAGTGGCGCACTGCGTCGAGCTTCGCCGCGAGGCGCGCTTCGATCGTGAGGCTCGGCAGGTCGGGCCAGCGGTTGTGCAGCCCGCCCGCCGGCGGCGCGAAGCCGGCCGGCGCGGGCCACTGCGTCTGCAGCGCATCGAGATCGACGGTCGAACCCGATTCGACTGTCTCCGAGATTGCCTTGAACCCGACCCACGCGCCCGAGTAGCGCGACAACGCCCAGCCGTACAGGCCGAATTCGAGCATGTCGGCGATGTTCGACGGGTTCACGACCGGCATGTGCCACGCGATCATCGCGAAGTCGCTCTGGTGCGGCATCGACGACGACACGCAGCCATGATCGTCGCCCGCGACCACCAGCACGCCGCCGTGCGGCGACGAACCGTACGCGTTGCCGTGCTTCAGCGCATCGCCCGCGCGATCGACGCCCGGGCCCTTGCCGTACCACATCGCGTACACGCCATCGACGGTGCGCTCCGGATCGGCCTCGACACGCTGCGTGCCGAGCACCGCGGTGCCGCCGAGTTCCTCGTTGATCGCGGGCAGGAAGCGCACGCCGCCTGCGTCGAGCAGTTTCTTCGCCTTCCACAGTTGCTGGTCGACCATGCCGAGCGGCGAGCCGCGGTAGCCGCTGACGAAGCCGGCCGTGTTCAGGCCCTGCGTGGTGTCGGCCGCGCGCTGCATCAGCAGCAGGCGCACCAGCGCCTGCGTGCCGGTCAGGAAGATCCGGCCACGGGTCGCGGTCAGGTTGTCGGTCAGACGATAGTCGGATAGGGCGGGCGTGCCGTCGATGGGCAGGCGGGCGGTCATGGGGACGTCTCCAGATTTGTGCAGGTTTCTGCTGTTCTTGGCTGCCGCGGCGGTGCGTCGGGAGACGCGTCGGCCGGCGGCAGCGGAATGGCTCTATTTTTTCGCGCGGGACGAAGAATGTTTTTTCTCATCTTGCGCGGACGGCCCCGTAGCGAGAAAAACTACCCTGCATTTGTCCGGGATTTGAGTGAGTTCTCGCGCGTGATGGACCGGCGGCGGATCAAGGGCGGACGGCGACGGGTGTGCGGTTCGCTGGCGAAGCAGCGGGTTGCCGGGAAAGGAGGTCACGGCGGAGCGGTAGCCGCGCGTGCGCCGCGCGACGCGGGTCAGGCCGGTCTGGGGCGCTGACGCTCACCGTTAAAATGCACAGGGTTTCGAGTTGCTGCGGTGGGTGGTTATCCACGTCGGAATCGGCACCCCGTTCGATCTGCCGCTCACCCTCACCGTTAAAATGCACAGGATTTCGAGTTGCCGCGATGGGTGGTTATCCACATCGGAATCGGCACCTCGTTCGATCTGCCGCTCACCCTCACCGTTGAAATCCACAGCGTTTCGAGTTGCTGTGGAGGGTGGTTATCCACATCGGAATCGGCGCCCCGTTCGATCTGCTGCTCACCCTCACCGCTGAAATCCACAGGGTTTCGAGTCGCTTCGAGGGCCGGTTGTCCACAACCGTCCAAACACTCTGCCCGGCGCATACACACGCGCTCATCCGACCGGCCGGCGCCGTGAACCGCCAATCGCTCACGCGCGCGGCGCCCTTCCGATTCAGCACGTCGTTCACGCTTGCGGAGGCTCGGTTAGCGCCTGAAAAGCTTACTGGCCGCACAGAATTTTAACTAGTTAACCCATGACTAGTTATTCTATCTCCAGCATATCCGCATCGGTCAGCCCGCACGTTTGGCCAGCGGCATCCGGCCGATCGCGCCTTACCGGCCGCACCTCGCCCCTCGCCGGCGCCCCTCGCAGGCTGCCCCTGTCCGAACCTCCACGGCTCGGGTACGCTTGACCATCCACCGACACCCACTCGCGGAGGCGCGATGAAGCTCTACTACTGGCCGAAGACCCGGGCGTTCCGGGCATTGTGGATGCTCGAGGAAATCGGCGCGGCCTACGAGCTGGTGCCGATCGACCTGCGCTCGCACGAGCAGGGCAGCGACGCGTTCATCCAGGTCAATCCGATGGCGAAGCTGCCCGCGCTCGACGACGGCAGCACGCCGTTCGCCGAATCCGGCGCGGTGCTGCTGTATCTCGCCGACCGCTTCCAGGACGCGCAGCTCGGCGTCGCGCCCGACGATCCGCAGCGCGGCCGCTTCCTGCAATGGATGTTCTTCACGCCGACCTGCCTCGAGCCGGCGATGGCGGAGAAATTCACCGGCGCGTCAGGCAACCCGGTCGCGTTCGGCTGGGGCAACATCACGCGGGTGCAGCGTGCGCTCGCGCAAACGCTCGCCCACAGTCCGTGGCTCGTCGGCGAGCACTTCACCGCGGCCGACCTGCTGCTCGCGAGCACGCTGAAGATCGCGTTCGACGCACACCTGCTGCCGCACGAAGGCGTGCTCGGCGACTACGTCGAGCGCGCGGAAGACCGCGACGGCTTCCGCCGCGCGGTCGCAATCGAACAGCGCGAAGTGGCGCGGCTCCTGCACCCCTGACGCGCATCTTGCCCGGTGCGTGTCGAGGATCCCGCCGCGCCTGCGACGCGTCGCTGCCCGCCGTCGGGCGGCGGCCTTCCGGCCCCGAACCTGAGCTATACCGTTGGCTCGCCCGGGCCTGCCGTGCGCGCTGCGGCAGACACGACGGTCGCACCGGGCGTGCCGCCCGCAGAGTCGGTGTCGGCGTCGACCGGCACGATCTCGTGAAAACGCGTGTAGTCGATGTGCGTGATGCCGCCCTCGTCGTGCATCAGATCGACGTAGCGGTGGAACCAGCGGATCTCGCCGTGCTCCCATGAATGACGCGCCTGCATCACCTGCGCCGTCGTCTCGTCCGAGCCTTCGATCGTGATCATCAGCAACGCGTCGCGCGCCGCGAGCGATTCGGCCGACTCGCCGGACAGCGGGCTCGACTCGTCGATCACGTGCATCAGGTTCCAGCCGAGCAGGAAGATCGGATGTTCGCTGCGCACGAGCGGCAAGTCGTGGATCTTGCGCAGCGTGTAGCCCTCGCGCGTGCTTTCGACACGCATCACCCGCAGCTTCGCGCGCGCCTCGGCGATCACGTTCTGGCGCGCGTTCGCGACCCGCACCATCAGCGTCATCCGGCCGTTCAGCGGCCGCACGATCGCGTAGCGCGCAAACAGGACCTTCGCGCGCGGCCGCGAGAAACGCGCGAACACGAGCCCGGTGGCCAGCGCGATCCCCGACATCCCGACGAAGATCTCGAGCGTTGCGACGAAGTGCGCGTAGACGGTCTGCGGATGCATGTCGCCGTAGCCGACGGTCGCGAGCGTCTCGACGCTGAAGAAGAACGCGCCGCCGAACCCGGCCGGCGACTGGTTCGCGATCGGCGCATGGCCAAGCATGTACAGCGTCGCGAAACAGCCGTTGAGGAGCAGGAACAGCACCGCGAGGGACAGGAAAAACACCGGCCAGCTCATCATGAGTGCACGGTGATAGAAATCACTCCACCTGAGCGACGGCATCCCGTATGCGATCACGTAGCGCGTGCCAGACCAGATCTTGCGGCCGCGGCCACGGGGAGGAGCGGAAGAAGGATCGACGTTCATCGCGCGGTGCCAAAGGCTGGAAGCTGGAAGCAGGAAGGCGATGAGCGTAGCACGCGGGTCGCTCGAGCGGAATTGCGCGGCGCGGGCAGCACCGGATATTGCAACGGATAACGCCTAATATGGACGGTCGACGTCGATCGCGCGCGCGACGGCGAAGTGATGGTCGCGTTCGCAATGAACGGGCAGCCGCTGCCGCTGCTCAACGGTTTCCCGGTGCGCCTCGTCGTGCCCGGCTGGTATTCGCCGTGCTGGGTGAAGATGCTGCACGACATCGAGGTCATCGTAACCTGCACTGCCTGCTCTGCCATTCGGTCGGCATGGTGACTCGCCAGCAGCCACTGTCGTTCGACGAATGGAAGGCGGAGGTCGTGAAGATGCGCGCGGTCTATGGCGCGCGGGCCGAGGCGTGCGCATCGCCCGCCACGCCGCACCCACCGTGCCGCATCAAGCCGCCGTCATTGCCGGTCGACGATCACCCGGTCGAACGTGCCGCCGTCCGCGAAGTGGGTCTTCTGCGCGTTCGCCCAATTGCCGAACACCTGTTCGACGCTGAACGTCTTCAGCGCCCTGAATTCCGCCGCGTGCTTCTTCAGCACGTTCGGATCGCGCGGACGCAGGTGATGCTGCGCGATGATCTCCTGCGCTTCCGGCGTGTACAGGTAGTCGAGATAGGCCTGCGCAACCTTGCGCGTGCCCTTCTTGTCGACCACCTTGTCGACGACCGCGACGGGCGGCTCCGCGAGGATGCTCGCCGACGGATACACGGCGTCGAACTGCGCGCCCGACGCGCCGCCGTCCATCAGCGCGACCTCGTTCTCGAACGTGACGAGCACATCGCCGATGCCGCGCTGCGTGAACGTCGTCGTCGCGCCCCGGCCGCCCGAATCGAGCACCGGCACGTTGCGGAAGATCGCCTTCTCGAAGTCGAGCGCCTGCTGGTCGGTCGCGCCCTTCTGCTTTTGGTAGACCCATGCGGCGAGATACGCGTAGCGGCCATTGCCCGACGTCTTCGGGTTCGCGATGATCACCTGCACGCCCGGCTTCGCGAGATCGCTCCAGTCCTTGATCCCCTTCGGGTTGCCCTTGCGCACGAGGAACACCATCGTCGTCGAGTATGGCGAGCTGTTGTCGGGGAAGCGCGCGCGCCAGTCCTTCGGCAGCAGCTGGCCGCGCTCGGCGAGCAGATCGATGTCGTTCGGCTGGTTCATCGTCACGACGTCGGCCTGCAGGCCCTGCAGCACCGACAGCGCCTGCGCGCTCGACGCGCCGTGCGACTGCCTGATCGCGACCGTCTCGCCGGTCTTCTGCTTGTAGGCAGCGGCGAAGCCCGCGTTGATGTCCTTGTACAGCTCGCGCGTCACGTCGTACGACACGTTCAACAGCGACGTGTCCGCGTGCGCGGCCGCCGTCGCAACGACCAGCACCGCCGCCGCGACGCCCTTCAACAGCCGGCCGCCGATTCCGTTCGTGTATCCCATCGTTGGTTGCCCCGCTTCCAGTGGTTGATGCGTGACGGCGCACGCACGCACCGTCATCGAAACGTAAGCGGGCATTCTAGCGGGGGGCCACGCGGCGCCTTCCAATCAGTCATGGAATGCAAAGCATGAATCCTGCTAAACGGCGGCGGCCGCTCGCGCACGCGCCCGATCTGATGCTAAGATCGCCGTTCAGCCCACTTCACGGTTCATCCATGTCCGCTGCTCTGCGCTCGCATCCGATCCTTGCCGCCGTTGCGGCAGGCGCACGCGCGGCCGGGCTGAAACTGAAAAAACGACACCTCGACTGACGGGGATGTCGCGTCCCGTCAGGCGAATGCCGGACGGGATGCCTGCAGGTCGTTTCTTTCTCCTCGCTTGCACGCCTCGCTCCGGCCCCCGCGCCGGCGGAACGGTTCTCTCCCACTTCCGTTTTCACCATGAGGCTCTGCATGCAATCACGTTTCGAAGGTATCTGGCTGCCGATCATCACGCCGTTTCACCACGGTGAAGTCGACCACGCGGCGCTCGCGCGGCTCGCGCGCCGCTATGCGGCCGCCGGTATCGCCGGCTTCGTCGCGGGTGCGACGACAGGCGAAGGCGCACTGCTCGACGCACGCGAACAGGACGCCGTGTTCGCGACGATCCGCGACGCCGCGCCGGACCACCCGATCGTCGTCGGGCTGACCGCGAGCGCGACGCATTTCGCCGCGATTCGCGCGCGCGAGCTCGCCGCGCTGCACGCCGACGGGCTGCTCGTCACGCCGCCCGTCTACGTTCGGCCGACGCAGGACGGCATCCGGCGGCACATCGAGGCGATCGTCGAAGCGGCCGACCTGCCCGTGCTCGTCTACAACATCCCATATCGCACCGGCGTAAACGTCGAATTCGAGACACTGCAGGCGCTCGCGCGCGATCCGCGCGTCGCGGGCGTCAAGGAATGCGGCGGCACCCTCGACCGGATGACGCGTCTCGTGCACGAGACGCCGCTCGCGATCCTGTCCGGCGACGACAACCAGAACTTCGCCGCGCTGTGCGCAGGCGCGCACGGCACGATTGCGAGCAGCGCGCACTTGTTGCCCGAATGGCATGTGCGCATCCACATGCTGCTGCGCGACGGGAGGCTCGCCGACGCGCGACGGCTCGCGGTCGCGCTGCAGCCGCTCGTCGCGGCACTGTTCGCGGAGCCGAATCCGGCGCCCGTGAAGGCGCTGCTGGCCGCGCAGGAGTGGTGCGAGGATGGGTTGCGGCTGCCGTTCGTGCCGGCGAGCGATGCGCTGCGGGCGAGGCTGGTCGAGCTTCATGCGGCGCTGGAAGCATCCACGCCGGCTGTCGTGGCAGCGTAGGATTTCGATCCCGAAACTGTTTCAGACTGTCAGGATTCGGGACTCGCCATATTGCGCGAGGTGGCTGTCAGCCGTGACGAGCAACAACGGTTCGCACCACGCCTGCGCGACGAGCAACCGGTCGAACGGGTCGCCATGATGATGAGGCAGATGGCGCACGGCAGCGCCGTGCGTGGCCCGGACCGGTAGCTCGCGGTACTTGCTCGCCTTGATCTCATCGACCAGCAGATCCACGTCGACGTCCAGCTTTCCCTTCCCGGCTTTGATCGCCATCTCCCAGATGCTCGCGCTGCTGACGAACACGGCATCGGCGGCGGTGATCAGCCTGCGCGCACGAACGCTCAGTTTCGGATCATCGCCCCACAGCCAGAGAAAGATGTGCGTATCGACCAGCAACCGCATTACTTCCCTTCGAACTCGGCCAGCTCTTCGGCGGAAAGCGGCGCATCAAAATCGTCGGCAATCCATATCTGTCCCTTGAGGGCGCCGAACCGATGGATGGGCTCGAGCGGCACGAGCCGGACCGACTGCTTGCCGTCCTGCGTGATCACGACGCGTTCGCCGGCGATTGCGGCGTCGAGCAGCCGCTGCAGGTCGAGCGTGGCTTCGTGGAGGTTTGCGACTTGCATGATGATCTCCTTTGAGTGACCACCATTTTCACCACATTCGCGCCATTGCTCCAATAGGCCGAACGGCCAGCCGAACGCACGCCTGCCGCTCGATATCAGGCCGCAAGCGCCGCCACCGGCGCATCCGTCGCCTCCCGCACCGCTTGCGTCACGATGCGCGCGAGCCGGTCGACCGTCGGCGTCGTCGACGACGCGCGTCGCAGCAGCATCAGCGGCAGGCTCGGCAAATCGGGCAGGCCGAACGACGCGGCGTCGAGCAGCCGAACCGACGCGGGCAGCCCATAGTGCGAGCGCACCGTCAGCCCGAGGCCCGCCGCGGCGGCAGCCCACAGGCCACCGAGGCTCGGCGTCGTGAACGCGACGCGCCACGGCACGCCCGCGCGATCGAGCGCGGCCGTCGCGGCGCCGAAGAAGCGGCACGGCCGGTCGAATACGACGAGCGGCAGCGGTTCGTCCTGCATGCGAATCGACAACTCGTCTGCATTGCCCTCTCCGGCCACGTTCAACCCGGCCGCGGCCAGGCCGGGCGCGCCTGAGCCGGCCGAGCCCAGGCCTGCCGCGCCGACCCACTGCATCGGCACGCGCGCGATCTCCTCGCTGTCGATCCCCGTGCGCGCAACATACGCCGCCGACGCGGGATCGCCCCACACGAGCGCGAGATCGAGCCGGTTCGCATCGAGCCCGTCGAGCAGCTCGGCGTTGCGCGCGACGCGCGCCTCGATCCGCACCTTCGGATGCGCGCGCGTGAAGCGACCCAGCACGCCGGGCAGGATCGCCTCGCCGAAATCCTCCTGCAGGCCGATCCGCACCCAGCCGTCGAGATTCACGCCGCGCACCGCGGCGGCCGCCTCGTCGTTCAGCTCGATCATCCGTCGCGCGTAGTGCAGCATCGCGTCGCCGGCATCGGTCAGCGCGAGCCCGCGCCCCGACTTGACGAACAGCGGCGTGCCCGCCTGCTCCTCGAGCTTGCGGATCTGCGCGCTCACCGCCGACGACGAGCGCGCGACGCGATCCGCCGCCTTCGCGAAACTGCCGAGATCGATGCCCGCAACAAGGCTGCGCAGTGCGCCGATGTCGAAATTGGGCTGGGCCATCGAGGGCCGGATCACATCGCTGTTCGACATATCAACCATCCCGCTTTACCGAATGATTCATCAAGAATTTCCCGAATTTCAGGATGAATGTACGGCGCGAGACTGTGCCCGTCAATGTCCACTCACACGGCCCCGCGCCGCGCCAAGCGTCAAAGCCCCTCTGTCGCCAGCGCGCGCTGTGCGGCCGGCCGCGCGGCGACGCGTTGCGCATGCGCGCCCCACGCGACGTGCCGCGTCATGTCGAGCCCGATCGCCGCACCCCAGTGATACAGCACGAGCAGGAACGGATCGACGATCGAATGGCGCACCGGTTTCCTCGAGCGCGATGTGCGTGGCGAGCGAGCAGGCGCCCGGCGAGTAGTAGAGACGGTAGGCGTTCATGTCGACGTTGCCCTGGAGGCCGTGTGGAAGATGGCAGCGAGTTTAGGAATGCGCGGCCGGTGCCGACAAACGATGAATTGTCGTGCTCGGGCATTAGTGCTACCAATACGTGCGATGCGACCGATCCACCTTCCTCCGCTGCAGACGCTGCGTGCGTTCGAGGCCGCCGTGCGGCTGCAGAGCTTCACGCGCGCGGCCGACGCGCTCGCGCTCACGCAGGGCGCGGTGAGCCAGCACATCCGCGCGCTCGAGGCGCAGCTCGGCTATCCGCTCTTCACGCGCGAGCGCAGCGGCGCGACACCGACGCATGCCGCGCACGCACTCGCGCTGCAGGTGCGCCAGGGGCTGAGCGTGCTCGAGCGCGCTTTCGAGCCGGCGCTTGCAGCACGCAGCCGGCCGCGCTCGCGCGCCGCTCGCTGATCGAGCCGGAACTCGCGGCCGGCACGCTCGTGCGCGTGTCGACGATCCGCGTGACCGATGTGTACGCGCACTATGTCGTCTGGCGTCCCGACCATCCGAAGGAAGCGGCGATCCGCACGTGGCTCGACTGGCTGCGCAGCGAAGTGCGCCGCCGCACGCCGCGCCGCTGACACGAAGGCGGCTTCGTCACCTGCTTGCGGCTTGCGGGTCGCGGGTCGCGGCTCGTGCGGTGGGCGGACCATGAAGCCGCCCTCGCGCAGATCGAAATGCGCGCCTTCCCACGGAACGCGTTCGGCAATTGCGACATACTCGCAAACGTTTCACCAAAACGCCTCATCGGATCGGCATACTCGCAGACGTTCCGGATCAGCCATCAATGGAGAAATACGATGCGCCGCGTTGCCACCGCCCTTGCCCTTTGTGCCGCGATGTTCGCCGCCGCCTGCAGCGACGACGCACCGCACGGCGCGCAGACGGCCAACGGGACGCAGCAGGCCGGCTCATCGGCCGGCGCGGCGAGCGCGTTCAACAGCGCCGCGTCAGGCGGCAATGCCGCGTCGGACGCTGCCGCACCGCTCGCGCCGCCCGTCGTCCACTACCCGCCCGACGATGACGACGACACCGCGAAGCCCGCCGCCGGCGCGTCGGGCGCAGCTTCGGCCGCCGCTGCGTCGACAGCGGGCTGATCCGCGATTACCGTTCCCGTTCGCAGACTCGACGTGAAAAGCACCACGTCATCCAGCCGCCGCCGCGTCCTGCATACCGTCAACTAGTCAGCAGGCGCCGCCACCACGCTCAGCCGGAAGTAAAGGCCAGCGCGAACGGCTCGCTCTCGCGCCGCGCTGCACGGTGTTAATGAGATGGTCAGCCCGATCCCTACCCAGCGGACTACGCTGAGCAGGGATTGTTCTTTTTCATCGCGATGCGGAATCGGTCACACCGCGTGCGCGAGCGGGCCGCCGACAAATGCCGGCTCGAACTCCCCCGCTTCGTCGCGAAAGCGCAGCGGCGCCGCGCAATGCACGAGCGTATCGATGAAATATTTCGCGCGCGGCCACGGCCCGAAGCCGGCCGCGGTGTTGATATGGCCTGCGTCGCCGAGATTGACGAACGCACTGCCGAGCCGCTGCGCGAGCGTGCGCGCGTCGCCGAGCGACATCCACGGATCGGTCTCGCTGCCGATCACGATCGACGGCACGACGAGACGCTGCGCATCAAACGGTCCCGCAAACGTGAATTTCTTCGGGCTCGCGGGCGCGACGAGCAGCACGCCGGCAACGTCGCCCGCCTGTGGCCACTGCGCGAGCGCATGCGCTGCGGCAAGGCAGCCGAAGCTATGCGCGGCGAGCACGAACGGGCCGCGCTCGCGTTCGAGCAGCGCGCGCACCGACTGCGCCCAGCCCGCGAGATCCGGCGCGTCCCAGTCGTGCTGCTCGACGCGCAGCGAACGCGGAAACTGCCGCTCGAGCCAGGTCTGCCAGTGAGCGCCTTCGCTGCCGTGCAGGCCGGGAACGGTGACGAGCCGCGGCGGCCAGGCCGATTTGCTGCATGCGCGCATCATGATCCCCCTCGCGAGCTGGTACACGAAGCTCGATTGTGGCGCGCCGCGCGTGGCGACCGAACCAATATTTCGTGCTTTGCTTTTCCGCGGATGGAGGCGTGCGGCACGCCGCGCATCGGCCGCCTGCCCGCCGCCTGCCCGCCGTTTGCGCGCCCCGCCCCCGGTCACCGCAACGCAACCGCCCGCGAAACCGTAGAATGTGACGTTCCAGAAAGGAGACACCCGATGCCCGCTTCGCCGTCCGGCGCGCTGCGCCCGTTCCATCTCGCCTTTCCCGTGTCGAGCCTCGCCGACGCCCGCGCGTTCTACGGCGGCCTGCTCGGCTGCCCGGAAGGCCGCAGCTCCGAGCATTGGGTCGACTTCGACTTCTTCGGCCATCAGCTCGTCGCGCATCTCGCGCCGGACGAAACCGGCGCGAGCGCGGTCAACCCGGTCGACGGCGACGACGTGCCGGTGCGCCACTTCGGCGTCGTGCTGTCGATGGACGAATGGCAAGCGCTCGCCGACAGGCTCAAGGCCGCGCACACCCGCTTCGTGATCGAGCCGCACATCCGCTTCAAGGGCGAAGTCGGCGAGCAGGCAACGATGTTCTTCCTCGACCCGTGCGGCAACGCGCTCGAATTCAAGGCATTCGCCGACATCGGCCAACTGTTCGCGAAGTAACAGGCATGAAGATCCTGTTCCATTCGTCCTACCAGGATGCTGGCGCATGGCGCGCCGAGATCGCGCAGGCGCTGCCCGAAGCCGACCTGCGCGCGTGGCTGCCGGGCGACACGGCCGCCGCCGACTACGCGCTCGTGTGGCGCGCGCCGCGCGAGCTGTTCGCGCCGCGCGACGGCCTGCGCGCGATCTTCAACCTCGGCGCCGGCGTCGACGCGCTGCTCGCGCTGGAGCGCGCGCATCCCGGCACGCTGCCTCCCGACATTCCGCTCGTGCGCCTCGAGGATTCGGGGATGGCGCAGCAGATGGTCGAATACGTGACGCACGCAGTGCTGCGCTACCTGCGCCGCTTCGACGAATACGAAGCGCTGCAGCGCGCGCGCCGCTGGCAGGCGCTCGAGCCGCACGCGCGCGCGACCTTCACGATCGCGGTGCTCGGCCTCGGCGTGCTCGGCGCGCAGGTCGCTCAGGCGCTCGCCGGGCTCGGGCTGCCGGTGCGCGGCTACAGCCGCGGCCCGAAGCAGCTCGACGGCATCGCGACCTACGCGGGCGAAGCCGAATTCGACGCGTGCATCGACGGCGCGAAGGTGCTCGTCAACCTGCTGCCGAGCACGCCGGACACCGACGGGATCCTCGACGCGCGCACGTTCGCGCGTCTCGCGCCCGGCGCGTACCTGATCAACGTCGCGCGCGGCGCGCATCTCGTCGAAGCCGACCTGCTCGACGCGCTCGCGAGCGGCCGCATCGCGGCGGCGACGCTCGACGTGTTCCAGCACGAACCGCTGCCGGAAGACCATCCGTTCTGGCACGCGCCGCGCATCACGATCACGCCGCACAGCTCGGCCGAGACGCTGCGCACGGAAGCCATCGCGCAGATCGCCGGCAAGATCCGCGCGTTCGAGCGCGGCGAGCCGGTCAGCGGCGTCGTCGACTACGCGCGCGGCTACTGAATGTCCGATATCAAATACCAGGAGACAGCCATGACCTTCCCCACCGCCGTCAAGATCGTCGAAGTCGGCCCGCGCGACGGGCTGCAGAACGAGAAGACCTTCGTGCCCACCGACGTGAAGATCGCGCTCGTCGACCGCCTGTCGCGCGCCGGCTTCCGCAACGTCGAAGCCGCGTCGTTCGTGTCGCCGAAATGGGTGCCGCAGATGGCCGACGGCGCCGACGTGATGGCCGGCATCGAGCGGCGCGCCGGCACGATCTACTCGGCGCTCACGCCGAACCTGAAGGGTTTCGAGGGTGCGCTCGCCGCGCGCGCGGACGAGGTGGTGATCTTCGGCGCGGCGAGCGAAGCGTTTTCGCAGCGGAACATCAACTGCAGCATCGCCGAGAGCATCGCGCGCTTCGAGCCCGTCGCGAAGGCCGCGAAGGACGCGGGCCTGCGGCTGCGCGGCAGCGTGTCGTGCACGCTCGGCTGTCCGTACCAGGGCGAGGTGCCGGTCGCGTCGGTCGTCGACGTCGTCGAACGCTTCGCGGCGCTCGGCTGCGACGAGATCGACATCGCGGACACGATCGGCGTCGGCACGCCGAAACGCACGCGCGAAGTGCTCGCGGCCGTCACGCGCGTGTTTCCGCGCGAGCGCCTGTCGGGCCATTTCCACGACACCTACGGCCAGGCGCTCGCGAACATCTACGCGGCGCTGTTCGAAGGCATCGAGATCTTCCACGCATCGGTCGCGGGCCTCGGCGGCTGCCCGTACGCGAAGGGTGCGACCGGCAACGTCGCGACCGAGGACGTGCTGTACCTGATGCAGGGCCTCGGCATCGATACGGGCGTCGATCTCGCGCAGGTAGTCGCCGCCGGCGAGTTCATCTCGAACGCGATCGGCCGCGCGAACGTGTCGCGCGCCGGCCGCGCACTCATCGCAAAGGCGCAAAGCGCGGCCGACGCGTCGAGCTGCGTCTGACCCTCACGCATCCAACGGATTCCTGACCATGACGATACCCACTTCTCTCGACTCCCTCCCCGATTCGGCGCGACGCGTCGCGATGCTGCTGCGCGAGCGCGGCCACGCGAAAGGCATCGTGATGCTCGCCGAAACCGGCAAGACCTCCGCCGAGGCGGCAGCCGGGCTCGGCTGCTCGGTCGCGCAGATCGCGAAGTCGATCCTGTTTCGCCGCCAGGCTGACGGTGCGCCGGTGCTGGTGGTCGCTAGCGGCGTGAATCGCGTCGACGAGAAGAAGGTGGCCGCGCAGGTCGGCGAGGTCGGCCGCGCCGACGCGAAATTCGTGCGCGACAACACGGGCTATGCAATCGGCGGCGTGTGTCCGATCGGCCATCTCGTCGAACCTGTGATGCTGATCGACGCCGATCTGCTCGCGCTCGACAGCCTGTGGGCAGCAGCCGGCCATCCGCACGCGGTGTTCAACCTGTCGCCGCAGGAACTCGTCACGCTGACCGGCGCGCCGGTCGCGGACGTCGCGCTGCGCGAAACCGCATGAGCGACGTACCGGAAAGCGCCGTCGCGTCGCCGTGCACGGGCGTGTGCAAGATCGATCCGCGCACCGAATGGTGCGCGGGCTGCCTGCGGACCCGCGACGAAATCAAGGCGTGGCGAGCATCCGACGACGACGCGAAGCGCGCGGTACTCGCGCGGCTGGACGCGCGGCGCGAGCTTGCTGCGAGCAACGCATAAAAGAGTTCGGACATTTGATAGTCCCACGGTCGGAACCTCGCTTGCCGCGAGCGCGCAAGTACAGCCGTGACACTTGCCAACTTTGTTTGCTCGCCCCAGTGGATTCGCAAAATCCCATGCGCCACACTGAACCTGCGCTCTGCGAAAGCCACGGAGCCGCCAGCCGATGCGTCCGACACTGCAAATGACGGCGGCACGGATGGTTGCGCTACGACGCGTCCCTTCTGTGCGTAACGCGAGGCATGACAGGGCGGTTTCTAGAGTCAAGTGCAACGTTTTGCTAACCCCTCGGCTGCCAGTTCCATGGCCATGGCTTCCTCGGGCGTTTTCCAACCGAGCGTCTGGCGAGGGCGTCCATTGAGCAGCTTGGCGATGTCGTTCAATTGCGTCTGCGTGACGCTCGACAGGTCCATGCCCTTTGGCAAGAACTGGCGTAGTAGGCCGTTTGTGTTCTCGTTGCTGCCGCGCTGCCACGGAGCGTATGGGTCCGCGAACCAGATATCGAGGTTCAGTCGCTCGGCAAGCTCGACATGACAGGTCATCTCCGATCCTCGGTCGTACGTCAGGCTCTCACGCAGGAAGGCCGGCACCTTCTTCATCTGGCGCGTGAAGCCCTCGAGTGCGTCCTGGGCGGTACAGCCGTCCATGCGGCACAGCACTACGAACCGTGTTTTACGCTCGACCAGCGTTCCAACGCAGGATCGATTGAACGCGCCTTTGACGAGGTCGCCTTCCCAATGTCCCGGCCATTGCCGCGTTTCGATCTGCTCAGGCCGATGAATGATGCGCAATTCCTCCGGCACGAAGCTCTTGCGCGCAAGGGTTCGACGGGTGGTGCCGCGCGCAGGCTTCTCTTGGCGAAGCGCCTCGATCATCGCCTGCTTGAGTCCACCTCGGGGATGGGTATAGATCGCGGCGTAAATCGTTTCGTGGCTGACGCGCTGGTCGGGATTGTCTGGATGCATGTCGCGGAGTCTGGCAGCAATTTGCTGCGGCGACCAGCGTCGATAGATCGGTTGATGATGCACATGCCAGTACAGCGCACTGCCTTCGCTCAACTTACGACGCCGTACGCAACGCCGACGGCGAAGCCGATAGGACGAGGCCGCCTGGGTTGCGTCGTAGCGCGGCGTTGCCGCATTCCGATTACGAGCCAGTTCGCGAGAAACCGTCGAAGCGCTGCGCCCCAACCGCCGCGCGATCTCTCGCATGCTGGTTCCCCGCTGACGTTCGATCATGATTGCCGCGCGGTCCTCCGCGCTCAGATGCTGGTACTTCTTCTTCATCGCAACACCTTACTTGATTCAAGGTGTTGCACTTGGAACTAGAGATTAAGCAGCAAGCGTCAACGCTATCAACCACTCTCCGAATAGGCCCCATGGCAATGGGATTCGGGCAACATTGCTCGTTCTACAGTCGCAGCAAAGATCGTTCGCACTTCCCGTCCGGCTCACCGGTGGAAAAGGTGGATAAGGCGCTTATGGGATTGGTCGGTGCGGAGGGCTTGGCGTACGACCGGCGTAGTGGTCGGTTTCGGAGCGCCTGTTTCCCCAGTACGCAAGCTTGCCGCCGAAGATGGAATCGCGAAACGGCGAGTGAATCCTGGAGATGCGCTGCCCCAAGGCACCATCGCCACAGCACGTCCTAGGGCGCCGCCATTCCACTATTCCCTTCAGATCATGCGCCGACGTTCGGCCGCGCGGCTCCTTCAATTCCCCTCACGCCTCTTCAATACTCAAAAATTCCGCCATCTCCGGTCACACGCCCAAACCCCGGCAATCCAAGAATTCCGCCTCACTATAAATCGAAAACGTAGCTCATTGATTTTTATAGATTCTCCGTGCGAAAGCCCTCTGCGACTTGTGGTCTGTGTCCGTACGAGCGGACAGTCGAGCGCAGGCCGCGCTCGCCGTAGTTACCCGTCCATCCTTAACCTTATTTAACAATCCTCAGTATCGCACACCGCCCTATCTGGAGGCATTGGTGCGGGGAAAGCAACCTTGCACATGGCAAGGGGGTTGACGGCCGCCTTGAGTTGGCAAACTATCGCCATAACGCAATCGATTCACATTTTCACCTCGGGGCGCATCGATACGCCTCATCGGGATGCTTTCGGTGACCAGTGCGCGGCGACAGAAGCTGCTCAGCGACTTAAACAGGCGCAGTCGCTTCAAGCCACGTGTCCTACTGGGTTTCCACATGTCGTTCGTGATTTTATATATTGCCGGTGATTAAGCTTATTAGCGGCGAGATTACCGGAAAAAGCCGGACAAACCATAAAAGCACCGCGCCTCAAGAAATAGATTTACAAAAATAAATTGCAATCTTTCCGAGGGTAGTCAAGATGCCGTGCCCTGATTTCATTGAAATTGATCGTGATGCTCCAGAGCTGGATATCATCAAGACATTCGGGACGCCCGTTTTCGTTTACGACGCGTTTCGAATCAAGTCAAATTACAACGAGCTTAACGCGTTATGTTGCGGTCAAGCGGAAATCTTCTTTTCGCTCAAAGCCAACCCCAACGTGTCAATAGCGGCTCAGCTGCGCTTGCTGGGATCGGGCGCAGAAGTAAGCTCGCTGACTGAGTTGCAGACCGCACTGGCGGCCGGTTTCGCTCCGATCGACATCATCTTCGTTGGGCCGTTCAAGACCGATACCGAACTGCGGATGGCCATCGATGCTCGAATCGCCGCAATCGTTGTCGACTCGCTCGAGGAGCTTTCGCGCATCAGCGCGCTGTCGCGAGGATTGGATCGCCCCATCCCGGTGCTGCTACGGATCAATCCCAACTTCAAGATGGATGACGCACCAATCAAGATGAGTGGCGTGGCAACGCAGTTCGGCATCTCCGAGGACATCGTCCTTAAGGGCTGCACGGCATTCAAGCTGCCCGGAATCGAGATACTCGGCATCCACATTTACAACGGCTCCCGCGTACTGTCTGCTACGGCCCTGGCGTCGAATATCGAGCGAATTATCGCCTTAGCCGAGAGAATCTCGGAGGCACTCGATATCGAACCGCAGATCGTCGACATCGGCGGAGGTTGGGGGGTGCCATATTTCGCCTCTGAATTGCCGCTCGACAAAGCGTCGCTCGCGGGTTCACTGAGGCCGATCTTCGAATCGTTCCGGCAGCGGCACCCGCAGTGCCGCCTCATCACCGAAAGCGGTCGCTTTCTCGTCGCGACTTCCGGGACGCTCCTCGCCCGCGTACATGCGCTCAAGGAGTCCCACGGCGAGCGCTTCGCCGTGATCGACGCAGGCTACAACTGTTTCATGGCCGCGGCGGGCATGGGTTCCGTCATTCAGCGCAATTTCCCCGTGCGCACGATCGACACCGGAACGGCACCGTCTGCCCAGGACATCGATGCCAGACCAGTGCACCTCGCAGGCCCGCTGTGCACACCCGGCGACGTCCTTGCACGCAGATTACGCCTGAACGCATTGTACGAAGGCGCGCTGATTGCGATCGACTGTGCGGGGGCATACGGCCCTTCCGCGTCGCCGGTCGGATTCATCGGGCATGGCCATCCGGCCGAGGTGCTGATCGTTCGGCAACGCGCGTACCTAGTACGCGAGCGCGATACACCGGCGGATCTGACACGCCTGCAGCGCAACGTTTTCGCCCATTGAACGCTGAGTAACTGCCCGCGCCACGCGGCCGCATTCACTTAATTTTGGATATCTAAATAGGAGAAGGGGATATGTCGCAATCTCAAGCAGCCCTGTCGTTCGACCACCTCGTCAATCGCGTCAAGGATGCACTGGCCGAAGTCACGCGCCGCTCCGACATCGGGCAGCTTCCAGCCGAAGCGAGCCTCGTCGACGACGTTGGGCTGGACTCGATGAGCGTCCTGGCGTTTTTCATGGCGCTCGAAGAACGGATCGGCAACTTTCGCATTCAGGTCGACGAACTCGAGCACGACGATCTGCAGACGATCGCGTCGGTTGCCCGCTTCGTCCATGCACGCGTGGCCGCGGCATGAGCGCGATCCACACCTGCATCAAGGACGTGCTGTTCCGCACTTATCCGCGCAATACGTCCACGTCTGGAGGGCGCCAGCGCGCGCTCGAATTTGAGGAAGACCTGTTCGAGCACGCGGGCAAGCGTCTCGACTGGCGGACGGTCGCGGACGGCGGCGGCTACTCGTACACCGAGCTGGGATCGCCGGTGCTCGATGATCTGAAGCGCAACGAGATGCTCGACAACGTCGGCAGCATCGTGCTCGCGTACTGGACACCCGAATACAACCCCGAGCATTCCGCGTTCGGTATGTACTTCCTCAAGACCTATGTGCCCGGCGGCACGATCGCCGACGTTTGCGATCGAGGCAGCGTCGGCGCGTTCGCGGCGCTGAAGCTCGCGCATGCGCAGCTCGTGATGGAGAGGGCGACGCGACCGGCCGACCGCGTGCGCGATATCGTGGTGGTCGGCTTCGAGCAGACCACGATCGCCCGCGACGCACGGGATCACCTGCCGGTGCCGCTGCGATCGTCCGCGGGGGCGATCGTGCTGTCCGCACGCGCGACGGATCGCGCCGGGAAGTTGCTCGACGCCGGCGTCGAACCCGAGAGCACTCTGCAGGAGGGCCGCTTCCGTCTCGCCTGGTTCGTGAACGGGCTGTGCGAGCGGCTTGGCATCGATCCGGCCGGGCTGACCGTGCTAATGCCGTTCGACTGCTTCGTCGGCAAGCACTATCGCTATCGGCACCACGACCGACCGCCCGGAGAGCGCACACCATTTGCGGTGCAGTGGGCGCCGACCGGCGTGACGAGCATGCGCCTGTTCGAGCAATTGCATGTGGGCCTAAGGGGCGATCTCACCCGCGAGCAGGGACACACGCTGCTGATCGACGAGGACGTCGAGACGTTGGCGTTGGGTTGGGCGATGTTCGAAGGGCCGCGCGCGTGGCGCAAGGGAGACTGACATGATCGAAAACTACACCGCCGTCGCGACGCCGACGGACGGCGCCGATCGTCTGGACGCGTATTGCCGTTTCGGCGGCTGCGTGCCAGAGGTCCCACTGCCAGATTTCGCAGAAGCGCTGGATGGGGGAACCGGACGGACGATCGTCGTGCGCGGCGGCTGGGCTGTAACGAGCGCAGGCTGCCTGCCCGCCGGCGGCTCCCGCATCGCCGACATCGAGGACGCGGACGCGCGCGCCGTTCTGCAGGCTGACGACAGCTTCGACCTTGCGCAGCGCTTCTCGCTTCAGGTGCTGCGCGTCGATGCCTCGGCGCGCGAGCGCATCGAGTCGTCGGCGTCGTCGGCCCGCCGCGTCGGCGCCGCGATCGTGTCGGCGCAGCTTGCGTGGTGCGAGCAAGTGCTCGAACTGCTTCAGGACTACTTCAGCGCGCGACAGGCGGGCACCGGTTCGCTGGCGAAGATCGCCACGTTACGCCATCAGCTCGGCGACGCGCAACGTCAGCTGCGGTTTTTCGAGGAGTGGCTGCACGCAGCTGGCGAAGCATCGAGCGGGCTAGCGACGGAGCTCGCGGCATTCAGCGCCTCGCTCGCACGCCTGGGAGGCGGCCGCAGCTTCCTGTCGGGCAACCTTTGTGACGCAGCGGCGATGTACGCATTCCTCGTCAATATCTACCCCGGTCTCCAACATGAATGATATTTCTCACACGAGCTGGAAGCGCCTCTATCCCGCGGAGCTGTATGAGCTTGCGGACTGGCTGCGGCATCTTGGGCCCGCGATCGACCGCGACCCGCAAGCGATGCTGTCGCACTTGGATCACCCGCTGATCCGCCTGCTCTGCGACCGGCGTCCGATCACGGCCGCGCAGCGGGTGCGGATGTTCGAGGCACTATCGTATGGCGATCCGGGTGCGTTGCTGAGCGCACCCGGCACCGGTCTGCCCGGCGTGATCGTGCGCGAGCTCGGATCGCCGGCTCAGCAGGACATCTTTTTCGACCATGTTGAGCTCGGCCGTTCCCGTACCTTTCTCGCCGTGACCGAGCCGGGCAAGGGATCCGACGCAGGTGCGATGACTGCAAGTCTCGACCACGACGGCCGGCTGCACGGGGAAAAATGGCTGGTCGGCCATGCCGCCACGGGTTCCGTAGGTGTGTTGATGGTCAGGACCGGCCCCGGCCCGCTGAGCCTGGGAGCGGTGCTGTTGACGCCGGACGATCTGCACGAGGGGCCGACGCTGCGGCGGGAGAGCCTGCGAACCGTTGGTTTGCGCGGTGCGGTCCTGGGCTACATGGCGTTCGACGGCCATCAGCTGAACGCGCAGGCGCTGCTCGGCACTCATCTGCATCCACTCCAGCGCGGGATGATGGCGCTGATCCGGACCTTCAGCCGGTTCCGCCCGACCGTCGCCGCGCTGGCGCTCGGACACGCTCAGGCGATGGTCGATTTCGCCCGCAAACACGTCGCGCCGCGAGGCGTTGCAGGCTCGCAGCTCGACTTCTGGTGCGCGCAGCTCGCGGCCACCCGCCGTCTCGTTCACCTCGCCGCGGACGAGGTCGATCGCGACTCGGATGCTGCTTGGCACGTGCCGCTGTGCAAGGTGACCGCGACACAGCTCTGCGAGCGCATCGCCGACCAAGTTCCCGCACTGTTGGGCACGGCAGCGCTGCTCGACCATCCGTGGCTGGAGAAGGCCGTCCGTGATGCTCGCGCGTTCGAGTTCATGGAGGGCACGGCCAATGTCCACCTCGACAACGCCGGCGCGCATTTGGCACGCCGCCGCAAGCTCGCAACGACGCAAGTCGCCGCACTGGCATAAGGTCGGGCCGCCATGACTCCACGTTGTTCGTCCGAACCCGGTGCCATCGCTGTGAAACCCTTCAGGCAGGATGTCCGAACCCTGTTGGGCCTGATGATGCCGTTGCTGACCGGCTCGGTGCTGTCTAGCCTGACGATTCTCGCCAACACCGTGATCGTTGGGCGCTCGGAGCCGAGCGGTCTACTGCTGTCGGGGCTGTTCCTGCCGTTCAGCATGCTGATCGTCGCTGTCACCGAAAGCCTGCGTGCGGCATTGACCGTGTATGTCACGCAGGCGGCGCAGGCGCGCGAGCTGCGCCTGATGGTCGGCGGCTTCGCGGGGCTTGGCGCCGTGCTGATGCTGCTCGTCGCGGCCGTGGTCGGCGTGGTCGGCGATCGCGTCTTCATCCGCCTCGACGCGCCGCGCGAAACGCTGCAGCACGCGGCACGCTTCGTGACCTGCATGCAGCTTTCGAGCGCCGTGCTGGCGGCCGGCGTACTCGCGAACGCGGCGGTCTTCGCGCGCGGGCTCGCACGCCGCGCGCTGGCAATCTCGATCGCGGCCAACCTTGTCAACCTCGTGGTAACCGCGGGCTGCTCGTTCCTGCTGCGGCAAGGGGCGCTTGGAGGCGCGTGGGGGACGGGCGTCGCCGGTAGCGTGATGCTCGCGGCCTCGTTCGCGAGCCTGCCTCGCTCGGCGGGAGTTTGGCAACACTGGCGATCCGCCGCTCGCCGTGTGATCGCGATGACGCGCGGCATTGCGATCCCAGTGTTCGGCAGCTATCTGGTATTGAGCATCTATGCCGCGGCCCTCAACGACGTTCTCATGTCGATTGGACCGGATGCGGTTGCCGGATTCGGTATCGCCAATCGCCTGCAGAGCCTACTGATGATGCCGGCGGTCGCGTTGGGCACCGCCCTTGCGATCCGCGCGGGCGGCATGCACCGCATCGGCGCCTCGGCCAGCGACGTCAGTGTCGCGCGCCTTGCCGGCCGCGGGCTCGTCGTCGGCATCGTGCTCTACGCTCTCGTGTCGGCAATCGTGATCGCCGCGCGGCCGCTGATCACGCCGTTGATGGCCGAAGCCGGCGCAGCGGCGGTGTTGGGCGAATACCTGCTGATCGTTTGTCCGTCGTTCGTTTTCTTCGGCCCGATGCTGGCCTTGCTGATCTACCTGGAGCAGATGGGGCAAGGCCGGCTCGCGCTTTTGTTCAACGTGGCGTCACTCGGCATGACGTTCGTCTGCGCATACGCCGTCGCGGCGCGCAGCCATCTGATCGGCGACGTCTTCATCGCGATCGCGGCGTGCAACGTGGTCACCGCGCTCGCGTTGTTCGTCATTGTCCGCAAATCCGCGGTTCATCGTCCACCCCGCACGCTTGCTCATGGAGGTTCCCTATGATTCGCACGCTCGCCGAATATTTCGGCCAAACTCTTGAAAATGTTCCCGAGAAGGTTGCGCTCCATTTCGGAAAGCGCTCGTACACGTATCGCGATTTCGATTGCGCCACGCGCGCGATCATCCAGTCGCTGCTGGATGCCGGCGTAGAGCGTCAGGACCGCATCGTGATCTGCATGGGCAACGTGCCCGAAACGCTGCTGGTGTTCTGGGCGGCGCTGCGAATGGGCGTCTGTCCGTCCGTGATCGCGCCGGATCAGGGCACGGACAAGATCCGATTCATCGTCGCCGACGCCGAGCCGAAGGCGCTCGTGTGCACGATCGAGCTGGCTAACGAACTCGCCGCGGACGAAGTGTTCGCGAGCGGCAGGGTACGTCTGGTCGCGCACTGCCGCGACGATGCACAACGCGCGCTCGTGCCGCCGGGTGCCGACTGCTTGCAGGAGTGGATCGCCCGGCCGGCGGACCTCGCCATGCGCTGGACGCCGCCGCTGTCCGTCGATCTTGCATCGATCATCTTCACGTCGGGATCGACGGGCGAGCCGAAGGGTGTGGTCATGGGCCACGACAACATGGTCGCAGCGTGCGATTCGATCACGCGCTATCTCGGCCTGGACGCGAACGACGTGATCCTGGTCGTGCTGCCGCTATCGTTCGATTACGGCCTCTATCAGGCGATCATGGCTGTTGCGGTCGGCGCGACAATCGTCCTCGAACAAGGCTTGCTCAACCCCGCCGCAGTCTTCAAGCGCATCGACGAGCACCTCTGCACCGTGATGCCGATCGTGCCCTCGCTTGCGACACTGCTCGGTGAATTCCGGCTGCGCGTGACGGCATCGCTCGCCTCGGTACGCATGGTGACCAACACCGGCGCGGCATTGACGTCGAAGCACATGGATGTCGTGCGCGCCGTATTTCCCGACGCCCGATTGTTCTCGATGTACGGGCTGACCGAATGCAAGCGGTGCACGTATCTGCCACCAGACGATCTCGAGCGCAAACCGGACAGCGTTGGCGTGGCGATCCCGAACACCGAGATCGTCGTCGTCGACGACGAGAACCAGCTGTGCGCGCCGGGTGTCGTCGGCCAGCTAGTCGTGCGCGGCGCGACGGTGATGCGCGGCTACTGGCGGCGAGCGGAATTGACCGCGCGGCGCATCGGCGTGCATCCGGTCTATGGCGACCGGGCGCTGTACACGGGCGACTTCGGCTATTTGGACCAAGACGGCTATTTCTTCTTCATCGGACGCGCCGACGAGACGATGAAGATCCGTGGACGCAAGGTGTCGCCGCTGGAGGTCGAGGCGGCAATTCGCGCGTTCCCCGGCGTTGCGGACGTCGCGATCGCGCCGGTCCCGCAGCCCGCTACTGCCGACGACGCGTTCGTGGCGTTCGTGCGCGGCCCGTTCGGCGATGAGTTCGAGGAGTTGATGGACGCGGAGGCGCACCGCCGCCTCGCCGCTTATCACCGGCCACTGCGCTTCTTCCATGTGCGCAGCCTGCCGACGTCGACAAACGGCAAGGTCGATCGCAAGCGCCTCGTGCAGATGGCGCAGGAGGAGCTAGCGGTCGCGGCGCCGGCGGTACACGCGGCAGGCGTGTCTGCTGGCATCTGAGGATTCAGTGAAAAGGATGCATTCATGTTGACGGTCGAAGACATCTGCTACGTGATTCCCGAGCAGCGCGAAGACATCGCTCCGATGCGCGACAAGATCGGGCTCAGCGATGCCGAGATGAAGGTGTACACCCGCATTTACGGGCTCGCGCGCGTGCCGGTGCATCGCGGCCCAATCGAGCAGATGATGACGCCGGCGGTCAGGGCGCTGATCGAGCGAAACAACGTTGATCCCGCAAGAGTGAAGTACCTCGTGCACTGCCATACCGCGCAGATGACGTGGCCGTACATGCGCAGCCTCCCGGCCGAAATCTGCAACGACGTGGGGCTGACCCATGCGGTCGGGTTCGGCATGACAGCGTCGAACTGCGCGTCGACGATGGTGGCGTTGCGCAACCTTGAGTCGCTGCTTTCCACAGATCCCGACGACGACGCGCTAGCGATCGTCGTCACGGCGGACCAGGCATTTTCCCGAACGCTGCGATGGATTCCGAACACGACGTTCTGCGGCGATGCCGCCGCCGCGATGCTGCTCGGCAAGCGCGACCGGGGCGCCCGGCTGGTCGCGCTGCGGACCAACACCTTCGGCCAGCATTCGCGCGGTATCTGGCAGCGGCGGGAGGAGGCCGGCGAATTCGACCGGACCTATCCCGAACGGCTCGCGGAGGTGATGAAGCAGACCCTCGATGATGCGGGCCTCGAGTGGAGCGACATCAAGGTCGTATTTCCGCACAACGTCAATCTGTTCTCGTGGCAGCGCGTGTCGAAGATTCTGCAGCTTCCATTCGAGCGAATCTTTCTCGATCTGTTGCCGGAAACAGGCCACTGCTTCGGCGCGGACATGCTGTTCAATTGGGCCGTGGGCCGCGAGCGCCGACAGGTTGGGCGCGGGGATGCCGTGATGATCGCGACGGCGGGGATCGGCGCGGTGTTCGCCGCCGCCGCCTTCGTGGAGGGTTGAGCGATGGGCGATCACGATCTGTCCCGTAGCGTGCCCGCCGCTGTCGGCCCCCGCACGAACCTGGTCAGCCGCTTCCATCGGCAGGCGCTTGCGGCACCCGACCGGATCGCGCTAGTGATCGACGGCGAGCGCTGGTCATACGGCGATCTGCTCGACGCGGCGATCCGGCTGAGCAATGTCGCAATCCGCTCACACAATGCCGGACGGGACGCGAAGCCGTCGCTGATGGCAGCGCTCGGCAGCCGTCAGGCTGCCCAGTATGTCGCAAGCATCGCCGCTCCAATGAGCGGTTGGACCTACATGCCGCTGTTCGCCGGGGATCCCGCATCGCGTGTCGTCCAAACACTCGAACGGGAAAGGCCGGCTGTCCTCGTAGTTGACTCGTCCGGTGCCGTGTTGCTGCCGGACATTCTGCCGCATCTCGGTTTCGCGCTTCAGATCATCGGTCCGGACAGCGATGATCTCGCAGTTCCAGCGCCCCATCGCTTCCACGGAAGGCGTGCGCTAGACGGCATGCCGGCCTGCCACGCCGAACCGGCCGCGTGCGACGTGAGTACGGTCGCGTACCTGTTGTTCACGTCGGGTAGCACGGGTGTGCCGAAGGGCGTACCGATCACGCACGGCAATCTGCTGGCATTCGTCGAGAGCGCAGCGCTGCGCCTTGCGTCGACCGCGGAAGACCGCTTCGGGCAAATCTCGAACTTGAGCTGGGACGTCAGCATCTTCGAGAGCCATGTCGCGTGGGCGACTGGGGGCAGCGTGCATCGGCTGCCGGATCAGTTGATCCGGATTCCCGCCTACATCCGGGCGCAGCGCTTGACGAACTGGTTCTCGACGCCTTCGGTCGCGATCATGCTGCAGGATCTACATGCGCTGCAGCCGAACGCGCTCGCGAGCCTGAGATGCAGCGTGTTCGCCGGGGAGGCGCTGCCGACCAGCCTCGTGCGGCGATGGCACGAGGCCGCTCCGCACAGCGTGATCGAGAATTTCTACGGGCCGACGGAGGCATCGGTCGCAATTGCCTGCCACCGCTGGCACCACGGCGACGACGGCGAATTCGTTCCGTTTGGCGAACCGCTGCCGGGGCAGACGCTCGTCGCGCGCGACGAGCGCGGCGAGCCGGTGGCGGACGGTGCGACCGGTGAACTGTATCTGTCGGGAAGCCAGGTAGCATCCGGCTACCGAAACAATCCCAATGAAACCGCACGGCGATTCCTGCGTGGCGCGGACGGACGGCTCTGGTACCGTACCGGCGATCTGGCGACGCACACCGCGCGCGGCTGGCGCTTCGTCGGCCGGGTAGACGACCAGTTGAAGGTCCAGGGCTACCGGGTCGAACGTCTCGAAGTCGAGGCGATGCTGCGCGAAGCCGCCGGAACGCAGAACGCGGTGATAGTGATGCTCCCGCTCAACGATCAGAGCAGCATCCTGACGATTCATGGCGTCGTCGCGAACACGTCGCTCAACAGCGCGGCGATCCTGCGCCGCTGTCGCGAGCTGATGCCCGCGTACATGGTGCCGACTGCCATCCATCTGCGCGAGATCCCACGTACGTCGAGCGGCAAGGTGGACTACGGGCACCTGCGGACGCTTCTGCTCGATACGTCGCCGGTTCCGGACACCGAGCAGGGAGCGACGTGATGAACACGGCCATCACCCGCGACTGGGCGACGTTTTCCCGCCAGACAGTCGTCAGCGATCCCGGTGCCCACGCGGCACGCGCCACCGTAGCTAGCCTCGCGCCATCCGACCTCGTCGAATGCATCGGACGCACTGTACTTAACTTCGTTACGGATCGAACGCTCGTCGACAGTGCGCTGTTCGCGTCGCGACTCTGGCAAGTCGACTTGCGGACCACCGAGGCGATGCTCGATGCGTTGTTCGCGATCTCGGAAACGTCGCTGTCGGCACCGCGCCGCCCCGACGAGAGGATCGTGGGGAACTGCCGGGACACTGCGCTGTTGTGCGCGTCGGTCCTGCGCACATACGCGGTTCCAGCGCGCGTGCGCTATGGCTTCGCGCACCGCCTTTACCGGCCGCACGCACGTATGCACGAACACGCGGTCACTGAATTCTTCGACGGGCAACGATGGCAAACGATCGACTGCCGAATGCACGGCGAAGTTATCGCGCTTCACGATATCGACCTCGTGCCGGGCCAATTGCTGCCCGACGGCCTGTTCGTGCCAGCGCTGACGCTGTGGCACCAGTGCCGCAGCGGTGAGCGCGATTTCGCGACGTTCGGCGGCCCGCACGGCGGCCTCGGCCGGGGCATGAGCGCAGTCGCCAAGTATGCGTATCTCGACATCGCGTCGCTGAACGGCTTCGAACCGCTTATGTGGGACGTCTGGGGTCCGGCGCTTTTCCGTCACCCGGAGGCGGTCATCGACGACGAAGAAGAACTCGAAGCGCTCGACAGGTGCGCATGCCTGAATCCTGACGAGCCTGGGGAGTGGGCACGGCTGCGTGACGTCTACGAATCGAGCGACGTGCTTCGCGTGCCGGGCGTCGTCACGTCGTTCAGCCCGCAAGCCGGAGTGCGCCGCTGGCCGCTGCCGACGCACGAATCCTGAATCCACCCTCGAAGCGAATCCATTATGCGATCCATTACCCCTTGCGCCGCGCGTCTCGTCGATGTCGACAAACAATACCAAGCCGGAAACCAGCAGATCCGCGCGGTCCGTCGCGTGTCGCTGGAAATTCCATCCGGAACGTTCTGGATGGTGACCGGACCGTCTGGCTGCGGGAAATCGACCCTGCTCAACCTACTCGGCTGCGTCGACGCTCCCGATGCCGGCGACATTGAAATTGACGGCCAGAGCATCGCGCGTCTGCCTGAACGCCAGTTGACGCGCTTCCGGCGCGAGAAGATCGGCTTCATTTTCCAGAGCTTCAATCTGGTGCCGGTTCTGAGCGCGCAGGAGAACGTCGAATATCCGCTGCGGTTGCTCGGTCTCGGCCGCAGCGAGCGCGTTGGGCGCGCGCAGGCGGCGCTCGACATGGTGGGCCTCGGTCGCGAGCGCGACCGGCGGCCCGGCGAACTCAGCGGCGGGCAGCAGCAACGCGTCGCGATTGCCCGCGCGCTCGTCAAGGAGCCGTCGCTGGTGCTCGCGGACGAACCGACCGCCAACCTGGATTCCGCGACGAGCGCGGAGGTCGTCGCGCTGATGCGGTCGATGCAGCGCTCGTCCCGCACCACGTTCGTTTTCTCGACGCACGACAGCGAGTTGCTCGGCGAGGCAGATATCGTCGCGTACATGAAGGACGGCGGCTTCGACACTGCAAGCGGCGTCCGGCCGTACTCCCAGCCGGGCGCCGGCGTTCACGCCGCCGCGCATTCCTAACCCCCCATCTTGGCTACTATGCTCGACATCGCACTGCGAAACCTGGTACGCAACCGCCGGCGCTCGATTGTCACCGCGGCATCGATCGCGATTGGCAGCGTCGCCGTCACGCTGTTCAGCGCGTTCGCCGCCAACGTTACGAACGGGCTGCAGACGGAAACCGTTGTTCGCCTCGGTCATCTGAACATCTTCCGCAAGGGCTACTTCGCGTCGGGCGGCGGCAACCCCGGCGCTTACGGTATTCCCGGCTACGCGCCCCTGATCGACAAGCTCCGGTCCGATCCGCTCCTCAAGCCGATGCTGACTGTCGTGACGCCGACCGTCAGTGTCGGCGGCATCGTCAGCGGCACCGACTCGGATGCGTCCAGCACGTTCTTCGCGCAGGGGGTCGTGCCCGCGGACCGTCAAACGATGGCGCAATGGAACGCGTACGGCCTGCCCGGCGCCGCCGATGCGCTAACGTCCGGCGTGCCCGAAGGCTCGATCGATAGCGGCATCGTCGGCGCAGGGCTCGCCCGCATCCTGAATCTTTGCGTGCCACCGGCTCCCCGCTGCGGGAACGGGGCGGCGGCCACGCAGACGCCGCCATCGCCGCCGGCCGATGGCACGCAGGCTCAACGCTTCGCCGATCTGGCGAAAGATGTCGCGGGCACAGGCGACCGGGCACCGGAATCCACCGTCAACCTGCTCGCCGCGACGTCCGGCGGCGCGCCAAACGTCGTCACCCTGCGCGTCGTCCGGCAAGTACGGCTTGGCATCAAGGAGCTCGACGACCGGTACGTCGGCATGCCGATCGCTCTCGCGCAGAAGCTGCTGTTCGGGCGCGGTGAGCGGCAGGCGACCGCGATCGTCGTTCAGCTCAAGGACACCGCCAACCTGCCGCGCGCGAGGGAGCGCATCGCGCAGCTCACGCACGACAGCGCCGCACCGCTTGAAATCATCGACTTCGCAACGCTTTCGCCCGCATACCGGCAAATCAACGAGTTCTACGGAACGTTGTCAAATTGCCTGATGGTGTTGATCTGTACTGTCGCGTTGTTCATGACCGTCAACACGATGAGCGCAAGCATCTTCGAGCGAACGCGCGAGATCGGTACGCTGCGCGCGCTGGGGATGGACCGCGGGCCGCTGCGCCGACTATTCGTCGCCGAAGGGCTGCTGCTCGGCACGGCTGGCGCGACGCTGGGAGTCGGACTGGCTGCAGCGCTCGTGCTCGCGCTGAACCACGCTGGCCTAACTTGGATGCCGCCCGGCAGCCTGCGGCCGGTACCGATGCGCTTCAGCTTCGTCGGCGCCGTGCCAACGACCGTCGTCCTCTGGGTACTACTCGTGTTCAGTGCGGGACTGGCCGCGCGGTTCGCCGCGGGCCGTGCGGCGCGCCTGAACGTCGTCACCGCGTTGCGTCACGCGTGAGCCACCAATCGGCCGCCCGCTGGCGGCCATCATCGACCTCGGAGACCCATGCGAAGAAGATCCTTCATGTTCGGCGCCCTTGCCATGCCCGGACTGCTCGCGCTGCCCCGCTATGCGGACGCCACCACCCGGAACGCCGACGACATCGTCACTGCAGTCGAGCGCCTGCTCGATCCGACGCCCGCGTATCGGATGTTCAACACGATAGTCCAGTACGAGAACGGTGCTGAAATAAGCCGCATCAAGGTCGCCGTCTTCACGAAGCGGCATCAGTCGTCGGGCAAATGGTTGGACATCGTCCAGTACATCGATCCGCCACGCGATACTGGCAAGACCTTGCTCAATGACGGCGACGCGCTGTGGTTTTACGATCCCGCGTCGCGAGCCAGCCTGCGCATCTCGATGCAGCAGCGACTGCTCGGTCAGGCATCGAACGGCGACGTTCTCACTATCAACTACAGTCGCGATTACCGCGCGCGGTTGACCGGCGAAGCCGCCGTTGACGACGCCGATAAGAGACCGCACGACTGCAATGTCGTCGAGTTCACCGCCGCGTCCGACGCGGCCGTCTACGGTCGCCTCGAATACTGGATCGACAAGACCACGAACGCGATCGTCAAAGGCAAGTGCTACGCGGACAGCGGACAGCTTCTGAAGCTCGTGTATTACCGAGAGCAAAAGCCGACGCTCGGCGGGGTGCGTCCGATGCAGGCCGTGCTGATCGATGCCGTGAACACCCGCCTTGTGACCACGATGAATTTCAGCGACTTCCGCGCCGTCGACATCCCCGATGCCTGGTTCCAACGTTCGTACCTGCCGCGCATCGATGCGTCCTGACCGGTGCGCCGCCCGGCCGCTGGCGCTCGCGTGCGCCGGTCTCGTGCTGCTGATCGGCGGCGCACGGTGCTTCGGAGCCGGTGCCGCCGCGCCCACCGGCACCGCCGGCGACGATTCGGCGCTAGACGGACTGGTCGATTCTGCGATGGACATTGTGCGGAGCCATGCAGACAGCGGAAGCGATGCCGCCGGCGACGGCGTTGCGTCGTATTCCGGACGGCGCTATGCCGAGGCCGCCATGACGCTTTATGACTACCGGCGCATGCCCGTCGTGCCGATGCCGCCGGGCACCGCAACACCGAGCTGGCGCGCGCGCACTGACGTCGATTGGCAAGGTCGCTTCAAGGGCTTTGGTCCGTGGTCGTTTACCGTGAGTGACCGCTACAGCCTTCAACACGGCGAGTCTGACGACTGGTCGGCGAACTCACTCAGCCGCAATGATTTGCGCGAGCTGTATGCAACGTACTCGCCGGGGACCAGCCTCATGGACGTTGGGCGCATCAACATCCGCGGCGGAGTCGCGGCCGGCTACAACCCGACCGACTACTTTCGGTCGCGCTCCGTCGTGGAGCGTGTGTCGCAGGATCCGGCGGTGCTGCGCGAGAACCGGCTCGGCACAGTCGCAGTACGCGTGCAGCAGGTCTATGCGCGCGGCGCGTGGTCCGCGACACTGGCGCCGCGCCTCGCGCCGACGCCCGCGGTGGATGTCCAGGGGCAGACTGGCTTGAAGCCGCAGTTCGGACGCACAAACAACAGCGCCCGGCTCAAGCTCGACGCGAATTACGCGATCGCGCCGAACTTCTCGCCCGAAGTGTCGATGCTGTTTGAAAAGGATCGCAATCTGCTCGGGCTGAACCTGACGCGCGCGCTCGGCGACCGCGTGACCGGCGTGCTCGAGTGGAGCGGCGGATGGCAACGGAATCTGCTGGCGCGTGCGTATGCGGCGGGCGTGGCCGAGGGGCGGTTCCCGGCGAACTTCCGGCCGCTGCTGCCTTACGACAATGCGCTGAGGTTCAGGCAGGACCTCGCCGTCGGCCTCAGCTTGCCGATCAACGGCAACCTCGACGTGTCTGTCGAATACGACTTCCATCAGAGCGCGATGTCGTCCGGTGACTGGGACCGCTGGTTTGCCGCTGGCGCAGAGGCGCAGCGCTCGGGTAATGCGGCGCAGCTGGGCCAGTTGCAATACCTGAGGCAGTTCGCGTTGGACGAGCAGGAACCGATGAGTCGGCAGAATCTGTTCTGGCGCGCCGAGTGGCGGAACTCGCTCGCGCCGAACGTGACCCTCGTCTACCTCGGCATCGTGAATCTGCACGATCGCTCGTCATTACAACAGTTGACGGCGCGATGGGATTATTCGAGGCAGTGGTCGTTCTCGGCGATTGTCAACCGCTATCTCGGCGGAGCTGCGACCGAGTACGGCAGCTATCAGACGAACATGGGCGTGCTGGCAAGCGCGATCTTCTACTTCTAACCCTAATACGCCTAATATCGATGACAACAAGTCGCAGACTCGCCAACTGGCCGAAACTTCCGGCCCGGGTCGTCGCGGGCCTGTTCGCAGCGTGCTACGCGGCCGGTACTCCGCATGCGGCCGATGCGTGCGTACCGGCCGCGAATGCTGGCGTGAGCCAGCTCATCGGCCCGGCGACGCCGGAAGTCCAGAGCCTGCCGTGGCTCGTCTGGTATCCGACGGACGTACCCGAGCAGCCGAAGAGCGAGGGCCGCACCCGCTTCGCCGCCGCGCGCGACGCCGTGCCGCGTTCCGGCCGGTACCCGTTGATCGTGCTGTCGCACGGTTCCGGCGGAACGCCGATGACGCACTGGAAAACAGCGCGCTACTTCGCGCGACGCGGCTATGTAGTATTGGCGATCGTGCATCGGGACGACAACGCCGTCGACTCGTCGGGGAGTTCAACGCTGGAAGTCTGGCGCGCCCGCCCGAAGCAATGGTCTGCTGCGCTGGATGCGCTGCTCGCGTCGCACTATGCGCAGTTTATCGACCGGCAGCGGATCGCCGCCGTTGGATTCTCGGCAGGCGCTTATACGGCACTCGCGGTGGGTGGCGCGCGTCCATCGTCGCTTGCGCTAGACGACTATTGTCTCGCCCATCCGCAAAGCGACGTTCTCTGCGTCCAGTACGGACCATTGCGCCGGGCCGGCGTACGCGTCGAACGCTGGCTCGATATGCGGCAGGAATCGCTCGACGTGTCGAAGGACGCCCGCGTGCGTGCTGTCGTTGCGATGGCGCCTCCCGGCGCCGCGCTGTTTGCTGCGACGGGACTGCGGCAACTAGACGTGCCTACGCTGTTGCTGCAGGGTGATCGCGACGACGTGCTGAAATATCCCAACGATGCACGCTATCTCGCATCCGTACTCCGCGAGCGCGTTGAATACCACACCGTGCCGGGCGGCCACTTCGTGTTTGTGTCGATCGATCCGGCGTGGTTGCGCAACACCCGGCCAGATGCCAACGCGGAAGACGAAACGGCGGCGCTGCGCACTGCGAACCAGCTAACGGCGACATTCCTCGCGCGCGCGCTGGCGGATCCTAAACAACCAGACAGTCGCTCACGGAAGTGCTTCTGACTGTCGCATCGTGCAATTTACCGCTCATATGAACGCAACCTTGACCACACGCAACACGACCGACACCCGTCAAGAAGCGGGCGCGTCAGCATCTGCCGCCGAAGCCTGTCCGGTCGGTTTTCGCCAGCGCACGCTGAAGTTCGGGCGCGCGCCCTTGCCCGTCGGACTTTGGTATCCGACCGACGAGCCGGAGCACATGCAGTTTTTTGGACCGTTTTCGATGCGTGTCGCGCTTGACGCGACACCGCGGCAAGGCAACGGGCATCTTGTCGTGATCTCGCATGGCTCGAAGGGAAATCACCTCGGCCACCGCGGCACCGCACGCGAGCTTGCGGCCGCCGGCTACGTCGTCGCCGCGCCGTTGCATCCGCATGACAACTATCTCGACGACAGCCAGAGTGGTACGCCCGCGCTTTGGCGCGACCGTCCGGCTCATCTGCGCACCGTCGTCGACGTGGTGCTGTCGGATCCGGCGTTCGGACCTCTGCTGGTGCCGGACGCGTGCGGCGTGATGGGATTCTCGCTAGGTGGCTATACGGCACTGAGCGTGCTGGGCGCGCGCGCCAGCGTGCACGCGCTGGCCGATCACCGCCGGCGCCATCCGGACGATCTGTTGCCGGTCGCACCCGACGATGCCGGGCTTTCTCCCGGCGAACTGGACGCGATGCTTGCCGCGCATCCGGACGCGTTCGCGTCGGAACACGACGCGCGTTTCAAGGCCGCCGTGCTGCTCGCGCCGTTGTGCGCGCTGTTTGCGGACGCCGATCTGCGTGCGATCGACGTGCCGGTGTCGCTATTTTGCGCCGAACGCGACGACGTGCTGCGCGAGCCGTATCACGCGCATCGGCTCGCCGCGTTGCTGCCATGCTTGAGGCGTTTCGAGTGCGTGGCGTCGGCCGGACATTTCTCGTTCCTGACGCCGTTCCCCGGCGCACTTCACGACGAGCTGCCGGTGCTCGCGCGCGACGCGCCCGACTTCGATCGCGGCGCGTTCCACGAGCGACTGAATCGGCAGATTGTGTCGTTTTTCGACGACGCGCTGCGAGGAGGGCGGTCGTGACGACGAACGTGATGACCGGAGGTGGGGGCAACTACGAAGCGTGGCTCGGCGAATTGCTTGAAAGTATTCCGTTCCTGCAGTATCTCGGCGCGCAGCTGGTGCGATGCGGTTGCGGCGAAGCGGTACTGCACCTCGACGTGCAGGCGCATCATCGCAATAGCTGGGGCGTCGCGCACGGCGGTCTCGTGATGACATTGCTCGATTCGGCGATGGGGCTGGCCGCACAGAATCCCGGTTCGGGAACCTCGCCCGGCATGGCGACAGTCCAGATGAGCTCGCAGTTCATTCACGGGGCGGCGGGCCGTCTCGTGGCAAGGGCAAGAGTCGTACACCGCAGTTTGGCGCTAGTATTCTGCGAGGCGTCCGTTGTCGACAGTCGCGAAAGCCTGTGTGCCCAGGGTATGGCCGCGTTCAAACGGCTATCTGTGTCGCCTTCGAAATCTGGCGCCTGAGGACAGGGAATCTCATGACTTTGACACCGGCGCGGCGCGAGCTGTCCTCGAGCGATGCTTAAAAAAATGCCGTTCGGCCTGTCGGGCGAACGGCATCTCGAATCGGAATCCTGTGAACGTGATCAACGTCACAGACCGCATCATACGAGCGACGCCGATCGCATCGCATCGGGTGTTTCCCTACAACTTCTTACAACGCAATACAGGCGTGCCCGATGCGCTCGCGCGCGTCGTTTTCACACGCGTCCGACCCCGCCGCCGCACGCCATGGCGGTGAACTGAATCGCACGAGCATTTCAGCTTCCGGCGGCCATCCGGCGCCCCGGCACGATGCGCCAGCCGAGGTTGACGCCGGCCGCCGCGAGCAAAATCAGCAGCGCGCCGAGCACCTGCGTCCACGCGAGCGTCTGCCCGAACGCGATGCGGTCGACCGCGATCGCGACGACCGGATAGACGAACGACAGCGCGCCCGTCATCGCGGTCGGCAGCTTCTGGATCGCGCCGTACAGCAACACGTACATCACGCCCGTGTTCACGACGCCGAGCGCGACGAGGTCGAGCCATTGCGCGGGCGTCGCGGGCAGCGTGTCGAAGTGCGCGAACGGCGCGAGCATCACGACGCCGAGCCCGACCTGCAGTAGCGCGAGCAGATGCGGCGGCGTGCCCTTCAGGTGCTTCGTGATGATCGACGACAGCGCATACAGGAACGCCGCGCCGAGCGCGAGCGCGACGCCTTCGAGGTAGGCGCCCGGCACCGCGAGCACGGCCGGCTCGACACGCACCACGCAGACGAGGCCGACGAACGCGAGCAGCATCCACGCGAGCGTCGACGCGGTGACCCGCTCGCGGAACACGATCGCGCCGAGCGCGACGAGCATGAACGGCTGCGTGTTGTAGACGGCGGTCGCCATCGAGATCGATGCGCGCGAATACGCGGCGAACAGCAGCAGCCAGTTCGCGACGATCGCGACGCTGCCGAGCGCGGTGAGGCCGAGCATGCGCCACGAGAACAGCGAGCGGCGCAACAGGCCGAACGCCGCGCAGACGAGCACGAGCGTCGCGCCGCCGAACACGCAGCGGAAGAACACCACGTTGGCGAGCGGCTGCCGCGACGACATCACGAGCCAGCCGATCGTGCCGGACATCAGCATTGCAGCGACCATCTCGGCGGCGCCGCGGCGAATTTCGTTCGAGGTCATCACAGTTTCCGTTGAGGGATTGGATGACTTCGATTCTAGGAACTTGCTTTCGCGATCTCCACGACTAAACTGAAGCGAATCCGCCGCTTCACCTTCGAAAGCAAAGCCACCATGACCAAACGCCTTTCACCCCCTGCGGTCGCGTCGCTCGACGCGACCGACCGCGCGATCCTCGCCGCGCTCGCCGACGATGCGCGCATCGCGACCAGCGAGCTCGCGCGGCAGATCGGCCTGTCGGCGCCCGCCACCGCCGACCGCGTGCGGCGGCTCGAAGCGCAGGGCGTGATCGCGGGCTTCACGGTCGAGCTCGATCCGCGCGCGCTCGGCTACACGCTGCAGGCGATCGTCCGCGTGAAGCCGCTGCCCGGGCAGTTGCATCTCGTCGAGGAGCTGTTGCGGCGCATTCCCGAGTTCGTCGAATGCGACAAGGTGACGGGCGACGACTGCTTCATCTGCCGGCTCTACCTGCGCACGATCGAGCAGCTCGACGGGATCCTGTCGAAGGTGACGGAGCGCGCGGAAACCAGCACCGCGATCGTCAAGTCGACGCCCGTGCCGCGCCGGCTGCCGCCGCTCGCAGACGACGACACGGCGCGCCGCTGACGTGCGGCCGGCTCATGCGACCGGCTCATGCGACCTGATCACGCGCCTCGAAGAACGCCAGTATCTCGTCGATCAGGTCGACGGGCGCCTCTTCCGGAATGTAGTGCCCGCATTCGACCGCGCGGCCGCTGACGTCGCGCGCGACGCGCCGCCATTCGTCGAGCGGATCGAAGCAACGGCCGACGATCCCGTTCTGGCCCCACAGCACGCGCAGCGGGCACGCAACCTTGTTGCCGCGCTCGAGATCCTCGCGATCGTGCTCGAGATCGATCGTCGCCGACGCGCGATAGTCCTCACACATCGCATGCACGGCGCCCGGCTGCGCGAGCGCGGCGCGATACGCGTTCAGCGATTCGGGCGCGAACGGCGCAAGGCCCGCCGAGCGGTTGCCCATCACGCGCTCGATATACGCATCGGTGTTGCCGCCGATCAGCGTCTCCGGCAGCGGCTCGGGCTGGATCAGGAAGAACCAGTGGAAGTACGCGGTCGCGAACGCGCGATCGGTCTTCTCGTACATCGCGAGCGTCGGCGCGATGTCGAGCAGCATCATCCGTTCGACCGCGTCGGCGTGATCGAGCGCGAGCCGGTGCGCGACGCGCGCGCCGCGATCGTGCGCGCACACGTAGAAGCGTTCGAAGCCGAACTGCCGCATCACCGCAACCTGGTCGGCCGCCATCGCGCGCTTCGAATACGGCGTGTGCTGCGCATCGCTCTCGGGTTTGCCCGACGCGCCATAGCCGCGCAGGTCGGTCGCGATCACCGTGAAATGATTCGCGAGCGTCGCGGCGACGCGATGCCAGATCATATGGGTTTGCGGATGGCCATGCAGCAGCAGAAGCGGCGGCCCCGCGCCTCCTTTGACGCCGAAGATGTCGGTGTCCTGCACCGTTACGCGAAACGGTACGAATGCCTCAAACGACATGGTGTGTTTCTCGTTGGATTGTTATAGGCGGCTATTGTAGGAGCGCGCTCGAAACCGCACAGCGACGTGGATACCCGAATTCGTAGAAAGAGAGCACTCACTCGATTGCGCGCGTTCGGCGTAATTTGATACGCTCGCATGCAATCGCACGACCGTTCGTATTATTATGAAACGCCGCCCTTGCCCGGGCGGCGGCACCGGATACACTCGAAGCGCCGTTCGCGCGCCGCGCACGATCGCGATCTGCCTGGCATAAGACCGGCGTCAGCGCTGAAGCGCCACCGCCGGTCGACAAATGGAGACTTCACATGGCACTGCCCGCCGTCCTGCAGCAGCTGACGCTGCCCGTCATCGCGTCGCCGATGTTCATCGTCAGCTACCCCGAACTCGTGCTCGCGCAATGCAAGGCGGGCATCGTCGGTTCGTTTCCCGCGCTGAACGCGCGCCCGGCCGAAGTGCTCGACGAGTGGCTCACGCAGATCCAGACCGAACTCGCCGACCACAAGGCGAAGCATCCCGATGCGGTGATCGGCCCGATCGCGGTCAACCAGATCGTCCACCAGTCGAACGCGCGGCTCGAGCACGACGTCCGCGTGTGCGTCGATCACAAGGTGCCGATCTTCATCACGAGCCTGCGCGCGCCCGCGCGCGAGATCGTCGATGCGGTGCATAGCTACGGCGGCATCGTGCTGCATGACGTGATCAACCTGCGTCACGCGCAAAAGGCGCTCGAAGCGGGTGTCGACGGGCTGATCCTCGTCGCGGCCGGCGCGGGCGGCCACGCGGGCACGACGTCGCCGTTCGCGCTCGTCGGCGAAGTGCGCAGGATGTTCGACGGCCCGATCGTGCTGTCCGGCGCGATCGCAAACGGCGGCTCGATCCTCGCCGCGCAAGCGATGGGCGCCGACCTCGCGTACATGGGCACGCGCTTCATCGCGACGCAGGAAGCGCACGCGGTCGAGGACTACAAGCGCGCGATCCTCAGCGCGAAATCCGCCGACATCATCTATACGAACCTGTTCACCGGCGTGCACGGCAACTACATCCGCGAGAGCATCGAGAAGGCCGGCCTCGATCCGGACGCGCTGCCGGAATCCGACAAGTCGAAGATGAATTTCGGCGGCGACAAGGCGAAGGCGTGGAAGGACATCTGGGGCGCGGGCCAGGCCGTCGGCCTGATGGACGACCTGCCGAGCGTCGGCGCGCTCGTCGCGCGCCTGAAGAGCGAATACGACGCCGCGAAGGCGCGGCTCGGCATCGCGCGCTGACGCACGCGCCGGTGGTGGCGGCCGGCGACGCGTCGCCGCCGCGCAATCGTCGGACAAAACAAAAAGCGCGAACCGCAACGGTTCGCGCTTTTTTCATGGCCCGCCCGAAACGTGGAGAAGCGCAGCGGAAAGCGCGACGGCGAAGTGCGGCGGGAAAGCGCGGCTCAGCCCGCGCGCTTGATCCGCGTGATCGGCAGCACGCGCAGGCGCGCCTCGATCGACGGGCACAGCGACTGGCCCTCGAACCGCGCGGCGAGGAAATCGACGAACGAGCGCACTTTCGCCGACACGTGACGGCGGCTCGCGTAGACCGCGTAGATCGGCGCCTCGTGCGGCGGCACCGCGTCGAGCAGCACCGGTACGAGCCGGCCGGACTCGAGGTCGTCGCCGACCACTTCGGTGCCGAGCAGCGCGATGCCCGCCCCGGCGAGCACGGCGGCACGCAGGCCTTCGAGGTGGTTGACGATCAGGTTGCCGTTGAGCGTCACGCGCGACGCTGCTGCCGCATCGATCACCAGCGAATCGAGCATCGTCGAATGCGAATCGCGCCGCAGGTAGTTGTGGTGCGCGAGATCGGCGATCGTCTGCGGCGTGCCGCGCTTCTCGAGATACTCGGGCGACGCGACGAGCAGGATGTGCGCGGTCGCGATCTGCCGCGCGACGAGCGACGACGACTTCAGCCCGCTCGGCGCTGCGCGTACCGCGACATCGTAGCCTTCCTCGATCAGGTCGACGACACGGTCCGACAGCGTCATGTCGACCGTCACATCCGGAAAACGGTCCGCGTAATCGGTCACCGCCTGCATCACGTGCCGCAACCCGAACGCGGACAGCGACGTCACGCGCAGCCGGCCCTGCGGCACGACGCTCGCCGCGCCGACCGCCTGCCCGGCTTCGTCGAGCTCGGACAACGCCTGCACCAGGCGCTCGTAGTATTCGCGCCCCGCTTCGGTCGGCGCGACGCGACGGGTCGTGCGATGCAGCAGGCGCGCACCGAGCTGCTGCTCGAGGTGCATCACATGCTTGCTCGCCATCGCCGCCGACATCTGCATGCGCTCCGCCGCGCCGACGAAGCTGCCCACTTCGACGACGTAGCGAAACACATTCATGCTGACGAGGGTATCCATCGAACTAGCCCGCAATTCCTGAGAATCGTGAAATTACGAGATAGGGTAGCAAAAGTGAGGAGAGGGAAAGGTCAACAATGGCAAAACGGCGCCGCAATTGGCGGCGCCGTTCAAGAAAACGAAACAGGGCGCGAAGCCAGAACGGCTCGCGCGGCGGGATGCCCGCGGGGTCAGAACTTCGCGCGGACGCCCGCGCCGAACGTGTTGCCGTTCGACAGGCTGTTGATGTGGTCGTTCATGTACGCGGCGTACACGTCGGTGCGCTTCGACAGCGGATAGTCGTAGCCGACTGCCCAGGTCTGGCGCGTCTGGTCCAGGCCACCCGCGTCACGCGAATATGCATACGACGCCATCGCGCTGCCCGCGCCGAGCGGCACCAGCACGCCGCCCTGCCCGGTGTTCACGTGCCAGCTGCCCGCGACCTGGTCATTCTTCGTATACATGTATTGCGCGAACAGCTTCACGAGCTTCAGGTCGTAGGTCGCGCCGACCTGCGCGATGCCCTGGCTCTTCAGGCCCGTCACGAGCGAGCTGAGGTCGCGCGGGCCGTTGTTGAAGTTCACGTACTGGTACACGGCGGTCGCCGCGAACGGGCCGTTCGCATAGTTGAACTGAGCACTCCACTTCTTCGAACCGTTGTCGCCGGCCTGGTTGCCGAACGCGTACATCGCGCCGAAGTTGAAACCGCCGAATGCCGGCGACGTATACGACACCGCGTTGTTCCAGCCCGAATCGCCGACCGCGCCCTGGTCGCTCGGATAGGTCGGGAACGTGCCGAGGCCGAGGAACGTGTGATAGACCATCGGCGAGAACACGTACGAGTCGAAGAACGGGTTGAACAGGATCGTCGACAGGAACAGGTGCGTCGTCAGGCGGCCGGCCGTCACGGTGCCGTACGGCGCACTGATGCCGACGTACGAATTGCGCGCGAAGAAGGTGTCGCCGTTGAAGCGGCCGAACTGGCCGTTCTGCGCGCGGAAGAAGCTTTCCAGCGTGAAGATCGCCTTGTAGCCGCCGCCGAGATCCTCGGCGCCGTGCATCCCCCAGTACGACGTCGACATCCCGCCGCCCGATACGCCCCATGCGCGGTCGCTGCCCGGGAATTTGGTCGCACCGACCCATTCGTCGACCTGCCCGTATAGCGACACGCTCGACTGCGCATGAACGGGTGCGGTGGCGGCGACGCAGGCGGTGGCCGCGACCAGCTTGACGGACGTGCGCGACGCACGGCGGGCGAGTGCTTTCATGGGTTCTCCAGGTATTGTCGAAAAGGAATCGTGCGGCGCTAGCGTTGTTATCGGAGCCGATGCTTGCGTCGTGTTGGGGCGCAGCCATCTTTACGGATCATTTGTCCGGTCAAAATTGCATGCGCTTATTGCGGGTATAGCGGCGGCATTAACTTCGCACGGGTCATGCTTGGACTGGCGGGGCGCGACGGCCACACGCGGACGGAGCGCGCAGCGGCGCGGCGGCGCTCATCGCGCGAGCCGGGCGCGAAAGATAGCGCAATGCGGTGGGAAAATCAGCGGAAATCTGGGCCCGACTGTGGCGAAATTGCATCAGCCGGCGGGGGGCAGAACGCGGGCGCGCTCAGTTTCGGTAGAACGGCGAGAAAAACGGCGAATGGGCAGGCTCTTCCTGCGACCGCGGTGGCGGCAGCGGCCGGCCGCCGCGCTCCTCGTTGTAGCGCGCGACGTCGGCGCGGATCGAGCCCGCGCGCAGCGGCACGTTTCCGCCGCCGGGCGGACGCGGCACCTGACGCGCGTCGGCGCTGATCGGCCGGTACGGGCTCTGCGCGGCGTAGTGGCCGTACGACGGCGTCGGCCGCAGGCCCCAGCGGGCGCCGCCATAGCCGTTCACGCCGGCGCCGAAGCGCGCACCACCGCCTGCCTGCGGTACGCGGTGCCAGACCGGCGGGCCGCCGGACGGCTGACCGTACGCACGCATGTCGCCGCCGCCGAAACCGTGTCCGCCGTGCGGGGGCTGCGCAAGCGCGAGCGGCACCAGGAGCGCGCCGAGCACGCCTGCCGCCCACCGTCCGATCTTCCGTTTCACCCGTTCCGTCATCGTTCAATGCCTGGTTGCACTCGCGCGCCCGCCGGATAGGCGAGCCCGAGCCTTTCAGCAGTAATTTATGAGCGGGGCGAATTCGTGTCGAGCCAAAAAGTGTTAGGTCGCCGGCACCGGTGTAACACCATGTTACTGCTAGGTTTTTTCGCATAGGAGCCCGATGGCCGCAGAACATTCTTCTGCCAATTTCGTCATCCGGGCACGGTCCAGCACGGGCTCCGTCAGCATGCAACAGAATCATCAATCGATTCGCATAATGAATTTGTTTATTGAATGACCAACCGGGACAATACGGGCTTCCGCACACGTACGCGGCATGCACTCCAGTCGCCCCGATCGAGACTCCGATGGCCCGCCCCCGTTTCCTCCCCGACAACTTCACGCTCGCGCTCGTCGGCACCGTCGTGCTCGCGAGCCTCCTGCCCTGCCGCGGCGGCGCCGCCCATGCGTTCAACTGGGCGACCAACATCGCGGTCGGCCTGCTGTTCTTTCTGCATGGCGCAAAGCTGTCGCGCGAAGCCGTCGTCGCAGGCGCGACGCACTGGCGGCTGCACGCGGTCGTGCTGCTCAGCACCTTCGCGCTGTTCCCGCTGCTCGGCCTCGCGCTGAAACCCGTGCTGCAGCCGCTCGTCACGCCGGCGCTGTACGCGGGCGTGCTGTTCCTCTGCACGCTGCCGTCGACGGTCCAGTCGTCGATCGCGTTCACATCGATCGCGAAAGGCAACGTGCCGGCGGCCGTCTGCTCGGCGTCGGCGTCGAGCCTGCTCGGCATCTTCGTCACGCCGGCGCTCGTCGGGCTGATGATCACGTCGCAGACGGGCGCGTCCGCGTCCCCGTGGAGCACGGTCGGCAGCATCGTCCTGCAGCTGCTCGTGCCGTTCATCGCCGGGCAGCTGCTGCGGCCCGCGATCGGCGGCTGGATCGATCGCAACCGCGGCGTGCTGCGCTTCGTCGACCAGGGCTCGATCCTGCTCGTCGTCTATGTCGCGTTCAGCGAGGCGGTCGACCAGGGCCTCTGGCACCAGATCCCGCCGCGCGCGCTCGCCGGGCTGCTCGCGGTGAACCTGCTGCTGCTCGCGATCGCGCTGCTGCTGACCGCGTTCGTCGCCAAGCGGCTCGGCTTCAACCGCGCCGACCAGATCACGATCATCTTCTGCGGCTCGAAGAAGAGTCTCGCCGCCGGCGTGCCGATGGCGAAGGTGATCTTTTCCGCGCACGCGGTCGGCGCGATCGTGCTGCCGCTGATGCTGTTCCACCAGATCCAGCTGATGGCCTGCGCGGCGCTCGCGCAGCGCTGGGGCGCGCGCGACCTGAGCGAATCGGGCGACGAAGGCGCCGCGCCGGGCGGGGTCGTGTCCGCACCCGGTGCGCTGAGCGCCGGCAAGCGCTGACCCGCGCCGGGCGCCGGTGCGCACGGCGGCGCCCGCATGAAGCGATGCACCAGAATCGCGCATGGCTTCACGAAATCTTCACTCAATTTTCCGTGAGCGGCGCCGTTAAGCTGGGCGTTCCATCGATTCGGCCGCGCCGCCCATGCCCGCCCTCCCTGCCGCTCCCGATGCCGCCCCCGATGCCACGCGCACGTCGCGCCTGATCGCGGAGCGCGCGCTCGCCGCCGTGTTCCAGCCGATCGTCGACATCGGCTCGGGCACCGTCATCGGCTACGAGGGCCTGATCCGCGGCCCACGCGGCACCGACCTCGAGCTGCCGGCCGCGCTGTTCGCGCAGGCCGCGCGCGAAGGCGAGACCGTCGCGCTCGAGCACGCGGCCGCCGTCACCTGTCTCGACGCGTTCGCCGCGCTCGGCCTCGACGGCAAGCTGTTCCTCAACTTCAGCGCAGGCGCAATCCTGCAGCTCGCGCGCGAACGCGGGCGCGCCCGCGCGCTGCTCGGGCGCGCGCAGGTCGCCACCGAGCGCATCGTGATCGAGCTGACCGAGCAGAACGCGATGCCGGATCTCGCCCTCGTCGCGCCGGCCATCGCATCGCTGCGCGACGCGGGCATCCAGTTCGCGCTCGACGACTACGGGACCGCGAACGCCAGCATGAATCTGTGGCTGCGCCTGCGTCCCGACGTCGTGAAGATCGACCGCTTCTTCATCCACGACATCGCGCTCGATCCGCTGAAGTTCGAAGCGGTGAAGGCGATGCAGCACTTCGCGCACGCGAGCGGCGCGAAGCTGATCGCGGAAGGCATCGAACACGAGCGCGACCTGATCGTCGTGCGCGACATGGGAATCTGCTGCGTGCAGGGCTTCCTGCTCGGCCGGCCGCACGCACGGCCGTCGGCGGTCGTCGCGCCGGCCGCACGCGACGCGATTCGCGCGCCGCACATCGCGGTATTCCCCGGCGCGACGCGCGCGGCGCCGCAGGCCGGCACGATCGCGACGAAAATGCTCGTCGCCGCGCCGGCACTGCCGCGCAACGCGACCAGCAACGACGTGCTCGACCTGTTCAACCGGATGCCGGGGCTGCACGCAGTCGCGCTCGTCGAGCACGAGCGGCCCCTGGCGCTGGTGAACCGCCGCGGCTTCATGGACCGCGTCGCGCTGCCGTACCACCGCGAGGTGTTCGGCAAGAAGCCGTGCCTGCAGTTCGCGAACGACGCGCCGCTGATGATCGAGAACACGACGACGGTCGAGCAGCTCGCGACGCTGCTCGCGAGCAACGACCAGCGCTATCTCGCGGACGGCTTCGTGATCACCGAGCACGGCCGCTACGTCGGGCTCGGCACCGGCGAGAGCCTCGTGCGCGCGGTGACCGAGATGCGGATCGAGGCCGCCCGCTATGCGAACCCGCTGACGTTCCTGCCCGGCAACATCCCGATCAGCGCACACATCGACCGGCTGCTCGAGCGCGACGCCGGGTTTTACGCGTGCTACGTCGACCTGAACCAGTTCAAGCCGTTCAACGACCAGTACGGCTACTGGCAGGGCGACGAGGTGCTGAAGTTCGCGGCGACCGTGCTGGCCGGCATCTGCGATCCGCAGCGGGATTTCCTCGGCCACGTTGGCGGCGACGATTTCCTCGTGCTGTTCCAGAGCGAGGACTGGCAGGCGCGCGCAGTCGCCGCGATGCAGCGCTTCAACGACGGCGCGCAGCGCTTCTATACGCAGGCCGACCAGCGCGCGGGCGGGCTGCGCGGCGAGGACCGGCAGGGCAACCCGGCGTTCTTCGGCTTCGTGACGATGGCGATCGGCGCGGTCGGCGTGCCGGCGGGCGCGCACCGCGCGATGCGCTACGGCAGCGACGAGATCGCGTCGGTCGCGGCGCTCGCGAAGCGGCGCGCGAAGCAGCAGCCCGACGGGCTCGCGCTCGTCAATCTCGACGCCGGCCGAGCCGCGCTGCTCGCGCGCGGCGAGCCGCCGCACGCGAACGCGGGCTGACCGGGCTCGCGCCGGTCGCGGTCGGCCGGCGAAGGGGATCGCCGCGCGCGTTGATCGCGTTGATCACCTTGCCCTTTTTGTCACCTGTTTAGTATTTTTAGTAAAAGCCAGCACGCAGATTAGTGCTTTAAATCCGGGTATTTACGGAGCACGCCCGGGTATACGGAACGAATTTCGCGATGCGTTTTACTATACAATCGCTTTCACCCTAAACAAATCCGGATCCCGAACGATGGGCACCACCATTCGCGACGTGGCGCGGGCGGCAGAGGTCTCGATCGGCACCGTCTCCCGCGCGCTGAAAAACCAGGCGGGCCTGTCCGAAATCACGCGCGCGCGCATCGTCGAAATCGCGCAGCGCCTCGGCTACGATCCCGCGCAGCTGCGGCCGCGCATCCGCCGGCTCACGTTCCTGCTGCATCGCCAGCACAACCGTTTTCCGGCCAGCCCGTTCTTCTCGCACGTGCTGCACGGCGTCGAGAACGCATGCCGCGAGCGCGGCATCGTCCCGACGCTGCTCACCGTCGGCCCGAATGACGACGTGCTGCGCCAGATGCGCCCGCACGCGCCCGACGCGATCGCGGTGGCCGGCTTCATGGAGCCGGAGACGATCGACGCGCTCGCGGCGACCGGCCGCCCGCTCGTGCTGATCGACCTGTGGGCGCCCGGGCTGCGCTCGGTCAACATCGACAACGCGACCGGCGCCGCGCTCGCGATGCGCCATCTGCTCGCGACCGGCCGCACGCGCATCGCGTTCATCGGCGGCTCGCCTGCGCACTACAGCATCACGCAGCGCGCGATCGGCTACCGGCGCGCGTTTTTCGAAGCCGGCCGGCTGTTCGATCCCGCGTACGAAGTGACGATCGACGCCGGGCTCGATCCCGACACGGGCGCCGCGCGCGCGATGCAGCAGTTGCTCGACGCGCCGCGCCCGCGGCCCGACGCGGTGTTCGCGTACAACGACGCGGCCGCGCTCGCCGCCCAGCGCGTGTGCATCGCGTGCGGCCTGCGGGTGCCGGACGACATCGCGATCGTCGGCTTCGACGACATCCCGGCCGCCGCGCACGCGCACCCGCCACTCACGACGCTCGCGGTCGACAAGGAAGCGCTCGGCCGCCGCGGCGTCGAGCTGCTGCTCGCCGAAGCCCCCGAACACACCGAGATCTGCCTGCCCGTCGAGCTGATCGTGCGGGCCAGCAGCCAGCCCGCCGCGACGCCGGCATTCGACACCACGGTCACCGAATCATGAACATGCCCCCGGCCCACCCCAGCCCGGCGACGCCGGCCGCGCACGCGCAATCGGCCCCGTTCGTCGAGAGCTTCCGCGATCCGTCGTTCCTGCTGTCGCACGTCGAGGACACGCTGCGCTTCTACGCGCCGAACGCACTCGACCCGACGGGCGGCTTTTACCACTACTTCCGCGACGACGGCAGCGTGTACAACCGCACGTCGCGGCACCTCGTCAGCAGCTGCCGGTTCGTCTTCAACTACGCGATGGCATACCGGCATTTCGGCGATCCGCGCCATCTCGAATACACGCGCCACGGGCTGCGCTTCCTGCACGACGCGCACTGGGACGACGAGCTGCAGGGCTACGACTGGGAACTCGACTGGCGCGACGGCGCGAAGCGCGCGACGCTCGACGGCACGCGGCACTGCTACGGCCTCGCGTTCGTGCTGCTCGCCGCCGCGCACGCGACGATGGCGGGCGTCGCCGAAGCGCGGCCGCTGATCGCCGCGACCTACGAGCTCGCCGAGCACCGCTTCTGGGATGCCGCCGCGGGCCTGTACGCGGACGATGCGTCGCCGAACTGGATCGTGTCGAGCTACCGCGGCCAGAACGCGAACATGCACATGACCGAGGCGCTGCTCGCCGCCTACGAGGCGACCGGCCACCTCACCTACCTCGATCGCGCGGAAAAGCTCGCGACGCACATCACGCAGCGCCAGGCGGCGCTGTCGGGCGGCCTCGTGTGGGAGCACTATCACGCGGACTGGTCGGTCGACTGGGACTACAACAAGGAAGACAGCTCGAACATCTTCCGGCCGTGGGGCTTCCAGCCCGGGCACCAGACCGAGTGGGCGAAGCTGCTGCTGATCCTCGAACGGCACCGCCCGCTCGACTGGCTCGTGCCGCGCGCGGCCGAGCTGTTCGACGCGGCGCTCGCGCACGCGTGGGACGCCGAACACGGCGGGCTCTGCTACGGCTTCGGCCCCGACTTCACGATCTGCGACCACAACAAGTATTTCTGGGTGCAGGCGGAAACCTTCGCGGCAGCCGCGCTGCTCGGCGCGCGCACCGGCGCCGAACGCTTCTGGGACTGGTACGACGAGATCTGGCGCTACAGCTGGGCGCATTTCGTCGATCACCGCTACGGCGCGTGGTACCGGATCCTCACGTGCGACAACCGCAAGTACAGCGACGAGAAGAGCCCCGCCGGCAAGACCGACTACCACACGATGGGCGCGTGCTACGAAGTGCTCGCGACGCTCGCGCGCGCGGCGCGCAGCGAGCCGACGCAATGACGGGCCGCGCCTTCCCGGCGTTCGTATCCGCCGGCGACATCCTCACCGACATGGTGCGCGCGGGCGACGCGCACTGGACGTCGGTGCCGGGCGGCGCCGGCTGGAACGTCGCGCGCGCGGTCGCGCGGCTCGGCGTGTCGAGCGCGCTCGCGGGCGCGATCGGCGACGACTGCTTCTCCGACACGCTGTGGCGCGCCAGCGAGGCCGCCGGGCTCGACCTGCGCTTCCTGCAGCGCGTCGCGCGGCCGCCGCTGCTCGCGATGGTCCACGAGACGCGGCCGCCCGCCTACTTCTTCATCGGCGAAGGCAGCGCCGATCTCGCGTTCGATCCCGCGCGGCTGCCGGCCGGCTGGGCCGATCACGTGCAGTGGGCGCACTTCGGCTGCATCAGCCTCGTGCGCGAACCGCTCGCGGGCACGCTGCTTGCGCTCGCCGCCGAGCTGCACGCGCGCGGTGTGAAGATCAGCTTCGATCCGAACTTCCGGAACCTGATGACGGCCGCCTACCGGCCGACGCTCGAGCGGATGGCCAGCCTCGCCGACCTGATCAAGGTATCCGACGAGGATCTGCGGCACCTGTTCGACGGCGGCAGCGAAGCCGATGCGATCGCGGCGCTGCGGGCGATGAACCCGCGCGCGGCGTTGCTCGTCACACGCGGCGCGAATGCCGCGACGCTATACGCGGACGGCGACGTTCACGAAGCGAGTCCGCCGCGCATCGAAGTCGTCGATACGGTCGGCGCGGGCGACGCGTCGATCGGCGGGCTGCTGTTCAGCCTGATGGCGGCGCCGCAGCGGCCGTGGCGCGCGCACCTCGCGTTCGCGCTCGCGGCCGGCGCCGCCGCGTGCCGTCACACGGGCGCGCACGCGCCCACGCTCGACGAGGTCGTCGCGCTGTTCGACGATTGACACGAACCGCTGTACATGGTGCGGCGCAGTGCTACGATGAAATGATCCTGTTGCGGGAGAAGCGTCATGGACACCAACACGTTCACGAAGGGCATCTACACGGCCAAGGCGCACACCCAGCATTCCGGCACCGGGCAGTTCCAGGGCTACGTGATCCTGACCCGGGACAACGGGGACGATACCGAGAATGTGCGCTACGACGTCCACACGACGAGCCCCAACGAGGAAGAAGCGTTCAACGAGGCGAAGGCGCTCGCGCACCGGATCCTCGGCGAAATAGAGCTGTGACGCGCGTCAGACGAGCCGCGCCACCATCGACACCAGCATCGTGATCACCAGCGTCGACATGAACGGAAACGGGTAGCGCCGCCCGCCGAGCGTCAGCGTCACGTCGCCCGGCAGCCGCCCGACGCCGAGCTTGCCGAGCCACGGCCAGCAGCGCGTGAGGATCATCACCGCGATGAACGACGCCATCAGCCAGCGCAGCATCGCCCGCTCCCGTCAGAGCACGTGCGAGCGGTCGCCGCGCGCGAACGCGTCGAGCGTGCCGTCGATGCCGCGCGAGAACGCGATCACCTTGAACAGCTCGCCCATCTCCGCTTCCGAGATCAGCTTCTGCACCGCGTTCGCGGCCGGCAGGAACTGCGTGACGTCGGACGGATCGAGCGCGGCGAGCGCGTCGGTGATCCCCGCGTTGAGCAGGAAACGCGCCTGCGACGTATAGCCGAGCAGGTCCGCGCCGGTCGCGACGCCGGCCTCGTAGATGCCGGAGAATTCGACGTGCGCAGTGATGTCCTGCAGGCCCGGGTACAGGAACGGGTCGTCGTGCGCGCGGTGGCGGTAGTGGCACATCAGCGTGCCGCGGTCGCGCTGCGGATGGTAGTACTCGTGCGCGGGAAAGCCGTAGTCGATCAGCAGCACCGCGCCGCGCGCGAGCATCGTGCAGACGGTGCGCGTGAACGCGAGCGCCGCCTCGTGCGTCTCGGTCACGTAGCCGTCGGCGGCGTCGAGTGTCGCGAGCACGGGCGGCAGCCCGGCCGCCGCAACCGGACGGTCGTCGAACACGAACGCCTGCCGCGCGTCGAGCGCGACGCCGCGTTCGCGCCACGCGCCGTCCGCTTTCGCGAACAGCCGCACCGGCATCGCGTCGAGCACCTCGTTGCCGACGACGACGCCGTCGAACCGCTCGGGCAGCGCGTCGAGCCAGCGCACCTTCGCCGCGAAGCCCGGCGCGGCGGCCGCGATCGTGTCGCGCTGCCGTTCGCGCAGCTCGCCTGACAGGTCGACGATCAGGTATTCGTCGAGCCCGGCCTCGAGCGCGTCGAGCGCCGCGAGCAGCCCCGCCGCGAGCTTGCCGGTGCCCGCGCCGAATTCCATCACGCGGCGCGTGCCGCTCGCCGCGAGCGCTTCGGCGACCGGCCGCGCGAGCGTCTGCGCGAACAGCGGCGACAATTCGGGCGCGGTGACGAAGTCGCTGCCGTCCTCGGCGCGGCGGCCGAACTTGCGGGCGCCGCCGCTGTAATAGCCGAGGCCGGGCGCGTACAGCGCGGCTTCCATGAAGCGGGCAAACGGCAGCCAGCCGCCGGCCGCCGCGATCTCGCCACGCAGTTGCGCGGCAAGCGTTTCGGACTGCGCGAGCGCGTCGGGGCCGGGAGCAGGTAAACTAGCGGGTTCGTGAGCTTTCGGGTTCATCCCGGCATTGTAAATGACCGTTTCAGCCGATATGTCGCCCGCACGCGTGGTGCTCATCGCCGGCGCCGCGGACAGCGCGGCCGACGCCGCGTCGATCGGTCGCGCGCTCGCGACGGCGTTCGCCCGGCGCGGCTGGGACGTCGCGCTGCAGCGCGGCGCCGGCGCGCCGCGGGCGGCGGCCGACGCGATTTTTGCCGAGATCGTCGCCGAGATCGGCGCGCTCGGACGCCGCGCGGCCGTGCTCGATGCCGATCTGACCCTCGAAGCCGGCGCGGCGGGACTCGTCGACGCCTGCGGCGCGGCGCTCGGCCGGCCCGCGTGTGTCGTGTTCCACAGTGCACCGGCGGGCGCCGACGATGCACAATCGGTGAACCACGTGGCGCTCGCTGCCGCGCTCGCCCGCAACGTCACCGCGCCGCTCGCGCTGGCCCGCGCGCTCGAAGCCGCGACGCCTGACGGCGCGCGCGCCGACGAAGCGCTGCGCGCATGTGCGATCCACGTGCTGGACCAGGCGCTGTTCCACCCGGCGCCCGGGCAGCTGTCGCACGCGCTGATGCAGGCCGCGCTGAACCGCGCGACCGCCGCGCTCGCGCTCGCGCTTGCGCCGAAGGTGCGCGTCGCGGCGCTCGTGCGCGGGCACGCGCCGCACGCGGACGACATCGCGGCGGCAGCCTGCTACCTGGCGGACGCGCCCGGCATCACCGGCGCGACGCTGACCGTCGACGGCGGCGAGCACCTGGTGCCGCCTGCCGCCGACCCGAATGAACCGCACGGGCGGGCGCCATGACGGCCGCCGCCCGCGCCGCTTTGCGTGCGCGCACGCCAATTTGACTGGAACGACCATGCATTCCGCCCTCCTGCACCCCCGCCTCGCGGATTGCCGCAGGCTCTACCTGCGCGACTACGAAGTGCACATCAACATCGGGGCATTCGAGCACGAGAAGCGCGGCGAGCAGCGCGTCGTCATCAATGTCGACCTGTTCGTGCCGCTTGCGCTCAGCACCCCCGTCGACGACCGGCTGCATGAAGTCGTCGACTACGATCTGATGAAGCAGAGCGTCGCGCAATGCGTGGCGCGCGGCCACATCCACCTGCAGGAAACGCTGTGCGACGCGATCGCCGCGCACCTGCTGGCGCACGATGCCGTGCGCGCGGTACGCGTCCGTACCGAGAAACCGGACGCTTATCCGGACTGCGACGCCGTCGGCGTCGAAGTCTTTCGCATCAAGGACGAGGAGCGAGCATGAACGCCCCCCATACCCCCAATCTGAATGAAGCGGCGGTCGGTACCGCGGCGGTCGATACCGCGGCGGTCGATAGCGCGGCAACCGATGCCGCGGCAGTCGCCAGCCTGACGGCCGACACCGCAGCCGCCGATGCGGCCCCCGTCGAAGCCGGCGCGGCCAACGCCGGCCGCCGCGCGCTGACGCGCCGCGAGCAGAAGGAAGCGTACGAGAACAACAAGCTGTTCAAGCGGATCGTGCGCCAGGTCGGCCAGGCGATCGGCGACTACAACATGATCGAGCAAGGCGACAAGGTGATGGTCTGCCTGTCGGGCGGCAAGGACAGCTACGCGATGCTCGACGTGCTGCTGCGGCTGCGCGAGCGCGCGCCGATCGACTTCGACATCGTCGCCGTGAACCTCGACCAGAAGCAGCCGGGCTTCCCCGAGCACGTGCTGCCCGAGTACCTGACGCAGATCGGCGTGCCGTTCCATATCGAGAACCAGGACACCTACAGCATCGTCAAGCGCCTCGTGCCCGAGGGCAAGACGACCTGCTCGCTGTGCTCGCGGCTGCGCCGCGGGATCCTGTACCGCGTCGCGGGCGAGCTCGGCGCGACCAAGATCGCGCTCGGCCATCACCGCGACGACATCCTGCAGACGCTGCTGCTGAACATGTTCTACGGCGGCAAGCTGAAGGGGATGCCGCCGAAGCTGCAGTCGGACGACGGCAAGAACGTCGTGATCCGCCCGCTCGCGTACGTGAAGGAAACCGATCTGGAGAAATTCGCGGAGCTGCGCGAATTCCCGATCATCCCGTGCAACCTGTGCGGCAGCCAGCCGAACCTGAAGCGCGCGGAAATGAAGGCGCTGATCCGCGAATGGGACAAGCGCTTCCCGGGCCGCGTCGACAACATGTTCAGCGCGCTCGCGAACGTCGTGCCGTCGCACCTGATGGACACCACGCAGTTCCCGTTCGCGTCGCTGCGCGCGACCGGCGAGGCCGATCCGCAGGGCGACATCGCGTTCGACGAGGAGCCGTGCGCGACGGGCGACGACACGTCCGCGCCAGGTGGCGCGAAACCCATTTCGATCGTCCAGTTCGACGACCTGTAACATGGCTGCCGGAAGGGGCGCGACGCGCCGCTTCCGGGTTCCGCGGTGCGCCCTTTCCGGTTCCGCCAATCTCGTGCGGCGGCCCTCGGGCGCCGGAGCGCCCATGCTAAAATGGGCGGCTTCGAACTCTTCTGACACGCTGGCGCCATGAATATCGTGATTTTGGCGGCAGGCACCGGCAAGCGCATGCGTTCCGCGCTGCCGAAAGTGCTTCATCCCCTGGCCGGCAGGCCGCTCCTCTCCCACGTCATCGCCACCGCGCGCGCGCTGCAGCCGTCCCGGCTCGTCGTCGTCGTCGGTCATGGCGCCGAGCAGGTCCAGGCGGCCGTCGCAGCCCCCGACGTGCAGTTCGCGGTGCAGGCCGAACAGCTCGGCACCGGCCACGCGGTGCGCCAGGCGCTGCCGCTCCTCGACCCCGCGCAACCGACCCTCGTGCTGTACGGCGACGTGCCGCTCACCCGCGTTTCGACGCTGCAGCGCCTCGTCGATGCGTCGCGCGAAGGCCGCTACGGCATCCTGACGGTGACGCTCGACGATCCGACCGGCTACGGCCGCATCGTGCGCGACGCCGCGGGCTTCGTCACGCGCATCGTCGAGCAGAAGGACGCGTCGCCAGAGCAGCAGAAGATCAACGAGATCAACACCGGCATCATCGTCACGCCCACGGCCCAGTTGTCGATGTGGCTCGGCGCGCTGAAGAACGAAAACGCGCAGGGCGAGTACTACCTGACCGACGTGGTCGAACTCGCGATCGAGGCCGGCTTCGAAGTCGTCACCGCGCAGCCCGACGCCGAATGGGAAACGCTCGGCGTGAACAGCAAGGCGCAGCTCGCCGAGCTCGAGCGCGTGCACCAGCGCACCCTCGCCGACGCGCTGCTCGTCGACGGCGTGACGCTCGCCGATCCGGCGCGGCTCGACGTGCGCGGCACGCTGCGCTGCGGCCGCGACGTGTCGATCGACGTCAACTGCGTGTTCGAAGGCAACGTGACGCTCGCCGACAACGTGACGGTCGGCCCGAACTGCGTGATCCGCAATGCGTCGATCGGCGCGGGCACGCGCATCGACGCGTTCACGCACATCGACGGCGCCGAACTCGGCGCGCACACGGTGATCGGCCCGTACGCGCGGCTGCGCCCGGGCGCGCAGCTCGCCGACGAGGCGCACGTCGGCAACTTCGTCGAGGTGAAGAACGCGGTGATCGGGCACGGCTCGAAGGCGAACCACCTCACGTACATCGGCGACGCCGACATCGGCGCGCGCGTGAACATCGGCGCGGGCACGATCACCTGCAACTACGACGGCGCGAACAAGTTCCGCACCGTCATCGAAGACGACGTGTTCGTCGGATCGGATACGCAATTCGTCGCGCCGGTGCATGTCGGCCGCGGCGTGACGATCGCGGCGGGCACGACGATCTGGAAGGACGTCGCCGACGGCCTTCTCGCATTGAACGAGAAGACGCAGACCGCGAAAAGCGGCTACGTCCGACCGGTCAAGAAGAAAAGCTGAACTTCTCGCGGGCGCCGGCATGGCGCCCGCTTCGACATAGAGGGTAGATTTCCATGTGCGGCATTGTCGGCGCAGTTGCGCAGCGTAATATCGTTCCGGTGCTGATCGAAGGTTTGCGGCGCCTTGAATACCGTGGCTACGATTCGTGCGGCGTTGCCGTCCTCGAGCCGAATGCACCGAAGCGCGCGCGCAGCGTCGCGCGCGTCTCGGACCTCGACGAGCAGGTTCGCGACACGCATCTCGAAGGCACGACGGGCATCGCACACACGCGCTGGGCGACGCACGGCGCGCCGGTCACGCACAACGCCCACCCGATCTTCTCGTCGGACGCGCTCGCGCTCGTCCACAACGGCATCATCGAGAACTTCGAGCCGCTGCGCGATGCGCTGCGCGCGAAGGGCTACGAGTTCGTGTCGCAGACCGACACCGAAGTGATCGCGCACCTCGTGCACAGCCTGTATCGCGGCGACCTGTTCGCCGCGGTGCGCGAAGCGGTGCAGCAGCTGCACGGCGCGTACGCGATCGCGGTGATCCACAAGGACCAGCCGCACACGGTCGTCGGCGCACGGCAGGGCTCGCCGCTCGTCGTCGGCTACGGCGATGGCGAGAACTTCCTCGCGTCCGATGCGCTCGCGCTCGCGGGCAGCACCGACCAATTCACGTTCCTCGAGGAAGGCGACGTCTGCGAGCTGTCGCGCGAAGGCGTGAAGATCGTCGACCGTCATGGCGAGCTCGCGCAGCGTGAAGTGCGCATCGTCAGCGCATACGGCGGCGCGGTCGAGCTCGGGCCGTATCGCCACTTCATGCAGAAGGAAATCTTCGAGCAGCCGCGCGCGATCAGCGACACGGTCCCGCAGGCCGACGCATTCGACGCGACGCTGTTCGGCGACGCGGCGCCCGCCGCGTTCGCGGACATCGACAGCCTGCTGATCCTCGCGTGCGGCACCAGCTACTACTCGGGCCTCACCGCGAAGTACTGGCTCGAATCGATCGCGAAGATCCCGACCCAGGTCGAGATCGCGAGCGAATACCGCTATCGCGAATCGGTGCCGAACCCGCGCCAGCTCGTGCTGGTGATCTCGCAGTCGGGCGAAACCGCCGACACGCTCGCCGCGCTCAAGCACGCGCAGTCGCTCGGCCATACGCACACGCTCGCGGTGTGCAACGTCGCGACGAGCGCGATGGTGCGCCTCACCGAGATGCAGTTCCTGACGCACGCGGGCACCGAGATCGGCGTCGCGTCGACGAAGGCGTTCACGACGCAGCTCGTCGCGCTGTTCGTACTGGCCGCGACGCTCGGCAAGCTGCGCGGGCACGTCGACGCCGCGCTCGAAGCACAATTCCTGAAGCAGCTGCGCCACCTGCCGGCCGCGCTGAACAGCGTGCTCGCACTCGAGCCGCAGATCATCGCGTGGGCGGAAGAATTCGCGCGCAAGGAAAACGCGCTGTTCCTCGGCCGCGGGCTGCACTATCCGATCGCGCTCGAAGGCGCGCTGAAGCTGAAGGAAATCTCGTACATCCACGCCGAGGCCTACCCGGCCGGCGAACTGAAGCACGGCCCGCTCGCGCTCGTCACGGAAGCGATGCCGGTCGTCACGGTCGCGCCGAACGACACGCTGCTCGAGAAGCTGAAGTCGAACATGCAGGAAGTGCGCGCGCGCGGCGGCGAGCTGTACGTGTTCGCGGACGCCGACACGCATATCGTCAACGACGAAGGCCTGCACGTGATCCGGATGCCGGAACACTATGGCCAGCTGTCGCCGATCCTGCACGTCGTGCCGCTGCAGCTGCTCGCGTACCACACCGCATGTGCGCGCGGCACCGACGTCGACAAGCCGCGCAATCTGGCAAAGTCGGTGACGGTCGAATAAGCGGCGTCGCACGCCTGTTGCACCGCCGACGAGACAGACGGAGATAGCATGGTGAGACTGATTGGTTGCGGGTTGCTGGCACTCACATTCGCGTCGTCGGGCTGGGCCGCCGAGCATTACGTCGAGGTCTGGAATCCGCCGGAAGCCCGTACGCCGGATGCCCGTACGCCGGATGCACACGCATCGGCGCCCCGGACGCCGGCGGCCCGCCCCGCCGAGCCGCACGCGGCCGCACCGGCGAAGCATGCCGCCGTGCAGCCGAAGGCGGCCGTGAAACTCCACAAGCGCCATGTCGTGCAAACCGCGCAGACGCTGAAGACGCTGAAGACGGGCGCGCATCACGCGCCGGCGCCCGACGCCGCACCGGCTGCGCGCCCCGTCGCCCAGCCGGCGCCGGGCCGGCTGACGGTGATGCAGCCCGACGCGCAGGACACGCCGCATGGCCTCGCGTACAACGACATTCCGCGGCAATACACGCCGGACGGGAACGTGCTGCGGGTCGGCACGCGCAACGGGCCGGCCAGGGTGGCACGATAATGGAAGCGGAAACCTACCACGGCTACCAGATCTGGGGCCACGCGATCCTGCAGCAGGACGAGATCCTGCAGCCGGAGCGCTTCGCGGCAAGCGGAACGATCACGCAGAACAACAAGCTCGTCGAAGCGTCGGGCGTGCTGGGTGTGTTCGACACCGAGGATGACGCACGCGTTGCCGGGCTCGAATGGGCTCGCGCGTGGATCGACAACCATCGCTGAGCGCTTGCGGCTGGTGAGGCACGGCCGATCCTGGCCTTCAATGAAACAAGGGGCGTCCTCGGACGCCCCTTGTCGCATTCACGCTCGCGTGTCGAATCAGACGGCTTGCCGCGGCGGCTGCACCGCGCGCTGCGGTCGGCCAACGAGCCGCGCCAGCACGACGATCGCCACCAGCGTGCCGAGATACGCGGCGATCTGGATGCCCGCCGGACGCGCGGTATAGCCGATCAGCGTATGCAAGGCCTTGCCGACGATGCTCGTATCCTTGAGCAGCCACGACGTGTCCCACACGGCATCGCCCCACGACGGCACGAGATCGGCCGCCAGCAGGAAGCCGACGCACTGGCTCGCCATTCCCGCCGCGAGCAGCACGAGCAACCCGTTGGTGACGGAGAACAGGCGCTTCAGCGGAATCCGCAGCAGGCCCGCATACATCGCATAGCCGAGCCCCGCGCCGCCGAACACGCCGAGCAGCCCGCCCGCGACCATCTGCGGCGTCTGCCCCGGATCGCCCGCCGCGATGCCGTACAGGAACAGCACGGCCTCCGAGCCTTCGCGCAGCACCGCGACGCCGACGACGATCGCGAGCCCGGTGAGCGGCTTGCTGCCGGCCGCGACGGCCCGGCCGACCGCGCTCATGTGCTGCGCCATTTCGCGGCCATGCTTGCTCATCCAGATGCTGTGCCATGCGAGCATCAGCGTCGCGACGAACATCACGCCCGCGTTGAACACCTCCTGGCCCATCCCTGACGCCCATTGCGAGATCACGTCGGCGAACGCCGCGATCAGGCCCGCGCCGACGATGCCGCCGACGAGCCCGCTGCCGACCCACCAGCCGCGCCGCGGCACGCCCTTCGTGGCGGCCATCACGATCGAGACCACCAGCGCGGCCTCGAGCACTTCACGAAAAACGATCAGGGCAGTGGACAACATGGCGGGTGCGCTTACTTGACGGTGAGATGCGTCTTCGACTGAGCCTCGTGGTACTCGTCGTGGAACTCGTAGGTGCCGGCCTTCAGCGGCCCGATCATGATTTCCGCTTGCTTGCCGGCAGGAATCACCTTCTCGGCCTTGAAGTCGTCGCTCTCGAATTCGGCCGGCGTCGCGTCGAGGTTCTTCACGACGAACTTCACCTTCTTGCCGGCCGGAATCGTCACGCCCTCAGGCGAAAACTTGTGGTCCTTCAGGGTCAGGTTGTAGACGTCGTCGGCAGCCCACGCGGAAGTGGCCGACGCGCCCAGCAGGGCCACAGCAAAGCCGAAAGCGATACGGTTCATGTTTGACAGGGAACGAAATGTTGACAGAGATTGATATTAAGATCGATTCGCATTTTCACATCGGATGCCCTTGCTCGTCAAATGGAGATCGCGTAGCGGAGATTCGCACAAGCGCTTGTTTATAAATGGCTTTCGGCGAACTGCCAGGCATCCTCAAACGGTCAATCAGGCTAACTACCGAATGACGTTCCGGCGAATTTTTAAATCATCTGATTACATTCTTACTAATTCCTGTCGCGACGCGGATGCGACGCACGATGCGCGGCATGCGCGCGCGCACTTGACCTTGCCACCGTGGCAAGCTTCATGCTGTGCACGTTCTTCAACCTGGGAGGCAATGATGGAATTCGAAGTACAGGACATGACCTGCGGCGGCTGCGCGAACGCGATCACCCGTGCGGTGACGGCGGCCGATCCCGGCGCCAGGCTCGACATCGACGTCGCGGCAAAGACGGTGAAGGTCGAATCGACGCAGTCTGCGACACACGTGCAGTCGATCATCGAAGCCGCGGGCTTCCATCCCGCGCTGCGCGCCGCGTAACACGCCACCGGCACATCACCGACGCATCACCGGCACACCACCCGCGCACCGCCGGCTGCCACACGGCAGCCGGCCGCGTGCACACCGCATGCCGCCGCGGCACGCACGCGCACACTCGAGCTCAGCGCAACCGCACGAGCGTCGACTTCAGCTCCGTGTATTTCTCGAGCGCGTGCAGCGACTTGTCGCGGCCGTTGCCCGACTGCTTGTAGCCGCCGAACGGGAAATTCATGTCGCCGCCTTCGTCGTAGCAGTTCACCCATACGGTGCCCGCGCGCAGACGGCGCGATACCTCGTGCGCGGTCGTCAGGTTCGACGTCCACACCGCGGCCGCAAGCCCGTACTCGGAGTCGTTCGCGATGCGCACGGCCTCGTCGACGTCGTCGAACACGATCAACGACAGCACCGGCCCGAATATCTCCTCGCGCGCGATCTTCGCGTCGGGCTTCACCTCGAACACCGTCGGCTCGACATAGAAGCCGCCCGTCTCCTCCTTCACGCGCGCACCGCCCGTCACGAGCGTGCCTTCGCTGCGCCCGGCCTCGATGTAGCCGAGCACGCGCTCGAGCTGGATGCCGTCGACGATCGCGCCCATCGACGTCGACGGGTCGAGCGGATTGCCGGGCACGTACGCGCGCGCGGCCGCGACCAGCTTCTCGACGAACGCATCCTTGATGTCGCGATGCACGAGCAGGCGCGAGCCCGCGGTGCACATCTCGCCCATGTTGTAGAAGATCGCACCGGCCGCGGCCTGCGCCGCGCGGTCGAGATCCGGACAATCCGGCAGCACGATGTTCGGCGACTTGCCGCCGAGCTCGAGCCACACGCGCTTCAGGTTCGATTGCGCGGCGTACTGCATGATCAGCTTGCCGACCGCCGTCGAGCCCGTGAACGCGACGCAGTCGACGTCGCGATGCAGCGCGAGCAGCTTGCCGGGCTCGCCCGCGCCCGGCACGACGTTGAACACGCCGGCCGGAATGCCGGCTTCGTGCGCGAGCTGCGCGACCCGGATCGCCGTGAGCGGCGATTTCTCCGACGGCTTCAGCACGACGCTGTTGCCGGCCGCGAGCGCCGGGCCGAACTTCCACGCGGCCATCAGGATCGGGAAGTTCCACGGCACGACCGCCGCGACGACGCCGATCGCCTCGCGCGTGACGAGCCCGACCAGGTGATGGTCGGCCGGCACGACTTCGCCGCCGACCTTGTCGATCGCTTCGGCGAACCATTCGACGCAGTATGCGGCGCCCGGCACGTCGACCGTCGTCGTATCGCCGATCGGCTTGCCCGCGTCGAGCGTCTCGAGCAGCGCCAGCTCGTCGAGATGCTCGCGCATCAGCGCGGCCCAGCGCAGCAGCACCGCCTTGCGCGCGCGCGGGTTCAGGCCCGCCCATACCTGCGCGTCGAATGCGCGGCGCGCGGCCGCGACGGCCGCGTCGACGTCCGCCTCGCCGCAATCGGCGACCTTCGCGAGCACGCGGCCGTCGATCGGGCTCACGCAGTCGAACGTCTTGCCAGCGTGCGCGTCGCGCAACGCGCCATCGATGAATGCGCGCCCTTCGATCTCGAGCGACGCTGCCTTGTCCTGCCAATCAGCCAAAGTCAAAGCCAAAGTCAACTTGTTCATCAGGATGCCTCAGTGTTGAGTCATTCGCCATCCGAAGCGATGCGCCCACGACATGGCCGGCAGCGAATGCGGTGACGCGCGGCAAGAAGGTCAGAAGGTCGGCGGCGAGTTGGCCGAGACGACCTCGCAGATCTGCTCCGCGCTGGGATTTCGAAAACGATGCGGCAAACGGCTTTCGAAGTAGTAGCCGTCTCCGGGGTCGAGCAGCCAGGTCGCGCCGTCGACGGTGAGTTCGAGCTGCCCCGACACGACGACGCCGCCCTCGTGCCCCGCATGCGCGAGCATCTCGGGGCCGGTGTCGGCCTGCGGCTGGTACACCTCGCGCATGATGCACATGTTGCGGTCCTTCACGCCCGCGCCGACGAGATGAAACGCGAGCGTATCGTTGCCGAGGTTCGGCATCTCGTCACGGCGCGACACCACCGTGCGCGATTCGACGAGCTCAAATGTGAAGAATTCCGCGAGGCTCATCGGGATGCATTCGAGCAGCTTCTTCAACGAGCCGACCGACGGGCTGACGCGCCCTTGTTCGATCAGGGAAATCGTGCCGTTGGTCACGCCGGCCCGCTTCGCGAGTTCGCGTTGCGACAGGCCATGCTTGTTGCGCACGAAGCGCAGACGCTCGGCGACTTCGGTGGACATCGATTCGGATTCGGACACGATAGATGCGATGAAAAAGTGAAACGACGCGTGGTACGCCCGTTGAATATTCTAATCACTTTATGCCGCGCATTGACGGGGAAAACCCTGAAAGGCGTTCGAAATAATCAACACCCCGCGCATCATTCCATTTACGCATCTTTTATTCGCAGTGCTCGGGAAAGCCCTGATGCGGAGCCGATAAAAAACATTTGACGCCGTTTTTGGCTCGTATATGCTGGCTCTCAGGTCAGCGTCATCTGACCGTCATGAGCAGCGAATTGCATTATTGCAACGCAAAAATCGACGCTCATCGATGTGAATGACGCGCGACCGGCGCCTCGATTATTTAAACGCCCCCGGTGTTCGAGCAATCAGGTGTTCAATACTTTCAACAAACCAGTCGAGTGTAATCGTGAGAGTCCGTGGCCCTCTGGTGAGGTGGGATCGAGGCGATGCGCGAAGTTTGCGCAGCGCTGCCCCGCCTTCCGACGGCAGTTGCGGCTGGCATAGTCCTCGCCTGCATCTGTCGATCTACACCATCCTGTCCCGTCGTTCCGTTCGACGTCACAACGCCGTCTCCGCGCGCGCGTTCGTCGCGATCCATACCGACGAAGTGGCGTCGCTGCTGCCGTAGCGCCTCTTTTCCTTTTCCGCCGTCCGTTTCGCCCGCATCACGTCTGCCGCCCACCGTTTGACTGGTGACCGGTGACGGATCGCGCTCGCGCGTGCGTTGCCGCGCGCTGCGCCGCACCACGAAACGGACGCCGGCCTGATCGTCGCGCGCAGCGCGGGTCGCCCACGGATTCACGCTGCGCTCATTTGTCAGCGGCCTTGGCGCACAGCGCACGGCCGCGGGGCCAAGTCGCGCCTGCTTTTCGGCGCTAGCCACGTCCGGCTTGCATCGGCAGCAACGCTTCACGGCCTGCTTAGGCACCTGTTTAGGCAACCTGATTGACGCCATGGAAGAAAGGAAACCTCTCGTCGGCCTCACCGCCGACTACACGCAAATCGGCGCGCACGCGTCGCACACCGTCGGCGACAAGTACGTCGCGGCCATCGTCGACGGCGCGCACGCGCTCGCGATGGTGCTGCCCGCGCTCGGCGAACGGCAGTCGGTCGACGACATCGTCGACGCGGTCGACGGCCTGTTGTTTACCGGCAGCTATTCGAACGTCGAGCCGCACCTGTACGGCGGCGAACCGAGCGCGCCCGGCACGAAGCACGACGCCGCGCGCGACGCGACGACGCTGCCGCTGCTGCGCGCGGCGATCGCCGCCGGCGTGCCGGTGCTCGCGGTCTGCCGCGGCTTCCAGGAGCTGAACGTCGCGTACGGCGGCACGCTGCACCAGCGCGTGCACGAAGTGGCAGGCCTCGCCGATCACCGCGAGGACGACGACGCACCGCTCGAATCGCAATACGGCCCCGCGCATCCCGTGCGCCTGACGGCAGGCGGCCTGCTGCATCGGTTCGCCGATGGCCGCGACGAAGTGCAGGTGAATTCGCTGCACAAGCAGGGCATCGCGCGACTCGGCGCGGGGCTCGCGGTCGAAGCGACCGCCCCCGACGGCCTGATCGAGGCCGTGAGCGTGATCGACGCGCCGGCCTTCGCGCTCGCCGTGCAATGGCATCCGGAATGGCGTCACGCGCACGACGCGCTGTCGAGCGCGATCTTCCGTGCATTCGGCGCGGCCTGCCGCGCGCGCCGCACGGCCCGCACGCCCGCCGCGTCCGCCGCGCTCGCATGAGCGCCGACCCAACAACGAGAACAGACATGCAAGACATCGACGAATTTCTGAAGAAACACCGGATCACCGAGATCGAAGCGATCATTCCCGACATGGCCGGCATCGCGCGCGGCAAGATCACGCCGCGCAACAAGTTCACGTCCGGCGAATCGATGCGCCTGCCGCAGGCCGTGATGGTGCAGACCGTCACCGGCGAATATCCGGAAGACGGGTCGCTCACCGGCGTCACCGATCCCGACATGGTGTGCGTGCCCGACACGTCGACGATCCGCCTGATCCCGTGGGCGGTCGACCCGACCGCGCAGGTGATCCACGACTGTGTGCATTTCGACGGCTCCCCGGTCGAGATCTCGCCGCGCTACGTGCTGCGCCGCGTGCTCGACCTGTACAAGGCGAAGGGCTGGAAGCCGGTCGTGGCACCCGAGCTCGAGTTCTACCTGGTCGACATGAACAAGGACCCGGACCTGCCGCTGCGCCCGCCGGTCGGCCGCACGGGCCGCCCGGAAACGGGCCGCCAGTCGTATTCGATCGAGGCCGTCAACGAGTTCGATCCGCTGTTCGAGGACATCTACGAGTACTGCGAATCGCAGAACCTCGACATCGACACGCTGATCCACGAGGTCGGCGCCGCGCAGATGGAGATCAACTTCATGCACGGCGACGCACTGTCGCTGGCCGACCAGGTGTTCCTGTTCAAGCGCACGGTGCGCGAAGCGGCGCTGCGCCACAACATGTATGCGACGTTCATGGCGAAGCCGATGGAAGGCGAGCCCGGTTCGGCGATGCACGTGCACCAGAGCATCGTCGACGAGGAAACGGGCCACAACCTGTTCACGTCGAAGGAGACGGGCGGCGCGACGTCGATGTTCTACAACTATCTCGCGGGCCTGCAGAAGTACACGCCGGCGCTGATGCCGATCTTCGCGCCGTACATCAACTCGTACCGCCGGCTGTCGCGCTTCATGGCCGCGCCGATCAACGTGCAGTGGGGCTACGACAACCGCACGGTCGGCTTCCGCATCCCGCACTCGGGCCCGGCCGCGCGCCGCATCGAGAACCGGATCCCGGGTGTCGACTGCAACCCGTACCTCGCGCTCGCCGCGACGCTCGCGGCCGGCTATCTCGGCATGACGCAACGGCTGGAGCCGACCGAGCCGCTCGTCAGCGACGGCTACGACCTGCCGTACCAGCTGCCGCGCAACCTCGAGGAAGGCCTGACGCTGATGGCCGCCTGCGAGCCGCTCGGCGAGATTCTCGGCCACAAGTTCCTGAAGGCGTATTTCGCGCTGAAGGAAACCGAATACGAAGCGTTCTTCCGCGTGATCAGCTCGTGGGAACGCCGCCATCTGCTGCTGCACGTGTAAGCGTGCACAACCGCAATCCGGAGGAAACATGACCTACCGCAACGAATCAGCCTGGATCCAGCCCGCCGCGCCGGCGGCCCGCGCGACGCAACAGCGCACGACCGCCGAATACCGCGCGCTCGATGCCGCGCACCACATCCATCCGTTCTCCGACATGGGCGCGCTCAACCGCGCGGGCAGCCGCGTGATCGTGAAGGCAGACGGCGTCTACCTGTGGGACTCGGACGGCAACAAGATCATCGACGGGATGGCCGGCCTGTGGTGCGTGAACGTCGGCTACGGCCGCAAGGAACTCGCCGACGCCGCGTACCGGCAACTGCAGGAGCTGCCGTTCTACAACACGTTCTTCAAGACGACGCACCCGCCGGTGATCGAGCTGTCGGCAATGCTCGCCGAAGTGACGCCGCCGGGCTTCAACCACTTCTTCTATTGCAACAGCGGCTCGGAAGGCAACGACACCGTGCTGCGTCTCGTGCACCAGTACTGGCGCGTGCAGGGCCAGCCGCAGAAGAAATACGTGATCTCGCGCAGGAACGGCTACCACGGCTCGACGATCGCGGGCGGCACGCTCGGCGGGATGGGCTACATGCACGAGCAGATGCCGTCCAAGGTCGAGCACATCGTGCACATCGACCAGCCGTATTTCTTCGGCGAAGCGCAGGCCGGCGAAACGCCGGAAGCGTTCGGCCTCGCACGCGCGCAGCAGCTCGAGGCGAAGATCCTCGAACTCGGCGCGGAAAACGTCGCCGCGTTCATCGGCGAGCCGTTCCAGGGCGCGGGCGGCGTGATCTTCCCGCCGTCGACGTACTGGCCGGAAATCCAGCGGATCTGCCGCAAGTACGACATCCTGCTCGTCGCGGACGAAGTGATCGGCGGTTTCGGCCGCACCGGCGAATGGTTCGCACACCAGCACTTCGGCTTCGAACCGGACCTGATCACGATGGCGAAGGGCCTCACGTCCGGTTACGTGCCGATGGGCGCGGTCGGCATCCACGAGCGCGTCGTGCGGCCGATCATCGACAACGGCGAGTTCAACCACGGCCTCACGTATTCGGGCCACCCGGTCGCGGCGGCGGTCGCGGTCGCGAACCTGAAGCTGCTGCGCGACGAAGGCATCGTCGAACGGGTCAAGACCGATACGGGCCCGTACTTCCAGGCGCTGATGCGCGAGATGTTCGCGCGTCATCCGATCGTCGGCGAAGTGCACGGCCACGGACTCGTCGCGAGCCTGCAGCTCGCCGAAGCGCCCGCCGAGCGCCGCCGCTTCGCGAACGGCGGCGACGTCGGCACGATCTGCCGCGACTTCTGTTTCAACGGCAACCTGATCATGCGTGCGACCGGCGACCGGATGCTGCTGTCGCCGCCGCTCGTGATCTCGCGCCAGGAGATCGACGAACTCGTGTCGAAGGCGAAGAAAGCCGTCGATGCGACCGCCCAGCAACTGGGCCTCTCGTAACGGCTTCGCTTACGGGCGGCGGCGGGCGCCGCCGCCCATATAACCCAAGGGAACTCCACCATGCGTGCTCGTCATCTTCGCCAAGCCTGCTCCGCCGCCGCCCTTGCCGCCGCGGCCGCGTTCACGTCCGTCGCCAGCCCGCCGGTGCAAGCCGCCGACGAGCTGAACGTCTACAACTGGTCGGACTACATCGCGCCCGACACGATTCCGAACTTCCAGAAGCAGACCGGCATCCACGTAAAGTACGACAACTACGACAGCGACGACACGCTGCAGGCGAAGCTGCTCGCAGGCAGCTCGGGCTACGACATCGTCGTGCCGACGTCGAACTACATGGCCAAGCAGATCCAGGCGGGCGTCTACCAGAAGCTCGACAAGTCGAAGCTGCCGAACCTCACGAACCTCGACCCGCTGCTGATGAAGATGATCTCGGATGCGGATCCGGGCAACCAGTACGGCGTACCGTGGGCATACGGCACGGACGGCATCGGCTACAACGTGCAGGCCGTGAAGAAGGCGCTCGGCGACAACGCGCCAGTCGACAGCTGGGCGCTCGTGTTCGACCCGGCCAACATGGCGAAGCTGAAGGGCTGCGGCGTGTCGTTCCTCGACCAGGCCGTCGACGTGTTCGCGGCGACGCTGCAATACATGGGCAAGAACCCGAACAGCACGAACCCCGCCGACTACCAGGCAGCCTTCGACGTCCTGAAGAAAGTCCGCCCGTACATTACCCAGTTCAACTCGTCCGGCTACATCAACGATCTCGCGAACAACGACGTCTGCGTCGTACTCGGCTGGTCGGGCGACGTCGGCATCGCGCACCGCCGCTCGTCGGAAGCGAAGCGCTCGTACGACATCAAGTTCGCGAACCCGAAGGAAGGCGGCCTGCTGTGGTTCGACGTGATGGTGATCCCGAAGGACGCGCCGCACGCCGAAGCCGCACTGAAGTGGATCAACTACATCGAGGATCCGAAGGTCAACGCGGCGATCACCAACACGGTGTTCTATCCGACCGCGAACAAGGCCGCACACCCGCTCGTGACGCCGGCAGTCGCGCAGGACCCGACCGTCTACCCGTCCGAAGAGGTGTTGAAGAAGATGACGCTGATGAAGCCGATGCCGGCCGACATCCTGCGTCTGCAGAACCGCCTGTGGGCGCAATTGAAGACCGGCCACTGATCGCCATGCATGCACGCGGCGCAGGAATCGCTCGATCCCTGCACGCATGAATCACGCGGACGACCGTCCGCCCGCGCGCGTCGCGCGCACGCTCCACCCGGCACGAGCCGTTCACGCGAGTCGCATCCTGCGCCTCGCGCGGGGACGCTCACGCCTGCAATCCGTGATGAACGAATGGTGAAACACATGCAATCGATACCCTCTTCCGCTGCCGCGCGCCAAGCGCAGCCGGCCGCCGCGGCCCGCTCGAAGAACGATGCGTTCGTGCGCATCGAGAACGTCGTGAAGAAATTCGGCGACAGCACCGCCGTCGACAACGTGAACCTGACGATCGCAAAGAACGAGCTGTTCGCACTGCTCGGCAGCTCGGGCTGCGGCAAGTCGACGTTGCTGCGCATGCTCGCCGGCCTCGAGACGGCCACCTCCGGCAAGATCTACGTCGACGGCGAGGATCTCGCATCG
>NZ_QTQP01000159.1 GCF_003854275.1 Burkholderia sp. Bp8963
CGCGGCTGATCCAGCGTCCGGGCGTGCCGAATACCGTGATGACGGGCAACGTCACACAGGCGATCCTCGACATGGTCGATATCGTGTCCGCGGGCACGGCCGACAGCGTGCGCGCGGCGGCGCGCGCGCGTTTCGGCAAGATGATGCCGGCCATCGTCGCGTTCGCGATCGGCGCGGTGGCCGGTGCGCTGGGCTTCCGTCACATCGGCTTCTGGGCGCTGCTCGCGCCGGCATGCGCGCTCGCGTGGCTCGCGGCCGTCACTGGCGAGCACGAGCGCGTGGCCACGGCGGGGCGCGTATGATCCGGCGGGGCAAAGAGGGGCGCTTCACGCGCGTCCGGCGTATGGCCGGCGCGGCCACGCACAATCCGAGGTTGGCACAGGCGAGGAAAACCATGGTGTCCACCACAATGCGCGGCCGTCGTTTCGGCACGGCTGCGCGCATGTCGGTTGCCGCGGCGCTGGTGTTCGCGGGCGTCGACGCGGCGTGCGCAGATACGACTGCTGCATCGACTACCGCATCGACTGCCGCACCGACCGCCGCACCGACCGCTGCATCGACCCCCACATCGACCACAGCATCGGCCGCAGCAGCGAGCATACCGGCCGCAGCATCGGCCAGCGCCGCGGCAGGCGGCGCCGCGTCGGCATCCACGTGCAACGCGAAACGGCCCGTCGTGCTGTTCAATCGCTGGCAGGAAGACTGGTCGGTGCTCGCGAATCCATGCGTGCCGCGCGCGCCGCTCGACGGTCTCAAGTACATTCCGCTCGGCGGTGACCCGAAATCCTATCTGTCGCTCGGCGTGAACCTGCGCGAGCGGGTCGAAAGCAACAACGCACCGCTGTTCGGCATCGGTTCCGCGCAGTCGGATACCTATCTGCTCCAGCGCATCGAGGTTCACGCAGACGCGCATCTCGGCGAGCACTGGCAGTTCTTCGCGCAGCTCGCGGATGCGCGCGCGTTCGGCAAGAACACGGTGACACCGGTCGACAAGAACCTGCTCGATCT
>NZ_QTQP01000160.1 GCF_003854275.1 Burkholderia sp. Bp8963
GCCTATTCCCAGGCCAAGCTCAACGCTGTTGCCAGGCGGCTTAATGAGCGTCCGCGAAAAACACTAGACTTTGATACACCGGCTGAGCGTTTTCATCAATTCGTTGCATCGACGGGTTGAATCCGCAGTTGACAGTTGCCTTTCAGTCTGGGACGGAAGTTCGGCCTTTGCGGACGTTCGGGGAGGTGACTCGTTGTGCAAGCTACAGGTCCCTTTCCGGACGTCCGGAGCACCACGGCCGTGAATGTCCGCTGTCACCGCCAGTGAATGTGTGTTGTCGCCCCAGAACGGCCCGTCATCGCGGCGCGATCTGGACGTCGCGTTATCAGTGTCGTGCCGTCATTCGGCAATTGGCTGATGCTACGAGTAAGGGACTCGCCGCGTCGCTACTTGTACGCACAATGAGGTGAGGACGGCCGGCCTTATCGCCGGCTTTTCTTTATGTGTTGTCGGCGACTAAAGATGTTCGACGCTGTGCCGTTAATCGTGATGGGGCCGCTTGGGCATTGAGGGTTCCCGTGAATCGGTAACGCAAGGAGAAAAGAGAAATGAGTATTCCGCAAGTTGATTTCGGCGATGATGCCGATATGAAGAAAACGATGAAACAAGTTGCCGGAGTGGCTGCTGGGGCTGCTGCGGTTGCACTGCTGCCAATCGAGGCGCCTGTTGCAGTAGCGGCGGTTACCGTAGGGGCAGGTATCGTCGCAGCCAAGGCGGTTGGCGCTCTTTGGGATTGGATTGTCGACTAAGAACGAGCCGACACATTCTTTAGATAATGTGCCCCCGAGCAAACGGGGGCATCGCGTCTGCAATGTGGGGGCGTGATACCGCGATGTCGGCAGCCTTCCAACTTCGGTATAGCCCTCCCCGTTACTATCTTCGCTCCCCGATAATCGGGGATTTGGCCAGCCAGGCCCGGCATGATTCCCGCCCCCAGTCGCTTCAATGATCCGGGGGGTGCTGTCACCGGGCCTGGTGGGTGGCTGGTGATC
>NZ_QTQP01000161.1 GCF_003854275.1 Burkholderia sp. Bp8963
GCGACATACGCGCTCTCGTTTATGCCGAGCGCAACGACCGCGTACCAGAACGCATCGCGCAGCAACGGCGATGCCCAGCTATCACGCATCCATTCGCGCGGGACGATCTGGCCGAAGCCGTAGTACAGCAAATACATCTGCACGAGTAGCGGCGTCCCGCGAATCAGGATGATCCAGCCGCGTGCGGACCATCGGCACGGCGCATTGTGCGCGGTCGCGGCCAGCGCGAGCGGCACACCAAGCAGCACGCTCGCGAAACCGGACAGCAGCGTCAACGCAATGGTGATCGGCACGGCCGCGAGCAGTTTGGGCATCACGACGTCGAACAGGAAAGGCATCGAAAACGTCATTGTGTCCCCCGCGCGACGCCGCGATTCGCATGCCATTCGAGCGCGGCGAACACCCCCATCGACATCGCACTCAACAACAGAAACAACACGGCCGTCACTACATAGAAAAACACGTAATGCCGGGTCGCACCGGCAGCGAGCTGGCTGACCTTCAAAAGATCCGAAAACGAGCCGAGCACGCTGATGAAGGACGCATCCTTGGTCGCGTTCAGCCAGACATTTCCGACGCCCGGCAATGCAAGGCGTGCAGCGATCGGCAACCGAATGCGGACGAGTGTCTGCAGCGGCGTCATCCCGTACGCGTGCGCGGCCTCGATCTGCCCGGCCGGCACGTTGACGAGCGCAGCGCGGAAGATGTCGGTCAGGTACGCTCCCTGGATGAAGCCGAGCGAGACCGCCGCGACGGGGAACGCATCAAACGCGAAGCCATCCGGCACGAGGCTGGTGCGGTGCAGCGCGGCCTCGAGTGCCGGCGCCGCAACATAGAACGCAATCAGCAGGCACAGCAGTTCCGGCAGCGCGCGTACGAGTGTCGTATAGAGCCGGCCCAGCCATTCCAGCGGCGCGTATTCCGATAGCTTCGCGAGCGCGCCCGTGAGGCCGAGCAGCGTACCGATGGCGAACGATGACGCCGCAACGC
>NZ_QTQP01000162.1 GCF_003854275.1 Burkholderia sp. Bp8963
AGCCATACATTGAAGAAACGGGTGCGTTCGGCAGCTGCATTCGGTCATTGAAATCGGAAACGGCTGCTCAGGCAGTCGAAGGTGTTGTTTGCTCACTTGACACGGGGCCGCTAATGGGTGTCAACGCGTATCCGCAATCAGGTGCCATCGTTGCCTACGGGCGGTAGAGATTGAAGGGAATCGCTTCGAGCTGCCAGCCTCGAACAGGGGCCGGCAGTTCTGCGACAGTTCCCTTAAAGGCAACACAAGACAGGTTGGCCGGACGCACACCATCGACAGGCCACGCACAGACGTAGCCCCCGGTGTCGCATGACGCTTGCCTTTACCGGTGAAGAGGCCGATTCTCATCGGTCGCCGGTGGACAACCGGACGAGTAGTGCCGCACCGATTGCGAACGCGATCTTCACCTCCGAAAGCCAGTGCTCCGCGCTCGGGCACACGACGGCCCGGGTGCTTGACGAAGTGTTGGGCGATAAGAGCGAGGCGGTGGTCAAGCCCGAGCGCGTGGACTGGTCGGCGCAAGAACGTGTGTCGGTGACGTGGTACGGGCGGATGGGCGCGCGCGATAACGGGGCGCTTGAGCGCCTGATCCGAGCGACGCATCGTGACATGATCCGCGTCTAGTTGGACGGGATCGCGCCAGGAAAGATGCGGCTCTCGTTCATTGACATCCTCCTCCCCCTCTCGCTGACGCTCGCCGGCCCAAGGCCGGGAAGGGGGAGGATTCCTGCTGCGCTACGTGATGCTCTACGTAGTCGCGTCGGCGGGTTCCTGCTTCACCGAGTGGCCTGACTGCGCCCTCTCTCGTGAGAAACTAATCATGGTTGGGTCCGTTTTCACCCCGTCGTCGAGGTAGGTGCCAGGCGGAAACCCAGTGCAGCGGCGCGGCGGTTTAGGGCCGCAATGCTGCGCTGCCGTTGCTGCTCCTCG
>NZ_QTQP01000163.1 GCF_003854275.1 Burkholderia sp. Bp8963
CGACCAGGCCAACAGCCGGATCTTCCTGCCCAAGCTCGGCTGGCTGCGCTATCGCAAGAGCCGGGACGTGCTCGGTACGCTGAAGAACGTCACCGTGAGCCAGGCCTGCGACAAATGGTTCGTCTCAATCCAGACCGCCCGCGAAGTCGAGCCGCCCGTGCCACTGGCGACCAGCGCCATCGGCATCGACGTGGGCATCGCCCGCTTCGCGACGATGAGCGACGGCACATTCCTCGCGCCGCTGAACAGCTTCAAGAAGCATGAGATGCGGCTGCGTCGCTACCAGCGCGCCATGAGCCGCAAGGTCAAATTCTCGAAGAATTGGAGAAAAGCGAAGGCCCGCGTCCAGCGCATCCATGCCCGCATCGGCAACGCACGCCGCGACTACCTGCACAAGGCCACGACCACGATCAGCAAGAGCCACGCGATGGCGAGTATCGAGGACTGGCAGGTGCGGAACCTGTCCAGGTCAGCGGCAGGCCGTGTCGAAGCGCCGGGGAAGCACGTGACGGCCAAGTCCGGCTTGAACAAGCGCATCCTCGACCAGGGCTGGTTCGAGTTCCGCCGCCAACTGGCATACAAGCTGGCATGGAACGGCGGCTGGCTGATCGCCGTGCCACCGCAGAACACGAGTCGGACCTGTCCCGCGTGCAGATGCGTGAGTTCGGACAATCGCACGACGCAGGCGCGGTTCGTCTGCGTTGCATGCGGCTACAAAGCGCACGCCGACGTGGTCGGCGCAATGAACATCCTCACACGAGGATTGCAACTGTTGGAAGGGCAGGACGATGCCCGGATAGCCTGTGGAGCGATTCAACCCCGTGCCGGGCCCAGCGTTCGCGGAGAAACTGGGACGAGGATGCGGTATAAGGGGAACGGCAGCGCCGCGATGACCGGCCGACTCATTGGTGCGCGCTGGCAGCCTGCAT
>NZ_QTQP01000164.1 GCF_003854275.1 Burkholderia sp. Bp8963
CGACCAGGCCAACAGCCGGATCTTCCTGCCCAAGCTCGGCTGGCTGCGCTATCGCAAGAGCCGGGACGTGCTCGGTACGCTGAAGAACGTCACCGTGAGCCAGGCCTGCGACAAATGGTTCGTCTCAGTCCAGACCGCCCGCGAAGTCGAGCCGCCCGTGCCACTGGCGACTAGCGCCATCGGCATCGACGTGGGTATCGCCCGCTTCGCTACGATGAGCGACGGCACGTTTCTCGCGCCGCTGAACAGCTTCAAGAAGCACGAAGTGCGGCTGCGTCGCTACCAGCGCGCCATGAGCCGCAAGGTCAAATTCTCGAAGAATTGGAGAAAAGCGAAGGCCCGCGTCCAGCGCATCCATACCCGCATCGGCAACGCACGCCGCGACTACCTGCACAAGGCCACGACCACGATCAGCAATAGCCACGCGATGGTGAGTATCGAGGACTTGCAGGTGCGGAACCTGTCCAGGTCAGCGGCAGGCAGTGTCGAAGCGCCGGGGAAGAACGTGAAGGCCAAGTCCGGCCTGAACAAGCGCATCCTCGACCAGGGCTGGTTCGAGTTCCGCCGCCAACTGGCATACAAGCTGGCGTGGAACGGCGGCTGGCTGATCGCCGTGCCGCCGCAGAACACGAGTCGGACCTGTCCCGCGTGCAGATGCGTGAGCGCGGACAATCGCAGGACACAGGCGCAGTTCGCCTGCGTTGCATGCGGCTACAAAGCGCACGCCGACGTGGTCGGCGCAATGAACATCCTCACACGAGGATTGCAACTGTTGGAAGGGCAGGACGATGCCCGGATAGCCTAATGAAATGGACGCCTCCCGCCCACGGCGGCATCAGAAGTGCCAAAGTGGGAGTGTTGGTCAACCACTGAGTGGGGGGAGGCGTCATGGACAAGATTAGCGCAATCGGACTTGATTTGGCCAAGA
>NZ_QTQP01000165.1 GCF_003854275.1 Burkholderia sp. Bp8963
AGAGACGGATTCAAAAAGGCTGCTCCGTCCGTCTGAAGATGTTCCAGCAGACGAGGCAGCAACCGAGTTTGAGAAATGCTTCGTGAATGTCGGCCCGACGTTCAAAGCGAATGCGAAGACGACGGAAGTTGTGAAGCCACGCATGCGTACGTTCGACAACCCAGCGGAACTTGCCCAGACCACTGCCGTGCTCTGTCCGGCGCTTGGCAATCACCGGCTTGATGCTGCGCTCGCGAAGTCTCTGGCGATGCGCCTCGGAGTCGTAACCACGATCTGCGTAGATGACCTTGGGTTTCTGAAGCGGCCGGCCACGTACGCCGCGAATCGGTGGAATGGCGTCAACCAGCGGCAGCAGTTGAGTGACGTCGTTGCGATTCGCGCCTGTCACGATCGCACTGACAGGAACGCCATTGGCGTCTACAAGGATGTGGTGCTTGGAACCTGGTCGCGCGCGATCCGTGGGGTTCGGACCAGTTTTTCGCCCGCCCCAACGGCTCGCACAGATGAAGAGTCGACGGCTGCTCGTGAGAAATCCAGTTCGCCTGCCTCGCGTAACTTCGCCAGCAGTAGCTCGTGCAAACGCTTCCACACGCCGGCCTTGTGCCAATCGCGCAACCGTCTCCAGCAGGTTGAACCCGAGCCGAATCCCAATTTTGTCGACAGGTCGCGCCAGCGGATACCGGTCTTGAGTACGAACAGGATGCCGTTCAGTGCTGATCGGTTCGCAACCGGCAACCGGCCTGGGTACTTCTTGCGCCGTGGTTTTGGCGTCGGCAGCATTGGTTCGATCAGTGCCCACAGTTCGTCATCAACAATCGGCGCGCCCATCCTTGGTTCCAGTTGCTCAGATGGCCAAGGTTAACAGCTTGCCGAAAAGGTTAACAGCCCCCAACGGGGTCTTTTTGATTCCATCTCT
>NZ_QTQP01000166.1 GCF_003854275.1 Burkholderia sp. Bp8963
CTAGGAGTCTGGGCGGCAGAAGTCAATTCCTGGTCATCGGGCAAGGGAGGTGGCGCGTTATGAGCAGATGAGCGCGAATTACCTCCCCTATGAGCCGCAGCAAATGCTGCTGCTACCTGAAGCCCTGCAGGAGTGGTTGCCCGAAGGGCATCTGGCGCACTTCATCAGCGACACAGTGGACAGTCTGGAGCTGAGCGCCTTCCATGCGCGCTATGACAAAGGCGGCCCGCGCAACCAGCCGTTCCATCCGGCCATGATGGTCAAGGTGCTGATCTACGGCTACGCCACGGGCGTGTTCAGTTCGCGCAAGATCGCCCGCAAGTTGCACGAGGACGTGGCGTTCCGGGTGCTGGCCGCGGGCAACTTCCCGGCGTCGCGCACGATCCGCGACTTCCGTGCGCTGCATCTGAAGGAGCTCAGCGAGTTGTTCGGCCAAGTCGTGCGCCTGGCCCGCGAGATGGGCTTGGTCAAGCTGGGCACGATCGCGGTCGACGGCACCAAGGTCAAGGCCAACGCGAGCCGCCACAAGGCGATGAGCTACGGCCACATGCTCAAGGCCGAGGCCGAACTGAAGGCCCAGATCGACGCGCTGCTCAACCAGGCGCGTGCAGCCGACGACGCCGAGAAGAACGAGCCGGAGCTGGACATTCCTGCCGAGATCGCGCGACGCCAGGATCGGCTCGACGCGATCGCGGCAGCCCGAGCCCGGCTCGAAGCACGGCAGCGAGAAGCGGATCTGGCACGCGGGCGCAGCGATGACGACGACCAGAAGCCGCGCGGCCCGGATGGCAAGCCGAAGGGCGGTCGCTACAAACGGCCGTTCGGTGTGCCCGAGGACCGGACCCAGGACAACTTCACCGACCCCGATAGCCGCATCATG
>NZ_QTQP01000167.1 GCF_003854275.1 Burkholderia sp. Bp8963
CGACACCGCTCACAAACCACGGAGCGTTCACACCCAGGGCGGCTTCGAACAGCTTGCTGTGCATCATTTACCTTCTTGTCTACAGGAAAAACGAGACGATACCACCCACTCGAAATTCAAAAGAGGCAATTATCTTGACGCTCACCCATCCTTGCCCGTTGGTTTTTCTCTGACGTACGGAGCGGCGAAGTCGGCATCGTAAGTGCCCCTCCAAGAGCGCACGCGCATCGATGTCGTGTAGTAATACTCATAGTTTGCGCGTGGAATCTTGTCCGCCGGAACTGCGACGCTTGAGAAAACCCCATCTTGTATGGTTGAGTCGCCGGTGCAAATGTATGAGACCACGGCAAGTTGTTCGTCGAGTATCTTCCGGATGAAGTCGACTGCACCACCTGCCTCGTCAGCATTGCCCAGCGCGGAGAAAAAATGCCGATGGGTTGCTGCGTAGAAAACCGTCACCTCCTCGTTGTATAACGAAGAAACCTCCAAGGGGCCACCTTTGGATCCTGCGAGCGACGGCACCCGAACGTTGAAGAAGTTCTCTCCAGCGCTGGCAACAATAGAAAAATGGCTCCTCCAGTTCGGGAAGACTGAGAGAACGTCTCCCGCCATTTGGCGAGAGAAAGGCTCAAGCAGTTCGATCATGACGACTCTCCCGTAGCTTGGGTATAGAGCAGCGCGATCGCTGGCAATCCTACACGACATGTCGATCGACCGCTGCTGGCCGGCCGGTGACCCACTTGACATCCGCCTCCCCCTCTCGCTGACGCTCGCCGGCCGAAGGCCGGGAAGGGGGAGGATTCCTGCTGCGCTACGTGATGTTCTACGTAGTCGCGTCGGCGGGTTCCTGCTTCACCGAGTGGCCTG
>NZ_QTQP01000168.1 GCF_003854275.1 Burkholderia sp. Bp8963
CTAGGTCCTGTTCACATTCTCACCAGCGGCCCAAAGGCGCAGGCAAGCACCGCGAAGGCGAAATAGTTGCCGGCGAGCTTGTCGTAACGAGTGGAGACGCGACGAAAATGTTTGATGCGATTGAAGAAGCGTTCGACGATGTTCCGAGTTCGATACAGCGCGCGGCTGTACCGACGCTTGGTCTTTCGATTCGAGCGCGGCGGGATAACGGCCTTCGCACGCGTAGCGCGGATGGTGTTCACGAAGGCATCCGAGTCGTAGCCTTTGTCAGCAATCACAGCACCCGTGCGCAGATGCTCGACCAATTCGTGCGCACACGAAATGTCCGAGACCTGTCCTTCGGTGACGATCATTCGCAGAGGCCGCCCGGCTTCGTCGACGGCCAGATGCAGCTTGGTCGTCAGTCCTCCGCGCGAGCGGCCGAGAGCTTGCGGGCCGCTTTTTTTCGAGCGCCGGCCGAATGCTGGTGCGCACGCACGATGGTCGAGTCGATCAGCACACGTTTGATCTCCGTCTCGTCGGACACGGCGTGCGCCACGCGTTCCCACACGCCTTTGCGACGCCACCGAGAGAAGCGCATGTACACCGTATGCCATCGGCCGAACTCTTTCGGCAAATCGCGCCAGGGGCAGCCGGTTCGGCCGATCCAGAGGACAGCTTCGACAAACCAACGATTGTCGGTCGCCGTGCGCCCTGGATCGCCTTCCTTGCCCGGCAAGACGGATTCGATTCGTGCCCATACTTCATCGCTCAGTAATGTTCGAATCATCTTGACCTGCTCGCGCAAAAGACAAGATGTAAACACATTTCATCGAATGTAAACAGACCCTAG
>NZ_QTQP01000016.1 GCF_003854275.1 Burkholderia sp. Bp8963
ACGTGATGCTGGTCGACCTGCGCGCGAAGAACATCACCGGCAAGGCCGCGGAAGCCGCGCTCGGCGCCGCGCACATCACGGTCAACAAGAACGCGATCCCGAACGATCCGGAAAAGCCGTTCGTGACGAGCGGCGTGCGTCTGGGCTCGCCGGCGATGACGACGCGCGGTTTCGGCACGGCCGAAGCGGAGCTGGTCGGCAACCTGATCGCCGACGTGCTCGAGGCCCCGGAAGATGTGGCGACGATCGAGCGCGTGCGCGCGCAAGTGTCCGAGCTGACCAAGCGTTTCCCGGTCTATCGCTGATCGCTCATGCGCTGCCCGTTCTGCCGGCACGACGATACGCAGGTGGTGGATTCGCGCGTGTCCGAAGACGGCGCCGCGATTCGCCGGCGTCGTCGCTGCTCGGCCTGCGACAAGCGTTTCACGACGTACGAGCGGGTCGAGCTGGCGTTGCCGGCCGTCGTGAAGAAGGACGGCAGCCGCACCGAGTTCGACCGTCGCAAGATCGTCGCCAGCATGCAACTCGCGCTGCGCAAGCGGCCGGTTGCCGCTGACGCGATCGACGCGGCGGTCGCCCGCATTGAATATCAGCTGCTCGCGACAGGCGAGCGCGAAGTCCGTAGCGAGAAGCTCGGCGAACTCGTGATGAACGAGTTGCGCGGCCTCGATACGATTGCCTATGTCCGTTTCGCGTCGGTCTATCGCCGGTTCGAGGACGTGTCCGAATTTGCCGACGTGATCGAAGAATTCCGTCGCGCTTCCCCCGCCAAGCCCCCGCGTAAGCGCTGACGCGCTGCGCTGATTCATTCCGATCCCTCCGGTTGTTCAACTCGTGTCGATTGTGGTCGGCGCGATCATGTCGCGCCAGCTGGCCGTTCGGCGGATGGTGCACGTGCGTGCACGTCACTACAGTCGTCGCATCACGTTGGCGGAGGTTCACGATGCGGCGCAATCAGACAGGACGGAAGGCAGGCCGGCGCGCGTGCGGGTTCACGCTCGTCGAGTTGATGGTCGTGGTCGCGCTGATCGCCGGGCTCGGTCTGTATGCGGCGCCGTCGTTCGATCAATGGCGGATGCGCGAGCGCGTCGACGCGCGTTCGCGCGCATTGCTCGGCGCGTTGTCGTTTGCGCGGAACGAGGCCGTGCGTCTCGGCGTGCGCGTCACGCTGTGCCGGGCCGGTAGCGACGACGCATGCCTGCGTGCGGGCGAGCGATGCGACGCGGCCGAATGGTCGTGCGGCTGGATCGTGAGCGGACACTTTGACGAGCAGGCGCGTGTGTTGAGGCGATACCCGCGCGATGCGGAAGTGGCGGTCGCGAGCGTCGCACACGATCTGGCGTTTGCGCCGCCGGCCGGACAGGTGATCGGCGGGATCCGGCGCTTCGAATTGCGTTCCCGGCGCGACGTGCCCGCGGTGGACGATGCGCGCGCATTGCGGTGCGTGCGGATCGCGGCGAGCGGCCGCGCGCGCGTGAGCGCCGGCCGTTGCGAGGCAGAATCATGAACGCGCGGCGCATGATGCGGGGTACGTCGCTGATCGAGGCCACGATTGCCGTCGCGCTGCTTGCTCTGATGATGCTGACCGTGGCCGGCAGCCAGCTCGCGATGGCGCGCGCACAACGCACGACGATCTGGCGAGAACGCGCGCTATGGCTGGCCGATGCGCGCATCGAGCGCATGCGCGTGGCGCCGCACGCGGATGCAGGCCTGGCGGCACTGGTTGCGGCGTCATTGCCGAATGGCACGTTGGGCACGATGACGATCGACGGCGGGCCAGGCGGCGTGCGGCGGATGACGCTCGGATGGCGCGCGGGCGACGCGATGGCCTCCGCGCGATGCGGTGCCCCGGAAGTGTCGACGCATCCGCCATCATGCGTGCAGATCCCGTTCGGCGAGGTGGCAGCCGATGACCGGTAAGCGTCACGCCCGCGCGCACACGCTGCTCGAAGTGCTGGTCGCGATGTCCGTCGGCCTGCTCGTGCTCGCAGCGGTCGGCGCGCTGCATCACGTCCAGCGTGTCGCGCAGCGCCGCGCCGACGACGGGTTTCGCATGCGCGACGCCGCTGGTACCGCGCTGGTGTTGATCGGTCAGCAGATCCAGATGGCGGGATTCCGCCCGCTCGACGTGCTGACGCCGCAGTCATCGCCGCCGGTGTTCGGCTGCGAGTCGGCGCGCGTGCGCGGCGACGACGCGCGTGTGCACTGCGAACCCGCGCGTGCATCGTCCGACGCGTTGCTGATCCGATATATCGGCGATGCGGTGTCGACCTGGCCGACCGCGAACGGTCAGGTGTCGGATTGCCTTGGCCAAGGGATAGGCGCACCGGGCGAGCGCCCGCTGGTGTCGAACCGCTTCGACGCGCACGTCAGCCCGTCGACGGGCGAGCCCGAACTGTATTGCGAAGGGAGCGGCCGCATCGGCACCGCGCAACCGGTCGTCGCAGGCATCGACCAGCTGCGCTTTCGCTATCTGCGTCGCGGCGACACACGATTCATCGGCGCCGATGCGATGCGTGCGGACGACTGGCACGACGTGACGGCCGTGCACGTCTGCGTGCGGGCACGGGGCGAACCGATGCGCGAACGCGTTCGCCATGTCGATTGCGACGGCAACCATGCGGTCGCGCAGGATGGCCGCGCGCGCCTGACCTTGCATCGCGTCGTCGCGCTGAGGAACGCGGCAACCGATCGCGGCGACGGTCGGCCTGAAGGGCGGCAAGCCTTCGGAGCGTCGTGATGAATCGACGCGAACGCGGGATGACGTGGCGAGCGCGCGGTACGCGGCAGCGGCGTGATGCGGGCATGGCGTTGCCGGCCGTTGTCGCGGTCGGCGCGGCCATTGCCGCACTGACGGGCACGTGGTTCGAAGCTGCGTTGACGGAGGCGCGGCGCACGCGTGCGCTGTCGGAACGGCTGATCGCATTTCATGCGGCCGACGCGGCGCTCGGTGCATGCGTCGCGCGTTTGCGACAGGGCACGGCGCCTTTTCTGCGTGCTGGCGATTCGCGCACCGAACCGGACGCGTGGCGGCGTCTGTCCACGCAGACGATACCGGAAGCGATCGCTCCGTTTGCCGTCTGGCCGATGGCTGCGCGGCCGCCGCGCTGCCTGATCGAGGCGTGGCGCATTGCGGGGCTTGCCGACGGCGAGCGTGCATACCTCGTCACTGCGCGCGGCGTCGGCGCGCATGCGTCGAGCGCCGTGTGGCTGCAGATGCAGGTCGCGATTCGCGACGGACGGATCGTTGCGCAGCGCTGGCGCCGCGTCGCGGCGGCGCATCGATGAGCGAGAGGCCCGGTGTGCGACGCTCGGCCGGATTCACGCTGCTCGAACTGATGATCGCGCTGGCGATCATCGCAGTGCTGGCGGGCTTTGCGGTGCCGTCATACCGTCAGCACGTCGCGCAGACGCATCGCGCATCTGCAGTGGCTGCGCTTTACCGTGCCGCGCAGTATTTCGAGTCGCTCGACGGCATACCGCCGCCGACATTGCCGGATGCGCTTGTACACGCACCGGCCGACGGACGCGCGATCTATCGGTTGACGGTCCGGCGTCCGGACGACGGGGCGCCCGTCGCCTATGAGCTGGAAGCGAGCCCGCTCGACGCAGGGCCGATGCATGACGATGCGTGCGGCACGTTCACGTTGCGCTCAGACGGCACGAAAGGGAATGTCAGGCCGGGCGGTGTGAGCGAGCACGATCCGGCGTGTTGGGGCGTGCGATGACATGGCTCCCGGCCTCCCGGCCGGTCGCCGCCGGCCGTTCGCCGGCAAGCGAAGTGTCGAGCCGCGTGTCAGTCGTCGTTTGCCGCCGCCTGTTCGCGCTCGTCGCGGGATTGCTTCATGAACCGGTAGATTTCCCACGCGGCGAAGCCGAGCGATCCCCACTTCAGTGCCGGTCCGGCGCCGGCGAGCAGCAGCGACCGCACGGGTTTCGCAAGCACGATCGATACGAGCGAACTCAGCATCGGATACTGGTTGAATAGATTGCTGACGCTTGCGTTGAGGTTCTTCGCGGATTGGCTGAACGACCCGCCGGTGAACCCCGGAACGAACACCTTGAGCCAGCGGAAGTGGGTGACGGACTGACGCATTTCCGCGCCGGCCTGTGCGAATTCCAGCCGCTCGACTTCGGAGCGCAGGATCAGCAGTTCCTTGCGGATTGCCCGGTTCTGCGCGGCGCTCAAACGCGAATACGATGAAGAAGGGCGGTAACGGTTGCCCGTGGCGTTCTGGTTCATGGCGCGTCGGCGAGATGGATGAATGGGACGAACGCGAGTGCGTTCACGACTTGCTGCGGAACAGTTCGCGGTCTTTCTCGAATTCGGCCAGCGTGGCTTCGAACACGGGCGGTGCGTCGCGCAGCCCGGCGCGCGCCTTCAGCGCACATACGGCGCCGGCGATCGCATACAGCACGGTGATTCCCGCGAGCGACTGCCAGCGATAGGTATCCCAGAATGCGATCGCGACGAGCACGGTCAGGCTGATCAGCGCCATCGTTGCGAGCATCATTGCGGCGAGCCCGAGGAACAGCACGCCCATCAGGCGCTCCTTCTCCTCGGCGAGCTCGATGCCCACCAGTTCGAGGCGCGTTTGCAGCAGTCCGAGCGCGGAGCCGGCGAGCCGGCGCAGCGGCCCATGGCCGGATGACTGCGAGGTGGTGTCTGTCGTCATGAGTATGTGCTTGCGCGTGCAGAAAACGGCTAAGGCAAAGCCGACCGGCGGACGGCCGCCAGTCAGCTTCGGTGCCGGCGAACCGCATCCGGGGCGGCCCGCCAGGCGGAACGGCGCTCGCGCGTTACTTGCGGTTGACCAGCAGACCGATCAGCACGCCGACACCGGCGGCGATGCCGATCGACGTCCACGGATGCTCGTGCACGTAGTCGTCGGTCGCACGCGCGGCCTTCTTGCCTTTCTCGACTACCACGACCTGGACGTCGGTTGCCTTTTCCTTGGCCTGCTTCAGGCGCGACAACGCTTTCTCGCGCAGCTCGGCCGCACGGTCGCCCGTGCTGCTCGCCGCTTGCTTGAGCAGGTCTTCGGCGTCCGCGAGAACGGTTTTGATATCCGACATCAGTTTCTCCTTGTTGATTTCCGACATTGCAACTCCCTTCATGCTGACATGCTGCAGGTTCCCATCGTAGCGAAACACCTGCCTGCTGGCGAGCCGGGATCGCGCATGGCGGCCATGCAGGACTGCATGGTAAACGGCTTGTAATGTATTGAGAGAGAGGCAAACGGCCGGAAAAGTTTCCTCATGCGGTCGGTACGGCGCAAAAATGACAAAAATGTATGAATATCGAACGGAATAATCGTTCGCATGTTCATCTGCTTCCCGTAAGCTACGCGACTGTCCTGCGCGGCTCGCGCGGGGCTTCATCACGCACCGTACAAGGAGGGAACGACATGAGTCTGCGTCTTGGCGACATCGCGCCGGATTTCGAACAGGATTCGAGCCTCGGCCACATCAAGTTTCACGAATGGCTCGGCGACGGTTGGGGCGTGCTGTTTTCCCATCCGGCCGACTACACGCCGGTGTGCACGACCGAGCTCGGGCTGACCGCGAAGCTGAAGGGCGAATTCGAGAAGCGCAACGTGAAGGTGATCGCGCTTTCGGTCGACAGCGTCGAGTCGCACGAGGGCTGGATCAACGACATCAACGACACGCAGGCGACGGTCGTCGGCTTCCCGATCATCGCCGATGCGGATCGCAAGGTGTCGCAACTGTATGACATGATTCACCCGAACGCGAACGAGACGCTTACCGTGCGTTCGCTGTTCGTGATCGACCCGAACAAGAAGGTGCGGCTTATCATCACGTACCCGGCCAGCACCGGGCGCAACTTCGACGAAGTGCTGCGCGTGATCGACTCGCTGCAGTTGACCGACAACTACAAGGTCGCGACGCCGGGCAACTGGAAGGACGGCGACGACGTGGTGATCGTGCCGTCGCTGCAGGATCCGGAAGAACTGAAGCAGCGCTTCCCGAAGGGCTTCAACGCGGTGCGTCCGTACCTGCGCCTGACGCCGCAGCCGAACAAGTGAGCACGGCGCGCCGCATCATGCGGCGCGTGTTCGCGACGGCAGGCAGCGTGCGCGCCGTTGGGCGGTGATCCGCCCGGCAGGCGGTGGCGTGCATAGAAAGCGGCCCGCCCGGCAAGTCGATGCCGGGCGGGCCGTGTCGTTTTCGTCGTAAGCCGTCAGCGCGCGACGCGGGGCCCGTCAGGCGGGCGTGATCAGAAGAAAGCCTGGATGCCTGTTTGCGCGCGGCCGAGGATCAGCGCGTGGATGTCGTGCGTGCCTTCGTACGTGTTGACCACTTCGAGGTTCACGAGGTGGCGCGCGACGCAGAACTCGTCGGAGATGCCGTTGCCGCCGAGCATGTCGCGCGCGAGCCGCGCGATGTCGAGCGACTTGCCGCACGAATTGCGCTTCATGATCGACGTGATCTCGACGGCCGCCGTGCCTTCGTCCTTCATCCGGCCAAGGCGCAACACGCCTTGCAGGCCGAGCGTGATTTCGGTCTGCATGTCCGCGAGCTTCTTCTGGATCAGCTGGTTCGCGGCGAGCGGCCGGCCGAACTGCTTGCGGTCGAGCACGTACTGGCGCGCGGTATGCCAGCAGGCCTCGGCGGCGCCGAGCGCGCCCCACGCAATGCCGTAGCGCGCCGAGTTCAGGCACGTGAACGGGCCGCGCAGGCCGCCGACGTGCGGCAGCCGGTTCTCCTCGGGCACGAACACCTCGTCGAGCACGATTTCGCCGGTGATCGATGCACGCAGGCCGACCTTGCCATGAATCGTCGGCGCGGACAGGCCCTTCCAGCCCTTCTCGAGAATGAAGCCGCGGATCGTGTCCTTGCCGTCTTCCTCGAGCTTCGCCCAGACGACGAACACGTCGGCGATCGGCGAGTTCGTGATCCACATCTTCGAGCCCGACAGCGAATAGCCGCCGGGCACTTTCTTTGCGCGCGTGACCATGCTGCCCGGATCCGAGCCGTGGTTCGGCTCGGTGAGGCCGAAGCAGCCGATCCATTCGCCGGTCGCGAGCTTCGGCAGGTATTTCTCCTTCTGCTCGTCGGAGCCGAATTCGTAGATCGGCACCATCACGAGCGACGACTGCACCGACATCATCGACCGGTAGCCCGAGTCGACGCGTTCGACTTCGCGCGCGATCAGCCCGTAGCTCACGTAGTTGAGGCCCGGGCCGCCGTACTGCTCGGGAATCGTCGGGCCGAGCAGGCCGAGTTCGCCCATTTCACGGAAGATCCCGGCGTCCGTGCGTTCGTGGCGGAACGCCTCGGTCACGCGCGGCGCGAGCTTGTCCTGCGCGTACGCGTGCGCGGCGTCGCGCACCATCCGCTCTTCTTCGGTGAGTTGCTGGTCGAGCAGCAGCGGATCGTCCCAATGAAAAGTTGCATCGCTCATCGTGTCATCTCCTGTCGACCAGAGTTGGCGCTTTAGCGCTTGCTCTGGTCCCATGTCTATGAACCACTTGACTGATGTTCCGCTGTGCGGAACAATGTTTTGCAAATCGATCCCAGTGTAGCACCAGATGACGCTTTCAACCATTGACGATCAACCGATCGACGAGCGCAAGTTCGTCGTCGCGCTCGCGCGCGGTCTCGACCTGCTGCGCGCGTTCCGTCCCGGCGAGACGATGCTCGGCAACCGCGATTTTGCGGAGCGCACGGGCCTGCCGAAGGCGACCGTGAACCGGCTGGCCTATACGCTGACGGTGCTCGGCTACCTGCGCTACGACGATACGCTCGGCAAATATGCGCTCGACGCGGGCGTGCTGTCGCTCGGCTTTGCGCTGCTGTCCGGCGCGGGCACGCTCGATCTCGCGCGGCCGCACATGCAGGCGCTCGCGCGCGAGATCGGCGCGGCGGTGTCGCTCGGCTGCCGCGACGGGCTCGACATGATCTATCTGGAGACGATCCGCAGCGAGACCGCGCTGACGCTCGGGCTCGCGCCCGGTTCGCGGCTGTCGATGCTGACGAGTTCGATGGGGCGCGCGTATCTGGCGGTGCAGCCGGAGGACGCGCGGCGCGCGCTGTACGCGGAGCTGCACCGCGCGGCCGGCGCGGGGCCGGACGCCGATGCGCTCGTCGCCGCCGCGCAGCACGCGGTGGCCGAGTTCGCGTCGGGCGGCTGCTGCTATTCGTTCCGCGCGTGGCACGCGGACGTCAACGCGGCCGCCGTGCCGTTTCGCGAGCCGCGTGAAGGGCGCTGGCTGATCCTGAGCTGCAGCGGGCCGGCGTCGTCGATGGGGGAGGAGGTGTTCCGGTCGCAGGTGGGGCCGCGGCTGAAGGCGCTCGCGCAGCGGCTCGGGCAGTTGGCCTGATTGCCTGGTTTCGCTGGGGAAGGAATTCGCGCGCCGGATATATGCGCGGCGACCGGGCGACCTGCGGTGCGTCGCGCATCGCCAACACCGCGCACATCGCCGCATGCATCGCCGCATTCAACGGCTTGCGGTTGCAGACACTGCGAACGGCGCTTCTGCGGCCATTGCGGCACGCAGCTCGAATACCGGCTGATCGATGCGCCGACAACGGTCGAGATCAATTACGCGACGCTCGACGAGCCGTCCAGGATTCGCCCGGCGTGGCACATCTGGTACGCGAACCGGTTTCCCGGCATCGAGATCGGCGACGATCTGCCGAAGCACGACGACGGCGGCGACGACTGACAGGCGGCGCGCGCTTGCCGGAGCCCTCGGCCCTCAGTCCCGTCAAACCGGCACGACCTTCGCAAACACGGGCCCCTGCATGAACCGCACGTCGTGCTGCCGCAGCAGCTCGCACTGCGTCTCGTCGGCGACGCCGTCGAAGATCAGCGGGATCCGCACGCGCTGCGCATACGCGACGAGCGCCTTCACCATCCCGTCGCGCAACGCGATCGCCGCATCCATCTTGATGTAGTCCGGCCGCGCCATCTCCGATTCCACCGCGAGGATCCGGCCGGGATCGGGCAGCTTGTCCGCGACCTTGAAGCCGTGATGCTGGTAGCTGCGCGTCAGGTAGCCAAGGAACGTCTTGTGTGCGACCGCGGCGGCCGGCAGCTCGATCACGATCCGCTCGGTCGGCAACCCGAAGCGTTGCAGCACCGACGAAAAGTGCTTGCCGTGATCGTATTTCACGCTCTTCAGCAGCCGCTCGTGCACGCGCAGGAACAGCAGCCCGTGGCGCTGCGCACCGAAGAAGTTGATCGCGTGCAGCGCACGCGCGAGGCGGTCGACCGCGACGAGCGCCTGGTCGTCTTCGGCCGGATCGAACAGGTCGTGCGCGGCGCCCGTCACCAGCGTGACGGCCTGGAAACCCAACTCGTCCCCGTAGCGCTCGATCGCGTCGGCAAACGACGTCGATTGCGGCGCGCCCGGCATCGTCACGTCGTAGATCGGGTCATACGCGCTGTTGAGCGTCCGCTCGGGCAGGCGCGCGAACGCGGTGCCGCTTTCGGCGAGCGCGAGGTGATCCCGCAGATACGGCAGTTGCCCGGCGCGGGCGACGAGCTCGGGAATGTTGGGCGGAATCATCGGGGATCGGACGTGGAAAAACGGCGGCCGAACGGACCGCCTCATGACTCGATAGTAGCAGCGCGCGCCGCGCTCGGCTTCGCGATTCGCTCATATCGTTATCCCGCCCACCGATCGATGCCTAGGGTTTACGTTGATTTCACTATTCGTAATTGGTTTTACTATTCGTAAATCCTGAGTTTGTCGTCGATCAAGAACGAGCAGCATTCGGGCGTCGCCGGGCGATGCCCTGTCCCCGATTCAACAGGAAGCAAGGAGCGAGACGTGGCGGGTGAAACGAAATGGGCATCGCAGGCGGTCCCGGCGGATCGGCAGGCCGCCGCCGGCGGGCAGCCGATCCGGGCGTGCAGGCGCAATGTTGCGCACGCAGCTGGGCTGAGCGGACGGGGTCGACCATGAGCATCGATTACCAGACCCTGAAATTTGCATACCGGCCGCGCGCGGAGCGCGGCGCGGACAGCGATGCGGCGATCCATCCGGTGATCGTCGTCGGCGCGGGCCCGGTCGGCCTCGCCGCCGCGATCGATCTCGCGCAGCAGGGCGTGCCGGTCGTGCTGCTCGACGACGACGACACGCTGTCCACCGGCTCGCGCGCGATCTGCTTCGCAAAGCGCACGCTCGAGATCTTCGACCGGCTCGGCTGCGGCGAGCGCTTCGTCGACAAGGGCGTGAGCTGGCACGTCGGCAAGGTGTTCCTGCAGGACGAGCAGCTGTACGCGTTCGACCTGCTGCCCGAGGCCGGCCACGCGCGTCCGGCATTCATCAATCTGCAGCAGTACTACGTGGAAGGCTATCTGGCCGAGCGCGCGTTCGAACTGCCGAACATCGACATCCGCTGGAAGCACAAGGTGACGGGCGTCGCGCAATCGGCCGAACACGCGACGGTGACGGTCGAGACGCCGGAAGGCATCGAGACGCTGCGCGCGCAATTCGTGATCGCGGCAGACGGCTCGCGCAGCCCGATGCGCACGATGATGGGCCTCGAGAGCCACGGCCGCACGTTCAAGGACCGCTTCCTGATCGCCGACGTGAAGATGAAGGCGGAGTTTCCGACCGAGCGCTGGTTCTGGTTCGATCCGCCGTTCCACCGCAACCAGTCGGTGCTGCTGCACCGCCAGCCGGACAACGTGTGGCGCATCGACTTCCAGCTCGGCTGGGACGCCGACCCGGTTGCCGAGAAACAGCCCGAACGCGTGATCCCGCGCGTGCGCGCGCTGCTCGGCCAGGACGTCGAGTTCGAGCTGGAATGGGTGAGCGTCTACACATTCCGTTGCCAGCGAATGGATACGTTCCGTCACGGCCGCGTGATGTTCGCGGGCGATTCCGCGCACGGCGTGTCGCCGTTCGGCGCGCGCGGCGCGAACAGCGGCGTGCAGGATGCCGACAACCTCGGATGGAAGCTGAAGCTCGTGCTCGACGGCCACGCGCCCGACCGCCTGCTCGATACGTATGCGAGCGAGCGCGAGTTCGCGGCCGACGAGAACATCCGCAACTCGACGCGCTCGACCGACTTCATCACGCCGAAGAGCCCCGTGTCGCGCGTGTTCCGCGACGCGACGCTGAAGCTCGCGCGCGACTGCAAATTCGCGCGCAAGCTCGTCAACAGCGGGCGGCTGTCGGTGCCGGCCGTGCTCGCCGATTCGCCGCTCAACACGCCGGACCGCAAAGGCGACGCATTCGCGTGTGCGATGCGTCCGGGCGCGGCGGCCGCCGACGCGCCGGTGCGCGCGCACGGTGGCACGACCGGCTGGCTGCTCCGGCATCTCTGCGAAGGTTTCGCGGGCGTGCTGTTCGGCCTGCCCGGCGACGCGACGGCGCTCGCGCAGGCGGTGGCCGGCCTCGCGCTGCCGGTGAAGCCGGTGCTCGTCGTGCCGCGCGGGCAGGCGAAGGCGGTGCCGGGCGTCGACGTCGTGGAGGACGTCGACGGGCTGGCCGCCGCGCGCTACGACGCGAAGCCCGGCACGTTCTACCTGCTGCGGCCCGACCAGCACGTGTGCGCGCGGATGCGCGCGCTCGATCGGCAGGCCATCGGCGACGCACTGGCGCGCGCGACCTGCGCGGCCTGACTGACAACACGACATCGGAGACACCCGTCATGCATCACCTCGACACCCGCCCGCGTCTGGCCGATCCGGACGCGTTCTACGAAGCGCTGATCGACATGCATCGCGACCTGACCGACAGCGACAGCCAGCTCGTCAACGCGAAGCTGATCCTGCTGCTCGCGAACCAGATCGGCGATCTCGGCGTGCTGCGCGAAGCGATGGCGCTTGCGCGCCAGGGCGTGACACCGCCCGTGCATCCGGCCGCGGAGGCCGCGCAATGAGCGCCGCGCCGGCCGCCGGCCGCGCGCTCGAAGTCGAGCGCCTGATCGACGACACCCATCGCCCCGCGTTTCACTGGATGCTGCTCGCGCTGTGCGGGCTGTGCCTCGTGATCGACGGCTTCGATGCGCAGGCGATGGGCTACGTCGCGCCGAGCGTGATCGCCGAGTGGGGCGTGCCGAAACAGGCGCTCGGCCCGGTGTTCAGCTCGAGCCTGTTCGGGATGCTGCTCGGCGCGCTCGGCCTGTCGGTGCTCGCCGACCGGATCGGGCGGCGGCCGGTGCTGATCGGCGCGACGCTGTTCTTCGCGCTGACGATGCTCGCGACGCCGTTCGCGGGTTCGATTCCGGTGCTGATGGCGCTGCGCTTCGTCACGGGCCTCGGCCTCGGCTGCATCATGCCGAACGCGATGGCGCTCGTCGGCGAGTTCAGCCCGGCCGCGCATCGCGTGAAGCGGATGATGACCGTGTCGTGCGGCTTCACGCTCGGCGCCGCGCTCGGCGGCTTCGTCAGCGCCGCGCTGATCCCGGCGTTCGGCTGGCGGGCGGTGTTCTTCGTCGGCGGTGCGGTGCCGTTCGTGCTCGCGTTCGCGATGGCCGCGCGACTGCCGGAGTCGCTGCAGTTCCTGGTGCTGAAAGGGCGCGAACGCCAGGCGCGCGACTGGCTCGCGCGCTTCGCGCCCGAAGCCGGCATCGACGCCGGCACGCGCATCATCGTGCGCGAACAGGCGGCGAGCGGCGCGCCCGTTGCCGAGCTGTTCCGCGACGGGCGGCTGCCGGTCACGCTGCTGTTGTGGTCGATCAGCTTCATGAATCTGATCGACCTGTACTTCCTGTCGAACTGGCTGCCGACCGTGATGCGCGACGCAGGCTACACGCCCGGCACCGCGGTGATCGTCGGCACCGTGCTGCAGACGGGCGGCGTGGTCGGCACGCTGTCGCTCGGCTGGTTCATCGAGCGCTACGGCTTCGTGCGCGTGCTGTTCGCATGCTTCGCGTGCGCGGCGGTGTCGGTCGGGCTGATCGGCTCGGCCGCGCATGCGCTGCCGTGGCTGCTCGTCGTCGTGTTCGCGGGCGGCTTCTGCGTGGTCGGCGGGCAGCCGGCCGTCAACGCGCTCGCGGGCCAGTACTACCCGACATCGCTGCGCTCGACGGGCATCGGCTGGAGCCTCGGCATCGGCCGGATCGGCTCGGTGCTCGGGCCGCTCGTCGGCGGACACCTGATTGCGCTCAACTGGTCGAACGGCGCGCTGTTTCATGCTGCGGCAGTGCCGGTGCTGTGCTCGGCGCTGTTCGTGCTCGGTCTTGCAAGTGTGACGCGGCAGCGTGGTGCGCAAGCGCCGCGCGCCGTTTGAATGAATGATGGAGAACTGAAACGATGACGCTTGACCTGTCGAAACCGGCGAATGCCGGCTACCTGAGCGGATTCGCGAACGAATTCGCAACCGAAGCGCTGCCGGGCGCGCTGCCGCACGGCCGCAATTCGCCGCAGCGCGCGCCGTACGGGCTGTACGCGGAGCAGCTGTCCGGCACTGCGTTCACCGCGCCGCGCAGCCACAACCGCCGCTCGTGGCTATACCGGATCCGCCCCGCGGCCGTACATCGGCCGTTCGAGCCGTTCGCGGGCCCGCAGCGGCTCGTGTCCGAGTTCGGCGATTCGCCCGACGTGCCGCCGACGCCGCCGAACCAGTTGCGCTGGGACCCGCTGCCGATGCCGGTCGAGCCGACGGATTTCGTCGAGGGCTGGGTGACGATGGCAGGCAACGGCTCGGCCGCCGCGATGAACGGTTGCGCGATCCACCTGTATGCGGCGAACCGCTCGATGCAGGACCGCTTCTTCTATAGCGCTGACGGCGAACTGCTGATCGTTCCGCAAGCGGGGCGGCTGCATATCGCGACCGAAATGGGCCGGCTCGACGTCGAGCCGTTCGAGATCGCAGTGATCCCCCGCGGCGTGCGCTTCACGGTCGCGCTGCCCGATGGCGACGCGCGCGGCTACATCTGCGAGAACTTCGGCGCGCAGCTGCGCCTGCCGGATCTCGGCCCGATCGGCTCGAACGGGCTCGCGAACCCGCGCGATTTCCTCACGCCGCAAGCCGCCTACGAGGATCGCGAAGGCGCGTTCGAACTGGTCGCCAAGCTGAACGGCCGCCTGTGGCGCGCGGACATCGGCCATTCGCCGCTCGACGTCGTCGCGTGGCACGGCAACTATGCGCCGTACAAATACGACCTGCGCCTGTTCAACACGATCGGCTCGATCAGCTACGACCATCCCGATCCGTCGATCTTCCTCGTGCTGCAATCGCCGAGCGATACGCCGGGCGTCGACACGATCGACTTCGTGATCTTCCCGCCGCGCTGGCTCGCGGCCGAGGACACGTTCCGCCCGCCCTGGTTCCACCGCAACGTCGCGAGCGAATTCATGGGGCTCGTGCACGGCGCGTACGACGCGAAGGCCGAAGGCTTCGTGCCGGGCGGCGCGAGCCTGCACAACTGCATGTCGGGCCACGGCCCGGACGCGGACACGTTCGAGAAGGCGTCCGCGAGCGATACGACGAAGCCGCACAAGGTCGACGACACGATGGCGTTCATGTTCGAGACCCGCACGCTGATCCGGCCGACGCGCTTCGCGCTCGACACCGCGCAGCTGCAGGCGGACTACTTCGAATGCTGGCAAGGCATCCAGAAACACTTCAATCCGGAGCAACGATGAGCGACACCCCCGAACTTCGCGCGACGCTCGACCCGGCGCGCAAGAGCTGGGTCGACGCGGCGAACGATCCCGCGTGCGACTTTCCGATCCAGAACCTGCCGTTCGGCATCTTCAGCGATGCGAAGCAAACGGCGCGGCGTGCGGGCGTTGCGCTCGGCGACCAGATCGTCGATCTCGCGGCACTCGCGCGCGCGGGCCTCGTGACGCTGCCGGCCGGCGCCGGCGACGTGTTTGCGCAACCGACGCTGAACGCATTCATCGCGCTCGGCCGCGATGCGTGGCGCAGTGTGCGCGTGCAGCTGAGCGAGCTGTTCGCGCGCGACGCCGCGCGGCTGCGCGACGATGCGATGCTGCGCGCGCAGGCGCTCGTGCCGCAGCGCGACGCGACGCTGCATCTGCCGGTCGACGTGCCGGGCTACACCGATTTCTATTCGTCGAAGGAGCATGCGACCAACGTCGGCTCGATGTTCCGCGATCCGAAGAATGCGCTGCTGCCGAACTGGTCGGAGATGCCGATCGGCTACAACGGCCGCGCGTCGTCGGTGATCGTCAGCGGCACGCCGGTGCGGCGCCCGAACGGCCAGCTGAAGCTGCCTGACCAGGAGCGTCCGGGGTTCGGCGCGTGCCGCAAGCTCGACATCGAGCTGGAGACGGGCTTCATCGTCGGCAAGGGCAACGCGCTCGGCGAGCCGATCGCCTGTGAGGATGCCGAAGCGCACATCTTTGGCATGGTGCTGCTGAACGACTGGAGCGCGCGCGACATCCAGCAGTGGGAATACGTGCCGCTCGGGCCGTTCAACGCGAAGACGTTCGCGACGACGATCTCGCCGTGGATCGTCACGCTCGATGCGCTCGAGCCGTTTCGCACCGCGCAGCCGGAGCAGTCGCCGCAGCCGCTGCCGTATCTGCAGCACGCGGGCCGGCACGCGTTCGACATCGCGCTCGAAGTGACGCTGCGCGAGGAAGGCGCGGCCGAAGCGACGTCGATCTGCCGCACCAACTTCAAGTACATGTACTGGACGATGGCGCAGCAGCTCGCGCATCACACGGTCGCGGGCTGCAACACGCGGGTCGGCGACCTGATGGGCTCGGGCACGATCAGCGGGCCGACGAAGGATTCGTTCGGCAGCCTGCTCGAACTGACGTGGAACGGCAAGGAGCCTGTCGCGCTGAATGGCGGCGGCAGCCGCACGTTCATCGAGGACGGCGACGAGCTGACGCTCAGGGGCTGGTGCCAGGGCGACGGCTATCGCGTCGGGTTCGGCACCTGCGTCGGGAAGATCCTGCCGGCGTTGAAGGCGTAACGCGCAACGCGTGATGCGCATGCATCGGACGGCCCGCATCGTGCGGGCCGTCGTCGTTTGGGCGTCAGACCGCGCGCTGCAACGCGGCCCGGCGCTCCCACAGCGCGGCCGCGACGAACGCCGTGACACAGACGATCAGCACGCCGATCAGCGCGTTGCTGCCGATCTGCTCCATCAACGCACCCGCGACCAGCGGGCCGCCGAAGCTCGCGGCGCTCCACGACGCCGACACGAGCGAGCTGGCGGTGACGAGCGCGGCGCCGCGGAAGCGCTCGCCGCACGCGACGAGCGACAGCGTGTAGATGCTGCCGGCCGCCGCGCCGAGCACGAACAGCAGCGGCCAGCAGAGCCACGGATTCGCGATGACGAACGGCAGCAGCGGCAGGCCCGCGAGCACGATCCAGCCCGCGCCGAGGTGCACGCGTTCGCGGCCGAGCTTGTCCGCGAGCCAGCCGATCGGGAATTGCATCGCGGTGTCACCGAACAGCATGATCGACGCGAGCAGCACCGCGGTGCCGCTCGCGACGCCGTGATCCATCGCATAGAGCGGCAGCAGCGACAGTGCGAGCGTATCGAACAGCGCGAAGAACCCCGTGCCGATGATGAGCGCGGGCATGCGCGGCAGCACCGCGAGCCAGTGATCGTGCGCTTCGTGATGCGCGTCGTCGTCCGCGAGCGGCGCGCGGCGGATCGATGCGAGCGACGGCAGCGCGAGCAGGAATAGCGCGCCGCACAGCGCGAAGCGGATGCCGGTGAAGCCCGCGATCTGGCTGATGAGCACCGGGCCCGCCATCTGGAACAGCGTGAAGTTGGTCGCATAGATCGCGACGACGCGGCCGCGCGTCGAATCGTCGGCGAGCTGGTTGACCCATGCCTCGCCGATCGTAAACAGCAGCATCAGCGCCGCGCCGCACAGCACGCGCAGCACACCCCACACGACGAGGTTCGACGTGAACTGCATCAGGGCGGTTGCCGCGGCGAGCAGCAGCACCGATACGACGATCGCGCGGCGCGCGCCGATGCGGCGTGCGAGCACGGTGACGAACGGCACGATCGCGAGGCCGCCGCCGGCCTGCGCGGCCGTCAGCATGCCGACGACGTTGGTGCCGTGCCCGGCTTCGGTCAGTGCGAGTGCGGTGAGGGGAAGGGTCGCGCCGGTGCCGAGGCCGACGACCGCGACGCTCAGGATCAGCGCGAGGAAATCTCGATTAATAATGGCTTTCATTGCGCGAGATGCTACACCGGTGACCCGAAGCGGTCCATGAAGGCCATCAGGTGCGCAGGGGGGGCGCGCGCGCCGGCGGCGCACCGCGCGGCCGGGCGACCGTGCGATACGTTGTCTCGGTTACACGTCGCGGTTACACGTATTCGGTCGGCGCGGCAACCGGGCGGCGTTCGAGCGACGCCGACCACAGCGTCAGCGCGAGCGCCGCGACGGCCATCGCGACGCCGACCCACGGCAGGTTCACGAGCGGGATGCCCGCGCCGATCGCCATCCCGCCGAGCCATGCGCCCGTCGCGTTGCCGAGGTTGAACGCGCCCTGGTTGAGCGTCGACGCGAGATTCGGCGCGTCGCTGGCGCGATCGACGATCAGGATCTGCAGTGGCGGCACGATCGCGAACGCGAGCATCCCCCACACGAAGATCGTTGCGAGCGCAGCGAACGGCATGTGCATCGTGCCCGCGAACAGTGCGAGCACGACGCCGATCAGCGCGAGCGACGCGATCAGCGACGGCATCCGGCGCCAGTCGGCGAGCTTGCCGCCGAGCGTGCCGCCGACCGTCAGGCCGAGGCCGAACAGCAGCAGCACGTAGGTGACCTGACGCGGCGAGAAGCCGGTCACGGCCTCGAGGATCGGCGTGATGTACGTGAACACGCTGAACAGGCTCGCGGACGCGAGCACGCTGATGCCGAGCACCATCAGCACCTGCGGGTGCTTCAGCACGCTGAATTCGCGCGTGATGCTGGTGTCGGGCATCGCGAGATTCTTCGGCAGGCAGACCGCGAGCGCGGCGGCCGCGGCGATGCCAATGCCCGTCACCGCCCAGAACGTCGCGCGCCAGCCGTACGCCTGGCCGAGCGCGGTGCCGAGCGGCACGCCGAGCACGTTCGCGAGCGTGAGGCCCGTGAACATCAGCGCGATCGCCTGCGCGCGGCGGTTCGGCGCGACGAGGTTGCTCGCGACGACCGAGCCGATGCCGAAGAACGCGCCGTGGCAGAACGCGGTGACGACGCGTGCGGCCATCAGCACCGTGTAGCCGGGCGCGATCGCGCAGAACAGGTTGCCGGCGATGAACAGCCCGATCAGCCCCATCAGCGCGCGCTTGCGCGGCATCTTCGCGGTGACGACGGCCAGGATCGGCGCACCGATCGTCACGCCGAGCGCATAGCCGGACACGAGCATCCCGGCGGCCGGGATCGACACGCCGAGATCGCGGGCGACGTTGGGCAGGAGCCCCATGATCACGAATTCGGTGGTACCGATTCCAAATGCGGCGACGGCAAGGGCAAATAGAGGGAGTGGCATCGCGGTGGGCCCGGAAAAAGCCGCCGGGCGCGGGATGCGCAACGCAGGCGGAGGAGGGTGTCAGCCGCGATTCTACTTCAGTGAAAACCCTTATGCTGGGGGCCTGATCGGTTGTTGCCGGCAAGCGACGGGGCGGGGGCAGGCTCAGTCGGCGCCGCCGGCCGGCGCGGCGGACTCGCTGGATTCGCTGGTTTCGCCGGGCGTGCCTGACGCGCCTGACGTGACGGATTCCCCCGATTTGCCCGCCGCACCATTCCACCCGTTCTCGAACAGGCACGCTTCGAGCGGCATTCGCGCGGCCCAGCGCTCTTCCTCGAGCATCGGCTTCGCATAGAACGCGTCGACGTGCCCGAGACAGAGCACCGCGATCGGCTTCGCGCCGTCGGGCATCCCGAGCAGCGTGCGCAGCGCGTCGACGTCGAACAGCGACACCCAGCCCATTCCGAGCCCCTCGGCGCGCGCCGCGAGCCACATGTTCTGGATCGCACACGCAGCGGACGCGAGATCCATCTCCGGCAGCGTGCGCCGGCCGAACACGTGACGCTCGCGCCCGTCGGTCAGCGCGACGACCAGCAGTTCGCCGCATTCGCGCACGCCTTCGACCTTCAGCCGCATGAATTCGTCCTGGCGCTCGCCGAGCGCGTCGGCGGTCGCGCGGCGTTCGGCCTCGACGAGCGCATGGATGCGCGTGCGCAGCGCAGGATCGGTGATGCGGATGAAACGCCACGGCTGCATGAATCCGACGCTCGGTGCGTGGTGCGCCGCGCGCAGCAGCCTCGCCAGCACGGCCGGATCGACGGGCGCCGGCGTGAAGTGGCGCATGTCGCGCCGTTCGAAAATGGCGCGGTAGACGGCGGCGATGGCGGGATCGTCAAAACGCATGAGCGGGATGGGGCAGGGGTGACGTCGGCGCAACGATAGCAGACGGCAGGCAGGCGACGTTACTTCAGTTGAAACAAAATGCGGGATAGTTAATTGATGCGCGCGGGAACGAGGCAGTGACCGCGGCAATGGCGACAACCGCGGCAACCGTCATGCGCGCCGATCGTCAGCGGTTCGCCGCGACGACGTTCTGCGGCGCCCCCGCATGCCAGGCCTCGATGTTCAGCAGCGTCGTGTGCGCGATCTCGGCGAGCGCCTCGCGCGTGAAGAACGCCTGGTGCGACGTGACGATCACGTTCGGGAACGTCAGCAGCCGCGCGAGCACGTCGTCCTGCAGCGGCTGGTCCGAGTGATCCTCGAAGAACAGGCCGCTTTCCTCCTCGTACACGTCGAGCCCGAGGTGGCCGAGCTGGCCGCTCTTCAGCGCATCGATCAGCGCCTGCGCGTCGACGAGCCCGCCGCGGCCGGTGTTGATCAGCATCGCGCCGTGCTTCATCTGCGCGAGCGTCTGCGCGTTGATCAGGTGATGCGTCGACGGCAGCAGCGGGCAATGCAGGCTGACGATGTCGGCGTGGCGCAGCAGCTCGTCGAGCCCGACGTAGCGGGTGCCGTACGCGATCAGCTCTTCGTTGTGCGGTGGCACCGAGTGCGCGAGCACATGCATCCCGAAGCCCATCATGATCTTCGCGAACACGCTGCCGATGATGCCGGTGCCGATCACGCCGACGGTCTTGCCGTGCAGGTCGAAGCCGAGCAGGCCGTTCAGCGAGAAGTCGCCTTCGCGGGTGCGCGCGACGGCGCGCGGCAGCCGGCGGTTGAGCGCGAGAATCAGCGCGACCGCATGTTCGGCGACCGCATGCGGCGAATACGCGGGGACGCGCACGACCGTGATGCCGAGCCGCTCGGCGGCGGCGAGATCGACGTGGTTGAAGCCCGCCGAGCGCAGCGCGATGAGCCGCGTGCCGCCATCCGCGAGCCGTTCGAGCACCGCCGCGTCGACGGTGTCGTTGACGAACGGACAGACGACGTCGTAGCCGTGCGCGAGGATCGCGGTCTCGGCGTCGAGATGCGACGGCTGGAAGTGCAGCCGGTAGCCGAACTGCCGGTTCGCGGCGACGAACGAATCGTCGTCGTACTGGCGACTGCTGAACAGGATCACGCGCACGCTGGACCTCCGGAGGCTGACGTGCGCAGTTTACTGCAGCCCCGTGACGACGTCGGGGCGATCGGGCGCGCGCGCATCGTGCAGGAACGCATAGCCGGCCTGCGCGCGGGCCGCCTGCGTGCCGAAATGGTCGAGCGTGTGCTCGACGAAGCTGCGGGTGCGCGCGGGCACGAACTGGCGATTCGGGTAGACGAGCGACAGCTGCGCGTCCGGATCGTCGATCCGGTAGCCGGGCAGCAGCCGCACGAGCGCGCCGGTGTCGAGCGCGTCGGCGGCGAGGTCCTCCGGCAGCACCGCGATGCCCGAGCCCGCGAGTGCGGCCGCCTGCACGAGCGACAGCTGGTTGACCGTGCAGACGGGGCGCACCGTCACCGCGTGCATCGCGTCGTCCGGCCCGAGCAGCCGCCACGCGCTCGCATGCTGGTGCGGCGCGAGTGCGATCCAGTCGTGCCGCGGCAGGTCGTCGGGCGCGCGGGGCTCGCCGCGCCGCTCGAGATAGGCGGGCGCCGCGCACGCGACGAGCGTGTTCGGCGCGAGCGCGTGACCGATCAGCGCCGGGTTGCCGTCGAGCCGGTTGCCGGTGACGATGCCGACGTCGTAGCCCGTATCGAGTACGTCAAGCGGGCCTTCGGCGATCGTGAGCTGCACGCGCAGCTGCGGAAAGCGGCGCTGGAAGCCGGCGACGAGCGGCGTCAGCGCGCGCGGCGACAGCAGGCCGGACGCGACGACGCGCAGCGTGCCGACCGGTTCGCGTACCGCATGCGTGACCGACGCTTCGAGGTGGTCGAATTCCTCGAGCAGCGCGCGGCATCCGTCGAGATAGCGCACGCCGGCCTCGGTGAGTGACAGGTTGCGCGTCGTGCGGTGGATCAGTCGCGTATTCAGATGCCCCTCGAGCATCGCGATCGAGCGCGTGACGAGCGCATTCGACACGCCGAGTTGATGCGCTGCACGCCGGAAGCTCTGCTGCTCGGCGACGCAGACGAATACACGCATGGTCTGAATCTGGTTCATGGCTCTCGCGTATTTTTTGTTGGCCCGGTTGATTGATTATGGTTGTGATTTCCCGTCGCGCAAGCCGAATTAAGCGATGCGCGACGCCCATTTCGCCCTCGCGTCGAAAACGGGTTTTTTTGATTACGTTGGTGATTGTTCATTAAGGCAGCGATATCCGTCAACCTGCGAAAAGGGCGGGTTGCGAAAAATCGGGCGTCGGCGTGCCGAAACGACGGCCGACTGCGACGGCGGTGACAGCTCGAAGCACATGTGATTTTTCGAGGCACGCCTGATGAATGAATAAAATAGGCTTATGAATCAATGAATTGATGGCGTTGACGGTGAATATTGCCGGCGCATTTCGGAATGCGGGCGCAATGTTGGCTGCTTTAGCGGATTTTTACAGATGGTTGGCGGATTTGGATGTCAAATCGCTATGTGTGATTTTATGTTGCACTTGCTTTTCGGTGCGGGCGTGGAACCGGCGCTCAATCGGAGCAGTGCGGGAATCGTGACCGGGTGACGGAGAAAATCGCGCGTATGGAACCGCTTCGCGACGGATTCGGATGCGGCGCGCAAATGCGCGGGCGAATCGGATGACGGCCGCCCGGCAGCCGCGCATATCCCGAGGCGGCGCCGCCGCGCCGCCTGCCATTTAATCGTGCGTCCCTCTTGCGCATTGCAGCGGAACGCGGAATGATCGATGGATTCGCCGCAATGTGCGGCGAGCGTGCGTTTCCCTTCCTTCACCCGTTTTCAGCCATGTCCATCGATTACTCGCCGATTCCCTGTCCCGTCGTCGTGCCGCTCGACGCGATCCTGCCCGAAGAACCGCTGCTGATGATGGGGGCCGGCCCGGTTCCGATCCCGGCCGCCGTCGCGAAGGCGAACACGATCGTGATCAACCACCTCGGCGCGACGATGGCGAAGATCATCGAGCAGGTGAAGGAGATGGCGCGCTACGTGTTCCAGACCCGCACGAAGTGGGTGCTCGGCGTCGCGGGCCCCGGCTCGGCCGCGATGGAAATGGCGATGTCGAACCTTGCCTGGCGCGGCACCCGCGTGCTGTCGATCCGGAACGGCTTTTTCAGCGCGCGGATGGCGGAGATGGCGACGCGTGTCGGCGCCGACGTCTCGGTGCTCGAGGTGCCCGACCGCGCGGTCGCGAGCCTCGAAGAGATCGCCGACGCGCTCGCGCGCGAGCGTCCCGAGATCGTCACGATCGTGCACGGCGAGACGTCCAATACCGTATGGAACCGCGACCTGCGCGACATTGCGGCGCTCGCGAAGGCGGCGGGCGCGCTCGTTGTCGTCGATGCGGTGTGCACGCTGTCGACGATGCCGCTGGAGATGGATGCATGGGGCATCGACGCGGTGATCACCGGCGGGCAGAAGGGCCTGTCGTCGATCCCCGGCGTGTCGTTGATCGCGTTTTCCGATGCCGCGTGGGAGCGGATGAAGAGCCGCCCCGAGCCGAACTCGCACTGGTGCCTCGACATGGCGCTCGCCGAGAACTTCTGGCACAACGCCGGCTATCACTACACCGCACCCGTATCGGGCGTGCTCGCGCTGCATGAGGCGCTGCGGCTCGTCTGCACGGAGACGCTCGAAAGCCGCTTCGCGCGCCACCTGCGCTGTTCGCTTGCGCTGCAGGCGGGCGTCGAGGCGATGGGGCTCAGGCTCTATGCGCCGAAGCCGTGCCGGCTCAATTCGGTGGTCGGGATCGAGACGCCCGAAGGCCTCACGCCGGGCATGATCTGCGGACACATCTCGAAGCAGTACCAGGTCGAGATCGCCGGCTCGTTCGGCCTGCCGATCGTGCGGATCGGCCAGATGGGCGAGCAGTGCCGCGAGCACAACCTGTTCCGCACGCTGCACGCGTTCGGCCGCACGATGGTCGACCTGAAGGTGCCGGTCGATCTGCCGGCCGGCGTCGCGGCGCTCGAGCAGGAATTGTCGCGGCGCGGCGAGTAAGCGTGTCAACCTGAATCGACTGGCGGCCCGGTTGTACGGTCCTTCGTGATCGGAGAGGCGGGCTTCAGCGTCCCTGCATCGCCCGCCGGTACGTGTTCGGCGTCGTGCCGTGCGCTTCGCGGAAGCGATGGCTGAAATGGCCGGCGTTCGCGTAGCCGCATGCGGCGGCAACCTGCGCGAGCGGCAGCGACGTCGTGCGCAGCAGCATGCGCGAGCGGGCAAGCCGCTGCTCGGCGATCCACGCGTGCGGCGCGCGGCCGAACGACAGGCGAAACATCCGCGAGAAGTGGTATTCGGACAGCGCGGCGACGTCGGCCAGTTCGCCGAGCGTCAGCGGCTGCATCAGGTGGGCGTCGACATAGTCACGCACGCGGCGGCGCACCGCGGGCGCGAGGCCGCCCTTGAACACCGTGTCGGTGCGCATCGCGCTCTGCCCGCGCAGCAGCAGGCTCAGCATGTCGTGCGCGGTTTCGTTCACGCGCAGCCGGCCGTCGGTGTCGTCCCAGTTTTCCAGTGCGAGCGAACGGCACAGCGCCGCGACGCGCGCATCCTCGAAATAGGTGCGGTCGGCGAGCTGCAGCTCGCGCGGCTCGCGGTCGAGCTCGCGGATCGCGCGCTGCGCGAAGTGCTCCGGCAGGAAGTACAGGTGCACGAAGTGCATCTCGCCGCGCACCCACCAGCGCGATTCATGGTCGCCCGGCAGCGCGCACAGCAGGCTCGGCGCGCCGTAGCCCGGCACCCTCTGCCGCTCGGTCCGGTAGCCGCCTTCGAGATAGCACGACAGCGTGTGATGCCCGGGCTGGTCGTAGATCGTCTCCGCCTCTTCGGTGATCCGCGTCCATTCGGCGATCGCGAGATGGTCGCCGAGCCACGCGAAGCGCTCGAGCGTCGCGTTCGCCTCCGCGAGCGTGCGGCACACCGACTGCAGGCCGAACGGCATCTCGCCGCCGGTGGCGGCGGCAGCTGCGGCCGCTACCGGCACGGCGGGCACGGCGGGCACGGCGGGCACGGCGGGCACGGCGGGCGGGGCGGAAGGGGGGATGCGCATGATGACGGAGTATAAGCGCGCCAGCGCGGGCCCGTTCCGCCTGCCGGGAAAAGACCGCAATTCCGGACAATCTGCGCGCGCCGCGCGGCGGCATAGTCGGGGATCCCGCTTTCATCGCGCTTTTATCCCGATTTCCGTCATGAACCTGTCGCTCTATATTCTCACCGTCCTGATCTGGGGCACCACCTGGATCGCGATCAAGTGGCAGCTCGGCAGCGTGCCGCCGCCGGTGTCGATCGCGTGGCGCTTCTGGCTCGCGGCGGCGGTCATGTTCATGCTGCTGCGCGCGATGCGCCGGCCGATCCTGCCGCCGCGCGCCGCGTGGCGCTACCTCGCCGCGCAGGGCTTCGCGCTGTTCTGCCTGAACTTCCTGTGCTTCTATTACGCGGAACGGGTCGTGCCGAGCGGGCTCGTCGCGGTGATCTTCTCGACCGCGCCGCTGCTCAACTCGATCAACGGCCGGCTGTTCATGGGCCGCCCGCTGCGGTCGTCCGCCGTCGCGGGCGCGCTGCTTGGCCTGACGGGCATCGCATGCCTGTTCTGGCAGCAGATGGCAGGCCACCTCGACGACCACGCGACCTGGATCGGCCTTGCGATCGCGTTCGCCGGCACGATGTGCTTCTCGGCCGGCAACCTGCTGTCGAGCCGCATGCAGTCGATGGGGCTCCATCCGCTCGCGACCAACGGCTGGGCAATGCTGATCGGCGCGACGATCCTGACCGTCGGCAGCGCCGCGGCCGGGCTGCCGTTCGCGGTCGACCCGAGCCCGCGCTATCTCGGCGCGCTCGTGTACCTCGCAGTGCCTGGCTCGGTGATCGGGTTCACCGCATACCTGACCCTCGTCGGCCGCATCGGGCCGGAACGGGCCGCCTATTGCACGGTGCTGTTTCCGATCGTCGCGCTGGCCGTGTCGACGGTGTTCGAGGGCTACCAGTGGTCGCCGCTTGCAGTGGTGGGGCTGCTGCTGGTGCTGGCCGGCAACCTGGTCGCGTTCGACCTGACGCGGCGCCTGTTTCTGCGGACGGCGTGACGGTCGCAGCTCCCGTCCCACGCCTGATCCAAGCCTGAAAAGACAAAACCCCACGCTCCTGAAAACGTGGGGTTCGTCGTTCATTCGAGCCGCCCGCGCGCTGCAGGCGGCTTGTCCTTTGTCCTTTGTCCTTTCGTCCTTTTGTCCCTTTGCCGGACCCGCTGCGGCCGCGTGAAATCCGCCGGCCGGCACGCGCCGCTCAGGCCGCCGCGCCGCGCCCGGCCACGCGAGCCTGCCGCTGGTACAGCAGCATCGACAGCGCAACGCCGGCCGCCGACGCGACCGCCGCGAACAGGAACACCTGCGGATAGCCAAACGCGCCGGCGACGTAGCCCGCGAGCGGCCCCGTGATGCCGAGCGACAGGTCGAGGAACACCGAATAAGCGGACAGCGCCGCGCCGCGGCTCGCGGGCGGCACGAGCGCGACCGCCTCGACGCCGAGCGCGGGGAAGATCAGTGCGAAGCCGAAGCCGGTCAGCGCCGCGCCGACCAGCGCGACGTGCGGCACCGGCGCGAGCCACAGCAACAGCAGCCCCGACGCTTCGAACGCGAACGACACGATCGCGACGCGGAACCCGCCGTAGGTCTTGATCATGTTCGCGAACAGCAGGCGCGCGCCGATGAACAGCGTGCCGAACACGGTCAGCGACAGCGCGGCGTTCGGCCAATGGCGCGCCGCGTAGTACAGCGTGACGAAGGTCGCGATCGAGCCGAAGCCGGCCGAGCCGAGCGCGAGGCCGAGGCCGTGCGGCAGCACGCGCGTGAACACGCTCGCATACGACATCCGTTCGCCGTGCACGACCGGCACCGCGGCGATCAGGCGCGCGAGGTAATAGCCGAGCGCCGCGAGCGCGACCACGATCACGCCGATCAGCGCCGGGTTCAGCACATGCGCGATCGCGACGCCGACCGGCGCACCGAGCGCGAGCGCGCCGTAGGTCGCGATGCCGTTCCACGAGATCACCTTCGCGTTGTGCGTGATGCCGACGCGGCCGATCCCCCACAGAATCGCGCCGGTGCCGCACAGGCTTTCGCCGACGCCCAGCACGAGCCGGCTCGCGACCAGCAGCACGAGGCTCGCGGCGGGCCAGTGCGCGAGCAGCAGCGCGACGAGCAGCAGCACGCCGGACACGCCGCAGCCGATCAGCCCGCGCACTACCGTCTGCTTCGGGCCGAGCGAGTCGGCGAGCCGCCCGGCGAGCGGCCGCGACGCGAGTGTCGCGAAATACTGGACGCTGATCGCCGCGCCCGCGACGATCGCCGAAAAACCGAGGTCGTCATGGACGAAGCCCGGCAGCACCGCGAGCGGCAGGCCGATGGTCAGGTAGCAGATGAACGTGAAGCAGACGACGGAGATGATTTGCAGCGTGACGGCAAACCCGCTGCGCGGCGTCGAGGCGGAATCGGTTGACATGGGGTCGGAACGTTGAGCTGAACGGCGCAAATAAGGGACGAAAAGGGACGGACGGCGGCCGAAAATGGAATCGGGATTTTCCCATGGAACCGGTTTTCTCGCAGGTACCATTTAGTTAATCGGCACCTGATTCCGCTCATGATCCGCCCGAAACTCGCTCATCAGCCGCTCATTCCACGCCCAGGACGCCCGCGCAGGCCGCCACGCGCGCATTTCACGCAATCGGGCGACCATGCGTGACAGGCGGAAACCCGCGCCGGGCCACATATCGCCGCAGTTATATGGGCCGCATGCGCGATGGGCTATGGGTTGCGGAATTTGACGGTGATAGCGTTCAAACTGTCAGAGAAGACGACGGTCCGCTGCATCGGCGCGGGCCGTGTTGCCCAACTTGAAGAGCGTTACGAGACATGAGTGAGCCGATCCGTTTCTATCATCGTCATGCGATCCGCGAAGTCGGCGGCGCGGACGTCACCCGCACCGTGCTGCAATACCTGCGCGAGGACGCGCATTGCACCGGCACCAAGGAGGGCTGCGCGGAAGGCGACTGCGGCGCATGCACGGTCGTCGTCGGCGAGTTGACCGACGCAGGCACGGTCGCGTTCAAGGCCGTCAACGCATGCATCCAGTTCCTGCCGACGCTCGACGGCAAGGCGCTGCTGACCGTCGAGGACCTGCGCCGGCCGGATGGCTCACTGCACCCCGTGCAGCAGGCAATGGTCGATTGCCACGGCTCGCAGTGCGGTTTCTGCACGCCCGGTTTCGTGATGTCGATGTGGGCGCTGTACGAAAAGCACGGCCACGAAGGATGCGGCAGCGCCTGCGCGAACGCGAAGGACGTGCCGACGCGCACCGAGATCGCCGACGCGCTGACCGGCAACCTGTGCCGCTGCACGGGTTATCGGCCGATCGTCGACGCGGCGGTGCGGATGTTCGACGCGGCCGGCGAAGGTGCGACCGGCGAAGGCGCGGCCGGCGAAGGTGCGCAGCCGCCCGCCGTCGACACGGCCGCGCTCGCGCGCACGCTCGCGTCGCTGAAGCGCGACGAAACGTTCGACTATGAAGCCAACGGCGCGCGCTTCGCGGCGCCGCGCACGCTCGACGCGCTGGCCGCGCTGAAGGCCGAGCGCCCCGACGCGCGCATTCTCGCGGGCAGCACGGACATCGGCCTGTGGGTCACGAAGCAGATGCGCCGGCTCGACGATCTGATCTACGTCGGCCAGGTCGCCGAACTGCAGCGCATCGTGCACGGCGACGACTGGATCGAGATCGGCGCGGGCGTCACCGTCGAGGATGGGTACGCGGCGCTCGCCGAGACCTATCCGGAGCTGACCGAGATGTGGAAGCGCTTCGCGTCGCTGCCGATCCGCAACGCGGGCACGCTCGGCGGCAACATCGCGAACGGCTCGCCGATCGGCGACGCGATGCCGGGCCTGATCGCGCTCGGCGCGCGCGTGGTGCTGCGCGGCGGCGACGCCGTGCGCGAGCTGCCGCTCGAGGCGCTCTACACGGGCTACCAGCAGAAGGACATGGCGCCGCACGAATTCGTCGTCGGCGTGAAGGTGCCGACTCGCAGCGGCGCGCGCGCGAACCTGCGGTTCCGCACGTACAAGCTGTCGAAGCGCTTCGATTCGGACATCTCGGCCGTGTGCGCGGCATTCGCGTTCATCGCGGACGGCGACACGATCCGCGAGCCGCGCATCGCGTTCGGCGGGATGGCCGCGACGCCGAAGCGCGCGACGCACACGGAAGCCGTGCTCGACGGCGCACCGTGGCACGAGGCGACCGCGCAGGCCGCGATGCAGGCGCTCGAGCGCGACTACCAGCCGCTCACCGACATGCGCGCGACGAGCACCTATCGGCTCGAGACCGCGAAGAACCTGATGTACCGCTTCTGGCTGGAGACGCGTGCGCACGATCCGCTGCCGCCGCAGGCATTGAGCGTGCGTGAAGTGGCAGCCGAAGTGGCAACTGAAGTGGCAACTGAAGCGGCGCGCGCCTGACGGGAGAACACACGATGAACCAGCAAGCCGAACCGTTCCTGAACACCCTCGACGCGCAGGCCGACGCCGCGCAGGTCCACATCTCGCGTCCGCACGAATCCGCGCACCTGCACGTGAGCGGGCGCGCGACCTACACCGACGACATCCCGCTCGTCGCCGGCACGCTGCACGCGGCGCTCGGGCTGTCGACGAAGCCGCACGCGAAAATCGTGTCGATGAACTTCGACGCGGTGCGCGCGACGCCCGGCGTCGTCGCCGTGTTCACGGCCGACGACATTCCCGGCGTCAACGACTGCGGCCCGATCATCCACGACGACCCGGTGCTTGCCGACGGCGTCGTGCAGTTCGTCGGCCAGCCGATGTTCATGGTCGTCGCGACGTCGCACGAAACCGCGCGCCTCGCCGCGCGCCGCGCGAAGGTCGACTACGAGGAGCTGCCCGCGATCCTGACCGCGAAGGACGCGCGCCGGGCCGAAACCTATGTGATCCCGCCGCTGAAGCTCGCGCGCGGCGACGCGGCCGCGCATCTCGACGCCGCGCCGCATCGCCATGGCGCCGAAATGAGTCTCGGCGGCCAGGAGCAGTTCTATCTCGAAGGCCAGATTGCCTACGCGGTGCCGAAGGACGACGACGGGATGCACGTGTATTGCTCGACGCAGCACCCGAGCGAGATGCAGCACCTGATTGCGCACATGCTCGGCGTCGCGTCGCACAACGTGCTCGTCGAATGCCGCCGGATGGGCGGCGGGTTCGGCGGCAAGGAATCGCAGTCGGGGCTGTTCGCGTGCTGCGCGGCGCTCGCCGCATGGAAGCTGCTGTGCCCGGTGAAGCTGCGTCCGGACCGCGACGACGACATGATGATCACCGGCAAGCGCCACGACTTCAATTACCGCTTCGACGTCGGCTACGACGACGCCGGCCGCATTGACGGCGTGTCGCTCGACATGACGTCGCGCTGCGGCTTCTCGGCCGACCTGTCGGGCCCGGTGATGACGCGCGCCGTTTGCCACTTCGACAACGCGTACTGGCTGCCGAACGTGTCGATCGCCGGCTACTGCGGCAAGACCAACACGCAGTCGAACACCGCGTTTCGCGGCTTCGGCGGCCCGCAGGGCGCGTTCGCGATCGAGTACATCATCGACGACATCGCGCGCGCGCTCGGTCGCGATCCGCTCGATGTCCGCTACGCGAACCTGTACGGCAAGACCGAGCGCAACGTGACGCCATACGGCCAGACGGTCGAGGACAACGTGCTGCCCGAGCTGCTCGCGGAACTCGAGGCGACGAGCGGCTATCGCGCGCGGCGCGCGGGCGTGCGCGAATTCAACGCGCGCAACCCGGTGCTGAAGAAGGGCATCGCGCTGACGCCGGTGAAGTTCGGCATCGCGTTCAACGTCACGCACTTCAACCAGGCGGGTGCGCTCGTCCACATCTACACCGACGGCTCGGTGCTCGTGAACCACGGCGGCACGGAGATGGGGCAGGGGCTCAACACGAAGGTCGCGCAGGTCGTCGCGCACGAGCTCGGCATCCGCTTCGAGCGGATCCGCGTGACGGCGACCGATACGAGCAAGGTCGCGAACACGTCGGCGACGGCCGCATCGACCGGCTCGGACCTGAACGGCAAGGCCGCGCAGGATGCGGCGCGGCAGCTGCGCGAGCGGCTTGCCGCGTTCGCCGCGAGCCAGTATGGCGGCGGCAAGGTCAACGCGGCGGACGTGCGGTTCGGCAACGATACCGTGTGGGTCGGCGAGAACGGCGTGCCGTTCGGCGAGGTGATCGCGAAGGCGTATCTCGCGCGCGTGCAGCTGTGGTCCGATGGCTTCTATGCGACGCCGAAGCTGTACTGGGACCAGTCGAAGCTGCAGGGCCGGCCGTTCTTCTACTACGCGTACGGTGCGGCCGTGTCCGAAGTCGTGATCGACACGCTGACGGGCGAGATGCGCACGCTGCGCGTCGATGCGCTGCACGATGTCGGCGCGTCGCTGAACCCGGCGCTGGACATTGGCCAGGTCGAAGGCGCGTTCATCCAGGGGATGGGCTGGCTCACGACCGAAGAGCTGTGGTGGAACCCGGGCGGCAAGCTGATGACGCATGCGCCGTCCACGTACAAGATCCCGACCGTCAACGACACGCCGCCCGAGTTCAACGTGCGGCTGTTCGAGAACCGCAACGTCGAGGACAGCATCCACCGCTCGAAGGCGGTCGGCGAACCGCCGCTGTTGCTGCCGTTCTCGGTGTTCTTCGCGGTGCGCGATGCGGTGGCGGCCGTTGGCGACTATCGCGTGAATCCGCCGCTCGACGCGCCCGCGACCGGCGAGTCGATCCTGCGCGCAGTGCAGGCCGTGCGTGCGGCACAGGCAGGCTGACATGAACGGCGCACCGCGCTCCGCTCGCCCGCTGCCCGCCGACGGCACGCATGGCACGCATGGCACGCATTACGACACCACGCTGCCCCGCGGCACCGGCCGGCGCAACCGCGCGACGGGCGTGCCCGTGCCGATGCACATCGTGCTGTTCGGCGCGGGGCACGTCGGCCATGCGCTCGTCACACTGCTCGGCGCGCTGCCGTGCGTCGTGCAGTGGGTCGACATGCGCGATGAACTGTTCCCGGACGAATGTCCGCCGAACGTGCAGCCCGAGCCGACCGACACGCCGGAGGCGATCGTCGACGACGCGCCTGCGGGCGCGTATTTCCTCGTGATGACGCACAACCACGCGCTCGATTTCGCGCTTGCCGAGCGCATCATGCGGCGGCGCGATTTCGCGTACTTCGGGATGATCGGCTCGCGCACGAAGCGCGTGAAGTTCGAGCGCCGGCTCGTTGCGCGCGGCGTCGACGCGCTGCGGATGCGCGAGATGGTGTGCCCGATCGGCGTCGCGGGCATCGTCGACAAGGCGCCCGGGTCGATCGCGGTCGCGGTCTGCGCGGAGCTGCTGCAGGCGCGCGCGGGCGTGCCCGTGGCGGACGTGAAAGCGGCTGCGTCCGGCCGCCTGCCGGACGACCTGTGCTGCGTGCGGTGAGCGCGCGTCGCGCCGCCGTCGCGCGCTTTTGCCTACACTGACGGAATTGCGCGGCAGCGGGCCGCGCGTTTTTCGTCCGGTGACCATGTCCGATTCCCAAGTCTTTCTCGATGCGCTCGACGCGAGCCTCGCGACCATCGAGCGCTGGCTGTCCGGCGCCGACACCGCGCCGGCCGCGCTCGACGCGCTGATCGCACCGTTCGCGCCCGGCTTCACGATGATCATGACCGACGGCCGCGTGTTCGACCGCGACGACACACATGCGCTGTTCGCTGCGCTCGCGGGCGCGAAACCGGGGCTGCGCATCACGTTGTCGGAGCTCCGCGTGCTCGCGGCGAACGACCGGCACGCGGTGATCACGTATCGCGAAGCGCAGCATGCGGCAGCGGGCGAATTGCCCGCACGGCGCTCGACCGCCGTGTTCGAGCGCGACGCGAGAGGCACGGTGCGCTGGCTCCATCTTCAGGAAACGTTCTGCAGCGCATGAGCGGCGCACGCGCATGCGCATGCGCATGCGCCGGCGTGGCCTGCGCGCAATCCTGATTCGGCGGATGCATCGAGGGCCCTGCGTGGCGCGCGCCGCCGCGCAGGACGTCAGCGCTTGCGCTTGCCGCGCGCGGCGGTCAGCTCGCCCGACACGCTCTGCATCAGCGCGCGCAGCCAGGCGATGTCGGTCGGGCGATCGGGTTGCGGATGCGTGAGCAGGTAGCTCTGGATGCGCGGAAACGGCACCGGCGGCGCGACGACGACAAGCGGCAGCATCTGCGCGTAGTGCGTCGCGAAGCGCCGCGTCGTCGTGAAGATCAGGTCCGACTGCAGCAGCACCTGCGGCACGATCCCGAAATACGGCAGCGTCGTGACGATCCGCCGCGTGAGGCCCGCGCGCGCGAGGCCGATCTCGATCGCGTTGCGCTTGTCGCCCGTGTACGGCGTCGGCGCGAGATGCGCGGCGTTCGCATACGCGTCGCGCGTGAGCGGTGCGTGCGCGAGCGGATGCGAGTCGCGCATCAGACAGACGATCGTGTCGGAGAACAGGTCGTCGCGCGCGAAGCGCGGGTCGGGCTTCGGCCAGTTGCCGATCACGAGATCGAGCGCGCCGGATTCGAGCGCGTCCGCATGGTCGAGCGTGGGATTCAGCGAATCGATCTCGAGGTGCGCTTGCGGCGCCGCGTCGCGAAACCGCTCGATCAGCGTCGGCATGAAGAAGTCGTTCAGGTAGTCGGGCGCGGCGACGCGGAACGTGCGGCGTGCGGATTCGGGCGCGAACTCGCCGTGCGGCGTCGCGATGAAGTCGACTTCGCGAAGCGCGCGCTGCGCGGCGTCGAGTAGCGACGCGCCGTATTCGGTCGGCACCATTCCCGACTTGCCGCGCACCAGGATCGGATCGTTCAGCGTCTCGCGCAGCTTGCGCAGCGCGGTGCTGATCGCGGGCTGGGTCTGGTTGAGGCGCAGCGCGGCCTGCGTGACGCTGCGCTCGAGCAGCAGCGTGCGCAGCACGCGCACGAGCCAGATGTCGAGCGAGGCGGTACGGTCGTCTTCTTCCATTGCGGCGGGTGATTCGGGCGAAACGTAACCTTACCGCAGCCGCGCGTGCCCGTGCGTGATGGCCGGTATCAGACGCGGCCCTTCGGCAGCGTGCTGATGCGCTTCACCTCGCGCGATTCGAGCCAGTTCGGCGTGCGCGCGCAGTACAGCACCATCGGCAGCGCGTCCTCGCCCCAGAACAGCTGCTTGTTCATCCAGAACGTCGGCACGCCGAACACGTCGAGCGCGATCGCATCGGCCGCATTGCGGCGCAGCTGCGCGACCGTCTCCTCGAATTCGATCAGCTGGTCGCCGTGGCCGACGCCGACCCGCTCGCACAGCGCCACGAAGCCGTCCGGCGTCGACGGATCGTTGCCGTCGCGCCAGATGAAGCGGAATATCTCGCGCACCGTCGGGATGTCGGCGCGCAGCGCGATCGCGAGACGCAGCGCCTTGTCGGAGTCGAACGGGTGCGCGGGCGGCATCTTGAAGCGGATCCCGAGCTGCTCCGCGCGAAACAGCGCGTGACGGTACGTGAAGATGCGCCTGGCCGGCACGTCCGAGCCCGGGCGCTGGCCCCAGTGACGCTGCAGCTCGGCGAGCGCTACCGGGACCGGCTCGAACGGCACGTCCGGCCAGCGGTCGTATTGTTCGAGCAGCAGATAGGAGAACGGCGAGACGAAATCGAAGAACCAGGCGGGCTGGGCGGTGTCGAGGCCTGTGGTCATGGGGTTCTCCTGAGGATAGGGGGGCCGGCCAACCGGCGGCCGGTGCTCCCGTGGCCTGCTACCCGGCGGCGGGCGCGCAGCGCGCCGGTTCCCATGTTACGTGGCGGCGCGCCGATGCCGCAATGATCGCGGATCGTCCGCTCACGCGGAACCGGGAGTCGCCCGGGGTGGGGCGCCGTCGCCGCCGTGCGCCGGCTCGTGCGCGGCGCCGTGCGGGAAGTCGTGATCGTGCGCGGTGAGCCGCTCGCGCACGAAGCCGATGTGCTCGCGCAGCACGTAGAACTGCCCCGCATACGCGAGCGGCATCTTCATCCGGTTCACCGATTCCTCGATGCTGTCGAGCCGGTCGAGCAGCTCGACGCGCTCCTCGGCCGTATGCTCGCCGAGCGCGCTGCGCTCGAGCGCGATCAGCGCGCCGTACCAGCGGTAGATCCGCGAGCGCACGCGCCAGCCGTACAGCGCCGGCACCAGCCGCAGCCCCGGAATCAGCACGACGATGAGCGGCACGACGATCACCAGCAACCGGTCGACGAGGCTCGCGACCCAGAACGGCAGCCGCCGGTACAGGAAGGTCTTGCCCGACTTGTAGTAGCGCGTCGCATCGTCGGACAGCGGGAAGCTGCGTGTGATCGGCGACGGGAATTCGCCCGCGCGCTGCAGGATCGTCGCGTGGCCGTGCACCTCGCGCGCGGCCTCGATCAGCAGGTCCGACAGCGCCGGATGCAGCGTGTCGCGCGCGACCAGCTCGATCGTCGGCGCGACCGTATGGATGTCCGCGGGCGGCAGGTTCCGGCCGAGATCGTAGACGCCCTCGGGCAGCGTGATTGCGGTCAGGTAAGGGAAGCGGCGCGCGTAGGCCTCGGCCTGCGTGAACGAATACACGTGTACGCCCGGCGCACGGAACAGCTTCGCCATCACCGGAATCTGCGTCGAGTCGCCGGACAGGAACGCCGCGTCGATCTTGCCGTCGAGCAGCGCCGCCGCGGCATCCTCGCCGGACGTCGGCAGCAGTTCGGTCGTGCCGCCCGGCGCGATGCCGTTCATTTTCAGCAGCGCGAGGCTCAGCTCGCGCGCGCCGCTGCCTTCCGCGCCGAGCGCGAGCCGCTTGCCGTTGAAGTCCGACAGGCGCGCGACGACCGGGCCGCGGTACATGATCGCGAGCGGCACGTAGCCGATGCTGCCGAGCGAGACGAGATGCTCGTCGCGCGTTTTCGGGCCGATCCCGCTCTGCACGAAGCCGACGTCGACCGGCGCGTTCGGGTTGGACAGCCGCTCGAGGTTCTGCGCGGAACCCTCGGACGACTCGACGTCGAGCGTGATGCCGTTCTTCGCGAGGATCGCCTTGTACTTCTCCGCGGCGTTCCAGTAGGTGCTGCCGGGCGGGCCGGCCGAGATCACGAGCGTCGAAGGCGGCGCGGGCTGGATCATCTTGATCGCGAGCCAGACCGTGGCGATCGCGAGCAGCACGGTCGGTCCGACCGACAGCGCGAGGTCGCGCCACGACACCGCGACGAAGCGGGCGAGGATGCGGGGTGGCCGGCGGGGGCGCAGGATGGGCTTCATAAGCGGCGATCGGCGGGTGACGCAGGCATGACACATCGGTGACACGGGTCACGAACGATGCGCATTCGCGGCGATGGTAACCGGTTTCGCGGCGCGTGCGCGAATCGGCTGCGGCGGCCGCGCGATGCGCCGCGTCAAAAACTTTGCGCTTCCGCGGGCGCTGGATTACATTGTGCGACGCAGCCGCGCCCGATTCGCGCGACCCGGCCCTCCATCAGACCGGGCGCGTCCGGCCGGCGGCTGCCCGGCCCGGCCGGCCCGCTTCATGCGTGCGCCGGTCGCCGGCCCGTCTCGCCTCTCTCGCATCGCCGTGGAAATCACCGGCCGTCCTGCCGCGCTCGCGCGCGGGCTGGCCGCCTTTGGGGGTACCCGGCCGCACTGTGCGCGGCCGTTCCGAATCACAAGGAGATAGCATGAAGTCGATCGTGTTGAGAGCGTTGGGCGTGGCCGCGGTGGCGGTGTGTCTGTCCGGCAGCGTGTACGCGCAGTCGAGCGAGCCGGCGGCGTCCGAAGCGCCCGCCGCCGCGAAGAGCGCATCGAAGGCCGCCGCGAAGACCGCGAAGCAGGCAAACCGCAAGCTCGGCTATGCGGTGCGCAAGGCGATTTCGAAGGAGAGCGGCGTCGATGTGAAGAACATCGTCGTGCGTTCGAAGGGCGGGGCCATCACGCTCGAGGGCTCGGTGCCCGAGCAGGCACAGATCGAAAAGGCCGAAGCGGCCGCAAAGGGCGTGCCGGGCGTGACGTCCGTCAGCAACAAGCTGACCATCCAGCAGCAATGACCTCCGGGCGGCGCCCGCGCGCCGCCCGCGCTCGCATTCCCGCGGGCCTCGGCATGCCGGGGCCCGCGTTCGCTGTGATGCATCGAGACATATAACGAGAGAGAGGGCGGCGATGACGACATCCAGGTGGGGCAGGCGAGTCCGGTTCGGTGCGGCACTGGCCGCGGCGGTGACGATGCTTGGCGCGTGCAACGGCAACGAAACCGCGGAAAGCAACCGCCAGCCGGATTTCATCGCGGGCAACGTGCGCACGACGGCCTACGACGGCGCGAGCGACGACCTGCTGACGGCCGGCCTCGGCAAGACGGGCCTCGCTAGCGCGACGCCCCCCGGCTTTGCGAACCCGGCCCGGCCGACGGCGGCCGAGCTGCGCCGCCTCGCGATCTGGTCGAACTACCGCGCGCTCGTCGACATGACTGCCAACGGCGGCTACGGCCGCTTCTGGGGGCCGAACGTCGATCTCGACGGCAACGACACGCTCGGCGAAGGCAGGATCGCCGGCACCGAATACCTCGCTTACTCGGACGACGGCAGCGGCCGCAAGAACGTCACGCTGCTCGTGCAGGTGCCGGCCAGCTTCGATCCCGCGCAGCCGTGCATCGTCACCGCGACGTCGTCCGGCTCGCGCGGCGTGTACGGCGCGATCTCGGCCGCCGGCGAATGGGGCTTGAAGCGCGGCTGCGCGGTCGCATACAACGACAAGGGCGGCGGCAACGGCGCGCACGAGCTCGGCTCGGACACCGTCACGCTGATCGACGGCACGCTCGCGAACGCGGTGCTTGCCGGCAACGCGAGCCTCTTCACCGCGAACGCGACGAGCAGCGAGCTGACCGCATTCAACGCGCAGTTCCCGAACCGCTATGCGTTCAAGCACGCGCATTCGCAGCAGAATCCCGAGCAGGACTGGGGGCACGTGACGCTGCAGGCGGTCGAGTTCGCGTACTGGGCGCTCAACGAGCAGTTCGGACCGCTGATCGACGGCAAGCGTCACGGCGTGCGCTACCGGCCCGGCGATATCACGACGATCGCCGCGTCGGTCAGCAACGGTGGTGGCGCCGCGCTCGCGGCGGCCGAGCAGGACACGCGCAACTGGATCACCGCGGTTGTCGTCGGCGAGCCGCAGATCAACGTGCGGATGGCGCCGAACGCGCTCGTGCGGCAGGGCGGCGCGCCGGTGCCGTCGTTCGGGCGGCCGCTCGCCGACTACGCGACGCTTGCCAACCTGCTGCAGCCGTGCGCGGCGGCGGCGTCCGCGCTCGCCGGCGCGCCGTACCTGAGCGCGCTGCCGCAGGCCGTCACGCAGTCGATCCGCACACAGCGCTGCGCGACGCTCGCCGCGGCCGGGCTCGTCGCGGGCGCGGACCTGCAGAGCCAGGCCGCCGATGCGCTCGCGCAACTGCACACGGCCGGCTACCTGGCCGATTCGGACCCGTTGCAGGCGCCGATGTGGGATTCGCAGGCGATCCCGGCGATCGCGGTGACCTATGCGAATGCGTACACGCGCTCGCGCGTCGTCGACAACCTGTGCAACTTCAGCTTCGCGACGACGAATCCGGCCACCGGCGCGGTCGCGCCGCCCGCTGCGTCGCCGATGCCGAGCGTGTTCGGCGCGGGCAACGGCGTGCCGCCGACCAACGGCATCAGCCTCGTGTTCAACACGGGCGCCGCGACCGGCATCGATCACCGCCTCGCGACGCCGGACGCGAGTTTCGCGGGTGCGCTGTGCCTGCGCCGGCTGTGGACGAACGGGATGCTGAACCTGCCCGCGAACGTCGACGCGGTGCGCGTGAATGCGAACCTGCAGGGCAAGCCCGCGATCATCGTGCACGGCCGCAACGACGCGCTCGTGCCGGTGAACCACGCGTCGCGCGCCTACGTCGCGCAGAACAGCATCAGCGAAGGCGGCCGCAGCCAGCTCGCGTTCTACGAGGTGACGAACGGTCAGCACTTCGATGCGTTCCTGCCGGTCGCCGGGTTCGATACGCGGTTCGTGCCGGTCCACTACTACGACCTGCAGGCGCTGAACCTGATGTGGCGGCACCTGAAGAACGGCGTGCCGCTGCCGCCGTCGCAGGTGATCCGCACGGTGCCGCGCGGCGGCACGCCGGGCGCGGCGCCGGCGCTGACGGGCGCGAACCTGCCGCCGATCTCGACCGCGCCGGGCGGCAACGCGATCACGGCCGCCGCGGGGGCGATCGACGTGCCGCTCTGAATGCCTTGAACGCGCGTCAGCGCATGCCGAAAAACCGGACGCCAGCGTCCGGTTTTTTTTATTGCCTTGATCTTTCCGGAATCGGTCCCAGCTTTCACATTCGCTGAATGACGGGGCCTGTAACAAATTATTGCTTTACGGCAGGAAACCCGGAATCTATTATGCGCCGATATTTTCACTTAATTTAATAAATTACATTGAGAGAATATTCCTTTCCATTTAATTAACCAATCCTTTCGATTTCATTCGTTCGGCAGAGACCGGGATTGATCGTCGTTCGGCGATTAATCGGCGTCGTGCCGAAGGGGGCGGTTCGTCGTGTCGATGCGGAGCAGCCTTGCCAGGGCTGGCTTTGCGGGGAATGTTTTTGCTGTCGATTTGTGTGCGATTACGGATGGCGCTGGAGTTGCATCTGAATTGCGGGTTTCCGTTTTCAATGGAATTGTTTCCATTGTGCAATCGCTGAATATCGGGTGGGGTAAATCATGCCGGTCGGTCAACGCCGAGCCGGTAAAAAACTCGGAGTGCGTCGCATAACGAATGCGCTCCTGGTGCGGAACGCCGGAACCAATCATCCCTTGGGTCCGGCGACATTTATCGTTCTGTTCGAGAGGCAATAATGACGACACTGAAGTCCTTGAAAGACGGTTTCGCGCTATTCGGAACGACACTGAGCGGGCCGCTGGTCGCGGCGACAGCCGCTGCGCTGCTCGTCACGGGTTGCGGCGGCGACGACGGCGCGAGTCCGTCCGCGTCGGCGGCCGCCGCCAACACGGCCGCGAACGCGCCGGCGTCCGCGGGCAGCGGATCGACCAGCACGGCGTCGAACGCCACGCAGCCCGATCAGCCGTACGTCGACACCGACGTGTACGGCACCGGCCCCAACGACGCGGTCACGGACGCGACCGAAGGCGCCGCGGTCGTGCACCGGCAGGTCACGATCGGCGGCAAGGTCGTCAACTACACGGCGACGGCCGGCCACCTGACGACGATCGACCCCGTCACGTCGCAGCCGAACGCGAAGATGTTCTACGTCGCGTACACGCAGGACAATCCCGACCCGTCGAAGCCGCGGCCGGTCACGTTCTTCTACAACGGCGGCCCGGGCTCGTCGTCGGTGTACCTGCTGCTCGGCTCGTTCGGGCCGAAGCGCCTGCAGTCGTCGTTCCCGAACTTCACGCCGCCCGCGCCGTACAAGCTGCTCGACAACCCGGACAGCCTGCTCGACCGTTCCGACCTCGTGTTCATCAACCCGGTCGGCACCGGTTACTCGGCGGCGATCGCCCCGGCGAAGAACAAGGACTTCTGGGGCGTCGACCAGGACGCGCGCTCGATCGACCGTTTCATCCAGCGCTACCTGACGAAGTACGCGCGCTGGAACTCGCCGAAGTTCCTGTTCGGCGAGTCGTACGGCACGGCGCGCAGCGCGGTGGTGTCGTGGGTGCTGCATGAGGACGGCGTCGAGCTGAACGGGATCACGCTGCAGTCGTCGATCCTCGACTACTCGAATGCGTTGAGCGCGGTCGGCACGTTCCCGACGCTCGCCGCCGACGCGTTCTACTGGAAGAAGACGACGCTCAACCCGCAGCCGGCCGACCTCGACAGCTACATGGTCCAGGCGCGCAACTATGCGGACGGCGTGCTCGCGCCGCTCGCGCAGGCGCCGAACCCGCAGGACGGCGGCTTCGTGAACGTGCGGCTGAACCTGAACCTGCAGGCCGCGCAGCAGATGGGGTCGTACATCGGCACCGATCCGGTCTCGCTGATCCAGACCTTCGGCAACCCGGCCGCGCTCGGTAACGTGCCGTCGTCTAACAACAACCCGCCGTACACGTTCTTCCTGACGCTCGTGCCGGGCATCCAGATCGGCCAGTATGACGGCCGCGCGAACTACACGGGCCAGGGCATCGCGCCGTTCATCCAGCCGAACTCGGGCGGCAACGATCCGTCGATCAACAACATCGGCGGCGCGTACACCGTGCTGTGGAACAGCTACCTGAACACCGACCTGCAGTACACGTCGACGTCGTCGTTCGTCGACCTGAACGACCAGGTGTTCAACAACTGGGACTTCAGCCACATCGACCCGACGGGCACGAACAAGGGCGGCGGCAATACGCTGTACACGGCGGGCGATCTCGCATCGACGATGAGCCTCAACCCGGATCTGAAGGTGCTGTCCGCGAACGGTTACTTCGACGCGGTCACGCCATTCCACCAGACCGAGCTGACGCTGAAGCAGATGCCGCTCGACCCGACGCTCAAGGCGCAGAACCTGGCGATCCGGAATTACCCGTCGGGCCACATGATCTACCTGAACGATCCGTCGCGGACCGCGTTGAAGGGCGATCTCGGCCACTTCTACGACAACATCCTCGCGAACCGCGCGGCGTTGCAGCGCGTGCTGAAGCTGCAGATGCGCACGCAGCAGTTGCGCCAGCAGAAGCTGCAGCAGCAGGGGCAGTAAGGGCAGTCATGTCGGGCGGGCCGTGCGCCGCCTGACTTGACGTAAAAAAACGCCGCCCGGTTCATCGCGAGCCGGGCGGCGTCATTCATTTTGGGTCGCGTACGCCGTCCGGCGCTGCGCCGTTTCACGACTTCGCGACTTCGCGACTTCGCCGCGGGATCCCGCGGCGGTTCGCTTACGCGAGCACGAGCCGCACGCCGACCGCGACGAGCGTCGACGCGAGCAGGTTGCGCAGCAGGCGCTCGGGCGCGCGTGCGGACAGCACGCTGCCGATCACGATGCCGGGCAGCGAGCCGAGCAGCAGCGACAGCAGCATCGACAAGTCGACCGAGCCGAGCAGCCAGTGACCCATCCCGGCGATCAGCGTGAGCGGCACCGCGTGCGCGATGTCCGAGCCGACGATGCGGGTCGTCGCGAGCGCCGGGTACAGCAGCAGCAGCACGGTCACGCCGATTGCGCCGGCGCCGACCGAGGTCATCGACACCAGCATGCCGAGCACGGCGCCGGTCAGCACGGTGGACCACAGCGTGCGCGCGGGGCTTGGCGCGAGCGGATTGCGCGCGGCCAGCGCGGTGAGCTGCGGCCTGAAGATCAGCGCGAGCGACGTGAGGAGCAGCGCGCAGCCGAGCACGAGCTGGATCATGCGGCCGGCGCCGGGCGACTGCATCCCGTACGTATGCAGCATCCACAGCGTGAGGGCCGACGCGGGGACACTGCCGGCCGCGAGCCGGCCCGTGATGCGCCAGTCGACCGTGCCTTTGAGCCCGTGCACGAGGGTGCCGGTCGCCTTGGTCGCGGCCGCGTACAGCAGGTCGGTGCCGACCGCCGTCGCCGGATGGACGCCGAACAGCAGCACGAGGATCGGCGTCATCAGCGAACCGCCGCCAACGCCCGTCAGGCCGACGAGGATGCCGACGAACAGGCCGGACAGGGAGTACAGCAGATCGATATGAGGAAGCGACATCGGAAGCAGGCGGTTATGCGGCGTTCGGTGGCAGCTCGCGGGTCAAAGTCCGACATTGTCGCAAAACTGGCGGGGTGGTGTACGACCGCGTTAAAAATCGGTCGACCGGCGCCATCGGGTGATCCGGCGAAGGTGCCCGGGCAGCCTTGCTGGACGGGGCTCCGACGGAATTGACGTGCGCACGCGCGACACGCTCGCGCAGGCCGGAACGCGGTACGCGTCATCATTGGCCGCCGCACCAGATCAGTGCATCGCGCTGCCGACCCCGCCGCCGACCGCATCCTGCTGCCTGATCCGCAGCGCGAGGCCGATCAGCGCGGCCGTCGCGGCGAACACCGCGCCGCACGCGAACGCGACGTGATAGCCGCCATTCAGCGCGTCGAGCGGCGTGGCCTGGCTTGCCGCCAGCACATCGGTGCGGGCAGCCGCGAGGCTGGCGAGCACGGCGAGCCCGAGCGCGCCGCCCATCATGAACGCGGTGTTGACGATCCCCGACGCGAGCCCCGAATCCGCGGGGTCGACGTCGTTCATCGCGGCCAGCAGCATCGGGTTGAACGCGACACCCGCACCGATGCCGAGCAGCGTCATCCCGGGCAGCACGTGCCAGACGAATCCGCCGTCGACCGGCGCGCACGAGAACAGCGCCAGGCCGCATGCGGCGATCAGCAGGCCGGCCGCGATCGGGCCGCGGATCCCGAAGCGCATCACGATCCGCGCGGACAGCCCGAGCGAGAACGCGGCCATGATCAGGTTCGCGGGCAGGAACGCGAGGCCGACCTGGAACGGGCGGTAGCCGAGCACGCGCTGCATGTACAGCGCGGACAGGAAGAACCACGCGAACATCGCGGCGGCCCACAGCACGCCGATCGCGTTCGCGAGCGCGACGTTGCGCGCGGCGAACAGCGTGAGCGGCATCAGCGGATGCGCGACCCGCGCCTCGATCGCGACGAACAGCGCGAGCAGCGCGGCGGCCGTGCCAACGAGCGCGATGGTCTGCGTCGACAGCCAGCCGGCCTCGTTGCCGTTGACGATCCCGTAGACGGCGAGCATCAGCGACGCGGTCACGGTGACCGCGCCCGCGACGTCGAGCCGCGCGTCGGCGGCCGGCGCGCGCGTGCGCGGCAGCAGCGCGACGCACAGCGCGTAGACCGCGACGCCGATCGGCAGGTTGACGAGAAAGATCCAGTGCCACGACAGCGTGCTCGTCAGGAGCCCGCCGAGCAGTACGCCGACACTGCCGCCGCCCGCGCAGACGAAGCCGTAGACGCCCATCGCGCGCGCCCGTTCGCCGGTTTCGGTGAAGAGATTCATGATCAGCGACAGCGACACCGCCGACACGATCGCACCGCCGAACCCCTGTACCGCGCGCGCGGCAATCAGCATCGCCTGCGATTGCGCGATGCCGCAGGCGAGCGACGCGAGCGTGAACACCGTGAGGCCCGCGAGGAACATGCGCCGGTGGCCGTACAGGTCGCCGAGCCGGCCGCCGAGCAGCAGGCAGCCGCCGAAGGTCAGCAGGTACGCGTTGACCACCCAGACGAGCGCCGTCTCGCTGAAATGCAGGTCGGCGCCGATCGACGGGAGCGCGACGTTCACGATCGTGCTGTCGAGCACGATCATCAGCACGCCGAGACAGAGGACGATCAGCGCGTACCAGCGCTTCTCGCCGTGGATACCGTGGGTCATGGGTTCGTGGTCTCTCAGTTGGTTATTTTTGAAAGACAACATTGTAGACGCCGCACGGCGCGGCTTCCTGCCGGTTTCCGGCAGCAGCGGTGGGTGGTGGTTACCCGTGCGGCTATGCGCCCGGCGGCAGCGCGCAGCCGTCGGGGCCGCAGGCGGCTGCGTCGTCGCTGCCGCTTGTGTCCCCGATCGTGCCGTCGAGCGCGACGACGCCGTCGTGCCACGCCTGCTCGAGCGCCTGCGCGAACACGTCGGCCGGCTGCGCGCCAGACACCGCGTAGCGGCCGCCGAACACGAACAGCGGCACGCCGCGGCCGCCGATCTGCGCGGCGCGTTCGATATCGGCGTCGACTTCGTCGCGGTACGCGTCGCTGCGCAGCACGGCTTCGACCGCCGCGCGCTCGAGCCCCGCGTCGACCGCGAAATCGGCGAGCGCGCCGTGATCGAACAGCGAGCCGTGCTCGCTGAAGTACGCGCGATACAGCCGCTCGGTCAGCGCGTGTGCGCGGCCCGTCGTTTCGGCGAGCTTCACGAGCCGGTGGCCGTCGAGCGTATCGCCGACGAGCGTGCCGGGCAGGTCGTAGCGCAGCCCGACACTGGCGGCCGCATCGGTCACCTGGCGCAGCATCTGCTCGACCTGCGCGGGCGCGAGCCGGTATTTGCCGCCGAGCATCGCCTCGACCGGCTCGACCGGCTGGCCGGGCATCAGCCGATACGCGCGCAGCACGACGTCGACGTGGTCCGCATGCGCGAACGCGGCAAGCGCTTCGTCGAAACGGCGCTTGCCGATCCAGCACCACGGGCAGATCAGGTCGGACCAGATTTCGACGGTCAGCGTCGGGCGAAGCGCGGGGGTGAGGGCGGTCGGCATGGGCGAGTAGCGATCGGGCGAAAAAATGTAACTGCGACTATATCATTTTTGGCCGCGACGCCCGGAATGAGGGGTAGGCGGCACCGCGTTGCGTGCCTGGGGCACAACGGCGCCCATGCGCGCGAAGCGCGACGGTGGCCGCCTGCTCGCCTACATGTCGCCCTGCGTTTCCTTCAGGTGCTTCAGATGCTTGTAGACGGTCGCGCGCCCCATCCCGAGCACGTTCGCGACATAGTTCGCCGCGCTCTTGCCGCGGAACGCGCCTTCCGCGTACAGCGCCTCGACGAGCTCGCGCCGATGCTCGCGCGTGAGCCCGTTCAGGCCGACCTGCCGCTCGTGCAGCCAGCCGTGCAGGAACGTGTTGATGCGCTCCTGCCAGTCGTCGCGGAACAGCTCGTCCGGTTGCGCGACGACGCCCGCGCCCTTGATGAACAGGTCGAGCGTCGCGCGCACCTCGTCGAACACCGCGATGTTGAAGTTGATGCACATCATCCCGGCCGGATGCCCTTCGTCGTCGAACAGCACGTTGCTGACGCAACGCATCCGCCGGCCGTCCCAGTTGAGCTTCTCGTACGGGCCGATCACGCGCTCGCGTGCCGAGTGGTCGGTTTCCTCGAGCGCGGAATCGTCGCCGACCTCGCGTTTCGACAGGTTGTTCGCGAGGTACAGCACGGTCTGGTCGTGCAGGTCGTGGATCACGACTTCCGCGTACGGGAAGAACAGCGTCGCGATGCCGTCGGCGATCGGCGCATAGCGGGACAGCAGCAGGTCTTTGACGGGGGATGGCTTCTTGCGCATCGGAATCGCTACCTCGGGTGAGCCGCGGCCGGGCGGCGTCTCCGGCCGACGCCGGCGCACCGCCGCCGTGGCGGTGGCGCCATTGTATCGGGCGCGCGCGCGATTGATGTTCATATGCGGTTCATCTGCGGCTCATGCGCGCGTCAGGTGCGCGTGAAGCGCGTGCGCGATCGCGACGTCCTCGAGACCGAGGCCGATCGAGCGGAAGAACGCATGGCGCGTGCGCGACGGCGCCGGACATGCGTTGCGCACGAGCGCGGGCAGATCGCCGACGATGCGCTCCGGCGTCCAGCCGTGCTCGGCGGCCGCGCGTTGCATCTCGCCCGCGCTCGCGGGCGTCGTGTGCCGGTAATCGCAGTAGACGTCCATCCCGGGCAGCCACGCGGGCGGGATCTCGTGCGCCTGCGCGACGTTGGTGCTGATCGACGTGACGAGCGCAGGGCGCGTCAGCATCCCGTCGCCGAGCACCGGCGTGCCCGACGACGTGCACAGCATCACGACGTCCGCGTCGCGCACGCAGGCGGCGACGCTGTCGGCCGGCCGCGCGCGCGGATCGATCTGCGCGATCGTGGCCTGCAGCGCCGCGTCGCCGGCCAGTGCCGGCGAATACACGCGAATCGTCTCCCAGTCGCGCAACGCTGCCGTGTGCCGCAGGTGCGCGAGACCGACCGCGCCCGCGCCGACCAGCGCGAGATGCTTCGCGTCGCCGGGGGCGAGGCAGTCGACCGCGAGCGCGGTCGTGCCGGCGGTGCGCTCGACCGTCAGCAAGCCCGCATCGCACCACATCAGCGGGTGACCGGTGCGCATCGACATCAGCGCGGTCCACGCGGTGACGATGGGTTTGCCGCCCGTCACGATGTACGGCGACAGCTTCGCGCCGAACACCTGCTCGTCGGCGAGCGCGCCGAGGTAGGTGATGAAGTCGCCGGCCTGGCCGGGGAACAGCGTGAGCGTCTGCGGCGGCTGCACCGCGCGGGCTTCGCCGAGCGACGCGAACATGCGGCGCAGCGTGCCGAGCACGTCGAGCGACGGCAGCGCGGCGCGCACCGCCGCTTCGTCGACGGTCAGCGGCAGGGTGGGGGCGGCTTGCGTCATGGATACGTCTCCGGTCGGGGCCGGACGGACTGTCTCGCGACGTGTCGGTCCGGCGGTGTTCTTGATGGACAAAAAGTCTAATATAGACTCACGATGGCTGGTGAGATTTTATTTTCGGGATGTGTCGCGTGACGGCGGTCGTCGGAAAAATCAATGAAAATCAACGGCTTGTTCCCAATATCGGCGACGCCGACGCACTGAAACCGGGGCACGATTATCGTATCCCCTATAGTCTATAGTAGACTATCAGTCTATATTTCGGGTGCATGGACGTGCGCTGCCGCATTGCCGGCCGGCCGTGCATCGCGCCAATCCGGTGCCCCGTCGAGCGGGCGCTGCGTGGCCGTCCCCCCGTTGCCTCAACCCAGACAGGACCCGTCATGAACTGGAAGCTCTCTCTGTGCGTCGCCGCGGCTTTCGCGAGCGCAGCCGTCACGGCCCACGCGGAACAGACCGCCAACACGTTGCGCTTCGGGATCGAAGCCGCTTATCCCCCGTTCGAGAGCAAGACGCCGGCCGGGCAGTTGCAGGGCTTCGACGTCGACGTCGGCAATGCGGTATGCGCGAAGCTGAAGATGAAGTGCGTGTGGGTCGAGAATGCGTTCGACGGCCTGATTCCCGCGCTGCAGGCGCGCAAGTTCGACGCGATCAACTCGGCGATGAACATCACGGCCAAGCGGCGGCAGAGCATCGATTTCACGCCGGCGATCTACGTCGTGCCGATCGTGATGGTCGCGAAGCGCGGCTCGCCGCTGTTGCCCGATGTGGCGAGCCTGCGCGGCAGGCACGTCGGCGTGCTGCAAGGGTCGTCGCAGGAAGATTTCCTGAAGGCGCACTGGGCCAGTGCGGGCGTGTCGGTCGTCTCGTACCAGGATCAGGACCAGATCTACGCGGATCTCGTCGCGGGCCGTCTGGACGCGGCGGTGCAGGAAGCGCAGACCGCGCAGGACGGTTTCCTCGACAAGCCGGCCGGCCGCGATTACCAGATCGTCGGCGACGCGCTGAAGGATCCGGCGACGCTCGGCGAAGGCACGGGCTTCGGGATGCGCAAGAATGACAAGGCGCTGCAGGCGAAGATCGTCGGCGCGCTCGACGCGCTGAAGAAGGACGGCACGCTGAGCGCGCTGTCGCAGAAGTACTTCCGGCGCGACATCATCGCGAAGTAAATCCGGCCGCGCCGGGTGCAAGGTCCGGCGCGCATCGCATCGAATCTCGACGCAGTACGAGGAAGCATGGATTTCGACGTCATCGTCCTGGGGGCCGGCATCGTCGGCGTGTCGTCGGCGCTGCATCTGCAGGATCGCGGCCTGCGCGTCGCGCTCGTCGACCGGCGCGGGCCGGGCGAGGAAACGAGCCACGGCAATGCGGGGCTCATCGAGCGCTCGTCGGTCGTCCCGTATGCGTTCCCGCGCAAGCTCGGCACGCTGCTGCGCTATGCGCGCAACCGCTCGATCGATCTCTATTGGGACTACAAAGCGATGCCCGCGTACGCGGGCTGGCTCGCGCGCTTCTGGCGGGAGTCGTCGCCGCAGCGGCTCGCGGCCGCCGCGCGCGACCTGCTGCCGCTGATCGCGGCGAGCGTCGACGAGCACGATGCGCTGCTCGCGCGCACTGACGCGCAGCCGCTCGTGCACGACGGCGGGTGGATCGAGGCGTTCCGCTCGCCCGTGCTGTTCGACGCGGAAGCGCGCGCGCAGCAGCGCGTCGCGAGCGAGCACGGGCTGCGGATGACCGTGCTCGATGCACGCGCGCTGCGCGATCGCGAGCCGGGTCTCGGCGACGCGTTTTGCGGCGCGTTCCACTGGCAGGATCCGAAGAGCGTGTCGAACCCGGGCGGCCTGACGAAAGCGTATGCGCGGCTCTTCGAGCGGGAAGGCGGCACGTTCGTGCTCGGCGATGCGACGACGCTCGAGCAGGTACGCGACGGCTGGAGCGTCGATACCGCGGACGGCCGCATCGCGGCGCGCCAGGCGGTGGTGGCGCTCGGGCCCTGGTCCGACCACGTGTTCGCGCCGCTCGGCTACCGGATCCCGCTGCGCACGAAGCGCGGCTATCACATGCATTACCGGCCGACGCGCACGCTGCTGAACGTGCCCGTCTGCGATACCGAGGAAGGCTTCGTCGTCGCGCCAATGGACGGCGGGCGCCTGCGGCTCACGACCGGCGTCGAGATTGCGCTGCGCGGCGCGCCGCCGACCGGCGTGCAACTGGCGCGTGCGGAGCCGCTCGCGCGTGACGCGTTCGGCATCGGCGAACGGCTCGACCCGGCACCGTGGCTCGGGATGCGGCCGTGCACGCCGGACATGCGTCCGGTGATCGGGCCTGCGCCGCGTCATCGACACCTGTGGTTCGCGTTCGGCCATTGCCATCACGGGCTGACGCTCGGCCCCGCGACGGGCCGCCTGCTCGCCGAGATGATGACGGGCGCGCCGACCTACATCGATCCTCATCCGTTCCGGGCCGCTCGCTTCGGCTGAGTGGGTGCCGACGGCGCGCGCGGTCGGGCGCGCTGGCGGCGCAGGTCCGGGGCCGCGTGCACGCGGGCCTTCGCGACACAGTTTTTCATGCGGCTGTCGATAATCGACGAATTATCCGGATTCGCAATGATCTGCGTAATTGTCCGGAAAGAAATCGCGAAATAAGAAAATCAATGAATACGCGATTTTTTTATGCATTTTCATATGCGTGAAACGGGGTGCTTCCCGTCAATCGGATTGACACCGATGACCGGTGAACGGCGGGGCCCCTGCAGCGCCCCGTGTGTACCGGAACACGTTACATCGGGCCTCGAAAACGTTACGTTACATCCGCGTTCCGCGTCCGATTCCCCTCGGGCAAGTCACGCCGCGCATCTGAATTTTTCGTAATGAAATCAGGTGGTGGCGCGTTATTGCGATGCAATAAATCGAGATAAAAGACCTGAATTTATCGATGGCACGCTTCGTGCGATCTGTCCCCGTGCTTTATCAACGTAGTGCCAACCGGGATGAGATCACGATGGGAAAAAATTTTAAATTGACGGGTGTCGCGCTGTCGGTCGCGACGGTGTTCGGGGTGCTGGTGTCGGGTTCCGCAGTAGCAGGGCCGCTCGATGGGTTGTCGATTCCGCAGGTGATCGTGAATCCGTCGACGAACGGCGCATCGGCGAGCATCGTCGCGACGGAGGCGACGCCGATGGGTTCGGTTACCGTGACCGCGTCCGGCTCGGGCGCGATTCAGACGTCGCTCGGCAATCCCGCCAGCGCGCTGAACGGCGCGGTGAATTCGGTGACGGGCGCGCTTGGCGGTGGCGGCGGCACGATGAATCCGCTGACGCCGGTGCAGGGCGCGGTGAATCAGGTGGTGGGCACGCTGGGCAGCGGCAATCCGGCCGGCGCGCTGAGCAATGCGGTTGGCACGGTGACGGGAGCGCTTGGTAATGTCGGTGGTGGTTCGAACCCGCTGGCGCCGGTTCAAGGCGCAGTGAACCAGGTCGCAGGCACGCTCGGCAGCGGCAACCCGACCGACGCGCTCGTCAGCGCGGTGAACGCGATCGCTGGCCAGGCCGGCAATGGCTCGAACCCGCTCGCACCCGTGCAAGGTGCGGTGAACCAGGTCGTCGGCACACTCGGCGGCGGCAATCCGGCCGGCGCACTCAGCAACGCAGTCAACACGATCACGGGTGCGCTGGGCAACGTCGGCGGTGGCGCGAATCCGCTCGCGCCGGTGCAGGGCGCAGTGACCCAGCTCGCGGGCACGCTCGGCGACAACCCAGGCGCCGCGGTGAGTAACGCGGTGAACTCGCTGACGGGTGCGCTCGGCAACCTCGGCGGCACGAACCCGCTGGCGCCGGTGCAGGGCGCGGTGACGCAGGTGGTCAACACGCTGTCCGGTGCCGCGGGCAGCAGCCCGATCGCGCCGATCACGAATCTCGTGAACGGCCTGACGGGCGGCCTGCCCGGCGGCAGCAACCCGGCTGGTGCACTGACGGGCGCGCTGGGTTCGGTCACCGGTGCGCTAGGCAACGCCGGCGCTCCGCTGTCGCATGCGGCCGGCGCACTGACGGGGGCGCTCGCGAATGGCCCGGCGGCCCTGTCGCAGGCAGGCGGCGCGCTCGCGGGCGCGGCCGGATCGACAGCCGCGGCGGGCGGCAGCCTGATGGGCTCGGGCGCGAATGCGGCGGGCAGCACGGCGGGCGCAGCCGGCTCGCTGTTGACGAACGGCGCGAATGCGACGGCCACGGTCGTCAATTCGGTCGGCACGGCCGTCGGCACGGCGCTCGGCTCGACGCCGGGCCTGTCGGTCACGCCGCACTCGAGCGGCGGCTCGCCGAACAACCCGCTCGCACCCGTGTCGTCGCTGATCACGACGCTGACGGGCGCACTGCCGAAGTAAGACAGCCGGACGGCGCGCGGCGGGTGCATGTTGCCCGCCGCACGTCACCGGTCACGCAAGGCGGCATGACTGCTATGTCATGTCGCCTTTTTACATGCGACCCCGTTCCCGCGCATGCCGAAAACGCGGCGCCCGCGTTGCCAAACGGCCGCCGCACGCGAAGCGCGCATTCCCGCCGGAATAATCGGGCGCGTTCGTCCGTTTATCTACCAAGTCACGGCGCGGCCGCGCGGCGGGATAATTTCAACGACGGAGTTCATCGTCCCGAAGTTGATCGTCCCGGCGTTGATCGTCCCGTTTCGCGACAGCGGCGTCCGCGTCCTGCGGCGCCGCGCGCGCCGCGACGCCACGCAAAGGAGAACGGGAATGAAACGGATGCTGCTCGTCGCCGCACTGACGGTCGGGGCGTCGCTGCCCGCGGCCGCGGAGCCGCCGCAGGTCAGCGGCGGGAAGCTGGTCGACGAAGACCACATGACGCTGTACACGTTCGATCACGACGCGGCCGGCAAGAGCATGTGCGACAGCGCGTGCACGGCAAGCTGGCCGCCGGCGGTCGCCGACGCATACGACAAGGCGTCGGGCGCGTGGAGCCTCGTGAAGCGCGACGACGGCAAGATGCAATGGGCATACAAGGGGCACCCGCTGTACCGCTGGAAGATGGACAGCAAGGCCGGCGACGCGGGCGGCGACGGCATGGGCGGCATGTGGCACGTCGCGCGGCCGTGACGGTGCGGCGGCGCACGGGGCATCCGGATGAGCTACGAATCCGACCTGCTGGTGTGGCTGCCGCGCCTCACGCGGTACGCGCGTGCATTGACGGGCGACCCGGCGTGGGCCGACGACCTCGTGCAGGACACGCTCGAGCGCGCGCTGAACAAGCCGCCGCGCGTCGACGGCAATTTGTGCGCATGGCTGCTGACGCTGCTGCGGCACCGCTTCATCGACCAGCTGCGCGCCCGTCGCGAGATCGCGGTCGACGACGCGACCGCGCCGTGGCAGACGATGGCCGCGCCCGCCGGCGAGATCAGCGGGCTCTTGTTGCGCGACGTGCAGCGCGCGTTGTACCGGCTGCCCGTCGAGCAGCGCGAGGTGCTGCTGCTGGTCGCGCTCGAGGAGTTGAGCTACCAGGAAGCCGCGCAGGTGCTGGCGGTGCCGGTGGGTACGGTGATGTCGCGGCTCGCGCGGGCGCGCGAGCACATGCGCGCGCTGTTGTCGGACGAGCCGTCCGCCGGCCGCGGCGCGACGCTACGGGTGATCAGGAAGGCATGATGGACGATTCGCGCAAGCCCTCGAACGAGCACGACGCCGATGTCTCGGCCCAGCTGCTGTCCGCGTTGCTGGACGGCGAGCTGTCCGGCCCGGAGCGGCGCGAGGTGCTCGAACGCCTGCAGGCGAATCCGGGGGACGCCGAACGACTCGCGCATTACCGCGCGCAACGCGCCGCGCTGCAGGCGCTGTTTCCGCTGCCCGGCGCCGCGCCGGCGCTGTTCGTGCAGCGCCGCGCGTCGTGGCGGCGCAGCGTCGCAGTCGGGGTTGGCGCGCTGGCGGCCGGGTTCGTGCTCGGCATCGCGCTGCATGCCGGCTGGACGGCGTTCGGCGGGGCGCCTGCGTTTGCCGCACGCGCGGATGTCGCGTACGCGCTATACGCATCCGATCGCCAGCGTCCGGTCGAGCTCGACGCGAGCGAGCCCGAGCTCGCAGCCTGGCTGTCGGCGCGCGTCGGCCGGCCGGTGCGCGCGCCGTCGCTCGCCGAATATGGCTATGCGCTGATCGGCGGACGGCTGCTGCCGGGCGAGTCGGGGCCGGCAGCGCAGTTCATGTACCAGCGTGCAGACGGCCGGCGCGTGACGCTGTACATGACCGCATACGCCGACCGCAACGTGACGCCGCGCGCGATGGCCGACGATGGCCGCCGCACGTATTTCTGGTCGGATCGCGGGATGGGCTATGCGCTGTCCGGCGGCGGCGACGAGCCGCGCCTGCGCGAGATCGCGATGGAAGCGTGCGGCGCGCTCGGCGGCCCGACGGACGCGTGGAAGGGTTGACGCACCGCGCGCCGCGCGGGAACGGAGGTTGCGATGAGGCTGCTGGCCCCGATCCTGTTGATGTTCGCGCTGGCGGCGGGCGCCGCCAACGCCCCCAACGCCGCCGCCGCTGACGCGCCGGTGCGCGTGCCGGTCGATGTGGATGGCGTGCAGCGGGTCGCGATCGTCGGCGGCAGCTATTTCTTTCGCCCGGACCACGTGATCGTGAAGGCCGGCGTGCCGGTCGAGCTGACCGTGTCGGCCGAGCCGGGGCTCGTGCCGCACAGCTTCGTGATCGATGCGCCGCAGGCCGGCGTTGCGGTACGCACCGAACTGCGCACGACGCCGAAGACGCTCCGCTTCACGCCGACGCAGCGCGGCCGCTTCGCCTACTATTGCACGCATCGGCTGCTGTTCTTCAAGAGCCATCGCGAGCGCGGAATGGAAGGCGTGCTGGAGGTCGAGGGGGCGCCGTGATTGCCGCCTGGCTGGCCGCCGCGTTGATTGGAGCGAGCATGACATCAGATCCCGTGACCGTCGCGCAGGAACACTTCGAGCACGCGAGCTCGTACCGTGCGACGATCCGCTCGTCGCCGCGGCAGGGCGAGCCGACCGAGATCCATTACGCGTACCGCAAGCCCGGCTACATCCGGATGGATTTCGTCGCGCCGCATCGCGGCGCGGTGCTCGTCTACGACCCGGTGAAACGCAAGGTGCGGGTGCGGCCGTTCGGCGCGCACGTGCCGCCCGCGCTGTCGCTGTCGCCGACCAATCCGCTCGTGGTCGACCCGAGCGGGCACCGGATCGACCAGTCCGACGTCGGCGAGCTGCTGCGCAACGTCCGTGCGCTGCAGGTGGGCGGTGTGACGGTGATGCAGGGCGAGGAGACGGTCGGCGGCCGGACCGCGCTGCGCGTGTCCGTGACCGGTGCGCCTGCGCACGACATCGCCGGCGTGCATCGCTACCAGCTCTGGCTCGATACGGACGACGGCTTTCCGCTGAAGGTGGTCAGTTTCGCGGACGGCGACGACCGGCCGCTCGAGACCGTGACGCTCGACGACGTCGAGATCGACGTCGCGTTCCCCGATCACTTCTTCGAACCCTGACGCGCGGGAGGCCGCATGGCGGAGTACCGGTTTGCGACGACGTGGCGGGTGGACGCGCCGCTCGCGGCGGTGTGGAACGCGATCTACCAGGCCGACATGTGGCCCGACTGGTGGAAGGGCGCCGAGCGCACTGTCGAGCTCGAGCGCGGCGACGCGCACGGGGTCGGCGCGCTGCACCGGTATACGTGGAAGGGCGCGTTGCCGTACCGGCTGAGCTTCGACATGCGCATCGTGCGCGTCGAGCCGATGCACGCGCTCGAAGGCCGCGCGAGCGGCGCGGTCGAGGGCGACGGCCGCTGGACGTTCTTCGACGACGGCGAGCGCACGGTCGTTCGCTACGCGTGGCACATCCGCACGCACGTGCGGTGGATGAACTGGCTCGAGCCGCTCGCGCGGCCGCTGTTCAAATGGAACCATGACGTCGTGATGCGCGCCGGCGCGCAAGGGCTCGCGCAACTGCTCGGCGCCTGCGTCGAAGCGGACGGCCGCTCGTTCGCGCCGCTCGCCGGCGCGGGCTACGCCGGTACGCCGGACGGGCGCGGATGAGTGGGTGACGCAGGTCGAGGCGGCGCTGCGCCCGCAGTAGCCCTATGCGTACCAACCCTGTCGGCGAATCCCTACACGACGGACCGCAAAAATATGACGTGAAGATCAGCGTCCGACGATTTGAATCCCGCCTGCCGTCGTCGATACTTTCGTCACAACAAACGTTTTCCGTGTTTCGTCCGGCGCGATCGAACCCGTTCCCGAACCCCTTCCGGGACGGGCGTCGATCCCCACGCGGCGGACGCCTCCGTGCCCGGTTCCACGTATGAACGCCGCATGAGGCTTGAGTGGCTGGATGCTCCCTTGTCGAACCAGCAGCTCCAATTCCGGCATCACACCAACGGAGGCCATCATGAGCCGCGCGGCACGAGACCTGATCGAACTGCAACGCCTTGCCCGGAACGGCGCAGGCGCATTGACCCAGCATCTTCTGCGAGAACTCGCGAAGAACCTGATCGCCGCGGGCGTGACCGACGCACGCGGCGGATGTTGAACGCGCCGCGCGGTACGCGGTGCATCGATGACGTGCGGCACGCCGGCAAAGTACGCCGGCCGAACGCGACGGCCCCCTGGCTGAACGGAGAAAAGACGTGAACCAACACGAAACGCTGGACGCGATCCGGGACATCAACCTGTCGTACCTGATGCTCGCGCAGCGCCTGCTGCGCGACGATCGCGCGGCCGGCATGTTCAGGCTCGGGCTGTCGGCGGCGCTCGCCGACTTGCTGTCGTCGCTGACGCTCGCGCAGACGACGCGGCTCGCCGCGTGCGACCAGCTGCTGTGCGCGTTCCGGTTCAACGATCACACGATGCTGTCCGCGCTCGCCGGGTCGCCGAAGCACGCGGACGTGTCGCACACGCATGCGGCGATCCTGCTCGCGGGCCAGCCGGCCGCGCAGTTCGCGTGACGGGGGCGGCGATGTCGAAGGCGAGCCTCATCGAATACGCGCGGGAAGTGTCGCGTGCGGTCGACCTGATCGAACTCGGCGCGCGCATGCAGCTGCTCGAAGCGGAGCTCACGCTGTCGCGCGACCGCCTGATCCGCCTGTACCGCGAAGTGAAGGGCGCGTCGCCGCCGAAGGGCATGCTGCCGTCGTCGGCCGACTGGTACATGACGTGGCAGGCGAACATCCACGCATCGCTGTTCTACAACACTTACGTGTTCCTGAAGGACGAGGCGCGCTGCTCGCACCTCGATGCTTTGACGAAAGGGTATCGGCTGTACCGCGAGCACTGCGTGCACTCGGGGATGGACGTGCAGCTCGACCTGACGCGCGCGTGGACGCTCGTGCGCTTCTTCAACGGCGGAATGCTGCAGATGACGCAGTGCCACCGCTGCCGCGGCAAGTTCGTCGGGCACAAGTACGAACTGCACGGGCGCAAGGCGTGCGCGATCTGCCAGCCGCCCGCGCGCGCGGGCAAGACGGCCAGGCAGGCGATGCACTGACGCGTGTCGCGCCGGCGTTGGCCTGCGCACCTGCCCGCATCGACATTTCCGTTCGCCCCGGGCGCCGCGAATCGAACGTCAGCGCGCGTACGCCATCACCGCGCCGTCGACCGCTAGCACGACGTGCTCGCCGACGGCCGGGCAGCGATGTCCCGGCACCCGCACGCGCACGAGCGTGTCGGTCGCATCGGCGATGCGCACGAATACATCGGCATCCTGACCGCCGAATTGCGCCGATTCGACGCGCGCCGCATGGCCGCGCGATCCGTTCGCCTGCGCGGCCGGAATCACCTGGATCTGCTCGGGACGCAGCATCGCGTCGGCCGGACCGTCGGGCACGGGCGCGACGAGCGGCAGTTCGCCGAGCGTGCAGCCGATGCGACCGTCGCGCACGTGCCCCGCGAGCAGCACCGCCTGACCGACGAACGACGCGACGTCGCGCGTGACGGGCTGCCGGTACAGCGTCTGCGGCGCGGCGGTCTGCACGAGGCGGCCTTGCCACAGCACCGCGACTTCGTCGCCGAGCGTCATCGCTTCGGGCTGGTCGTGCGTGACGAGCACCGAGGTCGCGCCCGCCGCGGCGAGCGCGGCCGCGACCGCGCTGCGGGTTTCGTGGCGCAGCGACGTGTCGAGCGCCGAGAACGGCTCGTCGAGGATCACGAGCGACGGCTCGGGCGCGAGCGCGCGCGCCAGCGCGACGCGCTGCTGCTGCCCGCCGGACAGTTGCTGCGGCGCGCGGCTTGCATACGACGCGGGCAGGCCGACCATCTCGAGCAGCTCGCCGACGCGGTGATGCTGGCGCCGCGCGGCGCGCGACAGGCCGAACGCGATGTTGTCCGCGACCGACAGGTGCGGAAACAGCGCGCCTTCCTGCGGCACGTAGCCGATCCGGCGCTGTTCGGGCGCGACGTGCGTGTCGGGGGACGCGACGCAGCGTCCGTCGATCTCGACCGTCCCGCGTTCCGCGCGTTCGAAGCCGCACAGGATCCGCAGCAGCGTGGTCTTGCCGCTGCCGGACGGGCCGAGCAGCGCAACCAGCGTGCCGCGCCGGACCGTCAGGTCGATGTCGTGCAGCACCGCATGCGCGCCGAAGGACTTGGAAAGGCCGCGGAGCCGAAGTTCGCTCATGGATCGATCCGAAAGGGGAGGCCGGGCGTGCGGCTCACGCGCGCACGGAGGCCCGGCCAAGTAACAGGAACAGCACGGCGGATGCGCCGAGCGACAGCGCGACCAGCAGCGCCGCATACGGCGCGGCGGCCGCGAACGTGAGCTGCGACGTGTCGCTCCACACCTGGGTGGCGAGCGTGCGCGTGCCGGTCGGCGACAGCAGCAGCGTCGCGTTCAGTTCGGTGACGACGGAGATGAACACCATCGTCGCGGCCGCGCCGAGGCCCGGCGCGACGAGCGGCAGCACGACGCGCGTGAAGGTCTGCCACCAGCCGAGCCCGAGCGAGCGGGCGGTTTCCTCGAGCCGCGTCTGTACGTGCAGCAGCGCTGCGCGTGCGGCGACCACCGCGAGCGGCAGGAACAGGATCGCGTACGCGCCGATCAGCATCGGCGAGCTCTGGTACAGCGGTTCGAGCAGGCGCACGGTCAGCGACACGAGCGCCAGCGCGATCACGATGCTCGGCACGCCCTGCGCCGTCATCACGACGCGCTCGAATGCGGTCGCGACGCGGCCCGGGAAGCGCACGAGCAGGAACGCGATCGGCAGCGCGAGCAGCGTCGTCAGCGCGGCAGCTGCCAGGCCGTAGCCGGCGGATGCGAGCGACGCGTGCCACAGCATCTCGGGCGACACGTCGGTGGGCGTTACGGCCGCCGCGCCTTGCTGCGTGAGCCAGTAGCCGATCGTCGCGAGCGGCACGCCGAGCGTCGCGGCCGCGAGCGCGACGAAGGCCGCGACCACGCCGCCACGCCACGCGCCGAGTTCGTAGCGCAGCGCGGCGCGGCGCGCCGCGCGATGCGTGTGTCCGTAGCGCGCGTGTCCACGCGCGCGCGCCTCGATGGCCACGCAGACGAGGCACAGCACGATCAGCACGCAGCCGAGCAGCGATGCGCCGCCGCCGTCGAACGACGTGCGGTATTCGGCGTAGATCTCGGTCGTGAAGGTGCGAAAGCGCAGCAGCATGAACGCGCCGAACTCGGACAGCACGCCGAGCGCGACGAGCAGCATGCCGCCGAAGAGCGCCGGCCGCAGTTGCGGCAGCACGACGCGCAAGAAGATCCGCCGCGGCGAGCAGCCGAGCGTGCGCGCGCTCTCTTCGAGCGCCGGGTCGAGTTCGCGCAGTGCGGCCGCGACCGGCAGGTAGACGAGCGGAAAGTAGGCCGACGTCAGCACGATCAGCGCGCCGACGAAATCCTGCAGATCGGCGCTGATCGATACCCACGCGTAGCTCGTGACGAACGGCGGCACCGCGAGCGGCGCGGCGGCGAGCGCGGCCCAAAGCGCCCGCAGCGGCAGCGTCGTGCGTTCGACGCACCACGCAACCGCCGTGCCGAGCACCGCGCACGCGAGCGTTGCCGCGAGCGTGATCAGCAGCGTATTGACGAGCAATTCGCCGACGAGCGGCCGCCACAGCAGGTCGAGCGCGTCTTGCGCGCCGAACGTCGCCGCGCGATAGAGCGTGAAGCCGATCGGCAGCAGGATCGCGAGCGGCCCGAGCGCCGCGGCCGCGACCAGCGCGCGCGGCGTGCGCCGCCGGCCCGTGCCGCGCCCGGGGGCGGGCGCGACGGACGCGGCGGCGGGAACGGCGTCGTGCATGCTCAGAGCAGGCCGGCCTGACGCAGCAGCTTGCCGGCCTGGCTGTCGTCGCCGAGCTGTTCGAACGACAGCGACGGCGGGCTCAGTTCGTTGAACGGCTTCAGGATCGGATCGGGCGCAACGCCCGGATGCAGCGGATATTCGAAGCTCACATGGCTCGTCGCCATCAGCTTCTGCGCGCGCTCGCTGACGAGATACGCGACGAACTTCTGCGCTTCCGGCTGGCGCTTCGATGCTTTCAGCACCGCGGCGCCCGACACGTTGACGGTGCCGCCGACGTCGCCGTGCATGAAGTGATGGATCGCGCTCTTCGTCGACTTGTCGCCGAGTTCGGCATGCAGACGATCCCAGTAGTAGTTGTTGACGAGGCCGGTGACGACACCGCCGCGGTTGACGGCCGCGGTCACGCCTTCCTCGTCGTCGAAAATCTGCGCGTTGGTCTTCAGGCCCTTCAGCCATTGCAGCGTCGCGGCTTCGCCGTGCAGCGCGAGCACCGCGCTCACGAGCGGCAGGAAATCGGCGTCGCTAGGCGCGATGCCGACCTTGCCCTTCCATTCCGGCTTCGCGAGATCGAGCAGCGACGCAGGCAGTTGCTGCGGCTGCAGCTTCGCGGTGTTGTAGATCATCACGCTTTCGCGCGCGAGCACGCCTTGCCAGTTGCCGTCGGTCGCGTTGAAGCGCGCGGGTACGGCCTTCTGCGTATCGGCGTCGACCTTGGCGAGCAGGCCCTTGCGGTCGAGCAGCACGAGTTCCGGCGAATTCTCGGTGAAGTAGACGTCGGCCGGCGTGCGGTCGCCTTCGGCGACGAGCTGCGCGGCCAGCGCCGGGCCTTCGCCCGAACGCACCTTCACGCTGATGCCGGACTGTGCTTCGAAGTCCTTGACGAGCTGGTTCACGACCTGCTCGTGTTGCGCGTTGTACAGCGTGAGCGTGGCCGCATGCGCGGACGTCACGTGCAGCACGCCGGCGAGCATGAGCGCGGATGCAGCCGCGGAGACGAGGTGCCGCATCGGGCGGCTGACGGGCGAGAGCTTCATGTCGGTAATCGGGTGATGGATCAGGAAAGGCCGGCGCACCGGCCTGCGAGCAGGCCTGCTTAAGCGTCCAACTAAGCGTCCAACTAAGCGTCGAACTAAGCGTCGAACAGCGCGGCGCCGATGTACGAACCAGGCTGCGCGCCCGGCGGGCACGCGAAGATCGCGCTGCCGACGTGCGTCGTGTACTGGTTCATGATGTCCAGCTTCGAGAGCTTCTCGTTGATCGGGATGAAGCCCTTCCGCGGGTCGCGCTGGTGCGCGACGAACATCAGCCCCGCGTCGTACTCGGTCTGCTGGCGCCACGGCGGCCAGCGCTCGATGTAGAAGTTCGTGCTGTCGTTGTACGAATACGCGCGGCGCAGGATCTGCGCGCCGTTGTTCAGTTGCGGCGACGCGAGGCGCGCATGCGAGTTGTCGGGGATCACGGCGTTGCCGTCCTTGTCGACCGCGTCGAGATCGAGCGGCTCGAACTCGTGCTTCTGGCCGAGCGGCGCGCCGCTGTACTTGTGGCGGCCCACCACCTGTTCCTGGAAGCCGAGCTCCGTGTTGTCCCAGTGCTCGAGCGTGATGCGGATCCGGCGCACGACCGTGTAGGTGCCGCCGTTCATCCACGCGGGGCCTTCGCTGCCGGCCCACACGAATTCGTTCATCGCGGCCGGATCGGACATCGACGGATTCATCGTGCCGTCCTTGAAGCCCATCAGGTTGCGCGGCGTCTCGCCGGGCTTGCCCGACGTGAAGCCCGCCTGGCCCCAGCGCATCTGTGCGGCCTTCGCGCCGAGGCGTGCAAGCTGGCGCACCGCGTGGAACGCGACCTGCGCGTCGTCCGCACAGGCCTGGATGAACAGGTCGCCACCGGTCTTCTCGGGCAGCAACTGGTCGCCGTTGAAGCGCGGCAGGTCGACGAGCGCGGCGGGGCGGTGCTTCGCGAGGCCGTAGCGGTCCTTGCCGGCGACCGCGAACATGCCGGGGCCGAAGCCGAACGTGATCGTCAGCCGCGCGGGGCCGAGGCCGAGTGCATCGCCGCCATCGGCCGGCGCGACCTCGTCGCCGCCCGTCGTGACGAGCGGCTGCGCGGTGTCGCCGCGCGTCATCCGCGCGGCAGCGTCGGTCCAGGTTTTCAGCAGCGCGATCACGTCCGCGCGCTGGGGCGTCGTCAGGTCGAGCGCTGCGAAATACGCGTGGCGCTGCTGCGGCGTCGTGATGCCGCCCTGGTGCTTGCCGTAGAACGGCTCGATGCCGTCGTGCGGGGAGGAGGGTGCTGATGCGGGCGCATCGGCTGCCTTCGCAGCCGGCATCGACGCCGCCGCGAGGCCCGCGGCCACCGCGGCGCCGCCGGCCTTCAGGAAGCCGCGTCGCGCGGGACGCGGCGGCTGCTTGGTTTCGTCTGCCATGATCGGTTCCGTTACTTCGCGAGCATCAGCGTGTTGACGTCGTCCGCGACGTAATAGAAGCCGTCGCCTTCGGGCGTCATCGCGATACCGAACAGGTTGCCGTTGCCGGGAGGCGTCTGCGCCTTGTCGGTATTGATCCAGCGTGCGTAGAGCTGTTTGCCGGCGGCCGGGTCGATCTCGACGACCTGGCCGTTCTGCGCGTTGGTCGCGAGCAGGTGGCCGTTCGGCGCGGTCGCGAGCGCGAGCGGGCGGCGCAGGAAGCCGTCGGCGGTGACCTGGCGGCCGACGCCCGCGCTGGTGTCGCGCGTGAGCGGGTCGTCGATCTCGACGATGCGGTTGCCGATCGCGTCCGACACGTACAGCTTCTTCTGGTCGCCGGACAGTGCGAGGCCGGTCGGGCCGACCAGGAACACGCCCTTGTCGGCCTGTGCGCCGAGGCCGCTCGCGACCACCGTTTCCTGCCTGATCACGGGCGGCTTGCCGGCCGGCACGTCGAGGTCGAGACGCAGCACGGTCGCCTGCTTGTAGACGGGCGGGTTGCCGTCGGCGCCGCCGACGCCGAAGCCGGCCATGCTGACGAACAGCGTCGCGCTGTCGCCGCGGTCGACTACAGCCATGTTGCCCCACGGGTCGTTGATGTTCGGGGTCGACCACGTCGACGCGATCTTGCCGTGCGGATCGAGCACGACCAGGCAGCCGGCGCCCTTCGTATTGGTCGTGCCGTCGTTGCTCGGCGTGCTGCCGACGATCACCCAGCCGGACTTCAGCATCGTCATCGCGGTCGACAGGCCGACGCCGCCCGGGCACGCCTTCAGGTCGCGCGGAATCGACGCGAACAGGCTCAGTTGCTTCGTCGACGGGCGATAGTCGACGATCGTGCTGCCGGTGCCCTGCAGGTTCGCGGCGTTGTTGAAGTTGTCGACGAGCACGTCGCCTTGCTGGATCGTGCCGGCCGATACCGGCGCGACCGCGATCGCGTACGGGTTCTGGTCGCCGTTGTCGGGGACGGTGTTGACGAGCGTCGCGTGGCGATGCAGCGTCTCGAGGAAGCCTTGCGGCTCGGCGTGCGCGACGGCGGCGGCGACGAGCGCCGCCGTGACCGTCGCGCCCGTCGCGATGCGGCGAAGAGGTGCGAACAGCGGTGCGAAGTCGATCATGTGAATCTCCTGGGTGGCGCGCCGCCGGGCGGCGCGCGAAAAGCGGTGGGCGTTCGCGCGGCGTGCGGACGTCAGAACGTGATGACCGTGCGCGCGCCGAGCACGAACGTGTTGCGCAGCGGCTGGGTCGGGTCGTTCGGGTTCTGGCCGGCGCCTGCGTTGAACGTGTACTGCGCGTCCGCCGCGATCACCCACCACGGGTTGACCTGGTACTGGTAGGTCGCCTCGACGGCCGTCTCGCGGGTGCGCACGCCGTACGGGCCGCCCGAGAACGCGAGCTGGTCGCGGTCGAGCGACGTAACGTGGTTGCCGACCTGGATGTAGGTGACCGCAAGCCCGACGCTGTCGTTGTCGCGGCCTTCGAACGGCGCCTTCAGCACGACGCCCGCGTTCGCCGCGAAGCTCACGAGGTTGCGGTCGCCGGGCGCGCCCATCACGCGCGCGAACACGCCGAGGCTCTTCGCGCCGCTCGGGTCCGGACGCCAGACCATCTGGTCGGCCACCGCGTAGAAGCTGTAGTTGCCGTGGTGCGGCTGCGCGATGCCGTTCGAAGCCGGATCGGCGAGCGACAGGCCGTCGGTGCCCGTCCGCGGGTCGTCGAAGCGGCCGTTGTGATACCAGACGCCGATCTTGTAGGTGCCGGGCAGCCCGTTCGAATGGCCGGTGTCCATCTCGCCGTCGGACGGCTGGTTCAGCGCGTACTGCAGCTCGCCGATATAGAGCGCGCCGTTGTGCAGGTTGAAGTTCGTGCCGCTCAGGTTGTTCGGGTCGTTGCCGAGCGGATCGCCGTCGAACACGCCCGCGAGCGCGGTGAGCTTCGGCGTGAGCTGCGCGCGCACGCGCACGCCGAGGCCCGCGAGCGGATACGCGGGGCCGCCGTTCGGCAGGTCGTACGACGGCAGCGCGGGCCAGCCGAACATCGTGTTGATGAACGTGTTCGCGTAGGTGCTGACCATGAATTCCTGGTCGAGGCTCTGCTGGCCGATCTTCACGTCGACGCGCTTGTCGAGGAACGACTGCTGGTACCACAGCTCCCAGAGGCGCGTCGTGTCCTGCGCCTCGATGCCGCTCGCGGTGTTCAGCGTGCCGAGGTTGGTCTGGCTGAGGTTGCGGCCGTGGATCTGCAGCGCGCTGACGTTGAACGTGCCGCCCGGTAGGCCGATCGCCTTCTGCGTGTCGACCGACAGCGTCGCGGTGGTCAGGCCGTCGTAGGTGCCGCCGCGGTTCAGGCCGCCGCGCAGGTTCGCGAGGTATTCGCTGGTTTCGGTGATCTGCAGCGTCGCACCGTACTTGCCGAGCCACGGGCGGATGCCGCCCATGTCGCCGAGCAGGGTCTGGCGGGTCCAGATACCGGTCCACATGTTGGTCGGCTTCGCCTGGATCGCGAGATCGGCCTCCGGGGCCTCCGGCTGCGCGTCGACGGACGTGTCGGCGAACGCGGCGGCGCTGACGAGCGACACGCACGCGAACAGGGCCGCGCGAGCGGCGGGCCGCATCCGCGTGCTGACGCGGTTCCGGTCGGGCGATGCAAGCTTCATGTCGATTCCCTGGTTCTATTTGATCTGGAGTCCTGCTTTTCCGGTGCTCTCCGAACGCTCGGCAACGGGTGCCCGGCGCATGAAGATGAACGCAACGCGGCGCATCGTATGGGGGCTGAATAATAAAGTCAATGTAAACGAGAATGATTCGCATCTAAATTACCGAATGTAATTGGCAGCCTTACGGATGGGGCCTGACACGCGTTTTCGTTGAATGGAAAACGTAACATTCGATGTAATGCAAATGAATGGATCGGTGCGGGGCGATGTGCGCGGAGCGGGGAGGTCCGGGACGCGCGTCGACGGATGAACGGACCCGCTTAATGGGGTGGCATTGGGGTGGCAATAGGGCGGCAATCGGGGGTATTCGGGTGTCATTCGGCTGATCAAATCGGCGTGATCACGGACTCGATCGCGCGTGTGCCAGCCGATCCGGCACCTCGTGCTAACCCTGTGTTTTATCGGGGGCGGATTGTTGGCGGAGGCGGGCGGATGGCGGGGATATTCTCTCTAAGTTGATGTTTTAACAAAGTATTTTGGAAATTCAATCGTGCTCTCAAGGCTCGCCGGCGCACCGAAAAAACTCGCATTCCCGCTTCTTGAATTTGTCAAAACGCGTCCATATAATTAGCACTCGCTGCACGAGAGTGCTAACAATATTCTGCCGGGCGAACCGCCGGGCAGATTCCCAAAGTGTTCTTCAATCTCAGTCAAGAGAGGAGTGGATATGAACCTTCGTCCTTTGCACGATCGCGTGATCGTCAAGCGCCTGGATCAGGAAACCAAGACGGCATCGGGCATCGTGATCCCCGACGCAGCCGCTGAGAAGCCGGATCAAGGCGAAGTCCTGGCCATCGGCCCGGGCAAGCGCGACGACAAGGGCGCGCCGATCGCGCTCGACGTGAAGGTCGGCGATCGCGTGCTGTTCGGCAAGTACGCTGGCCAGACCGTCAAGGTCGACGGCCAGGAACTGCTGGTGATGCGCGAAGAAGACATCATGGCCGTGGTCAACGCCAACTAAGCGTCCACTAACGGTACATATTCCCAAGAATCCAAGGAGTTAGAAGATGGCAGCTAAAGACGTCGTATTCGGCGATTCCGCCCGCTCGAAGATGGTCGAAGGCGTGAACATTCTCGCCAACGCAGTGAAGGTCACGCTGGGTCCGAAGGGCCGCAACGTCGTGCTCGAGCGCAGCTTCGGCGGCCCGACGGTCACCAAGGACGGTGTGTCGGTCGCGAAGGAAATCGAGCTGAAGGACAAGCTCCAGAACATGGGCGCGCAAATGGTCAAGGAAGTCGCTTCCAAGACCAGCGACAACGCAGGCGACGGCACGACGACGGCAACCGTCCTCGCGCAATCGATCGTTCGCGAAGGCATGAAGTACGTCGCATCGGGCATGAACCCGATGGACCTGAAGCGCGGCATCGACAAGGCAGTCGCAGCGGCTGTCGAAGAGCTGAAGAAGATCAGCAAGCCGTGCACGACGAACAAGGAAATCGCACAGGTCGGCGCGATCTCGGCGAACAGCGACACGTCGATCGGCGATCGCATCGCTGAAGCGATGGACAAGGTCGGCAAGGAAGGCGTGATCACCGTCGAAGACGGCAAGTCGCTGGCCGACGAGCTGGACGTCGTCGAAGGCATGCAATTCGACCGCGGCTACCTGTCGCCGTACTTCATCAACAACCCGGACAAGCAAGTCGCCGTCCTCGACAACCCGTTCGTGCTGCTGCACGACAAGAAGGTGTCGAACATCCGTGACCTGCTGCCGGTGCTCGAGCAAGTCGCGAAGGCTGGCCGTCCGCTGCTGATCATCGCTGAAGACGTGGAAGGCGAAGCGCTCGCAACGCTGGTCGTCAACAACATCCGCGGCATCCTGAAGACCGTTGCGGTCAAGGCCCCGGGCTTCGGCGATCGTCGCAAGGCGATGCTGGAAGACATCGCGATCCTGACCGGCGGTCAAGTCGTCGCGGAAGAAACCGGCCTGACCCTCGAGAAGGCATCGCTGGCAGAACTGGGCCAGGCGAAGCGCATCGAAGTGGGCAAGGAAAACACGACGATCATCGACGGCGCAGGCGAAGCCGTGAACATCGAAGCGCGCGTCAAGCAGATCCGCACGCAGATCGAAGAAGCGACGTCGGACTACGACCGTGAAAAGCTGCAAGAGCGCGTGGCGAAGCTGGCCGGCGGTGTTGCAGTGATCAAGGTCGGCGCTGCGACCGAAGTCGAAATGAAGGAAAAGAAGGCACGTGTCGAAGACGCGCTGCACGCAACCCGCGCTGCCGTTGAAGAAGGCATCGTCCCGGGCGGCGGCGTCGCGCTGATCCGCGCACGCACCGCGATCGCTGGCCTGACCGGCTTGAACGCTGATCAAAACGCCGGTATCAAGATCGTGCTGCGCGCGATGGAAGAGCCGCTGCGCCAGATCGTCACGAACGGCGGCGAAGAAGCGAGCGTCGTGGTCGCAGCTGTTGCCGCAGGCAATGGCAACTACGGCTACAACGCAGCGACGGGCGAGTACGTCGACATGGTCGAGGCTGGCGTTGTCGACCCGACCAAGGTCACGCGCACCGCACTGCAGAACGCAGCATCGGTCGCCGGCCTGCTGCTGACGACGGACGCAGCTGTCGCAGAACTGCCGAAGGAAGACGCTCCGATGGCGGGCGGCATGCCGGGCGGCATGGGCGGCATGGGCATGGACATGTAATCGACTTCGGTCGATGGTGTCCGGAACGCGCGGCGACGCGCGTTCCAGCCAAAAGAAAAGACCCGCAGCGATGCGGGTCTTTTTTTATGTGCGCTTGTTCGTCGCAGGTATCGCGATGCGCGGCTCAATGCCGGTGCGACGTCCTCGGCAGCAGGTCCGGCGTTGCGGCAGGCGGCGAAGACGCGTCCTCGTCGTTGCTGCGTGCCCAGAAGAAGCGATCGGGCAGGTAGGCGCCCATGCCCGGCCGGAACGCGTCGCGCACGGCCTGGAACAGGTATTCCTGCGCCTCGCGCACCGCTTCGGGCGGTTCCTGCCCGTTCGCGAGCAGCGCGGCGATCGCCGCGCCGAGCGTATCGGTGAGGCCCATCAGCCGATGCGGCGGGCGATCCCACATGTCCTCGCGAATCTGGCCCTCCTCGCCGTACAGCGTATTGACGAGGCGGTGCGAACCGGCTTCGGACGCGAGGATGTACTCGCAGCCCTGCGACAGCAGATGCGACAGTGCGGCGTCGAGGTTCGGCGCTTCCGCGTCGCCGTCCGGCTGCGCGAGCGCGATCAGCGTCGCGTAGTCGGCGACGAGCAGCGTCGTCTGCGGGGCGAGCAGGTCGGCAATCGATTCGCGCAGGTCGTCGGCGGCGAGCACGTGCTCGTCGTCGAGCGTGAAGTCGGGCGCGAGCACGAGCGGCACGCCGTCGTAGTCGGCGACCACCTCGGCGATCGCGCTCACGACTTCTGCGCGGGTGGCCGCGCCGATCTTGAATGCGGCGACCGGCATGTCCTCGAGCAGCATGCGCGCCTGCGCCGCGACGACGTCGGGATCGAGGCCCGTGACCTCGTCGCAGGCAGCCGAGTCGCGCACGGTGTAGCCCGTCAGGACGGACACGCCGTGACAGCCCATGCTCGCCAGGGTCATCAGATCGGCTTGGAGGCCGGAGCCGCCGGTGGGATCGGACAGGCCGAAGGTAAGGACGATCGGAGGGGCGTTGCTGGACATGGACAAATGGGGCAAGAAGAAACGTTCAAGCGGAGCGGGCTGCACCAGCGGTGTGCGCCCGGTGCAGCCATTATGCGGCGGAAAACCGGCACGCAGAACGGATTTTTTAGCGCGGCGCAACGAAGGCGTCCGACTAGAGCGCGATTGCTAGGCAGTCCGGCCCCGACACGGTACCATCATGGCTCCCGAATTTACCGACTTTCCCTACGCGGCTTAAGATGGAATACAAGAGCTGGATGTGCCTGATTTGTGGCTGGATTTATGACGAAGAAGCCGGGCTGCCGGAAGAGGGCATTGCCCCGGGCACGCGCTGGGAAGACGTCCCGATCAACTGGACCTGCCCGGAATGCGGCGCGCGCAAGGAAGACTTCGAAATGGTCCAGATCTGACCACCGACGCTTTCGGGACATTCCGCTCCGGCCTCGCGTATCGCTCGCGTCCGCACCTGCGGCTCATGCGGGCGGCCCATGCGAGTGGCCAGGTCATGACCGGCGCGAGTGTCCATGATGTCCGATACGGCGACAATTCCCGTCCTCGATGCACTGCCCAACCCGCGCGGCGGGGCGGTGCGCGCGGCCGACGCGTGGCTCGCGGCGGCCGCTGAAGCGCTCGATCGCCGCGAGGACGCGGCCGCGCCGCTGTCCGCGGCGGCGGCCGTTCTTGCCGAAGCCGGCTGGTTGCCGGCTGCCCGCTTCGCGGGCCAGCTCGCACAAGCGGTGGCGCTTGTCGCAACCGAGCCGTCTTCCGCCGGATGCCGGGCCGCGCTGCGCGATTTGCGCGCCGCGGTCGCGCGGCACAACCTGCGCGAACTCGCGTGCTCGCCGATCCTGTTCGATCACTTCCGTGCGCTGCGTGCGCAGTGCGCGGCCGACCTGCGCGCGCCGGTGCCGCACGACACGCTGGCGCTCGTCGGCCGCGCGGTGCCGCCCGCGACGCTACGCGCGCTGCCCGCGTCTGTCGTCGTCCGGATGCGTGCGTGCTTCGAGCAGGCGCTGCTCGTCGTGCTGCGCGCGCAGCAGGCGCCGTCCGATCCGGCGCTCGCGCGGCTCGACGCCTGCATGGCCGAACTGGCCGACGATACCCCGTACGACTACTGGCGGCTCGCAACCGCGTGCCTGCGCGCGCTGCGTGCGAGCGGCGCGGCCGAGCTGAAACGCTTTCTCGCGCGCACCAACCTGCTGCTCGGCGAGCATGCGCAGGGCCTGCGCGTCGCACCGCCCGACCTCGTGCGCGAGACGGTCGCGCTGCTGTGGCGCGACTTCGCGCTGTTCGGCGCGGCGGCCGAAGACGTCGCGCTCGTCGACGTGCTGCACGACTACGGGCTGACGGTCGACTGGCACGTGGCCGGCACGTCGGCGTCCGAGGCGCTGTGGGAAGCCGATGCCGCGCGCGCCGAGCATGACGCGGTCGCGGCCGCGCCGACCCGCGAACTCGGCGTCGTGACCGTCAACGCGCATGCCTATGAGGATTTCCTGCAAACCGCCGACGCGTCGATGGCCGACCTGACGGCCGATCCCGCGACGGCCGAGGCCGGCGCCGCGTGGCGCGCGGCCGAAGCCGCCTATCGCGTCGGCGCGGCCGCCTGTGCGCTCGGCCTTGGCCACGCTGCGCTGCTGGCCGACACGCTCGGCCTTGCGTGGCGCTGCGCCGCGCATCGCGTGCCGCCCGCCGAAGGCGGCGTCGCCGCGCACCGTCACGCATCCGACATGCTGCGTGCGGCGCTGCTCAAGATTGCGGCAGGGGTGGCGCCGCCGGACCTGACTGCCGCGTGCGAAACGCTCGGCACGACGCTCGGCCGGGCCCGGCACGGATGATGCGTGACGTGCCGCCGACGCCCGTGCCGCGCGCCCCGGCAACCCGCTGCCGACTGCGCCCGCGCGCGTGTTAGAGTGCCATGTGATCCGTCCGCGACGATGCCAGCGCGGTGCGGTGTTGCTAGTTGATCGCGGCCTCGATCAGTCCGCGGCGTCTTTGCTAAAATTCAAACCATGTCTAAGCCTTCCGATCGCATCAACCTTACCAACCAGTTCCTGATCGCCATGCCGAACATGGCCGATCCGACGTTCTCGGGAACGGTGGTCTACCTTTGCGATCACAGCGAGCGCGGTGCGCTCGGCCTCGTCATCAATCGTCCGACCGACATCGACCTCGAATCGCTGTTCAACCGCATCGACCTGAAGCTCGAGATCGAGCCGCTGCTGCACATCCCCGTGTATTTCGGCGGCCCGGTGCAGACCGAACGCGGCTTCGTGCTGCACGAGCCGGTGGAGGGCGCGAACTACAACTCGTCGATGTCCGTCGAGGGCGGGCTCGAGATGACGACGTCGAAGGACGTGCTCGAGGCGGTTGCGACGGGCACCGGCCCGAAGCGCTTCCTGCTGACGCTCGGCCATGCGGGCTGGGGCGCCGGGCAGCTCGAGGAAGAAATCTCCCGCAACGGCTGGCTGACCGTCGCCGCCGATCCGCGGATCGTGTTCGACACCCCGGCCGAGGAGCGCTTCGAAGCGGCGCTCGGCCTGCTCGGCGTCAGCTCGTCGATGCTGTCCGGCGAAGCAGGGCACGCATGAGCGGCACGAGCGCGCGCGACGCGACGCTCCTGGCGTTCGACTATGGCGAGAAACGCATCGGCGTCGCGATCGGCAATGCGCTGACGCGCTCGGCCCGCGCGCTCGTCGTGATTCCCAACCTGAACCGTGAACACCGCTTCAAGGCGGTCGGCGAACTGCTCGCCGAATGGCGGCCCGACGCGCTCGTCGTCGGCCTGCCGATGCATCCGGACGGCACGCCGCACGACATGACGCAGCAGGCGAAGCGTTTCGGCAACCAGCTGAACGGCCGCTTCGGCCTGCCGGTGACCTGGGTCGACGAGCGCTATTCGTCGGTCGAGGCCGAGGCGGAACTGCGCGCCCGCGACGTCCGCGGCCGCGCGCGTGCCGAGATCCTCGATGCCGAAGCCGCACGCGTCATCCTTCAACAGTATCTCGATCAATTGTCCGACCATGAGCACCATTGATGCCGAGGCGCTATACCGCGTCCTGCTCGACCAGATCCGCGACGCGTATGGCGCGACCTTTGCCGACGCGGGTGGCCCGCGGCTCGCGGGCATTCACAGCGGCGGCGCATGGCTCGCCGAGCGGCTCGCGCGCGATCTCGGCGCGCCCGGCTTCGGCGTCGTGAACGTCGCGCTGCACCGCGACGACTACGCGAAGAAGGGGCTGCACAGCCAGGCGAGCCCGACGTCGCTGCCGTTCGACGTCGACGGCGCGCGCATCGTGCTCGTCGACGACGTGCTGTACACGGGGCGCACCGTGCGCGCGGCGCTCAACGAGTTGTTCGATTACGGCCGTCCGGCCGCGGTCGAGCTGGCGGTGCTGGCCGATCGCGGCGGCCGCGAGCTGCCGGTCGCCGCACGGTTCGCCGGCGGCACGCTCGACGTGCCGGCCGACGCGACCCTCGTGCTCGCGCGCGACGACGCGGCGCAGTTCACGCTGCGCGTCGAGGCACGCGGCGCCTGAGCGCGACGAACCAGGATCCCGGGCCGCCGCTTTGCAGCGCGGCCCGTTTGCATACGTTGGAATCACGCACATCATGACCACCGACACGACTGGCCGCACCGGCAATCCCGCTGCGGCCGCGAGCCCCGAACGATTCCGCTACGGTTTCCTGAAGGGCAACCCGCAGCTCACGAAAAACGGCGAGCTGAAGCACCTGCTGTCGATCGAGGGCCTGCCGCGCTCGATCGTCACGCACATCCTCGATACCGCCGAGCAGTTCGTCAGCGTGACGGACCGCGAAGTGAAGAAGGTGCCGCTGCTGCGCGGCAAGTCCGTCTTCAACCTGTTCTTCGAGAACTCGACGCGCACCCGCACGACCTTCGAGATCGCCGCGACGCGCCTGTCGGCCGACGTGCTGAACCTGAACATCAACGCGTCGTCGACGAGCAAGGGCGAGTCGCTGCTCGACACGATCAACAACCTGTCGGCGATGCATGCCGACCTGTTCGTCGTGCGCCACGCGTCGAGCGGCGCGCCGTACCTGATCGCCGAGCATTGCGCGCCGCACGTGCACGTGATCAACGCGGGCGACGGCCGCCATGCGCACCCGACGCAGGGCCTGCTCGACATGTACACGATCCGCCACTACAAGCGCGACTTCACGAAGCTGCGCGTGGCGATCGTCGGCGACATCCTGCACTCGCGCGTCGCGCGCTCGGACATCCATGCGCTCACCACGCTCGGCGTGCCGGAAGTGCGCGCGATCGGCCCGCGCACGCTGCTGCCGGGCGGCCTCGAGCAGATGGGCGTGAAGGTGTTCCACAACCTCGACGAGGGGCTGAAGGACGTCGACGTGATCATCATGCTGCGCCTGCAGAACGAGCGGATGAGCGGCGCGCTGCTGCCGTCCGCGCAGGAGTATTTCAAGACCTGGGGCCTGACGCCCGAGCGCCTCGCGCTCGCCGCGCCCGATGCGATCGTGATGCACCCGGGCCCGATGAATCGCGGCGTCGAGATCGATTCGCAGGTCGCGGACGGCCCGCAATCGGTGATCCTCAACCAGGTCACGTTCGGCATCGCCGTGCGGATGGCGGTGATGGGCATCGTTGCGGGCAACAACGACTGAGCCCCGCGCGCCACGCCTCCCTTTCACGCAATCAACGCATTCACAGACAGCGCATGAAGATTCATATCAAAGGCGGCACGCTGGTCGACCCGGTCGCCGGCACCGAACGGCAGGCCGACGTATTCGTCGCGGCCGGCAAGATCGCCGCGGTCGCTGAGGCCGGCACCGCGCCGGCCGATTTCACCGCCGGGAAGACGATCGACGCAGCGGGCATGATCGTCGCGCCGGGTTTCGTCGACCTGTGCGCGCGGCTGCGCGAGCCCGGCTACGAGCACAAGGCGACGCTCGCATCGGAGATGGCCGCGGCCGTTGCTGGCGGCGTGACGAGCCTCGTGTGTCCGCCGGACACCGACCCCGTGCTCGACGAGCCGGGCCTCGTCGAGATGCTGAAGTTCCGCGCGAGCAACCTGCACCAGGCGAACGTGTATCCGCTCGGCGCGCTGACGGTCGGCCTGAAGGGCGAAGTCATCACCGAGATGGTTGCGCTGACCGAATCGGGCTGCGTCGGCTTCACGCACGCGAACGTGCCGGTGCGCGACACGCAGGTGCTGCTGCGCGCGTTGCAGTACGCGAGCACCTACGGTTTCACCACATGGCTGCGCCCGCTCGACGCGTTCATCGGCCGCGGCGGCGTCGCCGCGAGCGGCCCGGTCGCGTCGCGGCTCGGGCTGTCCGGCGTGCCGGTTGCGGCCGAGACGATCGCACTGCATACGATTTTCGAACTGATGCGGGTGACGGGCGCGCGCGTGCACCTCGCGCGGCTGTCGTCGGCGGCCGGCCTCGCGCTCGTGCGCGCGGCGAAGGCCGAAGGGCTGCCCGTGACCTGCGACGTCAGCGCGAACCATCTGCACCTGATCGACGTCGACATCGGCTATTTCGATTCGCAGTTCCGTCTCGATCCGCCGCTGCGCAGTGAACGCGACCGCGAGGCGATCCGCGCGGCGCTCGCCGACGGCACGATCGACGCGATCTGCTCCGACCATACGCCCGTCGACGACGACGAGAAGCTGCTGCCGTTCGGCGAGGCGACGCCCGGCGCGACCGGTCTCGAGCTGCTGCTGTCGCTGACGATGAAGTGGGCCGACGAGACGCGTACGCCGCTCGCGCGCGCGCTGAAGCTCATCACGTCTGCGCCTGCGGACGTGCTGAAGCTGCCGGCCGGGCGCGTGACGGAAGGCGGCGCAGCCGACCTGTGCGTGTTCGACCCGCGCGCGCACTGGCGCGTCGAGCCGCGTGCACTGAAGAGCCAGGGCCACAACTCGCCGTTTCTCGGCTACGAACTGCCGGCCGCTGTGCGCGCGACGCTCGTCGCCGGGCAGGTCGCGTTCGAGCGCAACTGACGCCGCCGGATCCGCGCCATGACAGCCCTTCGCAAGCTGCGCCTTGTCTTTCACCTGCTGCGCGGGATGGCGATCGTCGCGCTGCGCTTCCGGCACGTGTTGCCGGACCGCCGCGTCGAGATGACGCGACGCTGGTCGCTCAAGCTGCTGCGGATCTGCGGGATGCGCCTCGTCGTGCACAACGACGGCGCGCGGCTCGACGCGAGCGCGCTCGTCGTCGGCAACCACGTGTCGTGGCTCGACATCTACACGATCAACGCGTGGCGGCCGACGCCGTTCGTGTCGAAGGCGGAAGTGCGCCAGTGGCCGATCGTCGGCTGGCTCGCGGAGCGGCTCGACACCGTGTTCCTGCAGCGCGAGAAGCGCACTGAGGCGATGCGGATCATGCACGAGATGGCCGACCGCCTGCGCAACGGCGGGCTGATGTGCGTGTTTCCGGAAGGCACGACGTCCGACGGCCAGGACCTGCTGCCATTCCACGCGAACCTGTTCCAGGCCGCGGTATCCGCCGGTTGCGCGGTGCAGCCGGTCTGCCTGATGTACGAGGATGCGCAGGGCCGCCAGTCGGTGTCGCCCGCGTACATCGGCGAACTGTCGCTCGGCAAGTCGCTCGACATGGTGCTGCGCGGCGGGCCGTTCGTCGCGCACCTGTATGTGTGCGATCCGATCCAGCCGGGCGGCGACCGGCGCGCGACGTCGGCGGCCGCGCGCGAGTCGATCGCGGCGGCGCTCGTGTCGCTGCAGGCGAGCGTCGGCCGGCCGACGGCCGACGCGCTCGCCCAGCTCGCGAAGGATGCCTATCCGGCGACGGAAGTCGGCGTGCCGGAGGACGGCGCGGCCGACCATCCGGTGCCGGGCCGCGAAGGTTGACGCAACTCGCGCGGGGCCGGGGCCGGCTCCGTCATGGTCGTCATGGTTGTTATGGCCGCGCGCTCATTCACCGGGCGTGCGGCATGCTTCGCACTGCACCTGCGTGACCGTGCGTCTGGCCGGATCGGCCGTCAGGCACACCGCCGACAACTGATTTCCCCACACACATCCCGAATCGAGCGCGACGACATCGTCGCGCAGCATCAGGCCGAGCGCGGCCCAGTGCCCGAACACGACCGTCACGTCCGACGTGCGGCGCCCGGGCACGTCGAACCACGGCAGGTAGCCGGGCGGCGCGCTGTCGGGGCCGCCGTTCGTGCGGAACTCCATCGCGCCGTCGGGCGTGCAGAAGCGGATGCGCGTGAACGCGTTGAACGCGACCCGCATCCGGTCGCGCTTTTTCAGGTTCGGATGCCACTGGTTCGGCTCGTTGCCGTACAGGTGCGACAGCGTGTCGCGCCAGTCGGGCGCGCGCAGCGCGCGCTGCAGTTCGTCGGCGAGTTCCAGCGCGAGCGTCGCGTCCCATTGCGGCAGCACGCCCGCGTGGACGAGCAGCATCCCGTGCTCGAAATGGGCGAACGGACGGTGGCGCACCCACTCGAGCAGCGCGTCGGCGTCCGGCGCGTCGAGGATTTCGCCGATCGTGTCGCCGGGGCGCTCGGTGCGGATGCCGGCTGCGACGGCGAGCAGGTGGAGATCGTGATTGCCGAGCACGACGGTCGCGCGCGGGCCGAGTTCGACGAGCGCGCGCAACGACGCGAGCGACGCGGGGCCGCGGTTGACGACGTCGCCGGCGATCCAGAGTGGCGCGTCGGCCGGCAATGCAAGCTTTTCGGTGAGGGACTTGAAGGCGGAATGACAGCCTTGGATGTCGCCGATGGCGATGGGGGGATGGGTCATGAGGGTCGGGTTGTGACAAATCCTGATGGGGTGGGGCGATCGGTACAACTGAGCGGGTGCTGCGGCCAATTTGGTCTAATGCATTGATTTGATGCGTATTTTTCTCGGCTGGGCGGGTTCGGAGCGCTGTTTCAAGTTGTTAGCGGCATGGCTTTTGCACTTGGCAGCTTCCTATAATTGACATTTCCCCCCCAAAATTAGCATTTCATGACTTTGGTAGTCATGGTGACCGGTTAGAATGCCGGGCCTGTCGTGGCTCGACCGCCACGTGGACATTCGATGCGGCAAGCACCATCTGGTGCTTGCCGCACTTTACTAGAGGGAGCTTCATGATTCTGGTGACCGGCGGTGCAGGTTTTATCGGTGCCAATTTTGTACTCGACTGGCTGGGTCAATCCGACGAGGCGGTACTCAACGTCGACAAGCTGACCTACGCAGGCAACCTCCGTACGCTGCAGTCGCTGGAAGGGAATCCGAAGCATGTGTTCAAGCGCGTCGACATCTGTGATCGCACCGCGCTCGATGCTCTGTTCGCCGAGCACAAGCCGCGTGCGGTGCTGCACTTCGCGGCCGAAAGTCACGTCGATCGCTCGATCCACGGCCCGGCTGATTTCGTGCAGACCAACGTCGTCGGCACGTTCACGCTGCTCGAAGCTGCGCGCAACTACTGGAACGGCCTGAACGACGCCGACAAGGCTGCGTTCCGCTTCCTGCACGTGTCGACCGATGAAGTGTTCGGCTCGCTGTCCGCCACAGATCCACAGTTCTCCGAAACCACGCCTTACGCGCCGAACAGCCCGTATTCCGCGACGAAGGCCGGCTCCGATCATCTGGTGCGTGCCTATCATCACACATATGGCCTGCCGACGCTGACGACGAACTGTTCGAACAACTATGGCCCGTACCAGTTCCCCGAGAAGCTGATTCCGCTGATAATCGCGAACGCGCTGGGCGGCAAGCCGCTGCCGGTGTACGGCGACGGCCAGAATGTACGCGACTGGCTCTACGTCGGCGATCACTGCAGCGCGATCCGCGAAGTGCTCGCACGCGGCGTGCCGGGCGAGACGTACAACATCGGCGGCTGGAACGAAAAGAAGAACCTCGACGTCGTGCATACGCTGTGCGACCTGCTCGACCGCGCTCGGCCGAAGGCGGCGGGTTCGTACCGCGACCAGATCACGTACGTGAAGGATCGTCCGGGCCACGACCGCCGCTACGCGATCGATGCGCGCAAGCTCGAGCGCGAGCTCGGCTGGAAGCCTGCGGAAACCTTCGAGACGGGGCTTGCGAAGACGGTTGACTGGTATCTCGACAACCAGCCGTGGGTCGACGAGGTGGCGTCCGGCGAATACCGCAAGTGGGTCGAGACGAACTACGCGGAACGCACTTGAGGACTCAAGCGATGGCACGTAAAGGCATCATTCTGGCCGGCGGTTCGGGCACGCGCCTCTATCCGATCACGCACGTCGTCTCGAAGCAGCTGCTGCCCGTGTACGACAAGCCGATGATCTACTATCCGCTGTCGACGCTGATGGTCGCGGGTATTCGCGACGTGCTGATCATCTCGACGCCGCAGGACACGCCGCGTTTCGAGACGATGCTCGGCGACGGCAGCCAGTGGGGGATGAACATTCAATACGCGGTGCAGCCGTCGCCCGACGGGCTCGCGCAGGCGTTCATCATCGGCAAGGACTTCGTCGGCAACGATCCGTCCGCGCTGATCCTCGGCGACAACATCTTCTACGGGCACGATCTGGCGAAGCAGCTCGAGCGCGCGCATGCGCAGGAAGCCGGCGCGACCGTGTTTGCCTACCATGTGCACGACCCGGAGCGTTACGGCGTCGTCGAGTTCGACCAGTCGTTCCGTGCGCTGTCGATCGAAGAGAAGCCCGCGAAGCCGCGTTCGAACTATGCGGTCACGGGCCTGTACTTCTACGACAACCGCGTGTGCGACATCGCGGCCGACATCAAGCCGTCGCCGCGCGGCGAGCTGGAAATCACCGACGTCAACTCGCGGTATCTCGCGGACGGCGCGCTCAATGTCGAGATCATGGGGCGCGGCTATGCATGGCTCGATACCGGTACGCACGATTCGCTGATCGAGGCGGCGAGCTTCATCGCAACGCTGCAGAAGCGGCAGGGGCTCGTCGTGGCGTGTCCGGAGGAAATCGCCTATCGCCGGCACTGGATCGATGCGGAGCAAGTGCTGAAGCTTGCGCAACCGCTCGCGAAAAACGCGTACGGACAATACCTCATGAACATTCTCACGGATCAAGTCGCATGGCCATCCAAGTAACGGCAACCGCATTGCCTGAAGTCAAGATCATCGAGCCGAAGGTGTTCGGCGACGCACGCGGATTCTTCTATGAGAGCTTCAATGCGCGTGAATTCGCCGAGCAGGTCGAGCCCGGCGTCGAGTTCGTGCAGGACAACCATTCGCGCTCGTCGAAAGGCGTGCTGCGCGGGCTGCATTATCAGATCCAGCACGCGCAGGGCAAGCTGGTGCGGGTCGTCGAGGGTGAAGTGTTCGACGTCGCCGTCGACGTTCGCAAGCGCTCGCCGAACTTCGGCAAGTGGGTCGGCGTCGTGCTGTCGAACGACAATCACCGGCAGCTGTGGGTGCCGCCGGGCTTCGCGCATGGCTTCGTCGTGCTGTCGGAGGCCGCGCAGTTCCTGTACAAGACGACCGACTACTGGTTTCCGGAATTCGAGCGCAGCATCGTGTGGAACGACGCGGAAATCGGCATCGACTGGCCGATCGATTTCGAGCCGCTGCTTGCCGCGAAGGACGCGGCCGGCAAGCGACTGAGCGAAGCCGAGGTCTACGCATGAAGATCATCGTGACGGGGGCGAACGGGCAGGTCGGTTGGGAATTGACCCGAAGCCTGTCGGTGCTGGGGAACGTCATTGCGCTGACGCGCGAAGGGGCGGATCTGACGCGCCCGGATACGCTCGCGCGCGTCATCGACGAAATCAGGCCGGACGCCGTCGTCAACGCCGCGGCATACACCGCCGTCGATGCGGCGGAAACGGATGCCGCCACGGCGAATACGGTCAACGCGGAAGCCGTCGGCGTGCTGGCTGAGGCGACTCGGCGCGCGGGCGGGCTGTTCGTTCACTATTCGACCGACTACGTGTTCGACGGGACCAAGACCGCTCCGTATGTCGAATCGGATCCGACCTGCCCGGTGAACGCTTATGGCGCGACCAAGCTCGGTGGCGAACTGGCGGTCGCGCAGGCGGGCGGTGACTGGCTCATGTTCCGCACGACGTGGGTGTTCGCTGCGCGCGGCAAGAATTTCCTGCGCACGATGCTTCGGCTTGCGAAAGAGCGCAAGGAGATGAAGGTGGTGGCCGACCAATACGGCGCACCCACGTGGGCGCGCTCGATCGCCGACGGCACCGCGCAGGCGCTGGCCGCCGCGATGCGCGAACGCAAGGCCGGGGCCTTCGAATCCGGCCTCTATCACATGACGTCGGCAGGCCAGACTTCCTGGCACGGGTTTGCCGAGGCTGTCGTTGCGTCATGGCGTGCGGCGCCGGACGCCGCGCCGCTGGCAGTGGAGCAGATTGCACCGATCCCGACGAGCGCCTATCCGCTTCCCGCGAAACGCCCGGTGAACTCGGTGCTGTCGAACGCCGCGCTCAACGCGCGTTTTGGCGTCGAACTCCCCGACTGGCGCACGGCCGTCGATCTGTGCGTCAAAGATCTGCTTTCCCAATAAGTCAAGCGCGGTAATTCTGTATCAGGCAATGTCAATAATTCGTGCCTTCATCTCTACACCCCAGGCGCTGTTACATACGTTTGTGGGAAATGCGTCGCTCATCTGGCAGATGACGAAGCGGGAAGTGGTCGGGCGATACAAAGGCTCGATGTTCGGCCTTGCGTGGTCGTTCTTCAACCCGCTGCTGATGCTTGCGGTGTATTCGTTCGTGTTCTCGTTCGTGTTCAAGTCGCGCTGGGGTGGCGGTGCGGAGGATCAGGGCCGCGCGCAGTTCGCGATGATGCTGTTCGTGGGGATGACGATTCACGGCTTGTTTGCCGAGTGCGCGAACCGGGCGCCGACCCTGATACTGAACAATCCGAGCTACGTGAAGAAAATCGTGTTTCCGCTGGAAATACTCCCCGTCGTCGCGTTGCTGTCCGCGTGCTTTCATGCGCTCGTCAGCATGGTCGTGCTGCTGCTGGGCTTTTTGCTGTTCAAGCATTTCATCTTCGCGACGGTGCTGTTCCTGCCGGTCATCTTGCTGCCGCTGATGCTGATGTCGCTCGGCGTCGCGTGGTTCCTGTCGGCTACCGGGGTGTTCGTCCGCGACGTCGGGCAGATCACCGGTCTTCTGATGACGGTGCTGATGTTTCTTTCTCCCGTGTTCTACCCCGCTTCATCGCTGCCCGAGAAATATCGGATCTGGCTGGAGCTCAATCCGCTGACGCTGTTCATCGAACAGGCGCGGGCGATCCTCCTGGAGGGACATTTGCCGGATTTCGGTGCGCTTGGCCTCGCGCTTCTGGGCGGTATTGCCGTCGCATCCCTGGGCTACAAGTATTTTCAGATGATGCGGAAGGGGTTTGCGGATGTCCTCTGATTCGCTCGTGATCAATGTCGACGACGTCAGCAAGCACTTTCGTGTTTTCGGGAAGCCGGCTGACCGGCTCAAGGCCGCCATGCGTCATCGCATGGCGCGCTTCGGGAAGCTGGTCCCGCAGCGTCTGCTGGCGGGCAGCGATGCCGCGGAATTCCACGCGTTGCAGCACGTGTCGTTTCAGGTGCGCAAGGGTGAGACGATCGGCATCATCGGACGCAATGGCTCGGGGAAATCGACGCTGCTGCAGATCATTTGCGGCACCCTGACGCCGTCGAGCGGGCAGGTGGCGCTCAAGGGGCGCATGGCAGCGCTGCTGGAGCTCGGCGCCGGGTTCAATCCGGAATTCACCGGGCGCGAAAACGTGTTCATGAACGCGGCGTTGCTCGGGTTGTCGCGCGCGCAGATCGAAGAGCGCCTCGACAAGATCTTCGCGTTCGCGGACATCGGCGACTTCGTCGATCAGCCGGTGAAGACCTACTCGAGCGGCATGTACGTGCGGCTTGCGTTCGCCGTCATCGCCCACGTCGACGCAGACGTGCTGGTAATCGACGAGGCGCTGGCGGTGGGCGATGCGTTCTTCACCCAGAAGTGCATGCGCTTCCTTCGCGAGTTCATGGAGCGGGGGACAGTCCTGTTCGTGAGCCACGATACGAATGCGGTCGTCAATCTGTGCAGCCGGGTCGTGTGGCTGGATCGGGGCGTCGTTCGCGAGATCGGGCCTGCGAAGGAAGTGTGCGAATCGTACCTCGAAGCGTTCTACGACGAGCAGCATCGCGCGTCCGGCAAGCAAGGCAGCAAGCCGGCCGGGCGCAGCAACTTCGTGCGCACGATCGCGGAAAGCGACGTCCGCGATCAGCGCGCCCAGGTCATCAATGCGTCGAAGCTGAGAAACGACGTCGAAGTGTTCGAATTCAAGCCCGATTCGCGGCATTTCGGCCTCGGCGGCGCGGCGGTCGAATACGCGTGCGTCGAAGATCAGGACGGGGCCCGGATCAACTGGGTGGTCGGCGGCGAAATCGTGTGCATTCGTGTCGTGGTGAAGGCGTCGCAGGCACTCTCCCGTCCGATTGTCGGCTTCATCGTGCGCGACCGGCTCGGGCAGAACCTGTTCGGCGACAATACGTTCGTGACGACGCACAACGAACCGTTTGTCACGGGCGCGGACGAAACCTTTACGGCGAAATTCGTATTCCGGATGCCGATTCTGCCGGTGGGCGATTATTCGATCACGGTCGCCATTGCGGACGGCACGCAGAGCGAACATGTCATCCACCAGTGGGTGCATGACGCGATCATGCTCAAGTCCCATTCGACGAGCGTCAGCACTGGGCTGATCGGCATTCCGATGCAGGAGGTCGCTTTGGAGCGGCACGTTGTTCACGACACGGGGGCGAGCAATGCGCTCTGATATCCCGGCGACGGTTACCGGCGGACTGGACCTGACCGCGTCGGCCCGCACCAAGGGCGCCGCGCACGCTGCGAAGGACGTAACCGTCAAGATGCCGAACGATCGCCTGTCGAGTCATGACAACGGGTTCGGTCTGCTCCGCCTCTTCTTCGCGACGATGGTGCTGTGGGACCACGCGTTTCCGCTGGGTGGATTCGGGCGCGATCCGATGTGGCATCTGACGCTGGACCAGGATTCGATGGGCGGGATCTGCGTGTCGGGCTTCTTTGCGATCAGCGGTTTCCTGATCGCCAAGAGCGGCATGCGGGCCGACCTGCTGCAGTTTGCATGGCGCCGATGCGTGCGCATTTTCCCGGCGTACTGGACGGTGCTCGTGATTACCGCGTTTGGCGTGGGACCCGTGATCCATTATCTGGACGCGGGTACGCTGCATGGGTACTGGAATACCGTGATCGGCGGCCCGCTCGGATACGTGGTGAACAACTGGAACCTGTGGATCGGCCAGTACGGTATCAACAGCCTGCTGCGCGATACGACGCCTTACGGCAAGTCGGTGTCGGCGAGCGTGTTCAACGGATCGATCTGGACGCTGATCTATGAGGCGCAGTGCTACGTGATGGTGGGCATTTTCGCGGTGTTCGGCCTGCTTTCCGGGCATCGGCGGGTCCTGCTCGGCATCACGGTCGCGGCATGGATGCTGCTGGCGCTTCAGACCGTCAACCCCGCGTACCCGGGGAAGCTCGTGCCGTGGCTCGACGATCCTCACGTCGTTCAATACGGCGCGATCTTCCTGATGGGGTCGTGCGCGGCGGCTTATTCGAAGCAGCTCCCGATTACCGACAAGCTGGGTGTTTTCGCGATCGGCGTCTATCTGCTCAGCCTGTTCAAGGGCGGCTATTTTCTGCTGGGCTATCCGGCAATGGTGTACGCGATCCTGTGGCTCGCCTGCCGGTTGCCTGGCTGGGCGCGCCGCATCGGCGCGAAGAACGACTACTCGTACGGAATCTACGTGTTCGGGTTCCTGGTTCAGCAATTGCTCGCGTATGCAGGCGTCTACCGGTACGGGTTCGCGGTGTTTCTGGCCGCGTCGGTATTTTTCACGTTTATTTGCGCGTGGTTCAGTTGGCATCTGGTTGAAAAGCGCGCGCTCGATCTCAAGGATTGGGGACCAGGACGTGGTTGGCAGTTCGTTTTGGCTGGATTGAATTTGAAGAAAGAGGAAAGGCAATGAGCGACGTAAAGGCAAGCTGGGTCGATGGAAAGAAGATTCTCGTCACCGGTGGTGCGGGATTCATCGGCTGTGCGATTTCGCAGCGGCTGGCGCAGCGTGCGAGCCGCTATGTCGTGATGGACAATCTGCATCCGCAGATCCACGAGCGTGCGGTGCGGCCGAGTGCACTCCATGAGCGGGCCGAACTCGTCGTGGCGGACGTCACCGACGCCGACGCGTGGGACGCGCTCCTCGGTGATTTCCAGCCCGACGTCATCGTCCACCTCGCGGCGGAAACCGGCACGGGGCAATCGCTGACCGAGGCGAGCCGACATGCGCTCGTCAACGTCGTGGGCACGACGCGGATGACCGACGCGCTGATGAAGCATGGCGTCACGGTTCAGCACATCCTGCTGACGAGCAGCCGCGCCGTTTACGGTGAAGGCGCATGGCAGCGGCCGGACGGCACGGTCGTCTACCCCGGCCAGCGCGGACGCGCTCAACTCGAAAGCGCGCAATGGGATTTCCCGGGAATGACGATGCTGCCGTCGCGTGCCGATCGCACGGAGCCGCGGCCGACGAGCGTGTACGGTGCGACCAAGCTCGCGCAGGAGCAGGTGCTGCGTGCGTGGGCGCTCGCGACGAAGGTGCCGCTGTCGATTCTGCGCTTGCAGAATGTCTACGGGCCGGGGCAGTCGCTCACCAATTCGTATACGGGCATCGTCGCGCTTTTCTCCCGACTGGCGCGTGAAAAGAAGGTCATCCCGCTGTACGAAGACGGCAATGTCACGCGCGACTTCGTGAGCATCGAAGACGTCGCGGATGCGATCGCTGCGGGCCTGGCGCGCGAGCCGGAGACGCTTTCGTTCTTCGATATCGGTTCGGGGACGGCGACCAGCATCCTGCAAATGGCGCAGACCGTCGCCGACTACTACGGCGCGCCTGCGCCGACGGTGACCGGCGCGTTCCGAGACGGTGACGTGCGCCATGCCGCGTGCGACATCGATGTCTCGCTCGCGAACCTTGCGTGGAAGCCTCAATGGTCGCTGGAAGCAGGCGTTCGCCAGCTGCAGGGCTGGATCGCGCAAGAGCTCGATCGCAAAGACTAATTCAATCGTAGAGGTTACGAGTGCCACTGCACGATACGACAGTTACCGGACCCGCATCACTGCGGATTCAGTCGATTCTGTACAACAACACCCAGGAACACATCGATAGCGCGCTCGAAAGCATTGCGCGCGCGGCGGATCTCGCCATCGGTGCGGGTGTCCTGTCATCGGTGGAAGTCGCGATCGGCGATTGCTCGCCGAATCCGGTGTTTACGGCCGAAGTGATCGAGGCGCGCGCCATCAAGTATCGCCCGCAAGGCATCGGTCGTATCGACTACACGTTTTTCGACGCCAATCTCGGGTCCGCCGCAGGTCATAACCGCTTGCTGGCGGACCTGAATACTGATCTGGTGCTGATCCTGAATCCGGACGCACTGATGGCGCCCAACATGTTCATCGAACTGGTGCGGCCGATGCGCAAGCCGGGCGTGGGGATCGTCGAAGCGAGACAGATCCCGATCGAGCACCCGAAGGACTACGATCCGACGACCGGTGAGACGAGCTGGGCGGCGACCGCTTGCGCGCTCGTCTCGGCCGCAGTGGCAAAAGAGGTGAACGGGTTCGATTCGGAATCGTTCTTCCTCTATTGCGACGACGTCGACTTCTCGTGGCGGGTTCGGGTGGCGGGCTACAAGGTGATCTTCCAGCCGTCCGCCGCGCTCTTTCACGACAAGCGGTTGTCGACCGCAGGCAAGTGGATCGTCGGCGGCGCGGAAGAGTATTACTCGGCCGAGGCTGCAATGATCCTCGCCCACAAATATTCGAACGGCGCGCTGGCGGATCGCATCGAGCGCCAGTTGCTCGCTCACGGCAGCGACGCCGAAAAGAAAGCCGCGCAGAAATACCGCGACCTCAAGAATTCCGGCAAATTGCCGGCGCCGATCGATCCCGACCACCGCGTGGCGCAGTTCATCGACGGAAATTACGCGAAACATCGGTTCTAAATCATGAAATCGGCAACTTATCAATTCGGCTACCGCGAGAATTCGGTGTACAGCAATGTGGTCGCGCTGATTGCGGAATTCGGTGCGCGTGATGGCCTGCATCTGGATATCGGCTGCGGTTACGGGGCGATTGCGGAGCCTGTCCGTGACCTGGGACTGACGTATGTCGGCTTCGATACGGATGGCGATGCGCTGCAGAACATCCAGTCGCGCGGGTTCGCAACGGGGCAAGTCGACCTGCAGCGTCTGGACGACGCGTTCGCGCAAATCGAAACCGTGGTAGCGGGCCGTCGCGTGACGTCGATTTCCGTCATCGACACGCTCGAGCACATTACGAACGGACCGGCGCTCCTCGAGCGTCTGCGCGCGTATGCCGACAGTCACGCGATCCTGCTCGTCGTCGCCGTGCCGAATGCGGGCCACCGCGATCTCGGCATCAAGCTGCTGACGGGCCACTGGGACTACACGGTCGCGGGCCTGCTCGACCACACGCACGTGATTCACCATACCGACCAGCTGCTCGCGCGCATGGCCAAGCGCGCCGGCTGGCACGAAGTCGGCGCTCGGGACTACTTCATGGAGGCGAGCGATCAGGCGTTTCCGCGTGCACATCCGATGCTGACCGGGCACACGCCGGTATCGCGCTACCTGTGGCAGATCCGCGGCTCTGCCGATGGCTTCGGTACCGTCAACGAGTTCGTGCGCGCCTATTTGCCCGGCGCACGGCACGACGCGGTCCAGTTGCTGGCGGAACAGCGGGCGCAGCAGCCGTTCCTGTCGATCGTCACGCGCACGCAGGGCAAGCGATTGGGCAACCTTCGCGATGTCCTGCTTTGCCTGACCGCGCAGACCTGCCAGGATTTCGAAGTCCTGGTGATGGCGCACAAGGTCGAGGAAGAGCCGCTGTTCGCAGTCAAGCGGATCGTGGAGGATCTGCCGGAATCCATCCGGGTGCGGGTGCGCGTGATCCAGTGCGAACGCGCCGGGCGTTCGTCACCGCTCAACGACGGGTTCATGGCGGCGAAGGGTCGATACATCGCGATTCTCGACGACGACGAACTGGTGTTCGCCCATTGGGTCGAGACGTTCCGGAAGCTGGAAGAGAATGCATCGGGGCGCGTATTGCGCGCGACCGCCGCGGAACAGGACATCGTTTCCACCGGCAAGCGGCCCGACGGTGCGCTGGCCTACCGGACGGTTTCGTCGATCACGACGCCGTATCCGTCGAAGTTCGAGTTCTACGACCATCTGTCCCAGAACTATTCGCCGACGTTCTCCCTCGCATTTCCGCGCGTCGCGTTTCAGGACCTGGGCATCCGGTTCGACGAGTCGCTCGACACGGCGGAGGATTGGGATTTCGAAATGCGGACCGTGTTTCTGTGCGGCGTCGAGAGCAGCCCGGAAATCACCGGCATCTACCGGAAGTGGCGCACCGGCGAGTCGTCGTTCTCGGGGCATTCGCAGGAAGAGTGGAGCCGCGATTACAGCAAGATCCTCGCGAAGCACAACGAGCAGTACCATGTATTCCCGCCGGGCACGATCAAGATGCTGATCGATCAGCGCAACTGGATTCGCAAGCTGGAGTGCGACATCGCCGTGCTGCGGGGCAGTTCCCAGCTCGATCCGCTGCGACGATTCTTCATCAGGCATCCGCGCGTGTATCGGGTTGTGCGCATGGCTTACGACAATTCGCGACTTGTCGCGCGGAGAATCGTCCGGCGCTTGGGCTGATTCGAGTGCCATGACGGTGTTCGTGATCGTTCTCGATGGCAGGAACGCAGATGCGGTTTGACATCTCCATTGTCGTCTATCGGGAAGCCGAGGACACGCTGTCCGCGCTTCTCGAAAGTCTTGCCGCTCAAGTGTCCTGTCCGGACGTGCAGTTGCGGGTCTGGCTGCGCAACAACGACCCTGGCGATGCAGGTCGCTGGGATCGTTTCGTGCGTTCCGCCGCATCCTGGCCGTTCGACGTTTCGGTCAGCCATTCGCCCGGCAATGTCGGGTTCGGCGCAGCGCACAACGCCACCTTCGAGATGGGTGACGCTCCGTTCTTCTTCGTGCTGAACCCCGATGTCTGCCTGCATTCGACTGCGATATTCGTTCTGACGGAGGCCATCGCAGCCGCCCGGGACGACGTTGCCGCATGGGAGTTGCGGCAACTGCCGTACGAGCATCCGAAGCTTTACGATCCCGTCACGCTCCGTACCGACTGGATGACGGGGGCGGCGGTCGTGTTTCGACGCGAGGCCTACGCACAGGCGGGCGGTTTCGAGCCGCGCATTTTCATGTACGGCGAGGATGTCGACCTGTCGTGGCGGCTGCGAGCGGCCGGCTGGACTTTGTCCTACGTGCCGAAGGCGGTTGCCGTGCATCGTACGTATGCGACGCCGGGGGAGGTCAAGCCGCTTCAGCTGGTCGGGGGAATACAGGCGTCGTTGCAACTGCGCACGCGTTTCGGGTCATGGTTCGACGTGTTGCGCGGCCTCGGCTGCTGGCTGGTCGAGTTCGCGCGGCCGCCGCGCGTTGTGCGGGCACGGCGTCAGTGTGTCTCGATCCTGTATCGGTATCTGCGAACGATGTGGTATTTCCGTCGCACCGGAAAACCGTTTCGCAGCGCCGGGTTTCGGCCGGATTTTCGCTTTTGGGGATATGGCGACAGGCGCGACGGCGCATTCTTCGCGTTTGAAACCGACGAGCCCGATCCGGCGGCGTTGCCGCTCGTGTCGATTGTCGTGCGCACGCATCGCAGGCCTGCCCTGCTGCGTGAAGCGCTGACGTCGCTGCTGAACCAGACCTATCCTCGCATCGAAGTCGTCGTCGTCGAAGACGGTCCGGCAAACAGCGCGGCGATGATCGAACGAGAGTTCGCCGGCCGCCTGAACGTCCGTTATGTCGCCACGGGAGATTCCGTCGGGCGAAGCGCGGCAGGCAATCGCGGTCTTGCGCTGGCCACCGGCGATTGGCTGGGTTTTCTGGACGACGACGACCAGTTCTACGCCGACCACGTCGAGACGCTGATGCAGGTCGCGCGAGCGGGCGCGAATCGCGCCGTCTATGGTGCGTCCCACGAGATTCCGACGACATTCGTGCAATTATCGGACGACGTTGCCGAGTATCGTGAAGCGGCCGCGATGGTCATGTACCGGCCGTATTCCCGACTGTCGATGTGGCAGGAGAATCTCGCGCCGATCCAGGCCGTGCTGTTTCATCGCAGTCTCTACGCGGAATTCGGCGGATTCGACGAGGATCTCGATCAACTCGAGGATTGGGTGCTGTGGGTACGCTACTCCTGCGCGACCGACTTCACGTCGGTGATGCGGGTCACGTCGCGGTATCGCACGCCCATGTCGAGCGAGGTCGCGCTGACGCGGCAGGCCAGGCTGCATCACGCATACGCGCAAGCGGTCGAGCGGCAGCGCGCGATGCGCGTCACGCTGAGTCCGTTCGACGTGATGGACATGGCGGAGGAGCAGGCGCGCCGGCATGCGATCGTCTACTTATCGAGACGTGCCGCGCGCAACCTGCTTGTCCGGATCCCGTTCCTGAGACCGATGATGTCGACTCAGGCTGCGTGGCGCCGCAATCTGCGCGGGCTGCTGCGTCGCATGACGCGGGGCTCGCGATGATCGGACGCCGGCCGCGCGCTGCGCGCCTGCCGCGCACATTCCCGCCTTTGAGACTTCGAGTGTGATTCGTTTCGAACTGAACCATCTGTCGGTGTCGATCGTCGTCTACCGGCCCGATCTCGTCCAGCTCGGGCAGACGCTGACGAGCCTTGCTGCCGCCTGCGAGCGGCTGCGCGCCGCGCAGCCGGATCTGCCGGTCAAGCTCTACCTGATCGACAACGGCGGCCTGCCCGCCACGCCGGCGATGCTCGACGCACTTTCCTCGCGTGGCATCGACTGGGAAGTCGTGTCGGGCCACGGGAACGTCGGCTACGGCCGCGGCCACAATCTCGCGATCGAGCGAGCGGCCAGCCGCTTCCATCTGGTGCTGAATCCGGATATCGATCTCGATCGGGACGCGCTGTCGGCTGCGCTGGAGGCTTTCAACGCCGAACCGGCGCTCGGTTTGCTGACCCCCTGGATCGGTGACGACGACGGACATCAGCAGTTTCTCTGCCGGCGCTTTCCCGCCGTGCTCGACCTGTTCGTGCGCGGATTCCTGCCCGCCGGCGCGCGGCGCTTGTTCGCACGCCGCCTTGCGCGCTACGAAATGCAGGATCAGATCAACGGCCATGACATCCTGTGGGATCCCCCCATCGTCAGCGGCTGCTTCATGCTGTTCCGCACCGACGTCCTGAAGCAGCTCGGCGGCTTCGATCCGCGCTACTTCCTGTATTTCGAGGATTACGATCTGAGCCTGCGCAGCCATGATGTCGCCCGCGTCGCCTATGTCCCCTCCGTACGCGTGATCCATCACGGCGGCGGCGCGTCCCGCAAAGGCTTCGCACACATCCGCATGTTCGCGGCGTCGGCGTTCAAGTTCTACAATCGCTTCGGCTGGAGGCTGTGGTGACCCGCATCATCGTGACAGGCGCGAACGGCTTCGTCGGTCGTGCAGTCTGCCGGCTGGCGCTCGCGGCAGGGCACACGGTCACGGCGCTGGTGCGCCGTCCCGGCGGATGCGTCGACGGTGTTCGCGAATGGGTGCATGACGCGCCCGATTTCGCCGGGCTCTCCGACGCATGGCCGGCCGGCCTCGAAGCCGATTGCGTGATCCACCTTGCCGCGCGCGTGCACGTGATGCGCGACGAGTCGCCCGATCCGGCTGCCGCGTTCGACGCGACCAACGTTGCGGGCACGCTGCGCGTCGCCGAAGCCGCACGCGCGCATGGCGCGCGCCGCTTCGTGTTCGCAAGCAGCATCAAGGCGGTTGGCGAAGGCGATGGCGGCGTACCGCTCGCGGAGAATGCCACCCCGGTTCCGCAGGATCCGTACGGGCGCTCGAAACTGCGCGCGGAGCAGCAGCTCGCGCAATTCGGCGTACAGGCCGGGCTCGATATCGTGATCGTCCGTCCGCCGCTCGTCTACGGCCCGGACGTGCGCGCGAACTTCCTGCGGATGATGGATGCGGTGTCGCGCGGGATGCCGCTTCCGCTCGCTGCCGCCACGGCCCGCCGCAGCCTCATCTACGTCGACAACCTCGCGGATGTGCTGCTGTCGTGCGCGCTCGATCCGCGCGCTGCGGGCGAGTGCTTTCATGTCGCGGACGACGATGCGCCGTCGGTCGCCGGCCTGCTGCGCATGGTCGGCGACGCGCTCGGCAAGCCGGCGCGGCTGTTTCCGGTGCCGGTCGGCGCGCTGCGCGCGCTCGGCCGGCTGACCGGCCGCGGCGCCGCCGTGGATCGCCTGACGGGCAGCCTGCAGCTCGACGCCGGCCGCGTGAAGCGGGTGCTGGACTGGCATCCTCGCCACACGACGCGGCAGGGCCTCGAAGCGACCGCCGCGTGGTATCGTTCGCGCGACAACCAGAAATAGGCAACATGCATCTCGCGATTACTACGTGGCTCACCGCGGCCGCGGTGGCGCTGGCCGCTGCCGTTGCCTCGACGACGATCCTGCGTGCGCTGCTCGCCACCGGGCTCGCGTGGCGGCTCGCGACCGATATTCCGAACGCCCGTTCGATGCATACGCGCCCGACGCCGCGCGTCGGTGGATGGGGCATCGTGCCCGTCTGCGTCGTCGCGATGCTGGCCCTTGCGCCGCAGATGTGGCTGATCGCCGTCGCGGCGGCCGGGCTCGCCGCGCTGTCGCAGATCGACGACCGGCGCGGCTTGCCGGCCCGGGTGCGATTTGCCGCACACCTGGCGGCAGTCGTCGCGCTGATCGTCCTTTATCCGGCCGCCGCTCCGTGGTGGCTCCTGGCAGGCGTCGGTTTCGTGATGGTCTGGCTGACCAATCTCTACAACTTCATGGACGGCGCGGACGGCCTCGCCGGCGGCATGGCGCTGTTCGGCTTCGGCGCCTATGCGGTCGCCGCGCTCTCCGATGCGCATCCGTCCCCGGATCTGGTCGCCGGTGGCGCCGCGATCGCGGGCGCCGCGTTGGGCTTTCTGCTGCTGAATTTCCATCCGGCGAAGCTGTTTCTCGGCGATGCGGGCTCCATTCCGCTCGGATTCATGGCGGGGGCGCTCGGCTACTGGGGCTGGCGACACGGGGCCTGGCCGATCTGGTTTCCGGCGATGGTGTTCGCGCCCTTTATCGCTGACGCATCTGTAACACTCCTGAGACGTTTGTTACGCGGAGAAAAGTTCTGGCAAGCGCACCGGGAGCATTATTATCAAAGGATGGTGCGCTCCGGGATCGGTCATGCACGCACCGCCATTTATTGGTACCTCATCATGCTCGCAGGCATAATCGTTGCTCTGTGGGCGTTGGGCCGTCAGCAACTGCAGCAGTGGTTGCTGTTTGTCGCTTGGTACGGCGTCCTGGCATGCATCGGACTTGTGATCGACATGCACTGGCGCCGGATTCAGAAGGCCGCCGAAAACAATTCATGAGGTCTCCCGCCGATGTTGCGATCCAAAGCATCGTGGCTGTCATTCAGTGCTTTCCTGTTCGACCTGCTGGCGGTTGTCGCGGCATGGCTGTTCGCTTATCTCGTCCGGTTCAACGGCAGCGTTCCACCTGATTTCCTGAGCGGTGCGTTGACCGCACTCGTCTGGGTATTGCCCGTCTACGGGCTGACATTCCACGTGTTCGGACTCTATCGCGGCCTGTGGGTGTTCGCGAGCCTGCCCGACCTGATGCGCATCTCGAAGGCGGTCGTCGGCGGCGGTGTGATCGTGATGATCGGCGCCGTGATGTTCCAGCCGTCGCCGATCATTCCGCGTTCGGTGCTGCTGGTGTCACCGCTGATGCTGTTCCTGATCATGGGCGGTGCGCGCGCGTTGTACCGCGCGACGAAGGAGTTCTACCTGTACGGCGGGCTCGTCGGACAGGGCAAGCCGATACTCGTGCTCGGCGCCGGCACGGCCGGCGCGAGCCTCGCGCGCGAGCTGTCGCGCTCGGGTGAGTGGCGTCTCGTCGGCCTGCTCGACGACGACGTGACCAAACAGGGGCGCGAGATCTATGGCTACAAGGTGCTCGGTTCGTTCAACGACCTGAAACACTGGACCGATGCGCTGAAGGTCGAATACGCGATCATCGCGATTCCGTCGGCCACCGTCGAGACGCAGCGCCGGGTCGCGACGCTGTGCGTGCGGGCCGGCGTGAAGGCGATGGTGCTGCCGTCGCTGACGGCGCTGATGCCGGGGCAGGGTTTCCTGTCGCAGGTCCGGAACATCGACCTCGAGGATCTGCTCGGACGCGACGCGGTGACGATCGACACGCCGCACGTCGAAGCGCTGCTGCGCGGCCGTGTCGTGATGGTGACGGGCGCGGGCGGCTCGATCGGCTCCGAGCTGTGCCGGCAGATCCTGCGCTTCGTGCCCGCGCAGCTCGTCGCGTTCGACCTGTCCGAATATGCGATGTACCGGCTGACCGAAGAGTTGCGCGAGCGCTTCCCGGGCCAGCCCGTCGTGCCGATCATCGGCGACGCGAAGGATTCGCTGCTGCTCGATCAGGTGATGGCGCGCCACGCGCCGCACATCGTATTCCATGCGGCGGCGTACAAGCACGTGCCGCTGATGGAAGAGCTGAATGCCTGGCAGGCGCTGCGCAACAACGTGCTCGGCACGTACCGGGTCGCCCGCGCGGCGATCCGTCACGACGTGCGCCACTTCGTGCTGATCTCGACCGACAAGGCCGTCAACCCGACCAACGTGATGGGGGCGAGCAAGCGTCTCGCGGAGATGGCATGCCAGGCGCTGCAGCAGACGAGCGAGCGCACGCAGTTCGAGACGGTGCGCTTCGGCAACGTGCTCGGCAGCGCGGGCAGCGTGATTCCGAAGTTTCAGCAGCAGATTGCGAAGGGCGGGCCGGTGACGGTCACGCACCCGGAGATCACGCGCTTCTTCATGACGATTCCCGAAGCGTCGCAACTTGTGCTGCAGGCATCGAGCATGGGGCGGGGCGGCGAGATCTTCATTCTCGAGATGGGCGAGCCGGTCAAGATCGTCGATCTCGCGCGCGACCTGATCCGCCTGTACGGTTTCTCCGAAGGGCAGATCCGCATCGAGTTCACCGGGCTGCGGCCGGGCGAGAAGCTCTACGAGGAGCTGCTGGCCGATGACGAAACGACGACGCGCACGCCGCATCCGAAGCTGCGGATCGCGCGGGCCCGTGAAGTGCCGGACAACCTGCTCGACGAACTGCTGCCGTGGCTGATGCAGCATCGCGTGCTCGGCGACGACGAAGTGCGGCGCGACCTGCGGCGCTGGGTGCCCGAGTACCAGTCGGCGATCGCACCGGTGTTGCAGAGCGTGCCGAACCGCGCCGCGTCGAACGAGTGAAGTCCGCGGGCCCGCAGCGTCGCGGGCCGGGCCGGACCGGCAACAAAAAAGCGCCCGCGGGCGCTTTTTTGTTGTGTCTCGAATGCCGGTGCCAGCTCAGTGAGTGCGCCGATGCTTGCGCACCACCATCCACCGCGGCGTCCTGAACCGCACGATGCTGAGATACAGCCACACATAGGTCAGCGCGAACAGCACGACGAACGCAAAAAGGTGCACCGTGTGCCGCCAGAACAGCGTCGCCGGAATCACGGCAACGAGGCACAGCAGCCACAGATACGGCGACGTCAGCGAATTGCGCCGCGTCAGGTCGTGCGCGTGCTTCGTGCCGACGGCCCAGCGCATCAGGCGCTTGTAGACGAGCATGTGCAGGTGCACGCCGTCCGGAATGCCGGGCGACATCCCGCGAATGAACTTCTTCCGGTAGATCGAGAAGCAGGTCTCGAAGATCGGATACATGAACAGCAGCACCGGATACCACGCGGACACCTCGCGGTGCCGCATCACCAGCATGATCGCGAGTTCGGCGAGCATGAAACCGATGAAGTACGCGCCGCCGTCGCCGAGGAAGATCAGCCCGGCCGGGAAGTTCCACACGAAGAAGCCGATCACCGCGCCCATCATGATGAAGCACGCGGACAGGATCACGGGGTCGCCGACCTGGAACGCGACGTACGCGAGCGATGCAAACATCATGAAGCTGACCATCGACGCGAGCCCGTTGAAGCCGTCGATGATGTTGACCGCGTTCGCGAGCGCCGCGACCGCGAGCACGGTCACGCCGAACGAAATCGCGACGTAGCCGAGCAGGAAGTCGAGCGGCGGCACGCTGATGCGCGTCACGGCGATCTGCAACAGCCAGAACGCGAGCGCGGCCGCGGCCATCGTGCACAGCAGCCGCGCGCGCGGCGACACACGCTTGGTCAGGTCCTCGACGAGCCCGGACAGGAACGCCGGCATCCCGCAGCCGACGAGGCCGAGCACGCTGCCGGCGATCGTCGGGTAGCGCTCCATCAGAATCAGCGCCGCGGCGACGACCCCGGCCAGGATCCCGACGCCCCCGACGCGCGGCACGGGCTGCACGTGGAATTTCTGCACGCCGGCCAGGTCGCTGTCGACCGAAAATCGCTCGTGCAGATGCGCGTAACGCACGATGAACAGCGTGACGAGCAGGGACACGATGAAGCCGGACGCGAAGCTGAGCATGGGATCGCTCGGAAATGGGACAGCGGATTATACAAAACCGCGCGGGTTGTTCTCCTGCCAGCGCCAGTGGTCCGCACACATTTCGTCGAGGCCGAATTTCGCGCGCCAGCCGATCACGTCGGCGGCCGCCTGCGGGTTCGCGTAGCACTCGGCGACGTCGCCCGGGCGGCGCGCGACGAGTTCGTACGGCACCGGTCGGCCGGACGCCTTCTCGAACGCGCGCACCACTTCGAGCACGCTGTAGCCCTGGCCCGTCCCGAGGTTCACGACGAAGCTCGCGTCGCGCTTCACGAGCGCGTCGAGCGCGGCGATGTGCCCTTGCGCGAGATCGACGACGTGAATGTAGTCGCGCACGCCGGTGCCGTCCGGCGTCGGGTAGTCGGAGCCGAACACGCGCAGCTTCTCGAGCTTGCCGACCGCGACCTGCGCGACATACGGCATCAGGTTGTTCGGGATGCCGGCCGGATCCTCGCCGATCTGCCCGCTCGCATGCGCGCCGACCGGGTTGAAGTAGCGCAGCGTCGCGATCCGCCACGTCGGATCCGACACTTCGAGATCGCGCAGGATCTGTTCGGCGATCAGCTTCGACTGGCCGTACGGGTTGGTCGCCGACAGCGGGAACGATTCGTCGATCGGCGAGCGTTCCGGCACGCCGTATACGGTCGCCGACGAGCTGAACACGAACTGCCGCACGTTACGCTCGCGCATCACCTTGAGCACCGTGAGCAGGCCGCCGATGTTGTTCTGGTAGTACTCGAGCGGCTTCGCGACCGATTCGCCGACCGCCTTGAGCGCCGCGAAATGGATCGTGCCGGTGATCGGGTGCGCGTCGAATACCTTCGCGAGCGCAGTTTCGTCGCATACGTCGACCTGATGGAACGCGGGCGTCTTGCCGGTGATCTGCTCGATGCGCCGGATCGATTCGGCCTTGCTGTTGACGAGATTGTCGACGATGACGACGTCATAGCCGTGATCGAGCAGCTCGACGGCGGTATGCGAGCCGATGTAGCCGGCGCCACCCGTCACGAGAATCGTTCCTTTCGCTGTCATGCTTTCCGCTCCTTCAGAGATTGACGCCGGTCAAGGCGCGTATGGTGATTGTGTAGCGTTCGATGACTTTCTGTTCGTCGAATTCGGCGACCACCTTCTGCCGGCCGCGCGCGCCCATCGCCGCGCGTCCGGCGGCGCCGAGCTCGATCATCTGCGTGACGCGTGCGGCGAGGCTCGCGCTGTCGCGCACGGTGCACAACAGGCCTGTCTCGCCGTCGGCGACGACGTCGCGGCAGCCCGGCACGTCGGTCGCGACGATCGGGCGGGCCATCGCGGATGCCTCCATCAGCGTGCGCGGCACGCCTTCGCGGTACGACGGCAGCACGACGCAGTCGGCCGCGGCGATGTGCGGCCGCACGTCGTGCGCTTCGCCGAGATACTCGATGACGCCTTCGCGCACCCATGCGTCGACGTCGGCGCGGCCGATCGCGCTCGGGTTGTCGACGCCGAGCGGGCCGAGCAGCTGGAAGCGCGCTTGCGGATGGCGCGCACGCACCGCGCGGGCGGCCTCGACATACTCGCGCACGCCCTTGTCCCACAGCAGCCGGCCGATCAGGATGAAGACGGGCGCGTCGCCCGCGGGCAGCGGCACCGGCGCGAACTGCTCGAGGTCGACGCCTTCGCCGTGCAGCAGGCGCGCGCGGTCCGGATGCGCGAGCAGCCGTTCGTCGGAGAAGGTCGCGAGATCGTCGCGGTTCAGGAACCAGACTTCACGCGGGAAGCGGAACGCGAAGCGGTAGAGCCGCTTCGCGATGCTCGCCGCGCGACTCTTCTGGATGAACACGTAGCCGAGCCCGGTCGTCACCGCGATCGACGGCACGCGCGCGAGCCATGCGGCGACGGAGCCGTAGATGTTCGGCTTGATCGTGTAGTGGAACACGAGGTGCGGCTTGAGCGCGCGGTACTGGCGATACAGCGCGGCGAGCGTGCCGAGATCCTCGCGCGGGCTCGTGCCCTTCGACGCGACCGTGAGCGGCACGTAGCGGCAGCCCATCTGCTCGAGCAGCGGCACCGTGCGGTCGTGCGGCGCGGCGACGATCACCTCGGCGCCGCGTGCGACGAGCATGCGGATCAGCCCGTGGCGATACGTATGGATCGCCCAGGCCGTGTTGCAGACGAGCACGATGCGCAGCGGGGAGGTGACGGTCATGAAAAAAAGAAAAAATAATGCGTCGAAAATGCCGAAAAGCGTCAAGCGGAGGGGCGCGCAGCGAACAACGTCTGCTTGATCCGCTGCAATGTCCGGTACGGCGTCACGAAATGCAGCAGGTTCTTCGCGAGGCCTGCCCAGTCGTATGGATTCAGCGCGTTGAAATGGCGCAGCAGCAGTGCGAGCGTCGACATCAGTTGCCGGCGACGTTTGGTCGCGCTGATCCCGCCTTCGTTGAGTTCGTAGTAGAGGCCGAGCTCGGGCAAATTCGCGCAATCGTAACGTTGCATTAAGCGCAAAAAAAGATCGAGATCCTCGGCGGCGCGATATTTCGCACGGTAATTGCCGACTTCGCGCACGGCGTCGATACGGAGCATGACAGAAGGATGCACGAGCGGCGAGCGCAGAAAGCGCGTGCGGCGCAGCGCGCGTGGATCGGCGGGGGGCGTCAGCATGAAGCGCGGCTCGCCCGCGCGCGACACGACCTGCGTCCACATGCCGACGCAGGCGACGCGCGGATGCGCATCGAGATACGCGCGCTGCTTCGCGAGCCGCTGCGGCGCGGCGAGATCGCCGGCGTCGATGCGGGCCGCGTAGCGGAAGCCGCGTGCGGCGAGCGCGTCGATGCCGGCCTCGAGCGCGCGCTCGATCCCGCCGTTCTGCGGCATGCGCAGCACCTCGACCGCGAGGCCCGGCAGGTCCGGCACCGCGATGGGCGGCGTGCTGCCGTCGTCGACGACCAGTACGTGCACGGGCGCATCCTCGCGAAACGACGCGAGGGACCGGATGACGTCGTCGTTGCCGTTGTACGCCGGCATCAGGACGGCCACGTCGTCGAGCGGGCCGGCATTGCGCGATGCGGAAATTGGGGACGTCATGGGCGCAGCTTGAAACGGATGTAATAAAAGTTGACGGCGGCGGCGGCCAGGTAGCCGCCCGCGAGCCCGACGAGCGCGCCGTACAGGCCGAGGCGCGGGATCGCGAGCAGGTTGACGACTGCGGCGATCGCGAGCGCGAGCACCCATTTCGTCAACAACACGAATTTTGCTTGATATTTGAGAACGATAAGATTGCCTATCGCCTCGATGCCGGCCGGCACGGACAGCCAGACGGCCCAGCGGAAGATGTCGACCGACGCTTCGTAACCGGGCCCGAACACCTTGCCGATGACGAGCGGCGCGGCGGCATCGAGCACGATTGCGCCGGCGGTCATCAGCGCGGCCGTCATCGCGATCAGCCGGACGATGTTGCGGCGCAGTTGCGCGATGTCCTGCACGCGGTAGACGAATGCGGGCGCGATCGTCTGCGCGAGCATCAGCGCGAGCGTGATCCAGTTCTCGTTCAGCTGCTGCGCGGCCGAGTAGCGGCCGAGATCGGCGAACGACACGTGGCGCTCGAGCATCAGGCGGTCGAGCTTGAGGAACAGGTACATGCAGATGAGGCCGAGCCAGAATACCGTGCCGGCCGTCGCGAAATGCCTGAACAGCGGCCGGTCGAGGGTCCAGCCGAGCGTGCCGCCGTTGCGCTGCCGGTAATACAGCAGCAGGACGATGCCGATCGCGGCGGCTTCGAGTGCCCACAGCCACGAGAAGCGCGCGGGGCCGGCGGCGGCGCGCACCAGCAGCCACACGAGCACGGCCTTGACGAGCGCGGCGGCCATGCTGGTAACAAGCTGCGGCTTGCTGTAGGTCTGGCTTTGCAGCCACGCGTTGACGACGCCGACGAACGGTTCGCGGAAGATCATCGTCACCGCGAGGCCCGCGAGCATCGCGCCGACGAGCGGATCGAACGCGCCCGCGGCGATCGCGATCCAGGTCGCGGCGAGCGCGGCGGCCGACACGGCGATGCGCAGCGCGAACGCGCTGCCGAGCACCGCGCCGAGCTGGCCGGCCGGCCGCTGCACGATGGTCGGAACGAGGATTTCCGCGCCGCACACCCAGGTGAGCGGCGCCAGCACGAGGAGCAGCGTATTCGCATACTGCCATTTGCCGAACACGTCCGGCCCGAAATATCGGGCCAGAAAGCCGCTGATCGCGATCGCGACGCCGATCTGCGTGAGCCGTTCGAGTCCGAGCCAGACGAGGTTCGCGACGGCTTTCGCGACATCCGGGTTCGCGAAGCGCTTCAGCATGGCGTGACGCGGCGATGCCCGCCCGTAACGGCCAAAATGGCGCCGGAAGGCGCCAGCTTAGAGGCGGCGGGACGGCTAGGCATTAAAATGGACGGCATCCGCGTAATCAAAACCAGCGATTATAAGTTGGATCGGGTTCACGCCAGCCATCCCGATCAACCCCGCGGCGCCGGGCGTCAGGCCGGGCACCGGCAACGAGGCGGCCAGAATTTTCCATGCACGCAACCGAGAGTGAATCGATGATTTCCCAATCCATCTTCAAGGCATATGACATTCGCGGCGTGGTCGGCAAGACGCTCGACACCGACACGGCACGCGCGATCGGCCGTGCGTTCGGCAGCGAAGTGCGCGCGCAGGGCGGCGATGCGGTCGTCGTCGCGCGCGACGGCCGCCTGTCCGGGCCCGAGCTCGTCGGCGCGCTCGCCGACGGCCTGCGTGCGGCGGGCGTCGATGTCGTCGACGTCGGCATGGTGCCGACCCCGGTCGGCTATTTCGCGGCCAGCGTGCCGCTCGCGCTGAAGGGCGGCGAGCGCCGTGTCGATTCGTGCATCGTCGTCACGGGCAGCCACAATCCGCCGGACTACAACGGCTTCAAGATGGTGCTGCGCGGCGCGGCGATCTACGGCGAGCAGATCCAGGCGCTGTACAGCCGCATCGTCGACGCGCGCTTCGAATCGGGCAGCGGCGAATACGAGCAGTTCGACGTGGCGGACCAGTACATTGCCCGCATCACCGGCGACATCAAGCTCGCACGGCCGCTGAAGATCGTCGCCGACGCCGGCAACGGCGTGGCCGGGCCGCTCGCGACGCGCCTGTTCAAGGCGCTCGGCTGCGAGCTCGTCGAGCTGTTCACCGATATCGACGGCAATTTCCCGAACCACCACCCCGATCCCGCGCACCCGGAAAACCTGCAGGACGTGATCCGTGCACTGAAGGAAACCGACGCCGAGATCGGCTTCGCGTTCGACGGCGACGGCGACCGCCTGGGCGTCGTCACGAAGGACGGCCAGATCATCTATCCGGATCGTCAACTGATGCTGTTCGCCGAGGAAGTGCTGTCGCGCAACCCGGGCGCGCAGATCATCTACGACGTGAAGTGCACGCGCCATCTCGCGCAGTGGGTGCGCGAGAAGGGCGGCGAGCCGCTGATGTGGAAGACGGGCCATTCGCTCGTGAAGGCGAAGCTGCGCGAGACGGGTGCGCCGCTCGCGGGCGAGATGAGCGGCCACGTGTTCTTCAAGGACCGCTGGTACGGCTTCGACGACGGCCTCTACACGGGCGCGCGCCTGCTCGAGATCCTCGCGAAGACGGCCGACCCGAGCGCGCTGCTGAACGCGCTGCCGGACGCGATGAGCACGCCGGAGCTGCAGCTCAAGCTCGAGGAAGGCGAGAACTTCCGCCTGATCGCGCAGTTGCAGAAGGAAGCGAAGTTCGACGGCGCCGACGAAGTCGTGACGATCGACGGCCTGCGCGTCGAATACCCGGACGGCTTCGGCCTCGCGCGTTCGTCGAACACGACGCCCGTCGTCGTGCTGCGCTTCGAGGCCGAGACGCAGGAAGGCCTGAAGCGCATCCAGGAAGACTTCCGCCGCGTGCTGACGGCGGCGAAGCCTGACGTGACGCTGCCGTTCTGAACGCGGGCGGCGGCGTGGCCGCCGCTGGCGCGATAAAATCGCGTCTTTATGTCTGTCGCCGGCCGCCAGCCGGCGTTTTTTCAGCGTGCAAAAGATCCTGATCGTGCGCGTGTCGTCGCTGGGCGACGTCGTGCACAACATGCCGGTGATCGCCGACATCCGGCGGCGCCATCCCGATGCGCAGATCGACTGGCTCGTCGAGGAAGGCTTCGTCGACCTCGTGCGGCTCGTCGACGGCGTGCGCAACGTGCTGCCGTTCTCGCTGCGCCGCTGGCGCAAGCAGCCGTTCTCCGGCGCGACCTGGCGCGAGATCCGCGCGTTCCGCAAGCGGCTCGCGGCCGAGCGCTACGACCTCGTGATCGATTGCCAGGGGCTCATCAAGACCGCATGGGTCGCAAGCTGGGCACGCGGGCCGCTCGTCGGCCTCGGCAACCGCACCGACGGCGCCGGCTACGAATGGCCCGTGCGCTTCTTCTACCGCAAGCGCGTGCCGATCGAGCCGCGCACGCATGTGATCGAGCGGTCGCGGCAGCTCGTCGCGGCCGCGCTCGGCGATCCGGCACCAACGCCGGCCGATCCGGTCGACTTCGGTCTCGACACGGCTGCGGCATCGCGCGCGGTCGCCGCGCTCGGGCTGAACCTGCCGGTGCCGTACGTCGTGTTCGTCCATGCGACGTCGCGCGCCGACAAGCAATGGCCGGATGCCGCGTGGATCGAGCTCGGCCAGTCGCTGGTGCGGCGCGGCGCATCGCTCGTGCTGCCGTGGGGCAACGACGCGGAGCGCGCGACGAGCGAGCGGCTCGCGAAGGAGTTCGGCGCGGCGGCGATCGTGCCGCCGAAGCTGTCGCTGCCGGCGGTCGTCGGCCTGATCGACGGCGCGGCGGCGACAATCGGGGTTGATACAGGTCTGGTTCATATCGCGGCCGCGCTGAAGCGTCCGACGGTCGAACTGTACAATTTCGCAACGGCCTGGCGCACGGGCGGCTACTGGTCGCCGAACGTCGTCAACCTCGGCACGGCGGGGCAGCCCCCGTCGATCGCGCAAGTGAAGTCGGCGCTCGCGGGCTTCGGCCTCCTGTAACGCACGCATTCCCAAGCGATCATGAGCGAATCCCAGATCATCGAAGTCTCGTCCGCCGACTGGCGCGGCCACAACCTGTCGGTGCCGCGCGAGCAGCTGCTCGCGGCGGTCGAGGAGGGCAAGGTGCTGTATTTCCCGCACCTGCGCTTCGCGATCGAGGGCGGCGAGGAAGCGTTGCTCGATCCGGCGCTCGCCGATCCGAAACGCAAGAACATCAGCCTGGCGCCGAACGGCGGCGCGCTCGCCGGCGTGCTCGGCGACAGCGTCACGCAATCGGCGGTGCGCGCGCTCGTCGCGCGCTTCCAGCAGCAGGCCGGCGAGCTCGTCGACGGCCTCTTTCCCGAATACCGCGGCAAGCTGCGCGTCGCGCCGACGAGCCTGCGGCTGATGCAGGTCGAAACGCGCCAGACGTCGTGGCGCAAGGACGACAGCCGGCTGCACGTCGACGCGTTCCCGTCGCGGCCCAACTACGGCGAGCGCATCCTGCGCGTGTTCACGAACGTGAATCCGGCCGGCGTGCCGCGCGTGTGGCGCGTCGGCGAACCGTTCGAAACCGTCGCGAAGCGCTTCCTGCCGCACATCCGGCCGCAGTTGCCGGGCTCCGCATGGCTGCTCGACCTGCTGCACGTGACGAAGACGCCGCGCAGCGCGTACGACCACCTGATGCTGAACCTGCACGACAGCATGAAGGCGGATCTCGACTACCAGAAGACCTGTGCGCAGCAGACGATGCCGTTTCCGCCCGGCAGCGTCTGGATCTGCTTCTCCGACCAGACGTCGCACGCGGTGATGTCCGGCCAGTTCATGCTCGAGCAGACCTTCTTCCTGCCGGTCGATGCGATGGTCCGGCGCGAATGCGCGCCGCTCGGCATTCTCGAACGCCTGAAGGGCAGGGCGCTGGTTTGAGCGCGCGCCGCAATCGACAACACGGGGTGACCGCTTCATGCTGAGGGCGATCTATCGCGCACTGTGGTGGCTGATCGCGCCGATCGCCGTCGTGCGTCTCTTCGTGCGCTCGCGCAAGGAGCGCGGGTACCGCGAGCACGTCGGCGAGCGCTTCGGCTACGGGCCCGGTCGCGCGAGCGACGACCGCGCGCCGCTGATCTGGGTACATGCGGTGTCGGTCGGCGAGACGCGCGCCGCGCAGCCGCTGATCGACGCGCTGATGAAGGCGCGCCCGGACGCGCGCATCCTGCTCACGCACATGACGCCGAGCGGCCGCGCGACCGGCGAGCAGATCTTCGGCGATCGCGTGCTGCGCAGCTACCTGCCTTACGACATGCCCGGCGCGGTGCGGCGCTTCCTGCGCGCATGGCAGCCGACGCTCGGCCTCGTGATGGAAACGGAAGTGTGGCCGACGCTGATCGACGAGTGCCGCCGCGCGGACGTGCCGCTCGTGCTGACCAACGCGCGGATGTCGGCGCGTTCGTTCCGGCGCGCGGCGAAGTTCGGCGCGGCCGCGCGCGACGTGTTCGGCGGATTCTCGCGCGTGCTCGCGCAGAGCCCGGCCGATGCGGAGCGCCTGACGTCGCTCGGCGCGCGCAACGTGGCGGTGCTCGGCAACCTGAAGTTCGACATGACGACACCGCCGGAACTCGCGGCGCGCGGCCATGCGTGGCGCGACGCGATCGGCGCGCGGCCCGTGTGGGTCGCCGCCAGCACGCGCGAGAACGAGGAAGCGCTGGTGCTGCAGGCGTTCGCGGCCGTGACGACGCCCGGTGCGCTGCTGATCCTCGTGCCGCGTCATCCGCAGCGCTTCGCCGAGGTCGAGGCGCTGGTCGAGCGCAACGGCTTCAAGTGCGTGCGGCGTTCCGCGTGGGCGGCCGATGCCGCCGCGCTCGCGGCGGGCCGTCCTGCCGCGCCGCCGCTGCCGTCCGACGTGACGGTGCTGCTCGGCGATTCGATGGGCGAGCTGGGCGCGTACTATGCGGCCGCGGACGTCGCGTTCATCGGCGGCAGCCTGCTGCCGCTCGGCGGACAGAACCTGATCGAGGCGTGCGCGGTCGGCGTGCCCGTGCTGATCGGGCCGCACGTGTTCAACTTCACGCAGGCGACTGCCGACGCGGTCGCGGCCGGCGCCGCGCTGCAGGTCGAGGATCCGCTGGATCTCGCGCACGTGCTCGACGCGCTGCTCGCCGACAACGCGCGGCGCATCGCGATGGGCGCGGCCGGCGCGGCGTTCGCGGCACGCCATCGCGGCGCGACGGCGCGTACGGTCGACGTGCTCGCCGCGCTGCTGCCGCCCGTCACGAACGGCGAGCGGGTCGAGCAGGACGAGTAGGCTCAGACAGTCAGCAGTCCCTTTTTCTCGATGAACGCGACGACATCCGCGACGCCGTCGAGCGTCTTCAGGTTCGTCATCACGTACGGCCGCTCGCCGCGCATCTTCTTCGTATCCGACGCCATCACGTCGAGGTTCGCGCCCACCAGCGGCGCGAGGTCGGTCTTGTTGATCACGAGCAGGTCCGACTTCGTGATGCCGGGGCCGCCCTTGCGCGGAATCTTCTCGCCGCCCGCCACGTCGATCACGTAGATCGTCAGGTCCGACAGCTCGGGGCTGAACGTCGCCGCGAGGTTGTCGCCGCCGGATTCGATGAACACGATGTCCGCGTCCGGAAAGCGCGCGAGCATCCGGTCGACGGCCTCGAGGTTGATCGACGCGTCCTCGCGGATCGCGGTGTGCGGGCAGCCGCCCGTCTCGACGCCCATGATCCGCTCCTCGGGCAGCGCGCCCGCGACCGTCAGCAGGCGCTGGTCTTCCTTCGTGTAGATATCGTTGGTGATCGCGACGAGGTCGTAGCGGTCGCGCATCGCCTTGCACAGCATTTCGAGCAGCGTGGTCTTGCCGGAGCCGACCGGGCCGCCGATGCCGACGCGCAGCGGCGGCAGCTTCTTGGTGCGGCGGGCGGACGGGGAGTAGGGTGCGTTCATGGCGGGCAGCGTGTGGGTCAGGAGCGGAACAACCGCGAATATTGGGTTTCGTGCCGCGCGGACAGGATGCCGAGCTGAGGCGCAAACGTGTTGATCGCGTCGGGCGGTGTTGCGAGCGCGCGCTGCACGGCCGCGTCGATCGCGCCGCGCAGCGCGACGATGATGCGTTGGCCCGCGAGCTGGCCGAGCGGCACGGCCTTCAGCGCGGCGGCCGTCTGGTTTTCGATCCAGCCGAATGCGTAGGCGGCGAGCATCGCGTCCGCGCGAGCGTCGTGTGCGGCCGCTGCGAACGCGAACGCGGTCGGCAGCGCGATCGGCGAAATCGACGCCAGCGTTGAAAGCGTCATTCGGCGCGCGGCGTCGCCCCATTCGAGCGACGTGCAGAGCTGCGCGAGCGACCAGCCCATCTGCTCGGTCTCGCGGCGCAGCTCGGCCGATTCGCGGCTCGCGACGAACCACGCGTTCTCGCGTGCGAGCGCGTCCGTGTCGTGCGCGTGCCAGCGCCCGAGCTGGTGTGCGAGAAACGGCAGCTCGCCGTGCGCGAGCACGTCGGTCAGGCCGCTCGCGATCCAGTCGCGCGCGCTATCGGCATCGCGGATCAGGTTCGCGTCGAGTGCCGCTTCCAGGCCCTGCGAATAGCTGAACGCGCCGATCGGCAACGCGGGCGACGCGAGGTGCAGCAGCGCGACGAGCTCAGCGGTGTTCATGACCGTGGCCATGGCCGTGCGTGCATCCGGGACCATGCTGATGATCGTGATCGTGATCGTGATCGTGATCGTGATCGTGATCGTGATCGTGATCGTGCGAGTGCGAGTGCGAGTGCGAGTGCGAGTGCGAGTGTCCGTGGTGCTCGTCGAACACCTGCTGCGCGAGCGCGTAGTCCTCGGCGAACGTCGCGTCGTGACCATGCTTGTGCCCGCCGCCATACGCGCCGGCTTCCGGCTGGAATGGCGCGTCGACCTGCTCGACCTGCGCGCCGAGCCGCCGCAGCATATCGGCGAGTACGGGATCGGCTTCGAGCTTCAGATAGCCGTCGCCGATCTCGACCGGCGTGTGGCGGTTGCCGAGGTGATAGGCGGCGCGCGTGAATGTCAGTGGGTCCGGCGCGCGCACGAGCAGCACGGTTTCGCGCGCGGCGGCGACGCGCACGAGCGCGCCGTCGTCGGCGACGAGCATGTCGCCGTCCCGCAGCACGGTGCCGCGTGGCAGCACGAGCGCGACTTCTTCGCCGGTGTCGAGCGTGGCCGCGAGGCGGCTCTTGCAACGGGCGTCATACGCGAGCGTGAGCGTGGGCGCGCGCGCGACGAGCGACGCGGCGAGCTTCACGTTCGGGGCAATGCGTTTGTCGATGGTGCGCATGAATCGGGAACCGGGGAGCAGGAAATCAGAACAGGAAATAGCGCTGCGCCATCGGCAGCACGGTGGCCGGCTCGCAGGTGAGCAGCTGGCCGTTGGCGATCACGTCGTAGGTTTCCGGGTCGACGCTGATCGCGGGCCGCCACGCGTTGTGGATCATGTCGGCCTTCGTCACGTTGCGGCAGTTGCGCACCGGCACGATGCGCTTCGCGAGCCCGTAGCGCTCGGCGATGCCCGCGTCGGCCGCCATCTGCGACACGAACGTCAGCGACGTGCGCGCGAGCGCGCCGCCACGCGTCGCGAACATCTCGCGATAGTGGACGGGCTGCGGCGTCGGGATCGACGCGTTCGGGTCGCCCATCTGCGCGATCGCGATCATCCCGCCCTTCAGGATCATCGTCGGCTTGATGCCGAAGAACGCGGGCTCCCACAGCACGAGGTCCGCCCACTTGCCGGGCTCGATCGAGCCGACCTCGTGCGCGATGCCGTGCGTGAGCGCCGGGTTGATCGTGTACTTTGCGACATAGCGCTTCGCGCGGAAGTTGTCGTGGCGGGTGTTGTCCCCGGGCAGCGCGCCGCGTTGCACCTTCATCTTGTGCGCGGTCTGCCAGGTGCGGATGATCACCTCGCCGACGCGGCCCATCGCCTGCGAATCGGACGACAGCATCGACAGCGCGCCGAGGTCGTGCAGGATATCCTCGGCCGCGATCGTCTCGCGGCGAATGCGCGATTCGGCGAATGCGAGATCCTCGGCGATCGACGGATCGAGGTGATGGCACACCATCAGCATGTCGAGATGCTCGTCGAGCGTGTTGATCGTGTACGGGCGCGTCGGGTTGGTTGACGACGGCAGCACGTTCGCCTCGCCGCACACCTTCAGGATGTCGGGCGCATGGCCGCCGCCCGCGCCCTCGGTGTGGTAGGTATGGATCGTGCGGCCCTTGAACGCGGCCACCGTCGATTCGACGAAGCCGGCTTCGTTCAGCGTGTCGGTGTGGATCGCGACCTGCGTGTCGGTGTCGTCGGCGACGGAAAGACAGTTGTCGATCGCGGCGGGTGTCGTGCCCCAGTCTTCGTGCAGCTTGAGGCCGATCGCGCCGGCCGCGATCTGCTCGACGAGCGGTTGCGGCAGGCTCGCGTTGCCCTTGCCGAGAAAGCCGAGGTTGATCGGCCAGCCGTCGGCGGCCTGCAGCATCCGCTCCATGTGCCACGGGCCCGGCGTGCAGGTCGTCGCGTTGGTGCCGGTGGCCGGCCCCGTGCCGCCGCCGAGCATCGTCGTGACGCCCGACGCGAGCGCCTCGTCGATCTGCTGCGGGCTGATGAAGTGGATGTGCGTGTCGATGCCGCCCGCGGTCACGATCAAGCCCTCGCCGGCGATCACTTCGGTCGCAGCGCCAATCGGGATCGTCACGCCTGGCTGGATGTCCGGATTGCCGGCCTTGCCGATCGCGGCGATGCGGCCGTGCTTGATCGCGATGTCGGCCTTCACGATGCCCCAGTGATCGAGGATCACCGCATTCGTGATCACCGTGTCGGGCACGTCGGCGGCGACGCGCTGCGACTGGCCCATCCCGTCGCGGATCACCTTCCCGCCGCCGAATTTCACTTCCTCGCCGTAGATCGTAAAGTCGCGTTCGATCTCGATCAGCAGCTCGGTATCGGCGAGACGGATGCGGTCGCCCGTCGTCGGCCCGAACATCTCCGCATACGCGCGGCGGCTCAAGCGTAGTGTCATTTCGTGCAGTTCCTGAAGACCTGAAGAGCGGGGCCCGCGCTCAGAGCGGCCCCATCACCTTGCCCTGAAAACCATAGACGGCGCGTTCGCCCGCGAGCGCGACGAGTTCGACGGTGCGCGTCTGGCCGGGCTCGAAGCGCACGGCCGTGCCGGCCGCGATGTTGAGCCGGAAGCCGCGCGCGGCTGCGCGGTCGAACGACAGCGCGTCGTTGACTTCGAAGAAGTGATAGTGCGAGCCGACCTGCACCGGGCGGTCGCCGGTGTTCGCGACGCTCAGCGTGAGCGTCGCGCGGCCCGCGTTCAGTTCGTGCTCGCCGTCGTCGGTGAGGATTTCGCCGGGGATCATGCGCAGGGCCTCATGGAATCGGGTGATGGACGGTGACGAGCTTCGTGCCGTCGGGGAAGGTCGCCTCGACCTGGATGTCGGGAATCATCTCCGGCACGCCTTCCATCACGTCGTCGCGCGTGAGCAGCGTCGTGCCGTAGTGCATCACCTCGGCGACGGTCCTGCCGTCGCGCGCGGCTTCCATCAGCGCGGCGGTGATGAATGCGACCGCTTCCGGATAGTTGAGCTTGAGGCCGCGCGCACGGCGGCGCTCGGCCAGCAGCGCTGCCGTGAAGATCAGCAGCTTGTCTTTTTCGCGGGGAGTCAGTTTCATGAAGGCGAGCGTTCAGGAAAACGTAATTTTTTCTCGGTGCACTGCAGCCGTGCCGAAGGGCAATTCATCGTAGCACCGCATCGTCTGACACGCAGTGTGTATCGAATATGTAAGCAGCAAACTGCGTGCCATGCATGCGGAGCGGTGCCGGATGCGCGTTCGTGGTGCGCGCTGCATGGGCGGCGCGCCGCGCCCGGTGCAGCGCTGCGCCGAAATGGGGCGTTCCGGCTGCGTTGCGCAACGCGCAAGGCGGGCGGGATCAGGTCTGCCAGAGCCGCAGCGGCTGCGCGGCGACGCCGTGCACGATCGGGCGCAGGTGCAGCCAGCAGTCGACGAAATGCCGCTGCAGCACCTCCATCGACGCGGCGAGCGCGCGCACGAGCACGACGCCAGGCGTCACGCAGGTTGCGCCCGCGCGCAGCGTGTCGTCGAACGGCATGCGAGCGGCGAGCGACTCGGCGAGCGCAGTATCGCACGCGGCGCCGGCCGCCCACAGCGTGCCGTAGACCGGAAAGCCCGCGAGCACCTGCGGCGCGCTGCGTAGCGTGTCATCGGCCGCGAGCAGCGCGCGTTCGGTCCACAGTGGCCGGCCGTCGGCGTCGACGAGCGCCGACGTCGATGCGATGCGGCCGGCCGACCACGCTTCGCCGGCCGCTTGCCGGCCGAGCTGGGTCGCGTCCCAGCCGAGCGCGCTCGCGCCCGTGCCGAGCGTCAGCGTGAAGTCGAGTGATGCATGTGCGGCGTCGAAGAACAGGTTGTTCTGCGGCAGCCAGTCGAGCTTCGCATGGTCGCCGAGCGTGATTGCGATGCGCTGCGTTGCGTCGAGGCCGTTCGACTTGTACCACTTGGTCGCGCCGGGCGTCGTCAGCACCGCATGCGTGCCCGCGCCGAGCGCAATGTCGATATCGAGCCGGTCGCCGCCCGCGACGCCACCCGGCGGATGGACGATCACCGCGTGGCAGATCGCGTCGCCTTCCGGGTACAGCGGCCGCTGCACGCGCAGCGGGCCGTCGTGCAGCCGGTGGACGAGCGTCGTGCGCGCGCCATGCCGTTCGAAGCCGAGTTCGAGGCGGGCGCGCCACGACTTGGCGACGGCGGGGCGGGACAGCGATATGTGGGAATCGGGGGCGGACATCATTGAAGCGAAGGACGGGTGCGCGGTAATGCTACAGGAATGCGCAGCGAACGAGCGCGCCCGGCGCAAAACGGAATTTCAGTGAAAGCGGCGGTTTCAACGTTTGTTGAAACCGGGGTGCCGAGTGAAAACGACCTGCTACACCGCGATCAGCTCCCGCACGCCGTTGGCCTCCATATCCCGCGCCTCGCCGCCCGCGACGATCTCGCCGCGGCTCATCACCCAGTAGCGATCGGCGATCGACCGCGCGAAATCGTAATACTGTTCGACGAGCAGCACCGTCATCTTCGATTCGTCGACGAGCTGCCGCAGCGTACGGCCGATGTCCTGGATGATCGACGGCTGGATTCCTTCGGTCGGCTCGTCGAGGATCAGCAGTTGCGGCTCGCTCATCAGCGCGCGGCCGATCGCGAGCTGCTGCTGCTGGCCGCCCGACAGGTCGCCGCCGCGCCGCGCGCGCATGTCCTTCAGCACCGGAAACAGGTCGTAGATGCGGTCCGGCACCTTCGACGGGGCCTTGCGGCTCGCCGCGCCGACGAGCAGGTTTTCCTCGACGGTCAGGCGCGGAAAGATGTCGCGGCCCTGCGGCACGTACGCGAGCCCGGCCGCGACACGCGCATACGGCGGCAGCGCGCCGAGCGTCCTGCCGCGCCACGACACCGTGCCGCTCTTCGCGGCGACGACGCCCATCAGGCAGCGCAGCAGCGTCGTCTTGCCGACGCCGTTGCGGCCGAGCAGCACCGTGAGCTTGCCGTCGTCGGCGGCAAGCGTCACGTTGCGCAGGATATGGCTGCCGCCGTAATACTGGTTCAGCGAGTCGATTGTCAGCATCGCATCATCGTCCGAGATAAGACTCGATCACCGCGTCGTCGCGCTTGACCTGGTCGAGCGTGCCTTGCGCGAGCACCGCGCCTTCGGCCATCACCGTCACGCGCCCCGCATCACCCGCAAGCGCCGCGACGAATTCCATGTCGTGCTCGACGACCATCATCGAGCAGGTGCCACGCAGCGTGTTCAGCAGTTCCGCGAGCTCCATCGTCTCGTGATCGGTCATGCCGGCAGCGGGCTCGTCGAGCAGCAGCAGCGCGGGGCGCTGCATCAGCAGCATGCCGATCTCGAGCCGTTGCTTCTGCCCGTGCGACAGTTCGCCGGCCGTGCGGAACGCGTGCGCTTCGAGGCCGATCAGCGCGAGCGTCTCCTCGATCTTCGTCTGCGCGGCCTTGTCGAGCCGTGCGCGCAGCGACGCGAGCCAGCCTTTGTCGGTCTGCATTGCGAGCTCGAGGTTTTCCCATACCGGGTGCTGCTCGAACACGGTCGGCTTCTGGAACTTGCGGCCGATCCCTGCGCGCGCGATTTCAGGTTCGCTCATTCGCGACAGGTCGAGTGTCTGGCCAAGAAACACCTTGCCCGCGTCAGGGCGCGTCTTGCCGGTGATCACGTCCATCATCGTCGTCTTGCCCGCGCCGTTCGGGCCGATCACGCAGCGCAGCTCGCCCGCGTCGATTGCGAGCGACAGCCTGTTCAGCGCGCGGAAGCCGTCGAAGCTCACTTCGATATCCTCAAGATAGAGGATCGTGCCGTGCGACGTGTCGATCGCGCCCGGCGTGACGACGCGTCCCATCGCGGCGGTGCCGCTGACCGCGAGCAGTTCGTTCTCGCTGGGCGGCGCAAACTGGTAAAGGGCGGTTCCGTTCATGCGCGTTTCCCCTTCGCGATCGCGGCTTCGACGAGGCCCATGATCCCGCGCGGCAGCAGCAGCGGCACGAGCACGAAGATCAGGCCGAGGAAGAACAGCCAGTATTCGGCGAAATACGCGGTGAAAAAGCTCTTTGCGCCGTTCACCGCGAACGCGCCGACGATCGGCCCGATCAGCGTGCCGCGTCCGCCGACGGCGACCCAGATCGCCATCTCGATCGAGTTGCCGGGCGACATCTCGCCGGGGTTGATGATGCCGACCTGCGGCACGTACAGCGCGCCGGCGACGCCGCACAGCACGGCCGACACGGTCCACACGAACAGCTTGTACGCGAGCGGGCTGTAGCCGAGAAACATCAGCCGCGTCTCGCCGTCGCGCACCGCGGTGACGACGCGGCCGAGCTTGCTCGTGACGATCGCGCGCGCGGCGACGAACGCGAGCACGAGTGTCGCGAAGGTCAGCAGGAACAGCACCGTGCGCGTGCCGGGCGACGTGATCGGGAAACCGGCGATGCGCTTGAAATCGGTGAAGCCGTTGTTGCCGCCGAAGCCGGTTTCATTGCGATAGAACAGCAGCATCGCGGCGAACGTCATGGCCTGCGTGATGATCGACAGGTACACGCCTTTCACGCGCGAGCGGAATGTGAAGAAGCCGAACACCCACGCGAGCGCGGCGGGCACGAGCACGACGAGCGCGAGCGCAACCGCGAGATGCTGCGTGCCGCTCCAGTACCACGGCAACTGGTGCCAGTCGAGAAACACCATGAAGTCGGGCAGGTCGCTGCCATACTTGCCGTCGCGGCCGATCTCGCGCATCAGGTACATGCCGATCGCATAGCCGCCGAGTGCGAAGAACAGGCCGTGGCCGAGACTCAGGATCCCGCAGTAGCCCCACACGAGATCGAGCGCGAGCGCGGCGATCGCGTAGCACATCAGCTTGCCGGCGAGCGTGATCGCATACGCGGACAGGTGGAACGCGCTCGACTCGGGCGCGACGAGCGCGGCGAGCGGCACGCCGACGCCGATCGCGATGGAGAGCGCGACGAGCGCGAGCCACGCGCGGCGCGACAGCAGCGCAGGGCGCGGCGGCAGGCCGAGCGCAAAGCCGTCGGTCGAGCGCGGGGTGGTGGGCGCCGGCGCCGCGGCGACGGGGCTCGACAGGGAATTCGTGACGGAAGTCATGCCGGTGCTCCGGTGCGTGCGGGTTGTTTCATGCCAGCCGCCTCGGGGCTGCCGCAAGGAGGCTGACCGCCCCGTCGGGAGGCCGCGAGCAAAGCGAGCATGGGTGGTCGTTTCACGTCATGCCTCCGCGCTGCGTCCCTTCAGGGCGAACATGCCCTGCGGACGTTTCTGGATGAACAGCACGATCATCACGAGCACCGCGATCTTCGCGAGCACGGCGCCCCAGAACGGCTCGATCGCCTTGCTGACGAGGCCGAGCCCGAAGCCGCCGAGCACGGTGCCGGCGATCTGCCCGACGCCGCCGAGCACGACGGCCATGAACGAATCGATGATGTAGTTCTGGCCGAGATCCGGGCCGACGTTGCCGATCTGCGACAGCGCGCAGCCGCCGAGGCCCGCGATGCCCGCGCCGAATGCGAACGCATACGCGTCGACGCGCGCGGTCTTCACGCCGACGCACGCGGCCATCCGCCGGTTCTGCGTGACTGCGCGCACGAACAGGCCGAGCCGCGTCTTCGTCAGCACGGCCCACGCGATGCCGACCACCGCGAGCGCGAACGCGAGGATCACGAGCCGGTTGTACGGCAGGATCAGGTTCTGCATCACGGTCACGCCGCCGCTCATCCACGACGGGTTCACGACCTGCACGTTCTGCGCGCCGAACACCATCCGCGTCGCCTGGATCAGGATCAGGCTGACGCCGAACGTCGCGAGCAGCGTCTCGAGCGGACGGCCGTACAGATGCCGCAGCACGAGCCGTTCGAGCACGATGCCGACGAGCGCCGCCGCCGCGAACGACGCGGGCACCGCGACGAGCGGATACCAGTCGAACGCTGCCGGCGCGAAACGCTGCACGAGCGTCTGTACGACGTAGGTCGCATACGCGCCGATCATCAGGAATTCGCCGTGCGCCATGTTGATCACGCCGATCAGCCCGTACGTGATCGCGAGGCCGAGCGCGGCGAGCAGCAGCACGCTGCCGAGCGACAGGCCCGCGAACAGCGTGCCCGCGATCTCGCCGCGGCGCTGCAGCGTGTGCAGCACGTCGAGCCCTTGCTGTGCGGCGTCGCGCACGCGCGCGTCGGGTTCCGCGTAGCTGCCGTCGGCGTTCGTTGCGACGAGCGGACGCAACTGCTCGATCATGTCGAGGTCGTGGCGCGCGGCGACCACCTGCACCGCTTCGAGGCGCTTCGCCGGATCGGCGTCGTGCAGCGCGGCGATCGCCCACAGCGCGTCGAGGCGGCGCTTGAGCGCCGGGTCCGTCTCCTTCGCGCGGGCGCGCTCGATCATCGGCTTCAGCGCGGGATCGGGCGACTTCAGCAGCGCGTCGATCGCGTCACGTCGTGCCGCGAGGTCCGGCGACGCGAGCGCGAGACCGGACAGCGCGCCGGCGATCTTCGTGCGCAGCAGGTTGTTCAGCATCACCGGCTGCGCGTTGCCAGGCTGCGAGGCGGCCTGCGTCAGCGCGTCATGCGCGGTGTCGCCGGTCTGGATCAGGATGCGGCCGTCGTCGGTCGCGAGGGCGTCGCCGGCCGACAGCGCGTCGAGCAGCGCGACGGCATGCGGATCGGGATCGGCGGCGAGCCGTTCGATCGCGGCCGTCTTCGCATCGAAGTCGTCGCCGGCGAGCGCGGCGGTGTCGGCGGCCGTCACCGCGAGCGCGGCGCGCGGCGCGATGCCCGCAAGGGCGGCGCACACGATGAGCGCGACGGCGGCGCGGCGGGGGAGAGTCGGCATCGGGATGTCCTGGCGGGCGTGGAGAAGAGGGCTCGGGCGGCGACACGCGAAGCTGGCCGATCGCGGCATCAGTGCGGAGCGAGGACGGCGACGAGCTTGCCGCAACCGGAGCACCGCACGCATGTGCGCGGTGCTCCGATTCGCATCAGGCCAGCGCCGCGCGCTGCCGGCGCAGGAACGCCGGAATCGAGCTGACGATGTCCGGCTTGCCCTGGTTGCCTGCGATGAACGGGCTCCACGGCTGTGCGCGGATCGCGGTCTTCGTCTTCCACACGACGTTGAACTGCCCGTCGCCGCGGATCTCGCCGATCATCACCGGCTTGTGCAGGTGATGATTGCCGTCCATCGTCAGCGTGAAGCCGGACGGCGCGGTGACGGCCTGGCCGATCATCGCGACGCGCACCTTGTCGACGTCGGTGCTCTTCGCCTTCTCGACCGCCTGCTTCCACATGTGGATGCCGACGAAGGTCGCTTCCATCGGGTCGTTGGTCACGCGCTTCGCGCCGCCGGGCAGGTTGTTCGCCTTCACCCACGCGGCGAACTGGTCCTTGAACTTCGTGTTCGACGGGTTCTTCACCGACATGAAGTAGTTCCACGCGGCCAGATGCCCGACGAGCGGCTTCGTGTCGATCCCGCGCAGTTCCTCCTCGCCGACCGAGAACGCGACGACGGGCACGTCGGTGGCCTTGATGCCCTGGTTACCGAGTTCCTTGTAGAACGGCACGTTCGAATCGCCGTTGATCGTCGAGATCACGGTTGTCTTGCCGCCCTGCGAGAAGTTCTTGATGTTGGCGACGATGGTCTGGTAGTCGCTATGGCCGAACGGCGTGTAGACCTCCTGAATGTCGGCATCCTTCACGCCCTTCGATTTCAGGAACGCGCGCAGGATCTTGTTCGTCGTGCGCGGGTACACGTAGTCGGTGCCGAGCAGGAAGAAGCGTTTCGCGCCGCCGCCCTCGGCGCCCATCAGGTACTCGACGGCCGGGATCGCCTGCTGGTTCGGCGCGGCACCCGTGTAGAACACGTTGCGCGACATCTCCTCGCCTTCGTACTGCACGGGGTAGTACAGGAGGCCGTTCAATTCCTCGAACACCGGCAGCACCGACTTGCGCGACACCGACGTCCAGCAGCCGAACACGCACGCGACCTTGTCCTGCGTGAGCAGCTGGCGCGCCTTTTCGGCAAAGAGCGGCCAGTTCGACGCGGGATCGACGACGACCGGCTCGATCTTGCGGCCCAGCACGCCGCCGCTCTTGTTGATGTCGGCGATCGTCATCAGTGCGGTGTCCTTCAGCGACGTCTCCGAGATCGCCATCGTGCCGGACAGCGAATGCAGGATGCCGACCTTGATCGGGCCCGTGCCCGCATCGGCGGCGTGCGCGAACGGGCTCTTGCCTGCCAGCGTGAGCGCGCCGGCCATCGATCCGAACTTCAACAGACTGCGACGTTTCATCGGGTTCCCCTTCACGTGTTGGATGTGCGTGCGCCGCTGCGGCGTCTACCATCGGTATTACGCAAGGCATGTGCCAGTCGCATGCGTGCACGGTGGACGTGCCTGCGCGGGCGGCGGCGCGCCGCGTGCGACGCGTCGCGTGGCATGGATGGCCCGTTGCGGTGCAGTATCGCGGGCGCAAATGGTGCACGGCGGGTGCACGGCCGGTGCACGGTTGTGCTTCACCGTTTCGGTGCTTACACTCGGGTTTCGACTTGCGTCGCACAGTGCCGGCGCCGCGTTGCTGCGCCGATCGTTCAATCCGAGGAGCCACCATGAGTCAGCAGTCATCGAACACCCCCGACCTGTCCGCATTCTGGATGCCGTTTACCGCCAACCGCCAGTTCAAGGACGCGCCACGGCTGCTCGTGTCCGCGAAGGGGATGTACTACACGTCGCACGACGGGCGGCGCATTCTCGACGGCACCGCGGGGCTCTGGTGCGTGAACGCGGGGCACGGCCGCGACGAGATCGTCGCGGCGGTGAAGGCGCAGGCGGAGGAGATGGATTTCGCGCCGACGTTCCAGATGGGGCATCCGAAAGCGTTCGAAGCGGCCACGCGGATCGCGCGCCATACGCCGGGCGACCTCAAGCACATCTTCTTCACGAACTCAGGTTCGGAAGCGGTCGATACCGCGCTGAAGATCGCGCTCGCGTATCACCGTGCGCGCGGCGAAGGGCAGCGCACGCGTTTCATCGGTCGCGAACGCGGCTATCACGGGGTCGGCTTCGGCGGCATCTCGGTCGGCGGGATCGCGCCGAACCGCAAGGCGTATTCGGGCGCGCTGCTGCCGTCGGTCGACCACCTGCCGCATACGCTGAACATCAACGAAGCCGCGTTCTCGAAAGGGCAGCCCGCGTGGGGCGCGCATCTCGCCGACGAGCTCGAGCGCCTTGTCACGCTGCACGACGCGTCGACGATCGCGGCGGTGATCGTCGAGCCGGTCGCCGGCTCGACCGGCGTGCTGATCCCGCCGAAGGGTTATCTCGAGCGGCTGCGCGAGCTGTGCGACAAGCACGGCATCCTGCTGATCTTCGACGAGGTGATCACCGGCTGGGGCCGGCTCGGCGCACCGTTCGCCGCGCAGTTCTTCAAGGTGACGCCCGACCTGCTGACGATGGCGAAGGGCACCAACAACGCGGCGGTGCCGATGGGCGCGGTCGCGGCGAGCGACGCGATCCACGACACGATCGTGGGCGGCGCGCCGGCCGGCATCGAGCTGTTCCATGGCTATACGTATTCCGGGCATCCGCTCGCGGCCGCAGCCGCATGCGCGACGATCGACCTGTACGAGCGCGAAAAGCTGTTCGAGCGCGCCGCGCGGATGGCACCCGTGTTCGAGCGCGAGATCCACAAGCTGAAGGATGCGCGCCACGTGATCGACGTGCGCAATCTCGGCCTCGTCGGCGGCGTCGAGCTCAAGCCGCGCGACGGCAAGCCCGGTGCGCGCGCGTACGACGTGTTCGTCAAGTGTTACCAGAAGGGCGCGATGGTGCGCTATACGGGCGACATCCTGGCGTTCTCGCCGCCGCTGATCGTCGAGGAGGCGCAGATTGCCGAGCTGTTCGCGATCGTCGCCGAGGCGCTGAAGGAAACGGAGTAACGCGGGAAGAGGGAGCGGGCGCGCATCGTGCGCCCGTGGCGGAGATCAGGTGCGGCCGGCCAGGTGCGGCTGGCCAGGTGCGGCCGGTGAGGTGCGGCTGGTGAAGCGCGGCCGGCCGGCTGCGGTGCGTGCGGTCAGTAGCGCGGCACCGACGGATCGACATCGCGCGACCACGCGTCGATGCCGCCCTGCAGGTTGTAGAGCTTCGTGAAGCCGCGCGATTCGAGGAACATCGCGACCTGTGCGCTGCGCATTCCGTGATGGCATACGCAGACGATCTCGGCTTCGTCGTCCAGTTCCTCGCTGCGCGCGGGAATCTGCTGCATCGGGATCGACACGCTGCCCGCGATCTGCGCGGTCGCGATTTCCCACGGTTCGCGCACGTCGAGCACGACGGGCGCGGGGCGGGTCTTGTCGGCCAATCTTTCCGCGAGCATCGCGGGCGTCAGGATCTGCATGATCGGCGGGGGCTCAGAACTTGAAGCGCGACGGCTCGATCGCGTTGACGAGGTGGTCGACGTAGGTTTCGAACACGTCGGCGACGCGGTACTGCTTGTCGTCGATGCGCGTGATGATCTGCGCCTTCATCACCGGACGACCGCCGACGAATGCCGACAGGCGGCCGCCGATCTTCAGCTGCTCGAGCATTTCCTGCGGCACGACGGGCAGGCCGCCGGCCACGCAGATCACATCGTACGGCGCCTTCGCCGGCCAGCCGCGCGAACCGTCGCCGAGCGCGACTTCGGCGTTCGTCACGCCGTTGTTGTGCAGGTTCACTTCCGCGAACTTCGCGATCGTCGGATCGATCTCGACCGCCGTCACGTGTTGCGCGCGCGCCGCGAACAGCGCGGCCAGGTAGCCCGAGCCCGCGCCGATCAGCAGCACGTTCTCGTGCTTCTTCACCGCGAGTTCCTGCAGCACGCGTGCCTCGACGCGCGGGAACAGCATCTTGTGGCCACCCGGCAGCGGCAGTTCGAGGTCCGCGAATGCGAGGTCGCGGTACGCGGCCGGGACGAAATTCTCACGCTTGACGATCGACAGCAGGCCCAGAACTTCCAGATCCAGGACGTCCCACGGACGGATCTGCTGTTCGATCATGTTGAAACGCGCTTGTTCGATATTCATGGTGTCATGCAGCCTGGTCGGCTATCAGCGGGGATAGAGAAACTTGTCAATTGTACCAAACCGGGCGTCAGGCCAGCCTTCAGAAGCCCTGCAATGGCGCTTATCGCTTGCTGTTCTTGATCTGTTCCTCGAACGCGAGGTCGAGCTTGCTGGCCTTGCGCGGCTTTTTGGGGCCAAGGTCGTCGACGAACTTCACGAATTCGTCGAGCGGCAGCGGCTCGCAGCGCTTGTCGGCGGCGCCGCCCGAGCGATCGACGAGATAGAACAGGCCGCCCGGCATCGCGACCGCCGCGAAGTGCGGGTTGCCGGAGCGGGTTTTCAGGCGTTCGACCGCGTGGGTCGCCTTGGTGGTGCGCATGGTGCGGGTTCTGCAGCGGACTTGAGGTGAGGCCCACACTTTATCAACAACCGGCCGCGCGTGCGCGGCCGGCGCCCCGCTCAGACCGTGCGCGAGTAGCGCTGCTGCGGCGTGTGGGCGAGATACGCGTCGAACGCCATCGCGATGTTGCGCACGACCATCCGGCCGGCCGGGTGGATCGTCAGGCGGTCGCCGGCGATCGTCAGCAGCCCGTCACGCTCGAACGCACGCAGCGCGTCCAGCTCGCGCGCGAAATGGTCGGCGAAGCTGATCCCGTGCGCGGCCTCGACGTGCGAGAACGGCAGTTCGAGGTTGCACATCAGCTGCGTGATCACTTCGCGGCGCAGCCGGTCGTCGGCCGTGAGCCGCACGCCGCGCGCGATCGGCAGCCGGCCCGCGTCGAGCGCTGCGCCGTACGCCGGCAGATCCTTCGCGTTCTGCGCGTAGACGTCGCCGACCTTGCCGATCGACGACACGCCGATACCGATCAGGTCGGTGTCCGCGCGCGTGCTGTAGCCCTGGAAATTGCGCTGCAGCGTGCCGTTTTGCTGGGCTGCCACCAGTTCGTCGCCCGGCCGCGCGAAGTGGTCCATGCCGATATACACGTAACCGGCCGACGTCAGCATCTCGATCGCGAGCCCCAGCAGCGCGACGCGCGTCGCGGGCGGCGGCAGCGTTGCATCGTCGATCTGCCGCTGCATCTTGAACAGGTGCGGCATGTGCGCGTAGCCGAACACCGACAGCCGGTCCGGCGCGAGCTCGATGATCGTCTCGAGCGTGCGGCCGAAGCTCGCGACCGTCTGGTGCGGCAGCCCGTAGATCAGGTCGACGCTCACCGACTGGTAGCCCGTCGTGCGCGCGGCGCTCAGCAGGTCGGCCGTCATCGCGAGCGGCTGGATCCGGTTGATTGCCTGCTGGACGGCCGGATCGAAGTCCTGCACGCCGAGGCTCAGCCGGTTGAAGCCGATCGTGCGCAGGTGGACGAGCGTCGCCGGCGTGACTGTGCGCGGGTCGATCTCGATCGAGAACTCGGCATCGGTGTCCGGTGCGAGCGTGAAATGCTCGCGGGTCGCCGCCATCAGCTCGGCCGTCTCGTCGTCGGACAGGAAGGTCGGCGTGCCGCCACCCCAGTGCAGCTGCGTGACGGGGCGCGCGGGGTCGAACAACATGGCCTGCAGCGCCATCTCGCGCTTGAGCTGATCGAGATACGGGCGCGCGCGGCGGCGGTTGCCGGTCGCGATCTTGTTGCACCCGCAGTAGAAGCAGGCCGTGTTGCAGAACGGGATGTGGACGTAGAGCGACAGTTCGCTCGACGACGCGCCCGGGTCGCCGGCCGCGCGCGCGTAGTCTGCGGGATCGAAATCGTCGCGGAACTGCAGCGCCGTCGGGTACGACGTGTAGCGTGGCCCGTTCGCGCCGTACTTCGCAAGCAAATCGGGACGGAACAAAGTGTCGGCAGAGCTCATCGCAGTCTCGCGCTTTTTAGATGCATTCGAGTATATAAACGCGCGATTGGCCTGCATTGTGTAATAACGTCGCAGCCGGGGATGGCACAATGCCGGGTGCGGCCGCCGGACGTGGAAGAGGGCGCCGTGTCGTTTCCGTTTTTCCGTTGTTCCGTTGTTCCGTTCGAGAGAGCCGAGTGTCCGTCGAAATGCCTGTCCGCCCGGTGGCTGCCGGGGCCCCGCCGCCGCATGCGTGCCGCGAGGGATGCGGCGCGTGTTGCATCGCGCCGTCGATCTCCAGCCCGATTCCGGGGATGCCCGGCGGCAAGCCGGCCGGCGTGCGCTGCGTGCAGCTCGGCGACGATCTGCGCTGCCGGATCTTCGGCCTGCCGGAGCGGCCCGCGTGCTGCTCGGGGCTGCAGCCGTCGGCGGAGATGTGCGGCGCGTCGCGCGCCGACGCGCTCGCGTGGCTCACGCGGCTCGAAACCGCGACGCAGCCGTCGTGAGCGATTCGTCCGGGCATGGAACCGGAATGTGACTCCTACCGACAAAGGAGATTTCAGCATGACCGCCAGTCGCGCGCCCAGCCGGCGCCGCTTCCTCGTCGCCTGCACCGCCGTCCTCGGCGTGTCGGTGTCGCTCGCCGCATGCGCGTCGACGTTCCCGTTCATTCCCGATCACTACACGTTCTCGCGCGGTGACGTGCAGAAGGCCGTCGCGCGCAAGTTTCCGTACCAGAAGACCGTCGCGCAGGTCGTCGACGTGTCGCTCGCCAATCCGGTCGTCGGCCTGTTACCGGACCAGAACCGCATCGCGGTGCAACTCGACGCGCATTTCGCGAGCCCGTTCCTGCGCGCGCCGGTCAACGGCAAGTTCACCGTCTCCGGCCAGCTCGCCTACGATGCGCCGAGCCGCTCGGTCGTGATCAAGGCGCCGGCCGTCGACAACCTGACCCTCGACGGCGACGCGCAAGTGTACACGGAGCAGATCGGCGCAGCCGCCGGCATGATCGCGACCCAATTGCTGACCAACTATCCGATCTACACATTCAAGCCGGAACAGCTGCAATTCGCCGGCGTGAACTACGAACCCGGTACAATCACCATCCTTACAAACGGCATACGCGTGGCGATCGTCGAAAAGTGACGTCGCGCCGCGCGCGGCCGGGCGGGCCGCGGCGGCAATGCGGCCCATTTCTTCGACCACTTCGAAACTGGGCCACGGATGGACTGGATACTGATCTGCAAGGCATTGATCCTCGGCATTGTCGAGGGGCTGACGGAGTTCCTGCCGGTGTCGAGCACCGGCCACCTGATCGTCGCGGGCAGCTTCCTGAACTACAACGACGCGCAGGCGAAGACTTTCGACGTCGTGATCCAGTTCGGCGCGATCCTCGCGGTGTGCTGGGAGTATCGCCGCCGGATCGCGTCCGTCGTCACCGGGCTGCCGGGCCGGCCCGACGCGCGGCGCTTCACGCTCAACGTCGTGATCGCGACGATCCCCGCCGTCGCGCTCGGCCTGCTGTTCGAGAAAAAGATCAAGGCCGTGCTGTTCTCGCCGGTGCCGGTCGCGTTCGCGCTCGTCGTCGGCGGCGTGATCATCCTGCTGGCCGAGGCGCGGCAGCGCGAGCGCGGCGAGACGCCGCGCGTGCAGTCGGTCGATGCGCTGACGCCGCTCGATGCGCTGAAAGTCGGCCTCGCGCAGTGCTTCGCACTGGTTCCCGGCATGTCGCGCTCCGGCTCGACGATCATCGGCGGGATGCTGTTCGGTCTCGACCGGCGCGTCGCGACCGAATTCTCGTTCTTCCTCGCGATCCCGATCATCTTCGGCGCGACGCTCTACGAAACCGTCAAGGACTGGCACGCGTTCACGGTCGACTCGCTCGGCCTGTTCGCGCTGGGGCTCGCGTCGGCGTTCGTCAGCGCGTTCGTCTGCGTGCGCTGGCTGCTGCGCTACGTCGCGTCGCACGATTTCACGGTGTTCGCGTGGTACCGGATCGCGTTCGGGCTGTTCGTGCTGCTCGTCGGCTACAGCGGCTGGCTGAACTGGGCGTAACGACGGGCGGGGCGAACGCGCCATGCGCTCGCTCGGATCCGGCCCTGTCGCGATCAGCTCGCGCGCTTGCGGAACACCAGATCCCAGACGCCGTGGCCGAGCCGCAGCCCGCGCCGTTCGAATTTCGTCACAGGGCGGTAGTCGGGACGCGGCGCGTAGCCGTCGGCCGTGTTCTCGAGCGACGGATCGGCGCCGAGCACTTCGAGCATCTGCTCCGCGTAGTTCTGCCAGTCGGTCGCGCAATGCAGGTACGCGCCCGGCTTCAGGCGCGACGCGAGCTGCGCGACGAGCAGCGGCTGGATCAGCCGGCGCTTGTGATGCCGCGCCTTGTGCCACGGATCGGGGAAGAAGATGTGCACGCCATCGAGGCTTTCCGGCGCGAGCATGTGTTCGAGCACTTCGACCGCGTCGTGCTGGATGATGCGAATGTTCGTCAGACCCTGTTCGCCGATCAGCTTGAGCAGCGCGCCGACGCCCGGCTCGTGCACTTCGACGCCGAGGAAGTCGTCGTTCGGGCGCATCGCGGCGATTTCCGCGGTCGACGCGCCCATCCCGAAGCCGATTTCGAGAATGCGCGGCGCCGCGCGGCCGAAGACCGCGTTCCAGTCGGGGGCTTCCGGCGTATACGGGACGACGAAGCGCGGGCCGAGCTCGTCGAGCGCGCGGCGCTGGCCGGTCGATACGCGGCCGGCGCGGGTGACGAAGCTGCGAATGCGGCGCAGGTGCAGCGGATTGACTTCGTCGGCGCCGGGGGCGGCTTCGTCGGGAAGGGCGTCGTCGTGCGGCGGCAGGCCGGCTTCGTTCGGATCGTCGTGCATCATCGGTGACAGAGAAAGGCTCGGTTGCGGGCGAGGGCCCGTGGCGCGGATGGCGCGCCGGCCGGACCGGCACGCGGTACAAAAAAGCCGCCTTCGACGAGGCGGCTGACGCGCAGGCTGCGGTGCAGCCGAAAAGTGGAGCGGGCGACGGGACAGTCCGCGATCGACCCGAAATTCCTCTTACATTCAACTGCTTGCCCGGTCGCCTGCCTGAACGTCGGGCAGGCGGGCATGGGCAACAGGCCTGCCATGCAGGGGTCGGTAGAGTAGCACAACGCAAAATCGTCCGTCCAGCCGCCAGGCAATTGAGTGGACTCGCCGATGCCGCATCGGCCGCGCCGTCCGCCCGTGAAGGAGGATGGTTCGCGCTACGGCGTGCAGCGCTGGAACGCCGCCACGGAGAGGCGCTATCTCGGGCTGGGCGAAGATCCGCAAGGTCGAGGATCTGAAGCCCGTCGCGCATTCGATCGATCGGCTTTGTGTGACGTTTGCGTATGCGCGCAGGACACCGAATCATTAGTTCGTGTTCACTTTTACGCGCGGCGGTTGTCCCGTCCAGCGTCGGTATGCATGGCGGAAACTGCGCGGTTCGCTGTAGCCGAGGCGTTCTGCGATCGCAGCAACCGTCAGCATGTCGTCGCTCAGAAGTCGGGTTGCCTCTTCATGGCGAACTTCGTCGAGCAACGACTGAAACGTCATGCCGTCCTTGTCGAGCCGCCTGCGAAGCGTGCGCTCCGTCATGTGCAGCGCGTTCGCAAGTGAAGTCATCGACTTGAAACGCGACAGGTCGCGACCCATCAACTCCTTCGCCCGATCGGCGAACCGCGTCCCGATCGACGCAGCCCACTGTCGCTCGAGCGCTTCGCACTGGCAGTGCAGCGCATTGAAGCTGACCTCGTTCGCCAGGCGCGGCATCTCGGCCCCGTTCACCGTCGTGAACACAAGACGATTCTCGCTCGCATCGAAATTCACCGTGCAGCCGAAGTGACTCGCGTACTCGGCGCCATCACGAGGCGCGCGATGGACGAGATGCACGTGCGAAGGCCAGACCGGTTTGCCGACGAGATCGGACACGATCAAGCGAAGGCTGGACAGACACATATCGGTCTGAAAAACCTCGAGATCAGGTTCGCCGTTGTACCGTCCGATCGACACACTCATCCCGTCCGCGTGCGCATGGACACGGACGTCGAAGTAGAGGCCCATGAACAACGGAAACTGGCTCATGCACTTGAGCGCCTGCGTGACGGAGCCGCTGATCAGCATCGCATAGCCGGCCAGTCCAAGGGTCGATACGTGGAGCCGGTTGCCGATCGCCAGGCCGATCGACGGCACCCCGCTGCACCGCAGCAGATTCCTGAAACAGCGCTGCTCCTGACTACGGTTCACGTGAATGGTGGGCGACGCAACTTCATCCGCACCGAGCCCCGTGCCTTCCAGCAACGCGGCGCTATCGATATGTCGCACACGACACTCGTCCAGCGCGACTGCGATTGCGTGGACGGTGGCGGGTATGTCCTCCTGGCGCCCGGCCGGACGAGCCAGTCCGAGCGATGAACGCAAGCTTCGCTCGGCTCCGCTTTGATTTCGATGGAACCTGCTGTCCATGTTGCCAACGCCGCGAATGGTGTGCGTAGAACATAGCTGGAACGGCTGCAGAACGCCAGTGGGGGGCGCCCACTCGCGGGCGCTGCCCGGCTCAAGCGTGGCATCAAGCCCGGCGTCATGCGCGACATTGCGTCCGGAAATATCCCTCGATTACGTCCGCTTTTCTCATTCGTCCTCGACTTTTTGGCACACCACACTCGTTCTCGAGTCGTGCAACCGCAGCGTTGCCGATCCGATGAGTGTTGAAGTCATGGACGACATCCACGTGAGGACAGCATGAAGAGCCAAAGGCCAGATCGACACGCGTTTGACGGTGCGACAGATGACGTCGGGCAAGGTGCCGATCGAGGCGTCGACACCCGGCGAGGGCATGCGCATCCACTCGGGCTCTTCACGCTGGTGATCTTCGGTTTGGCCTACATGCTGCCGATGACGGTGTTCACCACCTATGGGCTCGTCACCCGCGAGACGAACGGGCATCTCGCGGCCGCGTATGCCGTCACGCTGATCGCGATGCTGTTTACCGCGCGCAGCTACGGGCACATGGCGCGACTCATGCCAAGCGCCGGCTCGGCATATACGTTCGCGAGCCGGAATTTCGGTACGTCGGCAGGGTTCATGGTCGGATGGGCATTGCTGATGGACTATCTGTTCATCCCGATGATCAGCTATCTGGCCATCGGCATCTACATGAAGCAACTGTTTCCGGCGGTGCCTTCCGGCGTGTGGATCGTGGCGAGCATCGCGGTCATCACCGGACTGAACATCGTCGGCATCAGGCTCGTCAATCGCGTCAACCTGATCCTGATTGCCAGTCAGCTGGTTTTTATCGCGATCTTCCTGGTCGCGTCGGCGCGGTTCGCGTCCGGGCAGGGGCTGACGATGACGGTGACGTTGCCGCAATCGGGCGACGCGCGTGCGATCCTGGCCGGATCGGCAATCCTGTGCCTGTCGTTCCTTGGTTTCGATGCCGTTTCCACGCTGTCGGAGGAGACGAGCGAGCCGCGACGTACCGTCCCGCGCGCGATTCTGCTCTGCACACTGTCGAGCGGCGTGCTGTTCATGCTGATCGCCTACGCGGGGCAAGTGGTCTTTCCGAACTGGCATGCGTTCAAGGATCTCGATTCGGCAAGTCTCGAGCTGATGCAGCGCATCGGCGGCGGCACGCTGTCGGTGTTCTTCGTCGCGGTCTACGTTGCCGGCTGCTTCGCGAGTGCAATGGCCGGGCAGGCGAGCGTGACGCGCGTGCTGTTCGCGATGGGGCGCGACCAGGTCTTGCCGGGGCGTGTCTTCGGCCACCTGCATGCACGGCGCGGTACGCCGGTGCGCGCGACGCTCGCGGTCGGTGCCGTATCGCTTTCCGCGCTTTTCATTACGCTCGATCTCGCATCGACGATGATCAGTTTCGGCGCGCTTGTCGCGTTCGCTGTCGTGAACCTGTGCGTGATGCGCAGCTATCTCGCACGGCCGGAGAACCGCACTCTTACGGGCTGGATCACGTTCGGCCTGATGCCGGCGACCGGTTTCGTGATGAACGTCTGGCTCTGGTCCGGACTGTCGCGCCAGACGTTCTATGTCGGCATCGGCTGGCTCGCGTTCGGGTTCTGCCAGCTCGTGTGGCTGACCCGCGGATTCACGCGCGCCGCGCCGACGCTGACGATGAGTTGAGTGGCCGGTCATCGAATTCCGGTCTTGAACCTGTGAAGGAGGAGTGAGGCAATGAACGGTGTGGACGTCAATCTCGATGCGGATCTGCAGGCGTTGGGCAAACGCCATCTGCTGATGCACTTCACGCACGCCGATGCGTATCGCGACAACGCGCTGACCGTATTCGACCGCGGCGAAGGATGCTGGCTCGTCGACCGAAACGGCAAGCGTTATTTCGATGCACTGGCCGGACTGTATTGCGTGCAGGTCGGCTACAGCCACGGCGCGGAGATCGGCGACGCGATCCGCGAGCAGATGGTCCGGCTGCCGTTCGCAACCAACTGGGGCTATGGTCACGAGCCCGCGATCCGTCTCGCGCACAAGCTCGCGACGCTTGCACCGGACGACCTGAATCGCGTGTTCTTCACGTCGAGCGGGTCGGAGTCGAACGAGTCGGCGATCAAGCTGGTGCGCCAGTACCACCAGGCACGCGGCGAGCCGCAGCGGCGCAAGTTCATCGCGCGGCGCGTCGCCTATCACGGCACGTCGTTCGGCGCGCTCGCGCTGAACGGAATGACCAACTTCCGGAAACATTTCGAGCCGCTGATGTCGGGCGTGCGACACGTCAGCAATACGAAGCGCTACGGCCGCCCGGCGGGCGAGACGGAAGCGCAGTTCACGCGCCATCTGCTCGACGAAATCGAGTCGCTGATCGTTCAGGAGGGGCCGGACACCGTCGCGGCGATCGTCGTCGAGCCGCTGCAGAACGCGGGCGGCAGCCTGACGCCGCCGGCCGGCTACGCGGCGGGGCTGCGCGAGATCTGCGACCGGCACGGCGTGCTGCTCGTCGCGGATGAAGTGATCTGCGGGTTCGGCCGGCTCGGCGAGTATTTCGGGTCGCGCCGCTACGGACTGAAGCCGGACATCCTGACGTTCGCGAAGGGCATCGCGTCGGGCTACGTGCCGCTCGGCGGCGTGATCGCGAGCGACGCGGTCGTCGACACGGTGCTCGGCGGGCCGCAGCAGATGTTCCTGCACGGCGCGACGTACGGCGGCCATCCGGTCGCGTGCACGGCCGCGCTCGCGAACCTCGCGATCATCGAGCGGGAAGGGGTACTCGCGAACGTCCGCGAGAACGAAGGGTATTTCCGCAAGACGCTCGACGGCCTGCTCGAATTGCCGTGTGTCGGCGACGTGCGCGGCGATGGCTACCACTACTCGCTCGAACTCGTGACCGACAAGCAGGCGCGGCGCTGGACTGCCGGCATCAGCGCGCAGGCGTTCGTGTCGACCGTGCTCGCGCCCGCGATCTTCGATGCGGGGCTGCTGTGCCGGGCCGGCGTCGATCACGAGGGCACGCCGATCGTGCAGTTCTCGCCGCCGCTCGTGATGTCGCGCGACGAGATCGCGTGGTTCGTCGCGCAGATCCGCGACATCATCACCGCCGCATATGTGCGCGCGACGCGCTGAGTGTGCCGCGACGCCCCTTACAAAAACAGGAGGATTCGATGCGAACGTCACAACAGACCTATATCGACGGACAGTGGCTCGATCCTGACGGTGCGCAGTCAATCGACGTGATTGATCCGTCTACCGAGCGACCGTATGCACACCTCAGGATCGGCGGGCAGGCCGAAGTCGATTACGCCGTCGGCGCGGCGAAGCGCGCGTTCGACCATTTCTCGCGCTGGCCGGTCGACGCGCGCGTCGCACTGCTGCTGCGCGTGCTCGAGATCTACAAGCGCCGATACGACGAGGTGGCGCAGACGATCAGTCAGGAGATGGGTGCGCCGATCGCGTTCTCGCGCGCGATGCAGGCTGCGGTCGGCACCGCGCACCTCGAGCAGACGATACGCGCGCTGCAGTCGTTCCCGTTCGGGAATGCCGGCAGCAGCTAATGCTTCGACATGCTTGTCCCAAGCGTCTGTCTGCTCCGGCCGAGTGCATGCCACCGAACGCTGAAAGCGCTGGCACCAGCTCATCATTGGGGCCTCCTGGCGATACCTGGTTGTCCCTTCTCCAGCCAAAGAGTTGGTAGGCGTAGGTTCACGATGGCGATTCCGATGAAATTGGGTATCGCCCAGTGTTATGGAGAGGCTGGTCCGTAGCCGCCAACAATCCGATACCCAGGTCCACCGGATAGTCCTGACGGAGTGGGGACGGAGCAGGCCTTCGATGCCCGAGGGCACACCTCAATTTGGGGAGTGAACGCAGTTTCGAGGGTTAATTCCGTCTCGCTGTGGGAAGTGTCGGGAATGGTCTAGATAAAACACAACAATCGAGAGTTAAGTGTCTTGAGCGGGGTGGTGGATAACTCTATAATATTGTGAGTTATGAGGCCTCTTGGGCAGGAAGGCACATTATGTTGGATTTAAGCTTCAGCAAGCCTAGTGAAATCGTCAAACTGATTTGCGAGCGACTTCGCACGGAGCGGCTGGCGTCGCAGATGACGCAGGCTGATGTGGCCGCACGCGCCGGCGTCGGGGCCAATACCGTGTCCAACCTGGAAGCGGGGCGCAATGTGAGTCTCGAGACTGTGGTCCGTGTGGCCATGGTTCTTGGTCGAAGCAAGGAACTCGAAGGACTTTTCTTGCCGAAGCTGGACAGCATCGAGGACATTCTCCGGTACGAACAAACCGCAAAACGTCAGCGTTCCAAGAGGGGAGCCCGAAATGCTTGAGCGAGTGGACGTCTACTACGATGGCTGGGGGGAACATTGGCGGTGGGGGTCGATGGTCTCCACGACCGCTATCACGGGCCGACCGTTGATTGTGTTTGAGTATAGCGATGAGGCGAAGAACAGCGGCCTGGAGCTTTCTTCCTATCTGCTCCCATTGAACGGACCCAAGCTACGTAGAGACTTCCCGCCCCATCAGTTGGGACTGCCCGGGCCAGTCTATGACTCGCTGCCCGACGGCTGGGGCATCTTGCTGATGGATCGTTTGTTCAAACGCCGAGGCCTCAACGTGGCACGCATCGGGCCGCTGGAGCGGCTGGCTTACATTGGCAACAATGCGATGGGGGCCATGTCATTCGAGCCCGTGGCGCCTGAAGTACAGGAAGCACAGATTCAAATTCCCCTTGAGCAACTCGCAGCAGAGGTGCAAGAAGTCCTCAATGGCGAAGGCGGGGCATTCCTTGAACAGCTACTGCAGATAGGCGGCTCTCCGCAAGGCGCCCGACCCAAAGCACTGGTCTATCGTGATCCTCGCTCCGGAGCCTTTACCACTGCCGCAGTGCCTGGCTTTGAAGCCTGGCTCGTCAAGTTTCCGGCGCAGCGCGAACACCCGGAGGTGTGCGCTATCGAAATGGTCTATGCCGAATGCCTGCGCATCTGCGGTATCCAGACCCCGGATACGTTGCATTTCGAACTACCCAATGGGATGGCGGCGTTCGCCTCCAAACGGTTTGATCGACACGACGGTCAGCGCGTGCCCATGCAAAGCCTTGCCGCGTTTACCAGTGCCGATTACAAAAACCCGGGGGCCTTGGACTATGTGAACTTCTTGCGCGCGACCCATCTGTGCACCAATGATGTACGGCAGAAGGGGCTGGCGTTTGAACGAGCCGTCTTCAACATCGCGTTCAACAATCGAGACGATCACCCCAAGAACTTCGCCTATGTCATGTTGCCATCCGGTGAGTGGCAGCTGGCACCGGCCTACGACGTAACCTTCTGCGAGGGGCCGGGAGGGTACCACCAGATGGACGTGATGGGGGAGGCCCTGGCGATCCGCAGAGAGGAGGTGCTCCTCCTTGCCAAGGAGGCTGAAGTTCTCGCGGCGGCAGCCACCGGCATGATTGACCGGTTTTGCAACGTGGCCAGCCAGTTTGCGACCCTGGCTATGAATATGTACCCGCGCATGATCACCCAAGAAACGCTGCGCACTATTCAAAACCGAATCAATGAGAACATCGCTCTGCTTCGCTAGAGCCGCACGGTTTCTGATGGCGCTGGCGACTCTCGCCAGCGCCACCACCAACCCCTCATTGCGCCCTGTGGTCAGTGAGGCGGCTGCTCGGAGAGACGCTCAGTAGTCCTCCGTGCGTTCGCCCGGCAGTGCATATTGCACGCGTTGGTAGGGGGGGAAACACGGTCGAGTATCCCGGCACGGGTACCGGGGCGGCCTGATCCGTGCATCGTCCTAGCGGCTATCCGTGAGGTATAGCTGGGAAAGTTCATTGATTCGTCCGCCAGTGAACAGGCCGAGCAGGGGCAGCCAGTAGGAGTGCGGGCGCCATGTCGTCCATCCCTCACGAGTGAACGTGCCCGTTCCGGTAGTGAACCAGTCCTGCCCGAAAATCAACGACAACTCCTGCGACGTAAATGCATGTCGCTCGTCTTGAGCGCGTGGCATGTTGAAGCGCCCGTCGCCATCGCTGCGTCCACAATGCGGATCATGCCCGCACCGTCAAGCAGCGGGTTTTCCGCTCTGAGTTTGTCGAGGTCTAACGTCATGAAGTGCTCGCGCCAATGCGACTGAATTCGGTGGGCGACGAGTTTAGCGGCTTCCCACTCTCGAAGTCGCGTGGACGCGTGAATTTCGTTCTTGCCGACTGCTGCGCGCAATCGCTTCGGGACGACGAGCCGGACAACGTAGATGCCGCTAGAGCGACGATAGAGACAGGAGGTTTGAGCCACCGTAGGACGCCGATGTAGGAGTCTTGCGGAGATGCTCGTCAGGCACGCACATAACCCAGTGAAATCAACAGGCTAGGTGGGGTGTGGAGCGGGCGATGGGAATCGAACCCACGTCATCAGCTTGGGAAGCTGAGGTAATGGCCATTATACGACGCCCGCAGAGCCTGCAATTCTACAGGGGCTTGTGTGAAATTGGCAAGCGGGTCGGCGGGGTGAACGCGTCGAGCCGACATGACGTGAATTCGGTAAAGGGTTTGATCGCCGCGTGGGACCTGTCGGACGAAGGACCTTCGAGCACGAAGCTACCGTGCTGCCTCAAAGAAAGAAGGCGGACTGGTCACATTCTGCCGTTTCGGGCTGCACCGCCAGGAATGAGCCCCGGTTCGGACGCCAACGTCAACTGATATTCCCCGGAGGAATACGGGGTACAATCGCGCGAGAGAGCACCCATGACAATTTAATGAAGAGAAATCGACAAAAAAGTAATAGAGGGATGGGGGAATGAACGCGCAGGACATTTTGAGGGCCATTCGGGGCGGGGTGCTTCAACAGGACCGTTTGTTGAGGCTGGATACCCCACTGGGCGACAACGTTTTGTTGCCGCAACGAGCGATCGGCTGGTCGCGAATTGGTCGGCATTTCGAGTTCACGCTCGACGCGTTGTCGGCCGATGCAAACATCGAGCTGAAAAAGCTGATCGCCCAGCCGGTTACGCTGTGGATTCAGCAAACGGACAAGTCCTATCTTCCGTACCACGGTTACGTCTATACCGCCCGTCGACTCGGATCGGATGGCGGCCTGACGAGCTACCAGCTCGGTTTCGCGTCGTGGATGCATTTCCTGAAATTGCGGAGCGACCGCCGCATCTGGCAGGACAGGACGCCCGATGAAATCATTGCCGACGTATTCAATGAGCATCCGCAGGCCCGTGGCCGCTTCCGCTTCGCAATTTCAAAGGCGTTGCCGCAGCGATCATATTGCACACAATACGAAGACGACTGGAATTTCGTCCATCGGTTGATGGAATCCGAGGGGTTGTTCGGGTTCTGGACGCAGGAGCAGGACGGCAAGTCCCATACCCTGACTATTACCGATAGTCTCGATACGCTCGAGCCATTGGGGCTGCGTGCCATTTCGTTCTACCGCGCGAATACGAGGAGCGAAACCGACTCGCTGGTGCAGTGGTCCAGCGTCCGGTGCTTGCACAGTGCTGCGCTGACGACGAGAACCTTCGACTACAAGAGCCCGCCTGCACTGGCGAACCCGAAGGGCACGAACGTTACGGCATTGCCGGAACATGGCGACCTGCCCGAACAACTGGAAATATACGACTTCACCGGCCCATACAGCTTCCTGTCGCAAGATCGCGGAAGCCACTTGTCCAAGATAAGAGTCGAGGAATGGGAGTCGCGCGCCAAGCGCTTCCATGGCATCGGCGGGGTGCGCAGAATGGACGCCGGACGATGGTTCGAACTGTCGGGCCATCCGGAGCATGACCGCGATGCCGAGGAAGCGCGCAATTTCGCGGTGATCGAAACGACGTGGCTCATCGAGAACAATCTTCCGATGTCGAGCCATCACGGCCATTTCCCGAATAGCCTGCAATCCCGAGTGACCGAAGCACGTGCAAGTCACGGCGCGGGCAACGCAGCTGACGTGCGGCATTCGGATGGCTCAGTCGGCTTCTTTCTCGTCGAGGTGGAAGCGCAGCGCAGGACGGTCCCGTACCGAAGCCCGTTCGAGCATCCGAAGCCCGACATGCGAATGCAGACGGCAACCGTGGTCGGCCCGAAAGGGCAGGAGATCCATACCGACGAACTCGGCCGGGTGAAAGTGCAGTTCCATTGGGATCGTATCGGGAAACGCGACGAAACCAGCTCATGCTGGGTTCGTGTCGCGCAACCGTGGGCCAGCGGCGGTTTCGGCGGCATTCATCTGCCAAGAATCGGCGATGAAGTGGTCGTACCGTTTCTCGACGGCGATCCGGATAGACCGCTTGTCACGGCGCGCGTCGGAAACGGTGCGAACCGGCCGCAATGGAATCTGCCGGGCCAGCAGGCGCTGTCGGGTTTCGTCAGCAAGGAAATCGGCGGGCGGCAGAACAATGTCTGGCTGAAGGACGATACCCCGGGACAAGTGCAGACCCAGTTGCGCAGCGACCATCTGGAGAGTGGCCTGCACATCGGGTACCTGACGCGTGTCAGCGAGCCGGCCGGACGCGGCGAAAAGCGGGGCGAGGGTGTCGAACTGCGAACCGATGGCCATGCCGCCATTCGAGGGGCGCGTGGCCTGCTGTTGACGACTCATCCGCGATCCGGCGCCGCCGGCGATGCGTTCAGCGTGGACGAGGTGAATCTTCAACTGGCAGGCGCCCAGGATATCGCTGCCGGCCTCGCGCAATCGGCTCAATCCGCGGGCGCGCAGGACGGCGAGCAGAAGCATGTCGCCGCGGCGCTGAAGGCGCAAGCGCGGGCGATCCAGGGGGGCGGCACCCTCAAGCAGCTCGCGCAACCGCATCTCGTACTGGCCAGCCCGGCCGGCGTGGCAGTCAGCACGCCTGAGCAAATACATCTCAGCAGCGGGCAATCGACGGCGATTACGACCGGGGAACACGTGTCGATCAGCACCGGTGGTGGCTTGTTCGCCAGCATGCGCCGCGCGCTGCGGCTGTTCGTCCATGAAGCGGGCATGCGACTGGTTGCTGCGAGCGGCGATATCGATCTGAAAGCGCTGAAGAACAACATCAACCTGCTCGCGAAGCTGAATGTGTCGGTTACGGCGACCAAGATCACCATCAGCGCCGAGCAGGAGGTGGAAATCAACGCGGGCGGCAGCTATACGCGCTGGACAAGCGGGCAGATCAAGAGCGGCACGTCGGGCGGCTACGAAGTGCATTCGGCGAGCCGTTCGTTTGTCGGGCCGGATAGCGTTGGCCGGCCGAATATCGCGGCGCTGCCACCCGAAAAGGAGCAGCTTCACTTCGCGTTGGGTGCGTTGCCGGGAGAGGCGCATCAGTACGTCAGCGAACCCTACGAGTTGTTCAAGGGCGGCACGAAGATCGGCGAGGGCGTCACGGACGAATTCGGGCGCATCGTCATCGACGATCACCAGCCGGGCACCCCCGCGTATCAGGTCAGGCTGGCCAACGGCGGGCAATTCGATCTGAAGGTGCGGGATGCACTGAATGAAGACGTCAAGCACGCGGATCGTCGGACCAACCGTGGTGAACGGCTCTTGTGAGCCGGATTTTCCGTCGCCGTTAATTCAAGGAAAACAACGTGGCGAATTACCCACTTGAATCTCACAATCCGATGGATGTCGCCATCGACGAGGCTGGGCGGAACGCAAATGGCACCGTTCAGTGGTTGCTGGAAAAGGGCGTGGACGACGATGTCATGCCGACCCAGGGGAACGCGCTCCGCTTCATGATTTGCGGGCAAGAAGGATTTGCAGCGATTGCAGAGGACCTCCTCGCGGCAAAGTCGACGGTCGACATCGTCTGCTGGGGATTCGATCCCGGAATGGAACTCGTTCGGAGCCTCGGATCGGCGTGCTGGGTCGGCACGCCCCAGACGGCGCAGCCGTTTCAGTCTGGCCAGTCTGGCGTTTGGCCGCGTGGCATCGTATATGGCCAACTGCTGGAAGACCTGACGACCCGGAAAGAAAATCCGGTCACGGTGCGATTGCTGGTCTGGTTCGATCCCGACGGATCGTTGAAGCAGAACAACATGCCGGGGCTGACGGACGTTCCGGTCTCCGGAATGTGGCACCCGATTCAGCGCTACAAATTGCAGCAGAAGCCGCCTTATCAGAACGAGGCGAGAACAAAGTACTGCACCGAATGGTGGCAACGGAACCTGCCCGGCGGAAAGAGCGGGACAGGCAAGAACCCGCGCTTGCAAGTGGTGTTGCGTAGTATTTCGAAAGGCGATGTCAAGGCGTTGATGGATGCGGACATCAAGGAGGAGGACGCGCCGAGCACGCATTCGGAGGGCATGGAGAAGGTAGCCGGGCTCAACGAAAAGTCGCTGCTGGAGGGCTACCCGACTCATCACCAGAAACCGATTCTGATCGATTACGCGTATCAGGATGGTAGCAAGGCGGTCGGCTATGTGATGGGGTTGAACTCGGTCACGGACTATTGGGATACGACCGAACACAAGATCGACGATCCGTTGCGAGAGGAGTGGATCAGCGACAACGTTCAGGCCGAACTCGCGCACGAGCAAGAGACACAGAATCCCGATGGCCCTCTCAGTACGGCGGTCTATCAGCGCACGAAGCCCTATCAGGATTACGCGTGCCGTGTGGTCGGGCCGGCATTGAAGCGCCTGCATCAGAACTTCGTGCGCGGCTGGAATCTGTTCGCGCCGCCTGCGTGGCAGGCGACGGAGATCAGCGGGCAAATGTCGAAAATCCCGACAGCGAAAGCCAATCCCGCACGAAAGGCGCAGATTGTGCGGACGCAGGCTCATGAGCGGGAAAAGACGATCAAGAAACTGTACTTTCAGGCAACCAGCTTTGCGCGCAACTATATCTACATCGAGAATCAGTACTTCTTCTATCCGGAGTTTGCGCGGCACTTGAAGCTCGAGCGCAAGAAGTTTCACGACGAGTGGGCGAAGCTGTCGAACAAGCCTCAACAGGAGGCGCCAATGTTGCACCTGTTCGTCGTGACGCCTCATCCGGAAGACGAGGGCATGATTCCGCGAACCCACGATACGCTCGCGGAGCTGGGACATGGCGACAAGATGCCGGGTCAGGGCGTACTGGTGAAGGACGGTCGCGTCGATCGCGTCTACAAGGATGCCCAGGGCAACAATACGTTCCATCCGGCGACCCTCGAGGAACTGGAGAGTACGTACGGGCTGAAAGTGAGCATCGCGCGGTTGCGCACCAGCGGGATGACCGCGAATCAACAGATGGCGTATCGGGAGATCTACATTCACTCGAAGCTGATGCTGATCGACGACGTGTTCGTGACCTTGGGGAGCGCCAACATCAACCAGCGGAGCATGGCCGTCGACAGCGAGATCAACATCGCGGCGACCGGAGAGGAAGCGGCCAAGCTTCGGCGAGACGTGTTCGCGCTGATGTCCGGTGGAGATATCGTGGGGAGCGGCGCACGAGATGCAATGCCGGAGGTGTTCAGGAAATGGACGGGAAGAATGAAAGACAACCGGGATATTCAAAAGTTGGGCACCGATACGCTGAATGGCTTCCTTTTGCCGTTTATCGACATGCGAGAGAAGACGGTGCTGCACGCAATGATAGACATTCCTTCGACCAATAGTGTCAGCCAGACCGTGTAACGGAGCGCTCATGCGGATAGCATTCATCTTTCGAATCGCCATAAGTGCTCTGAGCTTGATTGCTGTAACTGTTCATGCAGAAGGCACGTCCTCGCTGCTCTCCAAGGCCAATATTGCTATGTCCGACTTGCCTCGCTTCGAAAAATTGCCGCTCTTTGATCCGCACCGGAAGAACTTCACGTGCGTGTATCAAAGTCAGCGTGTGCCGCCCGTTGATCCGCAAGCCGAGATGTGGTTTCAGCAAGCACTCGTGCTTGACAATCCCGACGTGTACTACGGGCAGCGTGACTTCGCGAAGGTCTATCAGCTCTACCACCAGGCAGCGGATCGGGGCCATTGGAAGGCCATGCTCAATCTGGCGTCGCTGATTCTGACCGACTATGCGGGCGTGCCCGAACACGACCCCGAGAAAGCGATTCAGTGGGTTGAAAAGGCGATGCGGTTGGGCGTGCCCGATGCGTACGATGTCATGGGAACCTATCACCAGAACGGACTCGTCAAGGGTGGAGACGCAACGAGCGCGTATGCGTTCTTCCAGCGCGCCGCCGACATGGGTAGTCCTTCTGCGATGGCTTTTCTCGGCGAAAAAATGGATGCTGCGCACGACGACCCGAGCAGCGGATTCTGGGCCAATCTACCTGTCGCCACACAGATGCTCGAATGTGCGTTCGCGCAAGGCTTCGGCGATGCCGCCGAGGAGTTGGGCTTCATCTACGCTCGTTCGAAGACTGTAGAAGCGAAGCAGCGTGCACTGAACATTCTGCATGAAGGCGTGAAGCTCGGAAGTGCGAAATGTGCGAACAAGTTGTCGATCGAATTCGACGGCTTCAACCTGACCAATGGGCGAAACCTTCCGGGGCTGATCGACAAGGCCCGTGCGGAACGCTACGGCAAGATCGGCGACGCGCTGGAGCACTACCGGGGGCGCCTGAAGCTCCCGAATCTGGACAAGGTCTTGCCGTTGCCGCCTGCGCCGCTGCCAAAGTGGAACGGCAAGGTTCAAAGCCTGATCGATGCTGCGAAAGCCGTGACGCCGCCGGTCAAATCGCAGATGAGTGTGACGACCGAGTCGGGACGCAACTACATCCCGCCGGGTTTTGCGGTATCTCCGCTCGACCAGAGTACGCTGGTGGTGCCGGGGGACCAGCACGTACCCAGGACCGGATACTGGTTGGCGCTATATGGTGCCGACGGCGAGAGAAGCGCACGCCTGATCGCCCGCTCCGGGAAGCCTGAGCGATACGAGACGGGAGAGCGCTTCGACCCGGCGCCATACGCGTGGCTGTCGCAAGATCGGGTCCAGTGGCACTACCTCGGGGATGCGTATCGTCTTCCTCCGCAGCGGTCGGATTTCATTGCGAACCTGGTCGATGCCGGCATGATGCGCGAAGTGCCCGCAACGCCAGTCGCGTTGACGTGCGAGGGCGACGAACGCTGCCCGGAGACCGGGATATGGGAAGGACGCGTGGCTGAAGACAATGATCTGGCGGCGTTGTACAACCGTTGGAATCAGCAAACCTTCCTGGAGAAGGGGCAGTCGTTCCCCAGCCCGGGGGCGCACTTCATCGGGATGGGTGAGGACGCGCTTCGTTGGACTTATCTGGGGAGCCCGAATGCCGAAATCGGTCCGGGCGTACACGAGATTCGACTGTAGACGCATGCGAACCGAGCATCGAATGGAGGGCGGCTAGATGGTCCGTCAGGTCATTGTAGTTGGGGATACGCTGGCACCGCATGGCGGTAACGTCACGACCGGATCGAACGACGATGTGGTCGACGGAATGCCGATCGCCCGGAAGCGGGATACGGTCGAATGCAATCAACACGGCACCCAGCACATCGTAGAAGGCGACGAATCGAGCACGCTCGGCGGCCGCCCGGTCGCCCTTCACGGCCATCGGGCCGCGTGCGGGTGCACGTTGGTCAGCCGACGTGCGACTTTGTCGATTGTGTGAGCGGAATGCGGGAACGATGTCGAAACGCCTGATGCCCAGCGGCTGAACGTCGTTCCTCCACGCGTGCCGGAAGCCCCCCGTTCCCGTCAATACCCGATCAGCCGCAACGCGACGAACAACGCGGCGCCCGCCGCGATCAACACAAGCGCATGAATGCGCGTGCGCATCACGCACACGGCGGAGACCAGTGCCAGCACGCGCGCCGGCCATCCGCCGTCGAGGCTTTGCAGCAGCACCCAGACCGACGCGAGGATCATGCCGGCCGCGACAGGCCGCAGCCCGGCCTCGAGCGCGATCTGCCAGCGTGCGCCCCGATGCCGCCGCCACAGGTGCGCGATGCCGTAGATCAGGAACGCGGTCGGGCCGAACAGCGCGAGCGTTGCGATCACCGCGCCCCAGAAGCCAGCGACCTGCCAGCCGATCAGTGTCGCGAGCAGCGAGCCGGGGCCGGGCGCCATCCGCGCGATCGCGAAATCGTTCACGAACTGCGTGGCCGTCATCCAGTGATGGACGTCGACGACCTGCCGCTGGACGTCCGCAATGATCGTCTGTCCGCCGCCGATCGTCGCGATCGACAGCGGCGCGAACACCGTGAACAGCGACACGTAGCGGGAAGCAACCGGCATCAGCGTTCGCTCCCTGCCGATGCGGCGGCCAAGCGCCGGTATTCGAGCGCGACGCTCGCGCCGCCGCCGATCAGCACCGTCCACACGAGCGGCCAATGCAGCACGGCGACCGACACGAACGTGAGCGTCATCACGACGAATGGCGGCACGCGGCGCGGCAGCCGGCGCACGGCAGTGACGGCCATCGAGATCGACAGCCCGATCGCCGCTGCCGCCGCGCCGGCGAGCGCGACGTGGGTCAGCGGGAACTGCGTGAGCGTCGAGAACGCGACGCCGAACAGCACGATCAGCATTGCCGGCGGCACGATGATGCCGACGAAGCCGGCGACCGCGCCACGCCATCCGCCCAGCCGGTAGCCGATCCAGATCGCGAGATTCTTCACGTTGACGCCGGGCAGCGCCTGCGACAGCGCGAGGCCGTTCAGAAATTCCTCTTCGTCGAGCCAGTGCCGCTCGTGGACGAAATCGCGCATCATCCGTCCGCTCAGGCCGCCGCCGAAGCTGGTCAGGCCGATCTGCGCGAAGGTCAGGAACAGCGCCAGCGTGCCGGGGTGCGCGGCACGACGGTGGGATGAATCGGGAACGGGACGCATGAGTATCGCGTGTGGGCAGCGAAGACGGTGAGCGTGTCATCTTACCGAGTTCCACCGGCGCGGTACGACGCGCCGCTACGCCCGCACGACCGTCACGCCCGCCGCTTCGATCGGTTTCGTCAGTTCCGGGTCGGCCGCCTGCTCGACGACGATCGTCTGCGCGAGCGTGATGTCGCCGATCACGAACGGCGATGCCGCATGGAGTTTCGACGACGACGCCAGCACGACCGTCTCGGCCGCGCGGGCGGCGAGCGCGCGCTTGATGCCCGCTTCCTCGTAGTCGCCGGTGCTGAGGCCGGCGCTCGGATGGACGCCGGTCACGCCCATGAAGTAGAGATCCGCGTGGACATGCGCGATCGCCTCCATCGCGGCCGCGCCGACGGTCACGATCGAATGCTTGAAGAGCCGTCCGCCGATCAGGATCACGTCCACCGACGGATGCTCGACGAGCGCGACCGCGACGCTCGGACTGTGCGTGACGACAGTCGCCGCGAGATCGGCAGGCAACTGGCTGACGAGCAGCGCCGACGTCGTGCCGCCGTCGATGATCACGACCTGCCCCGGCGCGATCATCTCGGCGGCCCGGCGCGCGATCCGGCGTTTCGCGGCCGACTCGAGGTCCTGCCGCTGCGCGAACGGCGCGGTGGCCGGGGAGGCGGGCAGCGCGCCGCCATGCACGCGCTGCAGCAGGCCTTCCGCGGCGAGTTCGCGCAGGTCGCGGCGGATCGTGTCCTCCGACACGCCGAATGCGTCGCTCAACGCGCCGGCCAGTACCTGGCCGTCGCGTGCGAGCAGATCGAGGATGGCTTTCTTGCGTTGCGTCGTCAGCATCGTTTGCACGAAATTTCTTGAAATTGCACGAATATGCACGTTAGCATGGGCGCCGTCATTTGTCGAATGGAGGCTGCCATGGCTGCAATGCAGGACCGCGTGCGCATCATCGAGACCACCGTGCTGTCCGACGACTGGTACGTGCTGAAGAAGGTGACGTTCGATTTCCGCCGTCGCGACGGCACCTGGCAGCGGCTCAGCCGGGAAACCTACGATCGCGGCAATGGCGCGACGATCCTGCTGTGCAACCCCGACACCGGCAACGTGGTGCTGACGCGCCAGTTCCGGATGCCGGTGTACGTCAGCGGCCATCACGGGATGCTGCTGGAGGCGGCGGCGGGCCTGCTCGACGACGCGACGCCGGATGCGCGGATCCGTGCGGAAGCCGAGGAGGAGACCGGCTATCGCGTGCGCAACGTCCGCAAGGTGTTCGACGCGTACATGAGCCCCGGGTCCGTGACGGAGAAACTGCACTTCTTCGTCGGCGAATACGACGCGTCGCTGCGCACGGGCGACGGTGGCGGGCTCGCGGACGAGGGCGAGGATCTCGAAGTCGTCGAAATGCCGCTGCACGCGGCACTGGACGCGATCGAGCGCGGCGAGATCGTCGATGCGAAGACGATCATGTTGCTGCAGTACGTCGCGCTGCACGGCCTCGCAGGCGGGAGGCGCGCATGACGCCGCAACTGATCCTGATCGCCGGCCCGTATCGCAGCGGCACCGATGGCGATCCCGCGCGCGTCGCCGCGAACCTCGCGCGGCTCGAACAGGCGGCGCTTGCCGTCTATCGCCGCGGGCATGTGCCGATGATCGGCGAGTGGCTGTCGCTGCCACTCGCGGCGGCGGCCGGATCGCGGCAGGTCGGCGACGCGGTCAGCGACGCGTTCCTGTACCCAGCCGCGCACCGGCTGCTGCACCGGTGCGACGCGGTGCTGCGGATCGACGGCGCATCGCGTGGCGCCGATGCCGACGTGGCGCTGGCGCGGCGCCTCGGCAAGCCCGTCCATTTCGCGCTCGATGAGATCGCGGCTGCGGTGCCGGATGAAGCGGATGAAGCGCGCGGCGTTGGTGGGTAACCGTTGACGCGGGCGGGAAAGCCCTGTCCCGGCAACCGCGCTGTGCGCGAGGCGCGATCGCGGACGCGTCAGCCGGCCCGCCGTCCCAGCCCGAACGGACGCGTTGCAAGCCGTCCGTTCCGGCGTATGATCGCGGCGGCGAACGCCACGACGTTCGCCCTGACGACCGAACCATGATGCCGCCCACCGATTCCACTGCCTTCACCGAACCACCGCTTCCCGCGCGCCTTGTCACTGCCGCCGTCGATGCGCTGTCGCGCGCCGACGCGTTGCTCGTCACGGCCGGCGCCGGCATCGGCGTCGATTCCGGCCTGCCGGACTTCCGCGGCACGGACGGCTTCTGGCGCGCGTACCCCGCGTTGCGCCACGAGCGCTTCGAATTCCACGAGATCGCGTCGCCGCAAGCGTTCCGCGCGCGTGCGCAGCTCGCGTGGGGCTTCTATGGCCATCGCCTCGCGCTGTACCGGTCGACGGTGCCGCACGACGGTTTCGCGATCCTGCGCCGCTGGATCGACGCGATGCCGAACGGCGGCTTCGTGCTGACGAGCAATGTCGACGGGCAGTTCCAGAAGGCCGGGTTCGATCCGGCGCGCGTCGTCGAGATTCACGGCTCGATCCATGCGATGCAGTGCCTGCGTCCGTGCAGCGGACACACGTGGTCGGCGCAGGCGTTCGCGCCGGTCGTCGACGACGCGACCTGCCGCCTTGTCGGCGACTTGCCGGCGTGCCCGCACTGCGGCGGTGTCGCACGGCCCAACATCCTGATGTTCGGCGACGCGGGATGGATCGGCACGCATTACGACGCGCAGCAGCGTGCACTCGACGACTGGCTTGCCGGGGCAGGGCGGGTCGTCGTCGTCGAAGTCGGCGCGGGCACCGCGATTCCGACCGTGCGCCTGATGAGTGAACGCATTGGCGCCGACGTGATCCGGATCAACGTGCGCGAAGCGCATGCGCGCCGCGCGGACGTGATCGGGCTGAAGGGCGGGGCGCTCGCGACGCTCACCGCGCTCGACGCCGCGTGGCGGCGCGGCTGAACGACGCTGCTGAGCGACGCCGCCGCGCGTGGCCGACGCTCGCGCCTACGGTTGGCCGACGAGCGCGTCGCCGGCCGTCGCGGCTATGGCTGGCTGACGAGCGCCGGCACAAGCGCCGGCGCGTGCGGCGAACCGAGGCCGGTCACGTAGTCGTAGCCGCCGGCCGCATTGCAGACGGCGCCGCAGTTGCCGTTGCTGCCGGTCGTGACGTCGTGAAAGTTGCTGCCGTACGCACTTTTCCCGGCCGCATACAGCGTGTTGTACGCTGCGCTCAGCCGGCTCTTGCCGGCCGCCGCGCGCAGCGAATTCGCGATCGCGACGAGTGCCGACCACTGCGGCGCGCCGGCGCTCGTGCCGCCTACCTGGAACCAGCCTGCTTGCCGCTGATAGGTGACCGAGTCGTACACCGCGAACCCGGTGGACGGATTTGCGTCGTAGCCGACGTCGGGCACGCCCCGCTTGCCGGCGACCGGAATCGGCCACGTGGCCTGGCCGGCGGGTTCGGTCTCTTGCGTGCTCACGCCGCCGCCGCTGCCGCTCCACGCCGTTTCGCCGACGTAGTTGCCGTACGCGTCGGCGGACAGTGTCGTCCCGCCGACCGCGATCACGTTGGACGCCGCCGCCGGATACTCGGTGCCGGTGCCGCTATCGCCGGACGACGCGACGAACGTGACCCCCGGCGCGCTGAAATGGCTGTCGAAGCCGTTCTCGCCGCTGAACTCGTTGCCGCCGAAGCTCATCGACACGACCGACGCGCCACGCTTCACCGCGACGTCGACCGCGGTCATCAGGTCGGTGAAGCTGGCCGACGCGGCCTCCACGAGCACGATCCGCGCCTTCGGCGCGATCGCGTGCACCCATTCGACGTCGAGCGCCATTTCGAGCGCCCAGCCCGCGTCGCTTCTCGGCCGGCTGCCGCTCGCGTACACCTTCGTGAAGCAGCCGTTCAGCGTCGTGCATGACGGCAGCGAGAACGTGCTGCTGAACACGCCGAGGTCGGACTCGATCTTCGGATCGTCGTACGCGTCGACGATCGCGACGACCATCCCGTCGCCCTGGTTCGACAGCGCGTCGAAACCGTACGCGTGGCGCGTGAGCGCCGGCGTGAGCCCCGAGACGGTGGCCGTGCTCGCGCGCGGCTTCGTGTGGAACGGCGGCCGCGCAAAGCCTTTAGGCGCGCGGTTGCCTTCGATGTACGACTGTCCGTTGTTCTGCGCGAATGCGACGGTCGATGCAAGCAGCGACACGTACAGCGCCGACATCAACATGGACGACAGGCGGGTTTTGTTCATTTTGAGTCTCCATGCCGATGGAGTGAGTGGGTCGAATCAAGTCTACGAAATAATCCGATTAGATTGAGCGTTATATCGGCAGAATTCGGGAATGTCTGAACAGGGAAAATACCGGAGGGCCATGTAAAACGGGCGTTTTCGGGAAATCGATAAAAGCCGTGAAATCGATTTCCGGATTTTTTCGAGGCCGCCAGATAATCGCTTTATCAGAATGATTCTGTAATGAGCAGCGTAATGCGCTGGAAATTCGGATTACGCGGCCGCGCATCGACGCCGCCGCATCGCGTGCCGGCAGCGGCATCCGACGGGCGCTGATCCGCTCGGCATGCATTGCCGGCGCCGCGCAAATCCGCATACAGTGCAGCGTGCGCCGGGCCGCCACGCATCGCGTGGCGGCGTTCGCCGGCGGTAGCCTGGAATCCGCGCGCGGCGGCTGGTGCCGCGCCGCATCGTCAGTGAGGCGTCCACTTGTTCTATTCGATCGTCGCGATCTTCGTCGGCGCCGGGCTCGGCGCGCTGCTGCGCTGGTTCCTGAGCCTCGCGCTCAACGAATACCTTCCCGACGTGCCGCTCGGCACGCTCGCCGCGAACCTGATCGGCGGCTATGTGATCGGCATCGCGGCGGTCGTGTTTGCCGCGAAGGCGGGCCTGCCGCCCGAGTGGCGCCTGTTCGTGATCACCGGTTTCCTCGGCGGGCTCACGACGTTTTCGACCTACTCCGTCGAAGTGATGACGCACGCGTTGCAGGGCGAGTTCGGATGGGCGTTGGCGGTGGCTGCCCTACACTTGATGGGATCGTTCACGTTGACCGCGCTCGGCATGTGGACGGCGCGTGCGTGGCTCGCCGCGGCCTGAGCGCGACCGGTACCGGAGGCTCGCGATGGACAGGATCTTCTTGCGTTTCTACGTGCACGAGCAGCATCGGCTGCACTGGAAGCCGCTGTGGGAGTGGCTGCTCGAGGAGGCGAGCCGGATGGGCGTCGCGGGCGGATCCGCGTTTCGCGCGATGGCCGGTTTCGGCCAGCACCGGGTGCTGCACGAGGACCGCTTCTTCGAATTGCAGGGATCGCTGACGATCGAGGTCGAGTTCGTCGTCACCGAGGAGGAGGCGCAGCGGCTGCTCGAGCGCGTCGGCCAGGAGAAGGTGCGCGTGTGCTACGCGATGATTCCGGCGCGCTTCGGCGTGATCGACACACTCGGCGCGCCGGCCGCGCAGGGCCAGGCGGACTAGGAGTCTGGGCGGCAGACGGTTTGCAGCGGTTAAATGAGGTCAACTCAGGCGACGCGACGTCGTCGGGCGCTGCAAGCCGGGGCCGCGCTGCGCTCGAGACCAGCATGCGTGCACAAGGCGGCT
>NZ_QTQP01000169.1 GCF_003854275.1 Burkholderia sp. Bp8963
GTGGTCAAGCTCGTCGACAACGAACCCACGCCGCTCTGCGCCGTGCTGATGCCGGCTGCGGCCGACGTCGACAGGCTCGTCACGGTGCTATTGGTCGTATTCAAGCCCGTCGACAGCGAAACCACATCGCTCGATTCCAGCGTCGACAGTGCGCCGAGGCTGCTGTTGGTGGTGGTCAGGCTGGTCGACAGCGAGCCCACACCGCTTTGCGCCGTGCTGATCCCGGCCGCCGCTGAGGTCGACAGGCTCGTCACGGTGCTGTTGGTCGTGTTCAAGCCCGTCGACAGTGAAACCACGCCGCTTTGTGCCGTGCTGATCCCGGCCGCCGCCGACGTCGACAGGCTTGTTACGGTGCTGTTGGTCGTGTTCAGGCCGGTCGACAGCGACCCCACGCCGCTTTGTGCGGTGCTGATGCCGGCTGCCGCCGAGGTCGACAGGCTCGTCACGGTGCTGTTGGTCGTATTCAAGCCGGTCGACAGCGAAACCACATCGCTCGATTCCAGCGTCGACAGTGCACCGAGGCTGCTGTTGGTGGTGGTCAGGCTGGTCGACAGCGAGCCCACACCGCTTTGTGCCGTGCTGATGCCGGCTGCGGCCGAGGTCGACAGGCTCGTCACGGTGCTATTGGTCGTATTCAAGCCAGTCGACAATGAAACCACATCGTTCGATTCCAGCGTCGACAGTGCGCCGAGGCTGCTGTTGGTGGTGGTCAAGCTCGTCGACAACGAACCCACGCCGCTCTGCGCCGTGCTGATGCCGGCTGCGGCCGACGTCGACAGGCTCGTCACGGTGCTATTGGTCGTATTCAAGCCCGTCGACAGCGA
>NZ_QTQP01000170.1 GCF_003854275.1 Burkholderia sp. Bp8963
ATCGCGAACGAACTCGGGATGATCTGCTCGTTCATGCCGAAGCCGTTCGCGAACCGCCCGGGCAACGGCATGCACATGCACATGTCGATCGGCGACGGCAAGCGCAACCTGTTCGCCGACGACGCCGATGCGCTCGGCATGGGGCTGTCGACGCTCGGCTACCGCTTCACGGCCGGCCTGCTCGCGCATGCGCCCGCGCTGGCCGCGCTCTGCAATCCGACCATCAATTCGTACAAACGCCTCGTCGTCGGCCGTTCGCTGACCGGCGCGACATGGGCGCCCGCGTACATCAGCTACGGCGACAACAACCGCTCGACGATGGTGCGCATGCCGGGCGGCCGGATCGAGCTGCGCCTGCCCGACGGCGCCTGCAACCCGTACCTCGCGACCGCGGCCGTCATCGCGGCGGGCCTCGACGGCGTCGACCGCGAACTGTCGCCCGGTGCGCCGGCCAACGAGAACCTCTACGAGTGGTCGGCGCAGAAGCTGCGCGAGCACGGCATCGGCGTGCTGCCGCAAAACCTCGGCGACGCGCTCGACGCGCTCGAGGCCGATCGCGTGATCTGCGAAGCGCTCGGGCCGGTTGCCGACGAGTTCCTCAAGCTGAAGCGGATGGAATGGCTCGAATACATGCGGCACGTATCGGATTGGGAAGTCAGGCAGTACCTCGAATTCTTCTAAGGAGAAAGCAACATGTGCGGAATCGTAGGTTTGCTGGTGAAGACGCCGGCATTGCGCGAGCGGCTCGGCGAACTGATGGTGCCGATGCTGATCGGCATGACGGAGCGCGGCCCGGATTCGGCCGG
>NZ_QTQP01000171.1 GCF_003854275.1 Burkholderia sp. Bp8963
CGATCGGAAGCGGCGAAGGTTGGCTTTCGATATCGAAGGTACCTCGGCCACCGGTGCGCGCGTCGCGCCGGACCGCCTGGGGCGCAAGGCCAATCCTGCGCATGAAGGCTTCGCGCATATGGCTGCAGTCGCGAAAACCGGTTTCCCTAGCGATGACCTCAAGCGGATGCCGGCTCTGTTCGATCATCAGCCGCGCTGCCTCCAGTCGTAGTCTTTCGATGGCCTTGGCCGGACCCTCTCCCGTTTCGAGCGTGAACACCCGGCTGAACTGGCGCGGACTCAGGTGAGCGATTTTGGCCAACGCCTCCACCGTCAGCGAACGGCTCAGATTCTGGCGCGCATAGTTCAGGGCATTCTGGATGCGATCGGATTTCGGCGCGAGGTCCAGCATTTCGGAGTGCTGCGGCTGGCCGCCCGCCCGGTGCCGATCCATGACAAAAATGCGCGCCACTGAACGGGCCGTTTCCGCACCCAGATCCTTTTCCACCATCGCGAGCGCCAGGTCAAGGCCCGCCGTCATGCCGGCGGACGTCCAGATCGGACCATCGACAATGTAGATCTGGTCGTCCTCGACGCGGATATCGGGATAACGTTTCTGCATTTCGCGCCGATACAACCAATGCGTCGTGGCGCGCCGCTGCGCCAGCAAGCCCGCTTCCGCGAGCACGAATGCGCCGGTGCAGAGCGCGCCCATGCGCCTCGCGCGAATGCTCGCGTGGCGCATGAACGCAACGACATTGGCAGCAGGCGGCAAACTGAGCGGATCACCGATCCCGCCAACGATCCACGTGTCCACGTCG
>NZ_QTQP01000172.1 GCF_003854275.1 Burkholderia sp. Bp8963
GCGCGCTCGATCACGTAGTGGCCCGGCGCGCTGTTCTTGCCTTCGACGAGGCCGGCTTGCTTCAGCAGGTCGGTCGTGTCCTTCAGCATCGCGGTGCTGCCGCACAGCATCACGCGGTCGTGCTCCGGCGAGAACGGGGGGACGTCCAGATCCGTGAACAGCTTGCCCGTCGAGATCAGGTCGGTGATCCGGCCTTCGTTCTCGAACTCCTCGCGGGTGACCGTCGGGTAGTAGACGAGCTTTTCCTTGATGATGTCGCCGAGGTACTCGTGGCCCGGCAGGTCGTGCTTGATGTAGTCCATGTACGCGAGCTCGCCCTTCAGGCGGCACGTATGCGTCAGGATGACCTTGTCGAAGCGTTCGTAGATGTCCGGATCGCGGATGATCGACATGAACGGCGCGAGGCCCGTGCCGGTCGACAGCATCCACAGCGTCTTGCCGGGCAGCAGGTTGTCGGCGACGAGCGTGCCGGTCGGCTTCTTGCCGATCAGCACCGTGTCGCCCACCCTCAGGTGCTGCAGGCGCGACGTCAGCGGGCCGTTCTGGACCTTGATGCTGAAGAATTCGAGGTGCTCTTCGTAGTTCGGGCTGACGATGCTGTAGGCGCGCGCGAGCGGCTTGCCGTCGACCTCGAGGCCGACCATCGTGAATTCGCCGTTGTTGAAGCGCAGGCCCGGCTCACGGGTGCAGGTGAAGCTGAAAAGCGTATCGGTCCAGTGGTGGACGGATTGGACGGTGGCGGTGTCGTATTTGCTCATGACTT
>NZ_QTQP01000173.1 GCF_003854275.1 Burkholderia sp. Bp8963
GCCATGCCAGCCACACCAGCACCGCGCACCTGCGCGAGCGCACCGACCAGTTCGTCGGCGAGCACAATCAGGTCGCCCGCCCCTTCAAATGGAGTTTCCGGGGCTATCCGCTGCAAGGCGATGCTTCGTAATCGAGAGACGCAGATGCCAGCTTTACCCGCCAAACACCACGCCGCTGAACTGCAGCGTCAACTGCGCAGTCTGCTCGGCCATGAGCAGATCGTCACGCAAGCCTACGGGCGCCACTTGCTGATCAAACGTCTGGACGATGACGAGCCAACCGTCGTGGCGCGGCTAACTGAACTCGGCCGCAATCGATATGGCGCGGCATTTCGCAGCCATAGTGGCCGCTGGGAACCGCTGCCGGGCATGGGTTCACTCGACGAAATGGCTGATGTGGTCGTCACGCTCCTGCAGCCATATTTGCAGCCCGATAATTATTAAACCTATTTGAGGGATGTTGTACTAGGTGTCGCGGGTATGCGAAGCACTGCTTGCGCCGATCCAAAGCGCATGTGCGTCATGCGTGACACCGATCGGTACATCAGTTCAGTTTGAAGTCGGGTTTTCGCACTCGCTTCATCGATGGCACTCATCCCCTGGTTCTACTGGAAGACGTCCGCTTTCAAAGTCATGAGCAAATACGACACCGCCACCGTCCAATCCGTCCACCACTGGACCGATACGCTTTTCAGCTTCACCTGCACCCGTGAGCCGGGCCTGCGCTTCAACAACGGCGAATTCACGATGGTCGG
>NZ_QTQP01000174.1 GCF_003854275.1 Burkholderia sp. Bp8963
TGACCGATCGCGATCGCCCCGCCGTTCACGTTCACCTTCGACGTGTCCCAGCCCATCTGCTTGTGCACCGCCAGCGCCTGCGCCGCGAACGCCTCGTTGATTTCCATCAGGTCCAGGTCGCCCGGCGTCCAGCCCGCGCGCTCCAGGCACCGCCGCGACGCCGGCACCGGACCCATCCCCATCACGCTCGGATCCACGCCCGCGTTCGCATACGCCTTGATCCGCGCGAGCGGCTTCAGGCCCAGCGCCGCCGCCTTCTGCGCCGACATCACCAGTACCGCCGCCGCGCCGTCGTTCAGCCCCGACGCGTTCGCCGCAGTCACCGAGCCGTCCTTCGCGAACGCCGGCTTCAGGCCCGCCAGCGACTCCGCCGTCACGCCGTGACGCACGAACTCGTCCGTCGTGAACTGCAGCGGCTCGCCCTTGCGCTGCGGGATCGACACGGGCACGATCTCGTCATCGAAGCGGCCGGCCTTCTGCGCGGCTTCCGCCTTGTTCTGCGACAGCGCCGCGAATGCGTCCTGCTCTTCGCGCGTGATCCCGTATTCCTTCGCGACGTTCTCCGCCGTGATGCCCATGTGGTACTGGTTGTAGACGTCCCACAGGCCGTCGACGATCATCGTGTCGACCAGCTTCGCGTCGCCCATCCGGAACCCGTCGCGCGAGCCCGGCAGCACGTGCGGCGCCGCGCTCATGTTCTCCTGGCCGCCCGCGA
>NZ_QTQP01000175.1 GCF_003854275.1 Burkholderia sp. Bp8963
CAGTGCCCACAGTTCGTCATCAACAATCGGCGCGCCCATCCTTGGTTCCAGTTGCTCAGATGGCCAAGGTTAACAGCTTGCCGAAAAGGTTAACAGCCCCCAACGGGGTCTTTTTGATTCCATCTCTTAGGCCTTAGTGCGGCGATTGCTGGTCCTCAATGTACTTCCTCAAAATCTCGATTGGCGCGCCTCCGCACGACGCGGCGAAGTACGACGGCGACCATAGCACGCCACGGCACTTGAGCCACGGGTGGAAATCGCCGAACTGCTGCCCCAACATCCGGCTCGATACGCCCTTGAGCGACGCGACAAGCGTTGATACCGCGACCTTCGGTGGGTAGTTAACATGCAAATGTACATGGTCGTGCTCGCCATTGAACTCCACGCGTTCGGCTTCGAAGTCTCGGCACACGTTGGCAGGAACTAATTGCATCGCTTCCAGGTGCGCTTTCTTGAACACGTTGCGCCGGTACTTCGTAACGAATATCAGGTGGACGTGCATGGCGAAGACGCAACGCCTTCCGTGCCTCAATTCGCTATCAATCTTGCGTGGCCTCCCCATTTTCCCTCTTGAGAGAGTTTCGACGACCCAATATAGTTCGAGATATGGAAACCGTTAAGACCCTCAAGTTTCGAATCAGAGACAAGCACGCGAAAGCAATGCTTGCGATGGCGCGCGACGTGAATCAGGTCTGGAACTTCTGCAACGAGAC
>NZ_QTQP01000176.1 GCF_003854275.1 Burkholderia sp. Bp8963
GCCAGCCGGCCGTGTGGATCACGAGGCCCGGCTTGTGTTTCGCCGGATCGATTTCCCACAGCTCCTTGATGCCGATCCCGTAGGCCTGCGGATCGGCGTTCGCGTCCAGCTTGAACTTCGAGATCAGTTGTCGGCCGAGGTGGCCGCGGCAGCCTTCCGCGAATAGCGTGTACTTCGCGTGCAGCTCCATGCCGAGCTGGAAGTTCTCGGTCGGCTCGCCGTCCTTGCCCAAGCCCATGTTGCCGGTCGCGACACCCTTCACCGAGCCGTCGTCGTTATAGAGAATCGCCGCAGCCGGGAAGCCCGGGAAGATCTCGACGCCGAGCGCCTCGGCCTGTGCCCCAAGCCAGCGCGTGACGTTGCCCAGCGAAATGACGTAGTTGCCGTGGTTCTTGAAGTTGTCCGGCAGCGCCCAGTTCGGCGTCGTGACCGCGCTCTTCTCGGACAGGAACAGGAAGCGGTCTTCCGTCACCTCGACGGTCAGCGGTGCGCCCTGTTCCTTCCAGTCGGGGAACAGCTCGTTGATCGCGCGCGGGTCCATCACCGCGCCCGACAGGATGTGCGCGCCGATCTCGGAACCCTTCTCGAGCACGCACACACCGATCTCGGCGCCTTTCTCGGCGGCGAGCTGCTTGAGCCGGATCGCCGCGGACAGCCCGGCAGGGCCGCCGCCGACGATCACGACGTCGTATTCCATCGATTCGCGCGG
>NZ_QTQP01000177.1 GCF_003854275.1 Burkholderia sp. Bp8963
AGAAGTGGCTAGTCTAACCGCAAGGAGGACGGTCACCACGGTAGGATTCATGACTGGGGTGAAGTCGTAACAAGGTAGCCGTATCGGAAGGTGCGGCTGGATCACCTCCTTTCCAGAGCTTCTCGCACAAGTTGAGCGCTCACGCTTATCGGCTGTAAATTTAAAGACAGACTCAGGGGTCTGTAGCTCAGTCGGTTAGAGCACCGTCTTGATAAGGCGGGGGTCGTTGGTTCGAATCCAACCAGACCCACCAATTGTCTGGCGGTAACACCTGAGGAAGTCTCTGTACATGGGGGCATAGCTCAGCTGGGAGAGCACCTGCTTTGCAAGCAGGGGGTCGTCGGTTCGATCCCGTCTGCCTCCACCAATCTTCAATGACAAACATTCGAATGACGATTGTTCGAGTTTTTGTCATTGGCGATTGAGCCAGTCAGAGTGATATCAACAGATATCGGCTGTCGTTCTTTAACAATCTGGAAGAAGTAAGTAATTTGGATAGCGGAAGCGTCTTGAGATGGACGTGAAAACTATCCGGGTTGTGATTGTATCGATGTATCTCAAGATGATTCGAACTTCATGTTCGGCTCAATTGGAATACGGCACAACGCGAGAACTCAACCTGTAACGAGACAGACTCGTTATAGGGTCAAGCGAACAAGTGCATGTGGTGGATGCCTTGGCGATCACAGGCGATGAAGGACGC
>NZ_QTQP01000178.1 GCF_003854275.1 Burkholderia sp. Bp8963
CTAGGAGTCTGGGCGGCAGACGGTTTGCAGCGGTTAAATGAGGTCAACTCAGGCGACGCGACGTCGTCGGGCGCTGCAAGCCGGGGCCGCGCTGCGCTCGAGACCAGCATGCGTGCACAAGGCGGCTATGCAGAATCCGCACACCAGGTCGCTGGCGCCGCTCAAGCGGCCTGCATTGCGCCCATCCGCCGCAGGTTCAGCGCCATACACACGAGCTTCCACTCGGCTTGCACTTTGTGCAGACCGCGCAGGCTGAACTGTCGGAACCCGAGGACGCTCTTGATCCAGCCGTTGGGCGGCTCGGCCAACCACTTGCGTCGCCCGTAGGCCGTGCGTGCTGGCTCGGTGCCCATCTTCGCGGCCATTGCCGCGGTGTACGGCAGGCTGGCCGCATTGATGGCGACGTGCGCCTTGCCTTCGCGCCCGAGCGCGACGATTAAATCCGTGCGCTCACCCAGTGCCTCGAACACAACCTCGCTGCGGTAGCCCGCATCGGCCAGCGTCTGCGCGGGGTAGGCACCGAGGGTCTCATGCACCGCGCCCAGCATCCTGGGCAGTTCGCCCGCGTCGGCCGCGCAGTTGACCAATTCAGCGGCCACGATGATGTGGGCCGCGTCGTCGATCGCCGTCTGGCCGTTGTAGGCCGGATCGAACCCACCGCCGGCGCGCTTCATGATGCGG
>NZ_QTQP01000017.1 GCF_003854275.1 Burkholderia sp. Bp8963
CAGGGCTTCAGGTAGCAGCAGCATTTGCTGCGGCTCATAGGGGAGGTAATTCGCGCTCATCTGCTCATAACGCGCCACCTCCCTTGCCCGATGACCAGGAATTGACTTCTGCCGCCCAGACTCCTAGGCCATGCAGGCTAGCCGGCGACGCGTTTGCAGGTTCGCCGGTGTCAGATCCCGAACAGCGTCAGCGACACGGCGGCGCGCGTCACGATCATCAGCAGCACCTGCACGATCACGAACAGCAGGATTGGCGACAGGTCGAGGCCGCCGAGATTCGGGATCACGCGGCGCAGCGGGTTAAGGAACGGCGCGGTGAGCTGGTACAGGATCGGCATCGCCGGCGAGCGCGGGTTCAGCCACGACAGCAGCGCCATCAGGATCGTCATCCAGATCACGAGGTTCAGCGCCCACTTGACGACGGTCAGCAGCGCGACGACGACGATCGTCGCGGCCAGCGCGGTCGGATCGACGCCCGCCATCACGATCATCAGGACGACGTACACGAGCGAGGTCAGCAGTGCGGCGACGATGCACGCCCAGTCGATCCCGCGCACGCCCGCGATCACGCGGCGCAGCGGCAGCACGATCCAGTTGGTCGCCTGCAGCACGGCCTGCGTGACGGGGTTGTACGGCGGCACGCGCACGGCCTGCATCCAGACGCGCAGGAGCAGCGCGGCGCCGAACAGCGTGAAGACGGTATTGAGCAGAAAACGGGCGATCTCGCCGAACATCGTTGGCATCCTTTTTTATACAGTCGGGTAGCGTGCGGCCGCCAACGCCGGATGGCGGCGCATCGGCCGACACCTTATCACGCCTCGTCGTGCGAGGGGGAGGCACCCGCTGTCGCACGGGCGAGCGCCGCCTCGACTGCGTCGGCGAGCGCCGGCAGCGATTCGGGCGGCGTCGCGCGCTGCGCCGCGAGCGCGACCGCCCGCCGGGTCATCAGCGCGTACAGCGTTGCGTGATCGCCGCCGCGCGCTTCGAGCAGCGCGAGCTGGCGTTCGACGATGCCCGTGTCGCCGCGCGACACGGGGCCCGACAGCGCGTTCGCGAGCCCCTTGTCGCGCGCCGTCTCGATCGTGCCGGCCAGCATCGGCAGCAGCGCGCGCAGCGCGGCGGCTTCGTCGAAGCCGAGCGAGCGCCACAGGTTCACCGCTTCGGCGAGCCCGCACAGCGCGAAGCTCGCAGCATAGTGCGCGGCCGCGTGGTAGAGCATCCGGCCGCCCGCGGGGATCGACAGCGGGTGGCAACCGAGCGCGGCCGTGAGGCGCGCGAGCGCCGCGTGCAACGCGCCATCGGCCTCGAGCGTCACCGAGCAGCCGTCGATGCGGGCGAGATCGGCGTCGTCGCCGCCGAACAGGTACAGCGGATGGAAACCGCCGGTCGCGGCGCCCTGGCGCCTCGCCGGATCGAGCAGGTCGATGTCCGACGCGCCGCTGCAATGCACGAGCGCCTGCTGCGCGGCGCGCGACGCGTCGAACCGCAGCGCGGCGGCGGTGGCGGCGAGGTGGCCGTCGGGGACGGTCAGGAAGATCAGATCCGCTGCATCGACCACGTCTTGCGGCGTCGCGACAGCACGGCAGCCGTCGATGCGCGCGGCGAGGGCGGCAGCCGACGCCGGCGTGCGGCTCGCGATCGCGACGACGGGGAAGCCTGCCTGCGCGAAACGCTGCGCGACGCAGCGCGCGAGGCGGCCGGCGCCGATGAAGCCGAGACGAGGGGTGTCGGGAACGGACATGACGGTGGGCAAGGTGAAATCCGGGAGACCGTCAGTATCGCAGGAATGGCGGAGCGGTCACGGCAAGGTCGGGCCAAGCGATCCGACCCCACGGGGTCGTCCGGTTGCCGGTGGACCCCGGACCGTCGGCTTCCTGTCTCAAATTTGTAATCGTTGATTACGAGCGACCGCACACGGCGTTTCCGCGAATCGGTAAGACTGACCGCGCGAGTATGCGGCAGCCGTCAGGTCGGACGGATTCACGCGACCCGCGACGCCTTCCTGCGAGCGGCCGCGCCGCGCGGCACGTGGCCCGCACGGGCGAGCGATTGCAATTTGCAACAAATGCTCGACACGTGTATTCCGGGTTTTCGCTACATTGCTTGCATGCGACGTGCATGCCTGCCGTTGCCGACAGGAGCGCACAAAATACCGCTCCAGCAGGAGAATCGAAGTGAAAAAGCTCGTTCCGTTCATCGCCGCCGCCGCGCTGGGCCTGGGTGCCGCAAGCGCTGCGCAGGCTCACGTGTCGATCGGGGTCGGCATTGGTATCCCGGTCGCACCGGCGTACCCGGTCTATGCGGCTCCGCCACCCGTTTATTACGCACCGCCTCCGCCCGTCGTGTATGCGCCGCCGCCCGTCTACTATCCGCCGCCCGCCGTGGTCGTGGGCGGTTATGGCGGGTATGGCTATTACGGCCGCCCGTACTGGCATCATCATGGCTACTACGGCCGCGGCTACTGGCGTCGCTGATTGATTCCCGCGCGGCTTGACCGCGCGTGGCGAACGGCGCAGCGTCCCTACGGGAGCTGCGCCGTTTTTTGTTGGCGCGGCTCGTCAGCGGTCGGCGAAGCTGGGACAATGCCATTCCGTTCCTCGTCCCCGCGCAACCGAATCCGATGCCCGTCCTGCCCGCTCCGACCTTCGACGATGTGATCGACGCTGCCGCCCGTCTCGACGGCGCCGCACATCGCACGCCTGTCCTGACATCCCGCACCGCCGATGCACGCACCGGCGCGTCGCTGTTCTTCAAGTGCGAGAACTTTCAGCGGATGGGGGCCTTCAAGTTCCGCGGCGCGTACAACGCGATCGCCCATTTCGACGCCGAGCAGCGCAACGCCGGCGTGATCACGTATTCGTCGGGCAACCACGCGCAGGCGATCGCGCTCGCGGCGAAGCTCGCGGGCATCCGCGCGACGATCGTGATGCCGCTCGACGCGCCGGCCGCAAAGCTCGAAGCGACCCGTGGCTATGGCGGCGAGGTGATCACCTACGATCGTTATACGGAAAACCGCGAGGAGATCGGCGCGCGGCTCGCGCAGGAGCGCGGGATGACGCTGATTCCGCCGTACGACCATCCGCATGTGATTGCCGGGCAGGGCACGGCCGTGAAGGAACTGATCGAGGAAACCGGGCCGCTCGACCTGCTCGTCGTGTGCCTCGGCGGCGGCGGGCTGCTCGCGGGCAGCGCGCTGTCGGCCGCCGCGCTGTCGCCGGGCTGCCGGATCGTCGGCGTCGAGCCGGAAGCCGGCAACGACGGCCAGCAGTCGCTCGCGCGCGGCGAGGTCGTGCACATCGCGGCGCCGCGCACGATCGCGGACGGCGCCGCGTCGACGCATCTCGGTGCGTACAACTTCCCGATCATTCAGCGGCTCGTCGAGCAGATCGTCACGGTCAGCGACGCGCAGCTCGTCGACACGATGCGTTTCTTCGCAGAACGGATGAAGATGGTCGTCGAACCGACCGGCTGTCTCGCCGCCGCCGCGGTGCTCGACGGCGTGCTGCCGGTCGAAGGCAAGCGGGTCGGCGTGCTGGTGAGCGGCGGCAACGTCGATCTCGCGCGCTACGCGGCGTTCCTGGCCGGTTGAGTGCAGCGGGCGGTCAGGGCGGAGCGCGCAGGAACCCGGCCTGGCGCGCGCCCGTTCAGACCGCGTGCACTCACAGGCCGAGTTCGCGCCACAGCTGATCGACGCGCGTCTTCACGGCCGCGTCCATCTCGATCGGGCGGCCCCATTCGCGCGACGTCTCGCCCGGCCACTTGTTGGTCGCGTCGAGCCCCATCTTCGAGCCGAGACCGGCGACGGGCGACGCGAAGTCGAGGTAGTCGATCGGCGTGCTGTCGACCATCACGGTGTCGCGCACCGGATCGACGCGCGTCGTGATCGCCCAGATCACTTCCTTCCAGTCGCGGATATTCACGTCCTCGTCGACGACGACGATGAACTTCGTGTACATGAACTGCCGCAGGAAGCTCCACACGCCGAACATCACGCGCTTCGCGTGGCCCGCGTAGCTCTTCTTCATCTGGACGATGGCCATCCGGTAGCTGCAGCCCTCGGGCGGCAGGTAGAAGTCGGTGATCTCGGTGAACTGCTTCTGCAGCAGCGGCACGAACACCTCGTTCAGCGCGACGCCGAGCACCGCGGGTTCGTCGGGCGGTTTGCCCGTATACGTCGAGTGGTAGATCGCGTCGCGGCGCATCGTGATCCGCTCGACCGTGAACACCGGGAACCACTCCTGCTCGTTGTAGTAGCCGGTGTGGTCGCCATACGGCCCTTCGAGCGCATGCTCGTACGCGGCGGACGGCGTGTTCGCCGGGCGCGGCGGCGCGCCGGCGGGGGCGGGCGCCGGTGCGCCCTCCTGCGGGTAGATGAAGCCTTCGAGCACGATCTCCGCGCGCGCCGGCACCTGCAGCGTGTCGACGCCGGGCGTCAGGCACTTCGCGAGCTCGGTGCGGCTGCCGCGCAACAGGCCCGCGAACTGGTATTCGGACAGCGTATCGGGCACCGGCGTCACCGCGCCGAGCGTGGTCGCCGGATCGGCGCCGAGCACGACGGCGACCGGATACGGCTTGCCCGGGTTGCGCAGCGCGAACTCGCGGAAGTCGAGCGCGCCGCCGCGATGCGCGAGCCAGCGCATGATCAGCTTGTTGCGTCCGATCAGCTGCTGGCGGTAGATGCCGAGGTTCTGGCGCGGCTTGTTCGGCCCGCGCGTGACCGTCAGGCCCCACGTGACGAGCGGCCCGGCATCGCCGGGCCAGCAGGTCTGGATCGGCAGCTTGTGCAGGTCGACGTCGTTGCCTTCCCAGACGATTTCCTGGCACGGCGGCGACGACACCGATTTCGGCGCCATGTCCCACACGGCCTTCGCGAGCGACAGCAGCTTGCCGGCGTCTTTCAGGCTCTTCGGCGGATCGGGTTCCTTCAGCGCGGACAGCAGGCGCCCGAGATCGCGCAGCGAGCCGAGCGCGGCGTCGTCGCCCGCGTCGACACCCATGCCGAGCGCGACGCGCCGCGGCGTGCCGAACAGGTTGCCGAGCACCGGGAATCCGTAGGCGGGCGGTGCGTCGAACAGCAGCGCGGGGCCGCCGGCGCGCAGCACCCGGTCGCACAGCTCGGTCATTTCGAGCACGGGCGACACGGGCTGCGTGACGCGCCGCAGCTCGCCGAGCGCCTCGAGGCGCTGGATGAAATCGCGTAAGTCTTTGTATTTCATGAACAAGGTCCGGGCCGCCCGCATGGCGGGACGGCGATGGGCGGGCGCAGCGGCCGGCTGCGGCCCCGAATTGACCGCCGATTTTACCCGGCCCGGCGCTCCGCTGCCCGCTTGTGAAAAAAGTTGACGACGCGCAAACCCGCCACGGCTGGGGCCTCGCGGTTCTGAAGGGTCTCTGAATATTACTTTTTGTTATGATTTTGAGGTTTTATAGTGTTGACGATCTATAAAACCCTGTTAGAATCCGCTGACATTGGTTGCAGGGTAGAAGGCTTCGAGCCGCCAATCACCGATCCTTTGACGCAGCGCGTCACCGTCGGCCGGAACCTGCACGGCTCATCGACGGTTCTTGTCGTAGTCACAGCCAGCGCCTCCAGACGCTGGTTTTTTGCGTGAGTGCCACCGCGTATGCCCGCCTTCATATGGATATGAAGGCGCTGGCCTTGTCTAGCCGTGGCCTCGAACGGTACTTATACCGTTTCTCCGATGCCTGCCGTCTCGACCAAGACGTGCGGCGTCGTGATTCCGCGGCGCGCATTCTGTCTCGCCATCGAGCTGAGCGAGCCGCACGAATCATGTTCATGGGAGATCTGAATGAACGCTTGGTTATCGTGGCGTCCCAATGAGCGGCACACGCACGTGTTCCGTGCCGTGCTGCGTCGTGGGACGCGTGTCAGTCACCATTTATTCAGCGTCGTAGGCTGTCTCGCTGTTGCGATCGGGCTTGCCCTGTGGCTGCTGCCGACCGCACGCGGCACGCTCGCCGCGAAGCTGATGCCGGTCGTGTCCGCGGCCGTGCAGGCCGGTCCGGCCCGCTTGCTGACCGGTCATCCGCTGCCGAATTTCGCGCCCGCCGGCGTGCAGCCGCAGCAGGACGACGGTCCGGAGACCGACGCGCTCGCGGTCGGTCTCGACGTCGCGTCGGATGCCGCGGTGCAGAACGACGTCGACGAAGGCCGCAACGGCCAGTCGCCCGTCACGCTCGCGAAGCTGATCCCGGCGCAGCGCCTGCCCGCCGACGCGCGCGACGACCGTACGCTCGCGTCGAACCGCCAGCAAGCGCTCGTTGCGACCTATCTGTCGCGCCGCTACCGCGTCGCGCAGGAGCCGGTCGGCCAGCTTGTCAAGGCTGCGTTCCAGACCGGTCACGACGTCGGCCTCGATCCGCTGCTGCTGCTGTCCGTGATGGCGATCGAATCGGGCTTCAACCCGTACGCCGAGAGCGGCGTCGGTGCACAAGGCCTGATGCAGGTGATGTCGAAGGTCCATTCCGACAAGTTCGAGTATTTCGGCGGCACCGACACCGCGCTGCATCCGCTCGCGAACATCCAGGTCGGCGCGCTCGTGCTGAAGGACTGCATCGCGCGCGGCGGCTCGCTCGCCACCGGCCTGCGCATGTACAACGGCTCGACGAACCCGGACGACAATACGTACGGCGCGAAGGTGATGGCCGAGCGCGGACGCCTGCGCGACGTCGCACACGGCCGCAGCGTGCCGGTCAATGCACCGCAGGCGCCGAAGATGGTCACGGCCGCGGCGACTGCGGCCGCGGCGGGCGGTGCGAAGCGCGTTCACGTGTCGCTCGAGGCTGCGCAGCCGCTGTCCGCAAAGACGGCCGCGCCGAAGGCGCCGCAGCAGGACGACGCGAGCGTCGACACTGCAAAGCAGCCGCATGGCGATCATTCGGAGCTGGGCGCGTAACGTTTGAATGCGCGTGCGAATGCGCGTGTGAATTCACGCGAATTCGCTTCGGAGAAAATGAAAAAGCACCCGCGAGGGTGCTTTTTTGTTGCCTGGACGCGGCGCGCGGGGGCGCTGAAGTCGACGCGCGGTGTCCGGGGCGGCCCGCGCGCGCCGAAGTCGTTGTGCCGTCGGCCGGCCGAGTGGCCGGTCGGTCAGCGTTGCCCGAACAGCGTCGCGAGCCGCTCGACGGCTTCTTCGAGCCGCGAGTAGGCGGTTGCATAAGACAGCCGGATATAGTCGCGCGGCGCATGCACGCCGAAATCCATCCCCGGCACGAGCACGACGCCGGCGTCGTGCAGCATCGCCTGCGTGAGCGCCGCGCTGTCGCCGGCTGCCGGATGCGCGACGTCGCCGCAGTGCGCGTACACGTAAAACGCGCCGTCGGGCATCACGGGCACCGTGAAGCCGAGCCGTTCGAGCGCCGGCGCGATGAAATCGCGGCGCCGCTTGAATTCGACGCGGCGCGCTTCGTAGATGGCGAGCGCTTCCGGCTCGAAGCACGCGAGCGCCGCGTGCTGTGCGAGCGCCGACGGGCAGATGAACAGGTTCTGCGCGAGCTTCTCGAACGTGCCGACGAGCGCCGGCGGGACGACCAGCCAGCCGAGCCGCCAGCCGGTCATGCTGAAGTACTTCGAGAAGCTGTTGACGGTGACGACATCGTCGCCGAACGACAGCGCCGACACGGGCGGCGCGTCGTAGCTGAGCCCCTGGTAGATCTCGTCGACGATCGTGAAGCCGCCGCGCGCACGCACGGCCTCGACGATCCGCTTCATCTCTTCGGGTTCGAGCGACGTGCCGGTCGGGTTCGATGGCGACGCGAGCAGCACGCCACGCGTCTTGTCGCCCCACAGCCGGCGCACGTCGTCCGCGGTGAGCTGGAAACGCGCGGCCGGGCCACTCGGCACGAGCACCGCGCGGCCTTCGGCCGCCGCGACGAAGTGCCGGTTGCACGGATACGACGGGTCGGGCATCAGCACCTCGTCGTCACGCCCGACGAGCGCGAGGCACGCGAGCAGCAGCGCAGCGGACGCGCCCGCGGTCACGACGATCCGTTCCGGGCTGATCGTGAGCCCGTACGCGCGTGCATAGTGCGCGGCGATCGCGTCGCGCAGCGGCGCGATGCCGAGCGCACTCGTGTACTGCGTGACGCCGCGGCGCAGCGCGGCCGCGGCCGCCTCGACGACCGGTTCCGGTGCGGTGAAGTCCGGCTCGCCGATGCCCATGTGGATGATGTCGCGGCCGGCGGCTTCGAGCCGCTGCGCCTCCTTCATCAGTTCCATCACGTAAAACGGCTGGATCGCGTCGACGCGCGCTGCGAGCGTGACGAGCGAATCGGCGGTGGTATTCATCGGTCGGTCGGAAGAGGGGAGCGTCATACGAAAAGCGGAGACGCGAAAACACGGGCGCATGCGCGCCCGCGAAGGATCAGCCGTTGCGGCGCGCCTGCGTTTCGGCGGGGCGCAGTTGCGCGGCGAGCTTGTCGAGCACGCCGTTCACGTACTTGTAGCCGTCGGAGCCGCCAAACGTCTTGGTCAGCTCGACTGCTTCGTTGATGATCACGCGGTACGGCGTCTCGAGGTGGTGCGTGAGCTCGAACGTCGCGATCAGCAGCACCGCCCGTTCGATCGGGGAGAGCTGGTCGATCGGACGGTCGAGGCAGGGCGTGAGCGCTTCCGCGAGCGTTGCGTGCTCGCGGATCACGCCGTGCAGGATCGCGTCGAGGAGGTCCTTGTCAGCCTTGTCGTAACCCAGCGCGCCGCGCAGTTGCGCGTCGATCTCGCCTGAAGACGCGTTCGACAGCAGCCACTGATACAGGCCTTGCGTCGCCAGTTCGCGCGATTGTCGGCGGGCGCTCTTCTTCATGCGCGCTCCTCTTCGTCGTCTTCGTCTTCTTCTTCGTCTTCCTCGTCGCCGAGCTGGTCGAGCGCCATCGTCAGGTTGGCCATCTCGACCGCGACGCGCGCCGCGTCACGACCCTTTTCGGTCATGCGCGCGACGGCCTGTTCGTCGGTGTCGGTCGTCAGCACCGCGTTCGCGATCGGCAGGTTGAAGTCGAGGCCGATGCGGGTGATGCCCGCGCCGCTCTCGTTCGACACGAGTTCGAAGTGGTAGGTCTCGCCGCGGATCACCGCGCCGAGCGCGATCAGCGCGTCGAACTGGCCGCTTTCTGCGAGCTTCTGCAGCGCGAGCGGGATTTCCAGCGCGCCCGGCACCGACACGAGCAGCACGTCTTCGCCGGAGACGCCGAGGCGCTCCAGCTCTTCAACACATGCGTCCGCGAGGCCGTTGCACACGGGCTCGTTGAAGCGGGATTGCACGATGCCGATACGCAGGCCGTCGCCCTCGAGATTCGGTTGGTATTGTCCGATTTCCATGATCTTGGTCCGTGGTGTGGATAAGCGGTTATAAGGCGAAAGCGCCGTAATGGGTTACGCGTGCGGCGTCGAGCCGCAGGCCTTGGCTTCGGCGCCGGGCATCGGGATGAAGCCCGTGACTTCGAGGCCGTAGCCGGACATGCTGCCCAGCTTGCGCGGATTCGACAGCACCTGCATCTTGCTGACGCCGACGTCGCGCAGGATCTGCGCGCCGATGCCAAACGTCTTGAAATCGACCGGCCGGCGCTTCAGCACCGCAGCCTTCTCTTCCTCGTCGAACGCCTTGAAGACGTCGACCAGGTGATCCTTCGTGTCGCCGCAGTTGAGCAGCACGATCACGCCGTGGTCGCGCTGCGCGATCTCGCGCATCGCCGCGTCGAGCGTCCACGAGTGCGTCGACACGCCGGTTTCGAGCAGGTCGAGCACCGACAGCGGCTCGTGCACGCGCACCGGCGTATCGACGTCCGGCGACGGCGTGCCGCGCACCAGCGCGATGTGCGGCGAGCCGGTCGGCTGGTCACGGTACAGCACCGCGCGGAACGCGCCGTGCGCGGTCTGCATCGTGCGCTCGGCGACGCGCTCGATGATCGACTCGGTGCGGCTGCGGTAGTGGATCAGGTCGGCGATCGTGCCGATCTTCAGGCCGTGTTCCCTGGCGAACTCGATCAGGTCGGGCAGGCGGGCCATCGTCCCGTCGTCCTTGATGATCTCGCAGATCACCGCGGCGGGCGTGAGGCCCGCGAGCGCGGTGAAGTCGCAGCCGGCCTCGGTGTGGCCCGCGCGCACGAGCACGCCGCCCGGCTGCGCCATGATCGGGAACACGTGGCCCGGCTGCACGATCTGCTCGGGCCGCACGTCGTGCGCGACCGCCGTGGCGATCGTGTGTGCGCGGTCGGCGGCGGAAATCCCGGTCGTCACGCCTTCGGCGGCTTCGATGCTGACCGTGAACGCGGTACCGTATTGCGTGCCGTTGCGGTACGTCATCAGCGGCAGGTGTAGCTGCTTGCAGCGTTCCTGCGTCAACGTCAGACAAATCAGGCCGCGGCCGTACTTCGCCATGAAGTTGATCGCTTCCGGCGTGACGAATTCGGCGGCGATCACCAGATCGCCTTCGTTTTCGCGGTCTTCTTCGTCAACCAGGATCACCATCCGGCCGGCTTTCAGCTCGGCAATGATCTCGGGCGTGGAGGCGAGCGTCATAAAGGGGGAGGGGCGAGAAATAGGAAAGTGCGTATTTTACGCCAGCCGGGCCGGGTTTCGGCTCGCGCGGGCGGCAGCCGCTGTACCGCGCGCCGCAAACGCCGGTGCAACCGGCCCCGGGGCCGTTCCGGCCGGCAGCGCAGGCGGAGCGTTCGCGCCGTCGTACGGTGCGCCGGCCCGCGTGGTTCATCGTCCGATGTTCACTGTCGTCACGGGCGCCCGAGGAAATCGAGCTTGCCGAGTTCGACGCCGTTGTGACGCAGGATGTCGTACGCGGTCGTCACGTGGAAGAAGAAGTTCGGCAGCACAAAATCCAGCAGGTACGACTGGCCCGTGAATTCGAGCGGGCCGACGCGCATCTTCAGCACGATCTGGCGCGCTTCCGAGCCGTCGATCTGCGCGGCGTCGAAGCCGTTCAGGTAGTCGATGGTCTTCTGCAGGCGTGCGTGCAGCTCGTCGAACGTCTGCTCGACGTCCGCGTAGCTCGGGATCTCGACCCCCGCGAGCCGCGCGGCGCAGCCCTTGGCGGTGTCGGTCGCAATGTAGACCTGGCGCGCGAGCGGCAGCATGTCCGGGTACAGGCGGGCCCCGATCAGCACCGACGGGTCGATCTGCCTCGCGGCCGCATGCGCCTGCGCCTTGCCAAGAATGTGCTGCAGGTTGGTCAGGCCGCGGATCAGGACAGGCACCGAGGCCTGATACATCGAAATGGACATGGACGGTTCCTCGAAGGGGACGATCATGCGCGCGCCGGCACGCGACGTGCCTCGGCGCGTGATGCACGCATCATGCAATGAGGCGGCGGAATTGCCGCTGCAGCATCATAGCGCGGCGGCATCGCGCGTGCGTGTCGCCGGCCGAACGGACAAGGCCAGCATTTGCGCCTGGCCGGACGGACGAGTCGCGACCGGCCGCGCGTACCGGTTAGAATGCGCGCAGCACATCCGCCTTCCGGGCGGATACTCCAAAACGTCGGGCGTGATGCGTCGTGCCCGTGCCAACGGCCATCGGGCGGCCGGCTCCGCGCATGTTGCGCGGCACGGCCGGCCCCTGCCGGGCGCCGGCTGCGCGCATTGCATGGCGCGCCGGCGGGGGCGCATGCGCCGGCGTTTGGCGATCTCGATCGGATGCTCCCCGGACATGTCGACTCCCGCCGTTCTGCTGCTCGTCCTGCTGATCAACTGCGTCGCGACGTCGGCGGTGCTCGGCTCGCTGTGGCGCGCCGACGTGCCGGGCGTGCGCCGCTGGCTCGCGTCGCAGGCGCTGCTCGCGATGGCGGTCGGCGCGTTGCTCGCCGCGCCGTCGTCGCCGGCGGTCATCGCCGTCGCCGGTACGCTGTACGTCTGCGCAACGCTCGCGATCCTGCAGGGCTTCCGGCAATTCTTCGGCGTGCGGCCCGTGCATCGTGCCGAGCTGGCTGCTGCGACGCTGCTGGCGGCTGCGCTCGTCGGCTGCGCATTGGCCGGATCGCTGCCGAACCTGCGCGTCGTGCTCGTGTCCGCGATGGCCGTGTACGTCCGCGTCGCGATCGGCTGGCTTGCCTATCGGCGGCGGCCCGTGCACCGTCCGGCATTCGCTTACGGGTTCGTGTGGGTGGTCGCGATCGCCGGGGCAATCGTCCAGTTCGCGCGCGGCGCCGCGTTCGCGCTCGGGCAGCGCGCCGACACGTCGCCGCTGCATCCGGCGCCGCTGAACGTCGTGTTCATCGCGCTCGGCGTGCTGAGCCTGCTGTGCCTGTCGATGGGCGTCGTGATGCTCGCGCACGACCGCATGGCCGAACGTCTCGAGCGGCTCGCGACCATCGACGGCCTGACCGGCGCGCTGATGCGCGGCGCGTTTCTCGACCAGGCCGAGCAGTGCTGCCGGCGCGCGGCGCGCACGGGTGCGCCGCTGTCGCTCGTCATCGTCGACCTCGACCACTTCAAGACCATCAACGATCGCCACGGACATGCGGCGGGCGATCACGCGCTCGAGCATTTTGCCGCGGTCGTGTCCGTCGGCATCCGGCCGTGCGACCTGTTCGGGCGGCTCGGGGGCGAAGAGTTCGCGGTGCTTTGTCCGGACACGGTTGCCGCCGACGCGACGCGCGCGATCGAGCGCCTGCGTGCGTCGCTGGCGCGCGCCGCGGGAGCGGCTGCGAGCAGCGGCGGCATCGGGTTCACGTTCAGCGCGGGCGTGGCCGAGCGCGCCACCGACGAGCCGTTGTCGCAGCTGATGGCCCGCGCCGATGCCGCGCTCTATGCGGCGAAGGCGGCCGGGCGCGACCGCGTGATCGTCGCGCCGGCGCAGCGCGCGGGCGTCGCGGCTGAATCCAGGCAACGCGTCGCCTGAAGGGAAGGTCGTCGCGACCTGCCGCCGTCACACGCGTGCATGACGGGCGCGAAGACCAGGCCGGATAAAAAAAACGCCAACCCTTACGGGTTGGCGTTTCGCTTGTGGTACTACGGGTATCAGAACTGGTTCATCGTGTTGTCTTTACCCGCCGCTTTCAGGGCCGCGTCGCCGCTGAAATACTCCTTGTGGTCGTCACCGATGTCCGAGCCGGACATGTTCTGGTGCTTGACGCAGGCGATGCCCTGGCGGATTTCCTTGCGCTGCACGCCAGCCACGTAACCCAGCATGCCCTGGTCGCCGAAGTATTCCTTGGCCAGGTTGTCCGTCGACAGTGCGGCCGTGTGGTAGGTCGGCAGCGTAATCAGGTGGTGGAAGATACCGGCTTCGCGCGACGCGTCGGCCTGGAACGTACGGATCTTTTCGTCGGCGAGCGCCGCCAGTTCGGTCTGATCGTATTCCACGCTCATCAGCTGCGCGCGGTCGTATGCCGACACATCCTTGCCTGCGGCCTTCAGCGCGTCATACGCCTGCTGGCGGAAGTTCAGCGTCCAGTTGAACGACGGGCTGTTGTTGTACACCAGCTTGGCGTTCGGGATGACCTTGCGGATCTCGCTGACCATGCCGCCGATCTGGGCGATATGCGGTTTTTCGGTTTCGATCCACAGCAGGTCGGCGCCGTTTTGCAGCGACGTGATGCAATCCAGTACGCAGCGCGCTTCGCCCGTGCCGGCGCGGAACTGGAACAGGTTGCTCGGCAGGCGCTTCGGACGCAGCAGCTTGCCGTCGCGCTTGATGACGACGTCACCGTTGCCCAGTGCGTCGGCCGAAATTTCGTCGCAATCGAGGAACGAATTGTATTGGTCGCCCAGGTCGCCCGGCGTGTGGGTCACGGCGATCTGCTTGGTCAGGCCGGCGCCCAGCGAGTCGGTACGGGCCACGATGACGCCGTCGTCCACGCCCAGTTCCAGGAACGCGTAGCGGACGGCACGGATCTTGGCCAGGAAGTCCTCGTGCGGCACGGTGACCTTGCCATCCTGGTGGCCGCACTGCTTCTCGTCGGACACCTGGTTTTCGATCTGAATGCAGCATGCGCCCGCTTCGATGAACTGCTTGGCCAGCAGGTAGGTTGCTTCGGCGTTGCCGAAACCCGCGTCGATGTCGGCGATGATGGGCACGACGTGGGTGACGTGGTTGTCGATCTTTTGCTGGATGGCGGCCTTGGCAGCAGCGTCTTTGGCAGCATCCAGCTCGCGGAACAGGCCGCCCAGTTCACGGGCGTCGGCCTGGCGCAGGAACGTGTACAGCTCGCGGATCAGCGCGCTGACGGAGGTTTTTTCGTGCATCGACTGGTCCGGCAGCGGACCGAACTCGGAGCGCAGCGCGGCCACCATCCAGCCGGACAGGTACAGGTAGCGGCGCTCGGTGCTGTTGAAGTGCTTCTTGATGGAGATCATCTTCTGCTGGCCGATGAAGCCGTGCCAGCAACCCAGCGACTGCGTGTACTTGGCCGGGTCGGCATCGTAGGCGGCCATGTCGGCGCGCATGATCTTCGCGGTGTACCTGGCGATGTCCAGGCCCGTCTTGAACTTGTTCTGGGCACGCATGCGAGCGGCATATTCGGGATTGATCGCATCCCACGCGCTGCCGTGTGCCTCTTTCAAACCGGCAACTGCCTTGATGTCGTCCTGATACTGGGCCATGTGAATCTCCTGAGAAGAAAGCGCGTTTGAAAAGATGCTTGAGCGTGCCGCTGCGTTTGTCGAAGCGAACTGCATGACCAAATAGTAACGCCGCCTTGATGCGTTTCGGTGATGTCTTATATAAGACATAAGACATTATTTTTTCTTATTTTTCAATGAGATAGATCGCTATTTTTGCGATGTAAAACATGTTTTCAAGCGGCGAAAAGACGGTGCTGCGGAAACCCGGCGTGAGTTCCGCAATGTGAAACGCGCTTTCGGGTGCTGGAGGCAGGGGGCAAGCACGGATGGCTCGAGCCGCGATGGCTGGGGGAGTAATTGTGTAGACAGGACGGCCGCCTGACGGCGGACAAGGCGGGGGTGAATCGGTCGTGCCTGCATCCGGGCTGGCCGCTGCCTTCACGGAAATCAAGGAACTGCAGCGGCTACTCGGGAAGAAGACGGCGCGGCAGGCAGCCGGGTTGAGCGTGCAGGGAAAGCTACTTTCTGGCGCCTTGACCCTGTACTTGGCGCCGGAAATGACGATATGCGGTCAAGCATACCGTCACGTAACACTGGCTGAAGCTGGCTGAAGCTGGATGCTACGAGATGACCCTATATGGCCGATCAGCCGAAAGTCGCGTTATTTCAACGGCTTTTGGTCATCCTGAGACGTCGACAGCATCCTTTCGACGTACCGCGCGATCATGTCGACTTCGAGATTGACGAGGCTGCCGGCCTTCAGGTGGCGCAGCGTCGTGACCTCGACCGTATGCGGAATCAGGTTGATCGAGAATTCGCAGCCGTCGGCGCGGTCGGTGACCGCGTTGACGGTCAGGCTTACGCCATTGACCGTGATCGAGCCCTTGTACGCGAGATAGCGGCCGAGTTCGCGCGGCGCGACGATGCGCAGCTCGTGCGACTCGCCGACCGGCGCGAAGTGCGACACGGTGCCGAGCCCGTCGACGTGGCCCGACACGATGTGTCCGCCGAGCCGGTCGTGTGCGCGCAGCGCCTTTTCCAGATTGACGTCGCCGGGCTCCGCGAGACCGACCGTGCGGTTCAGGCTCTCGCGCGACACTTCGACGTCGAATCCGGCGTCGGTCTTCTCGATTACCGTCATGCACGCGCCCTGGATCGCGATGCTGTCGCCGAGCGCGACGTCGGCGAGGTCGAGCCCGCCGGCCTGCACGGCCAGGCGCACGCCGGCATCGGGCGATGCGCCGAGCGGTTCGATCGATTCAATGCGGCCGACAGCCGCGACAATTCCGGTAAACATCGTGACGATTCCGTTCAATGAGAGGCGGTGGGCGGCGCGAAGCGCGCCAGGATCCGCAGATCGTCGCCGATCCGCTCGATGTGGTGAAACGTGAGCCGCGCGCGGGCGTCGAGGCTCGCCGGCGCGGCGAGGTCGAACATGCCGGCCGCGTCGGCGCCGAGCAGGCTCGGCGCGAGATAGACCAGCAGTTCGTCGACACAGTGCTCGCGCAGCAGCGAGCCGTTCAGCTTGTGGCCGGCCTCGACGTGCAGTTCGTTGATGCCGCGTGCGCCGAGCGTCATCAGCAGCGCCGGCAGGTCGACCTTGCCATACGCGTTCGGCAGCGGCACGATTTCCGCGCCGCGCGCCTTCAGCGCAGTCGCGCGCGCTTCGCCCGCGTCGTCGAGCCGGCCGCAGAAAATCAGCAGCGGCGCGCCTTCGAGTAGGTGCGCGTCGAGCGGCAGCTCGAGCCGGCTGTCGACCAGCACGCGCAGCGGCTGGCGCGGTGTGTCGATGCCGCGCACGGTCAGTTGCGGGTTGTCCTCGCGCACGGTGCCGATGCCGGTGAGGATCGCGCACGCGCGCGCGCGCCACGCATGGCCGTCGAGCCGCGCGTCGTCGCCGGTGATCCACTGGCTCTCGCCGGACGGCAGCGCGGTGCGGCCGTCGAGCGACGCGGCGGTCTTCATCCGCACCCACGGGCGGCCGCGCGTCATCCGCGACACGAAGCCGATGTTGAGCTCGCCCGCTTCATGCGCGAGCAGCCCGCAACGCACGTCGATGCCCGCGTCGCGCAGCACGCCGAGGCCGCGCCCCGACACCTGCGGATTCGGGTCTTCCATCGCGGCGACGACCTTCGCGACGCGCGCGTCGATCAGCGCGTTCGCGCACGGCGGCGTGCGGCCGAAGTGGCTGCACGGCTCGAGCGTTACGTAAACGGTCGCGCCCGCGACGTCGTGGCCGCGCGAACGCGCATTCTTCAGCGCCTGCACTTCAGCGTGATCCTGGCCGGCCGGCTGAGTGAAACCTTCGCCGATCACGTCGCCGTCCTTGACGATCACGCAGCCAACGCGCGGGTTCGGCGTCGTCGTGTACATCCCGCGCGCGGCCAGCGCGAGCGCGCGCTGCATGTGGGCGAAATCGGTGTCCGAGAACATCCGCGCGGCCCCGGGTCAGGCCGCCAGCGCGGCGAACGCGCGGCGTGCGGCGGCGAGCGTCGCGTCGATCACCGCGTCGTCGTGCGTGCTCGACACGAAGCCGGCTTCGTATGCGGACGGCGCGAAATAGACGCCCTCGTCGAGCATCAGGTGGAAGAAGCGGTTGAAGCGCTCGATGTTGCTCTGCGTGACTTCGGCGAAGCTCGCCGGCACGCGCTCGGCGAAGTACAGGCCGAACATCGCGCCGATCGAATCGGCCGCGAACGGCACGCCGGCCGCGCGCGCCTCGGCGGCGAGGCCGTCGGCCAGGCGCTTGGTCTGCGCAGTGAGCGCGTCGTAGAAGCCCGGCGCCTGGATCAGCTGCAGCGTCTTCAGGCCCGCGGCGACCGCGATCGGGTTGCCCGACAGCGTGCCGGCCTGGTAGACGCCGCCGAGCGGCGCGAGGTGGGCCATGATGTCGCGGCGGCCGCCGAACGCGGCGGCCGGCATCCCGCCGCCGATCACCTTGCCGAGGCAGGTGAGGTCGGCGGTGATCCCGTAGTACGCCTGCGCGCCGCCGAGCGCGACGCGGAAGCCGCACATCACCTCGTCGAAGATCAGCACCGCGCCGTGCTTCGTACACAGCGCGCGCAGCGCGTTCAGGAATTCCGGCGTGCCGCGCACGAGGTTCATGTTGCCGGCGACCGGCTCGACGATCACCGCGGCGACTTCGTCGCCGAACGCGCCGAACGCTTCTTCCAGCGCGGCGACGTTGTTGTATTCGAGCACGGTCGTGTGCTTCGCGATGTCGGCGGGCACGCCGGCGGAGGTCGGGTTGCCGAACGTCAGCAGGCCCGAGCCGGCCTTCACGAGCAGGCTGTCCGCGTGGCCGTGATAGCAGCCCTCGAACTTGACGATGCGGCTGCGGCCCGTGAAGCCGCGCGCAAGGCGCAGCGCGCTCATCGTCGCCTCGGTGCCGCTCGACACCATCCGCACCTGTTCGATCGACGGCACGAGCTTGCAGATTTCCTCGGCGATCTCGATCTCGGCCTCGGTCGGCGCGCCGAACGAGAAGCCGTCGGCGAGCACGCGCTGCACGGCCGCGAGCACTTCCGGATGGACGTGGCCGACGATCATCGGGCCCCACGAGCCGATGTAGTCGATGTACTGCTTGCCGTCGGCGTCCCAGAAATACGGGCCTTGCGCACGTGCGACAAAGCGCGGCGTGCCGCCGACCGAACGGAACGCGCGAACCGGCGAGTTGACGCCGCCGGGGATGGTTTTCTGGGCGCGTTCGAAGAGGATCTGATTGTTGGACATGGGCGAAACCTGCGAGAGAACGGCGCGGGGGCCTGTGCACGGGCCGCGGCGCCTGGGCGGAACGATCCGTCCGATTGTACCGGAGACGTACCGGAGGCGCGCGCGGCAAGCCCGTGGGCGGCCTGCGTCCATTCGGCGCGTGGAGGTTTCCGGAGCCGGCAGGGCGGCGACGGGCGGACGCGCGTCGCGAGAACGGTGTGCGTGCGCTCGGGGCGGTGCGTGCGAACGGGCGCTAGCGCGGCGGCTTGCGCTTGCCGGTCAGCTCGGCCCAGCGCTTCTCGAGCGGCCCTTCGACCATCGGCTTGATTGACGTGCCGGAAGTCTGCGCATCCCACGTCTGCACCGAGTAGGGATGGACGCGCAGCGCGTCGCGCGGGATCACGACTTCCTGGTGTCCGTCGACGAGCCAGTCGTAGACGAAGTCGATGCACAGGCGGTAGCCGCGCTTGGTCGATGGATCGGGCACCTCGTACGGCGCGCGCGTCACGTAGCCGGAGCCGAACACGCCCTTGGGCTCCTTCGCGACGCGATGCAGGAACACGCGGTCGCCCGGCAGGATGCTGCGCGCGAAGCCGCAGCCCCACACGTCGTGCACGGCCTCGCCGGCCTTCACGCGCGCGGCGACGTCGGGCAGCTCGGGCCACGGCCATTTCTTGGGGCTCCAGATCAGCAGGAAGGCGGTCATCGGATCGGTCGGCAGCAGGATTGTTCAGACAAGGGCAGCAAGCTTAATCCAATCGGCGCACGGCGGCGCGGCGCGGCGCGTCGTTCCGTGCCGGACGGCAGCGACCGCGCATCGACCGCGCATCGACCGCGCATCGACCGCGCATCGACCGCGCATCGATTTCTGGCGCGGACCGCCTGAAACGGTTGCGCGTACAATCATATGTTCGACGGCGCCGCCTCCGGCTGCCGCCGCCCTGTCCTCACTGCCGTGTGCGCGACCCGAAGTGCGCCGGCACCTTTTTCCGGATTCCCATGTCCCACGTCGTCCGGCGCCGGCCCGATGCCCGGCTGATCCTGTTGCTCGGCGCGCTCGCCGCCTGCGGGCCGATCGCCACCGACATGTACCTGCCGAGCCTGCCGTCGATCGCGGCCGGCTTCTCCGTCAGCCCCGGCGCCGCGCAGCGCACGCTGACGAGCTTCATGGCCGGCTTCTCGATCGGCATGCTGCTGTACGGCCCGCTGTCCGACACGTGGGGCCGCCGCCCCGTGCTGCTCGGCGGCATCGTGCTGTTCACGCTCGCGAGCGTCGGCTGCTTCGTCGCGGGCTCGATCGACATGCTGATCGTCGTGCGCTTCCTGCAGGCGCTCGGCGCGGGCGCCGCGTCGGTGCTCGCGCGGGCGATCGCGCGCGATGCGCACGAGCCGACCGATGCGGCGAAGGTGCTGTCGATGGTCGCGATCGTCACCGCGGTCGGGCCGCTGCTCGCGCCGCTGATCGGCGGGCAGATCCTGCGCTTCGCCGGCTGGCGCGGCGTGTTCGTCGTGCTCGCCGCATTCGGCGCGCTGTGCGCGGTCACCGCGTACCTGCGCGTGCCCGAGACCTGGCCGAAGGAGCGGCGCAAGAGCGCGGCCGTGCTCGCGTCGTTCGCGTCGTACGGGCGGATCCTGTCCGATCCCGTCGCGTGGGGGCACATGCTGTGCGGCGGGATGGCGTTCGCGGCGATGTTCTCGTACATCACGGCCACGCCGTTCGTCTACATCGAGTATTTCCACGTGTCGCCGCAGCACTACGGGTTGCTGTTCGGCCTGAACGTCGTCGGCATCATGATCGGCAACTTCGCGAACACGCGGCTCGTCGGCAGCGTCGGCTCGCTGCGCATCATCGCGGCCGCGTCGCTCGTCAGCAGCATCGCGTCGCTCGCGGTCGCGCTCGTCGCGCTGACGGGGTGGGGCGGGCTGTGGTCGATCGTCGCGTGCCTGTTCTTCGTGGTGGGCGTGGTCGGGATCCTGTCCGCGAACTGCACGACCGACCTGATGCATCGCTATCCGCACAACGCGGGCGCGTCGGCGGCCGTGTTCGGCGCGATGCAGCTTGCGCTCGGCGCGCTGGCGAGCGTCGCGATCGGCGCACTTGCGGACGGCACGCCGTTCGCGATGGGCGTGACGATCGGCATCGCGGGCGTGCTGTGCTTTGTCGGCCGCTATCTCGTGCTGCGCTGGCATGGGTGGCCGGTGAAAGCGGGCGCCTGAATCGGGCCGACGCAAAAGGAAACGCCACCTTGCGCGCTGCGCCGGTGGCGTTTTGTTTTGCAGAGCCGTCGCAATGAAAAAGAAGCCGCCGGGTGCGCACCCGGCGGCCTGCCCGCGCTTCGGCGCCGCGCGTCAGTCCCGCGCCGCGTCCCGCGCTGCCGGCGACGCGCCGTGGCTCAGCCAGTCGAGCACGTCGGACGACTCGTCGTCGCTCGCGCGCGCCTTCGCCTGCGCGACGGCCTCGCTCAGCTCCGCATTCGGCGACGCGCGGCGGATCGCGACGCCGACCGCGAGGATGTCGATCATCAGCAGATGCAGGATCCGCGAGATCATCGACAGCTGCGACTCGCGCATCTCGATGTGATCGGTCTCGAGCGCGACGGTCGCGCGCTTCGCGAGCGGCGTGTTGCTCGACGTGATCGCGATCACCTTCGCGCCGGCCTGCATCGCGACGTCGAGCACGCGCAGCAGTTCGGGCGCGCGGCCCGACTTCGATACCGCGACGATCACGTCGCCCTTGCCGAGCAGCGCGGCCGACGCGGCCTGCATGTACAGGTCGCCGTACGCGATCGTCGGGATCCCGAAGCGGAAGAACTTGTAGTGCGCGTCCTGCGCGACGATGTTCGAGTTGCCGAGCCCGTAGAACTCGATGCGCCGTGCGCCGTTCAGGATCTCGATCGCGTTCTCGACGTGCTCGAAGTTCAGGTGCTCGCGCAGTTGCAGGATCGACGACACCGTGTTGTCGAGCACCTTCGCGCCGAAATCGGTCGCGGTGTCGCCCAGATGCACCTGGCTGTGGCTCATCGGGATCGTGCCGGTGAGGCCCGTTGCGAGCTTCAGCTTGAAGTCGGACAGCCCCTGGCAGCCGAGCGAGCGGCAGAAGCGGATCACGGTCGGCTGGCTGACGTCGGCCTTGCGCGCGATGTCGACGATCGGATCGTTGATGATCGAGCGCGGGTGGTTCAGCGCGAGGTCGGCGACGCGGCGCTCGGCCGGCGTCAGCGCGTCGCGCATCTGGCGGATCCGCTCGAACACGGCCGACGACGCGCCGCCCGAGCGGTTCGACAACTGCTCCGCGAGGATCGCCGACACGCCGAGGAACGCCGGGTATTCGGCGGTGATCAGGTAGGTCGGGATGTTCTCGAGGTAGTGCGTGAAGCGGCCCTTCGCCTCGAAGCGCGCGCGGAACGACGAGCGCGTGAACAGTTCGCCGAGCTTCAGTGCGACGCCACCGCCGATGTACACGCCGCCGAGCGCGCCGAGCGTCAGCGCGACGCTGCCCGCGAACGAGCCGAGCATCCCGCAGAAGCATTCGACCGTCTCGAGCGCGAGTGCATCGCCCGCATGCGCGCGCTCGACGACCTCGGCGGTGTCGACGTTCGTCGCGACGCGCTTCTTGTCGCGTGCGGCGAGCGCGCGATAGATGATCTCGATGCCGGGCCCCGCGCACACGCGTTCGAACGACACGTGCGGAAACTTCTTGCGCGCGTACTGCAGCACGAGATCCTCGCGCTCGTCCTGCGGCGCGAACGACGCGTGGCCGCCTTCGCTGCCGAGCGCGATCCAGCGGTCGTCGGCCGGGATCAGCCCCGACACGCCGAGCCCCGTGCCGGGCCCGAGCAGCCCGATCACGCTGTTCTGGCGGCGCGCGCCGCCGCCGATCTGCACGCGCTGCGCATCGGTCAGGCCCGGCAGCGCCATCGCGAGCGCGGTGAAATCATTGACGACGAGCAGCGTGTCGAAGCCGAGCGCGCGGCGCGTCGCCTCGATCGAGAAGCTCCAGTCGTGATTGGTCATCGTGACCTGGTCGCCGTCGACCGGGTTCGCGATCGCGATCGCCGCGTGGTTCACGCGGGCGATCTTCACGTCCTTCAGGTATTTGCGGATCGCGTCGGTGAGCGTCGGATACTCGGCGCCAGGGTAGACGCGAATCTGCGTGATCTCGCCCGGGCCGGTTTCCAGCGCGAAGCGCGCGTTGGTGCCACCGACGTCCGCGAGCAGGCGCGGGCCGTCGGCATGCTGGCCCGCGGCGGCGACTTTACTTTGCGCACCAGTAGACATCGAGTCGAGTCCCCTTGTCGTTGGCCAGTTGCGAAATGGCGTTGCGCTGCAGCGACGAGGCGGCGGCCTCGAGCACCTCGCGTTTGCGGCTGCCCGCGATCAGCAGGAACAGCCGGTCGATGCGCTTCAGCGCATCGAGCGAAAAGCTCACGCGCGCGTGGGGCGCCGCGCCCGGATGCACGGCGACGAAGCGCTCGGCGGTCGCGATCGCGTGGTCCCATTCGGGCGCGTCCGCGAAGATCGACGCGGTGTGGCCGTCCTCGCCCATCCCGAGCACCGCGACGTCGGGCACGCGGTGCGCGGGGTTCGCGTTCAGCGCGGCGACATGCGCGTCGAGCGCGGCGCGCGTATCGACGAGCGGCAGGAAGGCCGCGGGCGCGGCCGCATGCTGCAGCAGCGTGTCGCGCACGAGGTGCGCGTTGCTCGCCGCGTCGTCTTCCGGCACCCAGCGGTCGTCGACCAGCGTGACGTCGACATGCGACCAGTCGAGCGCCGCGTGCGACAGCGTCTGCAGGAACGGGCGCGGGCTGGTGCCGCCGGACACCGCGAGCGTCGCGCGCGCGGGGCGGGCGAGCACCGCGCGCAGCGCGTCGCCGACCGCCTGCGCGAGCGCCTGGCTTTGCGCTTCCTGGGTGTCGAAAGCGTGGATCTCGATCACATCTCCTCCGGACTGCTATTGTCTGTTGAATAGTGTGGGGCGACGGCGGGCGCCGTGTATGCCGCGCCCGCCGCTTGCATCAGTTCTCTTCTTCGAGCCAGCAGGTGCCGTGCTGCGCGAGCATCGCGCTTGCCGCGGCCGGCCCCCACGTGCCGGCAGCATACGGCTTAGGCGGCTTCAGCGAGCGCGCCCATTCGTTCAGGATCGGTTCGACCCAGCGCCACGCGGCTTCCTGTTCGTCGCGGCGCACGAAGAGGGCGAGACGGCCGTTGATCACGTCGAGCAACAGGCGCTGGTACGCCTCCATCTGGCCTTCCTTGAAGAACTGGTCGAACGCGAGGTCGAGGTGCACGCTCGCGAGGTTCATCCCTTCGCCGGGCTGCTTCGCGAGGCAGTACAGACGGATCGTCTCGTTCGGCTGCAGGCGGATCACGAGGCGGTTCGCGCCGGGGCGCAGCGCCGTGGCCCCAAGCGCCGAATGCGGCACCGGACGGAAGTTCACGACGATCTCGGCGACGCGATCGGCGAGCCGCTTGCCGGTGCGCAGGAAGAACGGCACGCCGGCCCAGCGCCAGTTCTCGATCTCCGCCTTCAGCGCGACGAAGGTCTCGGTCGGGCTGTCGGGCTTCACGCCCGGCTCGGTGGCATAGGCCGGCACCTGCGCGCCCTTGATCACGCCCGCATGATACTGCCCGCGCACCGCAACCTTGCCGATGTCGCGCGGATCGACGGGCTTGAGCGCCCGCAGCACGCGCAGCTTCTCGTCGCGCACCGAATCCGAATCCATCGAATGCGGCGGCTCCATGGCGACGATCGACAGCAACTGCAGCAGGTGATTCTGCACCATGTCGCGCAGCGCGCCGGTGTTGTCGTAGAAGTCGCCGCGCGCCTCGACGCCGAGCTCCTCCGCGATCGTGATCTGGATGCTCTCGACCCATTCGCGGCGCCACAGCGGCTCGAACAGCGCATTGCCGAAACGCAGCGCGAGCAGGTTCTGCACGGGCTCCTTGCCGAGATAGTGGTCGATCCGGTAGATCTGGTCTTCCGCGAAGATCTCGCCGACTGCGTCGTTGATCGCGTTCGACGAGCGCAAGTCGTAGCCGAGCGGCTTCTCGAGCACGATGCGCGCGCCCTGGTTCAGGCCGACCGACGCGAGCGCCTTGCAGATCGGCACGAACAGCGACGGGCCCGTCGCGAGATAGAACACCCGGATGCCGGACAACGGGTCGACCGCGTCGCGCAGCAGTGCGTAGTCTTCCGCGCGGCCGAGATCGAGCTTCACGTACACGATGCGTGCGACGAAGCTTTTCCACGCAGCCTCGTCGAACGCACCGCGCGACGCCTTCGCCGCGTGCGGCTTCACGTGTTCCTCGACCCATTCGAGATACTCGGCGAGATCGGCCTGGTGACGCGCGACCGCGACGATCCTGCCGCTCTCCGCCAGCATGTTCGAACGGTGCGCTTCGAACAGCGCCGGGAGGATCTTGCGCATCGACAGGTCGCCGGTGCCGCCGAAAAGTACGAAGGTAAAGCTGGAATCGGTATGCATGTGTCTCCGCCCGGTTGGGTGCTGTGAAGCAGTAGCTGTGAAGCGAGCCGTAGTGCGATAAAAATATTTTTGACACTGAATTGTAGTTTAACTACAATCCGCCGCAAGGGGTAGCACCCGGACGAAGAAAAAATTGAAGCGCGGTCGATGCAACAGCGCGTGCTTCGTCGGGAGCGCCATGTGCCGAATGGTATCGGACATTGATGACGCGCATCGTGCGCCAGTCGTCGGCCCCAAGGCTCGTACCGCGTCGCGGCGGGCCAGAAACACAAGAGGAGACACGCCGTTGAATCTCAAGTCACGCTTTCTGTAAGAGCCCGGCCGGTCGTCGGCCCCGTACGCGCGCAGCGTCTCGCGGCTCGATTTCCCAGTCGTCACCAAGAAGCCGTTCCCGCATCGGGAACTACACGAGTTGATTCAGTCTGGAGGAGATAAGTAATGAAAGTTCGCGCGATCATGGGCGCGCTGTGCGCCGCGGGTCTGATGGCCGGCGCCGCGGCGGCGCAGGCGGCCGAGAATGTGACGGTGCTGCACTGGTGGACCTCGGGCGGCGAGTCGAAGGCCGTCGGCGTGCTGAAGGACGACCTGCAGAAGCAGGGCTACGTCTGGAAGGATTTCGCGGTCGCAGGCGGCGCGGGCGCAGCGGCGATGACCGCGCTGAAGACCAAGGTGATCAGCGGCGACGCACCGTCGGCCGCGCAGATCAAGGGCCCGCTGATCCAGGACTGGGCCGACCAGGGCGTGCTCGTCAACATCGACCAGGCCGCCGGCGACTGGAAGCAGAACCTGCCGCCGGAAATCGACAAGATCATGAAGTACAAGGGCCACACCGTCGGCGCGCCGTTCTCGGTGCACCGCGTGAACTGGCTCTATATCAACAAGGCCGCGCTCGACAAGGTCGGCGCGAAGGCGCCGGCCACCTGGCCCGAATTCTTCGCGGTCGCCGACAAGCTGAAGGCCGCGGGCATCCAGCCGGTCGCGATGGGCGGCCAGCCGTGGCAGGACCTGACGCTGTGGGAAGACGTCGTGCTGTCGCAGGGCCCGGCGTTCTACAAGAAGGCGCTCGTCGACCTCGACCAGGCGACGCTCACGTCGCCGCAGATGCTCGACGTGTTCAACACCGTGCGCAAGATCCAGGGCTACTTCGACAGCGGCCGCAATGGCCGCGACTGGAACCTCGCGACCGCGATGGTCATCAACGGCAAGGCCGGCATGCAGTTCATGGGCGACTGGGCGAAGGGCGAGTTCGAGACCGCGGGCAAGAAGGCGGGCAAGGACTACATCTGCGCGGCAGTGCCGGGCACCGCGAACGCGTACACGTTCAACGTCGATTCGTTCGTGTTCTTCCAGCAGAAGGGCCAGAGCACCGCGACGCCGGGCCAGCTTGCACTCGCGAAGACCATCATGTCGCCGGATTTTCAGGAGCAGTTCAGCCTGCTGAAAGGCTCGGTGCCGGTGCGACTCGGCGTGAAGATGGACAAGTTCGACGATTGCGCGAAGAAGTCGTATGCGGACGAGCAGACGGCGATCAAGTCGGGTGGCTTCGTGCCTTCGCTCGCGCACGGGATGGCGCAGAGCGACGCGACGGCCGGCGCGATCACCGACGTCGTGACGAAGTTCATGAACTCGCAGCAGGATTCGAAGAGCGCGGTCGCCGCGCTCGCGAAGGCCGCGAAGGTGAAGTAACGCGCGACGAACGCCCGGCCGCAGCGCTTTCACCTGCCGGGCGTTTTCGTATCCGCCGCAAACGGGCCTGATGTCCGGGCCCGCGCCGTACCCGACGCCGGTCCGGGATTGCCGGGCCGCGTCACTTTCGTCCCAGGAGTCGAATCAAGTGGCTGCCCCTCTTAGCGGAAACGGATCCGGCGCTGCCGTCAGGCGCACGTCGCCGATGTCGGCCTTCGCCGACCGCTGGATTCCGAAGCTCGTGCTCGCGCCCAGCGTGGCGATCGCCGTGGTGTTCATCTACGGCTTCATCCTGATCACCGGCTATCTGTCGCTGACCCATTCGCGGCTGTTGCCGAACTATGAATTCGACGGCTTCGGCCGTTACTCGGACCTGTTCCAGAACGACGTGTGGTGGACCTCCGCCGCGAACCTCGGCTGGTTCGGTATTCCGTTCATCGCGATCTGCGTCGCGCTCGGCCTGTTTCTCGCGATCCTGCTCGACCAGAAGATCCGCAACGAAGGCGCGCTGCGCGCGATCTTCCTGTATCCGATGGCGCTGTCGTTCATCGTGACGGGCACCGCGTGGCAGTGGATCCTGAACCCCGGCCTCGGCCTCGAGAAGGTGATGCACGACTGGGGCTGGACGAGCTTCTCGTTCGGCTGGCTCGACGATCCGGACAAGGCGATCTTCTGCGTCGTGATCGCGGCCGTGTGGCAGTCGACGGGCTTCGTGATGGCGCTGTTCCTCGCGGGCCTGCGCGGCGTCGACAGCGAGATCTTCAAGGCCGCGCAGGTCGACGGCGCGACGCTGCCGACGATCTACCGCAAGATCGTGATCCCGAGCATGCGCCCGGTGTTCTTCTCGGTGCTGCTGATCCTCTGCCACATCACGATCAAGACCTTCGACCTCGTCGTCGCGCTGACGGCGGGCGGGCCAGGCACGTCGTCGTCGCTGCCGGCGATGTTCATGTACACGTTTTCGTTCAACCGCGGCCAGCTCGGCCTCGGTGCCGCATCGTCGGTGATGATGCTCGCGACCGTGGTCGCGGTGCTGGTGCCGCTGATGTATATGGAATCGAGGAGCACCCGCAATGCAGCCTAAGATGACTATCAGCCGGGCGGTCATTTACGCGGCCCTGATCCTGTTCGCGCTGTACTTCCTGTTCCCGATCTACGTGATGCTGTCGACGTCGTTCAAGGATCTCGACCAGCTGCGCACCGGCAACCTGCTGACGCCGCCGTCGCACTGGACCCTCGATCCGTGGGTGAAGGCGTGGAGCGGCGCGTGTACGGGCGTGCGCTGCGACGGCATGAAGCCGTTCTTCCTGAATTCGCTGCAGATGGTGATCCCCGCCGTGCTGATCTCGTCGCTGGTCGGCGCGTTCAACGGCTACGTGCTCACGCACTGGCGCTTTCGCGGCGCGGACGCGCTGTTCACGATGATGCTGGTCGGCTGCTTCATCCCGTTCCAGGTGATCCTGCTGCCGATGGCGCGCCTGCAGGGGATGCTCGGTCTCGCCAACACGATTCCCGGCCTCGTGTTCGTGCACGTCGTGTACGGGATCGCATTCACGACGATGTTCTTCCGCAACTTCTACGTGAGCGTGCCGGCCGAGCTCGTGAAGGCCGCGCGCATCGACGGCGCGGGTTTCTTCACGATCTTCACGAAGATCCTGCTGCCGGTGTCGCTGCCGATCTTCATGGTGTGCCTGATCTGGCAGTTCACGCAGATCTGGAATGACTTCCTGTTCGGGATCGTGTTCTCCGGCGTCGATTCGATGCCGATCACGGTCGCGCTGAACAACCTCGTCAACACGTCGACGGGCGTGAAGGAATACAACGTCGACATGGCGGGCGCGATCATCGCCGCGCTGCCGACGCTGCTCGTCTACGTGATCGCCGGCCGCTACTTCGTGCGCGGCCTGACGGCGGGCGCGGTGAAGGGCTGAGCGCGGTTTTATACGAGACGACGAACCGGCCGCGCGCGCGACGCGCGGCGCATCGAAACGATACCGACGCGGCGCGACGAACGCGCTGCACGAGACAGAGGATTCACAGCATGGCAAGCCTTTCCATCCGTGACGTGTACAAGACCTACCCGAACGGGGTGCCCGTCCTGAAGGGTGTCGACATCGACATCGAGGACGGTCAGTTCCTGATTCTCGTCGGCGGCTCGGGCTGCGGGAAATCGACGCTGCTCAACATGATCGCCGGCCTCGAGACGGTCACGAGCGGCGAGATCCGGATCGACGGCAAGGTCGTCAACGACCTGTCGCCGAAGGACCGCGACATCGCGATGGTGTTCCAGTCGTATGCGCTGTATCCGTCGATGACGGTGCGCGAGAACATCTCGTTCGGCCTGAACATCCGCAAGGTGCCGAAGAGCGAGCAGCAGCAGATCGTCGATCGCGTGTCGCAGATGCTGCAGATCCAGCACCTGCTCGAGCGCAAGCCGGGCCAGCTGTCGGGCGGCCAGCGGCAGCGCGTCGCGATGGGCCGCGCGCTCGCGCGCGACCCCGCGCTGTTCCTGTTCGACGAGCCGCTGTCGAACCTCGACGCGAAGCTTCGCATCGAGATGCGCGCGGAGATCAAGCTGCTGCACCAGCGCCTCGGCACGACGATCGTCTACGTGACGCACGACCAGATCGAGGCGATGACGCTCGGCGACCGCATCGCGGTGATGAAGGACGGCGTGGTGCAGCAGTTCGGCGCGCCGCAGGAAATCTACGATTCGCCGTCGAACCTGTTCGTCGCGGGCTTCATCGGCGCGCCGCCGATGAACTTCATCAACGGCCGGCTCGTGGAGCAGGGCAGCGGCGTCGCGCTCGAGATCGACACGGGCGTCGCGCGCGGCGCGCTGAACCTGCCGTTCGATGCGGGCAAGCTGAAGGCGCACGTCGGCCGCGAGGTGATCCTCGGCCTGCGCCCGGAGCGCATCACCGACGTGCGCCACGCGCACAACGGCGACGCGTCGCACCTGCAGCCGCTCGACGTGCGCGTCGACGTGACCGAGCCGACCGGCCCCGACACGCACGTGTTCGCGCAGGTGAACGGCAAGCGCATCGTGAGCCGCGTGCATCCGGCCGCCAATCCGCAGCCGGAGCAGACGCTGTCGCTGCTGTTCGACGTGTCGAAGGCGGTGCTGTTCGATCCGGCGTCGGAGGAGCGGATCGCGTAACGCGGGCACACCGCGCCGGATACGCGCAAGGGGCCGCTTTGAACTGGCCGGCGGCCCCTTGTGCTTGTAGGGAGGTTGTGCGCTCAGTGCGGCAGCCGCACGTCGAACTTGTAGGTGACGAGCCGCGCGACGAGGATGAAGCCGGTCGCCGTCAGCACGCTGTAGACCGAATCGACGTCCAGCCACACGAGCAGCAGATAGAACCAGCAGCCGACGAACGCGCAGGTCGCGTACGGCCGCGAGTCGCGCAGGATCAGCGGGATGTCGTTGCACAGCACGTCGCGGATGATCCCGCCGACCACGCCGGTGATCACGCCCATCATCACCGCGATGAAGCGCGGCATCTCGGCGTCGAGCGCGATCGACGTGCCGGACACGCTGAAGATGCCGAGGCCGACCGCGTCGGCAATGAGCAGCGTCCGTTCGGCCGACAGCCGCGACAGCATCCGCAGCACGAACGGCGCGCACAGCGACAGCGCGAAGATCACCAGCACGTAGTCGTCGTGCACGACCCAGTAGAACGGCCGGCGTTCGAGCAGGATGTCGCGCAGCGTGCCGCCGCCGAACGCCGTCGCGAGCGCGACGACGAACGTGCCGACCGAGTCGAGCCGGTTCTTGCGCGCTTCGATGAAGCCGGAAATCGCGAACGCTAGCGTCGCGATCGCTTCGAGTATCGTGATCGCGAGCGTCAGCCTAGGGTGCGGCACGCGGCCCCCGATCGGCGGGCGCCGCAAGCGGCTGCAGCAGTACGAGCACCGCGCCCGCGCCGCCGTCGTGGCCGCGCGCCTCGCAGAACGCGATCACTTCTTCCTTCTGCACGAGCCACGCGCGCACCTTGCCTTTCAGCACCGGTTCCTTGCCGACCGAGCCGAGGCCCTTGCCATGGATCACGCGCAGGCAGCGCAGCCCTTTCTTGCCGGATTCGCGGATGAACGCGGCGAGCGCGTCGCGCGCTTCGTCGCGGCGCATTCCGTGCAGGTCGAGCTGCGCCTGCACGATCCACGCGCCGCTCCTCAGCTTGCGCACCACGTCGCGGCTCACGCCGGGGCGGTGGTAGTACAGCGACTCGTCGCTGTCGAGCAGCGTCTCGGGATCGAACTCGTCGGACAGCGTCGCGTTCAGCACCGCTTCCTCGTCGCGCTGCGTCTGCTTCGGCACGGGCGCGGGCGGCTCGCGGCCGGCTGCAGCGCGCGGCGGCGCATTGAGCGGCCGGATCGCGCCGATCTCGTTGCGGAACAGGTTTGCGTCGGCTTCGGTCTGGCGCGCGGCCTTCGCGGTCTCGACGCGCTCGCGCTCGCGGCGCTCGGCTTCGCCCTTGAGCGCGGTGCGCAGCGTGCCGAGGCCGGCGAGGCCCTGGCCGCGCAGCGCGCCGGGCTCGGGCGCCGCCGGCGGCGCGGCCGGGGCGGGTTGCTGGGGACGGGCGGCGACTTGCCGCTTCGCGGGATCGCTCGGATGGGGTTGATTCTTCGCCATGATTCACACACGCAAGGCAGACGCGCGCGGAGCGCGCGGTCATGAAAAAAGCCGCTGCGTCGGCAGCGGCTTGTCGGCAAGCGTGCGTCGCGGCAGCGGACGCCATTGTAGCGCCCGGCGCGTGCGGCTTACTTATGGTCGTGCAGGCTCTCGAGGTAGCGCTGCGCGTCGAGCGCGGCCATGCAGCCGGTGCCCGCGCTGGTGATCGCCTGGCGGTAGATGTTGTCCTGCACGTCGCCCGCGGCGAACACGCCCGGCACGCTCGTCGACGTCGCGTTGCCTTGCAGGCCGCTCTTCGTCAGGATGTAGCCGTCCTTCATCTCGAGCTGGCCCTGGAAGATGTCCGTGTTCGGCTTGTGGCCGATCGCGACGAACAGGCCCTGCACCGCGAGATCTTCCGTCGCGCCGGTCTGCACGTGCTTGATGCGCAGGCCCGTCACGCCCGAATCCTCGCCCGTCACTTCGTCGAGCACGTGGTTCCACTTGATCTCGACCTTGCCTTCCTTTTCCTTCTCGAGCAGGCGGTCGACGAGGATCGGCTCCGCGCGGAACTTGTCGCGGCGGTGGATCACGGTGACCTTGTTCGCGATGCCGGTCAGGTACAGCGCTTCCTCGACCGCGGTGTTGCCGCCGCCGATCACCGCGACGTTCTGGCCGCGATAGAAGAAGCCGTCGCAGGTCGCGCAAGCCGACACGCCCTTGCCCATGAACGCTTCCTCGGACGGCAGGCCGAGGTACTGCGCCGACGCGCCGGTCGCGATGATCAGCGCGTCGCACGTGTATTCGCTGGCGTCGCCGATCAGGCGGATCGGCTTCTCGTGCAGCTTCGCGGTGTGGATGTGATCGAACAGGATCTCGGTGTTGAAGCGCTCGGCGTGCTCGAGGAAGCGCTGCATCAGCTCGGGACCCTGCACGCCCTTCGCGTCCGCCGGCCAGTTTTCGACGTCGGTCGTGGTCATCAGCTGGCCGCCCTGCGCGATGCCGGTGACGAGCACCGGGGACAGGTTGGCGCGTGCCGCGTAGACGGCAGCCGTATAGCCGGCGGGGCCGGAACCGAGAATCAGGACTTTGGCGTGTTTGGGCGTGGACATGTGCGAAATCCGTAAAAGGCGGCCGCGGCGGGCGGGGTGAGCGCGCCGGACGGTCGGGGTTGACCGGGATGCCACCGTAGATGGGTATCAGACGCGCATTATAAAGGCCCTGTTGGTGCGCTGCCGAACGAGAGTTTCAATCGCGGCGATAGCGTTTGGCGCGGGCGGCCCCACCTGCGCGGCCCGATGTAACCGTCATTTACACTTGCGCGGGCAGCGCTGCGTTTACAATAAGCGGGATCGAACGATTGACGGGCGCGCAGCATGCGCGGCCCGTCTTCTTTATACGCATTCATGGCAAAAGCTCCTTATTCCGCTCAGGCACAGGCGTTGCCGCACCGGATGTCGAAGCTCCTCACGGAGATCCGCTGGATTCTCCAGGTCGCGCTGTGCGCATTTCTGGTGATGGCCCTGTTGAGCTACAGCCGGCGCGACCCGAGCTGGACGCACGCGGCGCAGGTCGATCACATCTCTAACTGGGCGGGCCGCGTCGGCGCGTGGACGGCCGACATCGTGCTGCTGCTGTTCGGCCTGTCGGCCTACTGGCTGATCGTGCCGCTCGGGCGGCGCATCGCCGCCAACTACCGCCGCATCACCCGCCACGAGACGCTGGCCGACGAGCCCGAGCGGCCGATCGGCTGGCTGACCGAGGTGCTGTCGTTCGTGCTCGTGCTGCTCGCGTCCGACGGCATCGAGGCACTGCGCATGTGGTCGCTGAAGGTGCAGCTGCCGCGCGCGCCGGGCGGCGTCGTCGGCGAGGCGGTCGCGGGCGCGATGTCGCACGCGTTCGGCTTCACGGGCGGCACGCTCGCGCTGCTCATCGCGCTCGCGATCGGGCTGTCGCTGTATTTCCGCTTTTCGTGGCTGTCGGTCTCCGAGCGCGTCGGCGGCGCGATCCTGTCGGCCGTCAACGTCGCGAAGCTGCGCCGCGAGGCCGAGCGCGACCGCAAGCTCGGCGAGGCCGCGGCCGTGCGCCGCGAAGGCAAGGTCGAGGAAGAGCGCGTGCGCATCGAGGATCACGAGCCCGTGACGATCGTGCCGCCGGTCGTCACGCCCGCGAAGTCCGAGCGCGTCGAGAAGGAGCGCCAGGTGCCGCTCTTCACCGACCTGCCCGGCGATTCGACGCTGCCGCCGATCTCGCTGCTCGATCCGGCGCCGAAGGCGCAGGAAGCGATCTCCGCCGACACGCTCGAATTCACGTCGCGACTGATCGAGAAGAAGCTGAAGGACTTCGGCGTCGAGGCGAGCGTCGTCGCCGCGTATCCGGGCCCCGTCGTCACGCGCTACGAGATCGAGCCGGCGACCGGCGTGAAGGGCAGCCAGATCGTGAACCTCGCGAAGGATCTTGCGCGCTCGCTGTCGCTCGTGTCGATCCGCGTCGTCGAGACCATTCCCGGCAAGAACTACATGGCGCTCGAGTTGCCGAACCAGCGCCGCCAGACCGTGCACCTGTCCGAGATCATCGGCTCGGAGGTGTACGCGGCCGCGCCGTCTGCGCTCACGCTCAGCCTCGGCAAGGACATCGGCGGCAAGCCGGTGTGCGCGGACCTCGCGAAGATGCCGCACCTGCTCGTCGCCGGCACGACCGGTTCGGGCAAGTCGGTCGGGATCAACGCGATGATCCTGTCGCTGCTGTACAAGGCGAGCGCCGAGCAGGTGCGCCTGATCCTGATCGATCCGAAGATGCTCGAAATGAGCGTCTACGAAGGCATTCCGCATCTGCTGTGTCCGGTCGTCACCGACATGCGCCAGGCGGGCAACGCGCTCAACTGGACGGTTGCCGAGATGGAGCGCCGCTACAAGCTGATGAGCAAGCTCGGCGTGCGCAACCTCGCGGGCTACAACAACAAGATCGACGAAGCGGCGAAGCGCGAGGAGAAGCTCCCGAACCCGTTCAGCCTGACGCCTGAGGATCCGGAGCCGCTCGGCCGGCTGCCGAACATCGTCGTCGTGATCGACGAGCTCGCCGACCTGATGATGGTCGTCGGCAAGAAGGTCGAGGAGCTGATCGCGCGGATCGCGCAGAAGGCGCGCGCGGCCGGCATCCACCTGATCCTCGCGACGCAGCGTCCGTCGGTCGACGTGATCACGGGCCTCATCAAGGCGAACGTGCCGACGCGGATCGCGTTCCAGGTGTCGTCGAAGATCGACTCGCGCACGATTCTCGACCAGATGGGCGCCGAATCGCTGCTCGGGATGGGCGACATGCTGTACCTGCCGCCAGGCACCGGGCTGCCGGTGCGCGTGCACGGCGCGTTCGTCGCCGACGACGAAGTGCATCGCGTCGTCGACAAGCTCAAGGAGCAGGGCGAGCCGAACTATATCGAAGGCCTGCTCGAAGGCGGCACCGCCGACGGCGACGAGGGCTCGGCCGGCGCGGGAACCGGCGAAGGCGGCGGCGAGTCTGATCCGCTATACGACCAGGCGGTCGAGATCGTCATCAAGAACCGCCGCGCGTCGATCTCGCTCGTGCAGCGCCACCTGCGCATCGGCTACAACCGCGCCGCGCGGCTGCTCGAGCAGATGGAGCAGTCGGGGCTCGTGTCGGCGATGTCGTCGAGCGGCAACCGCGAAATTCTTGTGCCGGCCCGCGACGCGGAATGAGTCCGCGGCGCGCGCGGCGCCGGCCACCCAGGGAGAAAACCGCACCATGCAGCAACATTCGTTCGCATTGTCCCTTCGTTCGACGCGGCGCTGGCTCGGCGCGGCGCTCGCCGGCGCATCGCTGATGCTCGCGGCGACGCAGGCGTTCGCGGGCGGCACCGAGCAACTGAAGGCCTTCGTGTCGCAGGTGCGTTCGGCGAAGGGCGAATTCACGCAGCAGATCGTCAAGGCGCCGGCGAAGGGCGCGAGCGCCGTGCAGGCGGCGCCGAAGCCCACCGACAATTCGAGCGGCACGTTCGTGTTCGCGCGTCCGGGCAAGTTCATCTGGACCTACCAGAAGCCATACCAGCAGGTGCTGCAGGCCGACGGCGAGAAGCTGTACGTGTACGACCGCGACCTGAACCAGGTCACCGAGCGCAAGCTCACCGGCGCGCTCGGCGCGAGCCCCGCCGCGATCCTGTTCGGCAGCAACGACCTCGACAAGAACTACACGCTGCGCGATGCGGGCGAGAAGGGCGGCATCGAATGGCTCGAGATGCTGCCGAAGGCGCAGGACACGCAGTTCCAGCGGATCGGCATCGGCTTCCGGAACGGCACGCTCGCCGCGATGGAGCTGCACGACGTGTTCGGCAACGTCACGCTGCTGACGTTCACGAACATCCAGACCAACCCGCCGCTGAAGTCGGACACGTTCAAGTTCGTCGTGCCGAAGGGCGCCGACGTGATCACCGGCTGACCGGCGCCCGCGCGCCGATTCCGGCACGGGCCTGCCAGCGATGGCAGGCCCGTGTCGTTTCCGGGCGCGGGCACCGGGCACCGGGCACCGGGCACCGGGCACGGCGGCGCCGTCGCGCGGCTGTCATAATGGCGGGTCCGGCGGCCGCGTTCGGCCGCAACCGTTTGATGTGGAGCGAGGGTTCATGTCCGACCTGTTTCAAGTCGAGCCGCGCCGGCCGCTCGCCGAGGCGTTGCGGCCGAAGACGCTCGCCGAGGTGATCGGCCAGACGCATTTGCTGGGCGAAGGCAAGCCGCTGCGGCTCGCGTTCGAATCGGGCAAGCCGCATTCGATGCTTCTCTGGGGGCCGCCCGGCGTCGGCAAGACGACGCTCGCGCGGCTCACCGCGCTCGCGTTCGATTGCGAGTTCATCGCGCTGTCCGCGGTGCTGGGCGGCGTGAAGGACATCCGCGAGGCAATGGAGCACGCGCAGGACACGCTCAACCGTACGGGCCGCCATACGATCCTGTTCGTCGACGAGATTCACCGCTTCAACAAGGGGCAGCAGGATGCGCTGCTGCCGTTCGTCGAGTCGGGGCTCGTGACCTTCATTGGTGCGACGACCGAAAACCCGAGCTTCGAGGTCAACTCGGCGCTGCTGTCGCGCGCGCAGGTCTACGTGCTGAAGTCGCTGACCGATGACGAGATGCGCCAGCTGCTGAAGCGCGCGCAGGAGATCGCGCTCGACGGCCTCGCATTCGACGACAAGGCGGTCGATACGCTGGTCGGCTATGCGGACGGCGACGCGCGGCGCTTCCTGAACCTGCTCGAGCAGGCGCAGACGGCTGCGGCGTCCGCGGGCGTGACGACGATCGACGCCGAGTTCGTCAGCAGCGCGATGACGCTGAACGCGCGCCGTTTCGACAAGGGCGGCGACAACTTCTACGACCAGATCTCGGCGCTGCACAAGTCGGTGCGCGGCTCGAGCCCGGACGGCGCGCTGTACTGGTTCTGCCGGATGATCGATGGCGGCGCGGACCCGAAGTATCTCGCGCGGCGCATCGTGCGGATGGCATGGGAAGACATCGGCTTGGCCGATCCGCGCGCGATGCAGATCGCGAACGACGCGGCCGAGACCTACGAACGGCTCGGCTCGCCCGAAGGCGAGCTGGCGCTTGGCCAGGCCGTGATCTATCTCGCGTGCGCGGCGAAGAGCAACGCGGGCTACAACGCGTTCAACCAGGCGATGGCGTTCGTCAAGCAGGACAAGTCGCGCGAGGTGCCCGTGCACCTGCGCAACGCGCCGACCAAGCTGATGAAGGAGCTCGGCTACGGCCACGCATACCGTTACGCACACGACGAGCCGAATGCATACGCGGCCGGCGAGACCTATCTGCCGGACGGCATGCGCGAGCCGCGCTGGTATCAGCCGGTGCCGCGCGGGCTCGAATCGAAGATCGCCGACAAGCTCGCGTGGCTGCGCGAACTCGACCGCGAGGCGGGCAAGAAGGCTTAGCGACTGTTGCGGACCGGGCCGGCCCGGGTGCCGGCTGCCAGAGTCAGCGCTTGCGTGCCGGCTGCTTCTTCCAGTAGCCGAATGGCTCCTCGTGGCAGTCGATGTCGAGTTCGGCGATGCGCGCGTGCAGGCGCGCCTGCGCATCCTCGATCGCGAGGTTGTAGATCGCGGGCGCGATCTCCTCGACGAAGAAATGCAGTAGCGCACCGGCCTGGATGTTGCCGATCGGCTCGTCCATGTTTTCGGTGAAATAGCGTTGCAGCGAGGCGATTGCGCGGTCGCGCACATCCTTGTCCAGTTCGATGGCCATCTGCTCTCCAATGTCGACCAGAGTCAGTCCTTGAGTGCTGACGCTGGTCCCATGCTTCGCGGTCGGCCCGAGCCGGCGCGTCAGCACTTGCCAGGGCGCCATGCAATGCGGCGTGCCGGCACGCGACGCGCATCCCGGCAATGCGATACTGCCACGCGGCACCCGTTTGCGGCATCGTCCGTCAGGCCGACGCCGTGGCGGGCGCGCGGTGCGTTAGAATTCTCGTCTTACACAACGAATTTCCAGTCCTCCCATGCTCGACATCCAGTTGCTGCGCAAAGACCTCGACGGCGTCGCGAAGCGCCTCGCCGATCGCGGCTACACCCTCGACGTCGCTGCGTTCTCCGCGCTCGAAGCGGAACGCCGTGCGATCCAGACCCGTACCGAAGAGCTCCAGGCCCGTCGCAACAGCCTGTCGAAGCAGATCGGCGCGATGAAGGGGAAGGGCGAGGACACGTCGGCGGTGATGGCCGAAGTCGGCGGCATCGGCGATGAAATGAAGGCGTCGGAAGTGAAACTCGGCGAGATCCAGGCACGCCTGTCCGACCTGATGCTGGGCATGCCGAACGTCGCGCATGAAAGCGTGCCGGTCGGCAACGACGAAAGCGGCAACGTCGAGGTGCGCCGCTGGGGTGCGCCGCGCCAGTTCGATTTCGAGGTGAAGGATCACGTCGACGTCGGCACGCCGCTCGGCCTCGATTTCGAAACCGGCGCGAAGCTCGCCGGCGCGCGTTTCACGATGCTGCGCGGCCCGATCGCGCGCCTGCACCGTGCGCTCGCGCAGTTCATGCTCGACACGCACACGCAGCAGCACGGCTATACGGAGACGTACACGCCGTATATCGTGAACCCCGAGATCCTGTACGGCACGGGCCAGTTGCCGAAGTTCGCGGACGACATGTTCCGCGTCGAAAAGGGCGGTGAGGAGAACAAGGTCACGCAATACCTGATCTCCACGTCCGAGATCTCGCTGACGAACACCGTGCGCGAGTCGATCGTCGAAGGCTCCGCGCTGCCGATCAAGCTGACCGCGCATTCGCCGTGCTTCCGTTCGGAAGCCGGTTCGTACGGCCGCGACACGCGCGGGATGATCCGCCAGCACCAGTTCGACAAGGTCGAGATGGTACAGGTCGTCGCGCCGGAAACGTCGTACGCGGCGCTCGACGAGATGGTCGGCCATGCGGAAGCGATCCTGCAGAAGCTCGGCCTGCCGTACCGCGTGATCACGCTGTGCACGGGCGACATGGGCTTCTCGGCCGCGAAGACGTTCGACCTCGAAGTGTGGCTGCCCGCGCAGAACACATACCGCGAGATCTCGAGCTGCTCGAACACCGAGGCGTTCCAGGCGCGCCGGATGCAGGCGCGCTTCCGCAACGCACAGGGCAAGCCGGAACTCGTGCATACGTTGAACGGCTCGGGCCTCGCGGTCGGTCGCACGCTCGTCGCGGTGCTCGAGAACTACCAGAACGCCGACGGCTCGGTCACGGTGCCCGACGCGCTGCGTCCGTACATGGGCGGTCTGGAGCGCATCGACGCGCCGGCACAGGCGTCGTAAGATCGCGCGTCGGCAAGCCTCCGAAGCCCCCGCAAAAAAATTTGCAAAAAGGGCTTGGAAGTTTCGAAGAGATCGTTCTATAATCTTTTCTTTCGCGGAAACGACCAACCGCGAAATGCAGTAAGGAAGGAGAGGTGGCAGAGTGGTCGAATGTACCTGACTCGAAATCAGGCGTACGGTTTCCCCGTACCGTGGGTTCGAATCCCACCCTCTCCGCCAAAATACGAAGCCCCTTGATCCGGAAGGATTAAGGGGTTTTTCGTTTGTGGGCACGGCGGGGCGGGGCGGGGCGAACTGCGATCGTTGAAGTGTGGCTCGGGACAGTCATGGGTGCGGGTTTCTTCGGTGAACGAAATGATGTCGGGTACGGTGTCGTTGCGTTCGTGCGCGGCAAATCGCTGGGCGGGCGTCAACCAGTGGCCGCGCCGGCCAGTGGCAGGCCGGCACCCCATGCTCTGGCGAGCGCTTCGGTGTCGGCGATCGGATCGGCGCGCTGCGCGCTTGCGTCGCGTTCGCGGCATGCACGGGCATCGGTCGTGAACAGCATGCGAGCGAAGTCTCGTGCATGCGTCGTAATGCGTGCGGTCTTTGCGTGGCGCCGCGCACCGAACAACGTCAGCGCGGCTGGCAGATCGATGTCGCCGCCGCCGATGCATCCGGCCAGATGCCACGCGTCCTCGAACGCCTGGCAAGCACCCTGGCCCGACGTCGGTAGCGGCGCGTGCGCAGCGTCGCCGATCAACAGCACGTTGTCGCGGTGCCAGACGTCGAGCGGATCGTGGTCGTACACCCGGATCTTCCGGACATCCTGCGCCGGCGTTGCGCGGATCACCGCGTCGATCGGCGCGGGCCACGAAGCGAACCGTTGCTCGACGACTGCCCGCGCATCGGGTTCCGGCACGTCGTCGGCCTCGTTCGCGTCGGCTGCCGCCGCCGCCCAGTACGCGGTATGCGGATCCAGCGCCACGATGCCGAAGCGCTCGCCGATCCCCCAGTAGTCGCAGATCGCGATCACGTCCATCAGCGGCACCGCGCTTCGTGCAACGCCGATCCAGTTGACGAACCCCTGGTAGACCGGTGCGTTGTCGCCGCAGACGTAACGCCGCGCGACAGACTGCTTGCGGCCGTCGGCGCCGATGATCAGGTCGGCGCGAACGGATCGTCCGTCGTCCAGACGCACGGTCGCCAGGCCACCCGGGCCGGCTTCGATCGTCCGCGCGCCCGCGCCATAGCTGATCTCGATACCACGCGCCGCCAGTTGCCGAAGCAGGATCGACTGCAGATCACGGCGCAGGATCGAACGGGTCGGAAAGCCCATCAGCCGATCGAGATAGCGAACGTCCACATGACCGAGCGCGCAGCCTTGCCGATCGAGCTTGCGCATCGCACATGGCCGGCCGCCGGCCGCCGCGACCTCGGCCGAGAGGCCGAGCTCGGACAGCACGAAGCCCGCGTTCGGCCACAGGACCACGCCGGCGCCCATCGTTGCCGCCTCCGGCCGGCGCTCGTAAAGCCGCACACGGTGCCCGCGCAGCGACAGCGTCAGTGCCGCGCTCGCGCCCGCGATGCCCGCGCCGAGAATCGCTATGTCCATCGTTCGCTCCATTCCATTTGCCAGTCGGCTGTTCAGTGACGACACGGTTCGGTTGCCCGTGTGTTTACCCGTCGGCGATCGTAAATTACGATCAAAAGCGGGATTAGATGCCGGATACGGAAAATTTTATGACCTCAAACGGGATAATCATGCGGAGCAAGCTGGATCTGAACGCGGTGCGCGTATTCGTATCGGTGGTCGATGAGGGCAGTTTCTCCGGTGCTGCGCGCGTGTTGTCGCTACCGGGTTCCAATGTCAGCCGCTACGTGTCGCAGCTCGAAGCGCGGCTTGGCGTGCGCCTGCTCGAACGCAGCACCCGGCATCTGCGGCTGACCGACCTGGGCCGGCTGCTGCACCAGCGAGCGAAGCCGATGCTCGACGCGCTTGCTTTGGCCGAATGCGAACTCACGTCGCAGCAGACCGAACTGCGCGGCGCACTGAGGCTCTGCCTGCCCGGCGAGATTGGCCCCCGTGTGTTCGGCCCGATCATTTCCGAGTTCGCTCAGCGGCATCCGGCGATCGAGATCGATTGCGACACGAGCTTCGCGGGCGTCGCGGCGCTGCGCGACGATGTCGACCTCGCGATCATCGTGAATCGCGGTGCGGTGGACGACAGTACGCTGATCGTGCGTCCGCTCGCCGACCTGCCGAGCGTCGTGGTTGTGTCGCCGGCGCTCGTCGCGCGGACGGGGTTGCCGAGCGACACGCAGCAACTGTGCAAGCTGCCGTGCATCACGACGCTGAGCACGCTGAAGGGGCGCCCGTGGCAGTTCGTCGACGCGGACGGCACAACCCGCAAGATCCCGGTGCAAAGCCGATACCGTGTCAACAGTGGCGAGATGGCACGCACCGCCGCGCTGGATGGCATAGGCTTCGCGATACTTGTGGAACGCAGCTGCCGCGCCGAACTCGCCGACGGTCGTCTCGTACGCGTGCCGCTGGAGATGAACGCAGCACCGCTGCAGTTGCTTGCGGTTTACAGCAACCGCAACTTCGTGTCCGCGAAGATCCGCGCATTGCTGGACCTGATACTGACCCGCCTCGACGGCATGCCGACAGCCGCTTGACGCGGAAATGCGCGCTTCGTGCCGGTCGCGATCGGCGCCCGGGGCGGGCGCCCGTTTTTAAAGTCCGACCGTGTTCGCCGTGAGGACGACGCGCATACCAGGACGCGGCTCCGCGGTGGCCCGACTACTTTTGCGCAGGCAGCAATGCCAGCGGACGATCTTCGTAGCTGACGGGCACCCAATCGTAGCCGGCGTCGGCCCGACGGATATGCCCGATGCCGGGGAAGGGCAGGTGAGGCGCGGCAATCCATTCGTGCGTGGAGGCGGCTTGCGCGAAAGCGTCTTCACGCACCCCCTCGGCCAGCCCGGAATCCGTATCGAATGCAACGGTGATCGAAGGATCGGCAAACTGCACGAGCGAATGAATCGCGTCGCCGATGAAGCGGATCTTCTGGCCCTGGCTCTCGAGCGTGTAGATGGCGCTGCCCGGCGTATGCCCCGGATGCACCGCGCCGACGATCCCCGGCAGAATCTCCTCCGATCCCGAAAATGGCTTGAGCTTGCCCAGATCCGCGTAGGGCTGCAGCATCCTTGCTGCGATCGCCGACGCCTTCGCATCGGCGTTCGCCACGCCGGCCGCCATGACCAGCCCGGTGAGGGCGCCGATTGCGAGATAGGGTTTCACTTCAAGACTCCGGAAGAACGGAAAGCACCGGACCGACGGGCCACGGAGGTCGGCGCCGGGCCGGTCGGGAGGTTACGGGGCCGGGCGCAGGCCGAGCAGTACCGGCGCAACCTCTGAAAACGGCACGCTTCCTGCCACGTGGGTGGTGCCCGTGTCGCTGGCGAAGCTGATGTGCTCGTTGTTGAGGGAGCGAGTCATCTCGATGAATCCGGCGAGCGCCGTTTCGGAGAACCGGCCGCCCTGCGCGAGCGCGCCGCGCCACGAAGATTCTTCGACGATGACGGCCCGGACAGGGCGGCCGAGCGCCTGTTCGAAGGCGGCGGCAATCTCGTTCGGACTGTATTGTGCCGGCCCTTCCAGCGCCACGGTCCTGGTGCCGCTCCAGTCTTCGCGCAAGGTCTCGGCCGCCACCCGGCCGATATCCCGCGTGGCCACCATCGGGATCGCGCGGTCGAGCGGCGCGAGGAAGCTGGGCAAGATCCCTTCGTTCAGTACGGAATCGACCATCCCGGCCCAGTTTTCCATGAAATAGGCGGCACGCAGAAAGGCCATCGGGATGTCCAGTCGGCTGAGGCGCTGTTCCATCGTCCGGTTGTTCGCGATCACACCGATGCCGCTCGCCTGGTCCGCGCCGACCGAGGACAGCAGCACGAGCTTCGGCAGGCGCGCCGCTTCGGCGGCCTGCGCGGCCGCGTCGGCGACCCGTTCCACGTAGCGGTAGATATCCTTCAGCGCATAGCTCGGCGGGCTGACCAGGTAGGCGCCCCGGGCTCTGGAGAAAGCACGGGTCAATGCCGCTGCGTCGGTCAGGTCGGCCACGGCTACCTCCGCCCCCAGGCGCTCCCAGTGCTCGCTGTGGGCTGGATTGCGCACGACTACCCGCACGCGCTCGCCAGCGGCCAGCAGCGTGCGAGCGGCAACCGCACCGGTCCGCCCCGTAACTCCAGTGACAACGTATGTCATGTTTCTCACCACCGCTCCAAGGTTTTGGTGAGAATCATCATATGTTTCGCGTTGTCATTTCTCAAATGCATGAGTAGCATCTTCGCCATGCATGAAGTGGATCTTCGTTCGGTCGACCTGAACCTGCTGAAATTCCTCGGCGCGCTGCTCGACGAGCATAGCGTCACGCGCGCCGGCGCCAGGCTCGGCTTGAGCCAGCCGGCTGCCAGCCGCGCGCTGGGCCGGCTGCGCGAGTTGCTCAAGGATCGCGTGGTCGTGCGCACGCCGAAAGGGCTGGAGTCCACGCCCAGGGCGCTCGCGCTGGCGCCCATCGTGGAGCGGCTGCTGGAGGACGTGCGCAACATCGTTGCGCCCGCCGTGTTCGATCCGGCTACCGCGCGGCATCACTTCAGGATCGCCAGCATCGATCACATGGCGCTGATGATGATGCCCGGCCTGGTCGCGCGGCTGGAGCAGGCCGCGCCTGGCGTGACGCTGGAGATCCCGGTCCGGCGCGGCACCAACGTGGAGGCCATCGCGCGGGGAGAGGCGGACGTCGCCCTCGGCGTGTACGCCGACGACATGCTGTCCGCAGGCTTCTATCGCCGCAAGCTGTATGACGAGGATCTGGTCTGCGTCGTCCGCCGCGGCCACCCGATCCTGTCCGTCGAGCTGACGCCGGAGCGCTTCGCTGCGCTGTCGCACGTGCTGGTGACCATCACGGGCCAGGGGAGCACGCAAGTGGACACCGCACTGGCCCGGCTGGGCTTGCGTCGAACGGTTGCCGTGCGCCTGCCTCATTTCCTCGTTGCGCCGATGATCGTGGCCGCGAGCCATCTGGTTCTCACGTTGCCGAGGCGTCTGGCCGCGCGCATGGCGTCCGCCGCGCCGCTCGAAATCGTCGCGTTGCCGCTGGCACTGGACGCGGTCTCGCCGTCCATGATCTGGCACGAGCGAACGCACGACGCACCTGCCCATGCATGGCTGCGTCGCCAGATCATGGACATCGCCCAGGAACGCGGCTGATGCCGATCGTTCAGGTTCCCGCACGCGGCTCGTGACCAATCGCGCCAATCGTTTTCCTCTGCTTTAAGCCGTCAGTTTGCGCGCCGTTAACAGGGCTTGGCGTCATGCGTCCACGTCGCGACGCCGCCCCCTGTCGATTCAAGGCCCCATGAAGCTGAGCTACAAGATCCCCTTCGCATTTGCCGTTGCGCTGCTGCTGATGCTGTCCGGCGCGCTGTATGGCATTCACATCCTCAATCGCTCGATCGATACGTTCGCAAACGACGTGCGGACGAACGTCGCCAACGAACGGCTCGTGTCGGCCACCCTCGTGCAGTTCAAGCTGCAGGTCCAGGAATGGAAGGACACGCTGCTGCGCGGCAAGCAGCCCGACAAGCTGGACAAGTACTGGAGCGCGTTCCAGACGCGCGAGCGCACGGTCGACACGCTTGCCGCGCAGCTCGACAGGCAATTGCCGCCCGGCGAAAGCCGCACGCTCGTCGAACAGTTCATGCGCGCGCATGCGGCGATGGGCGACGGCTACCGGCGCGGTTTCGACGCGTTCACGGCAGCCGGTTTCGAGCCGGCGGCCGGTGACGCGGCGGTCGCGGGCGTCGATCGCGAGCCGGCCGCGCTGCTCGAGCGCGCCGCGAAGACCATCGCCGACGAAAGCGCCGCGGTGTCCGCGCAAGCGAGCCGCGACGCACGGCACGCGACCGCCGCGAGCATCGTGCTGATGCTCGTCGTGCTGGGCATCGCGATGCTCGGGGCGTTCCTGTTCAGCCGCGCGATCCTGCGGCCGCTCGATGCGGCCGTCGCGTGTGCGAAGGCGGTGGCCGCTGGCGACCTGACGCGCGAAGTCGATGCGAGCGGCCGCGACGAGATCGCCGAATTGCTGCGCGCATTGCAGACGATGCGCGCGAGCCTGTCGGGCGTCGTGCTCGAGGTCCGCACGCACGCGGAAGCGGTCGCGGCAGCGAGTGCGGAGATTGCGGCGGGCAATCACGACCTGTCCGCGCGCACCGAAGCGCAGGCCGCGTCGCTGGAAGAAACCGCGGCGAGCATGGAGCAACTGACGGGCGTCGTGCGGCAGTCGGCCGAAAACGCACAGCACGCGGCGCGGCTTGCCGACGACGCGTCCGGCATCGCGTCGGCCGGCGGCGGCGTGATGACGCAGGCGGTCGACACGATGAACGGGATCGCCGACAGCGCGGCGAAGGTCGGCGAGATCATCGCGGTGATCGACGGGATCGCGTTCCAGACCAACATCCTCGCGCTGAACGCGGCGGTCGAGGCCGCGCGTGCGGGCGAGCAGGGCCGCGGCTTCGCCGTTGTCGCATCCGAAGTGCGCACGCTCGCGCAGCGCAGCGCGGCCGCCGCGAAGGAGATCAAGGGGCTGATCGAGCAGTCGACGCGGCGCGTCGGCGCCGGGGCGGCACTGATCGGCCGCGCGGGCGAGTCGATTCACGAGATCGTCGCCGCGGCGCGGCGGGTCACGGCGATCGTCGCGGAGATTTCGTCGGCAGCGCAGGAGCAGAGCGGCGGGATCCAGCAGGTCAACGTCGCGGTCACGCAGATGGACGCCGCGACGCAGCACAATGCGGCGCTCGTCGAGCAGGCGTCGGCGGCGACGCAGGCGCTCGCGGAGCAGGCGCGGGCGCTGCGGCACGCGGTAGCGGTGTTCAGGCTGCCCGACACGGTGGCGGCGTGAGCCGGGTGCCGCCACCCGAACCCCCGACCCGCCGCACCCTCAGCCCGCCGCCGCGTACTGCGCGAGCACCTTCTGACGGATCGACGGCTTGATGTTCGACTGCGCCATGTTGCCGCCGTAGTGCGCGACCACGCGCGGGTTCATCACGCGATACCAGAGCGGCGGGATGTAGGCGAACAGGATCATCGTCGCGTAACCGGCCGGCAACTGCGGCGAATCGTCGAAATGGCGCAGCGCCTGGTACGACCGGGTCGGATTCGCGTGATGGTCGGCATGCCGCTGCAGCTGGTACAGGAACAGGTTCGTCACGACGTGGTTGCTGTTCCACGAATGCTGCGGCGTGCAGCGCTCGTAGCGGCCGCTCGGCAGCTTCCGGCGTCCGAGCCCGTAATGCTCGACATAGTTCACGACCTCGAGCAGCGACGCGCCGTATGCCGCCTGGATCAGCAGGAACGGAATCACGACCTTGCCGAACAGCGCGATCGCGACGCCCCATACGACGACCGTCATCGCCCACGCATGCAGGACCTCGTTGCGCCAGGTCCATGGCGACTTGCCGAGCCGCGCGAGGCGGGTCTGTTCCAGATGCCATGCGGAGCGGATGCTGCCGACGACGGTGCGCGGCAGGAACGCCCAGAACGATTCGCCGAAGCGGGCGCTCGCCGGATCGTCGATGGTCGCGACACGGACGTGATGGCCGCGGTTGTGCTCGACGAAGAAGTGCCCGTACGCGACCGGCGCGAGCGTGATCTTCGCGAGCCAGCGCTCGAAGCGGCTGGTCTTGTGCCCGAGTTCGTGCGCGGTATTGATCGAGATGCCGGTCGCCGCGCCGAGCGACAGCGCGAAGCCGACGTAGTCGTACCACGCGAGCGCATGCGTGGCGACGATCCACGCGCAGACGAAGAACGCGACGTATTCGACGAGCGTCGCGAGATAGACGATCAACCGGTAGTAGCGCTCCTTCTCGAGCCGGGACACGATTTCGTCCGGGGGATTGTCGCGATCGTCGCCGATCAGCGTATCGAGGATCGGGATCACGCCGAACGCGAACAGCGGCCCGAACCACCAGAACACGTGCAGGCCCGTCGACAGCGCGAGCTGGGCCGCCAGGATCGGCAGCGTGATCGTCAGCGCGCCGAGCAGCCACAGGTAACGCTTGCCATCCGACCAGCTCGACGCCGATCCGTCGGTCATTGCCATTGTCTCCCTCCTGTCGGCCGGACTTCGCGCCCGGCCCGATACGAAGCGGTTCGAATCCATCGTTGGTCCGCGCCGCATGCGCGCGACACCGGGTCTTGGCCCCGGATCGTGACCCGCGTCTGCCAGTTATACGATTCGCGTCCGACCAATTTCAACCCGCGCGCTAGGCGGGAAACTCCAAACGGCGGGGTGCCGGCGGCGCGGGCGGGGAAGGGCGCGCACGCGGTGATTGAAACAGACAGGAAGCGCGATTTCCCCTGGCCAGGACGGAACGTTCGTCAGACGAAAACGGGGCGGCTCCTAACCCGTGCGTCCGGTGTGTGTGCCAAGCAACAAATGTTGCGTCGCAATAAAATCGCTGACGCGAATCGCGTTTCGTTCGATATCCGATCGACTGTCCTGCATGGAATTTCGGCGCGGCCGGCTGAACGTGCGTGGCGCGTCGCGCTGACGCGCCCGTCAGTCAAGGTGCCCGGCCGGCGGGCCAGCGCTGATACGAGCCGTTGATGGCCGCGGCGCACGGTCTGGCAGCGATGTTGCATATGCACAGCAGGGCGCGTGCGATGGCGCAACCGGGCGGTTGCAACGCCTGTTGCCTTTCGATTCGCGCCGGCATTTGAAAATAACGATTTGACTCATACCCCGCTTTCGGTTGAAGCTAGTAACTTGCTGTCCGAAGGGGGCTGTGCCTGCATGAGTTCGATCTTGACCGTTCGTCGTATCGTTGCCGACCAGGGCGGCGTGTATCGCGAACTCCGCGCCGCATCGCTGCGCGAGCCCTACGCGCCCGGCGAAGCGCCGGAGGCCGAATTGCTGAACGTCGATTCCGACGCGGCGGCGGCCATTGCCGCGCAGCGCGCGACGTCCGATCAGTCGACGACGTTCCTGCTGTATACCGAAGGCCATCCGGCCGGCATGATCGGCGCGTATTTCGACAATACGCCCGAGCATCGCGCATTCGTCAGCGAGCTGTGGGTCGCGCACGCGGTGCGCCACCTGCGCGGTGGCCTGCTGCTCGTCGAGACGGCGAGCGCGTGGCTCGCCGAACGCGGCGCGCAGGACATCTACGCATGGATCGCCGACGCGAACCGTAACGCGATCCGCTTCTACGAGCGCGCCGGCTTCGGCAACACCGGCGAGCATGCGCCGATCGCGCGGATGCCCGGCGCGATGAAGACGCTGTTCGTGTCGCGGGTGAAACACTGACGTGCGGGGCGGCGTCCGCCGGGCCACCCAGCCCCGAAGCGCGACGCCTGTTACACGACGCCTGTTGCGCGACGCCCCAAAATTAATGGCCCGTCGCGTGGACGCCTGTAAAATACGCAAAAATTTTTTGCAGAGTGTCCATGTCGCTTAAAAAATCGCCATTCTTCGAACTGCGCAGCGGTACGGTCGATACGTTGCTGTTCACCGTGAAGACGACCGATCTCGACGCGTTGCGCTCCGAGCTGGTCAAGCGCTTCGAAGCGACTCCCGAGTTTTTTGCCGACGATGTCGTCGCGATCGACGTCCGCCGTCTTGCGGACGGCGAACGCGTGGCGCTGGCCGACATCCGCCAGATGCTGAGCGACGTGCGGATGCGCCCGGTAGGCGTCGTCGCGCTGGCGTCGCAGGGCTGGGCAGGCGAAGCGGGGCTGCCGCTGCTCGAGGCGCGCGACCGCCGCGCGCCGTCGGCGAAGGCCTCCGGCGACCTGGATCATGCGCCCGTCGCCGAGGCGGCTGCCGTCGCGGCCCCTGCACCGGCCCCTGCAGCGGCCCAGGAGCCTGCTCCGGCGCCGCTGCAGGCCGGCGGCCAGACGCTCGTGATCGACAAGCCGTTGCGTTCGGGGCAGCAGATTTACGCGAAAGGAGACCTCGTGGTGCTCGCGCCGGTCAGTAACGGCGCCGAGATCATTGCGGAAGGCAATATCCACATCTACGCGCCGTTGCGCGGCCGCGCACTCGCGGGCGTGCACGGCAATCACGACGCGCGCATTTTCTGCACGTGTCTCGAGCCGGAACTGATTTCGATCGCGGGCATCTATCGAACAACCGAGAACCCGCTGCCTGCCGACGTGCTCGGCAAATCGGTGCAGATCCGGCTCGAAGAGGAAAAACTGATGATCGAACCGCTGCGCCTGACGTGAAGCACGCGGCGCACACCGGATCGATCGGCTCTCATTGACGAACACAGGGTATAGGGTAAATGGCAAAAATCATCGTGGTGACTTCGGGCAAGGGCGGCGTTGGCAAGACGACGACGAGCGCGAGCTTCGCGTCCGGTATTGCGCTGCGTGGCCACAAGACGGCAGTGATCGACTTCGACGTCGGCCTGCGCAACCTCGATCTCATCATGGGCTGCGAGCGTCGCGTCGTGTACGACCTCGTGAACGTGATCCAGGGTGAAGCGAACCTGAACCAGGCGCTGATCAAGGACAAGAAGTGCGAGAACCTGTACATCCTGCCGGCGTCGCAGACCCGCGACAAGGATGCGCTGACGCGTGAAGGCGTCGAGAAGGTGCTGAACGACCTGGCCGGCATGGATTTCGAGTACATCGTCTGCGACTCGCCGGCGGGCATCGAAGCCGGCGCGCTGCACGCGATGTACTTCGCGGATGAGGCGCTGATCGTGACGAACCCGGAAGTGTCGTCGGTGCGCGATTCGGACCGCATTCTCGGCATCCTGTCGTCGAAGACCAAGCGCGCGGCCGAAGGCAAGGATCCGATCAAGGAGCACCTGCTGATCACGCGTTACAGCCCGAAGCGCGTCAACGAAGGCGAGATGCTGTCGCTCGAGGACATCAGCGAGATCCTGCGCATCAAGCTGATCGGCGTGGTGCCGGAATCGGAAGCGGTGCTGCATGCGTCGAACCAGGGCCTGCCGGCCGTGCACCTCGACGGCACCGACGTCGCCGAAGCGTACAAGGACATCGTCGGGCGCTTCCTCGGCGAAGACAAGCCGCTGCGCTTCACCGAATACCAGAAGCCGGGCCTGCTGCAGCGCCTCTTCGGCAGCAAGTAACGGAGGCCGCCCATGTCCATTCTGTCGTTTCTCCTCGGTGAGAAGAAAAAATCCGCGTCGATCGCGAAGGAGCGCCTGCAACTCATCATCGCGCACGAGCGGGTAGGCGGAAAACCGCCGGCCGACTACCTGCCGGCGCTGCAGAAGGAGCTCGTCGCCGTGATCTCGAAGTACGTGCAGATTTCGAACGATGACATCCGCGTGAGCCTCGAGCGCCAGGACGATCTCGAAGTGCTCGAAGTGAAGATCGAGATTCCGCAAGCCTGACCCGCATCGTTCCCGTTCCGCACGGCGGCGCTCGCCGCCGTGCGCGTCTTACGCCCTGTTGCACTTTCGGGCACGCCGTAACACGGCGCCTGTCGGCCGTAACCCCTGCTCCCGCATTGAACGAATACGCTCGCGTTGCTTGTTCAATCAGGAGGTTGGAATGGCTGTCTCATCGATTCGTCGCGTTGTTCTCGCGTTCGCCGCCGCAGCTGCCGGCGTATCCGCTTTTGCCGCACCGCTCGCCGCGCGCGCGGACGAAATTCTCGTTGCGACGCCGGTCGTCACCCGGCCGGGCGAAGTCGTGATCGCCGAGCCGGTCGCCGCGCGCACCGAAGAGATCGTCGTCGTCGCGCCGAACGCGCCGCCGCCCGTGCGCTACGAAGTCGTGCCGGACGCGCGAGTCGGTTACGTATGGGAGCGCGGCCACTGGCACTGGGATCATGGCCAGTACGTGTGGATCGGTGGCCACTGGGAAGCCGAGCGGATCGGCATGCACTGGGTGCCGGGCCACTGGGACCAGCGCGGTCCGAACTGGTTCTGGACCCGCGGCCACTGGGCGTAACGGAGGCGTGCGATGAAAAAGACCGTCTTCGTGATCGCGCTCGTCGCCATCACGCTCGCCGGCTGCGTCGTCGTGCCGGCGCGGCCCGTGTACTACCGGCCGGCGCCGGTGGTCATCTATTGAGCGTCGCGCGGGGCGGCGTGCGTTGCAACGGCGTTTGCCGCGTTTGCCGCGACCGTCGCGTCGCCGTCCTGCGCACGTTCGCCCGACCCATGCCCGGCCGATTCGCCGCCGGTCTCGTCGTGCAGCGTTTCGAGCGGATCGGCGGGCGCCGCGTCCGCGTCCTGCGGCTCGGTGACGCCGGATGCCGGGCGGCCCGTACTGGTCGCCGCGGCCGCGGCGGCCGCAGCTGCCACGGGCGCGGGTGGCGCGAGATAGCGCTGCGCAAGCGTCTCGTACAGCGGCGGCGCGAAGAAGCGCGACACGCGGCTCGAGATCAGCGCGGCCGCCATCAGCGAGATCACGAGCGCGTGGCCGTTGATCATCTCCATCACGATCACGAACGACGTGATCGGCGATTGCGTGACGGCGGCGAGGTAGCCGACCATCGCGAGCGCGATCAGCATCGGCAGCGGCATGTCGCCGAACACCAGGTGCAGCAGGTTGCCGAACCCGGCACCGATCGACAGCGACGGCGCGAAGATCCCGCCCGGAATGCCTGGCAGGTACGACGCGACCATCGACGCCATCTTCAGGAACGGATAGAACACCGACAGGTGCTCGCGGCCGTCGAGCAGGCCGCGCGCTTCCGCATAGCCGCTGCCGAACGTCGTGCCGCCCGACACGAGGCCGATGACCGCGATCGCGAAGCCGCACAGCGCGGCGAACCTGATCGGCCGTTCGCGGTACAGCCCGAGCAGCTGCGCGGGCAGCCAGCGGCCGACGTTCAGCAAGACCCAGCAGAACAGCCCGCCCGCGATGCCCGTGACGATGGCGGTGACGAGCACGGCGAGCGCGAGCAGCTTCGGAAAATGCGGACCGACGTCGATCGTGCCGAAGTACGTGTAGTTGCCGTTCAGCCCGAGCGCGACGACGCCGGCGATGATGATCGCCGTGATCAGCACGCCGCTTGCGCGCGACGAGAAGCTGCGGGTCAGTTCCTCGATCGCGAACACGATGCCGGCGAGCGGCGTGTTGAACGCGGCCGACAGGCCGGCCGCCGCACCCGCGAGCACGAGCTGGCGCTCGATCTGCGCGTTCGAGCGCGGATAGAAACGCCGCAGGTTGAACATCAGCGACGCGCCGACCTGCACGGTCGGTCCTTCGCGGCCGATCGTGAAGCCGCCGAGGATGCCGAGGAACGAGATCAGGATCTTGCCGAACAGGATGCGCAGCGTCAGCAGCCGCGCGCCGAACTGGCTCGGGCGCGCATGCAGCGTCGCGATCACCTGCGGGATGCCGCTGCCTTCCGCGCCGCGGAAGAAGCGGCGGGTCAGCCACACGGAGCCGGCGGCGATCGCCGGGGTCAGCAGCAGCGGCAGCCAGGGCGCATGCTGCTGCAGCGAGCGGAACGACTCGTAACCCCAGTCGATCAGCCGCGCATAGAGCACGGCGGTGAGGCCGACGGCGATCGCACCGAGCCAGAAGATCCCGTATTGGCGCCAGATGCGCTGGGTGCGGCGGGTGACGGTGGAAAACAGGGCAGTGCGTTGCATCGGCGCGCCGTCGGCAAAGAATCGATTATAAAAAAGAACCGTGGCCGGCTGCGTTCAACTATCCTTCACGACGACGACGCATTTCGTTGCAAATGTAATCTGGATGTAATGCAAATGCTGCGCGATCGTTATTAGTATGCCGAAATGGCCGTTCTCTCTCGTGAAATTCTGACTACCGTGAAACGGATCCTCATTGTGAAAGTGACGTCGCTCGGCGATGTCGTCCAGACGTTGCCCGTCGTCGCCGACCTGCATCGCGCATTTCCCGGCGTGACGGTGGACTGGGCCGTCGACGAGTCGTGTGCGGAGGTGGTGCGCTGGCACCCGGGCGTGAGCAGCGTGCTGTGCGCGCCACTGCGCCGCTTCAAGAAACTGCGCAATGCAGGCGACCTGAAAGCGATTTCGTCGTCGATCGGCGCGTTGCGCGCGCACCGCTACGACGCGGTGATCGACCTGCACGGCGTGTACAAGAGCGCGATCATTTCGGTCCTTGCGCGCGCCAGGCGCCGGGTCGGCTACCAGACCCGGGATCTCGGCGAGGCGGGCGCGCGCTTTGCATACTCGCACCGCTTCGGCCCGCGGCCGGACTGCGATGCCTGGCACGGGATGCGCGTGAGCGCGGGCGAGGCGCTCGGCTACGAACCGCAAGGGATTGCGGACCACGGAGTCGTCGCGCCGAGCGATGTGAGCCTGCCTGCCACGGTCACCGATGGCGCGCCATTCATGCTGCTGTTCCATGCGACGTCGAACGTCGACAAGAAATGGCCGGCCAAGCATTGGGCGGCGCTCGCGACGCAGATGATGGCGCGCGGCGTGCGCGTGTTGCTGCCATGGGGTTCGCCGGCCGAGCGTGATGATGCGCAGGACATCGCCGCGCGTGCCCCCGGTGCGATCGTGCTGCCCGCGATGTCGGTGCGCGAGCTCGGTGCGGCGATCGGCCGGGCTGCGCTGGTGGTGGGCGTGGATACGGGGTTCGTACACATGTCGCACGCGCTGCGGCGGCCGACCGTGATGATCTTCGTGGCGACGTCGCGTCACCACTGCGGGATCGGCGGCGCGCCCCACGCACTGTCGATCGGCGAACCGGGCGCCGCGCCGAGTGTCGACGAAGCACTGGCAGCGATCGATGCGGTCGGTCCCGATTACGTGCAGCGCACGCCGGTAGCGGCCTGAACGGCGCGGCGCCGCCGCGCGGTCAGGCGAGCAGCGCTTCGACGGCCAGGACGGCGGCAATGGCTGCCGCGTTCGCGAGCAGCGCCTCGAGCACGAGCCCGCGCCACGTCTTCGGCCGGAAGCGGATCGCGAGCAGCAACGCGCCGCCCAGCGCGAGCGCGAGGGTCACGACGAGATCGGCGTTGTCGAGGCGGATGTTCATCGCGGTGGCTCCCTGACGATCGCGGCGCGCCCGCCGGCGCGCCTCGGTTGGAGCTCAGTTCCAGCTCAGTTCGAGTATAGGCACCGCCGGCCGGCACACAACCGGGGCTGCCCTGGGGTCAGACGAGCGACGTGTCGCGCGTTTCGCGCATCATCAGCACGCCGAGCAGGCTGATCGCCGCCGCGATCGACACATAGCCGCCGACCCACGACAGGCCGCCCCGGGCGGCCAGCAGCTGCGCGATGTAAGGCGCGATCGACGCGCCGAGGATCCCGCCGAGGTTGTATGCGACGCCGGCCCCCGTATAGCGGACGTGGGTCGGGAACAGCTCCGGCAGCAGTGCGCCCATCGGCGCGAACGTCACCCCCATCAGGAAGAGCTCGAGCGTCAGGAACAGCGCGACGAGCGGCATCGAGCCGCTGCCGAGCAGCGGCGCCATCACGAAGCCGGACAGCAGCGCGGCGCTCGAGCCCGCGACCAGCACCGGCTTGCGGCCGAAGCGATCCGACGCCCAGGCCGACAGCGGCGTCGCGAGCCCCATGAACACCACCGCGACGCACAGCAGGCCGAGGAAGCTCTGGCGCGGGATATGCAGCGTGGCGACGCCGTACGACAGCGAGAACACGGTCGAGATATAGAACAACGTGTAGCAGACGACCATCGCGAGCGCACCGAGCAGCGTCGGCTGCCAGTGTTGCGTGACGAGCGTCGCGACGGGCACGCGCACGCGTTCGTTGCGGTCGAGCGCGGCCTGGAACGCGGGCGTTTCGGCGATCTTGAGCCGCACGTACAGCCCGAGCGCGACGAGCACCGCGCTCACGAGGAACGGGATGCGCCAGCCCCAGCTGCGGAACTGCGCATCGGACAGCGACAGCGCGAGCGCGAAGAACAGCCCGTTCGACATCAGGAAGCCCACCGAGGGCCCAAGCTGCGGAAACATCCCGAACCAGCCGCGCTTGCCTTGCGGCGCGTTCTCGGTCGCGAGCAGCGCGGCGCCGCCCCATTCGCCGCCGAGGCCGATCCCCTGGCCGAAGCGCAGCACGCACAGCAGCACCGGCGCGAGCGTGCCGATTGCGTCGTAGCCGGGCACGAGGCCGATCGCGGTGGTGGACAGGCCCATCACGAGCAGCGACGCGACGAGCGTCGACTTGCGGCCGATGCGGTCGCCGAAATGGCCGAACAGGAACGCGCCGATCGGCCGCGCGATGAATGCGATGCCAAACGTGACGAACGCGGACAGCGCCTGCGCGGTCGCGGAGCCGTGCGGGAAGAACACCGGGCCGATCACGAGCGCGGCGGCGGTCGCGTACACGTAGAAATCATAGAATTCGATCGCGGTGCCGATGAAGCTTGCGAACACGATGCGCGTGTGGCTGAGCGCGCCGGCCGAATCGGTTGCGTGCGCAACGGCCGGTGGGGATGCGGACATGAGTGTCTCCGGTTTGTTTTTGGGGATGTTCGGTGAGGCGCGCGAACGCGTGCACGGCGAGATGGCCGCGCGAATGCGGAAAATTATAGCCAGCGGCGCCGCGCACCGGCAATGACGCGGCGTGAGGGGCTCAGTCGATCGACTGCGCTTGCGCGGACGCCGTACTCTGCAGCTGGAATTTGCCGTTGTCGTTGAAGAGCCAGCTTTCCATCAGCTCGATCTGGCCCTTGCCGTCGAGCAGCTTCGCGGGCGGCGGCGGCAGTGGCGCGGCGCGGCGCAGCGACTCGAGCGCGAGCGCTTCGGCTTCGCTGTCGCCGTTGCTGCGGTATACCGACGCGTGCACGATCTGGCCGTCGCGATCGAGCGTGAACGCGAGCACGACGAGCGAGCGCAGCATCGCCTGCGGCGTGCCGTGCAGCATCCCTGAAGGATTGCGTTCGGCGACGCGCTCGGCGACTTCGGTGCGATATTGGTCGAGGTTCGCGCTGCGCGTGATCGACGGCAGCGTCAGGATCGCATGCGGCGTGGGCAGCGTAATCGTGCAGGCGGAAAGCATGGCGACGGCGGCCAGCGCGGCGACGCGCAGCCGTACGACGCTCGGAACGGGAAGGGCGGACATGGAGCGGCGCCGAAGAACACGATATAAAAATGATAGTCGCGCGCGGGTGACCCGACATCGGGACAAACGCATAGCGCGCGTTGCGCGACGCTGCGTCTGCTGATGATGCCGGTGAATCGGCGCGTCGCTTCAATATCCGTGCGTGACGAGCGACAGTACCGACAGGTCCGGATGCGTGCCGTCGACGATGCTCTTGCCGATGTGCACGGCTTCGTGGGCCGCCTCGTCGAGCGTCGCAAAGCTTTCTTCGCCGTCCGCATGGAACGGCACCGCATGACCGGGCAGCGCGGGATTCGCGCCCGGATGGCAGACGTAGCCTGTATAGGTGAAGCGCGTGTCGTCGCCCGGCATCGGGCCCGGCACGACGTGGATCTCGAAGCCTTCGTAATCGACGTGGCGGGTAGGTGTCGACTGTTCGGACATGACGGCCTCCATGCGCCGCGTGAACGGGTGGATTCGCGCGGCTTCGGGTTCGCGGCGGCGTTCGTGTCGCCGTTCTGATCCGAATTCTAGGCGATGGCGGCGCAACCGGAGTCACGTTCGGCGCGAGCCGGACGGCGGCAGTCAGGCGGTCGTCGCGGCCTGCGTTACTGCACGCACTGCACGTTCTTTCTCGGCACGACGATGATCACCGGGTACGTTCCCCGGTCGAGTTCCACGCGCGCGACGACGGACAGCGTCGTCGGGTCGGAGTCGTCGTACACGCTGACCCGCTCGTGCCGCAGGTTCGTGACGCCGACGCAGCCGGTCGCGCGGCCTTCACCGGAAATCTGGCAGTGAATCTCGTTGTCGGCCAGATAGCGATACTGATTCGCGCTCGCGAGATATTCGCGCAGGCTCTGCGCCGATCCGCCGACGCCCGTGACGTAAGCGATCGCGCACGATTGCGCCGGCGTGTCGTTGCCGGTCGAGGTGTCGGCCGCCGCATGCGCGCTCATGGCGGCCAGCGCTGCGACGAGCGACGAAGCGATCAGGTGCTTCATGGCATGTGCTCCCGTGTTGCGAATCCGAGCGCGGGATTGTAACGGGATCCCGCAAAACCCATTCGAATGGTGGAACGCGTAGGCGGTTGCGGTGCCGTGTCCGCCGATGCGAAGGCGGCGAGCGGGCAAACAAAAACCCCGCCATTCATCGAATTGACGGGGTTTGTCGGATGATGCTGGCGGAAGCGGTGAGATTCGAACTCACGGACAGTCGCCCGTCGCCGGTTTTCAAGACCGGTGCCTTAAACCGCTCGGCCACGCTTCCACGAGGCGGCATTGTAACCGAAATGTCGCCCTTGTCGACCGGAGTGAGCACTTCATCGCTTACTCCGGTCCCATGCCCGGCGGTCATTGTCAGTCGTCACGCAGGAACAGTTCCTGCAGGTCGTTGAGAAAGCGCTGGCCGAGCGGCGTCGGCGCGATCTGCGTGAAATCGCGGGTGATCAGCGCGCGCCGTTCCGCTTCCCTGAGCGCCGGTTCGATCGTGCTCATCGGCAGGCCCGTGCGCTCGGCGAAGCTGTGTACCGGGAAGCCCTCGACGAGCCGCAGCGTGTTCAGCATGAACTCGAACGGCAGGTCGCGTGCGCCGACTTCGCGTTCTTCCTGCACCGGCGTGCCGGCCAGCGCCTCTTCGATGAAGGTGGCCGGGTGCTTGTAGCGCGCCTGCCGCAGGATGCGGTTCGGGAACGACAGCTTCGTGTGTGCGCCCGCGCCGATGCCGAGATAGTCGCCGAAGCGCCAGTAGTTCAGGTTGTGCTTGCACTGGTGGTGCGGCTTCGCATACGCGGACACCTCGTAGCGCTCGTAGCCGGCTTCGGCCGTGCGCGCGTGGATCCACTCCTGCATGTCGGCCGACGCGTCGTCGTCGGGCACGACGGGCGGAAACTTCGCGAACAGCGTATTCGGCTCGAGCGTCAGGTGATACAGCGACAGATGCGGCGGCGCGAACGACAGCGCGGTCTCGATGTCCGTGCGGCATTCGTCGAGCGTCTGGTTCGGCAGCGCGAACATCAGGTCGAGATTGAAGTTGTCGAACGTCTTCGCGGCGACCTCGACGGCCGCGCGCGCCTGCGCAGCGTCGTGGATGCGGCCGAGCGCCTTCAGGTGCGTCTCGTTGAAGCTCTGGATGCCGACCGACAGGCGGTTCACGCCGCTCGCGCGGAATTGCGCGAATTTCGCCGCCTCGAACGTGCCCGGATTCGCCTCGAGCGTGATCTCCGCATCCGCGTCGAGCGGCAGCAGCGCGCGCACGTCGGACAGCAAGCGGTCGAGGCCCGCTGCCGACAGCAGGCTCGGGGTGCCGCCGCCGATGAACACCGTATGCACCTGGCGCCCCCAGACGAGCGGCAGCGCATGCTCGAGATCGGCGCGCAGCGCATCGAGATACTCGGTTTCCGGAAACCGCTCGCCCTTCCACTCGTGCGAGTTGAAATCGCAGTACGGGCACTTGCGCACGCACCACGGGAAATGCACGTACAGCGCGAGCGGCGGCAGCGACGTCAGCCGCACCTGGCCGGGCGACGTGAACGTCGCGACGACGCGCGCACCGGTTTCTGCAGCCTGGCTCATGCTGCCTCCTGCAACGAACGAAGGTGAGCGTGGGGGCGCCTGGTCATTCCCCCTCCGCAAGCCGCGCGAGCAGCGCCTTGAGTGCGAGCGCGCGATGGCTGAGCGCGTTCTTCACGGGCGGTTCGAGCTCGGCCGCCGTCGCGCCGAGCGCCGGCAGGTAGAAATACGGGTCGTAGCCGAATCCGTGCGCGCCGCGTGGCGTGTCGACGATCTCGCCGTGCCAGCGGCCTTCGGCAAACAGCGGTTCCGGATCGTCGGCGTGACGCACGAGCGCGAGCACGCAGCAGTAATACGCGCGACGGTCCGCAACGTCGCGCAACTGGTCGACGAGATGCGCGTTGTTCGCCGCGTCGCCTTTTTCGAGCCCCGCGCGCTGCGCGTAGCGCGCCGAGTAGACGCCGGGCGCGCCGCGCAGCGCGCGCACGCACAGGCCGGAATCGTCGGCGATTGCCGGCAGCCCGGTGAGCTGCGCTGCGTGGCGCGCTTTCGTCAGCGCATTCTCGATGAACGTGCGGAACGGTTCGTCCGCTTCCGGCACCGCGAGGTCGCCTTGCGGAATCACGTCGATGCCGACGGTCGAGAACATCGCCGTGAATTCGCGCAGCTTGCCCGCGTTGTTCGACGCGAGCACGATGCGCGACAGCGGCGGCGTGGAGCGATCGTCAGGCATGGCTCGTACCCAGCGCGTCCTTCTGCATTTGCACGAGCGCACCGATCCCGCTCTGCGCGAGGTCGAGCAACGCGTTCATCTCGTCGCGCGAGAACGGCACGCCCTCGGCGGTGCCCTGGACTTCCACGAAGCCGCCCGCGCCCGTCATCACGACGTTCATGTCGGTGTCGCAGCGCGAATCCTCCGCGTAATCGAGATCGAGCACCGGGGTGCCTTCGAACACGCCGACCGAGATTGCGGCCACGTAGTCGGTGATCGGCGAACGCGCGAGCTTGCCGGCGGCGATCAGCTTCGACACCGCGTCATGCGCGGCGACGAATGCGCCGGTGATGCTCGCCGTGCGCGTGCCGCCATCGGCCTGGATTACGTCGCAGTCGATGTGGATCGTGCGCGGGCCGAGCGCCTCGAGGTCGAACACCGCGCGCAGCGCGCGGCCGATCAGGCGCTGAATTTCCTGCGTGCGGCCCGTCTGCTTGCCGCGCGCGGCTTCGCGATCGCTGCGCGTGTGCGTCGCGCGCGGCAGCATCCCGTATTCGGCCGTCAGCCAGCCTTGCCCGCGATCGCGCAGGAACTCCGGCACGCGCTCGGCGACGCTCGCCGTGCAGATCACCTTGGTGTCGCCGAACTCGACCAGCACGGAGCCTTCCGCATGCTTCGTGTAGTGGCGCGTGATGGCGACCTTGCGCAGCGCGTCGGCGCTGCGGCCGCTCGGACGGGAAAAGGATTGCGTCATGGGCGAGAAAGAGTGTGGGAGAGGAAACCCCGATTTTAGCGCCGAACGGCCCGCGTGCCCGGCGGGGGCGGCGCCAAAAATGGGATAATGCGCGTTTCCCGCCCCGCGCTTCGGACGCGCCGGGCGCCTCGATTGATTCCCGGCCCGCAAGGGCATCCAGACGGCGAGACGAACCATGATCTACAGCATGACGGGCTACGCGAGCGCGACGCGCGAACTCGCAGCGGCGACGGGCAACGGCGGCACCAGCGTGTCGGTCGAATTGCGTACCGTGAACTCGCGCTTCCTCGACCTGAATTTCCGCATGCCCGACGATGTGCGCGCATGTGAACCCGCGCTGCGCGAAATGCTGATGAACAAGCTGTCGCGCGGCAAGGTGGACGTGCGCATCAACCTGCAGCGTGGCGAGCAGAGCATCGGCGCGGGCGCGCTGAACCAGGCGGCGCTCGGCCAGCTTGCCGAGCTCGAACGTGCGGTGCTCGAGTCGTTCCCGGGCGTCGGCCGCCTGCGCTCGGGCGAGATCCTGCGCTGGCCGGGCGTGCTCGCGGAGAGCGGCGTGTCGGCCGACGCGATCCGCGACGCGGTGCTCGCGTGCGGCAAGGAAGCGATCAACGAGTTGGTGGTCGTGCGTTCGCGCGAAGGCGCGCAGCTTGCGACGATGCTGCTGTCGAACGTCGCCGAGATGGAAGCGATCGTCGCGCGCATCACGCCGCTCGTGCCGGAGCTGATCGCGAAGCATCAGCAGAAGATCGTCGAGCGGCTGCAGGAAGCGCTCGGCATCGCGGCACCGGAAGGCAGCGCGCCGATCGTGTCGCGCGAGGAAGCCGCGGAACGCATCCGTCAGGAAGTGACGATGTACGGGATCCGGATCGATATCGCGGAGGAGCTGTCGCGGCTCACCGCGCACCTGAACGAAACGCGTCATGTGATCGAGAAGGGCGGCCGCGTCGGCAAGCGCCTCGACTTCATGATGCAGGAACTGAATCGCGAAGCGAACACGCTCGGCTCGAAAGCGGCAGCCAAGGAACTGGCCGACGCGTCGATGGCGCTCAAGCTGCTGATCGAGCAGATGCGTGAGCAAGTGCAAAACCTGGAGTAACGCAACATGACCCAACCCATCCACGACGCGCATTCGCTGCACGGCGGCGTCTATCCGGGCAACCTGTTCATGGTCGTCGCGCCGTCGGGCGCCGGCAAGTCCACGCTCGTGAACGCGCTGCTGTCGAAGGACAGCGAGATCTGCCTGTCGATCTCGTATACGACGCGCAAGCCGCGGCCCGGCGAACAGGACGGCCAGCACTACCACTTCACGACGGTCGACGATTTCCGCGCGCGCCACGCGGCGCACGAATTCCTCGAGAGCGCGGAAGTGCACGGCAACTACTACGGCACGTCGCGCGTCTGGATCGAAGAGCAGATGAAGAACGGCCACGACGTGCTGCTCGAGATCGACTGGCAGGGCGCGCTGCAGGTCAAGAAGCAGTTCCGCAACGCGGTCGGCATCTTCATCCTGCCGCCGTCGCTCGACGCGCTCGAGGAGCGTCTGAAGAAGCGCGGCCAGGACGAGCCGAACGTGATCACGCGCCGTTTGCTCGCGGCCGGCAGCGAGATCGCACACGCGTCGGAAGCCGAGTACGTCGTGATCAACGAGAACTTCGAGCGCGCGCTCGCCGAGCTGGAATGCATCGTCGCCGCGACGCGCCTGCGCTTTGCTTCGCAGTACGCGCGACATGCGGAGCTGTTCATCGAGCTCGGCATCCACCTGCCGCACGCGGAATGACACGAGGCACGAGGGACATAAGGTAGAATAAGCACTATATTCAGAAGGAATTACCCAACATGGCTCGCATTACCGTCGAAGACTGCCTGAAGCAGATCCCGAACCGCTTCGAACTGGCGCTCGCCGCCACCTATCGCGCGCGGCAGCTCGCGCAAGGCCATACGCCGAAGATCGAAAGCCGCGACAAGCCGACCGTCGTTGCGCTGCGCGAGATCGCGGCCGGCCAGGTCGGCGTCGAGATGCTGAAGAAGGTGCCGGTCTAACCGCACCGCATCACTCCAGCCATGTAGTCCACGCGCGCAACGATTGCTGACCGAGGAGGCGAATATGAGCACCACCCCATCGTCCGCCTCCGCGGATCCGACCACCGAAGCCACGGCACAATCGCCTGCGCGCCAGTACATCAACGCGGTCCTCGAACAGTCGTTCCGGCATCTGTTCGGGCCGACCGCCACTCCGGAGCAACCGCGCAAGCACGGCGTCGTTTCGATCGCGAAACTGACCGGCACGCTCGCCGAGTATCTCGCTCCGGAGGAGATCAAAGAGGTCAAGGCGGCGTTCCACTTCAGCGACGAAGCCCACCTCGGTCAATATCGCCAGAGCGGCGAACCCTACATCACCCATCCCGTCGCCGTCGCGGAAATCTGCGCCGGCTGGAAGCTCGACGCGCAGGCCGTAATGGCCGCGCTGCTGCACGACGTGATGGAGGACCAGGGCGTGACCAAGAGCGAGCTGGCCGAGCGGTTCGGGCCGAAGGTCGCGGAACTGGTCGACGGCCTGTCCAAGCTCGACAAGATGGAATTCCGCAGCCGCGAGGAAGCGCAAGCGGAAAATTTCCGCAAGATGCTGCTCGCGATGGCACGCGACGTGCGGGTCATCCTCGTCAAGCTCGCCGATCGCCTGCACAACATGCGCACGCTCGGCGCGGTGCCGATGGAAAAGCGCCGCCGCGTCGCGCGCGAGACGCTCGACATCTATGCACCGATCGCGCACCGCCTGGGTCTGAACAATACGTATCGCGAGCTGCAGGACATGAGCTTCGCGAACTTCAACCCGCATCGCTACGCGACGCTCGAGAAGGCCGTGAAGGCCGCGCGAGGCAATCGCCGCGAGGTGATCAGCAAGATCCTCGAAGCCGCGCAGCGCGCGATGGTCGACGCGAAGATCGAAGCCGAGATCACCGGCCGCGAAAAGACCATCTACAGCGTCTACCGGAAGATGCGCGACAAGCAGCTGTCGTTCTCGCAGGTGCTCGACGTGTACGGCTTTCGCGTCGTCGTCGAGAATCCGCTCGACTGCTACACGTGCATCGGCGCGCTGCATGCGCTCTACAAGCCGGTGCCCGGCAAGTTCAAGGACTACATCGCGATCCCGAAGATCAACGGCTATCAGTCGCTGCACACGACGCTCGTCGGCCCGTTCGGCGCGCCGATCGAGTTCCAGGTGCGCACGCGCAAGATGCACGAGATCGCCGAGGCGGGGGTCGCCGCGCACTGGCTGTACAAGAACGGCAGCGCGGATCTCAGCGACGTGCAGAAGCGCGCGCACCAGTGGCTGAAGTCGCTGCTCGATATCCAGAGCGAAGCCGGCGATTCGAGCGAATTCCTCGAGCACGTGAAGATCGACCTGTTCCCGGATGCGGTCTACGTGTTTACGCCGAAGTCGAAGATCATGGCGCTGCCGCGCGGCGCGACCGCGCTCGACTTCGCGTATTCGATCCACAGCGATCTCGGCAATCAGTGCGTCGCCGTGAAGATCAACAACGAGCTGCTGCCGTTGCGCACCGAGCTGAAGAGCGGCGACATCGTCGAAGTGATCACGGCTCCGTATTCGAAGCCGAACCCTGCGTGGCTCGGCTTCGTGCGCACCGGTAAGGCACGCTCGGCGATCCGTCACTATCTGAAGACGATGCGCCTGAACGAATCAGTGCAGCTCGGCGAGCGGCTCGTCGATCAGAGCCTGAAGGGTTACGGGCTTGCGCTTGCCGACGTCACGCCGGAAGTTTGGGAAAAGCTCGTGCAGTGGACGGGCAACAAGAGCCGCCAGGAAATCTTCGCGGACATCGGCCTCGGCCGCCGCGTCGCGGCGGTGATGGCGAAGCGCATCGAGGTACTGATGAGCGGCCGCGATGCGGACGACGACCTGCCGAAGGCCGAGCGCCATGCCGCGCATCATGCGCCACCGGTCGTGATCACGGGCACCGAAGGGATGTCGGTGCAGCTGTCCGCATGCTGCCGGCCGATTCCGGGTGACGCGATCATGGGCTATATCGGCATCGGGCTGGGGATGGCGATTCATACGACCGATTGCCGAGTCGCGCAACGTATCCATCGTCGCGACCCGGGCCGCTGGATCGACGTCGAGTGGGCGCCTCAGCCGGGCCGGTTGTTCGATGTCGCGGTGAAGGCGCTCGTGAAGAATACGAAGGGGATCTTCGCACGGGTGGCGGCGGATATCACGTCGGCCGACGCGAACATCGTGCACATCGCGATGGACGAGGATCTCACGCACGAATCGACGGTGCTGCGCTTCGTGATCCAGGTCAGTGACCGCGTCCATCTGGCGAACGTGATGCGGCGCGTGCGGACCAACCCGGATGTGATGCGGATCATGCGCGAACGTTCGACCGACGACGGCACGCATGCGCGTCACGACGGCGGGATGCGCATCGAACGCGAGCGGCAGGATTACTGACGCTCGTGTCCTTCGAACGATGTGACGGCGGCCCTGGGCCGCCGTTTTCGTTGGTGCTTGCCCCGCGCGCGCAATGGCGCCGGGATCGAACGGGGAAGGCGCGAACGGGGAGGGTGCAAAAGAATGCGCGCAAACGGAAGGACGCAAGCGGAAGGGCGCAAAGAAAAAGGGCCTTCCCGGAGGAAGGCCCTTCAGAAGTGGCGCGGCTGGCAGGATTCGAACCCACGACCCCTTGGTTCGTAGCCAAGTACTCTATCCAACTGAGCTACAGCCGCACGCAAAACGGTACTGCTTCAAACTGACAGGACCTTCTTCGGTGGGAAGGCCCTCAAAAATTGGCGCGGCTGGCAGGATTCGAACCCACGACCCCTTGGTTCGTAGCCAAGTACTCTATCCAACTGAGCTACAGCCGCACGCAAAACGGTACTACATCGAACTGAAAGGGCCTTCGGTTCGGAAGGCCCTTAAAAAAAGTGGCGCGGCTGGCAGGATTCGAACCCACGACCCCTTGGTTCGTAGCCAAGTACTCTATCCAACTGAGCTACAGCCGCACGCAGAAGAGGGATTATAGCAAGGTTGTGAAAAAAGGGAAGCCTTATTCGCAAAATATACGGCCCGCCGTTGCCGGGGCGGCCCATCGTGTACCCTTGAAGTATCCGCAATCCATGTTTGAATGTGCATCATGAACAAGGCGTTTGTCAAAGAGTCGGACGGCGACGACGACGATCTCGAGCAGGCCCAGGCTGCGATTCCGGCCGGGTCGAAGAACTACATCACGCCGGCGGGGCACAAGCGGCTCAGGGACGAGCTGCTGAGCCTGATCGACGTCGAGCGTCCCGAGGTCGTGCGACTCGTGTCGTGGGCCGCGTCGAACGGCGACCGTTCCGAAAACGGCGACTACATCTACGGCAAGCGGCGGCTGCGCGAGATCGACCGCCGCATCCGCTTCCTGACCAAGCGGCTCGATATCGCCGAGGTGGTCGACGCGAGCCGGCAGGAGAACACCGATCAGGTGTTCTTTGGTGCGACGGTCGACTATGCGACGCCGGACGGCGACGAGCATACGATCACGATCGTCGGCATCGACGAGGTCGATCTCGACCGCGGCCATGTGAGCTGGATCTCGCCGGTGGCGCGTGCGCTGCTGAAGGCGAAGATCGGCGACACCGTCACACTGATGACGCCTGTCGGCCCGCAGCCGATCGACGTGCTCGACGTCCACTATCCGGAGCCCGGCAAGGTCTGAGCGCGGCCGCGCGCGCGCATTCGTGCCATCAAAAAAGCGCCCCATGCGGGGCGCTGTCGTATTGCAGGCGCGAGCGCGCGAGGTTCAGAAGCGATGGCGCAGGCCTGCCGTCACCGCGAGCTGCTTGTTGGTCGACGACGCGGTGCCGAGGCCGTTGATGTTCGCGTTCACGTTCAGGCCGTCCGCGTTGACCTTCTGGAATTCGCCCTGCAAATACACGTCGGTGCGCTTCGACAACGAGTAGTCTGCCTGCAGGTTGAACTGGTGCCAGCTCGGCGTCTGGCCGACGATGCGGCCGTCCGTGTACGTATACGAACCGGCGAGCGACAGCGACGGCGTCAGCGCGTAGCGGCCGTTGAGTTCGTAGTTGTTGAAGCGGGTGCTGCCCGACAGGCCGGTAATGCCGCCCGTCACGCCTGAGGCCCCGGCACTGATCGCGCGGCTGTCGGTCAGGCGCGTCTGCGTGAACACGAAGCCGGCCGTCGCGGGGCCGAACGTGTAGTTCAGGCCGGCTCCCCACGTGCGCTGACGGCTGGCCGCGAAGGTCCAGTCGCCCGTGACCGCGCCGGGGTCGGCGACCGCCTGCGACAGAGCGTTCACGTTGTTGTTCAACTGCAGGTACGCGGCCGCAAAGTTGAAGCCCATGTAGCTGTACGACACGCCGACGCTGTACGCGCGGTTGTTCGAGAAGTCGGTCGAGTTCGAGAAGCCGTACAGCGCACCGAACTTCAGGCCGCCGTAATTCGCGCTCTGGTACTTGACCGAGTTATTGATCCGGAACGAGTTGTTCAGATTGTCGTTGTCGAACGGGTGCGCGAACTGGGTGCCGCCGTACTGCGTGCCGGTCAGCGACAGCGGGCCGAGATAGTCGACGACGCTGTCGTATTGGCGGCCGAGCGTGAGCGAACCGTAGGTGTCGTGGGCGAGGCCGACGAAGGCCTGGCGGCCGAATTCCCGGCCGTTCTGCTTCAGCGTGCCGTTATTGATGCCGAAGCCGTTTTCGAGAACGAAGATCGCTTTCAGGCCGCCGCCGAGATCCTCGGCACCGCGCAGGCCCCAACGGCTGCCGTTGATCGAGCCGCTCGTTTCCTGCCACGCGCTGTGGCCGCCCTGGTTGTTCGTGTAGGTGATGCCGGCGTCGATCAGGCCGTACAGCGTGACGCTGCTCTGTGCATGCGCGGCGGTTGCGAACACGCCCGACAATGCCGCGGCGATCAGTGTCCGTTTCATTGATCTGTCTCCAAACAGGATGTTGGAAATCGAACCTGCTGCTGGCACCGACGAATGCGCGCGGTGATTGCGCTGGCGCTGGCCGGGCGGACGCCCGCGTTTCTTCGAGGCTAATCCGCAGTGTAGGGAGCGGCTCGGAGCGGCAAGAAAGCCAATTTAAACAATAGTCTATTTTGCATGCCGCAACGATTGGCGGGCGGCCGGGAAGCCCTGTCGGTCAAGGGCTTGTGGTGATGCCGCGAACGCTCGGGCGATCCGGCGCGCGCGTCGGGCGTTGCGCGATCGCGACAGGCGGCTATCGGCTGGCTCCGGGCGCACCAACGCGATTATTGCCACGGCGGCAATAGAGGTTTGTGTGGAGCATGAATAATGAAAGGATGTTATGTCGCTATACTGCAGTCTCTGCTTTCCGAAGCAGACTTTTTCGTTGACGGAAAAGATCTCCAAACCTTTGTCGGCGCGACCTTCCAGTCGCGCTTTTTTTTTTGCGCCGCGTTTTCGCTTCCTATTGCTCGTACCAGCGGCGCCGGCGCTTGGCCGGCGGCAACGCTTCCTTGGTCTCGGCGGGCGGCGGCGCGCACGACCAGTCTTCCATCACGTAATGGCGTGCGTCGAGTGGCGACGACAGCAGGTTCTGCCAGTGGTCGCCATGCCAGGTCGTATCGAATTCGGCATCGCAGGGAGTTTCACGGGCAGCGTCGGCAAGTGCGCGGGACTTGCGGTGCACGCGCCCGAGCCGGCTCGCGAAGCGCTTGATACCGTCCAGCCACATGGCTCCCTCCCTCACCGTGCGTATGGATTCAGGATCGCAATGGTGTGCGAATTCCGCAACTCGGAAAAATACTGAGGATTTTTTCGATGCGATGCGATTCCGGTAGGTTTTTCGCGGTCCGGATTATTTCGGTGGCGACCCCGGTAATAATGACAGGTTTTTGGCGGAAATTGATTAATTGATACGGATCGGGGACCGATTCCAGTGACATTGGCGCTTTTTTGATAAAGCATTCACCAAAAATCTTCTTGACGCGCTCGGATTGTCCAATTTATAAAGTCAGCACTCAGTCCTCGGGCGGTGCGCCTCTGGCATGCTCCGGCGCGATGCTTCGGGATTTCGGGAAACGGCTATAAAAAATAGCTTTTTTGATCAAATCGAGTGGGGAACGAAGGTATGGATACCGGTATCGTGAAATGGTTTAACGATGCTAAAGGTTTCGGTTTCATTACGTCGGACAATGGCGGTGAGGATTTGTTTGCGCACTTTTCCGAAATCAAGATGGACGGCTTCAAGACGCTGAAGGAAAACCAGCGGGTTTCGTTCGACGTGAAAATCGGGCCGAAAGGAAAGCAGGCGGCAAATATCCAGTCGGTCTGACGCGCGCTCCGTTGCCGATCGCGTCCGAGCCCCCGCGATGCGGGGGCTTTTTGCTTTCAACGGCAGATCCACCGGCGACCGGTTCGTGCTGGCCGTCGACGCGCATGTCGGTGCATACTCACGGAAGCGCCGTTTTCCAGTCCCTTCATGTCCGATTCCCGCACGTCTGATCCTGCCCGCGACCTTCCGCTCGTTTTCGTCGACCTCGAGACCACTGGCGGCTCGTCCGCCGAGCATCGCATCACTGAAATCGGCGTGGTCGAGATCGGCCCGCATGGCGTGTCGACATGGACCTCGCTCGTCAATCCCGGTCAGCCGATTCCGCCATTCATTCAGCAACTGACGGGCATCTCCGATGCGATGGTGCGCGATGCACCGTCGTTTGCGTCGCTTGCGCCCGCGCTGTTCGAGCGGCTCGAAGGCAAGCTGTTCGTCGCGCACAACGCGAGCTTCGACCGTGGCTTCCTGCGCGCCGAATTCGAGCGCGCGGGTTTCGCCTTCAATCCCGACGTGTTGTGCACCGTGCGGCTGTCGCGCGCGCTGTTCCCGCGCGAGTCGCGTCACGGGCTCGACGCGCTGGTCGAGCGGCATGGCCTCGTGCCGTCCGCACGGCATCGCGCGCTCGCGGACGCCGACCTGCTCTGGCAGTTCTGGCGCCAGTTGCATGAAATCGTGCCGCTCGAGCGCTTGCGCGACCAGATCGCGCGCACGACGCGGCATTTCCGCCTCGCCGGCGGGATCACCGAGGCGTGGCTCGACACCGCGCCGGCGGGATGCGGTGCGTATGCGCTGTTCGGTGAGGACGATGCGCCGCTGTATGTCGCGCGCAGCGTACGCGTGCGGCAACGGTTGCGCGCGCTGCTGACCGGCGAGCGGCGATCGTCGAAGGAGATGCGTCTCGCGCAGCAGGTGCGGCGCATCGAATGGCGGGAGACCGGCAACGAGCTCGGCGCGATGCTTGCCGAAGCGCAGTGGATTGCGCGGCTGCGGCCCGCATTCAATCGTCGTCCGGCGGCGGAAGCGGCGCGCGCTGGCGCCCAGGCGTCGTGGCCGTTCGACGGCGCGGTGGCGTTCGAAGCGCACGGCGAGCGGGCGCTGTTCCATGTGATCGACGGCTGGCGCTATCTCGGCGTGACGGAGTCGCTCGAGGCCGCCGCGCGGCTCGCTGCCGGCGAAGCGGCAGGCGAGTTCGAGCCGTTCACCTATCGTCTGCTGCAGACGCACCTGTCGCGCGGGCTGCAACTGATCCCGCTCGCCGTGCTCGCGCCTGCCGGCTGAGCGGCTGAGCGGCTCACCGGCGCAAATCAGCGTCAGCCGATCGCGCTCGCGCCACCTGCCACGCACACGTGCGACAACGCGGTGCCGAGCGCCTGGGCCTGGCCTGCGTCATAGCGCGTCAGCGATTTCCAGTTCGCGATGCTGCGCGCAAGCCGCGCCTGGCAGTCGGGGGCCGCGCGCAGCGGTTCGACCTGCGCAAGGCCCGCGAGCATCGCCTGCGTCAGCCGGTCGAGCTTCGGGCGAGTGCTCGTCGCGAGATCGGGCGGCGAGCCTTCCGGTGGTCGGGTCGCGCGCCACGTCGCGAACAGCGTGTTCTGCACGTCCTTGCTTGCCGCGATCTGATCCTCGAAGAAGGTCCGCGCGAATGCCGGATCGACGCCGGCCCGCGCCGCGCGCTTCTCGACCGACGCGAGCAGTTCCGCTTCGCGCGCGGGATCCTCGATTGGCTTGTGGTTCGCCCATTTCCACCGCGCCACCGGTTCGGCGAGCGCGAGCCGCTGCGATGCGAGCGCGACGAGGTTGGTCAGGGCCGTATCGTCGCCATCGGCATGGACGACCAGTGGTGCGGAGAAGAGGGCGATGCCGAACGCCACTGCCGCAAGGCCGGCGCGAATGGAATGCTTCATCGGAACGATCGGGAGCCGGACGGGCCGAAAGTGGAAAAACAGAAGAATAGACGAAGACAGTCGCGCGGCGTGGCGACGCGACAGGAGAATCAGCGGACGAGCCGATCCGGTACCGTCAGGCCATTGCGACCCGGGTGCGAGGCGAACTGCGGCAAATGCGCAGCGATGTACCGCACGGTTTCGAGCGTCGACACGCGGCGGTTACAGAGCGGAATGCCCGTTCACTTCGGCGAGTACAGCTTGTGCTGTTCGTCGAAGAACGCCCGCACGTGGTCGGGCAATTCGGCGAGGAATTCCACGCCGACGGGTTCCGGATCCGGGCTCATCACTTGGTCCGGGGGCGGCATGCGAAGCGGCTTTTCGTCCATGATCGTTTCTCCAGCGGGTCGAATAATTATCAGCCTCGCGCTCGGATTTATGCCAGCAACGAATCGTTAGATTTTGTCTCTGTTGTATTAACGGCACATGCGTTCGGGCACGCAATGTGATCCCGGTCATTACCATCTGCAGAATCGGCAACAATCCCGGCCCTTGTTATACTTGCGCGCACTTTTTCCTGGACCGCGATGAAACGAACGACGCGATGGATCGGCCTGGTGTGGCTGGCGCTGGTACTGAACGTACTGTCGCCCGTCATCGGCTATGCGCGTCTTGCGTCGACCGGTTCAGGGGAACTCACGCTCGAGTTGTGCAGTGCAGCGGGCGCACGTCATGTCGTGCCCGCGCAGGCCGCCGGCGATCACGACACATCGTCGTTCGATCACGCGGGTGTGCCGCACTGCGTGTACTGTCCCAGCTTCGCGGCGAACGTCGCGCTCGGCGCGAGCCTGCCTGCGATGCCGGGCTTCGTGCGGACCTTCGCAATCCGCACCCCGGCACCGTCCGTTCCTGTCTTCGTGCGCAATGGCATTCGTCTTGCCCAGCCGCGCGCCCCGCCTGAAACCGTCTCGATCTGATTTCGCGCGCGCCTGACGGCGCGCATCCGCCCGCGCTGCCGGCTGCGCGCGGCGCGCCCGCGTCGGCGCGCCGTGCCGACTTGCAGCGGGCGGCGTTCGATCACGTTTTCAGGAAATCAACCATGTCGTTCACCCTTGCCGCGCGATCGTCGCGCGGCCCGCTCGCGCTTGCCTGCGCGACCGCATTCGCATGGCCTGCCGCGTATGCGGCACAACCGGACGCCACCCGCGTCGATCCCGCACGGGAACCCGCCACCGGCGCGCGTCGCGCATCGGCTGCGGCGCCTGCCGTCACGACGGCCGAGCCGGCAGCGGCCGGCGATATGCTGAGCGCCGTCAGCGTGACCGCGCAACGGCAACCGGTCGATCCCGACACGCCGGCCGTCGTCGAGTCGATCACGCGCGAGCGCATCGACGCACACACCAACGTCAACACCGAGGATGCGCTGAAGTACGCGCCGAACCTGATGGTGCGCAAGCGCTATATCGGCGATCGCAACGCGGTGTTCGCGGGCCGCGACTTCAACGAGCTGCAGAGCGCACGCGGGCTCGTCTACGCCGACGGCCTGCTGCTGTCGAACCTGCTCGGTTCGAGCTACGCGTATCCGCCGCGCTGGTCGCTGATCCCGCCGGACGACATCGCGCGCGTCGACGTGCTGTACGGCCCGTTTTCCGCGCTGTATCCCGGCAACGCGATCGGCTCGACCGTGCTGCTTACGACGCGCCGGCCCGAAAAGCTCGAAGCGTCGCTGTCGACGCAGTTCTTCACGCAGCGCTATCACGACGGCTACGGGTTCGCCGACAGCTTCGGCGGCAACCACCAGACCGCGCGGATCGCGAACCGTGTCGGCCGCTTCTGGTTCGCGCTGTCGCTCGACCGGCTCGAGAACAACGGGCAGCCGATGCAGTACGCGAGCCCTGCTGCGGCGTACAACCCGAAGCTCGGCGCGGCGGTGCCGGTGACGGGTGCCGCGACCGACATCGGGCCGAACGGCAAGCCGCGCACGATCGTTGGCGCGCAGTCGCTCGAACGCACCGAGCAGATCAACGAGACCGTGCGGATGGGGTACGCGTTCACCGACCACGTCGACGCGACGCTCACGCTCGGCCACTGGGAGAACCATTACCGGCAGCACGGCGAGACGTTCCTGCGCGACGCGGCGGGCAATCCCGTGTACGGCGGCAACGTGTCGATCGGCGGGCAGAACATGACGGTCGCGCCGAATGCGTTTGCGCCGCAGCGCGGCGACCAGGAGAACTGGCTGTACGCGCTCGGGCTGAACGCGCGGCTCGCTTCCGGCTGGCGGCTGTCGGGCGTCGTGTCCGCGTACGACGTCTCGCGCGACGTGCAGCGCGCGGCGTCGACCGCGCAGGGCGGCGCGGGCACGCTGTTCCAGGGCGACGGCACCGGCTGGCGCACGCTCGACCTGAAGGCGGAGGCGCCCGACGTGAAGGGGCACACGTTCACGTTCGGCTACCACTACGACAACTACTTCCTTCGTAACGTCACGTACAACACGGCCGACTGGCTGGCCGGGCCGACGACGTCGCTCGCGAGCATCTACCGCGGCGACACACGCACACAGGCGCTGTTCGCGCAGGACGCGTGGCGCTTCGCGCCGGGCTGGCTCGCGACGCTCGGCCTGCGCTACGAGCGCTGGGATGCGTACGGCGGCACGCTCGGCAACGCGAACGGCACGCTTGGCTATGCGGATCGTGGCGCTAACGCGCTGTCGCCGAAGGTCGCACTGCAGTGGGATGCAACGGACGTCTGGCGCTTCCGCCTGTCGTTCGCGACGGGCACGCGCTTTCCGACGGTCGGCGAATTGTTCCAGGGCACGATCTCGAACAACGCGATCGTCAACAACAACCCGGGCCTGAGGCCCGAAAAGGCGATCGACTGGGACTTCACGGCCGAGCGCGACGTCGGGGTCGGCGTCGTGCGTGCGAGCGTGTTCCAGAGCGACCTGCGCGATTCGATCTACAGCCAGACGACGGTGTCGGGTGCGTCGACGATCACGAACATCTCGAACGTCGACCGCGTTCGCGTGCGCGGCGTCGAGCTCGCGTTCAGCGGTCAGAACGTCGGGGTGAAGGGGCTCGACGTCGATGCGAACGTGACGGCGAGCAACGCACAGATCCTCGCCGACGCGGCGAACCCCGCGTATGTCGGCTCACGGTTTCCGCGCATCCCGCGAATGCGCGCGAACCTGCTCGCGTCGTACCGGTTCGACGAGCACTGGCTCGCGAGCGTCGGCATCCGCTATTCGGGACGCCAGTTCAACATGCTCGACAACAGCGACGTGAATCCGGACGTCTACGGCGGCACCAGCTCGTATACGGTCGTCGACCTGAAGGCGCGCTACCGCTTCGATCGGCACTGGGTCGCGTCGGTCGGCATCGACAACCTGACGGACCGCCGCTACTACGTGTTCCACCCGTATCCGGGCCGCACTTTCTTTGGAGAATTGAAATGGTCGCTGTGAAATCTGTCGCGGCTGGATGTGCGCTGTGGCTCGCGGCCGTGTCGGCCGCCGGCGCGCATCAAATGGCGCAGCCCGCCGATCCGCATGCCGCGCACACGGGAATGCCGGCCGCGAGCGCGCCGCAAAAGCAGCCGCTCGCGACTGGGGCCGCGTTCGACGCGCAGCATCGGCTGTGGGTCGCGTGGGTCGAAGGGGAGCACGTCGTCGTCGCGCACTCGGACGACACAGGCCGCACCCTGTCGGCGCCGGTCACCGTCAACGCGATGCCCGAGCCGATCTACACCAGCGCGGAGAACCGTCCGAAAGTGGCGACGAGTCCGGACGGCCGCGCGATCTATGTATCGTGGTCGATGCCGCTCGATGCACCCTATACGGGGATGGTGCGCTTTTCCCGCTCGCTGGATGGCGGCGCGACGTGGAGCGTGCCGATCAACGTGCATCGCGACCGGCAGATGATCACGCACCGCTTCGACATGATGGCGGTCGATCCGGCGGGCCGGATCTATCTCGCGTGGATCGACAAGCGCGATCTCACCGCGGCGAAGGCGGCGGGGCAGCCCTACGACGGCGCGGCAGTCTACTACGCGGTGTCGCGCGACGGCGGTGCGTCGTTCGAGCCGGAACGCAAGGTGACCGATCACACGTGCGAGTGCTGCCGGATCGCGATGACCGTCGACCCGGCCGGGCGCGTCGAGGCTGCGTGGCGCAACGTGTTTCCCGGACAGATCCGCGATCACGCGCTCGCGGTGCTGCCCGCGTCGGCCGACACGCCGGTCACGCCGCTGCGCGCGACGTTTTCGAACTGGCACGTCGAGGCGTGCCCCGATCATGGCCCGGCGCTCGCGATCACGTCCGACGGCACGCGCCACCTCGCGTGGTTCGGCGTCGTCGACGGCCGCGCGGACGTGTTCTATTCGCGGATCGGCGCAAACGGCGAGCCGCTCGGCGCAGCTTGGGGCTTCGGCGCAAATCCGGCCGCACCCGGCGAGCAGGCGTCGCATGCCGCGCTCGCCGCGCGCGGCGACATCGTGTGGCTCGCGTGGAAGGCCTTCGACGGCGACACGATGCGGATCAAGCTGCGCCGCTCGGACGATCGCGGCGCGCACTGGTCGGCGCCGCGCGAGATCGCGTCGACGTCGGGCGCGAGCGACAACCCGCAACTGCTCGACGACGCGGGACGCATCTACCTGTCGTGGCGCACCCGCAACGACGGTTATCGGCTGATCGCGGTGGAGGGCGGGCAATGAAGCGGCTGATTCTGCTGGCGAGCGTCGCGTTCTGGTGCGTTTCCGCATCGGCGGGTGCGTTGCAGCCACTGAGCGCGGCCGACGTCGCGCGGCTGTTCGACACTGCGCGCGAGCGGCCGCTCGCGATCGAAATCTGGTCGCTCGACTGTGGCTACTGTCGCGAGAACGCTGCGCATCTCGTCGCGTGGCAGCGCCGACATCCGGACGTGCAGGTCGCGATGATCGCGATGGATGCGTATGACGAGAACGGTGCGGCGATCGAGCAGGCGCTCGCGCAGATGAGCCTGCCGCCGCATGTCGCGCAATATGCGAATGCCGATGCGATGCCGGAGCGCTTGCGCGCGGCGCTCGATGCGGGATGGCGAGGGGAAATGCCGCGCACGCTGTGGCTCGGACGCGATGGCGGGCGCGACGCACGCAGCGGGCTGCTGACGACGGATGTGCTCGACGGGTGGCTGCGCGGCACGCGACGTCGTTGAAGTGCCGGCGCGCAGCGGCCGTGCCGCGCGCCGTCGATTGAGGCAGCGCGCCCGAATTCACGTCCAGGCGCGCGCCTCGACGAAAGTCAGGTCGCTCGCTTGAACAGACGGATCACGAACAACAGGATCACCGCACCGATCACGGCGATGATCACCGAACCAATGAAGCCGCTGCCGATGTGGATGCCGAGCAGCCCCGCGAGCCAGCCGCCGATGATTGCGCCGACGATCCCGACGATGATGTCGACGATGAGCCCGAAGCCGCCGCCCTTGACGAGCACGCCAGCAAGCCAGCCGGCGACCGCGCCGATGATCAGCCACATTATCAAGCCATGAGTCATGTTGGTTCTCTCCTGTTGATGAGTTGACTCGACCGGGCGTCGTACGTCGGGCGATGGGTGGTGGGCCGGCAACCCCGACAGGGGCGGCGTGCCGATTCCCGGTCGTCGCCCCCGCAATGTAGCGCGATAGACGGGTCGGAATCGTTAAGTAATGTTATGCACCCGGAACGGGAATTTCCAAGGAAATTGTCTGCCCAGGCCGACGACTGCGATTGTGTGCTGCGTGTCGAAATGAATATGTAAGCATGGGCGGCGAGACGATGCATGCGGCGAGCCGATTCTCGTCACGCGAGATGCATCGTACTGCTATCGATTTGATGGCGCCTGTCTCAGGAGGCAAGCCGATCGCACGACACGTGCGTCCGATTGCGACTTCGTCTGGCGCAACGCACGCAATGCGAAGCGACGTCACGCATATTCGTCGCGGGAAGCGATGAGGGCGACGCCAGGCAGCGCACGGGCTCGCTGCGGCGTCGCATGGTCGATGCCGAACGGGATGCGGACCGCTCGGCACGTGGGGGCGGGCGCTATTGCCCGTCCGCCGCTCGCAGCGTGCCGGCACCGGGCAGCCCGGTGCTCGCATCGACGATCAGGCGCGCCGCAACCGACGCATCGCCGATCGCCTCGATCGCAAGCAATGCGAAGCGAGCGAGGAACAGCGGCGCATCGGGCTCGCCGATGCGAGTCATCGTATGGCAAAGCTCGGTGTACACGGCATCGCGTTCGCTGTCGGTGATCATGCGTGCTCCTGCGGAGTGGACGGAGTAGACGGGGTAGACGGGGTAGACGGGGTGAGCGGATGCAGCGCGTGCTCGAGCGCGGCCTCGACGTCGGCGGCGCGGGCGGCATGCCAGCGGCCGAGCACGTGGCCGTCCGGACGCACCAGATAGACGGTGCCGTCGCGGGCGCCGTACATTCCGTAGAGGCGCCCGTCGGCGTCATGGCCGCGGCACGCCGGATGCTGCGCACCCGCACGTTGCGCGAGCACGACGAGATTGAAAGGAACGCCGGCGTCCTGCATGCGCCGTTCGAGGTCGACGAGCGACGGATCGGGCCTGCCTTCGGCTGCGAAGCAAAGCGCGGTGAAGCGCGGCGCGACGAGGTCGGTCAGATGGCCCGGGCGAGCGTCGCCGCGCGCGCCGTACAGCATCAGCGGACATTCCGCGAGTACGCTGCCGGGCGCCGGGCCTGCAGCAAACGAATCGGTGTCGGCCGCATTCAGCGGCGATTCGACGTATGCGATTGCGGACGTCTGGCGCGGATTGATCAGCGAACGCAGCGCCGGATGTGCAACAGCGAGCGACAGCACGGCCTTGCGCATCAGCGCGAACGCGAACGATGGCGGCGCCATGAACTCGGTGCTCTTCGTGCCGTAGCGCAGGTTCTCGCGCGTCGCATATACGCGCTCGTCGGAGTAGCTGTCGAGCAGCGTGTCCGACGCGATGCCGCGCATCACGAGCGCGAGCTTCCACGCGAGGTTGTCGGCATCGTCGATGCCCGAGTTCGCGCCACGCACGCCGAAGATCGGCACGAGATGCGCGGCGTCGCCGCAGAACAGCACGCGGTTGTGCCGATAGCGTTCGAGCGTCAGTGCATTGGCCTTGTAGACGGTGATCCAGATCGGCGCCCACGCGCCGCGCTCGCCCATCATGTCGAGCAGGCTCTGCACGCGCGGCATCACGTTCTCCGGCTTCACCGCCGCTTCGGCATCCTCGTCGTCGCGCAACTGGTAATCGATGCGCCATACGTTGTCGGGCTGCTTGTGGACGAGCACCGTCGAACCCGGATTCGACGACGGATCGAAGTACGCGAGGCGTTCGGTCGGCCGGTCGCTGTCGAGCGCGATGTCGACGATCACGTAGCGGCCCTCGTAGCTCGTGCCCGTGAGCGACAGGCCGAGCGCTTCGCGCATCGTGCTGCGCCCGCCGTCGCACGCTATGACCCAGTCGGCGTCGAGCGCGTAGTCGCCGAGCGGCGTGCCGACGTTCAGGCGCACGCCGTCCGGCTGCCGCGCGACGCTGGCGACCTTCGTCTGCCAGCGGATGTCGATCAGGTCGGCGTGCCGCTCGGCCGCGTCGAGCAGGAACTGCTCGATGTGATACTGCGCGAGGTTCACCATCGGCGGCAGCTTCTGGTTCTCGTCCTGCGGCATCGTGAAGTGCAGCACTTCGTCGTGCCGGTAGAAGCTGCGCCCGCCGGTCCAAGGCAGGCCGACACGCAGGAAGCCGTCGAGCGCGCCGAGCCGTTCGATGATCTCGAGGCTGCGCCGCGAGATGCAGATCGCGCGGCTGCCGTGGCAGACCGAGTCGTCCGATTCGAGCAGCACACAGCGAATGCCGTGGTTCGCGAGCCCGAGTGCGACGGCAAGCCCGACCGGGCCGCCGCCGACGATCGCAGCGCGATGCCGGCGCGTGTCGACCCCGTTGTCGCATGCCGGCAGGTGCGCGGCATGGCGCTCGGCGACGAACGGATATGGCTTGAAGGCGATGCCCATCGTTTACTCCTGTGACGAATGCAGATGCGGATACGATTGCGGATGCGACTGTGATGCCGTGCGTCGTGCGGCGGGCCACACCGTCGCGACCAGCGCGCCGATCGCGAGCAGCGCGGCCGCATACAGCAGGCCGGCCGCGAAGCTGTGCGTGACGTCCTTCAGCCAGCCGACCGCGAGCGGATTGAGTGCGGAGCCGATGTTGCCGATCGCGTTGACGGCCGCAATGCCGATCGCGCGCGCCGATGCGCTCAGCACGAGGTCGGGCGTGGTCCAGAAGATCGACATCGCGGTGTACGCGCCAGCCGACGCCGCGCATACGCCGAGCAGACGCCATGCGGGAGACGGCGCCCACGCGGTCGCGAGCCAGCCGAGCGCGGCGAACAGCATCGGGATCACGCAATGCCATTGACGTTCCTGGCGGCGATCCGAGCGCCGGCCCCAGACGATCATCGCGACGATCGTGCACACTTGCGGAACCGCAGCGAGCAGGCCGACCGTGCGATTGCTCGCGTGGTCGTCGAAGCTCTTGACGATCAGCGGCGTCCACACGGCGACCATCGCAAGCGAATTCACGAGGCAGAAGTAGGTCAGCGACAGCAGCAGTACCGGCGCGGACGTCAGCTCGCGCCAAAGTGTCGTTGTGTGCGCAACGGAATGGCCGGCGGGTGTTGCGTGATCGGCCGCGAGCAATTGCGCGAGCGTGCGCTTCTCGTCGGCGGACAGCCAGCGGGCGTCGGCAGGCCGGTCATCGAGCCGTGCGAGCGTGACGAAGCCGAGCAGCGCGGCCGGGAGCCCTTCGAGCACGAACAGCCACTGCCAGCCGCGCAGGCCGAACGTGCCGTCGAGCGCGAGCAGGTAGCCGGACACCGCCGAGCCGAGCGCGGCCGTGACCGGCATCGCGATCATGAACAGCGCATTCGCGCGGGCGCGGTACGCCGCCGGGAACCAGTGGGTCAGGTACAGCAGGATGCCGGGCAGGAAGCCGGCCTCGGTGATGCCGACCAGCACGCGCAGCGCGTACAGCGTGCCGGGGCTCGTCGCGAACATCGTCGCGGACGACGCGATGCCCCACGCGATCATCATCGCGCCGATCCACCGGCGCGCGCCGATGCGCGACAGCACGACGTTGCCCGGCACGCCACACGCGATGTACGCGATGTAGAAGAGCGTCGTCGCGAGTCCGAACTGCATGCCGGACAGGCCGAGATCCTGGGTCATCGTCAGACCGGCGAAGCCGATGTTGATCCGGTCGAGGAACGAGAAGAAGAACAGCACGAACAGGAATCCGAGCAGGCGGCGCGAGATCTTCGCGATCAGCCTGCGGGCCGTGTCGTCAGGGGTGGGCGTGGCGTGCGGCAGGGGCGCGTCGGCGAGCGTGGCGGGGTCCATACGGGTGTCTCCGGTCGGGGCGGCCGGGCGGGCGGCCCGGTACGCGCACGTCTTGTGTACGCCGGCGAGCCAGGTGCGGACGGCGCGCGGCGGGTGACGTGTCGACGGCAGTATCGCGGCGAGCCCGTGGGCCGCTGTCCCCATCCTGGGTACAGCGCGCATACGCACGCGGACCGGGACAAACCCGGAAACGACAGAGGAAAGCGAAGGCTACGGCTGCAGGCAGAGCGCGAACAGCTGGCGCTGGCTCGAAATGCCGAGGCGGCGATACGCGCGTTTCTGGTAGGTGACGACGCTTGACGCTTTCACGCCGATCGTCTCGCCGATTTCTTGTGCGGTCTGGCCTTCGAGCACGCCGCGCAGCACGTCGAGTTCGCGTTTCGACAGCGTCGGGCACGCGCCGCGCAGTCGCGCGAGCATCAACTGGGGGATGCCGATCTGCGTCGCGCCAGCGAGCGCGTAATGGTGTTTCGCCGCCTGGGCGATCAGCGGCGCGAGCGCTTCGATCGTCGCGATCTCGCGTGGCTGGAAATGGCCGCTGCGGTGCGCGCGGTACAGGTTGATCGACAGCCAGATCGCGTCGTTCGGCTGCATCAGCAGCGACAGGCGGTCGGATACGTCGGGGCCGCGATAGCACGCGGCGCGATACGCTTCGTGGCCGATCTCGTCGCCGGTCTGCTGATGCAGCATCAGGTCGTGGCGGTGCGGGCCGCGGCTCGCGGTCGACACGATCTTCTGGTTGCCGTCGAGCGCGTAGAAATGCCGTGCGTAGGTATCGGCGACGTCACGCAGGTAGCGCCCGCCGCGATGATCGGCGACCGACATCGTGCGCGGGCGATTGCCGAACTCGTATGCGAAGACCGTGCATTGCGTGACCGACAGCGCATCGTCGAACAGCTTCAGGACTTCGCCGGCAAACGCGTTCGGGTCGCCTGCGCCGATCGCGCTGACGAGTCCGGTTACGCGGGATACGTCCAGCTGTCCGCTGAGGTTCGGTCGCTCGAGGCGCCAGGTGCGCATGATGCCAAGTGAAGGGCGGGGTGGTGCGGAGATTGTAGTCCGCAGCGTGTGCGACGAGAGTCGGGAGATGCCCGCAAGCGGGGCGGGAGGTCGGGGGCTTCGCGCGACGTCGGGCTTGCGGTGAATTTTCGGGCCCGGAAAAGATAAAGGGCTGACAAGCGATTGCTTGTCAGCCCTTTGAATCTTGGTGCCGGAGATAGGAGTCGAACCTACGACCTTCGCATTACGAATGCGCTGCTCTACCAACTGAGCTACACCGGCAGCAGAGAAGTGAAATTATATGGTGAAATCTGAGACCTTGGCAAGAGGTTTTGCGAAATTTTTTCAGCTTGCTGCTGCTGTTTCGCGAAACTTCTCGATCCGGCGGATTTCCCGCTTTCACTTCACCGCGATGCGACCCCGTGGAGCTGCATCGCGAGGCGCGATTGTACTGGCGTCTCGCGATGCCGTCTAGTGTTGCAGTGCAATCAGTCGTTTTCGGTGTGGTAGCGCGTCACGCGTTCGACTTCGTTCTTCGAACCGAGGAACACCGGCACGCGCTGGTGCAGGCCGGTCGGCTGCACTTCCATGATGCGCTGCGTGCCGTTCGTCGCAGCGCCGCCGGCCTGTTCGACGATGAACGACATCGGGTTCGCTTCGTACATCAGGCGCAGCTTGCCCGGACGATCGGGGGTGCGCTTGTCGGCCGGGTACATGAAGATGCCGCCGCGGTTCAGGATGCGGTGCACGTCGGCAACCATCGACGCGACCCAGCGCATGTTGAAGTTGTCGCCGCGCGGACCATCCTTGCCGGCGTTCAGCTCGTCGATATAGCGCTTGACCGGGTCGTACCAGTGACGCGCGTTCGACGCGTTGATCGCATATTCGCGCGTGTCGGCCGGAATCTGCAGGTTGCTCTGCGTGAGCACCCACGAACCGACTTCACGGTCGAGCGTGAAGCAGTTCACGCCGTTGCCGGTCGTCAGCACGAACACCGTTTGCGGGCCGTACACCGCGTAGCCGGCCGCAACCTGCTGCGTGCCCGGCTGCAGGAACGATTCCTCGGTCGCCTGCTTGCCGTCCGGGCAGCGCAGCACCGAGAAGATCGTGCCGATCGACACATTCACGTCGATGTTCGACGAGCCGTCGAGCGGATCGAACACCAGCAGGTATTCGCCGCGCGGGTAATTCGCCGGGATCGGGAAGAACGTTTCCATTTCTTCCGACGCCATCGCGGCGAGGTTACCGCCCCATTCGTTCGCGTCGAGCAGGATTTCGTTCGACAGGATGTCGAGCTTCTTCTGCACTTCGCCCTGGACGTTTTCGCTGCCGGCGGTGCCGAGCGCTTCGCCGAGCGCGCCTTTCTGCACGTTGTAGCTGATCGCCTTGCATGCGCGGGCGACGACTTCGATCAGCAGGCGGAGGTCGGCGGGGAGGTTGTTGGTTTCACGCTGCTGTTCGATCAGGAACTTGGACAGCGTGGTGCGGCGGGCAATGGACATGACAGACTCCGAAAGGCCAAAGAATCCTTGAGCAATCGCAATTTTACCCGCCGTGCCTGCCGCCCCACGGGCTTTTTTCGTCCGGTTACATGGATAAAAAAGCCGGCGCCGCATCGAGCGGCGCCGGCTTTGTCGCTTGCGGCGGATGATGAAGCACGGACGACTGCGTTATGCGAGCGCCTTCTCGACGATTTCGCGCACGTCGCGCGACTTCGCGCCGGCGGCGACCCGTTCGAGCGCAGCCTTCATCCGGTCGCGCAGCGCGGGCGTGAAGCGGCGCCACAGTTCGAGCGAGCGTGCGAGGCGCGCGGCGACTTGCGGATTGATTGCGTCGAGCGCGAGCACCTGCTCGGCCCAGAATGCATAGCCCGAGCCGTCCGCTGCATGGAACTGCGCGGGGTTCGCCGCGCAAAAGCTGAAGATCAGCGAGCGCGCGCGGTTCGGGTTCTTCAGATTGAACGCCGGATGCGCGAGCAGCTTGCGGACCTTGTCGAGCGTCGGATGCGCAGGCGTGCCGCGTTGCGCGGCCTGCATCGCGAACCACTTGTCGATTACGAGCGCTTCCTTTTCGAAGCGCTGGTAGAAATCGGCGAGCGCCTGGTCAGCCGGTTCGTTCGCGCCAGCGGCGGCGGCCGACAGCAGCGCGCCGAGTGCAGCCGCGCGATCGGTCATATTGTTCGCGGCGTCGTACTGCGCGCTCGCGAGCCGCACTGCGTCGGCCGGATCCTCGAGTTCCGCGAGGTACGCGAGTGCGAGGTTCTTCAGTGCGCGGCGGCCGGACGCTTCCGGCGTCGGCTCATAGACGCCCGGCGTCTGGTGGCCGTCGTACGCGGCGAGCCAGTCGGCGCGCAGCGCGGTCGCGAGCTGGCGGCGCACGAACTGGCGCGCGCGATGCACGGCGGCCGGATCGGATTCGGCCATCTGGTCGGCGAGATAGGTTTCGGACGGCAGCGTCAGCGCGAGTTCGCGGAACGCCGGCGACAGTGAGCCGTCGGTCAGCACGCGGCGGAACGCGGCGACGAAGTTCTCGCCGAGCGTCAGCGGCTCGTTCGCGGCGGCGCGCGCGGCGAGCGTCAGCAGCGCGCGCGTCGCAAGGCGCTGGCCCGCTTCCCAGCGGTTGAACGGATCGCTGTCGTGCGCGAGCAGGAACGCGAGATCGTCGTCGCTGTAGTCGTACTCGACGATCACCGGCGCGGAGAAGTTGCGCAGCAGCGACGGCAGCGGCTCGTCCGGCACGTCGACGAACGTGAAGGTCTGCTCGGCGTCGGTGAAGTCGAGCACGCGCGTCGTGCCGGCGGCGGCAGCCTCGCCGTCGAGACGCAGCGGGAGGTCGCGGCCGTCGCGGCCGATCAGGCCGATCGCGAACGGAATCAGCAGCGGCCCCGTCTGCGTTTCGCGCGCGGCGGGCGACGCGTCGCCATAGCCTTGCGCGAGCGTGACCGTGTAACGGCGCGCGGCCGCGTCGTATGCGGTCTTCACCGTCACGCGCGGCGTGCCGGCCTGGCTGTACCAGCGCTCGAACTGCGCGAGGTCGCGGCCGTTCGCGTCCGCCATCGCGTGGCGGAAATCGTCGCAGGTGACCGCATGGCCGTCGTGGCGCTTGAAGTACAGGTCCATCCCGTCGCGGAAGCCGTCGCGGCCGAACAGGGTCTGGTACATCCGCACGACTTCCGAGCCCTTCTCATAGACGGTCATCGTGTAGAAGTTGTTGATCTCGACGTAGCTTTCCGGGCGCACCGGATGCGCCATCGGGCCCGCGTCCTCGGCGAACTGCAGCTGGCGCAGCACGCGCACGTCCTCGATACGCTTGACCGCGCGCGCCGCCGCGTTCGCGTCGTCGCCGGCCGCCATGTCGGCCGAGAACTCCTGGTCGCGGAAAACCGTCAGGCCTTCCTTCAGGCTCAGCTGGAACCAGTCGCGGCAGGTCACGCGGTTGCCGGTCCAGTTGTGGAAGTATTCGTGGCCGACCACCGACTCGATGTTCGCGAAATCGGTGTCGGTCGCCGTTTCCGGGTTCGCGAGCACGTACTTCGTGTTGAAGATGTTGAGCCCCTTGTTCTCCATCGCGCCCATGTTGAAGTCGCCGACCGCGACGATCATGAAGCGGTCGAGATCGAGCTCGAGGCCGAAGCGCTTTTCGTCCCAGCGGATCGAGTGGATCAGCGAATCCATTGCGTGGCGGGTCTTGTCGATGTCGTGCGCCTCGACCCACACCTGCAGCAGCTTCTCTTTGCCGGAGCCGGTCGTGATCTTGTCCTCGAGCGCGACGAGCTTGCCCGCGACGAGCGCGAACAGGTAGCTCGGCTTGCGGAACGGGTCTTCCCACTTCGCGAAGTGGCGGCCGTCGGGCAGGTCGCCGGCCTCGACGAGGTTGCCGTTCGACAGCAGCACCGGGTAGTCGGCCTTGTCCGCGCGCAGCGTCACCGTGTACGACGCCATCACGTCGGGGCGGTCGAGGAAGTAGGTGATGCGGCGGAAACCCTCGGCCTCGCACTGTGTAAAGAAGTTGCCGCTCGACACGTACAGGCCGGACAGCGTCGTATTCTGGTCGGGCGCGCACGCGCTTTCGAGCGTCAGCTCGAACGCGTCGGGCACGTTCTCGACGGTCAGCCCGTGTTCGTGCGCGCGTGCCGTGCACGGTGCGCCGTTCAGCTGCGCGCCGACGAATTCGAGCGCTTCGCCCATCAGCTCCAGGTGCGGGGTCGGGGCGGCGTCGGGGTTGCGGCGCACGCGCATCGTATTCCTGACGATCGTGCGGGCTGGCGCGAGGTCGAATTCGAGCGCGACGGTATCGATGAGGAAGGCCGGCGGCGTGTAGTCGGCGCGGCGGATCACGGCGGAGGAGGCGTTGTCGGACATGGTCGTCGAGGTCGGGGGAATCGGGGTAGGGCGCGCGGCGCGGGCCCGGCGAACCGGCCCATTGTACAAAGGCTTGACGCCGCGTGCCGCGCGAACTTTTTACCGGGTCGGACAGTCCGCGTATTATCGGCATCCCGTTCGTTGCGCGTGACGCGGCGGCGGGGTGACGGATTGAAGAGGATGATCATGAAACGCGAACGGATTTATCGCGGTGCAGTATGGGCGGCGGCGCTGTGCGTGGCGCTGCTCGCGGGCTGCACGAGCTATGTGACGACGCAGGTCACGGCCTTCTCCGACTGGAGCGGCAGCGACGCGACACGCACCTATGCGTTCACGCGCACCGACGCGCAGAAGAACAGCATCGAGCAGTCGACCTACGAGCCGATCGTCGCGAACGAACTGTCTGCGTATGCGTTCCGGCAGGTGCCGCAGGCGAGCGCCCGCTATCTGGTCGGGCTGACGTACGGCATCGGCAGCGATCTCGTGACGGTGCCGCAGCCCGTCTATTACGACCCGTGGTTTCCGGGGCCGTACTGGCGGCGCGGGCCGTGGGGCCCGTGGGGGCCCTGGGGTCCGATGCCGTCCGGCTACGTGAACCAGACGTACCAGGTGTTCGACTACACGCTCGGCATCCGGATCACCGAGCGGGCGACGGGCAAGGAGGTGTACAACGTGACCGCGCGCACGACCGGCGACAACGGCGCGCTGCTGTATGCGATGCCGTTCCTCGCGCGCAGCGCGCTCGCCGATTTCCCGCTCGGCAACGGCGCGGTGCGCACGGTGCGGCTGCCGGTCGACAAGCATGGCGGGCCTGCGATGCCGGCCGCCAACGAGCGCGTGGTGCCGGCCGCGCCTGCGACCGGCGCGGCGGCTTCGAAGTAACGCGGGACCAGGCAGCAAGCGGGCCGGCCGGCAGGCCGGCCCTTTTTATTGAGCGTCAGGCACCGCGGCGCCTCCGCCACGGCTGCCTGCCGCGCCTCCGCCGCGGGAGGCACGTGGCGCGGCTTACACGCCGACGCCGAACAGCGCCAGCGCGCCGAGCACGACGAACATCACGGCCGCGATGCCGTGCACGACCTTCGTCGGCAGGCGGTGCGCGAAGCGGTCGCCGAGCAGGATTGCCGGCACGTTCGCGAGCATCATCCCGAGCGTCGTGCCGGCCACGACACCGACGTAATCCTGGAAGCGCGCGGCGAGCGCGACGGTCGCGATCTGGGTCTTGTCGCCCATTTCGGCGAGGAAGAACGCGACGAAGGTCGCGCCGAACACGCCGAGCCGCGAGCGGTTCGCGTTGGCCTCGTCGGCATCGAGCTTGTCCGGCACGAGGATCCACAGCCCCATCCCGATGAACGAGAACGCGAGCGCCCAGCGCATGATCGACGGCGTGGCGAGCGCGCCGAGCCATTCGCCGAGCGCGCCTGCGCAGCCGTGGTTGACGAGCGTCGCGACGAGCACGCCGAGAATGATCGGCACGGGCTTGCGGTAACGCGCAGCGAGCACGAGGGAAAGCAGTTGGGTCTTGTCGCCGATTTCTGCGAGGGCGACGGCACCGGTGGAGATCAGGAAGGCTTGGGACACGTACGGAATTCCGCGGGCCTGTTGTTGTGCGTGCGAGCGACGATCCACCGTGCGCCGGGCCCAGATGCGGCGCGCGGTGAACCATCGGTCTCGCCAGGCCTTTGGTGGCTGCGTCCGCCATGGCCGAATGGCCAAGTCTGTTGACGGACGCCCCCGTCACGATGCGCGCCGAAAGCGCGGGACATCGAGCGGAGCGGCTACTCCCCAATGAGGAGCGGATTCTAGCACGGTGCGTGCAGCGCGGGAAAGCGATGCGGGCACCGGTCGTGCGGTGTGGAAAGGCGGGCGCGATGCGCCCGTCCGCCTAACGTCAGGCCCGCCCGGCCTGCGCGGTACGCGGCGCGTGGCGCTCGCGGGCCGGCGTGCCGTCAGGCCGCGCGGCGCGGTGCGCCGCGCTCGTGCACGCAGCGGCCGGCCGCGTAGGTCCGGTACACGGCCCGGTCGTCGCCGAGCAGCGCGAACGCGAACAGCAGTTCCTCGAGCGATTCCGCGCGCTTCGTGCGGCGCGCGAGCAGCGGCGTCGCCTGCGGATCGAGCACGACGAAGTCCGCCTCGGTGCGCGGCGCGAGCGTGCCGACCGTGTCCGCGAGGTCGAGTGCGTGCGCGGCGCCCGCGGTCGCGAGCCAGAACATCCGCGTTGCGCTCAGGTGATGCCCCGACAGCCGCGCGACCTTGTGTGCCTCGTTCATCGTCTGCAGCATCGAGAACGACGTGCCGCCGCCGACATCGGTCGCGAGTGCGACTGGCACGCCGTATTCGCCCGCCTTGTCGAAGTCGAACAGGCCGCTGCCGAGGAAGAAGTTCGACGTCGGGCAATGCGCGACCACGGTGCCCGTTTCGGCCATCCGGCGGCGGTCCTCGTCGTCGAGATGGATGCAGTGGCCGTACACCGCGCGGCGGCGCAGCAGCCCGTAGTGATCGTAGATGTCGAGATAGCTGCGGTGGCCGGGGAACAGCTCGGCCGCCCATTTCACCTCGTCGACGTTCTCGGCGACGTGGCTCTGCACGAACACGTCCGGATGGCGGCGCGCGAGTTCGCCGCAGGCCTCGAGCTGCGCCTCGGTCGACGTCGGCGCGAAGCGCGGCGTGAGCGCGTACATCTGGCGGCCGTGGCCGTGCCAGCGGCCGATCAGCTCGGCGCTGTCGTCGTAGCCCGATTGCGCGGTGTCGCGCAGGAATTCGGGGCAGTTGCGGTCCATCAGCACCTTGCCTGCGATCATCCGCAGGTCGCGCGCGTCGCTCGCCGCGAAGAGGGCGTCCGCCGACTGCTTGTGCACCGTGCAGTAGACGAGTGCGCTCGTCGTCCCGCATGCAAGCAGTTCGTCGACGAAGAATTCCGCGACTTCGCGCGCATGCCCGGCGTCGCCGAACTGCCGCTCGGTCGGGAACGTGTACTTGTCGAGCCACGGCAGCAGGCCGGGGGCCGGCGACGCGATCATGTCCGTCTGCGGATAGTGGATGTGCGTATCGATGAAGCCGGGCACGATCAGCTTGTCGCGCAGATCGTGCACGAGCGCGTCGCGCGCGAGCGTCGGCGCGAGCTGCACATGCGCGCCGGCCGCGACGACCTTGCCGTCGTCGACGATCAGCAGGCCGTCGGCCTCGTAGTGCGCGGCCTGGCCGGATTGTGCGGGGTCGCCGGTGAAGGTCAGCAACTGGGCACGGAAAGCGGTTTGCGTCATAACGTTCGTCCTGCGTTGGAAAGGAATCGGTCAGCGCCGCCCGAGCGGCGCCGGCAGTGCTGCGGCGACCGGCCGCGCCGGCTTTGCCGGCTTCGCCTTGCCGCGGCGGCGCGTGTTCGGCACTTGCACTTGCATGGGCAACGCGTGCGCGATACAGCCGCACGTGCTGAACATGCGGAACGTGCAGCAGGGGTCTGTCATCGATCTCGGCAACGGAACGAACGTCATCGCCGCATCCTCAGGCGGCGTGCCAGTAAGCATCGAGACGCGCGGTCAGCGCGTCGCGTTGCGCGGCGTCGACGAACGATGCCTCGAAGCCGTTGCGGATCACGGTGTGGACTTCCGCGTCCGTCAGGCGCAGCCCCTCCACCGTTGCGAAATAGTTGTCGTTGACGTAGCCGCCAAAGTAGGCCGGATCGTCGGAGTTGATCGTCACCGCGACGCCGCGCTCGAGCAGCGACTTCAGCGTGTGCTTCGCCATGTCGTCGAACACGCACAGCTTCAGGTTCGACAGCGGGCAGACGGTCAGCGGCATGCGCGTCGCGGCGAGACGCTCGACGAGCGCTTCATCCTCGATGCTGCGCACGCCGTGATCGATGCGGTCGACCTTCAGCAGGTCGAGCGCTTCGTACACATACGCAGGCGGGCCTTCCTCGCCCGCATGCGCGACGAGCTTCAGGCCGAGCGAACGCGCTTTCTCGAACACGCGCGCGAACTTGGACGGCGGATTGCCGCGCTCGGACGAGTCGAGGCCGACGCCGATCAGGCGATGCGCGTACTGCTCGAAAAGCGGCAGCGCGGCGTCGAACGTCGCGAGTGCGTCTTCTTCGGAAAGGTGGCGCAGGAAGCACAGGATCAGCCTGCTCGACAGGCCGCGTTGCTCGTAGTCGGCGAGTGCGCGTTCGATGCCGGCGACGACGGTCGCGATCGGCACGCCGCGCTCGGTATGCGTTTGCGGGTCGAAGAACAGCTCGGTGTGGACGACGTTGTCCGCGAGCGCGCGCTCGCAGTACGCAGCCGTCATGTCGTAGAAATCCTGCTCGGTGAGCAGCACGCTCGCGCCCGCGTAATAGATGTCGAGGAACGACTGCAGGTCGGTGAACGCATAAGCGGCGCGCAGTGCGTCGATCGAGTCGTACGCGAGCTTCACGTTGTTGCGCTTCGCGAGCGCGAAGATCAGCTCGGGTTCGAGCGAGCCTTCGATATGGATGTGCAGCTCCGCTTTCGGTGCGCGGGCAATCTTGTCTTTGAAGGTCGGGGTCATGGCGTTCTTCTTGGTCGGTCAGAAAGTAGGGGAAGCATGCGCCGGCGCGTTCGCCTCGACGGCCTGCAGCAACTGCGCGGCCACCGAGATCGCGATCACCTCGGGCGCCTTGTCGACGATGCCTTCGACGCCGATCGGGCAGCGCATCCGCGCGAGCTGGGCCGGATCGATGCCGAACGCCGCGAGGCGATGGTCGAACTGCACGCGCTTCGCGTGCGAGCCGATCATCCCGAAATACGCATAGTCGCCGCGCCGCAGGATGCGCTCGGCGAGCACGAGGTCCCGCGCGTGGTCGTGCGTCATCACGATGAAGTAGGCCTGCGGCGGCGCGCTGTCGACGGCATCGTCCGGCGTGTCGCTGGCGTCGATCGTCAGGTTGCCGATGCAGGCGAGCGTGTCCGACGGCGGGAACGGCGCGTCGCGCCGGTCGACCCAGCGCACGTGGCAAGGCAGCGTCGCGAGCACCTTGACGAGCGCGGTGCTGACGTGCCCGGCGCCGAACAGCACGACCGGGAACGCGTAGGGCGCGATCGTCTCCGTCATCAGCGCCACGCCGCTGGTTTCCCACAGCAGGCAGTCGGCGTGTGCGGCGGCCGGTTCCGGTTCGCTCAGCAGCGGCGCGCCCGGCGAGGGGCCGAATGATACGCTACGCACGGTCGCGGCGCCTGCCGCGACGCGTTTCGCGAGCGACATGATCCAGCCGAGGTCGCCGACGTCGAGCCGCTCGAACGCGAGCACGACGGCTCCGCCGCAGCACTGGCCTAGGCTCGGGCCGAGCGCGAGCCGCTCGAGCTTGCGTGCATGGGACACATGCGCGCCGTCCTTCAGCAGGTGCCGTGCGATTTCGATCGCGCGCCATTCCAGATGGCCGCCGCCGATCGTGTAGCGCGCGGTGTCGCGTGTCACGAGCATCTTGGTGCCCGCTTCGCGCGGCGCGGAGCCGTCGGTGTGCGCGACCGTCACGAGCACGGCCGCTTCGCCGTGCGCGAGCAGTTGCTGGAGATCGCCGAGCCAGGGTTCCATCAGCACGCTCCCGGAAGATCGGCGCACGACGCGCGGCGCAGGCTGGCGGGCGCGGCGGAGACTGTCGTCGGGAGCGGGGCGGGCCGGGCGCTGGCGCGCGGCATGAGCGCGGCCGTCCCGGAGCGGGACGCGGGAACGCCATGAGGGTGACGGATGCGGATGGTGTGCGTTGTCATGATGAATCCAGTCGACATTGCGGATCAGGCGCGCGTTACGCAGGAGGTCGAGACCGCCCGGCCTCGCGCACGTAGATCGCCATCCAGACGTCACGATAGCACTGTCGCGCGGCCGGAATATGGGCCGGCGTTGATTCGCGCTATCAGATGGCGATCATGTCGATCATAGGCCCGCCGCGCGACGTCGAGGGCCGGATGGCCGTGCATCTGGCCAAAATGCAGTCCCGGCAGTCCCGGTGAGGCTCGGCGGGCAGCGAGATGACGCGGCGCGCGGCGCGTGGAACGGCGGAATCGCGCGGCGTCGGGGTTTACGCGCGGACTACGCGGCCGGCATCGTGCGGATGGTCGCACGGGGCCGGCGAACGGGCGGAGCAGCGAGCGGAGAAGCGAGCTGAGAAGCGAACGGTAAAGCGGACGGGTATGCGTCGCTGGCCATACGCGGCCGGCTGCATGCCGGCGGTTCGACAGGCCGGCCCGTGCGGTGCGCCCGGACGGTTGGTTCCCGATCGGGCGCGGCCGGCTTTGCTTCGCGCGTCGCCGTTCAGGCCACGAGCTTGCGGCGGTTGCGCCAGAGGCTCGCAGCGACCAGGATCAGGATCGCGGCGAAGCCGATCAGCGCCCAGCCGGGCAGCAGGATGCCGAAGATCGGCGGATAGACCGTCTCGCACAGCCCCGCGACCTTGAACATGCCGGGGAACCAGTGCGCGGGCGGCAGGCTGTCGACGATCGGCTGCAGCGTATCGAAGCCGCAGCTGAAGCCGGGGTTCATCTGGATCGACAGATGCCGCGCGGCCGTGCCGACGCCGCCCGCCGCGGAGATCGCGATCAGCAGCTCGAGCAGCCAGAGGCCGCGCCAGTTCCGTATTCCGGCGGCGATGAACGCGAAGATGCCGATCGCCGCGAAGAAGTAGCGCTGGATGATGCACAGCGGGCACGGATCCTCGTTCTTCACGTACTGCAGGTAAAGCGCACCGGCAAGGAGGCCAATGCATACCCAGCCGAGCAGCATCAGCAGGCGGTGTTCACGGCGTAGCGCAAGCAGGTAATCGTTCATGATCGGGCGGGGTTCCTCGTTGGTCGGTCCGGTCAACAATCGCGCGATTTTAGCGCGAACGAGCTGGCACGAAACTGGCAGCGCGCTTGCGGCACCCCGCTGCCCCCCGTCATACCCCGCCGTACCCCGCCGTACCCCGCCGTACCCCGCCGCCGCGTGTCAGCGGATCGTTTTCAGCACCGCTTCCACCGCCTGGCCGATCGCGAGCAGCGCATCGTCGCGATGCGGCGCGGCGGCGAGCATCAGGCCGACCGGCGCCGCGTCGCGCGCATGGCACGGCAGCGACAGTGCGCACGCGTCGAGGAAATTGAACGCGCTCGGGTTGCGCAGAATCAGCGCGTTGGTGCGTGCGAACGCGTCGTCGTCCGCTTCCAGTTCCGCGATCCGCGGCGGCACGACCGGCACGGTCGGCGCGACGAGCGCGTCGAAGCGCGACCACACCGTGTGCGCGGCTTCGTCGAGCATCGCGTCGCGCTCGGCGAGCAGGTCGAGGTAGTCGGCCGCGCTGGCCGGCTCGCCTTTCAGGATGCGCGACAGCACGCGCGGGTCGTAGCGCTCGCGATGCCGTGCGAGCAGCGGCCGGTGCCACGCATAGGCCTCGATCGGCGAGAAACCGAAGCGGTTGACTTCCGGCAGCCGGTCGAGCGCGGCGAAACGCACCTCGCTGACGATCGCGCCCGCGGCCTCGAGGTGCTTGAGCGCGGTGTCGAGTGCGGCGGCTACATCGGCATCGACGCCGTCCGTCACGTAGTTCGTCAGCACGCCGAGCCGTACGCCCTCGAGCGGCCGCGCGGCGGGCACGTGCGGCTCGAGGCCCGCGAGCATCCGGTCGACGAGCGCACAGCATGCGACCGTCAGGCCGATCGGGCCGAACGAATCGAGCGTCGTCGACAGCGGCACGCCGCCTTGCTTCGGAATGCGGCTCGCGGTCGGCTTGAAGCCCGTCAGCCCGCACAGCGCGGCCGGGATCCGGATCGAGCCGCCGGTGTCGGTGCCGAGCGCGACGGCCGCCATCCCGTCGGCGACGGACGCGGCAGCGCCCGACGACGAGCCGCCGGCGATCCGTGCGTCGCCCGGCACGTCGCGCCGGTACGGCGAGCGCGGGGTGCCGAAATGCGGATTCAGGCCGAGCCCCGAGAATGCGAACTCGCTCATGTTGGTGCGGCCGACCACCACCGCGCCCGCGCGCTTCAGGCGCGCGACGGCCACCGCATCGGCCGTCGCGGGCGGCGCGCCGTCGAGCACGCGTGAGCCGGCGCGCGTCACCTGGCCGGCGACGTCGAACAGGTCCTTGACCGACACCGGGATGCCCGCGAGCGGCGACAGCACGGTGCCGGCGGCGCGCAGGCGGTCGTGCGCGTCGGCCGCCGCGCGCGCGTTGTCGGCATCGACCTCGGTGAACACGACGGCACCCTGGCCGGCCGGATCGGCGATCCGTTCGAGCGCGGTGTCGACGAGCGCGCGGCTCGTCGTGCGGCCGGCGGCGAGGTCCGCGGCAAGCTGGGCAAGCGGGGGGAAGGGCGTGAAAGTGGTCATGGACGGCTCAGGGGCGAAGATGTTGAAGAAGGGTGACGCGGAACGAATCGATATGGCGTTCGATGGCCGCGCGCGCACCGTCGGCGTCGCGCGCGGCGAGCCGTTCGAACAGCTCGCGGTGTTCGCGCTGCACGTCGGCGAGGTGATGTGGTTCGGACAGCGTGACGAACCAGAAGCGCAGCGACCGCTCATGCAGCCCGCGCAGGATGTCGGCGAGCACCGGGTTGCGCGCGGCTGCGCCGATCGCCTGATGGAACGCGCGGTCGAGGTCCATCATGCTTTCGACGTCGTGCCGGTCGGCGCAGGCCTGTCCGTCGTCGAGCAGCGCGGCCATCCGCGCGAGATCGTCGGGCGATGCGTGACGGGCGGCGAGCGCGGCGCAGTGCGCCTCGTTGATGCGACGCACGTCGATCACCGCGACGATGTCGTCGAGCGACAGCGGCTGCACCATCAGGCCCTTGCGCGGCATCACGGACAGCAGCCCTTCGAGCACGAGGCGATGCACGGCCTGATGGACCGGCGTGCGGCCGATCCCGGTTCGCGCGACGAGATCGGCCTCGTTGAGCGCGGCGCCGGGTTTCAGGCGCATCGTGATGATGTCGCGCTGGATCAGCGCGTACGCGCGATCGGCGAGGCTGGCGGCCGAGACGTCGGGCGGGCGGGTGGGCGGGGCGTCGGTCAGGATGTTCATGCGGGCTGGGGCGCGGCGGCAGGACGGGGCGAGCGCATGCTCGGGCAGTTCAGGAGCGTAAGCAATGCGTCGATATTATTGTGATATATCACTGATGTCCAGCGGAGCGAACTGACCGTGCGGGCGGGGACGATTCCCGTGCGGAAACTGACCCGACCCTTGCAACATTGATGACAAGATGTTGTCGGCTCACCGCACGATCGGGCACTGAAGCATAATGATTCCTCGTCAATCCACACGCGTGAGCGACGCACCAGACCACCGTCATGAGCGAAAACACGCCTTCTGTTGCCGGTTCGGCCGGCACGTCTTCTTCTTCTTCTTCTTTCGACTCCACCCGCCCGAATCCGGCGCATGCGGTGTCCGGCGGCGCGCCTGCCGGACGGCCCGCGCAGGCGTCTGCCGCACACGGCGTCGCCGATGACGTCGCGGGCGCGGGTGCTTCGCCCGTCACCGGGGTATCGGAGCCGGGCGCGCCCGGCACGTCCGGCACGTCCTCCGGTGCCGCAACCGGCAGCAGCGCGGGTGCTTCGGCCGGCGCGGCTGCGAGCGAACGCAAGCCGGGCGCGCCGCCGCCGGGCTTCGGCGCGCAGCCCGACTTCGACACGCCGCGGCCGCCGCCCGCAAGCACGCCAGCGCCGCCTGCCTACCTGAGGCAAAGCGACACGCCGTGGTCGGTGTTCGGCCGGATCATCGCGGCGCGTGCGCGCCGGCTGTTCGACCGCGCCGGGCAGCGCATCACGCAGCGCACGCTGCGGATCGGCGTGTCCGCGCGCATCTTCCACCCGGAACCCGGCGCGAAGGGCCTGCGCGGCAAGACGCTGCAGTATCTCGAAGAGTCGATCGCGCACTGGGTGATGTCGCGCGACGTGCTGGTCTTCATGATTCCTACCGTTGGTCATCAGGGGATGCTGCATCCGAGCAACATCCGACTGCGCGACTACGCGAAGTGTCTCGACGGCCTGCTGCTGCAAGGCGGCGCCGACGTGTCGCCGCAGACTTATGCGGCGTCGGACGCGCGTCCCGAATGGCCGGGCGACCGTGTGCGCGACATGTACGAGCTTGAGCTGCTGCACGAATTCGTCGAGTCCGGCAAGCCGGTGCTCGGCGTGTGTCGCGGCTGCCAGCTGATCAACGTCGCGTTCGGCGGGTCGCTCTACCAGGACATCGCGACCGACGTGCCGACCGCGAACCCGCACGTGAGCGAGCATTACGACCAGCACCGCCATGCGATCCGGTTCCCCGACAGCTCGACGCTCGCGAGCATGTTCCCGGGTCGCCGCGAGGCGATCGTCAACTCGATCCACCATCAGGCGATCCGCGATCTCGGCCGCGACCTGAACATCGAGGCCGTGTCGGCCGGCGACGGGATCATCGAGGGTATCCGCTACCGGCGCGCGCCGTTCGTCGTCGGCGTGCAATGGCACCCCGAGTTCCACCGCGCGGGAGGGGCCGAACTGCTCGACTGCACGCCGCTACTCGACTCGTTCCTGCGCGCCGCGCGCGAGACGCGACTGTAAAACTGTCGGACTTTGTGATCACGTGCCGCATCCCGGATTATTTCGAGATGCGGCTCCGGCGATTTCAACGATAATCACGCGTTCCCGATTCGTTCGCCGGAGTCTGAAGTTGGCCTTCCGAAATTTCTTCCCTGCACGACCCGCAGCGTGGACCGTTGCGATCGCCTTGTGCGCGCATGCGGGCGCGGCATGGTCCGACGATGCGTCGGCACCCGTTGCCGGCACCCGCCCGGCCGTGACGAGCCTGAGCGGCGACTCGGCGCCTGCCGCGAACGGCGCCGCACAAGGCAATGTCGCCGAGCTGACGCAGATGCTGCGTGACGGCAGGATCGTCGAAATGCGCACGACGTACAACGGCAGCTACGGCGCCAGCCTGATGTTCGATCCGCAGGAAATGACGTACTACGTCGCGCTGTTCCAGGACAAGCATCTGTGGCGCGTGATCAGGTCGCAGGAGAAGATCCGTGCGGAGATGGTGTATGCGAACTTCGTCCAGCAGACCGTGCACTTGTCGGACGTCGAGATCCGCCGGACGGAACTGCAGGCGCAGAAGGTGTTTCTCGAGCGCGTGATCGCGCTGTCGACGAATCGTGCGCAGCAGTTGCAGGCCGACCTGAATGTCGCGCGCAGCCAGCAGGCCGAGGTTGCGCAGCGGCAGAAGACGACGGAAGAACAGGCGCGTGCACTGCAGGTCGAGAAGCGTGCGGCGCAGGTGCAGTTGCGTGAACTGCAGCAGCAGGTGCAGCAGCTCGAGCGCCAGACCGAGTCGGGATTGCCGGTGCACAAATAACGCGCGTACGATCTTCGGATCGACGCAACACGAAGCCCGGCGAAGCGACCCTTCGCCGGGCTTTCTTTTTTGCTGCGGCTTGCCGGTGCCGGTCAGCGCGTGAATGCGTCAGGTGCGTCGGTCACGCGCCGATGGGACAGCCGGGCGGTCCAGTCGAAACCGGGCTCTGGCGTGCGCGCCGCTGGAGCCGCCGCAGGTTGGGCTGCGCGCAGCGCGTTAGCCATCGCGGCCAGCGTGCGCGGATCGTCGAGCGCGTCGAGCGGCGGCTCGGTCGACGACGGGGCGCGTCGATGCACGGCGCGTGTCGGCTGCGGTGCTGGCTGGATGCGGTTGGCGACACTTTGCACGACCGGCGCGGCGGTATGCGGGGCAAGCGTCGGGCGAGCGCCGGCCGTGCGCGCTGGCTTGGGCGCTGGCTTGGGCGCTGGCTTGGGCGCTGGCGACGGCGCTGGCGACGGCGCGGCCGCGAGCCGTTCTGCGTCGGCTGTTGTACGGGGGCGCTGGGCCGCGACGGTTGGCGATTGCGCGCGTGTTGCGATCGATTGCCGGGCGGTGGCTGCATCGCGGGTATCGGCCGGGCTGACTGTGGGGCTGACTGTGGGGCGGATTGTCGGGTTGACTGCCGGGCTGGCTGCGGGGCTGGCTACCGGGCTCGTGCGGGCGAATGACGAATCCGGTGGACGGCTTTCGTGCGGGATCGCGATGGAGCCCGTGTGCACGGATTGCGTCGACGATCCGATACCGGGTGGCGGCTCGTGCGCGGCGATCAGCCAGCCGATGAGACCGAGCGCCCCAATGCTCCAGCAGGTCGCGAACATCGCGCGCCGGTCGCGTGCGCGGGCCGCGCCGGCGACCGGCCGCAACGCGACGATGATCGGCTGCGGCACGGCCGAAATCGACGGCTGCCAGTGACAGCCGCGATGGGGCGCCGTGACGTCGATACACGACGTCGTGGTGACCGCGCGGCCGGGCTGCTTGTCGAATGAGCTTCGGATCGCCCACTCGCGACCGAATGGCGGCACGCCGTCGAGCGGCGCGGAACGAGGCTTGGCGAGTTCGCCTTCGACGGAAACGAGTGGCGATCGGTTCATGGCAGAGGGGCGCCGCGCCGCACGGGCGGAAAGCCGGATGCGGAGCGGACGTCGACACAAAACTCAGTATTGTGGTCACTCGTGGGCTGACCGTCGATCAGATAAGTCCGATTTTTGACTGCTATTTTTTAACGCCGAGACGGTCGTGCCGCGATCCGCGGCGTGCGGCACGACGCGGATGCCGCTCCCTTTTGTATCGGATGGTCAGGCGTCGCGCAGTGCGTCGGCCACGACGCGCACGACGGCGTCCCATTGTCCGGTGGCCGGCTGCCGCACGAGCCGCGCCTGGGGATACCACGGACAGTCGGCACTGGTGAACCAGCGCCAGTCCGCCGCGAACGGCAGCATCAGCCACAGCGGCTTGCCGAGCGCGCCGGTGAGGTGTGCGACCGAGGTATCGATCGAGACGACGCCATCGAGCCGTTCGATTACCGCCGCCGTTTCGGCGAAGTCGGTCAGCCGGCCGCCGAGGTGATGGATACGCGGATGCGCATCGATGCAGGCGCGCTCGGCGTCGTCCACCGCAGGCTGCAGCACGATCCAGTCGATGTCCGGCAGCGCGAACAGCGGCTCGAGCGCGGCGAGCGTTATCGAGCGGTTGTCCTGCGCCAGCCGGCGCCCCGACCATGCGATCCCGAACTTGCGCTTCGACTGTCCGCCTAGCGAGCCGCGGAAGCGCCGGCGGGCGAGGTCCGGTGCGCCGAGATAGCGCGTTCCCGACAGGATGTCGGCAGGCTGTAGCCCGAGCGCGAACGGCAGGCTCAGCAGCGTGCATGCGACGTCCGCTGCGGGCGCCTTCGCGGCGCCTTGCGCGACGAGCGTCACGCGCCAGTGTGCGGCGATTGGCGCGAGCAGCGTGACGAGCTCCGGCTGCACCTCGAGCACGACGTGCGCGCAGCGCGTGCGGGCGAGCGGCACGAAACGGACGAACTGCAGCGTGTCGCCGAACCCCTGTTCCGCGCGGATCAGCAGCGTGCGCGACGCGATCGGCTCGCCTTGCCAGCGCGGCAGCGCGCCGAGCGGCGTTGCGCCGGGCGTGTCGTGGCGCGCTTCGTAGGCGGGCAGGCCGCGCGTGAAATCGCCGAGCGTCAGCAGCGTGACCGCACGATGCAATTGCGCGAGCGTGAGATCGGGCGTGACGCGCAGCGCCTGGTCGAACGCGCGCAATGCCATCTCGTGTGCGCCGAGCGCGTGATGGGCGTTGCCGAGGTTCAGCCACGCGAGGCTGAACGACGGATCGAGGCCGACCGCGCGCTCGTAGTAGGGCAGCGCATCGCGATGCCGTGCCTGCGCGCACAGTGCGTTCGCGAGGCCGTACAGCGCGAGCGGGAACGGCGGATGCATCGCGAGTGCGGCCTCGAACGCGGCGGCGGCTTCCGCGTGGCGGCCGACCGCGTCGAGCGTGTTGCCGAGGTTGAAATGCGCGGCGACGAAGCGCGGCTGCGCGTCGATGGCCGCGCGGAAATGCGTGATCGCGTCGTCGGCGCGGTCCATCGCGGACAGCGCCATCGCGAGGTTGTTGTGTGCGCCCGGGTGGCCGGGACGCAGTTCGAGCGCGCGATGGAACGCGGCGAGCGCGTCGTCGTGGCGGCCGAGCGCGTTCAGCGCATTGCCGAGATTGTTGTGGATCGACGCGTCGTCCGGCGTGAGCCGCAGCGCGCGCTCGAATGCATCGATCGCATCCTCGTGACGCTGCAGTGCCGCATACGCGTTGCCGAGGTTGTAGTGTGCGAGCGGAAATTCGGGCGCGAGCGTCAGCGCATTGCGGAAGCGGTCGATCGCTTCGTCCATGCGGCCGAGCGCCTTCAGCGCATTGCCGAGATTGAGCTGCAGCGCGGCATCGCCCGGACGCAACGCGACCGCGCGGCCGACGAGATCGGCTGCTTCGGCGTGTTGGCCCTGCTGATGCCGCAACACGCCGAACAGATGCAGCGCGTCGGCGTCGGCGGGATTGGCGGCGAGCGCGGCGCGATAGCCGTGCTCGGCGTCGGCGAGCCGGCCCGCGCGGTGCGCGGCGTACGCTCGGTCGAAGGCGGAATCCATGACGCGAAAACTAGCGGAAAACGCGCATTTTCCCATACCCGCGGCCGCGACCCCAGTCGGCCGTCCGGCATATGGTCCCGTCAGGCGGAGCGGCGTAGACTTGGCAGGGTCGCAAGTCATCGAGGTTCTCATGGTCGACGAACTGCTCGATATCCCGCCTGTGCTGATCGTCGGAGCGGGGCCGACCGGCCTTGCCGCCGCGATGAGCCTTGCGCGGGCGCGTGTGCCGGTGCGCATCATCGACAAGGCCGAGGCGCCTGCGCCGTATTCGCGCGCGATCGGCATCCAGGCGCGTACGCTCGAATTGCTGGAGCAGCATCGCGCGGTCGAACCGTTCCTCGCAAGCGGCCATCGCGCGCACGCGGCGGCGTTGCACGCGGAAGGCCGCGTGATCGCCCGGCTCGATTTCGATCCGCTGCAGACGCGCTATCCGTATCTGCTGTTTCTCGACCAGAGCGTCACCGAGCGGCTGCTCGCCGAACATCTCGCCGGCCTCGGCGTGACGGTCGAGCGCGGCCGGACGCTGACCGCATGCAACACGGGCGGCACGGACAACACGGGCGGCACGTCGCTCGACGTCACGATCCGCGACGCACGGGGCAACGACGAGCGGTTCGCGCCGTCGTACCTGATCGCCGCGGACGGCGCGCACAGCACGGTGCGCCACCTGCTCGGCGTCGGCTTCGTCGGCCGGCCGTTCGAGCAGACGTTCCTGCTCGCGGATCTTGCCGCAATTCCCGACTGGCCGGACGACGAGATTCATCTGTTCACGAAGGCGGACGGGATTGCGGGCCTGTTCCCGATGGGCGACGGGCGCTTCCGGCTGGTGGCGGACCGGCCGCCCGAGAGCGGGGCGCCACCCGACGAGCGTGGTCCGTCGCTGGCGCAATGCCAGGAGCTTGTGCGCGCGCGCGTCGGAACGTCGATCGTGCTGAGCGATCTCACGTGGTCGTCCTACTTCCGGCTGCACAGCCGGATGGTCGAGCGGTTGCGGCTCGGCCGCGTGTTCTTCGCGGGCGACGCCGCGCACGTGCACAGCCCGGCGGGTGCGCAGGGGATGAACACCGGCATCCAGGAAGCCTTCAATCTCGGCTGGAAGCTCGCACGGGTGCTGGGCGCGGGCGCGCCCGAGCGCTTGCTCGACACGTATCACGCGGAACGTCATCCGATCGAGCGCGATGTGCTCCGGCAGACGAGCTTCCTGACGCAAATCGTCGAGGCCGATCGCGGGCCGATGAAGCTGCTGCGCGATCACGTCGTGCCGCTGCTGTCGTCGTTCGGGCCGATGCGCGACGCGGTGCGGCGAACGGTCAGCGAACTGGGGGTGCAATACCGGAAGAGCCCGCTCACGCTCGAGCGCGTGCTCGACGGCGGCCCGCGCGCGGGCGAGCGGGCGCCCGATGCGCTCGTGCATGTGGTCGACGGGCCGCTCGGGCAGGCGCCGGGTATCGCGAGGCTCTTCGACCTGCACGAGCCGGCCGGCTTTACGCTGCTGCTGCTCGAGGATCCGCCGCCCGACGACGCGGGCGAGACGCCGCCGCCCGCCGCGGCCGAAGTGCAGGCGCTCGTGCAATCGATCGAGCGGATCATGCCGGGCGCGGTGCGCGTCTGGCGTGTCACCGATACCGAAGGCGACGGCGCGGCGGGGCTCGCGGAAGCCTACGGCCGGTCGCGGCCGGCTTTCTATCTGCTGCGGCCCGACGGCTATATCGCGGCGCGCGGGCGCCCGGCATCCGACGCGAACGCGTTGCTGCGGCACTGCGAAAGCTGGTTCGCTGGCGTGTCGCGGTCTGCCTAGGGCCCGTTATTAGCGTGAACAGGCGCCAGGCGGCGATCAGGCCGGCGCGGCGGCGGGCGCAAGGGTGTCGCGATAGGCGGCGATCGCGTCCCGCACGATCGGCGCGGCGTCCTGTGCGGCAGCGCCGGCCGGGTCGTCGAACGCCGCTAGCAGCGCGCGGCGCATCCGCGGTTCCCAGAAGCGCCGGATATGGTCGGCGATGCCGGCCAGCGCCTCGTCGCGATCGGGCATCGACGCGAAGAACTCGCCGATCCGGTTGGCCATGTGGATAAGGTGTCCGGTGTCCATCGAGTCCTCACTTGCCTGTCGTCACGGCCGAGGGCGCAGCCGATCTGGCCGCTCGGCGTTCGAGCAGGTCGAGCTGCTCGGCGTTGAAGCGCGCGTACGCGCGCTGCCAGTCGGACGGTTGCGCGACCGGCATCACCTGCACCGCCGTCACCTTGTACTCGGGGCAGTTCGTCGCCCAGTCCGAGCTGTCGGTCGTGATCACGTTCGCGCCTGATTCGGGGAAGTGGAATGTCGTATACACGACGCCCGGCTGCATCCGTTCGGTCACGAGCGCGCGCAGCACGGTCTGGCCGGCACGGGATTCGATGCCGACCCAGTCGCCGCTGCGGATCCCGCGGTCCTGCGCATCGTGCGGATGGATCTCGAGCCGATCCTCCTCGTGCCACTGCACGTTGTCGGTGCGGCGCGTCTGCGCGCCGACGTTGTATTGCGACAGGATGCGGCCCGTCGTCAGGATCAGCGGATAGCGTTGCGTGACCTTTTCCGGCGTCGGAATGAACTGCGTGATCACGAACCGGCCCTTGCCGCGTACGAACGCATCGATGTGCATCGTTGGCGTACCCTCCGGCGCCTCCTCGTTGCACGGCCACTGGATGCTGCCGAGCGCGTCGAGCTTCGCATACGACACGCCCGTGAAGGTCGGCGTGAGCCGCGCGATCTCGTCCATGATCTCCGACGGATGCGCGTAATCCATCTCGTAGCCGAGTGCGCGGGACAGCATCAGCGTCACTTCCCAGTCCGCGTAGCCGGCGAGCGGCGGCATCACCTTGCGCACGCGCGAGATGCGGCGCTCCGCGTTCGTGAACGTGCCGTCCTTCTCGAGGAACGACGAGCCGGGCAGGAACACGTGTGCGTACTTCGCCGTCTCGTTCAGGAAGATGTCCTGCACGACGATGCATTCCATCGACGACAGCGCGGCCGCGACGTGCTGCGTGTTCGGGTCCGACTGCACGATGTCCTCGCCCTGGCAGTACAGCCCCTTGAAGCTGCCGTCGAGCGCCGCATCGAACATGTTCGGAATGCGCAGGCCCGGTTCCGGCTGCAGCGTCGCCGACCACGCTTGCTCGAACTGCGTGCGCACGCTCGTGTCGCCGATGTGGCGGTAGCCGGGCAGCTCGTGCGGGAACGAACCCATGTCGCACGAGCCCTGCACGTTGTTCTGGCCGCGCAGCGGATTGACGCCGACGCCTTCGCGGCCGATGTTGCCGGTCGCCATCGCGAGGTTCGCGATGCCCATCACCATCGTCGAGCCTTGCGCATGCTCGGTCACCCCGAGCCCGTAGTAGATCGCCGCATTGCCGCCCGTTGCGTACAGCCGTGCGGCGGCGCGCACCTGTTCGGCCGGTACGCCGGTCACGTCCGCAGTCGCTTCCGGCGAATTCTCGTCGCGCGCGACGAACTCGCGCCACTGCTCGAACGCACGCGTTTCGCAGCGCTCGGCGACGAACGCGTCGTTGACGAGCCCTTCGGTGACGATTACGTGCGCGAGCGCATTGACGATCGCGACGTTGGTGCCGGGGCGCAGCTGCAGGTGATGCGACGCCTTCACGTGCGGACCGTCGACCACGTCGATGCGGCGCGGATCGACGACGATCAGCTTCGCGCCTTCGCGCACGCGGCGCTTCAGCCGCGAGCCGAACACGGGGTGGCCGTCGGTCGGGTTCGCGCCGATCACGACGATCACGTCGGCCTTGCCGACCGACGCGAAAGTCTGCGTGCCGGCCGATTCGCCGAGCGTCGTCTTCAGGCCATAGCCGGTCGGCGAGTGGCACACGCGCGCGCAGGTGTCGACGTTGTTGTTGCCGAACGCCGCGCGCACGAGCTTCTGGACGAGATAAGTTTCCTCGTTCGTGCAGCGCGACGACGTGATGCCGCCGATCGAGTCGCGGCCGTACGTCGCCTGCAGCCGGCGGAACTGCGTTGCCGCATACGTGAGCGCTTCTTCCCAGCTCACTTCGCGCCACGGATCGGTGATCCTTTCGCGGATCATCGGCTTCGTGATGCGGTCCTTGTGCGTCGCATAGCCCCACGCGAAGCGGCCCTTCACGCACGCGTGGCCTTCGTTTGCCTGCCCGTTTTTGTGCGGTGTCATGCGCACGACCTGCGTGCCCTTCATTTCCGCCTTGAACGAGCAGCCGACGCCGCAGTATGCGCAGGTCGTCACGACAGCGTGCTCCGCCTGGCCGAGCTGCACGACCGACTTTTCCTGCAGCGTCGCGGTCGGGCATGCAGCGACGCATGCGCCGCACGACACGCACTCGGATGCCATGAACGATTCGCTTTCGCCGGCCGCGACGCGCGATTCGAAGCCCCGCGCGGCGATCGTCAGCGCGAACGTGCCTTGCGTTTCCTCGCACGCGCGCACGCAGCGGTTGCAGACGATGCACTTCGACGGGTCGTACGTGAAGTACGGATTCGACTCGTCCTTCCGGTCATGCAGATGGTTCGCGCCTTCGAAGCCGTAGCGCACCTCGCGCAGCCCGACGACGCCGGCCATGTCCTGCAGCTCGCAGTCGCCGTTGGCGGGGCAGGTCAGGCAGTCGAGCGGGTGGTCGGAGATGTACAGCTCCATCACGTTGCGGCGCAGCGCCTGCAGCCGGTCGGATTGCGTGCGCACCTTCATGCCCGCTTCGGCGGGCGTCGTGCACGACGCGGGATAGCCGCGCCGGCCTTCGATCTCGACGAGGCACAGGCGGCACGAGCCGAACGGCTCGAGCGAATCGGTCGCGCACAGTTTCGGGACGTTGACGCCGGCTTCGATTGCGGCACGCATCACCGACGTGCCGGCCGGCACCGTCACCGGCTGGCCGTCGATCTCGAGCGTGACGTCGGTGTCGGCGTGGCGCAGCGGCGTGCCGTAGTCGGTGTCGTCGAACGGGTCGCGTGCGCGCGCCTGCGCGGCGCTCTTGCACGCGCACTGGCCTGAGCCGCAGCCGCCCTGGCGGGCGTTGGTCGTGTCGAGGGACATGCGAGGCTCCTTCGTGGTCAGGCCGCGGCCTGGGCCGGACCCGGCGCGGCATCCTGGCCGGCGGCGAGTCCGAAATCTTCGGGGAAGTGATCGAGCGCGGACAGCACCGGGTATGGCGTCATCCCGCCCATCGCGCACAGCGAGCCGGCGAGCATCGTGTCGCACAGGTCGCGCAGCAGCGTGACCTGGCGTTCCGACGTGTCGCCCTGGCGGATCCGCGCGATCGTCTCGACGCCGCGCGTCGAGCCGATCCGGCACGGCGTGCATTTGCCGCACGATTCGATCGCGCAGAACTTCATTGCGTATTCGGCGAGCTCGGCGAGGTTCGACGTGTCGTCGTGCAGCACGATCCCGCCGTGGCCGACCACCGCGCCGATCGCCGTGTAGGCCTCGTAATCGAGCGGCACGTCCCACTGATGTTCGGGCAGGTAGGTGCCGAGCGGGCCGCCGACCTGCGCCGCGCGTGCGGGCCGGCCGCTCGCGGTGCCGCCGCCGAAGTCGAACAGCAGTTCGCGCAGCGTGACGCCGAACGCGAGCTCGACGAGGCCGCCGTGCCGGATGTTGCCGGCGAGCTGGAATGGCAGCGTGCCGCGCGAGCGGCCCATCCCGAAATCGCGATAGAACGCGGCGCCGCGCGAGAAGATCACCGGCGCGGTCGCCAGCGTGATCACGTTGTTGATGACCGTCGGCTGGCCGTACAGGCCCGCAAGCGCGGGCAGCGGCGGCTTCGCGCGCACGACGCCGCGCTTGCCTTCGAGCGATTCGAGCAGCGCGGTTTCCTCGCCGCATACGTACGAGCCCGCGCCTTTTGCGACATGCAGCTCGAACGCGTGCGCGGAACCGAGCACGCTCGCGCCGAGCCAGCCGGCATCGCGCGCCCGCGCGATCGCCGCCTCGAGCGTCGCGATCGCGTGCGGATATTCGCTGCGTACGTAGATGTAGCCGATCGTCGCGCCGGTCACGATGCCGGCGATGATCATCCCTTCGATCAGGCAGTACGGGTCGCTTTCCATGATCAGCCGATCGGAGAACGTACCCGAGTCGCCTTCGTCTGCATTGCAGACGATGTACTTCTGCTTCGCGCGCGCGTGCCGGACCGTGCGCCATTTGATGCCGGCCGGAAATGCCGCGCCGCCGCGGCCGCGCAGGCCCGATTCGATCAGCGCTTCGCACGCGGCATCGCCGTCGAGCGCGAGCGCGTTCTTCAGGCCGGCGAGGCCGTCGTGCAGCAGGTAGTCGTCGATCGACAGCGGGTCGGTCAGGCCGATGCGCGCGAACGTGAGCCGCTGCTGGCGCGCGAGATACGGCAACGCGTCGACGAGTCCGACGCTGCTCGGGTGCGCGCCGCCGTCGAGCCAGCCGGCGTCGAACAGCGCGGGCACGTCGGTGGCCGACAGATTCGCATAGCCGACGCGGCCCGCAGCGGTGCCGACCTCGACGAGCGGCTCGAGCCACAGCAGGCCGCGCGAGCCGTTGCGGACGAGCTCGATCGCAACGCCGCGCCGTTCGGCCTCGGCGACGATCGCGGCAGCGAGCGCGTCGGCGCCGAGCGCCAGCGCGGATGAGTCGCGCGGGACGTAGATGCGGGTCGGCGCGGCCTCCCGCCGGGCCGCTCCACCGGGGGCAGCTTCCGCCGCGTGAGGCTGCGAACGGATGTGAGCTTGGGGGCTGTTCATGCTGCTGTCTCCTTCGCGTGGACGACCGCGTCGGCAAGCAGCGCGTCGAATTTCTCCGCCGTGACCTTCGCGTGCAGCACGCCATTGATCGTCAGCGATGGCGACTGCGCGCAGAGCCCGAGGCAGTAGACCGATTCGAGCGCGACGTCGCCCGGCGGCACACGATCCGTTGCACCCGTGTGCACTGCAGCACCGTGCGCGTCGTCGAACCGGCAGCCGGTGCGTGCTTCCGCGTGGGCCGCGAGCGACTCGCAGCCCATGCTGCGGCATGCTTCCGCGCGGCACATCTGGATCGTCACGCGCGCGGGCGGCGCGGTGCGGAAGTGGTGGTAATAGGTGAGCACGCCGTGCACCTCGGCGCGCGACAGATTCAACGCCTTCGCGAGCGGCGCCACGCAGCCCGGCGGCACGTAGCCGGCATCGTCCTGGATCGCGTGCAGGATCGCGACGAGCGACCGGCCGGCGTGCGCGTGCCGCTCGACGAGCGCATCAGGCGCTTCGGAATTAGGGGACATCTGCTATGCTCCTCCAAAGTCTCATATGCGCTGATGTTTCATATTTCGCGCATCCCGACTTCGTTTTGATGGATTTTGGCCAACGATAAGCGGAACGCAGGATGGTCGCAATAGGAAAACGGAGTGCATAAATGATTCGGGTCGAATGCGACGCGTATCTGCTCGTACGCGACAGCAACGGCGTGACGGCGAGCCTGTCGGACGTGGCGCCGCTGCTCGAACTCGTCGCGCGGACGGGCAGCATCGCGCAGGCCGCGCAGGTGAAGGGACTGTCTTACCGGCATGCGTGGGGGCTGCTGCGCGCGCTGGAGGCCTGCGTCGGCGGTGCGCTGATCGAGACCGCCCGGGGCAAGGGCTCGACGCTGTCAGAACTCGGGCAGGCAGTCGTCGATGCGCAGCGCCTCGCGCGCAGCCGTCTCGACGGGAACCTGCGCGCACTGGCGGCGGAAGTCGCGAGCGACCTGAACCGGCGGCTCGCGCAGCGAGATGGCGCGGTGCGCATCCATGCGTCGCACGGCTACGCGGTCGCGGCGCTCGTGTCGGCGCTCGTCGAAGCGCACGCGTCGGTCGACATCAAGTATCGCGAGAGCGTCGAGGCCGTGCAGGCGCTTGCGCGCGGCGAGTGCGAACTGGCAGGGTTTCATCTGCCGCGCGGCGCGTTTCGTGGACAGTGCGCACAGATCTACCAGCCGTGGCTCGACGATACGCGTCACGTGCTGATTCACCTGACGCGTCGCCAGCAAGGCTTGTTCTTGCCGCGCGGCAACCCGAAACGGGTCAGCGGGCTGTCCGACCTCGCGCGCGACGACATCCGGTTCGTCAACCGGCAGCCGGGCTCGGGCACGCGCATGCTGCTCGATCTCGCGCTGCGCGACATCGGCGTCGATCCGGAGCGCATCAACGGCTATGCGTCGGCGGAGCTGACCCATTCGGCGATCGCAGCGTTCGTCGCGAGCGGGATGGCCGATCTCGGCTTCGGCGTCGAGCCGGCCGCGCATCATTTCGGGCTCGATTTCATCCCGGTCGTCGACGAGGATTACTACTTCGCGTGCGAGCGCGCGCGGCTCGACGAACGGCCGCTCGCGGGCGTGCTCGCATTGCTGCGCGACGCGCGCTTCATCGAGCGGGTCGCCCGTCTCGACGGCTACGATCCGGCCGCGTGCGGCACGCTGACGAGCGTCGCGGCGGGGCTCGCCGGCGATGACGCCGGTGCCGCGCGCGACGGCAACGCAAGGTAACGGGTGCGCGATCGAACCGCGCTGCAGCGGCGGGGGATTTGCGCTACGCTTGCCGCTTGATCAACGTTCCAACAAGCACGCCGCTCAGGCGTCGTCCCGCCATGAAATTTTCCGTTCCCCTCGCCGCGGCAGCGTTGACCGCGGGCCTGCTCGTCGCCGTTTCGCCGTTCGCGTTCGCACAGAATTCGCCGGGTGTGCCCGGCGGGATCCTGAGCGACCAGTTTCGCCTGAACGAGCATCCGCAAATGCCGTTCGCGGCGTCGGCGCCGTCGAAGAAATACCAGACGAGCAAGAAGTCCGCGCTGCGCCGCAAGGGCGACTTGGGCGATCCGAACGGCTGCAACCTGAAATGTCCGATGGATGGCGAGTAATGCACGGGTAATACGGGTAACGCGTCAGGATGTGCGCGGCGCCGCGCAGGCATGACGGAACCTGACCGGGGTGTTGCGCAGCTTGCCGGACGGACTGACTGTACAAGAGAGCATCGATTGCAAGCCCCGCGAAGCATGCCGCTTCGTGGGGCTTGCGCATTTCGGGCGACGATTTCGATCGGATTGGCGTGATCTAGTGGTTAACCCGTGTCCAGGAAGTATGTGTTCCCGAAACCTGCCTTATTCTTAAGCAACTGCCTACATAAACTTCAGGTGTCAGCGATGAACGAGGCGTTCATCGCGAAAACGGACAAATCTGGAGGTAGGTCATCATGAAGTCGCTCGTTCAAGCCGTTGTCGTTGCAGCCGCACTCGTTGCCCCGGTCGCGTCGTTCGCGCAGTCGGGTTCGCAGATCACTCGTGCGCAAGTGCGTGCCGAACTGGTTCAGCTCCAGCAGGCAGGCTACAACACCGCACGCGGTGAAGATCCGCATTATCCGGCGGCGATCCAGGCCGCGACTGCGCGTATCGCCGAACAGCAGCAAAACGCCGTCACGCAGGCACAAGGTGTCGACGTCAGCGGCTATGGCGCGCAAGCGCAAGGTGCATCGGCTTCCGGTTTGCGTGCGGCCGGCGTGCGCCCGGCAACTGCCGAGGAAATGAAGTCGCTGTATCGCGGCAGCTAAGAGCAACGAAGGGCAGCGAAGGCAGTCGAGCGGCACCTAAGCGGCGGTCAAGCGATAGCTAAGCGGCCGGCGGTGCGGCAGCTGCGACGATCAGTCGCGCCTCGCGCCGAATCGACGATCGCGAGTAGCCGGCGCCGCGATTGCGAATTCTCGCCCCATACGCAGGTTCCGGCAGGACAAGGCGTCAGCGGCCCCGGGCCGCCGTGGCGCCGTCCGCCGTTTGCGCGGCGGGCAATTCGCGCCGTTCCGCACGGACACGCGCTGTGCCGGCGGACAGCGGGCCTCCTTGCGAGGAGGCGGTCGGTTGCCATGCGCCTGGCCGCGAATGGACGGCCCCGTCGATCCGGCGTTCGAAGCGGTACACGACGGCAGGTGGAAAGTTCATCCATGCGATGCCGACCCGTGCGGCACGGATCCCGATCGCTTCGAGATGTCGCGCGTGGATCGGGCAGCGCGGCGCATACGTGAATTGATAGAACGCGCCGCTGGCGGCCAAATGGTGCGCGAATGCGCCTTGCACGATCGCGACCGCCTGTTCGACAGGCATCGCGACGAGCGGCAATCCGCTGACGATCGCGTGGGCTCGCTCGGTGCCGAAGAAGCCGTCCGTCATCGCGAGCCGGGTTGCGTCCATCTGCATCACGCGCAGCGCGGGGAACTGGCGCCGCAGCGCGGCGGCGAACGCAGGATCGGCCTCGACCAGCACCAGCCGGTCGCTGTTCACGCCGCGTGCCAGCAGCGCGCGGGTGAACACGCCGGTGCCTGCGCCAAGCTCGATCACGGACGCGTTGTCATGCGGGATCTGCGCGGTGATCAGTGCGGCGAGCGCCGGGCTCGACGGCGCGAGTGCGCCGACCCGACGCGGGTTGCGCAGCCAGGTACGCAGGAACAGCACCCATTCAGGCAATCGCATCGACGGGCTCCTTACGGGATTCGAGCGGTGCGGTGGAAGTGGAAGGCGGCGAGCGAGACGTCCGCCATCAGAATCAGCATAGTGGGCCAGCGCGCATTCCGACACGTTGGTTGTTACAGTCATTTACGTGACGGGCGCGCCTGCCGTAACGCAGGTCGAAGGCGGGGCGTGAGTGTGATAGCGGTCGGGGGCCAAACGGAGATTTTGGAGCCCGTTGTTCTCGATCATGCGCAACTGGAAACGTCGATCGCTCCTGTCGACACCGGCCCTTGGGTATGATGGCGATATACCGGCGATCAGAATTCGGACGAGCTAGATCGCGGCCTCATTAGAAAAATTCGATTCCCACAAGTAGCGAGAGACCAATGAAGAAGATCGTTCTTGCGGCAGGGGTTGCTGCAATGGCTGCGGCCCTCCTTTCTGCCTGCGACAAGGGTTCTGGAGGGGCGGTGGCTAGTTCAAATCCGTCACCACCTCAAGCTAGCTCCGCCCCAAGTGTTTCGCCAACTTCTACTGCACCGGCAGTGCAAACGGTTCCTGCTCCGCCGAGGCACAACTACGCGCTCAACCAAGATGGCACCTATGGGTATGAGCCTGCGTTGAGTGAGGATGACATTCGGAGTGGCAAGGCCGTCAAATCCCTTGTGATGATGCGCTACGTAGGGCTTCGCAACGGAACGTACGTTCTGCTGGTTCTGAACGACGATAATCCGAACGTGACAAGCCGCATCACATGCCAGGCGCCGTGTAACTTCGCGAAATCAGAAATCATGGCGGGTGACTCGGTGGTGAAAACGGAAACGCTTCGAGTCGTGCCGAACTCGATGATTGGCGCGATGCTGGAAGATGCCATGGCCGGCCAGTTGTCTCCGTATGGGCAGCAGTTGCCGACCATGTCGCAGTATGCGAACAATACGGAACCGGCTAATGTTCCGTCTGCTGCGCCGTCGCCAGATACCGCACCGCAAGCTGCGCCCGTTCAAGTATCAGCGTCGACATCACCCGCGGGAGCGGGTGCATTACAACAAACGAGTTTCGACTGCGGTAAGGCGAAGTCCATCCCTGAGTACCTCATTTGCCACGATCCGGACCTTGCTGCCTCTGATCGTGATCTGGCCGTAGCGTATCAGCAGGCGAAGGATGCGGTTGTGGACAAGGCCGCGTTCACCGAGCGGGTTCGTAAACAATGGAACTTCCGCGAGAAGAACTGCCACGACAAGGAGTGCCTTGCGTCTTGGTATGCCTACCAGAAGCGTGTCCTGACGAAGATTGCGCAGACGGGTGATGTATCCGCGCGCGACGACTGACATCGAAGTCAGCTGGCAAAGCGGGCCGTAACACGCTAGTCAGCGTAGATGCATTGATAGGGCAACCGCTATCGTGCTGTTCCCAGTGCTATATCACGTAAGGTTGCCCACGTCGCCCCACAGATCCAAGCCGCTGCCCGGATGTTGGCGCAATTTTCGTCAGTGGCCACCTTACGCCGGGCGCACGGGTGCGAGCCGCGCGCCGCAGCTAATTCAACTGACCAAAGTCTGTTCCGTCTGGCGGAACGAGGAGGTGCATCTCTGGTTGGCGGATCCGATCGGGTATCGGGTTTGAACATGCGAACAGCAAATCAGCAAGGTAACCGGCGGGTGATAAATGTTGACATCGAACTTTGCGCTACGGTTGCCGCACGGTGCGCGCTGCGCCATTCCACTTTCCCTTCGGCATTTCTCCGCGGCATGTCTGGTTTTGAACGCCTGACATGTGGCGCCGGCCTATCAGGCCGGGCACGTTGGAGACGCAAGCATGAGTCGGTTGTGGAAGTGGGCCATCTGGCTCGCAATCTTAGCCCTGCTCATCTGGCCCACATCGGCCTGGTGACAGATTTTGTAACCAAGCCCCCGCCTGCAAGGGCGGGGCTTCGAGGGACATAGATGACCGGCGCCCCTCTAAGGCATGAGTCACAGTCAGGGAGCGTGCTTCCGCGATGCCGCCGTCCAACCTGGACGTGGCTGCCCGCCAGAAGCTGAGGCGCGCGGCCGTCCACAGCGCATGATCGCGAACGACGTTGCGTCAGCTATTTACGGTCTCAATCTGCTCTTCGAGCAATCGACTGATGAGCGTTGTAAGCGGCCCAATGTCGGGGCGTGCGCCCTTGGCTTGAGAGCGATCTGCTACCTTTAATGCAGCTACGTAATCGTCCCTGTTGTCGCACAGCAGCTCAGGGAGTGTCTTCTTGCCTGGCAACGCTCCGCCGAGCTTCAAACAGGCTACGAAGTATGCAGCGGCGCGCGCAGTCCGCCCGTTCCCATTTACGAATGGGTGAATATGATTAAGGCGCCATAGAACAAAGGCGGCAAGCTTGGGCGCATCAAATTTGGTCCACCTTGAGTTGACATAGTGGACGAAGTGTTCCATCTGCGCCGGCACCGAATGAGGCATCGGAGGATGATGGTCGCCCTCATCCTTCCCCAACTCGACCACGCATGGCCTGTACTCCCCCGCATAGTCATGCAGGCAGGCGATAGCATGGTAGTTCAGTGCCTTGATGACTCTTTCAGAGAGCCATTGTTGCTGGGTGGCCGTCGCGACCTCTATCAAAGAGAGCAGGAAGGAGAATTGGCGGGCGGTGTTGGCAACTTCTAGCTGCGTGTAATGCTCGTTCCTCTCGTTCTGAGCCAGTTCCCAGAGGATCATACTTTCAGACAGCAGCGTGCTGCTTCAGCAAATGCTCAACCTTCTCGCGAGTCATACCTTCGCGCTGCCCCATGACGCTGTAGACGAACGACACGCGCTGCTGTTCAATGTCCGCCGGAGTCAATGGCTTCTTTGCCGCTGCCGCAAGTCGGGCGAGCAGCTTGCCATCTGTTTTGCTGGCAACAACCTTCATAGTTCGTTCCTTGGCACGATCGCACCTGTGGATAACCTGCTTACGAAGCTATGCGGAGGCGCGAACGGCAAAATTTGGACGTGAAAAAAACTGCCGAAGGCAGTTATCCACAGGTGATATCCGCGCCTCGAAAAATTCAGCAGAGAGATCCGCTTGACCAGCGCAGTGAACGAACTATAGCAAATTGCTACACTCGGGACCAAAAAATTGGGCCCAATTTTTGTCGCGGCGCGCCACAACGCTGGCTTGCGAAGAGGGCAGTCCCTTGTGGATAACCCGATGCTACGCGCGGGCCGAGTTGATCTCGATGACGTTCGCTCCTGCCTTGAGCCGGTCAAGGTAGTCGGCCCAGCGCTGCATCATTTCGCGACGTTTGGGAAGGTGGGCAGTGCGGTTGTATGCGCGCCCGAGCGGGTCCTTCACGGCGTGCGCGAGCTGCGCCTCGATGATCGCCGCAGGCAGGTGCAGCACTTCGTCCAAGATTGTGCGTGCCATCGCCCTGAAACCGTGTCCCGTCATCTCGTCGCCGCTGTATCCGAGTCGACGCAACGCGCCGTTGACCGTGTTGTCGGACATGGCACGGTCTTTCGTACGTACGCTCGGGAACAGAAAGCGGCCACCGCCTGTTAGCGCGTGAAGCTCACGCAGGATTGCGACCGCCTGAGACGACAGCGGAACGATGTGCGCGCCGCCGGATGCCTTGCCTTGTTTAGTGCGCTTCATCCGATCGCTCGGGATCTCCCAAGTGCTGTCGTCGAGATCAAACTCTGTCCATTCAGCTGCGCGCAGCTCACCGGGTCGCTGGAAGAGTAGTGGGGCGAGGCGTAGCGCGCACAGCACCGCGAACGTACCCTGATAACCGTCAATCGCACGCAACAGCTCGGCAACTTGCTTCGGGTCTGTGATAGCTGCCATGTGCTCTTGCTGCACAGGAGGAAGCGCGCCGCGAAGATCGGCCGTTACGTCGCGCGGGGCGCGGCCGGTTGCCACGGCATAGCGGCATACCTGTCCGACGTTCGCGTGCAGGCGATGGGCCGTCTCGAGCGCGCCGCGTTTCTCGACCCGGCGCAGAACGTCGAGCACGTCCGGCGGAGCGAGCTCCGCAATAGGCTTACCTCCGATCCAAGGGAAGGCGTCAACTTCTAGGCGGCGCAAGATGCGAGCTCCGTGGCCATCCGACCAAGTGGGCGCGTACTTGGCGTGCCACTCGCGAGCAACGGCTTCGAACGAGTTCTCGGCACTCAGCCTAGCCGTGCGCTTCTCAGCTTTTTTCGCTTCACCCGGGTCGACGCCAGCGGCCAGCTTTTCCCGGGCCTCATCGCGCTTCCGGCGCGCCGCGGCGAGCGTCACATCGGGGTACACGCCGAGCGCCAGCAGTTTCTCTTTGCCGGCGGCTCGGTACTTGAGTCGCCAGTAACGCTGCCCGGCCGGCGTGATGAGCAGAAAAAGGCCGCCACCGTCGAACAGCTTGACGGGCTTTTCGGCCGGCTTCGTGTTGCGAATGGTCGTGTCGGTGAGCGGCATGGGGGTATCTGTACGCGGGGGTATGTCGTATACCCCTGAAAATACCCCCAAATACCCCCGGGCTGTCGATGGGGAAACTTTGGCGTCGCTGGAAGTAAAAAACCCGCGAAGCCTTGTGCTGTCGCGGGTTTCTTGCTGTCGCTGGTGAAGCTTTGGCGGGAATTTGGTGGAGGCGGCGGGAATCGAACCCGCGTCCAGAAGCGCTCCACGACCAGTTCTACATGTTTAGTTCTGTCATTTGATTTAACCGCAGCGACGCGGACGAACACGCTGCACTACGGCGATTCGCTAGATTTTCGACCCGGGCGTCGCGACGCCACCAAGGCTTAACTGACGTATATGACCTCTGGCGGTATTGCTACCGGTCTTGCGACGCTAGCCCGTCAGTGAACTAGGCAGAGGACGGCGGCCGTTAGGCTGCCAGTGCGAACGTATCGTCGTTTGCAGTTACGTTTTTCCCATTGATTAACGAGGTGACGGGTCCTCGACATGCCCTAGCCGCTTCACAACCCCTGTCGAAACCAGGTCGCCCCCGCGGATAAGATCAACCATTATAGCCCAACATCGCGCAGCAGCTCGCGTAATTCCTGCGTCGTTGCGACAAGGTGCTGCGCCTGCCAGTCCGTCGGCGCGGCGCCGTCGCCGCAATAGCCGTAGGCGGCCGCGACGGTCGCCATGCCCGCGGCGCTGCCGGCCTGGATGTCGCGCAGGTCGTCGCCGACATACACGATACGCTCGGGCGCGAGCGTCAGCTGTCCGGCTGCATGCAGCAGCGGGGCAGGGTGGGGCTTCGGGTGCGGCGTTGTGTCGCCCCCGACGACGCACGCGGCGCGCGCGCGAAGGCCGAGCAAACCGACGAGCGGTTCGGTGAGTCGCATCGCCTTGTTCGTGACGATGCCCCAGCGCACGCGGCGCGCGTCGAGTTCGTCGAGCAGCGTGTCGATGCCGGGAAACAGCGTCGTGTGCACGCAGATATCGGTTGCGTAGTTGGTCAGGAACTCGTCGCGCATCGCGTCGTAGCCGCCCGACTGCGGGTCGATGCCGAACGCGCCGCCGAGCAGGCCGCGTGCGCCTGCGGACGCGAGCGGCCGCAGCACGTCGAGCGGCGTCTCGCGCAGGCCGCGCACGCGCTGCATCTTGTTGACGGCGGCGGCGAGATCCGGTGCCGTGTCGGCGAGCGTGCCGTCGAGATCGAACAGCACCGCGTTGCAGCCTTGCAGACGCGGTTCGTCGAATGTGGCCCGGCCGGGCGAAAGGGAGGTCGTCATGCGGAGGGCGTCATGCCGGTCGAGTCGGTGTCACGCGCCGCGGCGGCACGCGACAAGGTAGTTGATGTCGGTGTCGTTCGACAGCGCAAAGCGCTTGCCGAGCGGATGATACGTGATGCCCTTGATCTCGACGATGTGCAGGTCCGTCGCGCGAATGTAGCCGGCCAGCTCGGACGGGCGGATGAAGCGCGCGTAATCGTGCGTCCCCTTCGGCAGCATCTGCGCGATGTATTCCGCGCCGATCACTGCAAACAGATAGGACTTCAGGTTGCGGTTCAACGTCGAGAAGAACACCCAGCCGCCCGGCTTGACGAGCGTCGCGCACGCCGAGACGACCTTGCCCGGCGACGGCACGTGCTCGAGCATCTCCATGCACGTGACCACGTCGTAGGTGCCGGGCTCGCGCGCCGCGATGTCCTCCGCGGCGATCGCCTCGTAGTCGACCGTCACGCCGCTTTCGAGGCTGTGCAGGTCGGCGACGCCGAGCGCTTCGGTGGACAGGTCGATCCCCTTGACCTGCGCGCCGAGCCCCGCCATCGATTCGGACAGGATGCCGCCGCCGCAGCCGATGTCGAGTGCGCGCTTGCCGGCCAGATGCGCATGCGCGTCGATCCAGCCGAGCCGGACCGGATTCAGGTCGTGCAGCGGCTTGAATTCGGCATTCGGATCCCACCACCGATGGGCGAGGTCGCTGAATTTCTGGAGTTCGTGCGGATCGGCGTTGGTCATGTCGGCAAACGGGCTACGGAAGGAGGGCTGTGCTTCGCTGCATCAAACCCCAGTATATAAGCGGGCGGACTGTGAGGCCAGCGAGCACCTGGGCGGGCGTCAATGAAAAAGCCCCGCCGAGGCGGGGCTTTGAAGCAGTCGGAGACCGCGGCTTACTGCGCCGGAACGGTCGTCTTCTGCACTTCTTGCGTACCGACCACTTCGACTTCCACGCGGCGGTCCGGTGCGAGGCAGGAGATCAGCTGCTTGCGGTTCTTCTGGTTGCAGCCCGTCGTGACCGGGTTGCGCTTGCCCTTGCCTTCCGTGTAGATCTTGTTGGCCGGGATGCCCTTGCTGACCAGGTACGACTTCACAGCTTGCGCACGGCGCAGCGACAGACGGTCGTTGTACTTGTCCGAACCGATGCGGTCGGTGTAGCCCGTTGCGACGACCACTTCCGTGTTCATGCCCTGGATCTTGCCAGCCAGGTCGTCCAGCTTCTGCTTGCCCAGCGGCTTGAGCGTTGCCTTGTCGAAGTCGAACAGCGCGTCAGCTTGATACGTGATCTTCTGGCTCGTGATTGCCGGAGCAACCGGTGCGACCGGCTGCGGTGCCGGTGCCTGGGCGACCAGTGCGCCATCGCACTTTGCGTTGGCGGTGGCCGGCGTCCAGAACGCATCGCGCCAGCAAAGCTCGTTCGTGCCGTTCATCCACACGTATTCGCCGGTACCATTCACCCAGTTGTCATTCACGGCTTGTCGCGACGCCGGCACCGACTGTGCCGAAGCGGATGCAGCGATAACTGCGGTAGCTGCAATGAACGCGAGCTTTGAAAGTTTATTCATATTTCTCCTCTCGAAATTGAGATTACCGCAGGTTTACTGCGAGCCTGTTGACGATGACAAGTCATACATTGCTCGAAGTATAACATTGGTGCGGCACAAAAAACGCGGCGCCGCCTCTGTGTAGACTTCGAGCAGCGTCTAACTTTCAGTGCGTTGGCATTTTGCCATATCGTTCCCTTCCTACGAAAAAAAATCCTCCCCACCCTAAGATCGCCTCCGCGTTTGTGGTGCATGCGCAACACCGGCCTGCCGTAACTTTTAGAAATTGTCAAGAGTGTGACGGAATGTTTGCGCGGGCGGCGGGACGTCGCGCATTTCGCATGCCGGTTGCGACGCTTGCCGGCGGTTCCCTGCCGGTTTCCGCGTCGCGCGGATTTTCGCCATTCTTATATAGAGGGGGGCGCGAATTGGCCTGAGAAGGGCGCATGTTAGAATCTCGCGTTGCGTTGCGCATGCAGCGCTCATGCGAAAGGCGTTCCCGTCTTCGCTCCGAAAAGATACGGATACATGGATCAATTCGCCAAAGAGACCCTGCCCACCTCCCTCGAGGAGGAAATGCGCCGTTCGTATCTCGATTACGCGATGAGCGTGATCGTCGGACGTGCCCTCCCGGATGTCCGCGATGGCCTGAAGCCCGTGCACCGGCGCGTCCTGTTCGCGATGCACGAACTGAACAACGACTGGAACCGGGCCTACAAGAAGTCGGCGCGTATCGTCGGCGACGTGATCGGTAAGTACCACCCTCACGGCGACAGCGCGGTCTATGAAACGATCGTGCGGATGGCGCAGGACTTCTCGCTGCGCTACATGCTGGTCGACGGGCAAGGCAACTTCGGCTCGATCGACGGCGACAATGCCGCCGCGATGCGTTACACCGAAATTCGCATGGCGAAGATCGGTCACGAATTGCTTGCGGACATCGACAAGGAAACCGTCGACTTCGGCCCGAACTACGACGGCAGCGAGATGCAGCCGCTGATCCTGCCGTCGCGGATCCCGAACCTGCTGATCAACGGCTCGTCGGGCATCGCGGTCGGCATGGCGACCAACATTCCGCCGCACAACCTGAACGAAGTCGTCGACGCGTGCCAGCACCTGCTGCACAACCCTGAAGCGACGATCGACGAGCTGATCGAGATCATCCCGGCGCCGGACTTCCCGACGGCCGGCATCATCTACGGCGTCGCCGGCGTGCGCGACGGCTACCGCACGGGCCGCGGCCGCGTCGTGATGCGCGCGGCCACGCACTTCGAGGAGATCGACCGCGGCCAGCGGATGGCGATCATCGTCGACGAGCTGCCGTACCAGGTCAACAAGCGCTCGCTGCTCGAGCGCATCGCCGAGCTCGTCAACGAGAAGAAGCTTGAGGGCATCTCCGACATCCGCGACGAGTCCGACAAGAGCGGCATGCGTGTCGTGATCGAGCTCAAGCGCGGCGAAGTGCCGGAAGTGGTGCTGAACAACCTGTACAAGGCCACGCAGCTGCAGGACACGTTCGGCATGAACATGGTCGCGCTCGTCGACGGCCAGCCGAAGCTGCTGAACCTGAGGGAAATCCTTCAGTGCTTCCTGTCGCACCGCCGCGAAGTGCTCACGCGCCGGACGGTCTACGAACTGCGCAAGGCGCGCGAACGCGGCCACGTGCTGGAAGGTCTCGCGGTCGCGCTCGCGAACATCGACGAGTTCATCGCGATCATCAAGGCCGCGCCGACCCCGCCGATCGCGAAGCAGGAACTGATGGCGAAGGCGTGGGATTCGTCGCTCGTACGCGAGATGCTGACGCGCGCCGAAACCGACAACGCCACGATGGGCGGGCGTGACGCCTACCGTCCGGAAGGGCTGAACCCGGCGTTCGGCATGCAGGGCGATGGCCTGTACAAGCTGTCCGACACGCAGGCCCAGGAAATCCTGCAGATGCGCCTGCAGCGCCTGACGGGCCTCGAGCAGGACAAGATCATCGGCGAATACCGCGACGTGATGGCGCAGATCGCGGACCTGCTGGATATCCTGGCTCGTCCCGAGCGGATCACGTTGATGATCGGCGAAGAGCTGACCTCGGTGAAGGCCGAGTTCGGCGACGCGCGCCGCTCGAAGATCGAGCTGAACGCGACCGAGCTGAACACCGAAGACCTGATCACGCCGCAGGACATGGTCGTCACGATGTCGCACTCGGGCTACGTGAAGTCGCAGCCGCTGTCCGAGTATCGCGCGCAGAAGCGCGGCGGCCGCGGCAAGCAGGCGACGCAGATGAAGGAAGACGACTGGATCGAGACGCTCTTCATCGCGAACACGCACGACTACATGCTGTGCTTCTCGAACCGCGGCCGCGTCTACTGGATCAAGGTCTACGAGGTGCCGCAGGGCTCGCGCAACTCGCGCGGCCGTCCGATCGTCAACATGTTCCCGCTGCAGGAAGGCGAGAAGATCAACGTCGTGCTGCCGGTCAAGGAATTCTCGGCCGACAAGTTCGTGTTCATGTCGACGTCGCTCGGCACCGTGAAGAAGACGCCGCTCGAGGCGTTCAGCCGTCCGATGAAGAAAGGCATCATCGCGGTCGGCCTCGACGAAGGCGATTACCTGATCGGGGCGTCGATCACCGACGGTGCGCACGACGTGATGCTGTTCTCCGACGCCGGCAAGGCCGTGCGTTTCGACGAGAACGACGTGCGTCCGATGGGCCGCGAGGCGCGCGGCGTGCGCGGGATGCAGCTCGAGGACGGCCAGCAGGTCATCGCGATGCTGGTCGCGGGCAGCGAGGAGCAGTCGGTGCTCACCGCGACCGAGAACGGCTACGGCAAGCGCACGCCGATCACCGAGTACACGCGTCACGGTCGCGGCACGAAGGGCATGATCGCGATCCAGACGTCCGAGCGCAACGGCAAGGTGGTCGCCGCGACGCTCGTCGACGCGGAAGATCAGATCATGCTGATCACGACGGCCGGTGTGCTGATCCGCACGCGCGTATCCGAGATCCGCGAGATGGGACGGGCCACGCAAGGTGTTACACTCATCAGTCTCGATGAGGGTACGAAGCTCTCTGGCCTGCAGCAGATCGCAGAGGCGGAGGAGGGCGACGGCGAGGCCGACGAGGCGTCGGACGGCGAAGCCTGAACGGATGAGACTCTCGAGCCGCCGCGGGCACCGCGATGAGTGCGGTGCGATGCGTGCGGCGAGAACCCATTCAAATTTCCAAAAGGGAGTGATGATGCAAAAGCAATTCAAGCAACTGGTCCTGCTGGCTGCACTGGTGCCGACGTTCGCGATGGCGCAAGCGCTGTCGAATTCCGCACCGGCTCCGGCGGCAGCTGCGCCGATCGACGCCGACAAGAAGGCGGCGATCAAGGATCTGCTCGACGCGATCGACGCGCCGAAGCTCGTCTCGGCAATCGGCAACAGCGCCGAAATGCAGGCGAAGCAACTGGTTCCGGCGATCCTGTCGGACGCGCTGTCGGAAAACAAGACGCTGAACGACAAGCAGAAGCAGGCTGCGGTTCCGACGCTGCAGAAGAACGCGGTGCCGAAGCTGGTCGAAGGCGCGGGCAAGGTCTTCTCGACGCCGGCATTCAGCAGCGACGCGATGTCGGCGCAGTACGACGCGTACGCGAAGTACTACAGCACGTCGGAGATCAAGGATCTGACGACGTTCTACAAGAGCCCGACGGGCCGCAAGTTCATCCAGGTGCAGGATCAGGTTGGCCGCGACGTGGTCAACGGCCTGATGCAGAAGTACATGCCGCAAGCGATCCAGGCGACGCGCGCGCAGGCTGACAAGGAAGTGTCGGCCGTCAAGCCGGGCAAGTAAGCCGTCGCAGCCCGCCCCGGCCGCGCCGGGTTTGGCGGGAGCCTGACGACAGTGCGATAATGGCCGTTTGCGCGCGAGCGCAAGCGGCCATTTCTTTTCTGGCGCGGTTCATTTGCCATTGACTTGCCGGCGGCGAGCCGGCCGCGTCCCTCCCGAGGTTTTCACGATGCGCGTCTTTAATTTCTCCGCCGGCCCCGCGGCGATGCCCGAGGAAGTACTGCGGCAGGCTGCCGACGAGATGCTCGACTGGCACGGCAGCGGCATGAGCGTGATGGAGATGAGCCATCGCGGCAAGGAGTTCATGTCGATCCACGAGGCGGCGCTTGCCGACCTGCGTGAGCTGCTCGACGTGCCGGCGAGCCACCGGATCCTGTTCCTGCAGGGCGGCGGCATCGCGGAGAACGCGATCGTGCCGATGAACCTGCTGGGCTCGCGCAAGACGGCCGATTTCGTCGTGACGGGCTCGTGGTCGCAGAAGTCGTTCAACGAGGCGAAAAAGTACGGCACGCCGCATCTCGCCGCGACCGGCAAGACCGACGCCGGCTACACGCGCGCGCCGGCGCGCGGCGAATGGCAGCTGTCGGACGATCCGGCGTATGTGCACCTGTGCACGAACGAGACGATCGACGGCGTCGAGACCTTCGAGATTCCCGACCTCGGCGACGTGCCGCTCGTCGCGGACGTGTCGTCGCATATCCTGTCGCGCCCGATGGACGTCGCGAAGTACGGCGTGCTGTTCGGCGGCGCGCAGAAGAACATCGGGATGGCGGGCGTCACGCTCGTGATCGTTCGCGAGGACCTGCTCGACCGCGCACTGTCGATCTGCCCGTCGGCATTCGACTGGAAGACGGTCGCCGAGAACAATTCGCTGTACAACACGCCGCCGACTTATGCGATCTACATCGCGGGCCTCGTGTTCCAGTGGCTGAAGCGGCAGGGCGGCCTGCAGGCGATCGAGGCCCGCAACATCGAGAAGGCGAAGCTGCTCTACGACACGATCGACGCGAGCGGCTTCTATCTGAACAAGGTCGAGCCGGCGGTGCGTTCGCGGATGAACGTGCCGTTTTTCCTGGCCGACGAAACGCGCAACGAAGACTTCCTTGCCGGCGCAAAGGCGCGCGGGCTGCTGCAGCTGAAGGGCCACAAGTCCGTCGGCGGCATGCGGGCGTCGATCTACAACGCGGTGCCGCTCGAGGGCGTGAAGGCGCTCGTCGAGTACATGAAGGACTTCGAACAGCAACGCGCCTGACGGCGGCGGCGCTGTTCAACAGCACGGCAAATACGCATGGACGACGAACTGAATTCCCGCTTGAAACCGCTGCGCGACCGCATCGACGCGATCGACGCGCAGCTGATCGGGCTCCTGAACCAGCGTGCCGCGGTGGCGCTGGAAGTGGGCGAGGTCAAGAAGCATTTCAATGCGCCGGTGTTCCGGCCGGAGCGCGAGCTGCAGGTGATCGCGCGCCTGCAGGACATGAGCGCCGGCCCGCTCGCGAGCGAGCACATCGGCGCGATCTGGCGCGAGATCATGGCCGCGAGCCGCGCGCTCGAGCAGACGATCCACGTCGCGTTTCTCGGGCCGGTCGGCACGTATACCGAACAGGCGATGTTCGAGTATTTCGGCCAGTCGATTGAAGGGCTGCCGTGCCCGTCGATCGACGAGGTATTCCGTTCGGTCGAGGCGGGCGCCACGGCGTTCGGCGTTGCGCCGGTCGAGAACTCGACCGAGGGCGCGGTGTCGCGCACGCTCGATCTGCTGCTGCAGACGCAACTGCTGATCAGCGGCGAACTTGCGCTGCCGATCCATCACAACCTGCTCACGCAGAGCGGCACGCTGGACGGCGTGAAGCGCGTGTGTGCACACGCGCAGGCGCTCGCGCAGTGCCAGCAATGGCTGTCGGCGAACGCGCCGCAGCTCGAGCGGCAGGCGGTATCGAGCAATGCCGAGGCGGCGCGTCTTGCTGCGTCCGACCCGACGGTTGCCGCGATCGCCGGCGATCGCGCGGCCGCGCATTACGGCCTGCAGATCGCGTTCGCGCTGATCCAGGACGATCCGCACAACCGCACCCGTTTCGTGATCGTCGGCAAGCAGCCGGCAGGGCCGAGCGGCCACGACCAGACGTCGCTGATCGTGTCGGTGAAGAATGAGCCGGGCGCGGTGTTCAAGCTGCTCGAGCCGCTCGCGCGGCACGGCGTGTCGATGACGCGCTTCGAGTCGCGCCCGGCGCGCGTCGGCACGTGGGAGTACTACTTCTACATCGACATCGAAGGGCACCGGGACGACGCATCGGTCGCGGCCGCGCTGACGGAGCTGGGCCAGAAGGCTGCGTTCCTGAAGATTCTCGGTTCGTACCCGCGCGCGCGCTGACGCGGCGCGCGGCTGCGTCGACGTACGCGCCGTGCCGGTTGGCATGCGGCGACGTCGTCGGGCGAGCCGGCTGGAGCGGCGTGCATTGCGCCGCAGTGGCAACGCAGGCCCGCGGGCCTGCCGAAGGCGGGGGCGGCAGCGTTCGGCGCGGATTGCGCGCCGGACGACGCGCAGGCCCCCGGATCTGGATTTCCGCGTCGCACGGCATCGGCCGGCACGCATCACTTGGTTCGAGTCGTGTCAGGCTTTGCATTCAACAAACTGGTCATTTTCGGCGTCGGCCTGATCGGCGGGTCGCTGGCCCGCGCGCTGCGCGAACGTGCGCCGGGCGATGCCGGCGAGATCGTTGGCGTGGGGCGCTCGGCGGCGTCGGTTGCCCGCGCGCTTGCGCTCGGCGTGATCGATCGTGCTGCGGCGCTCGACGACGAAGCGCAGCTGCGCGATGCGCTCGCGGGCGCCGACCTCGTGCTGCTCGCCGCGCCGGTCGCGCAGACGAGCCCGCTGCTCGCGCGGATCGCGCCGTGGCTCGACGACGCGACGATCGTCACCGACGCAGGCAGCACCAAGTCGGACGTCGTCGCGGCCGCGCGCGACGCGCTCGGTCCGCGCATTGCGCAGTTCGTGCCGGGGCACCCGATTGCCGGGCGCGAATCGAGCGGCGTCGAGGCCGCGCTGCCCGACCTGTACGTCGGTCGCAACGTCGTGCTGTGCCCGCTGCCGGAGAATCCGGCCGCGTCGGTCGCGCGGATCGACGCGATGTGGCGCGCGACGGGCGCCGACGTGCGGACGATGAGCGCGGTGCAGCACGATCGCGTGTTCGCGTCGGTCAGCCATCTGCCGCACGTGCTGTCGTTCGCGCTCGTCGAGCAGATCCTCGGCGAGGCGGACGCGGAATTGAAGTTCTCCTATGCGGCCGGCGGTTTCCGCGACTTCACGCGGATTGCCGCGTCGAGCCCTGAAATGTGGCGCGACATCTGCGTCGCGAACCGCGCGGCGCTGCTCGACGAACTCGACGGCTACACGCGCGTGCTCGCGCGGCTGCGCGCGGCGATCGACGCCGGTGACGGCGCGGCGCTCGAAGAGGTGTTCTCGCGTTCGCGCGCCGCGCGTTCGGCGTGGCAGGAGCGTGGCGGCAAGGCGGTTTCCGGCGGGGCTGCCGCAGATCGGCAGGCTGCCGCCGAGCCGGCTCCCGAACGGCCGACCGCCGAACGGACGGCCCAGGATGGCGGGACCCCGGACGGACGGCCCACGGATGGCCGCCCCCCGGTTGGCCGGCCCGCGGATGGCCGCCCCCCCGAAACGAACAGGAATTAACAGGAAGCTTCCATGGAATATCTCGATCTCGGCCCGTACTCGAGCGCGTCGGGCACCGTGCGTCTGCCCGGCTCGAAGAGCATTTCGAACCGGGTGTTGCTGCTCGCGGCGCTCGCCGAAGGCGATACGACGATCACCAACCTGCTCGACTCCGACGACACGCGCGTGATGCTCGATGCGCTCGGCAAGCTGGGCGTGAAGCTCGCGCGCGACGGCGACACCTGTGTCGTCACGGGCACGCGCGGCGCGTTCACCGCAAAGACGGCCGACCTGTTCCTCGGCAACGCGGGGACGGCGGTCCGGCCGCTGACGGCGGCGCTCGCGGTCAACGGCGGCGACTATCGCGTGCACGGCGTGCCGCGCATGCACGAACGGCCGATCGGCGATCTCGTCGACGGCCTGCGGCAAATCGGCGCGCAGATCGACTATGAGCTGAACGAAGGTTTCCCGCCGTTGCGCATCAAGCCGGCGTCGATCTCGGTCGACGCGCCGATCAAGGTGCGCGGCGACGTATCGAGCCAGTTCCTGACCGCGCTGCTGATGACGCTGCCGCTCGTGAAGGCGCCGGACGGCCGGATCGTCGTCGAGGTCGACGGGGAGCTGATCTCGAAGCCGTACATCGACATCACGATCAAGCTGATGGCGCGCTTCGGCGTGACCGTCGAGCGCGACGGCTGGCAGCGCTTCGTCGTGCCGGCCGGCGTCCGCTACAAGTCGCCGGGACGGATCATGGTCGAAGGCGACGCGTCGTCGGCGTCGTACTTCCTCGCGGCCGGCGCGCTCGGCGGCGGGCCGCTGCGTGTCGAGGGCGTGGGGCGCGCGAGCATCCAGGGCGACGTCGGTTTCGCGAACGCGCTGATGCAGATGGGCGCGAACGTGACGATGGGCGACGACTGGATCGAAGTGCGCGGCATCGGCCATGACCACGGCAAGCTCGCGGCGATCGACATGGATTTCAACCTGATTCCCGATGCGGCAATGACGATCGCGGTCGCGGCGCTGTTCGCCGACGGCCCGAGCACGCTGCGCAACATCGCGAGCTGGCGCGTGAAGGAAACCGACCGTATCGCCGCGATGGCGACCGAACTGCGCAAGGTCGGCGCGACGGTCGAGGAGGGGGCCGACTATCTCGTGGTCACGCCGCCCGCGGCGCTGACGCCGAACGCGGCGATCGACACGTACGACGACCACCGGATGGCGATGTGTTTCTCGCTCGTGAGCCTGGGCGGCGTGCCGGTGCGCATCAACGATCCGAAGTGCGTCGGCAAGACGTTCCCCGACTATTTCGACCGCTTCGCCACGCTCGCGAAGGCCTGACCCGACTGACCCGATGAAATCGACCCGACCCTTTCACCAGACACCGGTCATTGCGATCGACGGCCCGACCGCTTCCGGCAAGGGCACCGTTGCGGCGCTCGTCGCTGCGCACCTCGGTTTCCACCTGCTCGACAGCGGCGCGCTGTATCGCCTCGCCGCGCTCGCGAGCATGCGCTACGACATTGCCGCGGAGGACGTCGACGCGCTCGAGAAACTGGTCGGCGACCTCCACATCACGTTCCGCGAAGGCTGTGCACAGCTCGACGGCGTGGACGTGTCGAACGACATCCGCGCCGAGGCGGTCGGCAACCGCGCATCCGCGATTGCCGTGCACGCGCCGGTGCGCACGGCGCTCGTCGCCCGCCAGCGCGCGTTCCGCAAGACGCCGGGCCTCGTCGCGGACGGCCGCGACATGGGCACGGTGATCTTTCCGGATGCGGGGCTGAAGGTGTTTCTGACGGCCAGCGTCGAGGCTCGCGCGGCCAGACGGCATAAGCAATTGATGCAAAAAGGATTTTCTGCTAATATAGATGACTTGCTCCGGGATCTTCGTGAGCGCGACGCGCGCGACAGCAATCGCGCGGCCGCGCCGCTGAAACCCGCGGCAGATGCCAAGCTGCTCGATACGTCGGCGCTTTCGGTCGACCAGGCGGTCGACCAGGTGCTGCAGTGGTACCGGGTGCTTGGCCAGCCCGCCTGAGAAGGCAGGGCGGCAGTAGGTGCTCCGCGCCGCAAGCGCGGAGTGTGTGTTGAACCCTTAACCCCGTGTGGCTTTCGCTCTGGCCCTCATAGCCGACCATTCCGGCCGGCGCGGCACCGCGATCCATGCACAATCCGATTTATATGTCCGACCTGCAAACCTCCAACCCGAATACCGAATCCTTTGCGGCTCTGTTCGAAGAGTCGCTGACCCGCCAAGACATGCGCGCCGGCGAAGTGATTTCCGCCGAAGTCGTGCGCGTCGACCACAACTTCGTGGTCGTCAATGCAGGCCTGAAGTCCGAGGCTTACATTCCGATCGAGGAATTCCTGAACGATCAGGGCGAGGTTGAGGTGCAGGCGGGCGATTTCGTGTCCGTCGCGATCGACGCGCTCGAAAACGGCTACGGCGACACGATCCTGTCGCGCGACAAGGCGAAGCGCCTTGCATCGTGGCTGTCGCTGGAAAAGGCACTCGACAACAACGAACTCGTCACCGGCACGATCACCGGCAAAGTGAAGGGCGGCATGACCGTGATGGTCAACGGCATCCGCGCGTTCCTGCCGGGTTCGCTGGTCGACACCCGTCCGGTCAAGGACACGACCCCGTACGAAGGCAAGACGCTCGAGTTCCGCGTCATCAAGCTCGACCGCAAGCGTAACAACGTCGTGCTGTCGCGCCGCGCAGTGATCGAAGCGACCCAGGGCGAAGAGCGCGCGAAGCTGCTCGAAACGCTGAAGGAAGGCGCGATCGTCAACGGCGTGGTCAAGAACATCACCGACTACGGCGCGTTCGTGGACCTCGGCGGCATCGACGGCCTGCTGCACATCACCGACATCGCATGGCGCCGCGTGCGTCACCCGAGCGAAGTCCTGTCGGTTGGCCAGGAAGTCACCGCGAAGATCCTCAAGTTCGACCAAGAGAAGAACCGCGTGTCGCTGGGCATCAAGCAACTGGGCGACGATCCGTGGGAAGGCATCTCGCGCCGCTACCCGTCGGGCACGCGCCTGTTCGGCAAGGTCACGAACATCACCGACTACGGCGCATTCGTCGAAGTGGAATCGGGCATCGAAGGCCTTGTCCACGTGTCGGAAATGGACTGGACCAACAAGAACGTTGCTCCGTCGAAGGTTGTCCAGCTGGGCGACGAAGTCGAAGTCATGGTCCTCGAGATCGACGAAGACCGCCGTCGTATCAGCCTCGGCATGAAGCAGTGCAAGCCGAATCCGTGGGATGACTTCAGCCGCAACTTCAAGAAGGGCGACAAGATCACGGGCGCAATCAAGTCGATCACCGACTTCGGCGTGTTCATCGGTCTGCCGGGCGGCATCGACGGCCTGGTCCACCTGTCGGACCTGTCGTGGAGCGAAACCGGCGAAGAAGCCGTTCGCAAGTACAAGAAGGGCGACGAAGTCGAGGCAATCGTGCTCGGCATCGACGTCGAGAAGGAGCGCATTTCGCTCGGCATCAAGCAACTCGAAGGCGACCCGTTCAGCAACTACGTTGCAATGAACGACAAGGGCTCGATCGTTGACGGCGTGGTCAAGTCGGTCGACGCGAAGGGCGCGGTCATCACGCTGACGGGCGACATCGAAGGCTACCTGCGTGCGTCGGAAATCTCGCAGGATCGCGTCGAAGATGCACGCAACGTGCTGAAGGAAGGCGACAAGGTCAACGCGATGGTGATCAACATCGATCGCAAGTCGCGCGGCATCAACCTGTCGATCAAGGCGAAGGATTCGGCAGAGCAGCAGGAAGCGATCCGCGGCCTGCAAGCCGACACCAGCTCTGCAGCGACGGGTACGACCAACCTCGGCGCACTGCTGAAGGCCAAGCTCGACGGCCAGAACCAGTAAGCCTTACGAGGTCTGCTGAAGTATGACCAAATCCGAGTTGGTCGCGCAGTTGGCATCGCGATTTCCGCAACTTGTCCTCAAGGATGCGGATTTCGCGGTGAAAACGATGCTCGATGCGATGTCCGATGCTCTGTCCAAAGGGCATCGCATTGAAATTCGGGGTTTCGGCAGCTTCGGTCTCAACCGTCGCCCGGCCCGCGTCGGACGCAACCCGAAGTCGGGGGAGAAAGTGCAGGTGCCCGAGAAATTCGTGCCGCACTTCAAACCCGGCAAGGAGTTGCGCGAACGCGTCGACGGCCGGGCCGGCGAACCGTTGAAGGCCGAGGATCCGGACGACGAGCGGTAAGCGTCGTTCGACCGCCCGGAACCCATCCGGCAACGGCTGAAGAAAAGCGCCCCTTGCGGGCGCTTTTTTTATTTTCGGGGGCGCTTCGAGCGCGCGATGCGATACGCACGGCGGCACGCGAGGCATCGGATGCGCTGACGCCGAAACGCATCCTTTACAATACGGGTCGATTCGGCGACGCGAAGGGGAGTCGCGCGCCGCGGCGAAATCTCATTCAAAGAGAGGGCTTCATGAAGTTTATCGTCTGGCTGATCCGGGTATTGGTGTTCGTGCTGTTGCTGGTGCTCGCATTGGCCAATACGCAAACCGCGACGTTGAATTTCCTCGCCGGCTACGCGTGGCAAGCTCCGCTGATCCTGATCGGCCTCGCGTTCTTCGTTGTCGGCCTGATTGCCGGTCTGCTGTCCGCGCTGCCGGCGATCTTCCGGATGCGCATCGAGAACGGGCGCCTGAAGCGCGACCTGCGCGCAGCGCGCGAAACGCCGGCCGTGATCGACCAGCCGCCGATGCCGCCCGTCATTTAACCGACCCGACGCCGCGCGAACGCCGCGCGGTTTTCGTTTCCGCTTCGATATATCGCATGGATCTGGATTTCTGGTGGTTGCTCGCGATTCCGGTCGCTTTCGCGCTCGGCTGGGCAGCGTCACGCTATGACCTGAAGAATCTCCTGTCGGAGAGCGCCAACTTGCCGCGGTCGTATTTCCGCGGCCTCAATTTTCTGCTGAACGAACAACCCGACAAGGCGATCGACGCGTTCATCGAGGTCGCGAAGCTCGACCCGGAAACGGTCGAGCTACACTTCGCGCTCGGCAACCTGTTTCGCCGCCGCGGCGAGACGGACCGCGCAATCCGCGTGCACCAGAACCTGCTGAGCCGAACCGACCTGCCCGTCAGCGAGCGCGATCACGCACTGTACGAGCTCGGCCAGGATTTCCTTAAGGCCGGCCTGCTCGATCGTGCGGAAGAGGCGTTCCACAAGCTGGCCGACGGCGACTATGCGCTCGGCGCGCAGCGCGCACTCCTGACGATCTACGAGATCGAAAAGGACTGGAACAAGTCGATCGATACCGCGAAGCGGATCGAATCGATGAGCGAGAAGCCGCTCGGCATCGAAATCGCGCAGTTCCGCTGCGAGCTCGCGCAGGACGCGCTGCAGCGCAAGGACGCGCAGGCCGCCGCCGAGCAGCTGCGGCTCGCGCTTGTCGCGAACCCGCAGAATGTCCGCGCGACGATCCTGTCCGGCGATGCGGCCGCGGCCGCGGGCGACCACGAGGCCGCGATCGGCCACTGGAAGCGTGTCGAGGCGCAGAATCCGGCTTACCTGCCGCTCGTTGCCGACAAGCTGATGAAGTCGTATGTCGCGCTCGACCGCACCAGTGAAGGCACCGCGCTGCTGATCGAGTACGTCGACCGCTATGCGTCGAACGATCTGCTCGACATCGCGTACCAGCACATTGCGGGGCTGCGCGGCCAGGAGGCCGCACACACGCTCGCGCGCGCGCAGATGGAAAAATCGCCGAACCTGTCGGGCATGCTGCACCTGCTCGACGCGCAGATCGCGGCGGCCGACGAGCCGCGTCGTAAGGAACTTGAAATGATGCGTGCGCTGATCAGGCAGCGCACCAAAAATCTGCCACGGTATACGTGCCAGAATTGCGGTTTCCGGGCACGGCTCTTCTACTGGCAATGCCCCGGATGCAGCGGCTGGGAAACCTATGCGCCGCGCCGCGTCGACCCTGCGATGTCGAGCTGATCCCGGCAGGCGGGACGAACGCGATGCGGCTGCCGCCGGCTCCGGCCCGGCGGCCAAGTTAGTCTATTACCGGGAACCTTCACCGGAACATCTATGAAAATCACCATCATCGGCACCGGATACGTCGGTCTCGTCACGGGCGCATGCCTCGCGGAGATCGGCCACGACGTCTTCTGTCTCGACGTTGATCAGCGCAAGATCGACATCCTGAACAACGGCGGCATGCCGATCCACGAACCCGGTCTGCTGGACATCATCGCGCGCAACCGCGCGGCGGGGCGCCTGCGCTTTTCGACCGACATCGAGGCGAGCGTCGCGCACGGCGAGATCCAGTTCATCGCGGTCGGCACGCCGCCGGATGAAGACGGCTCGGCCGACCTGCAGTACGTGCTCGAGGCGGCGCGCAACATCGGCCGCCACATGACTGCGTTCAAGGTGATCGTCGACAAGTCGACCGTGCCGGTCGGCACCGCGCAGCGCGTGCGCGGCGTGGTCGACGAGGCGTTGGCCGCACGCGGCCTCGCGGGCAGCGTCGCGCACCGCTTCTCGGTCGTGTCGAACCCGGAATTCCTGAAGGAAGGCGCGGCGGTCGACGACTTCATGCGTCCGGACCGGATCATCATCGGCGTCGATGACGACGAGACAGGCACGATCGCGCGCGAGAAGATGAAGAAGCTGTACGCGCCGTTCAACCGCAATCACGAGCGCACGATCTACATGGACGTGCGTTCGGCGGAATTCTCGAAATACGCGGCGAACGCGATGCTCGCGACCCGCATCTCGTTCATGAACGAGATGTCGAACCTCGCCGACAAGGTTGGCGCGGACATCGAGGCCGTGCGGCGCGGGATCGGCTCCGATCCGCGCATCGGCTATCACTTCCTGTATGCGGGCGTTGGCTACGGCGGTTCATGCTTCCCGAAGGACGTACAGGCGCTGATCCGCACGGCGGGCGAGAACGGCCAGCCGCTGCACATTCTCGAGGCGGTCGAGGCGGCGAACCACGCGCAGAAGAGCGTGCTGATCGGCAAGATCGAGCAGCGCTTCGGTGCGGACCTGACCGGCCGCGAGTTCGCGGTCTGGGGCCTCGCGTTCAAGCCGAATACCGACGACATGCGCGAGGCGCCGAGCCGCCGCCTGATCGCTGCGCTGCTGGAGCGCGGCGCCACCGTGCGTGCGTACGATCCGGTCGCGATCGACGAGGCGCGCCGGGTATTCGCGCTGGATTTCGGCGACGAGGCCGACGCGCTGTCGCGCCTGCACTTCGTCGACACGCAGGATGTGGCCGTGACGGGCGCGGACGCGCTCGTGATCGTCACCGAATGGAAGGAATTCAAGAGCCCCGATTTCACGCGCCTGAAGGCGGAGCTGAAGGCGCCGGTGATCTTCGACGGCCGCAACCTGTACGAGCCGGACGCGATGGCCGAACTCGGCATCGACTATTACGCAATCGGGCGTCCCCATGTCGATCCGCAGACCGTTTCCCGTGGATGAGCGCACGATGAGTACGCCTCGCGAAGTGGGCCCGGTGTCGCGTGAACAGCTTGCACGTTCGCGCGTGCTCGTCGTCGGCGACGTGATGCTCGACCGCTACTGGTTCGGCAACGTCGATCGGATCTCGCCGGAAGCGCCGGTGCCGGTCGTGCACGTGCAGCGCCAGGAAGAACGGCTCGGCGGCGCGGCGAACGTCGCGCGCAATGCGGTGACGCTCGGCGGCAGGGCGGGACTGCTGTGCGTGGTCGGCTGCGACGAGCCGGGCGAGCGGATCGTCGAGCTGCTCGGCAGCAGCGGCGTGACGCCGCATCTCGAGCGCGATCCGGCGCTGCCGACCACGATCAAGCTGCGTGTGCTCGCGCGCCAGCAGCAGCTGTTGCGCGTCGACTTCGAGGCGACGCCGACGCACGAGGTGCTGCTCGCGGGCCTCGCGCGTTTCGACGCGCTGCTGCCGCAGCACGACGTGATCCTGATGTCGGACTACGCGAAGGGCGGCCTCACGCACGTGACGACGATGATCGAGAAGGCGCGCGCGGCCGGCAAGCCCGTGCTCGTCGACCCGAAGGGCGACGACTGGGAGCGCTATCGCGGCGCGTCGCTGATTACGCCAAACCGTGCCGAACTGCGCGAAGTCGTCGGGCACTGGAAGTCGGAAGACGACCTGCGCGAGCGGGTCGCGAAGCTGCGCGCATCGCTCGGCATCGACGCACTGTTGCTGACGCGCTCGGAGGAAGGCATGACGCTGTTCTCCGGCACGGGCGAGCTGCATGCGCCCGCGCTCGCGCGCGAGGTGTTCGACGTGTCCGGCGCCGGCGACACGGTGATCGCGACGGTCGCGACGATGCTCGGCGCCGGCGTACCGCTCGTCGACGCGGTCGTGCTCGCCAATCGCGCAGCGGGGATCGTGGTCGGCAAGCTCGGCACCGCCACGGTTGACTACGACGAACTGTTTCATTGAGCGCACGCGCGCGGGATGCCGCGCGCTGTGTCGCATACTTTTCAGGCAGGAAGGACGACCATGACCCTCATCGTCACCGGCGCGGCCGGTTTCATCGGCGCGAACATCGTCAAGGCGCTCAACGAGCGCGGCGAGACGCGCATCATCGCGGTCGACAACCTGACGCGCGCGGACAAGTTCCGGAACCTCGTCGATTGCGAGATCGACGACTATCTCGACAAGACCGAGTTCGTCGAGCGCTTCGCGCGCGGCGACTTCGGCAAGGTGCGCGCGGTGTTCCACGAAGGCGCATGTTCCGACACGATGGAACACGACGGCCGCTACATGATGGACAACAACTTCCGCTATAGCCGCGCGGTGCTCGATACGTGTCTCGCGCAGGGCGCGCAGTTCCTGTATGCGTCGTCGGCGGCGACCTACGGCGGCTCGACGCGCTTCGTCGAGGAGCGCGAGGTCGAGGCGCCGCTCAACATCTACGGCTATTCGAAGTTCCTGTTCGACCAGGTGATCCGCCGCGTGCTGCCGAGCGCGAAGAGCCAGATCGCTGGCTTCCGCTATTTCAACGTGTACGGCCCGCGCGAGACGCACAAGGGCCGGATGGCGTCGGTCGCGTTTCACAACTTCAACCAGTTCCGCGCGGAAGGCAAGGTCAAGCTGTTCGGCGAATACAACGGCTACGCGCCAGGCGAGCAGACCCGCGACTTCGTGTCGATCGAGGACGTCGTGAAGGTCAACCTGTTCTTCTTCGATCATCCGGAGAAGTCGGGCATCTTCAACCTCGGCACGGGACGTGCGCAGCCGTTCAACGACGTCGCGACGTCGGTGGTCAACACGCTGCGTGCGCTCGACAATCTGCCGCCGCTGACGCTCGCGCAGCAGGTCGAGCAGGGCCTGATCGAATACGTGCCGTTCCCGGACGCGCTGCGCGGCAAGTACCAGTGCTTCACGCAGGCGGACCAGACGAAGCTGCGCGCGGCCGGCTACGACGCGTCGTTCCTGACCGTGCAGGAAGGCGTCGACCGCTACGTACGTTGGCTGTCCGGCCAGGTTTAAGCCGGCGCGCCGGATCTTTAGACTGGGTGTCACGGTCGGCAGCCGCCGGCCGTTTTCACCAGGAGATCCGGAACATGATCAAGCAATGGTTCGCTGCGGCGGCGCTGTTTGGCGCGATCGCGTCGGCGTGGGCTGCCGTCGACGTCAACACCGCAGGCGAGGATGCGCTCGTCGGCATCAAGGGCATCGGGGCTGCCAGGGCAAAGGCGATCCTCGATGAACGTGCGGCGCGCGGCCCGTTCAAGAACGCGGACGACCTCGCCACGCGTGTGAAGGGCATGGGCGGGCATACCGTCGAGCGCCTGCAGCGCGAAGGGCTTACGATCGGCGCGGCCGGCGTAGGCGCGGCCGGCTCAGGTGCAACGGCGCCTGCTGCGGGCAAACCCGCAGCCGCGCCGGCCGCGAAGCCTGCCGCGCCGACTGCGCGCACCGCGCAGAAGTAAGGTTTCCGCAGCGCCATCAGGCTCCTTCAGCCGCCGTCCTCGCGACGGTTTCCCGCGGCGTGCCGCGGGTTTTTTGCGTGCCGGTTCTGCCGTTGCGTGTGTCGATTGGCGTGCCGATTGGCGTGCCGATACGCGGCGCGGTATTCCATCGTCGCGTTGGGGATAGCCGGCACGGGGCGCGTCGCTGGTTTAGAATCGACCGCTTGTTCGGCATCGCATTCACGGTACCTCCATGGCTTACAAAACTATCGAAGACACGATCGGCAATACGCCGCTCGTGCAATTGGTCCGCTTGCCGGATGACGAGATTCGCGCGCGCAACAACGTGATTCTCGCGAAGCTGGAAGGCAACAACCCGGCGGGTTCCGTGAAGGATCGCCCGGCGCTGTCGATGATCCGCAACGCCGAAGAGCGCGGCCGCATCAAGCCGGGCGACACGCTGATCGAGGCGACGAGCGGCAACACGGGCATCGCGCTCGCGATGGCCGCGGCGATCCGCGGCTACAAGATGGTGCTGATCATGCCGGAGGACCTGTCGGTCGAACGGCGCCAGAGCATGGCGGCCTACGGCGCGGAAATCATCCTGACGCCGGTGAAGGGCGGGATGGAGCTGGCGCGCGATCTCGCGGACCAGATGCAGCGCGAAGGCAAGGGCGTGATCCTCGACCAGTTCGCGAACCTCGACAACCCGCTCGCGCATTACGAAGCGACGGGCCCGGAAATCTGGCGCGATACCGAGGGCCGCATCACGCACTTCGTATCGGCGATGGGCACGACGGGCACGATCATGGGCGTGTCGCGGTATCTGAAGGAGCAGAATCCGTCGATCGAAATCGTCGGCGCGCAGCCGGAGGAAGGCTCGCGCATTCCCGGCATCCGCAAATGGCCGGAAGCGTATCTGCCGAAGATCTTCGATCGCACCCGCGTCGACCGCGTCGAGAACGTGAGCCAGGCCGCGTCCGAAGCGGCCGCGCGCAATCTTGCGGCCGTCGAGGGTATCTTCGCCGGCATCTCGTCGGGTGGTGCCTGCGAAGTCGCGCTGCGGATCGCGCGGCAGGTCGAGAACGCGACGATCGTGTTCATCGTCTGCGATCGTGGCGACCGCTATCTGTCGACGGGCGTGTTCCCCGCGTAAGCGACGCCGTTCGCACGCAACATAAAAAAAGCGCCGCGACATGCGGCGCTTCCTTCGTCTGGCTTCGTCAGGCGGGCTGCACGCGATTACTGCGCTTGCGCCTGCGCGTTCGGGCGTGCCGGCGCGAGCGCGCCGGTCGCTTCCATCTGCGCCTTCACGCTCTCGCCGAGCTGGTAGACCGTGAGCGCATAGAAGAAGCTGCGGTTGTAACGCGTCAGCACATAGAAATTCTTGAGCCCGAGCATGTATTCGGTTGCGCGCCCGGGCGACGGCAGGTCGATCACCGTGACGGGCGTGCCGGCCTCGGCCGCGATGTCGACCGATCGCTCGTTGAGCGTCATGCCCGCGCTCAGCAACTGCGACAGCGCCCAATGCGGCTCCGGCTGTCCGTCGGCCGCGGCCTGCGCGATACCCTGGCTGCCGGTATCGGGGGCGATCTGCCAGACCACCGGGCGATCGGTTTCCCAGCCGTGCTGCTTCAGGTAGTTCGCGACGCTGCCGATCGCGTCGGCCGGGCTGCTGCGCAGGTCGACGTGGCCGTTGCCTTCGTAATCGACCGCAAATTCGCGGATGCTGCTCGGCAGGAACTGCGGAATGCCGATCGCGCCCGTATACGAGCCGAGCACGGTCGCCGGGTCGAGCTGGTTGTCGCGCGTCCAGACGAGGAAATCCTCGAGGTTCTTGCGGAACGTCGCCTGGCGGCTGTCGCGATTCGGCGTGTCCGGATAATCGAACGTGAGCGTCGTCAGCGCATCGAGCACGCGGAAGTTGCCCATGTAGCGGCCGTAGATCGTCTCGACGCCGATGATGCCGACGATCACTTCCGGCGGCACGCCGAATTCTTCCGACGCGCGCTGCAGCGTCGCCATGTTCGCCTTCCAGAACTTCACGCCCGCGTTGATGCGGATCGGCTCGATGAAGCGCGAGCGGTACACGCGCCAGTTCTTCACGGTCGGCGCCGCCGCGGGCTTCACGAGCTTGACTGCGGTCGCCGAATAGCTGACGCGCGCGAAGAGCGCTTGCAGGCTGGCGGGATCGAAGTCGTGGCGGCTCACCATGTCGTTGATGAAGGCGTCGACCTGCGCGTTGTTCGCGTAGCGCTGCGGGACGATCTCTTCCTCGAATGTCTGGCCTTGCTGTGCCGGCTGTTGCGGCTGAGCCGGTGCGGCGGGCGTGCTGGCGGCCGCCGGCGGCTGCGTCTGCGTCTGCGTTTGCGCGCCGACCGGCGCGGCAGCGAAGACGGCAGCGAGGGCGGCGGCAACGAGCGGGAGACGCGCACGGAACAGTGCGGAAACGGAGGCGACAGGCTTGTTGTAATTCATGAAGAACCGGAGCGGACAGGGCGAATGCGTTCGGCGCAGTATACCCGACGCATCTGCCGCGACGGGGCGAACCGGGCGCCCGTTGTGGTAAGTTAGCGGCGAATTCGCGACAGACGATGGACCTTATTGATGGAGACCTGCGGCGCCCGTGCGCTGCGGACGACGCTTATGGCAACCGCCTTTTATACGCACCCCGACTGCATGCTGCATGAGATGGGGCAATGGCACCCGGAATGCCCGGCTCGCCTGTCGGCGATCCAGGACCAGCTGATCGCGAGCCGCATCGACGACCTGGTCGCACACGAGACCGCGCCGTTCGCGAGCGAAGCCGCGCTCGCGCGTGTGCATACGCAGGCGCACATCGACTACATCCGGGGCATGACGCCGACCGACGGCTACGTCGAGATCGATCCCGATACGCTGATGAACCGCGATACGTGGCGCGCGGCGCTGCGCGCGGCCGGCGCCGCGCTCGCGGCGACCGATGCGGTGATCGAGGGGCGCTACGACAACGCGTTCTGCAGCGTGCGGCCGCCCGGCCATCACGCGGAGCCCGCGCGAGCGATGGGCTTCTGCTTCTTCAACAACGTCGCGATCGCCGCGCGGCATGCGCTCGACGTGCACGGGCTCGAGCGCGTCGCGATCGTCGATTTCGACGTGCATCACGGCAACGGCACCGAGGCCGCGTTCGCGAATGACGAGCGCGTGCTGATGTGCAGCATCTTCCAGCATCCGCTGTATCCGTTCTCCGGTGTCGAGCACCAGGCGCCGAACATGGTCAACCTGCCGATGCCCGCGCGCAGCAACGGGATGGCGGTTCGCGAGGCGGTCGACATGTTCTGGCTGCCGCGCCTCGACGCGTTCAAGCCGCAGATGCTGTTCGTGTCCGCGGGTTTCGACGCGCATCGCGAGGACGACATCGGCGGCCTCGGTCTCGTCGAGTCGGATTTCGAATGGATCACCGCGCAGATCGTCGAGATCGCGCGCCGTCACGCGCAAGGGCGTATCGTCAGTTGCCTCGAGGGCGGCTACAGCCTGTCGGCGCTTGGCCGCAGCGTCGTCGCGCACCTGCGCGTGCTGGCCGGCATCTGAAGCCGCGCGGCGCCGTTCAGCGCGCCGGCGCGCGTGCGTGAATCCACGCGATCAGTGCGTCGATCACGCGATCGCGTTCGAGGTCGTTCATCGTTTCGTGGAAGCCGCCTTCGTACAGCGTGAGCGTGCGGTCAGGCGAGCCGACGCGCGCGCCGAACGCGCGGCTGCCATCCGGTTCGGTCAGCTTGTCCTCGGTGCCGTGATAGACGAGCACCGGCACGCGCAGTGCGCCGCGGCCGCGTTCGATGCGCGCCATCGCATCGAGAATTTCCGCGCCGGTGCGGGCTGGCACCGCGCCGTGATGCACGAGCGGGTCGGCGCGGTTGGCGGCGACGATGGCCGGATCGCGCGACAGCAGCGCCGCGTCGATCCGGATCGCGGGAAAAGTCGGCCACACGCGGCTGATGAAGCGGCTGACCGCGAGCATCCAGCGCGGCACGTCGCGACCCGGCGCGAGCGCGGGGCTCGACAGCACGAGTCCGGCAAACGCGCGGCCGCGGGCCGGTGCGCGCTCGATCGCATACAGCGCCGCGATCGCGCCGCCCATGCTGTGCCCCATCAGGAACAGCGGCACGTTGCCACCATTGCCGCGTCCGGCTTCGGCGACGAGCGCATCGGCGTCATGCAGGTAGCCATCGAACCGGTCGACCCACGCGCGCTTGCCGGGCGACTGGCCGTGTCCGCGCAGGTCGACGGCTAGCACGTCGATACCCGCCGCGTTCAGGCGCGCCGCGAGCGCATCGTAGCGTCCCGCATGCTCCGCCAGGCCGTGCACGAGCGCGACCGTCGCGCGCGGCGCGGCGCCGCCGTCGCCGGCCGGCCAGCGGTACGACGCCAGTTCCAGGCCGTCGGCAGTGCGCAGCCGTTTGATCCGCGGCGGATGCGAAGCGCGTGTGGCGGACGCGGGCGCAGTGGCGGTGGCGGTCATCTGACGTGTCCCCTTGATCGTTGATCTTTGCGTTCCCGATCATAGACGCCGCGCAGCCGGTGCGCGTCAGCGGTCCCCTCTAATTTCGTCCGGTTATGAAAAGATCGAAATCGATTATTAAGGGGAATGAGGCGTTTGCGGTAAAATCGCCGGCTATTCCAGATGCATCGGCGGCCGACTGGCGGGGCCTGCACAGGCGGCTCGCCAGCCGTCCGCCGTTTTGTTTACATGATCGAATTACGTAATCTGTCGCAGCGTTTCGCGGGGCCCAGCGGATGGGTCGAGGCGCTGCACAACGTCAACCTGACGATTCCGAAGGGCGAGGTGTTCGGCATCATCGGCCGCAGCGGCGCCGGCAAGAGCACGCTCGTGCGCACCATCAACCTGCTGACCCGGCCGAGCGAAGGCAACGTCGTCGTCGGCGGGCGCGATCTCACGCTGCTGCCCGCGGGCGCGCTGCGCGAAGCGCGTCGCGAGATCGGCATGATCTTTCAGCACTTCAACCTGCTGTCATCGCGCACCGTGTACGACAACGTCGCGCTGCCGCTCGAGCTGGCCGGCGCGAGCCGCGCCGAAATCGATGCGGCGGTGCTGCCGCTGCTCGACCTCGTCGGGCTGTCCGCGCAGAAGGACCGTTATCCGGCGCAGATCAGCGGTGGCCAGAAGCAGCGCGTCGGCATCGCGCGCGCGCTCGCGAGCCAGCCGAAAGTGCTGCTGTCCGACGAGGCGACGTCGGCGCTCGATCCCGAAACGACGCGCTCGATCCTCGATCTGCTGAAGCGCATCAACCGCGAGCTCGGCCTGACGATCGTGCTGATCACGCACCAGATGGAAGTGATCAAGCAGGTGTGCGATCGCGTCGCGGTGCTCGACGCGGGGCGTGTGGTCGAGGAGGGCAAGGTCATCGACGTGTTCCTGCAGCCGCACCACGAAGTGACGCGCGCGCTGATCGGCGACGTGATCGCGCAGGAGTTGCCGCCCGCGCTGAAGAAGCGCGTGGCCGAGCGGCTCAAGACCGGCAGCGGTCACCTGTTGCGCCTCGCGTTCACGGGGTCGGGCGTCGACCAGCCGATCCTGTCGGAGACGATCCGCCGCTACGAACTCGATTTCAACATCCTGCACGGCCAGATCGACGAGATCCAGGGCCAGGCGTTCGGTTCGCTCGCGGTGCTCGCGGGCGGCGAGCCGGGCAAGGTCGGACAGGCGCTCGCGTTCCTGCGCGAGCAAGGCGTGGTGGTAGAGGAGCTTTCGTATGTTGAGTGAAATGTTCGACATGTTCGTGCAGTCGTTCTGGGAGACGCTGATCATGGTCGGCATCTCGGGCGTCGTCGGCGCGCTCGTCGGGCTGCCGCTCGGCGTGCTGCTGTACCTGACCGATCGCCAGGGCGTGCTGCAGAACCTCGCGGTGAACCGCGTGCTCGGCGGCTTCGTGAATGCGGTGCGCTCGACGCCGTTCATCATCCTGCTGGTCGCGGTGATTCCGTTCACGCGGCTCGTCACGGGCTCGTCGATCGGCACCGCGGCGGCCGTTGTGCCGCTGACGCTCGCGGCCGCGCCGTTCATCGCGCGCCTCGTCGAGACCGCGCTGCGCGAAGTGGACCGCGGGCTGATCGAAGCCGCGCAGTCGATGGGCGCGACGACGCCGCAGATCGTGTTCAAGGTGCTGCTGCCGGAATCGCTGCCGGGCATCGTCGCGGGGCTGACGATCACGTTCGTGTCGCTCGTCGGCTATTCGGCGATGGCGGGCGCGATCGGCGGCGGCGGGCTCGGCGATCTCGGCATCCGCTACGGTTACCAGCGCTACCTGCCGGAAGTGATGTGGACGGTGGTTGCGATCCTGATCGTGTTCGTGCAGATCGTGCAGTCGTTCGGCGACTGGCTCGTGCGGCGGCTCAGCCACAAATAAGACGATATCCGGCATGTTTGGGGGAAAGACGATGCAACGACGGTTCATGCTGAAGTTCGCGGCGGCGCTCGGCGCGGCCGCGCTGTTCGCGGGCGCGCAGGCCCGGGCCGAAACCATCAAGGTCGGCGTGACGGGCGGCCCGCACGCGCAGGTGATGGAAGTCGTGAAGCAGGTCGCGGCCAGGAGCGGTCTTGATATCCGGATCGTCGAATTCTCCGACTACGTGCAGCCGAACGCGGCGCTCGCCGCGGGCGATCTCGATGCGAACAGCTATCAGCACGAGCCGTATCTGCAGGCGCAGGTGAAGGACCGCGGCTACAAGCTGATCAAGGTGGCCGACACCGTGACGTTCCCGATGGGCATCTACTCGAAGCGCGTGAAGTCGCTCGCGGAACTGAAGCCGGGCGCGCGCGTCGCGGTTCCGAACGATCCGACGAATGGCGGCCGTGCGCTGCTGTTGCTGCAGAAGCAGGGTGTGCTGAAGCTGCGCGCGGACGCGGGGCTGAAGGCAACACCGCTCGACATCGTCGACAATCCGAGAAAGCTGAAGATCGTCGAGCTCGACGCGGCGCAGATCCCGCGTTCGCTCGGCGACGTCGACGCCGCGGCGATCAACACCAATTACGCGATGGAAGCGGGGTTGAAGCCCAAACAGGACGCGATCGCGATCGAGGGCCCGAACGGCCCGTATGCGAACATCATCGCAATTCGCGACGCGGACCGGAGCAAGCCTTGGGTCGCGAAGCTCGTCGCGGCCTATCATTCGCCTGAGGTGAAGCAGTTCATCGAGGGCAAGTTCGGCGGCGCGGTGATCGCCGCCTGGTAATGTGAGATGCGGCGAGGTGCGGCGCGGTGCGCGGGGCGTCCGGCGGCGATTAGAGTCGATGATCGAAAACCCGGGCTTTGCGTCCGGGTTTTTTCTCTTTTAAAATAGAACGATCGTTCGCTATCATTGGCATTTCGCCAAGAAGCGGTATCCTCGACATCCACGATGGATGGGTCCGCTTGGCCGCGCAGTCACGAGGCCTCGCTATAAAATGGCCTCTGGTCGTATTCGTAACTTTGGAGCGTGTGCATGAAAATCCTGGTGCCAGTGAAAAGAGTGGTCGATTACAACGTGAAGGTCCGCGTGAAGTCGGACAACACGGGCGTCGACATCGCGAACGTGAAGATGTCGATGAACCCGTTCGACGAAATCGCCGTTGAAGAAGCCGTGCGCCTGAAGGAAGCGGGCGTGGCGACCGAAGTGGTCGCGGTGTCGGTTGGCGTCGCGCAAGCGCAGGAAACGCTGCGTACGGCGTTGGCGATCGGCGCGGATCGCGCGATCCTCGTCGAGTCGAACGACGGCGTCGAGCCGCTCGCAGTCGCGAAGATCCTGAAGGCGCTGGTCGACAAGGAGCAGCCGCAGCTGGTGATCCTCGGCAAGCAGGCGATCGACGACGATTCGAACCAGACGGGCCAGATGCTGGCTGCACTGGCCGGCCTGCCGCAAGCGACGTTCGCGTCGAAGGTGACGATCGCCGACGGCCGTGCAACGGTCGCGCGTGAAATCGATGGCGGCGCGGAAACGCTGTCGCTGACGCTGCCGGCGGTCGTGACGACCGACCTGCGCCTGAACGAGCCGCGTTACGTGACGCTGCCGAACATCATGAAGGCGAAGAAGAAGCCGCTCGAGACCGTGAAGCCGGAAGACCTCGGCGTGGACGTTGCGCCGCGTCTGAAGACGCTGAAAGTGGCGGAGCCGCCGAAGCGCGCGGCCGGCGTGAAGGTGCCGGACGTGAAGACGCTGGTCGAGAAGCTGAAGACCGAAGCCAAGGTGCTGTAAGAGGGAGCGGATAGAAATGACGATTCTGGTTATTGCGGAACACGACAACGCGTCGATCAAGGCGGCGACGCTGAACACGGTGGCTGCAGCTGCGAAGATCGGCGGCGACATTCACGTGCTGGTCGCGGGTCACAACGCGCAGGGCGCGGCCGACGCGGCAGCAAAGATTGCAGGCGTTTCGAAGGTGCTGCTGGCTGACGCGCCGCAACTCGAAGCGGGCCTCGCGGAAAACGTCGAAGCGACCGCACTGAACATCGCGAAGGACTATTCGCACATCCTCGCGCCGGCTACCGCCTACGGCAAGAACATCGCGCCGCGCATCGCCGCGAAGCTGGACGTCGCGCAGATTTCGGACATCACGGCGGTCGATTCGGCCGACACGTTCGAGCGCCCGATCTACGCAGGCAACGCGATCGCGACGGTTCAATCGAGCGACCCGATCAAGGTGATCACGGTGCGTGCAACCGGTTTCGATCCGGTGGCGGCCGAAGGCGGCAGCGCGGCGGTCGACAAGATCGAAGCAGCAGCCGATGCAGGCAAGTCGCAATTCGTCAGCCGTGAAGTGACGAAGCTGGACCGTCCGGAGCTGACGTCGGCAAGCATCATCGTGTCGGGCGGCCGCGGTCTGGGCAGCGGCGAGAACTACACGAAGGTGCTGGAGCCGCTGGCCGACAAGCTGTCGGCTGCGCTCGGCGCATCGCGCGCGGCAGTCGATGCCGGCTACGTGCCGAACGACTATCAGGTCGGCCAGACCGGCAAGATCGTCGCACCGCAGCTGTACATCGCGGTCGGCATCTCGGGTGCAATCCAGCATCTGGCCGGCATGAAGGATTCGAAGGTGATCGTCGCGATCAACAAGGATCCCGAAGCACCGATCTTCAGCGTGGCTGACTACGGCCTCGTCGGCGATCTGTTCACGCTCGTGCCGGAGCTCGTGAACGAACTGGGCTGACGCGGCGCGATGCGCTGCGCATGATGCTTCAGCGATAAGCACACGACACGAGGGGCGCGACGAGCGCCCCTTTTTTTGCGCCATAAGCAGAAGACGGAGGAGCAACATGAGTTACGCCGCACCGGTCAAGGACATGCTGTTCGTGCTGAAGGAACTGGCCGGCATCGACGCCGTCGCGCAGCTGCCGGGTTTCGAGGACGCAGGCTTCGACACCGCACAGGCCGTGCTCGATGAATCCGCGAAATTCTGCGGCGAAGTGCTGGCGCCGCTGAACGTCGACGGCGATCGCAACCCGAGCAGCTGGAAGGACGGCGAGGTGACCGCGACGCCGGGCTTCAAGGAAGCGTTCCGCCAGTTCG
>NZ_QTQP01000179.1 GCF_003854275.1 Burkholderia sp. Bp8963
ACGGGCTTGAACACGACCAACAGCACCGTGACGAGTCTGTCGACTTCTACGGCGGCGGGGATCAGCACCGCGCAAAGCGGCGTGGGTTCGTTGTCGACCAGCCTGACCACCACCAACAGCAGCCTCGGTGCACTGTCGACGCTGGAATCGAGCGATGTGGTTTCGCTGTCGACCGGCCTGAATACGACCAACAGCACCGTGACGAGCCTGTCGACGTCGGCGGCAGCCGGCATCAGCACCGCACAAAGCGGCGTAGGTTCGCTGTCGACCAGCCTGACCACCACCAACAACAGCCTCGGTGCACTGTCGACGCTGGAATCGAGCGATGTGGTTTCACTGTCGACCGGCCTGAATACGACCAACAGCACCGTGACGAGCCTGTCGACGTCGGCCGCGGCCGGGATCAGCACCGCACAAAGCGGCGTGGGGTCGCTGTCGACCAGCCTGACCACCACCAACAGCAGCCTCGGTGCACTGTCGACGCTGGAATCGAGCGACGTGGTTTCGCTGTCGACGGGCCTGAATACGACCAACAGCACCGTGACGAGCCTGTCGACGTCGGCCGCGGCGGGGATCAGCACCGCGCAGAGCGGCGTGGGCTCGCTGTCGACGAGCCTGACCACCACCAACAACAGCCTCG
>NZ_QTQP01000180.1 GCF_003854275.1 Burkholderia sp. Bp8963
CCCGTCTGCAGCATCGCTTCGATATCCCAATCGAAGCGGCCGCGCGTGCCGGAATAGCGCAGGTCCCACACGTCGCGATGCTCGGGGCCGCTCGCATCGATGAAACGCGCGTTGTTGCGGTTGTAACGCGACCAGTAGCCGGACAGGTCGCCGGGCCCGACCGACTGCCGCTCGAAGCGCACGCCGCTGAACGTGAGATCGCGGTTCGACACGTCGTCGAACGTGGACTGGTTGCGGTTCTGCACCGGTTGTGTCGCGTACGCGATGAAGCGCCATTTCTGGTACTCGTAGTCGACCCAGACCGCGTCGTACGACTGGCGCACGTTCGGGCCGTCGCGCACCGAGATGAAGCGCTGCAGGTCGAACGCCATCTGCTGCCGGCCGACGCGAAACTTGAACGTGCCGCCGCCGAGCCCGCCCGTATAGGTTACGAACGCCTGCTCGAGATCGAGCAGGTTCTTGTCGACCGGTGTCACCGTGTTCTTGCCGAACGCGCGCGCATCCGCGAGCTGCGCGAAGAACTGCCAGTGCTCGCCGAGATGCGCGTCTGCGTGAACCTCGATGCGCTGGA
>NZ_QTQP01000181.1 GCF_003854275.1 Burkholderia sp. Bp8963
GCGCGCAAAGGCGACGGCGAACCTGGCGTCAAAACCATCTGGCTAGGCATGCAGCGAATAGTGGACTTCGTTGCTGGCATCAGGTACATGCGCGAGATTGAGCATCAGACTTGTGTGTAATGGAATGGGTTTACAGGCGACGAGCACTCCTGTTCACAACGCTACGACGCAGACCAACCTCGCGACCATACTGGTGCGCTTGCTGTATGCCAACCAATAAGATGATGTGCGCAGTTCACAGCACGATGCCTTGCGTATGAAGCCTATTGTGGCCGGAGATAAAAGGCGTTTCGCATTGCGTTAGTGGCGGGCCGGCTATGACCGCCCCACCACTAAGGAAACACTGCACAACTCGCCTGCGTATGTGCTTGCAATGAATCGCCGAGCGGGAGAGCATGTGGCACATGAAACAAGCTGACCTTGGACTGAACCTGTCGACGAAGCGCACACGCAAGCGCGAATTTCTGGACGAGATGAACCGGGTGGTGCCGTGGACCGACCTGGTGATGCTGATCGCGCCGTATGCGCCGGAAGGCAAGCGCGGACGGCCTCCGTT
>NZ_QTQP01000182.1 GCF_003854275.1 Burkholderia sp. Bp8963
GACGCCGCAGGCGTCCTTGACAACGCGTAAGTGGTGGGTGATACGCTCAGCGTATGCAATGTCTTCAGGCCTTCCGATTCGAACTGATGCCGACTGGCGAGCAGGCGCGCGACATGCGCCGCTTCGCCGGAGCGTGTCGCTTCGTGTTCAACAAGGCACTGGCGTTGCAGAAGGCGCGCTACGAGCGCGGCGAGAAGAAGCTGGGCTATGCCGGGCTGTGCCAGCAGCTCACCGGGTGGCGCAACGGCACGGAAACGCCGTGGCTCAAAGCGGCGCCGACGCATCCGCTGCAACAATCGCTGAAGGATCTGGAACGGGCCTATACCAACTTCTTCGCCAAGCGGGCCGACTTCCCGCGCTTCAAGAAGAAGGGCCGGCGCGAGAGCTTTCGCTACCCCGATCCGAAGCAGATCAAGCTCGACCAGGCCAACAGCCGGATCTTCCTGCCCAAGCTCGGCTGGCTGCGCTATCGCAAGAGCCGGGACGTGCTCGGTACGCTGAAGAACGTCACCGTGAGCCAGGCCTGCGACAAATGGTTCGTCTCA
>NZ_QTQP01000183.1 GCF_003854275.1 Burkholderia sp. Bp8963
GTCACGAACGGCTTTTCCGGATCGTTCGGGATCGCGTTCTTGTTGACCGTGATGTGCGCGGCGCCGAGCGCGGCTTCCGCGGCCTTGCCGGTGATGTTCTTCGCGCGCAGGTCGACCAGCATCACGTGGCTTTCGGTGCGGCCCGACACGATGCGCAGGCCGCGCTTGACCAGCGTTTCCGCCAGCACGCGCGCGTTATCGACCACCTTCTGCTGGTATGCCTTGAATTCCGGCGACAGCGCTTCCTTGAACGCGACCGCCTTCGCGGCGATCACGTGCATCAGCGGACCGCCCTGGATGCCCGGGAAGATCGCCGAGTTGATCTGCTTCTCGTACTCGGCCTTCATCAGGATCACGCCGCCGCGCGGGCCGCGCAGGCTCTTGTGCGTGGTGGTCGTGACGAAATCGGCGTGCGGCACCGGGTTCGGGTAGACGCCCGCGGCGATCAGGCCCGCGTAGTGCGCCATGTCGACCATCAGGTACGCGCCGACCGACTTCGCGATCTTCGCGAGACGCTCGAAATCGATCTTCAGCGCGAACGCCGA
>NZ_QTQP01000184.1 GCF_003854275.1 Burkholderia sp. Bp8963
TTGCGATACTTCGATGCGATCGCGCCCTGCACGGCCGCGTCGAGATCGGCGTCGTCGAACACGATGAACGGCGCGTTGCCGCCCAGCTCCAGCGACACCTTCTTGACCGTCGGCGCGCACTGCGCCATCAGCAGCCGGCCGACCGGCGTCGAGCCCGTGAACGACAGCTTGCGCACGACCGGGTTCGACGTCAGCTCGCCGCCGATCGCCTTCGGGTCGCCCGTGACGACGCTGAACACGCCGGCCGGCACGCCCGCGCGCTCGGCCAGCACGGCCATCGCGAGCGCGGAGAACGGCGTCGCCTCGGCCGGCTTCACGACGATCGGGCAGCCTGCCGCGAGCGCCGGGCCGACCTTGCGGGTGATCATCGCCGCCGGGAAGTTCCACGGCGTGATCGCCGCGCACACGCCGATCGCTTCCTTCGTCACGACGATGCGTTTGTCGTTCGCCGGCGTCGGGATCGTGTCGCCGTACACGCGCTTGCCTTCTTCCGCGAACCACTCGAGGAACGACGCCGCGTAGCCGATCTC
>NZ_QTQP01000185.1 GCF_003854275.1 Burkholderia sp. Bp8963
GCAATGCCCAATGGCCTTGTACTTGAGTTGTGTCCTGAACGTCGTCCACGAGGCATCGAGAACGGACTTGCCGTTCGTTTTAGCCATTGCTTTCGCGCTCACGTTGCCTACGAAGATTGCTGCATGTCTCTGAACCAGCGCCGTCGTTTCCTTATGGATGGCGTCTTTGCGCTGGTTTGCGATACGGGCATGGATCGTCTTGACCAGGCGCTTCTTGTTCGCCCGCTGTGCGATGCCCAGTTTCTCTTCGGCCTGCCGATACCACTTCGGCATATCGAAGTCAGTGCCGTCGCTGTACGCAGCCATCGTCTTCAGGCCCAGGTCGATTCCGAGCACCGACGCTCCGTCCGGCACCCGCGCTTCTTCGACCTTAACTTTCACGGCGATATTGACGTACCAGCGACCGCGCGAGTCCTCGTTGAAGCTGCCTGCACCGAGTTCGTACTTCGAAAGACCGTAGGAGTCCCACAAGCCGATATTGATGCCGTTGAAGCGAAGCTGCCCGTTCTTGTAGGTCAGCGCCCGCTTCT
>NZ_QTQP01000186.1 GCF_003854275.1 Burkholderia sp. Bp8963
AACAATTGAGCGCTCACGCTTATCGGCTGTAAATTTAAAGACAGACTCAGGGGTCTGTAGCTCAGTCGGTTAGAGCACCGTCTTGATAAGGCGGGGGTCGTTGGTTCGAATCCAACCAGACCCACCATTGTCTGACGTAAGAAACCTGGGAAGTCTCTGTAGATGGGGGCATAGCTCAGCTGGGAGAGCACCTGCTTTGCAAGCAGGGGGTCGTCGGTTCGATCCCGTCTGCCTCCACCAATCTTCAATGCTAAGAGTTTGCTGAAAAATTCAGCGAGCGCTTTGCATTGGCGATTGAGCCAGTCAGAGTGATATGAGTAACACCATATCGGCTGTCGTTCTTTAACAATCTGGAAGAAGTAAGTAATTTGGATAGCGGAAGCGTCTTTGAGATGGACGTGGAAACTATCCGGGTTGTGATTGTATCGATGTATCTCAAGATGATTCGAACTTCAATGTTCGGCTCAATTGGAATACGGCACAACGCGAGAACTCAACCTGTAACGAGACAGACTCGTTATAGGGTCAA
>NZ_QTQP01000187.1 GCF_003854275.1 Burkholderia sp. Bp8963
CAGGGCTTCAGGTAGCAGCAGCATTTGCTGCGGCTCATAGGGGAGGTAATTCGCGCTCATCTGCTCATAACGCGCCACCTCCCTTGCCCGATGACCAGGAATTGACTTCTGCCGCCCAGACTCCTAGGGTCTGTTTACATACGGAACGCACATGCGTTGCCACGAGAACGGCCGCTCGCGAGGCGCGCGACGCAGCGAATACTGGACGTATCGCCAAGGAGCGCAACGCGGCGAGCGGCCGTTCTCGTGGCAACCCCAAATTGAAAATTCATTCCAGGGGAATGCCCGAAATCGCCCGTATGGCGGCGTCGCTCGTCGCTTGTTTGGCGCGGCCAAACGGCGCTCCTCGCTTCTTGCCCTACGAGCGATTTCGGGCATTCGCATGTGCGTTCCGTATGTAAACAGACCCTTCTATGGGGAGTCAGAAGTCAAGCCCCGTCTGAGATATACATTTCGTCATGCAAAGTAATGTTCCTTACCTGTCGCCTGCTACGACCAGACTTGGAGAGGCGGCAGACGACCTGTGA
>NZ_QTQP01000188.1 GCF_003854275.1 Burkholderia sp. Bp8963
CGAAATGAAATCCGAGGACACGATCCTTGCTGCGATCGCCGGCTTCGTCGATACGCTCAGCTTCGTCGCGCTGTTCGGGCTGTTCACCGCGCACGTAACCGGCAACTTCGTGCTGATCGGGGCCGGCATCGCGGGCTTTGGCCAGGGCATCTTCCTGAAACTGATCGTGTTCCCGGCATTCGTCGGTGGCGTGGTGTTCAGCAGCCTGCTGGTGCGCTCGCTGTCCGATCGGTACGCCCGCCAGGGCGCGCGCGTGCTGCATGCGGTGCAGGCCGCGCTGATGTTCGGCTTCTGCGTGGCCGGTGTCTGGGCGACGCCGGTCAGCAGCCCCGACGGCCTGCCGGCCGTCGTCGCGGGCATCCTCGGCGCGTTCGCAATGGGCGTGCAGAACGCGCATCCGCGGCTGATCCAGCGTCCGGGCGTGCCGAATACCGTGATGACGGGCAACGTCACGCAGGCGATCCTCGACATGGTCGATATCGTGTCCGCGGGTACCGCCGACAGCGTGCGCGCGGCGGCGCGCGC
>NZ_QTQP01000018.1 GCF_003854275.1 Burkholderia sp. Bp8963
AGCGATCGCAGTTCCTGTCGTTCTTTATTCGCCAGCTTCACTGGCGTTGCATGTCGGCCTCGGCTCATCCAGACATGATAACCGAGGCAGTTATTTATTCAATCTATTTACGGGATGTTGTACTAGTTCACACCGATGTCGCGATGGTTTCGCGCAGCCAGCGGTGGGCCGGGTCGCGGTGCGAGCGCTCGTGCCATAGCATCGACATCTCGTAGCCGGGCACTTCGACGGGCGCGTCGACGATCCGCAGCGCGGGCGCGTCGCGCACGAGGCGCTCGGGCGCCATCGCGACGAGGTCGGTATGGGCGACGGCCGAGATCGCGAACAGGAAATGCGGCACCGAGAGCACCACACGGCGCGCGGCGCCGCATTGCGCGAGCGCTTCATCCGTCACGCCGGCAAAGCCGCCGCCGTCGGGCGACACGATCACGTGCTCGAGCGCGCCGAATTGCGCGAGCGTGGGCCGGCGCCTGAGCTTCGGATGCCCGGCGCGGCCGACGAGCACATAGCGTTCGACGAACAGCGGCAAACGCCGCATGCCCGCCGGCGAACCTTCGGTCGTGTGAAACGCCAGGTCGATCTCGCTGCGTTCCGCCTGTTTCCCGATGTGCGGCGGCGCGAGTTCGACGACCGCGAGCCGCGTGCCGGGCGCGGCGGACCGCAGCGTGCGCAGCGCCGGCAGCACGATCGTCGATTCGCCGTAGTCGGTGGCAGCGACGCTCCAGGTGTTCGTCGCGGTCGCGGGATCGAACGGCGTCGCAGGCAGCACTGCGCGCTCGACCGCTTCGAGCGCTTCCCGCAGCGGCTCGCGCAGCGCTTCGGCGCGCGCGGTCGGCCGCATTCCGCGCGGGCCGGGCAGCAGCAGCGGATCCCCGAACACGTCGCGCAGCTTCTGCAACTGCACGCTGACCGACGGCTGCGACACGTTCAGTTTCTCGGCCGCGCGCGTGACGTTGTGCTCGGACAGCAGCACGTCGAGCGTGACGAGCAGGTTCAGGTCCAGACGTCTGAGATTAGTCATGGCTATAGCTGGAATATCGGAAATTCATTTCTAATATACCGTTCGATTCGGCATCCTGCTGACATTCAAGCAACGGATGCCCGATCATGAATGTTCTTGTCGTCTATGCCCACCCCGAGCCACGCTCGCTGAACGGCGCGCTGCGGGATTTCGCCGTGCAGCGTCTCGAAGCAGCCGGCCATACGGTGCAGGTGTCTGACCTGTACGCGATGAACTGGAAAGCGACGCTCGATGCGGACGACGTGACGGATCGTCACGCGCAAGCGCGTTTCGATCCGTCGCTCGACTCGAAGCGCGCGTTCGAGCAAGGCACGCAACGCGACGACATCGCGCGCGAACAGGCGAAGCTGAAGTGGGCCGATACGGTGATCCTGCAGTTTCCGCTGTGGTGGTTCTCGATGCCGGCGATCATGAAGGGCTGGGTCGAGCGCGTGTATGCGTACGGCTTTGCATACGGGGTTGGCGAGCATTCGGACACGCACTGGGGCAACCGGTATGGCGAAGGCTCGCTCGCGGGCAAGCGCGCAATGGTGCTCGTCACGACGGGCGGCTGGGAATCGCACTACAGCCCGCGCGGCATCAACGGCGCGATCGACGATGTGCTGTTCCCGATCCAGCACGGGATTCTGTTTTACCCGGGCTTCGACGTGCTGCCGCCGTTCGTGATCTACCGGTCCGGAAAAATGGATGATGCGCGGTTTGCGCAGACGCGCGATGCGCTCGGCGAGCGTCTGGACAGTCTGTGGGAGACGCCGCCGATTCCGTTCAGGCGGCAGAATTTCGGCGATTACGAGATTCCGGCGCTGACGCTAAGGGCCGAAATCGCGCCCGAGAAGGTGGGGTTCGCGGCGCATGTGGAGACAGCGGGGCGCTGAAACCCGATCAATGGCGGTCGCGAGTGCTTGATGCCCGCGCCCGTCGGCAACAAGCCGGGCTCCGGCGTCGGGACGTGCGCGTCCCGGCACCGTGACGTGAAGCGGGCGACCTGGATCGGATCACAGGTCGCCCGCATCGCGATCGCTCGCGGCCGTCCGCCGACTGCCGCGTTGCACCGCTCGCTTACCGATCGTCTTCCCGAATCGACGAAGGATGCCGGCACAGCGCCCGCACCTCGACATCCATATACGGAAACAGCGGCAACTGGCTCAACAGGTCATGCAGCTGCTGCACGCTCTCGACGTCGAAGATGCTGACGTTCGCATACCGCCCGGCGATCCGCCACAGATGCCGCCAGACCCCTTCGTGCATCAGGCGCTGGCACATGGCCTTCTCTTCGGCCTTCAGCGTCGCCGCCTTGACCGGATCCATGTCGGCCGGCAGATGGACGGTCATTTCCACATGAAACAGCATCACTTGCTCCTTGCGTTATGTTTTTCTGCGACGTCCGTCAGGCCTGCGCGCGCAGGCGTTCGACTTCACTCTCGGGCACGTTCGCGCGATCCTTGAGCAGCGTGAAGTCGAAGTCGATCAGCGCGAACTGGCCATCGACGCCATACGGCTGGCCTTGCGCGCCTTCGGCCTGCTTGATCTTCGGAATCAGCCCTTCGCGCGTCGCGAATGCGAAGTCGTCCCAGATATGCGGATCGCCTTCGATGTTGATCTGCGTCGTCAGCTTACGATAGCCGTCCGCGGAAACGAAGAAGTGGATGTGCGCGGGACGATGGCCGTGACGGCCGAGCTGGTCGAGCAGCTGCTCGGTCTTGCTGCCCGGTGGCACGCTGTAGCCGACCGGCAGCACGCTGCGGAAGCTGTAGCGGCCTTCGGCATCGGTGCGGATCGAGCGGCGCAGGTTGAACGCGGGCTGAGATTGATCGAAGTACGAATAGTTGCCGAGATGGTTCGCGTGCCACACCTCGACGAGCGCGTTCGCGAGCGGCGCGCCGTCGTCGCCGAGCACCTGGCCGCGCATCACGAGCGTCTGGCCCGGATCGGTGCCGTCGTCGAGCCGCGCGAAGCCGACCGATTCCGGCGCACCGGCTACATACAGCGGGCCTTCGATCGTGCGCGGCGTGCCGCCGTGGAAGCCGGCCTTCTCTTCGGCTTCGTCCATCCGCACGTCGAGGAAGCGCTCGAGGCCGAGGCCCGCGGCGATCAGGCCGAACTCCCTGCCGGCTTCGTTCAGGTAGTTGAGCGCAGTCCAGAACTCGCTCGGCTGCACGTCGAAATCCTCGATCGTGTAGCACAGATCCTTCACGATCCGGTTGACGATCGCGCGCACGCGCGGGTTGCCGGGCTTTTCAGCCGCATCGTCGAAGGTCTGCAGCAGTGCGTCGATGGCGTCCTTGTTCATGCGTGTCTCCAATATCGGGTGTCGTGTGGGGAATCAGCGGGCGTCGCGTCGCATCCGTTCGATGCGGGCCCAGTCGAAGGTGATGCCGAGGCCGGGCGCAGCCGGCAGGTGCAGCTTGAAATCCTGGTAGCGCAGCGGCTCGACGAGGATTTCCTCGGTCAGCAACAGCGGGCCGAACAGCTCGGTGCCCCATTGCAGCGAACCGAACGTGCTGAACAGTTGCGCGGACGCCATCGTGCCGGCCGCGCCTTCGAGCATCGTGCCGCCGTACAGGCCGATGCCGGCCGCCGCCGCGATCGCCGCGACGCTCGCCGCGCCCTGCAGGCCGCCCGACTGCGCGATCTTCACCGCGAACACGTCGGCCGCGCGGTCCTGCGCGAGCCTGAACGCGTCGACGACACCGTGCAGCGCCTCGTCGGCCATGATCGGAATCTGCGCGAGCTGCGTGAGACGCTTCAGGCCCGCGCGGTTGGTCGCGGCGATCGGCTGTTCGACGAGGCTCACGCCGGCCTCCGCGAGACGCGGGCCGGCCCAGATCGCGTCGGTTTCGGTCCACGCCTGGTTCACGTCGATCCGCACGTCGCCGCGCTCGCCGAGCGCGCGCTTGATCGCGATCACGTGCGCGACGTCGTCGGCCACCGCGTTCGAGCCGATCTTCAGCTTGAACGCGCGATGGCGGCGCGCTTCGAGCATCGCCTCGGCTTCCGCGATGTCGCGCTGCGTGTCGCCGCTCGCGAGCGTCCACGCGACGTCCACCGCGTCGGTCGTGCGGCCGCCGAACAGCTCGGACAGCGGCACGCCGAGGCGGCGCGCCTGCGCGTCGAACAGCGCGGTCTCGAGCGCGCACTTCGCAAAGCGGTTGCCCTGGAACAGCTTGCGCACACGCGCCATCGCGGCGCCCGGGCGGGTCGCGTCCATGCCCTGCAGCAGCGGCGCGAAATAGGTGTCGATGTTGACCTTGATGCTTTCCGGACTTTCCTCGCCGTACGCGAGGCCGCCGATCGTCGTGCCCTCGCCGACGCCTTCGATACCGTCCGAGCATCGAATGCGGACCAGCACGAGGGTCTGGCAATTCATCGTGGCGACCGACAGCTTGTGCGGGCGGATCGTCGGTACATCGACGAGCAGCGTCTCGACGCGGTCGATGGTGGCGGCAGTTGCTATCATGCGATTCCTCCTGTTGGTGCACATGGTAGGAATATCCGCCCGGCGGCGTCCAACACTCTTTCCGACTACTTCCATACTTTCGAGGTATGCAATGGAATTGCGTCAGCTCCGGTATTTCATTGCCGTCGCCGAAGAGATGAACATCACGCGGGCGGCCGAGCGCCTGCACATGACGCAGCCGCCGCTGAGCCGTCAGCTGCAGGCGATCGAGGACGAAATCGGCCTGCCGCTGTTCGAGCGCGGCGCGCGGCCGCTGAAGCTGACCGAGGCGGGGCGGGTGTTCTATGCGCAGGCGAAGCGGCTCGTCGACCAGGCCGACGAGCTCGGCCCGCTGACGCGGCGGCTTGCACAGATGTCGGAGCGGATCGTGATCGGCTTCGTGCCGTCGACGCTGTATGGCGCGCTGCCGGACGTGATCCGCGCATTCCGCGAGGCGCAGCCGGGCGTCGAGCTGTCGCTGATCGAAATGTTCACGCTCGAGCAGCTCGGCGCGCTGAAAGGCGGGCGGATCGATATCGGTTTTGGTCGACTGCGGTTCGACGACGACCAGCTCGTGCGCGAGGCGCTGATCGAGGAGAAGCTGATCGCGGCGTTGCCGGCCGGCCATCCGCTCGCCGATCCGGACCGGCCGCTCGCGCTGGCCGACGTCGCGGGCGAGACGCTGATCGTCTATCCGAGCACGCCGCGGCCGAGTTTCGCGGACCAGCAGTTGTCCGCGCTGCGCGACGGCGGCCTCGCGCCGGCCGCCGTGCATGAGGTGCGCGAGCTGCAGACGGCGCTCGGGCTGGTGGCCGCGGAGGTCGGCGTGTCGCTGGTGCCGGAAAGCGTCGAGGGCGTGCGGGTGAAGGGCGTCGTTTACCGCCGGCTGCCGGAGCCGGTCGCGACGTCGCCGATCATCATGAGCCGCCGCGTGCATGACGAAAGCCCCGCGACGGCGGCGTTCTGCGCGATCGCTCGCGCGATGATCGCGCCGGCGGGCTGACGCTGGCTTTGGTGCTGGCTTTGGCGCTAGAGATCGCAACTAACGGTCGAGCCCGAACCCCCACGCCGACGTGGCGCGGCCGCGTCAGCGCTTCCCGTCGAGCGTCTCCGAAGGCAATTCCCCGAACGTCTCCCGATACGCGATCGCAAAGCGTCCGAGGTGCGTGAAGCCGCAATCGAGCGCGATGTCCGCGATCCGCCGCTCGGTGTCCGCGGCGCGCAGCAGTTCGCGCGCGTGCTCGAGCCGCGTGTGGCGCAGGTATTGCATCGGGCTCATCGCGCGAAACTGGATGAACGCGTCGCGCAGCGTGCGCTCCGGCACGCCGGCCGCGCGGACGATATCGGCGAGCTGCAGCGGTTGCGCGTAGTGGGCGGCGACGAATTCCTGCGCGCGCCGCACGAAGCCCGGCGCCGGGTCGTGGCGCGACGCGGGCACGGCCGATGGCGGATGCCCTTCGATGAGCAGGTCGATCAGCAGGTGTTCGAGTTGCGATGCGACGCGCGGATTCGCGTTCGCGCGTTCCAGCAGGTCCGGCGAGCCCGCGACCAGCATCAGCTGCTGGCGCCATGCGGCGAGCGCCGCGTCGCTCACGCGCAGCACGGGGTCGAGCGTCGCGCGCGGATCGCCGGTCAGTGCGGCGACGGTGGACGCGTCGATGCGCAGCACGAACTGCTCGCAGTCGGCCGACAACTGCGCGTCGAAGCGCTCGCCGGGCGCGCACAGGATGCCGGTCTGCGCGTCAACGCCGACCTGCCGGCCCATCGCCCGCACGTCGGCCTGCCCCGACAGGCAGAACATCAGCAGGTAATAGCCGTCGACTGCGTCGACCTGCACGCGCATCGCGTCGCCGAACGCGATCGTGCCGATCCCGAGCCCGCCGATCCGCACGAAATCCATATGCGACGCGCCGTGCACGCGGCCGCGCGGCTGCAGCGCGTGCGGCTGCATCACGCGCGAGATCCGCTCGCGCGTCTCGTCGAGATCGCGGGATTCGAACAGCCGGTGCGCACGCAGCGCGAACGGCTCGAACGACGTTGGGGACATGGGCATCAGCCTGTTCTTGGACGCGCGCTTCGATTCCGCGAATGGGGCGGGATCGCGCGCCGGCGTCATGTGTGCCGCCATCCTAGCGCAGAAACCTGCCGGAAGTGGATACTGCGCCGCCGCAATTGCAGATTCCGGATAGACGGCGAATTTTAGCTTTTCAAAAATCGGCTCCATCAGAACTACCCAACCGGATCGACAAGGAGTCCGACATGGAGCAGACCGAATCGCCAGTCCTGTTTGCGGCGCGCGACAACGCGTCCGACGTGACGTTTCCGCACGAAGACGGCTCGCGCGTGCCGTACAAGGTGTTCAGCTCGCGCGCCGTCTACGACCGCGAGCAGGAGCGCATCTTCCGCGGCCCGACGTGGAATTTCGTCGCGCTGGAAGCGGAGATCCCGAACCCGGGCGACTTCAAGAGCACGTTCGTCGGCGACACGCCCGTCGTCGTCACGCGCGCCGACGACGGCTCGCTCGCCGCGTGGGTGAACCGCTGCGCGCATCGCGGCGCGCAGGTGTGCCGCAAGGCGCGCGGCAATGCCACGTCGCACACGTGCGTCTATCACCAGTGGAGCTTCGACAACACCGGCAACCTGCTCGGCGTGCCGTTCCGGCGCGGCCAGAAGGGGATGAGCGGGATGCCGGCGGACTTCGATCCGAAGCAGCACGGGCTGCGCAAGCTGCGCGTCGACAGCTATCGCGGCCTCGTGTTCGCAACCTTCAGCGACGACGTCGCGCCTCTGCCCGACTATCTCGGCGAGCAGATGCGTCCGTGGATCGACCGGATCTTCCACAAGCCGATCGAGTATCTCGGCTGCACGCGTCAGTACTCGAAGTCGAACTGGAAGCTGTACATGGAGAACGTGAAGGACCCGTATCACGCGAGCATGCTGCATCTGTTCCATACGACCTTCAACATCTTCCGCGTCGGCATGAAGGCGCGTTCGATTCCGGATGCGAACCACGGGCTGCACAGCATCATTACCGTGACGAAGACGGGCGACGACACGTCGGCGGCGTACAAGCAGCAGAACATCCGCTCGTTCGATGAAGGTTTTCATCTGGAGGACGAATCGATTCTCGATCTCGTATCCGAATACGACGAGGACTGTACGAACCACATCCAGCCGATCTTCCCGCAGCTCGTGATCCAGCAGATCCACAACACGCTGGTCGCGCGGCAGATCCTGCCGAAGGGGCCCGACAACTTCGAGCTGATCTTCCATTTCTTCGGCTATACGGACGACACGCCCGAGCTGCGCGAGCTGCGCATCAAGCAGGCGAACCTCGTCGGGCCGGCCGGCTATATCTCGATGGAAGACACCGAGGCGACCGAGCTCGTGCAGCGCGGCACGGTGCGCGACGGCGACGCGACGTCGGTGATCGAGATGTCGCGCGGCAATCCGGACCAGCAGGACACGGTGATCACCGAAAGCCTGATCCGCAAGTTCTGGGTCGGCTACCAGAAGCTGATGGGCTATTGAAGCGGGAGCGCGCAATGATGGAAAACCTGACGGAAGACATGAAGACGTGGTTCGAGATCTCTATGCTGCAGAACCGCTACATCGGCCATCTCGACAATAACCGGCTCGAGCAGTGGCCGGAGATGTTCACCGAGGACTGCAGGTACGAGATCGTGCCGAAGGAAAACGCCGACCTCGGGCTGCCGGTCGGGATCGTGTACTGCACGAACCAGCGGATGCTGCGCGACCGCGTCGTGTCGCTGCGGCACGCGAACATTTACGAAGAGCACACATACCGGCACATGACGTCGGGGCTGACGATCGTCGCGGCGCGCGATGGCGAGATCGACACCGAAAGCAACTACGTCGTCGTGCAGACGCGCAGCAACGGCGAATCGAACGTCTACCAGGCCGGCAAGTACTACGACACGGTCGTGCGCACGCCCAACGGCCTGCGCTACAAGACCAAGCGCGTGATTTACGACACGTCGCGTGTGCAGACGCTGCTGGCCACCCCGATCTGAGTGTGAGGAACGACATGACTCAAGCAACACTGACCGAGTGGCATTCGCTCGGCGCCGTCGACGAATTCTCCGAAGACGAACCGGCGGCACGCGTCGCCGGACAGAAACCGATCGCGGTGTTCCGGATCGGCGACGAACTGTTCGCGATGCACGACCTCTGCACGCATGGCCACGCGCGGCTGTCGGAAGGCTATGTCGAGGACGGCTGCGTCGAATGCCCGCTGCATCAGGGGCTGATCGACATCCGCACCGGCGCGCCGAAATGCGCGCCGATCACGGAACCGGTGCGGACCTATCCGATCCGTATCGTCGACGGACAGGTGGAAGTCAATGTCGGCTGATCCGATCGTGATCGTCGGCGCCGGGCACGCCGCGCGGCGTGCCGCCGAGGCGCTGCGCGCGCGCGACGCCGACGCGCGCATCGTGATGATCGGCGCGGAGCGCGATCTGCCTTACGACCGGCCCGCGTTGTCGAAGGACGCGCTGCTGAGCGACGGCGGCGAAGCGCGTGCGTTCATACGCGATGCCGCGTGGTACGGCGCGCAACGGATCGAGCTGCGGCTCGGTACGCGGGTCGACGCGATCGAGCGGGATGCGCAACGCGTGCGGCTCGACGACGGTGCCGCGCTGCCGTACCGGCGGCTCGTGCTCGCGACGGGCTCGCGGGTTCGCACGTTCGGCGGGCCCGTGGACGCGGGCGTGCCGCTGCATTACGTGCGCACGGTCGCTGATGCGCGCGCGCTGCGTGCGGCGCTCGCGCCGGGGCGTCACGTTGCGGTGCTCGGCGGCGGGTTCATCGGTCTCGAGGTGGCGGCAGCCGCGCGTCAGCTCGGCTGCGCGGTGACGGTGATCGATCCGGCCGCGTGCCTGCTGCAGCGCGCATTGCCGGAAGTGGTCGGCACATTTGCGCAGAACCTGCACGACGGGCGCGGCGTCGCGTTCCGGCTGTCGACGCTGCCGCGCGCGATCCGGCGCAGTGCGTCCGGCGGCGCGGTGGTCGAGACGGACCGCGGCGACGTGGCGGCCGATGTGGTGGTCGTCGGCATCGGCGTCGTGCCGAACGTCGAGCTTGCCGCCGCGGCAGGGCTCGACGTCGACAACGGCGTGCGCGTCGACGCGGGCTGCCGCACGGCCGATCCGGCGATCTACGCGACGGGCGAGGTGACGATGCACTTCAATCCGCTGCTCGGGCGGCACGTGCGGATCGAATCGTGGCAGGTCGCGGAGAACCAGCCGGCCGTCGCCGCGGCGAACGTGCTCGGCGCGGACGAGACTTATGCGGAAATGCCGTGGCTGTGGTCGGATCAGTACGACTGCAACCTGCAGATGCTCGGGCTGTTTGGCAGCGAGCGGACGACGGTGGTGCGTGGCGATCCGCTGAACGGCCCGTTCGGCGTGTTCGGGCTCGATGCGGACGGCAAGCTCGTCGCGGCCGCTTCGGTGAACGCCGGGCGCGACATCGGCGCATGCCGACGGCTGATCGCGGCGGAGGCCGTGCTCGATCCGGCGCGGCTCGCCGATCCTGCGGTGAGCTTGAAGGCGTTCCTGTAAAAGGCTCCCAATTGGATCGTTGCCCCTGGCTGGCCGAGAAATGGCTTGTCTTGCTGACGAATTGGGCGGTGTTGGTTCGCAGAATTCCGCGCAGAGCCTGCGACGTGTTGGTCAGAAATCGGCTCGCAGCCGCAACAGGTGGATTGTGGCTGCACTGAATGCATGATGCGCGGGACGATGAGGTGCGCCGGCTGGTCCGCGGAGGGGGGGCAGGAGATGTGCAATTGCATGAAAAAAAAGAGGAAATGGTAAAATGAGCGCTGGCCTGAAGTGAGGGAGGCGAGAGAATTATGGTCGTGCTGGATAGGGTGCGAACTTCGGTCTGCAGCCGGAGCGATCAGGTGATTCTGCGTTCCGAACTTCGTCGATTGGGAGGTCGGTCGCAACTCACTGCGGCTTTGGGCAGACTGGTCGATGAAGGTATCTTGATGCGCCTTGATAGGGGGGTCTTCGCGAGAGCGCGAAAAGATTCCGGCGGCAAAGCCGAATTGCTGGCCCCACCTGAGGTTGTCGTGCAGGAGCTTTTCCGCAAATTAGGTATCTCCGCCGGGCAGGTGAAGATTGAGCGAGACCACGGCGGCTGCGTCTATTTGATAGACGCTGGCCGTGCGCGTACATCCAGGCAGCTTGAGGTGGGACGTGACACTGTCAGGTACGTGGGCAGACGTCATAGGCGCCGGGGCACAGCGCCCAAGATGCCTTCGAACCTCGACAAGTTGCCGAAGAAGAACGTTGGCAAGTTCCTGGAAGCTTTCGCTCGCGCCCACGGCATCGAGGCCCGCCGTTCGGGTCTCGATGTGTGGGCAGAGGCGGTGACCCGGGCTGCAGGCGACCACGTGGAACTCGATCCCATAGGGCAGTTGCTCATAACGCTGAGCAAGGCAAAGCTCATCAATGGACTGCAGATGGCCCGCCTGATGACCAACTACATACATGAGCGGCGTGAGAATGATGCGTTGCGTAACAGCGAGATAGCATCACGCTCGTCTTCCGCGACGACCAGCCACTAGTGGCGGGCGATCTAGCATACTTGCAGAAATTGCCTCAAGCGCGACCGGTTTGCCGGGCCCGTCTGTGAATGCAGCATCGGCGATTCATCCGGGCCATGATTCCAGAAAAAGGACAGCATGTTCGATCCATTCGGGGACTTTGAGTCGGCGGGATACCTTCGTAATGTTGAACGCTCGAAGGATATGGATCTTGTCAAGGCTCAGGAGCATCTCTTTTTTTCCGCACACCTGGAAGAGGCGCTCGACTATCTCTCACCGGACCATTCTCCGGACATCACATACCAGACCTTTTTGGATGTGCATCGCATGCTGTTCGGCGACTTTTACCCATGGGCCGGAAGTGACCGGCTCACGCTTGGGGTAGGAATGCACGTAGGCAAGGGTAATGGAGCGGTTGAGTTCGAGCGGGCCGATCTGTCGCGGCAGGCTGTGGAGTGGGGGCTGCGAATGTCCTGCGACATGCACGGTAAGCGGACTGGGCCGGGCGACGTGATGGGTGCTTTTGCGTGGGGCCACCCGTTCCTCGACGGGAATGGGCGAGCGATGTTGCTTGTTCATACTGAACTGTGTGCCCGTGCAGGCTTCGCCATCGATTGGGGCTCATCGAAGAAAGACTCGTACCTGCAGGCGCTGACTGACGAGTTGTGGAACCCGGGGCAAGGGAAGCTCAATGAGTATTTCGTGCCGCTGATCCGGAATGTCGATGCGCGGCTGAATTGGCGCGACCGGCTTCTGGCCGTTCAGGGTCTGGATGGTAGTGCCGGCACGGAGCAGAACGTCGCTTACCGTAGCGATGACCCTGAGGGGCCGGCTCGGTATGCCACCATGGACAGCGCACGGCGTCGATAAACAAAGGCCGCGCACCTGCGCGCGCGGCGGGCCAGCACGTTTGTCGGCGGTTGCGAATTCGGTGCATATTAGCGGCATCGCCGATTCGCCCGCCGCCCATGACGCCAGACAAAGCCCTCGAACTGAACCGCAGCAAGCGCCGCGCGCTGTCGCTGCTGCTCGTCGCCGTCGCGGTATTCGTGACGACGATCTTCCTGCCGCGCGGCATCTGGGTCGACGGGATCAAGGCGGTAGCCGAGGCCGCGATGGTCGGCGCGCTCGCCGACTGGTTCGCGGTCGTCGCGCTGTTCCGCCGCGTGCCGATTCCGTTCGTGTCGCGCCACACCGAAATCATTCCGCAGAACAAGGACAAGATCGCCGACAACCTCGCGATCTTCGTCCGCGAGAAATTCCTCGGCCCGGACGCGCTCGCCGCGCAGATTCGCCAGCACGATCCCGCGCAGAAGCTCGGCGCGTGGCTCGGCGAGCCCGCGAACACCGAGGCGCTCGGCAGCTACGCGACGAAACTGATGAGCTTCGCGCTCGACATGACCGACGATGCACGAATCCAGTCGTTCGTGCACGACGCGTTCCGCGCGCTCGTCGACCGGATCGACCTGTCGCAATCGGCCGGTGCGATCCTCGATACGCTGACGAAGGACGGCCGCCACCAGGCGCTGCTCGACGACGCGATCGGGCAGGTGACGAACCTGCTCGACAAGCCGGAAAACCGCGCGGTGATCGCCGCGTACATCGTCGACTGGCTGAAGAGCCAGTACCCGACGGTCGAGAAGATCCTGCCGACGAACTGGCTAGGCGAGAACGGCGCGGAGCTGATCGCGAACGCGGTGAACCGCGTGCTCGAACAGGTTGCCGCGGACCCTGAGCACGAGCTGCGGCAGCGCTTCGACGCGACGGTCGTCAAGCTGGTCGAGCGCCTGAAGCACGATCCCGTGTTCATCGAGAAGGGCGAGGAGATCAAGCGCTACATCCGCGATGGTGACGCGTTCAATCTCTACCTGAAGGACTTGTGGGACCAGTTGCGTGCATGGCTGAAGGCCGATCTTGCACGCGCCGATTCGATGCTGCACCGGCAGGCCGCGACGCTCGGCGGCTGGCTCGGCGCGCGGCTGGCGGAAAGCCCCGCGCTGCGCGCGTCACTGAACGAGCACGTCGAGAAGGCCGTGTATGAAATGGCGCCGGATTTTGCCGATTTTCTGATGCGTCACATTCGCGACACGGTGCGCAACTGGGATGCGCGCGAGATGTCGCACCAGATCGAACTGAACATCGGCAAGGACCTGCAGTACATCCGCATCAACGGCACGCTGGTCGGCGGGTTGATCGGGCTGGGGCTGTATCTCGTGTCGCTGGTGCCGCGGTGGGTGGGGGGATGGGTGTATTGAGCGGCCCGCACACAACGAACGCAAGGAATTACAGCCAGACCGTGTCCGGTGTGTTGATCAGCCCGGCCAGTTTGGTGAGCACGAAGCGCATGTGGTCCTGTGTCGAGGCCATCACCGCAACGCGCACCCAGTGACGTCCTTCTTCATCGCGGTTGACCGAAAAGGTATCGCCGCCCGCAATCATCAACTGGTGGCCTCTTGCCAGCACCGCGAAATGTTCGCCGCTCGGCCAGCGGGGCGGCAACTTGAGCCAGATGTGAAACGAGGTGGGCTGAGCCTTGTACTCGAATTGCCCGAGCGATTCACGCACCATGACCTGCCGCGCGCGCGCTTCCTGACACTGGTTGCGGGCCATTTCCGCGGCCTGCCCGCTCGTGATCAGATGCGTCGCGATCTGTGCGGCGAGCGGTGACACCATCCAGATGCTCGTGCGCACGCTTGCGGTCATGCGCGCCAGCCACTCGGGCGGGCAATGCATATAGCCCAGGCGGATGGTCGAGGCAACGGACTTCGACAAGCTCGTCAGATAGACCGTGCGCTCGGGGGCGAAGGTCGCCAGCGGCACGACCGGCTCGGGCGCGAGAAAACCATACAGGTCGTCGTCCAGCAACAGGAAATCGAAGTCGCGCGCGATCTGGGCGATGTCGCGTCGCCGGCTCTCCGACATCACTGACGTGGTGGGGTTCTGGCAGGTCGCGATGCAGATCACCAGGGCGGGGCGTTCCTCGCGGCAGATGTCGCGCAGACTGCCGGGCTCCATGCCTTCCTGGTCCAGGCGCACGCCACGAATGCGGCGGCCGAGACTCAGCACGACGGAGGCCACGCCCGGATAGCAGAGCGATTCGCAGCACACGAGATCGCCCGGCTTGGTGAGCGCATTGACCGCCACCCACAGCCCATGTTGCGCGCCGGCCGTCAGCAGCACCTGTTCGGTTCGCGCGGGAAACCCGGCATGCTGCATCCACATGGCCCCGGCCTGACGGTGCAGCGGATGTCCGCCGTCCGGCGTGTAATCGAGCATGTCCGGCAACGAACTCGATTGCGCCAACTCCCCGAGCGCCGCCCGAATATAGGGTTCCTGAAGCAGAAGATTCGGTTTGACGATCGACAGATCGATGATCCCGTTGAAGGAATTCTGGTCGGGCGGTGCGGGCTGCACCCGGCTGGCAGGAGGCGTTTCGCGCCGTAGCACGAAGGTGCCGCGTCCAACTTCGCCCTCGACCAGCCCCCGCCGCTGGGCGAGTTCGTAGGCGCGATTGACGGTGCCGGGCGTCACGCCAAGCTGTGCGGCGAGCTCCTTCAGGGTTGGCAGACGGGTGCCCGCCGTCAGGCGGCCTGCCTGGATGTCGTTCTCCAGTGCCGCGGCAATCCTTTCATAGATCGCCCCGGCGAATGCATTCAGGTCCGGTGCCCACATGGGAACGACTCTCCTTGAATCGGTGCAATGAATGTAAGGCGGTAGTGTAATCGAATTATCATTTGTCGTCGAATCAACGGCTTCGGCGCCTTGCTCCATGAGCTCTCCAGGCCCGAATGGGGAATGCCGCGTCGAGGTTGTTGACTGATTGAGTCAATTCAATTAGTTTACTTTTAAGCGCGATTAAGTCAATTCATATTGAATCAATCGATTCAACAAAGAGGATAGGATGTTCGATACCAGCAAGGATGCCCTGCAGCACGTCGACCCGGCGATCTGGGACGTGATTTGTCGCGAGAACCAGAGGCAGGAAGACCACATTGAACTCATTGCATCGGAGAATTACACCTCTCCGGCCGTACTGAGCGCGGTGGGTTCGCAACTCACCAACAAGTACGCCGAGGGCTATCCCGGCAAGCGCTACTACGGCGGCTGCGAAGTCATCGATGAAGCGGAACAGCTCGCCATTGATCGCCTGAAGGCCCTGTTCGGCGCAGAGGCGGCCAACGTGCAGCCGCATTCGGGATCCCAGGCCAATCAGGCGGTCTTCTTTGCCGCGCTGCAGCCCGGCGACACGATTCTCGGCATGAGCCTGGCCGAAGGCGGTCACCTCACGCACGGCATGCCGCTGAACATCAGCGGCAAGTGGTTCAAGGTGGCCAGCTACGGGCTCACCGAAGCGGGGGAGATCGACTACGACGCGATGGAGCGTCTGGCGCGCGAGATCAAGCCGCGCCTGATCGTCGCGGGCGCGTCCGCCTACTCGCTGCGTATCGACTTCGAGCGCTTTGCGCGCGTCGCGCGCGAGGTCGGCGCCCTGTTCATGGTCGACATGGCGCACTACTCCGGCCTGATCGCGGGCGGCGTGTATCCGAATCCGGTGCCGCACGCCGATTTCGTGACGACCACGACGCACAAGGGCCTGCGCGGGCCGCGAGGCGGGGTCATTCTCATGAAGGCGAAGCACGAGAAGAGCATCAACTCGGCGATCTTCCCGGGCATTCAGGGAGGACCGCTCGTTCACGTCATCGCCGCCAAGGCTGTCGCTTTCAAGCTGGCCGCGACCGATGAGTTCAAGGCGTATCAGCGCCGCGTGCTGGAGAACGCGCAGGCCATGGCGCAAGTGTTCCAGTCGAGGGGGCTGAGCATCGTTTCCGGGCGCACGGAAAGCCACATGATGCTGATCGATCTGCGCTCGCTCGATCTGTCGGGCCGCGACGCCGAGCAGGCGCTGGGCGAGGTCTGCATCACCTGCAACAAGAATGCCGTGCCCAACGATCCGCGCAAACCGGTCGTGACGAGCGGCATCCGTGTCGGCACGCCGGCCATCACGACGCGGGGCTTCGGTCTCGACGAATCGCGTCTGGTCGCGACGCTGGTCGCGGACATCGTGCTTGCGCCGCACGACGCCGCGGTGCGCGCGTCCGTGCTGGAGCAGGTGCGCGCGCTGTGCAAGCGCTTCCCCGTCTACAACTGAGGTCATCGTGATTCGCACATTGGGCCAATGGCGTGCTGACGCCTCCCTGTCCGCGCTGGTGGCGGGCTTTCTCGCCGTCCTGATTTCCTATGCGGGCCCGCTCGTCATCGTGTTTCAGGCAGCGAACCAGGCGCATCTTTCCACCGAGGTCACGTCGTCGTGGATATGGGCGGTGTCGATCGGCAGCGGTATTTCCGGGCTGATCCTGAGCTGGAAACTGCGCACGCCGATCATCACGGCGTGGTCCACCCCGGGGGCCGCGCTGCTGGTCGGCATGTTGCCCGGCGTACCGTTGCCGGAGGCGGTGGGCGCCTATCTGCTGAGCGCGGCGATCGTGACGCTGATGGGCGTGTCGGGTGTGTTCGACCGCTTCATCGAGCGAATTCCCAAGGGGATTGCGGCGGCGATGCTGGCCGGGATTCTCCTGCACTTCGGCATGCAGGTGTTTGCTTCCATCAGCGCCAGTCCGCTGCTCGTGTTCGCCATGCTGTTCACCTTCCTGGGCATGAAGCGGGTCTGGCCGCGCTATGCGATCGCCGCCGTGATGGTGGTCGGCATCGTCATCGCCGTTGCGTCGGGCACCACGCATCTGTCCCAGTTGCGGCTTGCGCCGGTGGCGCCCGTGTTCATCGCGCCGGCCTGGAACTGGCATGTGCTGCTGAGCCTGGGCGTGCCGCTGGCCCTCGTCACGCTCACGGGCCAATACGTGCCGGGCATGGCCGTGCTGCGAGCGTCGGGTTATCAGGTTCCGGCGGGCGGCATCATCGGCACGACCGGGGTTCTTTCGCTCCTGCTCGCGCCGTTTGGCTCGCACGGCGTGAATCTCGCGGCCATCACGGCTGCCATCTGCACGGGCAAGGAAGCGCATGAGGACGCGGACCGCCGCTACATCGCCGGCATCGCCAGCGGCCTGATCTATATCGGCATCGGCGTGTTCGGCGGCACCCTGGCGCTGCTGTTCCGCGCACTGCCCGCGGAGCTGATCGCGGCGCTCGCGGGACTGGCCTTGATCGGCGCGATCACGACCGGTGTGATCGGCATCGCTCAGGATGACAAACATCGTGACGCCAGCATCATCACGTTCCTGGTTACCGCGTCCGGCATGAGCTTTCTTGGCTTGGGTTCCGCGTTCTGGGGCCTCGCCATCGGCGCCGTTGCGTATGCCGTCCTGCATCGAAGCTGGCAACGCGACAGCGGCAAGACGCCGGTCATGAACAAGATCTGATCGCGCGCACGCGGATCAGGGGGATCAGAGGGTTCAGGCGTGCGCCTTCGAGCCATGCAGTTGCAGGTCGAGCGCCTTGATGACCTTCAGGATCGTGCCGAAGCTCGGATTGCCGTCGTGCGAAAGCGCCTTGTACAGGCCTTCGCGCGACATGCCTGCATCGCGCGCAACCTGCGACATGCCGCGCGCACGCGCGATCACGCCGAGCGCGTGCGCGATGAAGGCCGGATCGTCGCCAGCCTCCTGCAGGCAGGCCTCGAAGTATTCGGCCATGTCGTCTTCCGTCTTCAGGTGTTCGGCCGAATCCCATGGCCGGGTGCTGATCTTGTCCATCGTTCACTCCATATCGAGATGCGCGAGCATCGCGTGCGCGGCGCGGATGTCTGCTTGTTGCGTCGACTTGTCGCCGCCGCAAAGCAGGATCACCCAGATCGTTCCCCGCCGGACGTGAGATGCGATAGCCGGGGCCGTGGTCGATCCGCATTTCGACGACCGGCGAGCCGGCCGATTTCCAGTCGCCCGGATTGCCCATCGACAGACGGTCGATGCGCGCCTGGATGCGGCGTTTCGCGATGCGATCCGGCAGGCCGGCAAACCATGCGTCGAAGACGTCGGTGGTTCGGATGCTGAATGAAGGAGCACTGTAGGGCATTGATCGTGGTGTGTAAACCATGGTTCACAGGCTGCGCGTGGTGAGTTTCAATGTCCTGACCATAAGGCCTCCCGCTGCGTTTGTTGGTGTTCCGGCCATCCGGACGATGCTTTCAGGCCAGTCGCGCGTGACGGGCGACCGAAGTCGGAATGTGCCGATACCGACTACAATCAAAAACGACTTTGCCGCCGGTGCGCGTTCGCTGCGCGCCGGCGGATCCGTTCGTCCTCCGGAATCCGGAGACGCCGCCGCGCGCTGCGCGGCGGGCAAGTGCAGTGTGGTCTGTGTCTTTTTGGTAAAGCGTCCGCGCGCCGTAGGCCGGCGTGCGTCCTGAACGCCGCGCGTCCGTAAGCCGGGCAGGCGGCATCAACCGAGAGTCCCCCCCCATGAAAGCATCGGATCTGTTCGTGAAGGCGCTGGAAGCCGAAGGCGTCGAGTATGTGTTCGGCATTCCCGGCGAGGAAAACCTCGATCTGCTCGAATCGCTGCGGCGATCGCGGATCAAGCTCGTGCTGACCCGGCACGAGCAGGCGGCCGGCTTCATGGCCGCCACCTACGGCCGCCTGACGGGCAAGACGGGCGTCTGCCTGGCCACGCTCGGCCCGGGCGCGACCAACTTCGTGACGGCGGCCGCGTATGCGCAGCTCGGCGGGATGCCGATGCTGATGATCACCGGGCAGAAGCCGATCAAGTCCAGCAAGCAGGGCCACTTCCAGATCGTCGACGTGGTCGACATGATGCAGCCGCTCACGAAGTTCACGCGGCAGATCGTGTCGATCGGCAACATTCCGTCGGCCGTGCGCGAGGCGTTTCGCCGTGCGGAAGAGGAGCGGCCGGGCGCGACCCACCTCGAGCTGCCGGAGGACATCGCGCACGAGGAGGGCGACGGCAAGCCGATCCCCGCGAGCTACAGCCGGCGCCCGGTCGCCGAGGAGAAGGCGATCGCGCACGCGGTCGACGCGATCCAGGCCGCGCATCATCCGTTGCTGATGATCGGCGCGGGCGGCAACCGCAAGACGACCTGCAAGATGCTGCTCGAATTCGTCGACAAGACGGGCATTCCGTTCTTCACGACGCAGATGGGCAAGGGCGTGATCGACGAGACGCACCCGCTGTGGCTCGGCAACGCGACGCTGTCGGACGGCGACTTCGTGCACCGCGCGATCGAGCACGCGGACTGCATCATCAACGTCGGCCACGACGTGATCGAGAAGCCGCCGTTCTTCATGCGCGCCGACGACAAGACCGTGATCCACGTGAACTTCCTCGGCGCGCAGGTCGACCCGGTCTATTTCCCGCAGATCGAGGTGGTCGGCGACATCGCGAACGCGGTGTGGCAGATGAAGGAGGCGCTCGCGCCGCAGCCGCACTGGGATTTCGCGCGCTTCGCGATGATCAAGGAGCATTTCGACGCGCACCTGCAGAAGGGCCAGCATGACCCGCGCTTCCCGATGTATCCGGTGCGCATCGTCAACGACCTGTACCGTGCATTACCGGCCGACGGGATCGTGTGCCTCGACAACGGGATGTACAAGATCTGGTTCGCGCGCTACTGGCGCGCGCACGAGCCGAATTCGCTGCTGCTCGACAACGCGCTCGCGTCGATGGGCGCGGGCCTGCCGTCGGCGATCGCGACGAAGATCGTGCATCCGCAGCGCAAGGTGATCGCCGTGTGCGGCGACGGCGGCTTCATGATGAATTCCCAGGAGCTCGAAACAGCCGTGCGGCTGAAGCTCGACATCGTCGTGATGATCCTGCGCGACGACGCGTTCGGGATGATCCGCTGGAAGCAGGAGAACATGAATTTCCCCGACTTCGCGATGACGCTGCAGAACCCCGACTTCGTGTCGTATGCGCAGAGCTACGGCGCGCACGGCCACCGGGTCGAGTCGGCCGACGATCTCGAGCCGCTGTTGCGCGAATGCTTCGCAGCGCCGGGCGTGCACGTGATCGACGTGCCGATCGACTACTCGGACAACGAGCGCGTGCTGAACCGCGAGATCAAGCGCCTGTCGGCGCAGCTCTGAATTCACAGTTCACCGGAAGGAGACGTTCCATGCTGAAGGAAACCTATCCGTACTACCTCGCCAACGTTGCCGCGTACGCGAACACCGATCTCGAGGTGACCGACAAATACAGCGGCGAAGTCGCGACGCGCGTCGCGCTCGCGGACGCGAAGGCGATCGATGCGGCGATCGGCGCGGCGGTCGCCGCCGCGAAGCCGATGCGCGAGCTGCCCGCGTACAAGCGGCAGGCCGTGCTCGATCATTGCGTCGCGCGCTTTCGCGAGCGCTTCGACGAGCTGGCCGAGGCGCTGTGCATCGAGGCCGGCAAGCCGATCAACGATTCGAAGGGCGAAGTCACGCGGCTGATCGACACGTTCCGCGTCGCGTCCGAGGAATCGGTGCGGATCGACGGCGAGGTGATCAACCTCGAAATCTCCGCGCGCGCGCAGGGCTACACGGGCTACACGAAGCGCGTGCCGATCGGCCCGTGCTCGTTCATCTCGCCGTTCAACTTCCCGCTGAACCTCGCCGCGCACAAGGTCGCGCCGGCGCTCGCGGCCGGCTGCCCGTTCGTGCTGAAGCCCGCGAGCCGCACGCCGATCGGTGCGCTGATCATCGGCGAGGTGCTCGCGGAAACCGACTTGCCGAAGGGTGCATTCTCGGTGCTGCCCGCGCATCGCGACGGCGCGGACCTGTTCACGACGGACGAGCGCTTCAAGCTGCTGTCGTTCACGGGCTCGCCGGCAGTCGGCTGGGCGCTGAAGGAGAAGGCCGGCAAGAAGAAAGTCGTGCTGGAGCTGGGCGGCAACGCGGCCGCGATCGTCGACGCGGACCAGCGCGACCGGCTCGATTACGTGGTCGACCGGCTCGCGTTCGGTGCGTACTACCAGTCGGGCCAGAGCTGCATCGGCGTGCAGCGGATCATCGTGCACGCGGCCCTCTACGACGCGCTGCGCGAGAAGCTGATCGCGAAGACCCGCTCGCTGAAGATGGGCAATCCGAAGGATCCGGCGACCTTCGTCGGCCCGATGATCTCCGAATCCGAATCGCGCCGGCTCGCAGGCTGGATGGACGCAGCCGTCGCGGCGGGCGCGACGATCATCGCGGGCGGCAATGTCGACGGCGCGATGTTCCAGGCGACGCTGCTCGAAAACGTCGGCCGCGAGCAGGACCTGTACCGGAAGGAGGCGTTCGGCCCGGTTGCGATGCTCGAGAAGTTCGACCAGTTCGACGACGCGCTCGCACGCGTGAACGACAGCGACTTCGGGCTGCAGGCCGGCGTGTTCACCGATTCGCTCGCGCATGCGCAGCGCGCGTGGGACGAGCTCGACGTGGGCGGTGTCGTGATCAACGACGTGCCGTCGTTCCGTGTCGACAACATGCCGTATGGCGGCGTGAAGGATTCGGGTCTCGGCCGCGAAGGGATCCGCTATGCGATCGAGGACATGACCGAGCCGCGCCTGATGGTCGTGCGGCGCAGGTAGCGCGGCGCGCGGGAAATCGGGCGGCGCGCCAACGCGCCGCCCATTCGCCGAACGGCCTCGACTGCCCGCACGGCATCGTGATGTAATCGCGCGAAACGGCAAGCCGGGGTACGACACCCGGCTGCCGGCGGATTATTTACTCACGAGGTCGATTCATGTCCCCCGTCTCGGCATTCAAGCTGATTCTGTTGTCGTTCCTTGCGATCGTTGCGCTCGAGTGCATCGCGAAGCGCCTGCGGTTGCCGCCGGCCGCGGCGCTGCTCGTCGGCGGCGTCGGCATCGCATTCATTCCGGGCCTGCCGCCGATCAATCTCGATCCCGATCTCGTGCTGGTGGTGTTCCTGCCGCCGCTGCTGATGGACGGCGCGTATTTTTCCGTCTGGGAAGAATTCAAGCGCAACGTGGGCGGCATCCTGCTGCTCGCGATCGGCGCGGTGGTGTTCACGACGTTCGCCGTCGGGCTCGCCGTGCACTGGGCCGTGCCGTCGCTGCCGTGGGCCGCCTGTTTCGCGCTCGGTGCGATCGTGTCGCCGCCCGACGCGGTCGCGGCGAAGGCCGTGCTCGAGCGCGTCGCGCTGCCGCGCCGGCTGATGGTGCTGCTCGACGGCGAGAGCCTGCTGAACGATGCGGCGGGCCTCGTGCTGTTCCGCTTCGCGGTTGTCGCCGCGCTGACCGGCGCGTTCAGCTTCCAGCATGCGCTGGTCGGCTTCGCGGAACTGGGGCTCGGCGGTGTCGTGGTCGGTTTCGTGATCGGCTGGCTCGTCGTGCGGTTCCTGAAGCTGCTCGACGACGATTACCTCGTGATTACCGTCGCGGTGCTCGCCGGCTGGATCGGCTACGTCGCCGGCGAAATGCTCGAAGTGTCCGGCGTGATCGCGACCGTGGTGGTCGGCATGATGCTCGGGTGGCACCAGCACGACGTGTTCTCGGCGGCGGTGCGCACGCGCGCCACCGCGTTCTGGCAGGTCGTCGTGTTCCTGCTCGAGGCGCTCGTGTTCGTGCTGATCGGGCTGTCGCTGCGCGGCGTGATCCACCGGCTCGGCGGTTTCGAGCCGGTGATCGGCACGATGATGCCGGCCGTGCTCGCGGTGCTGGCTGCGGTGATCGTGTCGCGCTTCGTGTGGATCTATGCGGTCGAGGTGCTGAAGTGGCCCGTGAGCGGGCTGACGCGCAGCGAATGCCGGCCCGACTGGAGAGCCGCGACCGTGATGAGCTGGGCCGGGATGCGCGGCGTCGTGACGCTCGCGGTCGCGCTGTCGCTGCCCGACACGATGCCGGGGCGCGACCTGATCCTGGTCGCCGCGTTCGCGGTGATTCTCGTCACCGTGCTGCTGCAGGGCACGACGATCGGTCCGCTGATCCGGTTGCTGCGGCTGCCGAGCCATCCCGCGCACGCCGCACATCACATGACCGAGCCGCAGGCGTGGGCGCGCATCGAGGCTGCGCAGCTCGCGGCGATCCAGCCGCTCGTGCGCGACGCGAGCGGCGTCGTGATCCACCCGCGCCTGCTCGAGCAGTACACGTATCGCGCGGAGCTGACGCAGCGCATACAGCGTGAGCCGGTGTATCCGCAAAGCGGGCGCGCCGCGCACTACGACGTTGTGCTGGCCGCAATCGCGGCCGGCCGCGTGGAACTGCTGCGGCTGCATCGCTCCGGGCAGATTCACGACGAAATGCTGCACGCGCTCGAACGCGACCTCGATCTGCAGGAAGTGTCCGCGCAGCACGCGCGCGGTTGAACGCCGCGCGGCGGTGGGGCGGGCGCATCGTTGCTTGCCGCACCGCCTGCCGCGCCGCCTTGCCACGCGCGCAACCCCGCCCGCGGCGCCTATGCCGGCATGGGCGATTTCACCTCGGGAAAATGATCCGATTTAATCGAACGCGCATCTTTTTGCGCATTCGTCGTAATCGTCACGGCGCGAGATGGATGCCCTGCACTCATTTCATCTAAAATCACCCGCTTATGTTTATTGACAGAAGAGCCGGGGAACGAATGCGGGTGTCGACGGGGAAAATCGATGCTCGCAGCCCCGCGAGGCAATGCTGACGGGCCGGATCGGCAAATGCGAACAGGTTTCTCTTCCGAAAAAGCAGAATAGTTTTTAAGTCGGATAAGCAACTCTCATGAATGAATCGATCGGAGATTCGTCGTTTGAAACCGCATTTATGAAAGAATCGAGCGAGGAAAACCCGTCGGATTACCTTGAATCCGGGTTATCGGTGCTGCTCGTCGACGATCAGCCGTTCGTCGGCGAAGTGATCAGTCGCGCGCTGCGCAGCGAGCATGACATCGACCTTCATATCTGCACCGACGCGCAGCACGCGATGGCCGTCGCGCACGAAGTGAAGCCGACGGTGATCCTCCAGGATCTCGTGATGCCGAACATCGACGGTCTCGGCCTCGTCCGCGCGTGGCGTGCGGATGCGGCCACCGCACGCGTGCCGATCATCGTGTTGTCGGCGAAGGAAGAGCCGGTCGTCAAGCGCGCGGCGTTCATCGCCGGCGCGAACGACTATCTGGTCAAGCTGCCTGATGCGATGGAGCTGACGGCGCGCATTCGCTACCATTCGAATTCCTATCTGATGTCGCGCCAGCGCGACGAAGCGCTCGATTTCCTGTCGCACGACATGCGTTCGCCGCAGACGTCGATTCTCGCGCTGCTCGACGTGTACCGCACCGAGCACGGCGACATGCCGCCGATCATGGAGCGGATCGCGGGCCACGCGCGGCGCGCGCTCGCACTCGCCGACGGCTTCATCCACCTGACCCGTGCGCAATCGGAGCGGCGCGCGCATGAAGTCGTCAGCCTCAACGAGATCGTGCTCGATGCGGTCGACCAGCTGTGGGAAAAGGCGGCCGGGTTCGGCAGCCGGGTCGTCGCGCAGGTGCCCGATACCGAATGCGTGACGATGGGCGACCGGATGATGCTGACGCGCGCGGTCGCGAACCTGATCGACAACGCGCTGAAATACGGCCCGGCCGGCACCGACGTGCATTGCACATTGAGTGGCGACGGCGGCGCGTGGCTGATCGGTGTCGAGGACGCCGGCTCGGGCATCGCACCCGCGCAGCGCGCGTCGGCGACCGAATCGTTCGTGCGCCTCGAGCCCGCGCACGGCGCGGCGCGCGCCGGCTTCGGTCTCGGCCTTGCGTTCGTCCGCGCGACCGCCGCGCGGCACCGCGGCCAGATCCAGATGCGCTATACCGCGCGCGGCTTCATGGTCGCGCTCTGGCTGCCGGCGCAAGCGGAACGGTGAGTCCGCGCGGACCATTTTCAACACAGACTTTGAAAGCCCACAACAAACATGGCCATCGTGACGCCCAGCGCGACCAATGAAAGCTTGCATCCGACGATCGGCGGTGTCCGGCTGACGCTCGGCAACGCGTGACGCGCGGGCCGCGCGGCTGACGGCCCGCGTTGCGCGCCGCGCTCGCGCCCGCGTACAATGCGCGCTTCGGAGATGGCATGCCTCCCCGGGCACGGTCCCGCTCGCCATGAGCGCGTACCGGCCTTCAACCGCCGGTTGTCCGGCTGATGATGCCTGCGCATTCCTGGGTTCGGGAGGTCGCAGGCCGTCCATGCGGTGTCCTGCCGCCCAGGTTTGATGTTCTGTCGAATCTGGAAATCACTCGATGTTCAACACGTCTGCAGACTTCTTCGCGACCGTGCGCTACGTGTGCCGCTGGCTCGCGCTCTCGGCGGTGCTCGGCGCGCTCGCCGGGTCGGCTTCCGCGCTGTTCCTGATCGCGCTCGACCGGGCGACCGGCACGCGCGTCGCGCACCCGTGGCTGCTGTGGGGGCTGCCCGCCGCGGGCTTCGCGACCGGCTGGGTGTATCACCGCTTCGGCCAGTCGGTCGCGCGCGGCAACAACCTGCTGATCGACGAGATTCACGACCCGAAGGCGCTCGTGCCGAAGCGGATGGCGCCGCTCGTGCTCGTCGCGACCGTCGTCACGCACCTGTTCGGCGGCTCGGCCGGGCGCGAAGGTACGGCCGTGCAGATGGGCGGCGCGCTCGCCGATCGCGTCACGCTCCTGTTGCGCCTCAACCGCGAGCATCGCCGCGTGCTGCTGATGGGCGGGATCGCAGCCGGTTTCGCATCGGTGTTCGGCACGCCGCTCGCCGGCGCCGTGTTCGGGCTCGAAGTGCTCGCGATCGGGCGCGTGCGCTACGACGCGCTGCTGGCGTGCGTTGCGTCGGCGATCGTCGCGGACGCCGTGTGCCGCTTGTGGGGCGTGCATCACACCGTGTATGCGATTCCGTTCGTGCCGCCCGTTTCCGCGGCGGCACTCGGCGCGACGGTCGTCGCGGGCATCGCGTTCGGCGTCGTCGGCCGGCTGTTCGCCCATGCGACGCATGCGCTGTCCGCGCTGTTTCGCCAGCGCATCCGTTATGCGCCGCTGCAGCCGGTGGTCGGCGGCCTGCTCGTGGCGGCCGCGGCGACGGCGCTGAACGTGCCGCAGTATCTCGGCCTCGGCATCCCGACGATCGAGGCCGCGTTCCACGGCCCGCTGCCGCTCTACGATTTCGCGGGGAAATTCGCGTTCACCGTGGTCACGCTCGCATCGGGCTTCAAGGGCGGCGAGGTCACGCCGCTGTTCTATATCGGCGCGACGCTCGGCAACGCGCTCGGCCAGTTGCTCGCGCTGCCGGTGCCGGTGCTCGCGGGGCTCGGCTTCGTCGCAGTGTTCGCGGGCGCGGCCAACACGCCGATCGCGTCGACGATCATGGCGATCGAACTGTTCGGCGCGGATATCGGCGTGTACGCGATCGTCGCGTGTGTTGTCGCGTATCTGTTTTCCGGACACGCGGGGATCTATCGGGCGCAGCGGGTGGCCGTGGAGAAGGGGGCGCGCGGGGCCGGGGAGTGAGCGCCGGAGGCCCTGCGGAGTGAGCGCCGGAGGCCCGGCGTGCATCGTGTGCATCGTGTGGCATTCGGCGATGTCTGATTTGATCAAGAGTCTGGCGGAGATTTGGGGGCGAATCCTTTAATCTCCGCTTGAAACATGCTCGCAGTCAGGAGATTGCGTGAAGCGGCTGGTGCTGATTCAGCCTGGTTCACGTTGTGCGGGCGGAGTGCTCGATGATGGGCCTTTGATTAGTCGTGCAAAGTAACGTTTTTTGAAGCAGGGACGAGTCGGGAAGGCGGCGCGGTGGTTGCGTGCCGGACGACGACGTCTGTCGGTGTTGAGTGCCTCAACGCGATTCGAGCATCCTCGACCTGAGCAAATGACAAACAAGTTACGCGCGCAGAGAATCACGAACAGGCCGACGGCTGCCGCACTGGGCGCCGCGCTGGCCTTTTCCCTTTCCGCCCAGGCGGCCCATGCGGCCGATTCGCGAGCGCTGACATCGCTCGGCCAGACGGGCGGCCTCGTGATTCCTTACGGGTTCGTGTTGCCCGAGGGGACATTCGAGGGGCAATACAACAACTATATCGATCCGCGCTTCGGCAAGAAGACGACGCGCTCGGACATCGTGTGGGGCGCGGTCGGCCTGTTTCCGTATGTCGAGGTGTCCGGCGGGCTCGTGAACTATCCCGGCCACAACCCGGTCACGGTGCCGGGCTACGATCATCTGGTGCTGCGGCACCTGATGGCGAACCTCAAGGTCGCGGTGCCGAAATTTCTCCCGTACCAGCCCGACATCGCGCTCGGCATCGCGGATGTCGGCGGGCAGACGCACTATTTCCGGTCGACGTACGGGGTCGTGTCGCAGTCGCTCGGGCCCGCGACGTTCACGGTCGGCTACGGCAAGGGCGACCGGCTCGACGGCGTGTTCGGCGGCGCCGAGCTGCAGGTGTGGCACACGGGCCTGTCGCTGGTGGCCGAGCACGATTCGAAGACGCCGTATGCGGGCATCCGCTACCGTTCGCCGCCGATCCGCTGGCTGGCCGACGCCAGCATCGTGGGAACGCTGGTGCGCGCGCTCAAGGACACGAACGGCGTGGTCGCGAGAACCTCGTTTTCGATCGGCGTACAGATTCCGCTGGGCAAGCGCTTCGACGCGGCGCGCTGTGGTGACGGGCTGTGCAAGGGGCCGATGGCCGCAGCGTCGAGCGCGGCCGCGAACACTGCTGCGAATACTGCCGCAAACACGACAGCAAACACGGCAGCGGCCGACGGCTGGCGTGCCGACAGCGACGTCGCGCCGGTACCGCTCTCGGCAGCGGCACCAATCGGATCGTTCGCGCGTGTGACACCGGACCTGGATTCACCGGCGAGCGTCGCGGCCGACTACGACCACGTCGACGCGTCGCCGCAGCGCAGCCCGCTTTACCTGAAAACTGCGGCGCCCGCCAAATCGGCGATGCCCGATGCGGCGACGCCAGATGCAGCGCTGCCCGATGCAGCGAAGCTCGACGAGATCGTGCGCATACTGACCGACGCGGGGCTCGAGCGGGTGCGCGCGGGCACGGTCGGCGCGGACCTGGTCGTCGAATACGAAAACCACCGTTACAACCAGAACGAGGCCGACGCGCTCGGCATCGCACTCGGCGCAGCGGCGGAATACGCGCCGAGCGGTGTCGACACGATTCGCGTCGTGATCAAGAAGGCGAACGAGCCACTCGGCGAGGTGAGCATCGAGCGCGCGGCGTACGCGCGATTCGTCGAAGGCGGTGCGCCCACCGAAGCCGGCGCGTTGCTGACGATGCGCACGCGGCCAACGCACGACGCCGGCGCGATCGCGTGGACGGGCAACGCGCGCAAGCACGGGCTCGTCCGCATCCAGATCGCGCCGGTCACGAGTTATCTGTACGGCACGGAGTACGGCAACTTCGACTATTCCGTCGGGGCCAACATTCAGGGATTCGTGCCGCTGTGGCGCGGCGCGGAACTGTATTCGAGCGTGATCGTGCCGCTCGCGAACAGCCGGAACATGGACAACGGCCGGGTCTACGACAGCTACCGCTTGCGTGGCGGGCTGTCGACGGTCGCGCTCGTGCAGAGCTTCTGGATCGCGCCGCGCGTGTTCAACGTGACCGCGCTCGGCAAGTTCAATCTCCAGTACCTTGGCGTCGAGAACGAGACGACCGCGTTCGTGCCCGGCCGTCCCGACGTGGTGCGGCTGAAGCTCGCGTATCTGCGTCACGAGCCGGGCAAGGATGCGCTGCCGGACCAGAAGAACGCGCTGCTCACGTACCGGTGGGTGCAGCCGTCCTGGAAGATGTGGATCGAGGCGGGCGTCGCGCGCTACGTCGGCGGCGACAAGGGGCCGCTGATCACGTTGACGCGCTGGTTCGACGACGTATCGTTCAGCCTGCAGGGGTGGCACAGCGGCCGGGGCTCGTTCGCCGGTGTGACGGTCAGTTTCCCGCTGACGCCGCGCCAGGGCATGAAGCCGGGGATCGTGCAGATCAACGGGCCCGAGCAGTTCTCGCTCAATTTCCGCACGCGTGTCGGATCGTCGAACTATCTCGCGCAAGACGGTGCCGAGAACCTCGTCTTTGCCTACAACACGCAACAGTTCCTGCTCAATCAGGGGCGCTTCAGCGCCGAGTACTTTGCAACGCAGCTTTACCGGATGCGCGACGCGTACAAGCGCTATGCGCATTCCGCGAGTGCAGCGGCGCCCGCGGCAGATGCGGCGCAGTTGCCGGCAGGCGCCGCACGGCTACGGGCCGCCAACGAGACGCAATGATTCAGTGATCGAGGGACCGGAGAGTCCTCTGGAAGATAGAGCTGGCCTAACGGAGAACATCGATGAAGACGATCAAGAAAGTGACACTCAGGGCATTACAAGTCGGCACGTTCGCACTCGCGGCGGGCACGCTCGCGGCGTGCGGCGGGGGAAGCGACAGTTCGGGCGGATCCACGCCCACGCCTGCGGCATCCACGATCAGCGGCACGGCTGCGGTCGGCGCACCGATGGCAAACGCGGCGATCACGATCGTCTGCGCGAGCGGCAGCGGTACGGGTACGGCCGACGCGAACGGCGCGTTCTCGATCTCGTTCGTGTTGTCGGGGCCGTGCGCGATAACCGGGACGACCGGGACGACCACGCTCCACTCGTTCGCAAGCGGCGGCGGCACGTTCAACGTGACGCCGTTGACCGAACTGCTGCTGACCTATCTCGCCGGCCAGTTTGGCACGGACCTGAACGGGCTGCTGGCGGGTCTCGCGACCAATCCGGACTACCAGAGTGCGTTGACGAACCCTGCGGTCATTACGGCTGCGGAGAATGGGGTCATTCAGACCATCAAGGACGAAACCGGCGTGACGCTGTCGGCGTCAGCATTCCTGACGACGCCGTTCAAGCCCGGTCAGGCCGGCCAGGATGCGGACCTTGAAACGCTGCGCGGGAAGAACGCATTCACGAGCAACGGCCAACCGAACGCGACGCTGGTCGACAAGGTGTCGAATAACGGCAAGAAAGTCGGCAAGCCGACCGGCGGCAAGGGTGGCAGCGGCAACCCGGGGTAAGCACGAGCGAATCCGCGTGCGTTGCGCGGGCGCGCGGATCCGGTTTCGGCGCAATGCGCGGCGCGCGGTTCAAACGCGAACCCGCGCGCCACGCATGCTCACTCGGAGGATCAGGCTTCCGCCGGCTGCCCGAGCGGTTCCGTGCCTTCGAGCGCGCCTGCGTCCGGACGTTCCGCCAGCCCCTTCGCGAGCTCCAGCGCCTGCCGCTCGAACAGCCGGCGATATACGCCGCCGTCGATCCGGATCAGCGCATCGTGGCTGCCTTCCTCGATCACCTTGCCGCGATCGAGCACGAGCAGCCGGTCGAGCGCACGCACGGTCGACAGCCGGTGCGCGACGACGAGCGTCGTGCGGCCTTCCATCAGCCGTTCCATCGCCTGCTGGATCAGCACCTCGCTCTCGCTGTCGAGGCTCGACGTCGCTTCGTCGAGAATCAGCACCGGCGCGTCCGCGAGGAACGCCCGCGCGATCGCGACGCGCTGCCGCTCGCCGCCCGACAGCTTGATCCCGCGTTCGCCGACGAGCGTGTCATAGCCGTCCGGCAGCGCGGCGATGAAATCGTGCGCGCTCGCGAGCCGCGCCGCGCGTTCGATGTCGGCGCGGCTCGCATCGGGACGCGCGTACGCGATGTTTTCCGCGAGCGTGCGGTGGAACAGCACCGGCTCCTGCTGGACGATCGCGATCTGGTTGCGCAACGAGTCCTGCCGGACCTGCGCGATGTCCTGGCCGTCGATCGTGATGCGGCCGCCCGACACGTCGTACAGGCGCTGGATCAGCTTGATGAACGTCGTCTTGCCCGATCCCGAATGGCCGACGAGGCCGATCCGCTCGCCCGGCGCGATGCGCATCGAGAAGTCGTCGTACAGCGGCACCGGATGGTTGCCGTAGCGGAACGTCACGTGCTCGAAGCGGATCTCGCCGCGCGTGATCCGGATCGGCTGCGCGTCGGGCCGGTCGTCGATGCCGAGCGGCTGCCGCGCGAGCTCGACGAGCTCTTCCATGTCGTTCACCGAACGCTGCAGGTTGCGGATGTGGAAGCCGACGTCGCGCAGGTAGCCCTGCAGCATGAAGAACATCGTCAGCGCGAACGCGATGTCGCCGACGCTCGCTTCGCCGCGTGCCCACAGGCTCAGCGCGACGCCGATCATCGCGGCCTGCAGCGCGACGAGCATCGCGCCCTGCAGGCCGCCGTTGAACGTGCCGCGCACCCACGAGCGCCGGGTGCGCTTCTGCCATTTGCCGATCACGCGCGCGAGCCGCGCTTCCTCGCGGTGTTCGGCGCCGAACGCCTTGACGACCGCGTTGCAACTGACCGCATCCGCGAGCGCGCCGCCCATCCGCGTGTCCCACAGGTTGCCGAGCCGCGCCGCGGGCGCGACGAAGCCGAGCGACATCGCGACCGTCACGAGGATGTACAGCACCGAGCCCGCGCCGACGACGAGCCCCATGACCGGCCAGTGCGATCCGAGCAGCACGGTCGCGCCGGCCAGGATCGTCAGCGACGGCAGCAGCGCGATCAGCAGCGTGTCGTTCAGCAGGTCGAGCGCCCACATCCCGCGTGTGATTTTGCGGACCGTCGAGCCGGCGAAGCTGTTCGCGTGCCAGTCGGTCGAGAAGCGTTGCACGCGATGGAACGACGCCGTCGCGATCTCGCCCATCATCTTCAGCGTGAGCGAGATGATGTTCAGGTAGACGCCTTGCCGCAGCAGCGTCGCGCCGATGCCCAGGCCGGCGAGCGCGCCGAACGCCGCGAGCGCCGCGTGCCAGCCGGCCGACCGGTCGGTGACGCCGAGCGACAGCGCGTCGACGAGGCGGCCGGCGAACAGCGGGGTGAGCACGTCGGCAAGCGCCGCGAGCAGCGAGAGCGCCGCGACAGCGACGATGCGCGCCGGTTGCCGGTGCCAGTAACGCAGTGTGAAGCCGAAGACGGCCTGGAACGCATGGCCGCCCAGTTGGGTGGTTTTTCTGGTCATGTGTCGTTGCCCGGCGCGTCGCGCGACGGGACTTTCCGGTTCGGAGAACGTCGAAAACGCAACAGCCGACCCCGCGGATGCAACGCGGATGACGGAGAACGGGCTGTCGGGAAGATGCGCGGGCCGTCAGGCGCCGGCGCGAACGGCTGGCTGGATCAGCTGAGCCGTGGGACCACGTTCGGGAAGGCGGACTGCATTCGGAACATCAGCACCTCCCTGAAGTGAATGGTTGAAAAGCTGAAAAGGCGTCGAAAAGACGTGAAAGGATTTTATCAGCAGAATTAGGCCGGCTGCAATGTCTGATGAATAGCGCGTTGCCGTGCCGATGCGTTTTAAATCAGCTCTTTGGCCCCTATTTAAACGATTCGGGGCAGCGCCGCATGCCGCGCGAGCGGCGTGCCGTCGTGCATGCGAGCGTCGGTCGTCCGGCTGCCGGGCGCGCATCGATTAAACTGCATGCCTGCGCGCGCCAAGCGACGACCGGACGACGGCGGGCGCGCGCCGGCCCAAGCGGCCATCGCAGATTCACGACATATTCCTGGGGAAACGATGAGCGACGTTCAGCAAGGCATTCTGGCTCCGATCGATGCGGCGGCCCGATACCTCACTTTCACGATTTCCGACGAAGACAACGTCGCGGCGGCGCTCGCCGCGCTGCGCGAGATCGTCAACGGACGCGATACCGTCGTCGGCTTCGGCCATTCGCTCGCGACGCGCATCGGGCGGCCGATCGCCGGGCTGACCGGATTTCCGGCGTTTGCCGTGAACGACCGTCCGCTGCCGGCGACGCCGGCCGACGTGTGGGTCTGGCTGCGTTCCGACGATCGCGGCGAGATCACGCTGCGTGCGCGCGCGATCGAGCGCGTGCTCGCGCCCGCGTTCGCGCTGCAGGATGCGGTCGACGCGTTCCGCTACGCGAACGATCGCGACCTGTCCGGCTACGAGGACGGCACCGAGAACCCGACCGGCGACGACGCGGTTGCGGCGGCGATCGTGTCCGGGCAGGGCGCCGGGCTCGACGGCGCGAGCTTCGTTGCGGTGCAGCAATGGCTGCACGACTTCGACAGGATGGAAAGCATCGCGTCGGACGACATGGACAACATCATCGGGCGCCGCCAGTCGGACAACGAGGAGCTCGACGACGCGCCCGAATTCGCGCACGTGAAACGCACCGCGCAGGAGAGCTTCGAGCCCGAGGCGTTCATGCTGCGGCGTTCGGCGCCGTGGTCGGATGCGCGCCGCGCGGGCCTGTATTTCGTCGCGTTCGGCCATTCGTTCCGCGCGTTCGACGTGCAGATGCGCCGGATGAGCGGCGCGGACGACGGGATCGTCGACGGCCTGTTCCGCTTCACGCGGCCGCTGACGGGTGCGTATTTCTGGTGTCCGCCGATGAAGGACGGCAAGCTCGACCTGTCCGCGCTCGGGCTGTAAGCGCCGCGCGCAAGGGCTCGCAGACGTGCTTACAGGCGGGCGGGCCGCGTTCGATCGCGGCCCGCCCGTTTTTGCTTCGGTCATCGCAGCTTGCGATATTAAAATCGCGCGCCCGGTTTTTTGGTTCCGGCGAAAGGAAAACGTTTGCGGTTTGCCCGAACGGCGGCTGCGAAGCTCGTTTGATTTAAATCCGCAGATTCCTGTATATCCGGAAAATCGGGTCGGTATGCGTGCCGACGTGTGGCCGGGTGGTGCGGGATATCGGCAGCCGCCCGGATTAATCCGCTTCCGCGCCGGCCGGTCAACGGAAAGCCGGAATGCAATTACATCCTGTAATAATCCGCCATAACCCGGTCGATCGCGGACGGCAGCGCCTCCGGCAGCGCCGGTTCGATTATGATGCGGTGTTTTAGAATGGCCATCCTGTTACGCCGATGGATTAATAAAAAATAAAGGCGCAGATGGTCAGAGAGTCATAAAGAGAAGACTGAGAGAGTCGGGGGCTGGGTACGTGGACGTAGAAGATCAACGGTTGGTCGTCATTTTCCTGAGTACGGGATTTTCACTGGCTCAGGCCGCGCGTCTCGGCGAAGCCTTCAATCTCGCCAACCGTCTGCAGGCGCTCGGCGCCGCTTACCAGCTGGAGTTCGTGTCCGCGACAGGCGGACTGCTGCAGTCGTCGTCGGGCGTGAAGATCGCGACCGGCGCGCTCGACGACACGCATGGCCAGCGTGCGCACGCGTTTTTTCATCTTCACGGCGATCGCGCGGTCGTTACCTGGAGCGATGCGCTGCAGCGCCGGTTGACCGACATCCGCGCAAATGCCCGCTGGATCGGCGATGCGATGAAGCTTCCCGAGATCGTTGCGTCGAACCCGGCAGGCGGCTCGACGAGCCTCGTGTCGGCGCCGGCAGCGTCCGCGCAGGCGGGCGATTGCGACGACGTGTTTTCGGTGGCCCTGGACATGTTCCGCAGCGATCTCGGCGACGATGTCACGCAGGACATCGCCCGCAACATATCGCGGCCGGTCGACCCGCACCAGGCGCAGTCGATGTGGGCGATCCGCGAGCTGAGCGCGAGCCCGCCGATTCGCGCGTCGGTGCAGCAGTTGCGCGCACAGAGCGCGAACCGGATCTCGATCGCGGGCACCGCGCAATCCGTCGCGATGAGCGAGCGCAATTTTCTGCGGCGTTTCAAGACGGAAATCGGCATGACGCCAACCGAATTCGTGCTGAGCGTGCGCCTCGAGCGCGCGTGCCACATGCTGGTCCATACGAGCCTGCCGGCCGACAAGGTCGCCCGTCGCACGGGGCTCGGCAGCGGCGAGCGCCTCGCGAAACTCTTCCGGCAGCGTCTGTCGATGTCGCCGACCGAATACCGCGCGGCCGAGCGCGACCGGATCTCGAAGGCCGACAGCGAACCGGCCGACATGCCGGCCGCCAGCTGGCCGTACGGCGTCGCATCGGGCGGACGCTGAGCACGGCGCAGCGACCTGCGTAGGCAGCGGGGCGCCGGCCGGGACGCGCCGCGACAGCCGCCGGGCCGCAGCGAGCGGAGGTTGGCCGCGGCTGCCCTTAGAATGGCCGTATCGCGACCCGACTTCCGGCTTCCATGTCCTTCTTTCCGACCACCGCCACGGCTCCGTTCTGCCCTTCCGAAGTCAAAGGCAGCATCACGATCGACGCCGGCGCGTCCCGCTTGGCGAAGCTGAAACGCTTCTTCGGCCCCGGCCTGCTCGTCGCGATCGGCTACATGGACCCCGGCAACTGGGCGACCGACATTCAGGCCGGCTCGCAATTCGGCTATAGCCTGCTGTGGGTCGTCGCATTCTCGAGCGTCGCCGCGATCTTCCTGCAGATGCTCGCCGCGCGTCTCGGCCTCGTCGCCGGCAAGGATCTCGCGCAAGCGAGCTACGACCGCTACGGGCCGTTCGGCCGCGCCGTCCAGTGGGTGACGGCCGAGGTGTCGATCATCGCGTGCGACATCGCCGAAGTGCTCGGCTGCGCGCTCGCGTTCAAGCTGCTGCTCGGCGTGCCGCTCGCGTGGGGGATCGTGCTGACCGCGCTCGACACGATGATCGTGCTCGGCTTGCAGGGCAAGGGCTTTCGCCAGATCGAGGCGATCGTGCTCGGACTGATCGGCACGATGGCGTTCTGCTTCGTCGCGGAGGTCGCGATGGTGCCGCCGGACTGGCACGCGGTGTTCAACGGCCTCGTGCCGGGCGACCCGGGCCACGACCGCAAGGACGCGATCGTGCTCGCACTCGGCATCGTCGGTGCGACGATCATGCCGCACAACCTGTACCTCCATTCGTCGGTCGTGCAGACGCGGCGCGTCGTCGGCGGCGCGCGCGGAATGATCCGCGACACGCTCGCGCTCGTGCGCATCGACACCTGGGTGTCGCTGGTCGTCGCGATGCTCGTCAACGCGGCGATCCTGATCCTCGCGGGCGCCGCATTCCACGCGACCGGGCAGACCACCGTCACCGACATCGAGCAGGCGTACAAACTGATCACGCCGATCGTCGGCGGCGCGGCCGCGCTGCTGTTCGGCATCGCGCTGCTCGCGTCCGGGCAGAGCTCCACGCTGACGGGCACGATCGCCGGGCAGGTGATCATGGACGGCTTCCTGCACCTGAAGATCCCGTGCTACCAGCGCCGGCTGATCACGCGCGGGCTCGCGCTCGTGCCTGCGCTCATCGGCGTGCTGTGGCTCGGCGACAAGTCGGTTGGCCAGTTGCTCGTCTGGAGCCAGGTGCTGCTGAGCCTGCAGCTGCCGTTCGCGATGTGGCCGCTGATCCGGTCGGTCAGCGATCGCGCGACGATGGGCGAGCATGCGATCGGCCGGCGGATGCAGGTTGCCGCGTGGGCGCTGTTCGCGGTGATCACGGGCACGAACCTGCTGCTGATCACCGGCGTCGCGGGCTGACGCCAGGGCGCTGCATCGCGTACGCTGCGTGACAGTCGAACGCGCCGACCGGCATGGCCGTCTCGATATACTCGTGAACCGCGCGGCGGCGAACCCGTCTTGCGGCGTCGAATCATGATCGGGAGTGGGACAGATGACAGCGGTTTCTTCGCGCCTTGCAGGCAAGTGCGCATATATCACCGGCGCAGCGGGCGGCCTCGGCCGCGCCATCGCGCGCCGCATGGTCGAGCAGGGCGCGCGGGTGTTCGTGACGGACGTCGTCGATGCAACTGTGCTCGACGCGATCGCGCAGGCGCTCAATGCCGGCCGCGATGCGCCGGTCGCGTTCGCCGCGACCCAGGACGTGCGCGACGAAGCGCGCTGGCAGGCGTTGCTCGCGCAGGCGAACGACGCGATGGGCGGCCTGTCGGTGCTCGTCAACAACGCGGGCGTCGGCTCGATCGGCTCGCTCGACCAGCTCGAGCTGAACGAATGGCGGCGCGTGATGGAGATCAACGTCGAGAGCATCGTGCTCGGCTGCAAGTACGCGTTGCCGTATCTGAGCGCGAGCCGGCCCGCGTCGATCATCAACATCTCGTCGGTCGCCGCGTTCAAGGTCGAACCCGAGTTCACCGCGTACAACGTGTCGAAGGCGGCGGTCGCGTCGCTGACCAAATCGGTCGCGATCGACTGCGCGCGCCGCGAGCTCGACGTGCGCTGCAATTCGATCCATCCGGCGTTCATCCGCACAGGCATCGTCGAGCCGCTGTTCCGGCAGCTCGGCGAGCGCGACGCGACGCGCAAGCTCGCGCGCGGCATTCCGATGCGGCGCCTCGGCGAGCCGGACGACGTCGCGCATGCGGCCGTGTATCTCGCGTCCGACGAGAGCCGCTTCGTCACGGCCGCCGAGCTCGTGATCGACGGCGGCATGTGCGCGGTCTGACGCGCACCTTTCATACGAACCTGCACGGGCGCGCACGCGTCGCGCCCGATCCGGCCACCACGGACGAGCACATCGTGTCCGCGCTGCGTGGCGCGTGCATGCGTTCGCGCAAGGGTGGCGAAGCGTTATATCGGGCCGGGGTTCGGGCCGGGGTCGTCCGATAGTTCGAATTTCAGTTTCGGACTTGTCCCATATCTTGTTCAGACACGTCCCCCTAAAGTGGTCGCCAACATGAGGCGGCTTGACGCGAGCGTCAGGTCGCCAGTTTCAAATGGTTGGCGCTACGGGGGAGCAGATGCGGACGTATCGGCAATGGAAATCGACGGCAATCACGTGCGCAACGGATACGGCGCAACGCAATGACGCGTGCCGGACGTGGCACGCGATGCTGGCCGGGGTGTGCATCGCGCTCGGCGCGTCGGGCGCATGCGCGGCGGAACGGCATGCATCGGGCGGGCTGGTGCGGTTCTCGGGGGCGCTCGTCGAGAGCAATACGACGTGACGCTTGCGGTGCCGTCCGTCGAGGTCATGCCGCCGCGGCCGGACGGCGCTTATCGCGTCGGCCCGCATGGCGGCACGATGACGGTCGCGGCAGCGGATGCCGAGTCGGCCGATCCGGTCGTGATGAAGATCCGCCATCCGTGACGGGCAGCGCGTGACGTGTCACGCGCCGGGCTGGCAGCGCGGCCCATCCGTCACTCGCCCTGTTCGGCGCGCGCGAAGATGTCCCAGCTTGCCATGAACAGCGCGGCAATCAGCGGCCCGATCACGAAGCCGTTGATGCCGAACAGCGCCATCCCGCCGAGCGTCGACAGCAGCACGACCCAGTCGGGCATCTTGGTGTCCTTGCCGACGAGGATCGGCCGCAGCAGGTTGTCGACGAGCCCGATCACGCCGCCGCAGAACGCGACGAGGATCACGCATTTCCAGATCTCGTCGATCATCAGGAAATAGATGGCGGCCGGCACCCAGACGAGGCCCGCGCCGATCGCGGGCAGCAGCGACAGGAACGCCATCAGCGCGCTCCACAGCACGACGCCCTCGATCCCGAGAATCCAGAAGATCAGCCCGCCGAGCGCGCCCTGCACGAGCGCGACCGCGATATTGCCCTTCACGGTCGCGCGCACGACCGTCGTGAACTTCGACAGCAACAGCTGCTTGTGCTCGTCGTCGAGCGGCAGCGCCCGGCGCACGCGGCGGCCGATCTCGCCGCCGTCGCGCAGCAGGAAGAACACCATGTACAGCATCACGCCGAAGCTGATCACGAACTGGAACGTGTTCTGGCCGATGACGAGCGCCTGGGCCGCGACGAACTGGCTGATCTGCGCGGCGCCGTCGGTGAGCTTCCTCTGGATGCCGGTGAGGTTGGTCATCCCGTATTTCGCGAGCAGCCGCTGGATCGACGTCGGCAGCGCATGGATGATGTCCTGGTAGTACTGCGTATAGTTCGGCTGCGCGGTCTTGATCTCCTGGTAGACGTACGCGATTTCCTGCACGAGCGTCGCGGTGACGAACACGAGCGGCAGGATCACGATCAGGATGATCAGGGTCAACGTCACGAGTGCGGCGAGATTGCGCCGCTTGCCGAAGCGGGCGGCGAGCCAGCGCTGCACCGGCTGGAACAGGATCGCCAGAATGGTGCCCCAGAAGACCGCGCCGAAGAACGGTGTGAGAATCCAGCAGAGTCCGACGGTGACGAAGAACAGCAGCAGATAGAAGAATTTTTGGTGGTCGTTTCCGCTATCCATGATGGCATTCGCGTGAGGGTGAAGTCTGAAGGCCCGGCGCGTGTCCGGGACGGCCCGAACCGGAGTATGCCCGCAAAGACGCCGGCGTCATAGGTGCGGCCGCGGTGCACAGACGAAAACGCCGCGGCCGAAGCCGCGGCGGTGCAGGAGAGATGCGGCGGCGCCGCGCCGCATCGTCAGATGTTGAGTTTCGAGACCTTGGTGCCGTTCACCGACAGGTCGCCCATCAGGCCGGCGTTGGTCAGCACCAGCACTTCGACCGGCGCGGTGGCCGTGGTCGTGTCGACCGCGCCGTTCGCGCCGACCTTGACGACCGCGACCGACGCGTCGGCGCCGGCCGACCAGCCTTCGGACTTGCGGAACGTGTCGAGCGAATCCTGCGTCATGAACAGGAACACGACCGCCTTCGATTGCGCGCCGGCCTGCAGGCCGACTGACAGCGACGACGTGTTGTAGTAGCCGACCGTCGCGCCGCCGACGCGCAGCGAGCCGTTGCCGGTCTGGCCGCCGACGATGAAGCCGGCTTGCAGCACGCTCGGGAACACGAGGACGCCGCGCGATTTCGCGACGAGTTCACGCGATCCCGGCACCGTCGAATAGAGGCGTGACAGCGTCGCATTCACGCTCGCATCGATCGATTCGCGTTTCGATGCGCTCGCGGCAGGGGGCGGATTCTTGTCGGGCGTGGTGGTACAGCCGGCGAGGGCGAGACTGCCGAGCACGACAGCCGCCGCGGCTTTCATCACGAGAGTCTTTTGCATGCTTGTTCTCCTTCGTTTCGGGTTGAGGGCGGCACCAGAGCCGGCCAATATCAACGGCGAGCAAGGAGCAGGCCCGCCACGAACGCGAGGCCGGCGATGACGCCCGCGGTCTGCCACGGGTTGTCGTGCACGACCTGCGACACGCGCTCGGCGGAATCGCGCAGCCGGGCGACCGCGGAATTCGACGCGGCATCGAGGGTGCTGCGCGCCTCGTCGAGACGCGACTGCACGCGCTTGCGCAACGCGGCGATGTCGCCGTCGCCATCGTTCTTCAGCAGATCGTCGAGCTCGTCGACGAGCTCGCGCAGATCGTCCTTCACGTCCGCATGCAGATCGCGCGCGGCGGCGCGCGTGCTGCGTCCCATACGGCGGCCGGTGCGACGGATGTCCGACAGTCCGCGGTCCAGCTTGTGTTCGATCGAGTCGGTGAACGCCATGGTGATCATCCTCCTTTGATCCGAGCAAATTGAAGATAAGAAGAATCGCTGCAATCTGTGTGATTCTTTCAATGCGGGGGAGTTTCGAGACAATTTTTCAAATCATCGGTGCAATGCGCGGAGAGCCCCGCCAGGCTTGACGCAGCGGGGCGAGATTTTTTTCGCCGCGCGCGCGGGCTTTGCGCCGATGGTTTGCGCGGCGCGCGGCTCGCGTTCGCCGACCAGGTAAAAATGATTCGAATTGTAAGGTGGGCTGGTAAATTTCGCCGTCCCGATGACGGGCGGCTGTGCCGGACGAGCGTGATGACGCGAGCGGGCTCACGCGGCCGTTCGCGCCTGATCATGCGCGCCCGATCATGCGCGGCCGCGCGTGCGCCGCACGGCGACGCCGATGCCGGCCGCCGACAGCGCAAGCAACAGCCACGTATCGGCGGCGCCCGCGCTCGTCGAGCCGGCGCCCGATCCGCCGGACGTACTGTGGTTCAGGACCGGCGACGTGTCGCGATCGGCGAGCGCGAGATCGATCACCACCGGATCGTGGTCGGACGCACGGTACGAATCCGGCGCGTAGTAGCTCGATTGCTGCGCGGGTGTCTTGTAATCCAGCGTGTACTGCAGCGCGACGGGTTCGTCGGCGTTGATGTGCCAGTCATGCACGGCCTTCACGCGCGCGGCGAGCGCGGCTGTCGCGAGCGCGTGGTCGAGGTAGCCCGCTTCGCCGCCGTAAACGTAGCTGTACGCATCGTCGCCGAGAAAGCGCGTGGCGAGATTCACGAAGCCGCGCGTTTCGAGCGCGCGGATCGGGTCCTCCTTCGCGTAGCTGTTCAGGTCGCCGATCAGCAGCACGCCGTCGGCTGCCGCGCCGGTCGGCGTACCCGCGAGCCAGTCGGCGACGCGCTCGGCCGCACGCGTGCGGGTCGCGTTCCAGCAGCCCTGGCCGTCCGCCTGGTCGAGGTCCGCACCCGTCGCGTTTGGACAGTTCTTCGATTTCAGGTGATTGACCGCGACCGTGACGGCGCGGCTGCCGCCGATGCGCCGGAACGTCTGCGCGAGCGGCTGCCGATTCAGGTTGTCGATCTCGAGCGTCGCCGCGCGGCCGGTCGGCTCGACCGTGCGGCTGTCGTACAGCAGCGCCACCGAGATCGCGTCGCCGCCGAGCCGCGGCGTGCCCGGCTCGACCACGCGCCAGTGCTCGCCGAGCTGCGCTGCGAGACGCCGCACCGCGCTCGCGCCGCCGTAGCCGTTGTTCGCGATTTCCATCAGGCCGATCACGTCGGCGCGCATCGCGCGCAGTGCCGCGACGATCTTCGGCTCCTGCCGCGCGAATTCGGCGGGCGTTTTCGCGCCGCGGTTGTCGGGCGCGTCGAAGCCGCCACCGCGACCGTCGCCGTTGAAGTAATTCTGCACGTTGAACGACGCGACCCGGATGTCGGCATCGGCGTGACGCGCGGGCGCGTCGGTGCGCGGGTTCGCCGCCGCGTCGAACGTGGGTGCCGCCTTGCCCGGCACCGGCTGCAACCGCCACGCGTTGTAGCGCATCTCGAGCACGCCTTCGACGCCGCGCACCGTATAGCCCGCGCGCAGCGTGTTCGCGGCGCTCAGCGCGGGCGGCGGGTAGCGCACCGTGGCGGGGTTCTGCTTGTACGAGCCGTCGTCGAGGACGATCCGGTTGCGCGCATTCGCGTCCGCCTGCACGGTGGCCTGTGCCGGTGTGACGACATGTGTCGGCGTGCGCAGCCGGCCGTTGCTGAGCACGATGCTGCCGTAGCGGCCGAGTTCGTATGTGTCGCTGACCGTCAGCGTCTGCGGCAGCCGCACCAGCATGCCCTCGTATGCGGCGAATGCCGACGTGGCCGCGACGGGCAGCGTCAGCGTGGCCGGCGTGACCGTTTGTTCGCGCGCGCAGACCGCGATGCCGCCCGACATCGTGAGCTGCGTCTGGCCGAACTTCTCCTCGACCTTGCCGGTCACGTGGACGAGATCGCCGGCCGTCGCGCGTGTTTTCGGCGCATAGACGAACAGGCCTTCCGAGACGCCCGGCTGGTGGCGGCGCTGCGCGTCGGCCTGCTGAACGAAGAACCCGCCGAAACCGTCGGTGTCGCCGAAATCCGGCGTGACGACCGCTTCGATCGATGTTGTCTGTCCGACCAGCGGCGATGGGCCGGCGCTGCCCTGGATATCGGCGATGGGCGTCGCCGCACCGCCGCAGGCGGCACTGACGGGCAACGCGGCGACGGCAACGGGGGCCGAAACGGCCAGGGACGAGGCAAGGGCGAACGATGGCAGCGTATGGCGCATGGGGCGATCCGTATGTCGGAAGGGGTGAAAGGTTGGTATCGCATGGTGACAGCAAGATGTAATGAAGTGGCGGGAACAGGCCGTTCGGCCAGTGCCGGTTGGCCAGAGATGGCGCGATTGCCCGCGGGATGCCGCAATATCACTGCGTGCAGCGGCCGCACGACACATCGAAATCCGCACCGTGCGGGTTGATCGACGCCCGTGCGGCTGTTCGTTTCCGCGAGAACTCGATGAAGTGACCAATACCCGACCGATGCCTATGCCTATGCCTATGCCGATGCCTACGCCTACGCCGATGCCGATGCCGATGCCGATGCCACCACCATCGCGTTCCCGCACGGCAACGTCATTTCGCAATGACACGAGGCTCGATCCCGGCTGGCTCGCCGTGTGCGTGGCCGTGGTCGGCCTGCAGTGCCTGCCCGCGTCGATCGCAGCGGCGCTCGTCTACGACCGCGCGGCGATCGCGGCCGGGCAGGCGTGGCGAGTTGCAACCGGCCATTTCGTGCATCTCGGCTGGGCGCACGCGTGGCTCAACGTCGCGTGCCTGGCCGCATGCGCATGGCTGGCCGGACGCGACGCGGGTGGCCTGCGCACGATCTTCACGCTCGCCTGCGGCACGGGCGCGCTGTTGTGGTTCGGCGCGCCGCAGGTCGAGCGTTATGCGGGCCTGTCAGGTGTCGTCTATGGCGCGCTCGCGTATGTGCTGGGCGCCGTTGCGGGCCGCCGGATGCCTGCGTGGCTCGCGGCCGGCGCGCTTGCGATGCTTGAGGTCCGGGTCGGCTGGCAATGCCTGTACGGCGTGCCGGCTGAGGAAACGGCGTGGCTCGGCGGGCCGGTCGCACCGGCGGGGCATGCGGCGGGGCTGATCGCGGGCGTCGCATGGGCGGGCGTGACCGCGTGCCACGCGCGTCGGCGCCGTGTGCGATCGCTTGGACCGTTACGCACCACCGGCTCAAAATAGCGGTCGTCTGCGGCGCTCCATGCTCTACGACCCGCAACCCGCAAACACGAAGCACGCACCGCAACGAAACATCGAGACCAACTGGTGGTCCGCGCTCCGGCCCCGGCCGGCCGGACTGCCATACCTTCCGAGGAGAGCTTCATGGCTTACATGCTGTTGATTGTCGAACCGACCGACCAGCGCGCCGAACGCACGCTCGCCGACGGGCAAGCGCTCTATGCGCGGATGCAGGACTTCGCGGAAGGCCTGAAGGCGCGTGGCGTGCTGCGCGCGGTCGAGTCGCTCGAGCGGACGGACCGCGCGACGCGCGTGCAGGTGCGCGACGGCGAGACGCGGCTCATCGACGGGCCGTTCGCGGAGGCGAAGGAGATGGTCGGCGGCTTCTTCCTCGTCGACGTCGACACGCACGCGGAAGCGCTCGATATCGCGCGCCAGTGCCCGGCCGCACAGTGGTGCACGGTCGAGGTGCGCGCGGTCGGTCCGTGCTTCCTCTGATCGCCGTATCCGGGTATTTACCCTGATTCGTCGTGCCACGCGTCGATCCGGAAGTGACTCGCGCGTCGTCTGGATACGGCGCCGGTGGGCCGGCGCCACCGACAACTGAAACCAGGAGCGAACGATGCGATTCATGATCATGGTGCGGGCGAATGCCGTCAGCGAATCCGGCACACCGCCGGACAACCGTCTGGTCGAGGTGATGACGACCTATCACGAGGAACTGGCGAAGGCGGGCGTGCTGCTCGACGCGACGGGCCTGCAGCCGAGCGCGAAGGGCTGGCGCGTACGCTACGTCGGTGGCAAGGGCACGGTGATCGACGGCCCGTTCGCCGAGACCAAGGAACTGATCGCCGGCTACACGCTGATCCAGGTGCGCTCGCGCGACGAGGCACTCGAATGGTCGCGCCGTTTCCCCGCGCCGTTTGGAGCGGAGATGGACTGCGAGGTCGAGGTGCGCCAGTTGATGGAGCTGGACGAGCTCACGCCGAGCGACGCGGTCGAACGGTTCCGCGAACTGCAGGCCGCCCGCGGCAACGCAGTCTGAACGCGAACCAACAAGGAGCGCACACATGCACAAGCAGATCTACATCAACCTGCCGGTGGCCGACCTGCCGCACGCGCAACAGGAATATCCGGGGATATACGGCCACGCGTTCGCCGATCCGGACGGCCATGTGTGGGAACTGACATACATGGCGCAGGACGCGGCCGCGCAGGGGCCGGCGTCGTGACGCATGCGGCGACGCATCGCGCGATCGAGGCGGTCTGGCGGATCGAGGCGCCGAAGATCATCGCGCGGGCCGCGCGGGTGGTGCGCGACGTGGGGGTCGCGGAAGAGCTTGCGCAGGACACGCTCGTCGCGGCGCTCGAGCACTGGCCCGTCGACGGCGTGCCGGACAATCCCGCTGCATGGCTGATGACGGCCGTGAAGCGGCGCGCGCTCGACCGGGTCCGCCAGGAATCGCTGCACGCGGCGAAGCGCGACCAGCTCGGCCGCGAGCTCGACGCGCTCGAAGCGCACGTGGTGCCCGACATCGCGGACGCGCTCGCCGACGCGCGTGACGACGACATCGGTGACGACCTGCTGCGGCTGATCTTCACCGCATGCCACCCGGTGCTGTCGAAGGACGCGCGCGTCGCGCTGACGTTGCGGCTGCTCGGCGGGCTGACGACCGACGAGATCGCGCGCGCATTCCTCGCGTCCGAGCCGACGATCGCGCAGCGGATCGTGCGCGCGAAGCGCACGCTCGCGGCGGCGCGTGTGCCGTTCGAGGTACCGGCCGCCGACGCGCGGCCGGCGCGGCTCGCGTCGGTGCTCGAAGTGATCTACCTGATCTTCAACGAAGGCTACGCGGCGACCGCCGGCGACGACTGGACGCGTCCGGCGCTGTGCGACGAAGCGTTGCGGCTCGGCCGCGTGCTCGCGGGGCTCGCGCCAGACGAAAGCGAGGTGCTCGGGCTCGTCGCGCTGATGGAGCTGCAGGCGTCGCGGATGCATGCGCGCACCGACGCGCAGGGCCGCCCGGTGCTGCTGCTCGACCAGGACCGCAGCCGCTGGGATCCGCTGTTGATCCGGCGCGGCCTCGCCGCGCTCGATCGTGCGGCGAAGCTCGGCGGCGTGCGCGGGCCGTATGCGCTGCAGGCGGCGCTCGCGGCCTGTCATGCGCGGGCGCGGCATGCGTCTGAGACCGACTGGGCGCAGATCGTCGCGCTGTACGACGCGCTCGCGGAAGTCGCGCCATCGCCTGTCGTCGAGCTGAACCGCGCGGTCGCGGTCGGGATGGCGTTCGGGCCGGCCGCGGGGCTCGAACTCGTCGATGCACTGCGCGACGATCCGGCGCTCGCACGCTATCACTGGCTGCCGAGCGTGCGTGGCGACCTGCTCGCGAAGCTCGGGCGCGCTGACGAGGCGAAGGCCGAATTCCGTCGCGCCGCCGAGCTGACCCACAACGCGCGGGAGCGCGAATTGCTGCTGAAGCGCGCGGCCGACGCGTGAGCGGGGCCGCCGCCCGGCTATCGCGCGGATTGAAAATGCCTATTGGGGGATGCGTGCGCGAACGCCTAGATTAAAGAGCACGATGCTGGCGTACCGCGCGCATCGTTCCCCACATATCCACGGTCGGCTCGGCGCTCGGCCGCGCCGACATGCACGGAGGCGCAGATGGCTCAACTCAAGGGCAGCAAAACCGAAGAGAACCTGAAGTATGCGTTTGCGGGCGAATCGCAGGCGAACCGTCGTTATCTGTATTTCGCGTCGAAGGCCGACGTCGAAGGGCAGAACGACCTCGCCGCGCTGTTCCGCTCGACCGCCGAAGGCGAAACCGGTCACGCGCATGGCCATCTCGAGTATCTCGAAGCGGTCGGCGATCCGGCGACGGGCCTGCCGTTCGGCAACTCGCGGCTGAATCTCGAATCGGCGATCGCCGGCGAGACGCACGAGTACACCGACATGTATCCGGGCATGGCGAAGACCGCCCGCGAAGAAGGCTTCGACGAAATCGCGAACTGGTTCGAGACGCTCGCGAAGGCCGAGCGCAGCCACGCGAACCGCTATACGAAGGCGCTCGACGCACTCGTCGACTGACCCCGGGCAGCCGGCGCGCGCATCGCGGTGCGCCGCCGGCCGTTCGCCGTTCAAGGCCACGCCGCCACGCCGCCGCTCGCGCAACCTGAGCGGCAGTGCGGAGGTGTGGCGCGCGCGCGTGCATTCCCGTCAAGCTGGAGCGTCCCATGCCCCACAAGGAAGGCAGTCTCGAAGCCCCGACCCGGCATCCGCTCGACTGGCAGTCCGACGCGTTCTATGACCAGGACGCGATCGACGCCGAGATGACCCGCGTGTTCGACATCTGCGCGGGGTGCCGGCGCTGCGTGTCGCTGTGCGGCGCGTTCCCGACGCTGTTCGACCTCGTCGACGAGACGCCGACGGGCGAAGCGCACGAAGTGTCGAAGGACGCGTTCGGCAAGGTCGTCGACCAGTGCTACCTGTGCGACCTCTGCTACATGACGAAATGCCCGTACGTGCCGCCGCATCCATGGAACGTCGATTTCCCGCACCTGATGCTGCGCGGCAAGGCGGCGCGCTACCAGCGCGGCGACGTGAAGCTGCGCGACAAGGTGTTGTCGAACACCGATGCGCTCGGCCATTTCGCTGGCATCCCGATCGTCACGCAGACGGTCAACGCGGTGAACCGCGCGCCGCCCGCGCGCCACGCACTCGAAGCGGCGCTCGGCGTCGACCGCAATGCATGGCTGCCGGAATTCGCGCCGCGCAAGTTCCGGCGCACGGCGAAGCGTTCGGACGGCCATCCGGTGCGCGACGGCGAGCGCACGCCCGGCAAGGTCGCGATCTACGCGACCTGCTATGTGAACTTCAACGAACCGGGCATCGGCCACGACCTGCTCGCGATCCTCGCGCACAACGACATTCCGTATGAGCTCGTGACGAGCGAGGCGTGCTGCGGCATGCCGCTGCTCGAACAGGGCAACCTCGCGGGCGTGGCTGCGAAGAAGGAGAGGAATATCCCCGTGCTCGAGCGCTACGCGCGCGAAGGCTATGCGCTGATCGGCGCGACCCCGAGCTGCGTGCTGATGTACAAGAGCGAGCTGCCGCTGATGTTCCCCGGCGACGAAGCGGTGCGCGCGGTCGCCGACGCATTCTGGGATCCGTTCGAATACGTGGTCGCGCGGCATCGCGACGGGCTGCTGAAGACGGACTTCAAGACCGGCCTCGGCACCGTGTCGTATCACGTGCCGTGTCATGCGCGCGTGCAGAACATCGGCCGCAAGACCGCCGACGTCCTGTCGCTCGTGCCCGACACGCGCGTGAACGTCGTCGAGCGCTGCTCGGGCCATGCGGGCACGTTCGGCGTGAAGAAGGAATTCCACAAGGACGCGATGCGGATCGGCGGACCGGTGTTCAAGTCGATGGCGGAGCCGAAGCCGGACTTCGTGTCGTCCGACTGCGCGCTCGCGGGCCATCACATCGTCCAGGGCATCGGCGAGGCAGGGCTCGGCGAACCGCCGCTCGCGCATCCGCTCACGCTGCTGCGCCGCGCGTACGGCATCTGATCGACTCACGCAAAGGACCTTCCATGACGCTCACCCGCGACTCCCTGTTGACGCTCGAGGCCTACGCGAAGATCCGCGAGGCCGAACATGCACGGCTCATCGCGCACAAGCGGCGGCGCGCGGTGCAGCTCGGCAATCACCTGCGCTTCCTGTTCGAGGACGAGACAACGATCCGTTACCAGATCCAGGAAATGCTGCACATCGAGAAGATCTTCGACGAAGCAGGCATCGACGGCGAGCTGGAAGCGTATCTGCCGCTGGTGCCCGACGGCACCAACCTGAAGGCGACGATGCAGATCGAATACGAGCACGAGGCCGAGCGGCGTGCGGCGCTCGGCCGGCTGATCGGCGTCGAGGATCGCGTGTACCTGCAGGTCGACGGCCACGAACCGGTCTACGCAATCGCGGACGAGGATCTCGATCGCGAGACGGACGTGAAGACCTCCGCCGTGCATTTCGTGCGTTTCGAGCTGAGCGCGCCGATGCGCGCGGCGCTGAAGCAGGGCGCCGCGTTGTCGATCGGCTGCGATCATCCGGGCTACGCGCTGCCGCCGCAGCGCATCGATTCCGACGTCGCCGCATTGCTCGCCGGCGATCTGCAATAGCGGCTATAAAAGTCGCACGCCACGCGAATCTTTTTTCTTCTGCAGAACGACGTAATGGCCGCGCGCTTGGGATGCAGCGTGCGTGCCGCGCCGCCCCGATCGATCGCGATTGATCAGGATCAAGCGAAGCGCAAAAAAGCAGGGTCGCATGTTCGCGACGAAACTGGCTGCGTGATCATCACATTCCCGTTCACATCTCTGCTGCGCGTCGTCTCGTGCGCGGTCACACGCCTGTCATCGTCCGGCGAGAAACAATAAAAAGATTGTGCATGGAGAAAAGTTGAATGAAAGAATTTGAATGATTTACCGATCGATCAATTTCTCGTTACGAATTTATCCATGATTTACCGATTTTCGATCATTGGTCCGGAGAATGTTACTGGTGAGGGTCGGAACGTTTTGCCGGCCCGTCCGGCGGGCAACCGCATGGCACCCCGCAAAGCCCCGCCAGAAGGGGCTTTGCAGTCAGGCGCATAAAGTTCGCGTAAAAAAATTCAAGCATAAAAGGATTGCGCATCCTTGGCATGATGTTTCATTACGTAACATAAAGTCATTGTCATATTGAGATAAACCCTAGGGATGGTATGCTTCGTGCACAAAAATTCCCACATTGGAGTGAGACCGGATTTGTGCGTCATTTTCGGGAATGTCGGCACGGCTTTTGTGCGTGTCGCGACCGTATGCACAACCGGATAACCATAATGTGCAACCTGGCCGCCCCGCGATTCGTTCGCGACGGCGCCGCCAATCGCAGCCCGGCCTGGCTGCGTGGAGAGATCTACTATGTTCTTCGATGAGCTAAACGATGAAGAGTGGGTTCGTCTTTCAACGCTGATCGCCGATGAACCGATTCGGCTGAATCGTCGTGGTCGACCACGTGCGGAACCGCGTGTCGTCGCCAACGCGGTGCTGTGGATCCTGACGACTGGAGAGGCGTGGTCCAAGCTGCCCGGCCGCTATCCGTCCGGGCCCACTTGCCGTCGCCGCTATGAGGAGTGGCTCGCGAACGGCACGCTGTTGCAGATGATCGACATGCTGGTGCAGTTCAGCGGGCGCACGTTCGCGTATGTTCCGCCGCCGCCGGTGCCGGTCGTACCGGTGCGTCATGCGGAACCGGCGGCCGAGAACGATCGCCTGCGCGGCGTGTTCTGGCAGAACCCCGAATCGTGGCAATTGCCGGTTGCTCAGGCAAACGTTTGGCATCGCGACGATTCGGTACTTTCCGTGACGTCGCGCAGCGAAACGGACGTTTCGGCGCAGCCGTCGTTTGCGGTGCCAGGCGCGCTCGCCGCGTCGGAAACGCGGCCGGCGCGTGCGTCCACCACGAGCTTCGCGGCGTCCGAGCCGCAGGTCGACGAGTATCGCGGCTACACGATCCACGGCATTGCGCAGCCGGTGCAGAACCTGATGTACCGCGCGTGGGCGGAGATCACGCAGGACGAGCGACGCGTCGAGCGTTCCGGCCTGATCGGCCCGCGTTTCACGGATCCCGAGGAAGCGGAGCAGTTCGCGCTCGACTGGGCGCGGCAGTGGATCGACCGGCATGGCGCAAGCGGCGAACCGGTGCGTGCGGCGGACAATGCGCCGGTGCTGTCCGTGCTCGCGCGCGCGGAATCGGACATCCAGCGCTTCATCGCGCAGCGTCGCAGCGCGTCGCTCGCGGACGGCCGCAACGATCCGGTGCAGGCCGATCGCAGCGACTTCGCGTATCGGGTGGGTTGAGTCGGGCGCGCGGCGCATCGTCACGCGCCGCGCCGGTCGAAAAGAAAGGGCGCCGTCAGTCTGACGGCGCCCTTCGTTCATGCGGACATCACTGCCGGGATGTTACTGCCCGGAAGTTTCTGCACGGACGTCACTGCCGGCCGTACGTATCGTCGAAGCGCACGATGTCGTCTTCGCCGAGATACGAGCCCGACTGCACTTCGATCAGTTCGAGCGGCATCTTGCCCGGGTTCTCCAGGCGATGCGACACGCCGAGCGGGATGTACGTCGATTCGTTTTCCGACAGCAGGAAGGTTTCTTCGCCACGCGTGATGCGCGCGGTGCCGCGCACGACGATCCAGTGCTCGGCGCGATGGTGATGCATCTGCAGCGACAGCCGCGCGCCGGGCTTCACGACGATGCGCTTCACCTGGAACCGCTCGCCCATGTCGACCGAGTCGTAATGGCCCCACGGGCGATGCACCTTGCGGTGATCGGTCGCTTCGGCGCCGCGTTCCGCCTTGATGCGGCCGACGATCTTCTTCACGTCCTGCACGCGCGACTTGTCGGCCACAAGCACCGCGTCGGGCGTCTCGACGACGACGAGGTTCTGCGTGCCCACGCAGGCGACGAGCCGGCCTTCCGAATGCGCGAACGTCGATTCGGCGTCCTCGAACAGCACGTGGCCGCGGCCGACGTTCTCGGCGTTGTCCTTCGGCAGGATCTGCCAGATCGCGTCCCACGAGCCGACGTCCGACCAGCCCGCATCGAGCGGCACGACGACGCTCTCGCACACCGACGGCAGGCTCGCGAGCGGCTCCATCACCGCGTAGTCGATCGAGTTCGACGGCGACGCGGCGAACGCGTCGCGATCGACGCGGAAGAAATCGCCGTCGGTCTTGCCTTGCGCGATTGCCTGTTCGCAGGCCGCGTAGATCGCCGGTTCGAAATGGCGGATCGCATTCAGCCACACCGACGCGCGGACGATGAAGATGCCGCTGTTCCACCAGTATTCGCCGGACGCGACATATTGCTGCGCGAGTTCGAGATGCGGCTTTTCGACGAAGCGGTCGAGGCGCCGCACGTCGAGATTGCCGGTTGCGGCGGCGCCGAGCGGGCTGCCGACGCGGATATAGCCGTAGCCGGTTTCCGCGCGGTTCGGCACGATGCCCATCGTCGCGATCTTGCCTTGCGCCGCGCACTGCACGCCGGCGGCCACGGCCGCATGAAAGCGCGGCAGGTCGGCGACCGCGTGGTCGGCGGGCATCACGGTCATCACCGCATCGTCGCCGCCGGCCACGATGCGCAGCGCGGCGAGCGTCAGCGCGGGCGCGGTGTCACGGCCGAGCGGCTCGAGCATGATCGTCGCGCGCTTGCCGGCGATGCGCAGCTGTTCGGAGGTCGTGAAGCGATGGTCCTCGCCGCAGACGATCAGCACGTCGTCGTTCAGCGGATGGCCGGACGAAAGTCCGTCGAGGCGGCACGCGGTCGACTGCAGCAGCGAATGGTCGCCGAGCAGCCCGATCAGCTGCTTCGGATAGTGTTCGCGCGACATGGGCCACAGCCGCGTGCCGGAGCCGCCGGCGAGGATCACCGGCTGCACCGCGACGCGCGAGCCTGCGGATGCGGCGGCGGAGGAAGATTGGCGCGTATCGGCTGCCACGGCCGGAGCATTCATGATGGCACTCCTCGAGTGATGTCAGTGCCTGTCGTTGTAGCATGAAGTAAATCGACAATAAAACCGGGCGATTCGCTCGATATTCGTTGCCTTATCGTCAGGGAAAATTTTCCGCGACTCTCTGCCGGGTGTCTCCCGGGTAAATAAAAAAATAAAAAATAATTCCGTGAATTCCCGTATGACGCCCGCCGGTAAAGGCGGAGAGCGGCGTGTAACGAACCTGAAACCATCGATATTTCTTGCGACTTCGGGAAAACATGCCGATATAAATACCCGGCCGCGCGGCAAGAATTTCCGATTAATTTTCGAAATACTTGTAGCTTGCCGGAGGTATTTTCTTCCCGGTTCAATAGCGGTCATGCAACGTTTGAATCGAATGCGCGGCACGGGCTGCGCAAGGAGCAGTTCGGCAAACGCCTGTCCAAAGAGGAAGCGAACATGTTGAGCGTGCTGGCGAGAGTCATCGACATCGCGATGGTCGTCATGGGGGGCCTGATCGCCGCTGCGCTGCACGGCGGGCGCATCGTCTGGCTCGACGACCTGCAGCGCACGATGGTGCTGTTCGACTGCCTGCTTGTCGTCGTGTTTTTTCCCGCGCTCGGGATCTACCAGTCGTGGCGCGGCAAGCGGCTCGTCGCGCTGATGGGGCGCGTCGCGTTCGCGTGGCTCGCGGTGGAGCTCGCGGGCATCCTGATGAGCTTCAGCTTTCACCAGTCGGGCGACCTGTCGCGGCTGTGGCTCGGCTACTGGGCGGTCGCGACGATGGCGCTGCTCGCCGGCTCGAAGGCGTGCGTGCACGTCGTGCTGCGACAGCTCCGGCGCGGCGGCTACAACCTGAAGGCGGTCGCGATCGTCGGCGGCACGCCCGCGGCGCGGCGGCTGATCGCGCAGATGCGCGCCCGGCCGGAAGCGGGCTTCAACCCGGTGTGCGTGTATGACGAAGACGCGGCGACCAGCGACGTCGCGCTCGACGACGTGCGGATCGAGCGGCAGTTCGATTCGCTCGTGTGGCTCGTGAGGAGCCGCGCGATCCGCGAACTGTGGCTCACGCTGCCGATCTCGGAGGAGCGCCGGATTCACCAGCTCGTCACGGTGTTCCGCCACGACTTCGTGAACATCCGCTTCATCCCGGACGTGCGCAGCCTGTCGTTCTTCAACCAGGAAGTCGTCGAGGTGCTCGGCGTGCCGGCGATCAACCTCGCGGCGTCGCCGATCACCGACGTGCGGATCCTGCCGAAGTTCGTGTTCGACCGGCTGTTCGCGCTGGCGGCGCTCACGGCGCTCGCGCCGGTGATGCTCGCGATCGCATGCCTGATCAAGATCACGTCGCATGGGCCCGTGTTCTTCCGGCAGAAGCGCAAGGGCATCGACGGTCACGAGTTCGAGATCTACAAGTTCCGCTCGATGAAGGTGCACCAGGAAGCGGCGGGCAAGGTCACGCAGGCGACGAAAAACGATTCGCGCGTGACGCCGGTCGGCCGGTTCCTGCGCCGCACGAGCCTCGACGAGCTGCCGCAGTTCATCAACGTGCTGAAGGGCGAGATGTCCGTCGTCGGCCCGCGCCCGCATGCGCTCGCGCACGACGACATCTACAAGGATCTGGTCAAGGGCTACATGTTCCGCTACCGGATCAAGCCGGGGATCACGGGCTGGGCGCAGGTCAACGGCTTTCGCGGCGAGACCGACCAGGTCGAGAAGATGATGGGGCGCGTGAAGCTCGATCTCTACTACATGCAGAACTGGTCGTTCTGGCTCGACATCAAGATCGTCGCGCTGACGCTGTGGAAAGGCTTCACCGGCAGCAACGCGTACTGAATACCGAAAGCAGCCTGCCTGCTTTCTCCGAATTTCGAATCACTGGTCAAGGGGTCCGACACATCATGAATCTGACTATCATCGGCAGCGGTTACGTAGGGCTCGTCACCGGCGCATGCCTCGCCGACATCGGGCACGACGTGTTCTGTCTCGACGTCGATCAGACGAAGATCGACATCCTGAACAAGGGCGGCGTGCCGATCCACGAGCCGGGCCTCAAGGAAATCATCGCGCGCAACCGCTCCGCGGGCCGCCTGCGCTTCTCGACCGACGTCGAGGCCGCGGTCGCGCACGGCGAGGTGCAGTTCATCGCGGTCGGCACGCCGCCCGACGAGGACGGCTCCGCCGACCTGCAGTACGTGCTCGCCGCCGCGCGCAACATCGGCCGCTACATGACCGGCTTCAAGGTGATCGTCGACAAGTCGACGGTGCCCGTCGGCACCGCCGAGCGCGTGCGCGCGGCCGTCGCCGACGAGCTCGCGAAGCGCGGCGACGGCCAGATGTTCTCGGTCGTGTCGAATCCTGAATTCCTGAAGGAAGGCGCGGCGGTCGACGATTTCACGCGGCCGGACCGCATCGTGATCGGCTGCGACGACGACGTGCCCGGCGAGCGCGCGCGCGAGCTGATGAAGAAGCTCTACGCGCCGTTCAACCGCAACCACGAGCGCACGCTATATATGGACGTGCGCTCGGCCGAGTTCACGAAATACGCGGCGAACGCGATGCTCGCGACCCGCATCTCGTTCATGAACGAGCTCGCAAACCTCGCGGACCGCTTCGGTGCGGACATCGAAGCAGTGCGGCGCGGGATCGGCTCCGATCCGCGCATCGGCTACCACTTCCTGTATGCGGGCTGCGGCTACGGCGGCTCGTGCTTCCCGAAGGACGTCGAGGCGCTGATCCGCACCGCGGACGATCACGGCCAGTCGCTGCAGATCCTGAAGGCGGTGTCGTCGGTCAACGCGACGCAAAAGCGCGTGCTCGCCGACAAGATCGTCGCGCGCTTCGGCGAGGACCTGACGGGCCGCACGTTCGGCATCTGGGGCCTGGCGTTCAAGCCGAACACCGACGACATGCGCGAGGCGCCGAGCCGCGCGCTGATCGCCGAGCTGCTGTCGCGCGGCGCGCGCATCACCGCCTACGATCCGGTCGCGCAGCACGAGGCGCAGCGCGTGATTGCACTCGATCTCGCGAATCACCCGAGCTGGCTCGAGCGTCTCACGTACACGGACGACGAGTCGCAGGCGGCGCGCGACGCCGACGCGCTCGTGATCGTCACCGAATGGAAGGTGTTCAAGAGCCCGGACTTCACCGCGCTCGGCCGGCTGTGGAAGTCGCCCGTGATCTTCGACGGGCGCAACCTGTACGAGCCGGAAACGATGAGCGAGCACGGCATCGAATACCACCCGATCGGCCGTCCGGGCTCGCGCCAGGCGGTGGCTGCACGAATTCCGGGAGCCGCGCGCGCGAATGCGTGAGGCCCCGCTACACGCCATGTTCCGAAACATCCTGATCGTCTGTCACGCGAACGTCTGCCGCAGCCCGGCGGCGGAGCTGCTGTTCAAGGCTCACGCCGCGGTGCGCGGCGGGCCGCGCGTGACATTTCATTCGGCAGGCGTCGATGCGAACGTCGGCGACGGCATCGATCCGATGATGCGCCGGCTGCTCGCGGAGCGCGGCGTCGACGCGACGCCGCACCGCTCGCGACGCCTGTCCCGCAAGATCGTGCGCGACGCCGACCTGATTCTCGTCAGCGAGCGCGCGCAGATCGCGGCGGTCGAGTCCGTCGACCCGTTCGCGCGCGGCAAGGTGCACCTGCTTGGAAAGTGGGAGAGCGCCGAAATCGCCGATCCGCATGGCGGCCCCGAGGCCGACTATCGCGAGAGCTACACACTGATCGAACGACTGGTTCAAGGATGGCTGCAAAGACTATGCTGATTCGCTCGATGCGCCCTGTGGCGCTTTCCCTTGCGCTGACGACTTTTCTGTCAGCCTGCGCGACCGCGCCCGGCAACTACCTCGACGGCTCGCGCCTGAAGGACGAAGGTCCGACTCAGCAGGCCGAGACCTACCCGGTCCATTACATCGACGCCAAGCTGATCATGGACCAGCTCCAGCAACAGCAGCAGATGGCGCACCCGTTGCCGCCGTCGCGCTACACGGATCCGTCGCAGTACGTGTATCACGTCGGGCCGCAGGACATCCTCGGCGTGACCGTGTGGGACCACCCCGAGCTGACGACGCCGCAAGGCCAGTCGTTCTCGAGCGGCGGCAACACAACGCAGACGGTCGCCGGCGCGCTGCAGGCGCCGTATACGACGGCGCTGCCGGGCCAGGCCGATCCGTACGGCCAGACCGTCGCCGCCGACGGCACGATCTATTTCCCGTTCGTCGGCCGCATCCGCGCGGCGGGCAAGACGATCATGCAGATCCGCGACGAGCTGGCCACGAGCCTCGCGCGCTACGTGAAGAATCCGCAGATCGACGTGCGCGTGCTGTCGTACCGCAGCCAGAAGGTGCAGGTGACGGGCGAAGTGAAACAGCCGGGCCCGCTCGCATTGAGCGACGTGCCGCTTACGCTCGTCGACGCGATCTCGCGCTCGGGCGGCTCGACCTCCGACGCCGACCTGCAGCGCGTGCGCCTGACGCGCGACGGCAAGCTCTATACGCTCGACGCGCACGGTGTGCTCGACCGCGGTGAGGTGAAGCAGAACGTGATGCTGCAGCAGGGCGACATCATCAACGTGCCGGACCGCAGCGACAGCCGCGTGTTCATCATGGGCGAAGTCAAGACGCCGGTCGCGATCCCGATGCTGAAGGGCAAGCTGACGATCGCCGACGCGCTGACGTCGGGCGGCGGCGTCCTCGACACGGATGCGAACCCGCGCAAGGTCTACGTGATGCGCGGGATGCGCGACAACCCGACCAAACCGGAAGTGTTCCGCCTCGACATGACGCAGCCTGACGCGTTGATGCTGTCGAGCCGCTTCCAGCTGCAACCGCTCGATGTCGTGTACGTCGACACCGCGGGTTCGGTGCAGTTCAACCGCGTGCTGCAGCAGGTGCTGCCGACGATTCAGACGATCTTCTTCATGAGGCAGATCACGCGTTGATGAAGCGCGGGGCGGCCCCCCGCTGGGGCGGCGATCCCGCCCCGGCACCACTCAAGCGGGAACACATGATGAACACGCAAGCGAAACAATCCTACGCGGGCCTGACCGCGAAGACCGAGGAAGAAGACGTCGTACTCGGCCAGCTGATCCAGGTGATCTTCGACGACATCTGGCTGCTGCTCGGCATCGCGGTGACGGTGGTCGCGCTCGCCGGCCTGTACTGCTTCATCGCGAAGCCGGTGTACCAGGCCGACGTGCACGTGCGGGTCGAAGGCAACGACAACACGACCCAGGCGCTGACGCAGACGCAGACGGGTGCGATGATCAACAGCGGCCCGCAGCAGGCGCCGACCGATGCCGAAATCGAGATCATCAAGAGCCGCGGCGTCGTCGCGCCCGTCGTCGAGCAGTTCAAGCTGAATTTCTCGGCGATGCCGAAGACGCTTCCGGTGCTCGGCAGCCTGGCCGCGCGTCTCGCGACGCCGGGCCATCCGGCGAAGGCGTGGCTCGGCCTGCAGTCGTACGCATGGGGCGGCGAGATCGCCGACATCGACACGATCAACGTCGTGCCGGCACTCGAAGGCAAGAAGCTGACGCTGACCGCCGGCCCGAACGATACCTATTCGCTCGCCGACGAGAACGGCGGGCGGATCCTGACCGGCCGCGTCGGCGAATCCGAGCAGGGCGGCGGCGTGACGATCCAGGTGTCGAAGCTGGCCGCGCGTCCGGGCACGCAGTTCACGGTGGTCCGGTACAACGATCTCGACGCGATCACCGGTTTCCAGTCGGGCATCCAGGTGAGCGAGCAGGGCAAGCAGACGGGCGTCGTGCAGATCTCGCTCGATGGCAAGGATCCGGAGCAGACCGCGGCGATCGCCAACGCGCTCGCGCAGTCGTACCTGAACCAGCACGTGATCGCGAAGCAGGCCGAGGCGACCAAGATGCTCGACTTCCTGAAGGGCGAGGAACCGCGCCTGAAGGCCGATCTCGAGCACGCGGAGGCCGCGCTGACGCAGTACCAGCGCACGTCGGGCTCGATCAACGCGAGCGACGAGGCGAAGGTCTACCTCGAAGGCAGCGTGCAGTACGAACAGCAGATCGCCGCGCAGCGCCTGCAGCTCGCGTCGCTCGCGCAGCGCTTCACCGATTCGCATCCGCTCGTGATCGCCGCGAAGCAGCAGCTCGGCGAACTGCAGGCCGAGAAGGACAAGTTCGCGAACCGCTTCCGCAGCCTGCCGGCGACCGAAGTGAAGGCCGTGCAGCTGCAGCGCGACGCGAAGGTGGCCGAGGACATCTACGTGCTGCTGCTGAACCGCGTGCAGGAGCTGTCGGTGCAGAAGGCCGGCACGGGCGGCAACATCCACCTCGTCGACTCGGCGCTGCGTCCGGGCGATCCGGTCAAGCCGAAGAAGGTGCTGATCCTGTCGGCCGCGGTGTTTCTCGGGCTGATCCTCGGCACGGGCGTCGTGTTCCTGCGCCGCAACATGTTCCAGGGCATCGAGGATCCGGACCGCATCGAGCGCACGTTCAACCTGCCGCTGTACGGGCTCGTGCCGCAGAGCGCCGAGCAGGTGCGCCTCGACGCGACGGCCGAGAAGAGCGGCGGCCGCACCCGCCCGATCCTCGCGAGCCTGCGTCCGAAGGACCCGAGCATCGAGAGCCTGCGCAGCCTGCGCACCGCGATGCAGTTCGCGATGATGGACGCGAAGAACCGCGTGATCGTGCTGACCGGCCCGACGCCGGGGATCGGCAAGAGTTTCCTGACGGTCAACCTCGCGGTGCTGCTGGCGCACTCCGGCAAGCGCGTGCTGCTGGTCGACGCGGACATGCGCCGCGGCGTGCTCGAGCGCTACTTCGGCCTCACCGCGCAGCCGGGCCTGTCCGAACTGCTGAGCGACCAGTCGGCGCTCGAGGAGGCCGTGCGCGAAACGCCGGTGCCGGGCCTGTCGTTCATCGCGGCCGGCACGCGCCCGCCGAACCCGTCGGAGCTGCTGATGTCGACGCGCCTGCCGCAATACCTCGAGGGCCTCGGCAAGCGCTACGACGTGGTGCTGATCGATTCGCCGCCGGTGCTCGCGGTGACCGACGCGACGATCATCGGCCGCATGGCGGGCTCGACGTTCATGGTGCTGCGCTCGGGCATGCATACCGAAGGCGAGATCGCCGATGCGATCAAGCGGCTGCGCACCGCCGGTGTCGACCTGGAAGGCGGCATCTTCAACGGCGTGCCGCCGAAGACGCGCGGCTACGGCCGCGGCTATGCGGCTGTCCATGAATACCTGAGCGCCTGACGGCTTCGAATACGGACTGGAGAACCCACGATGAAGATTTCCGTGCTCGTTCCGACCTACCGGCGTCCCGCCGACCTCGCGCGCTGCCTGCTGGCGCTGCAGCGTCAGCAGCGCTTGCCCGACGAAGTGATCGTCGTCGCGCGCCCGGAAGACGACGCGACGCACGAGCGCCTCGCCGATCCGTCCGTCGGCGGCATGCTGCCGCTGCGCATCGTGCCGGTCGACGTGCCGGGGCAGGTCGCCGCGCTGAACAAGGGGCTCGACTCGGCGCACGGCGACATCGTCGCGATCACCGACGACGATGCGGCGCCGCATCGCGACTGGCTCGCGCGCATCGAGTCCGCGTTTGCCGCCGATCCGCGCGTCGGCGCCGTCGGCGGACGCGACTGGGTGCACGAGAAAGGCCGCGTGCTCGACGAATCGCGCGAGCGGGTCGGCCAGCTGACCGCGTCCGGCAAGATCATCGGCAACCACCACCTCGGCGTCGGCGGTGCGCGCGAGGTCGACATGCTGAAGGGCGCGAACATGAGCTATCGGCGCGCGGCGATCGAACGGCTGCGTTTCGACACGCGGCTGCGCGGCGCGGGGGCGCAGGTACATAACGACATGGCGTTCAGCATGGGCGTGAAGCGTGCGGGCTGGAAGCTCGTGTACGACCCGCTCGTCGCGGTCGATCACTACCCGGCCGAGCGCTTCGACGACAACCGGCGCGATGCGGCGTCGCTGAACGCGGTCAGCAATTCCGCCTACAACCTGCACCTGATCCTGCGCGAGCATCTGCCGCCGCTGCGCCGCGAAATCGCGTGGTGGTGGTACACGGTCGTCGGCACGCGCGTGTATCCGGGCCTCGCGCACGTGGTGCTCGCGCTGCGCTCGGCCGACGGCGACCGCGTGCGCGAACACTGGCGCGCGGTGCGCCGCGGCGCCCGCGATGCCCGCCGCGCGAACCTTGCCTCCCACCGCGCGGCGATGCCGCCGGTGACGTCTTGAACGGGCTGCGCGCGTTTCGCGCGGCCAACCCCGGAGGGCTCGCATGACTGCCACGAAAGTGCACGTCCATCTGTTTTACGGCGCCGATCCGCGTACGTACCGGAAAGGCGACGACATCGGCTGCCTGTACGGCTATCACCACGCCGAATCCGACGAATTCAAGCTGACCTACTCGCAGGACACGCGCGAGAACCGCATCGTCAGCATGGCGCGCCGCGCGCTGAAGGCGGCGCTCGGTTTCGATGTCGTCCACGCGTGGCGCAACCGCGCCGCGCTGATCGATACCGACGTGATCTGGACGCACACCGAGCAGGAGCACCTCGCCGCGTCGATGATCCTGAAACTCGCGGGCGCGCGGGGCAAGCGGCCGCTGCTGCTCGCGCAGAGCGTGTGGCTGTACGACAAGTGGGCGAGCTTCGGCGCGCCGCGCCGCTGGCTGTATCGCAAGCTGCTCGCGCGCGCCGACGTGCTGACCACGCTCGCGCGCGACAACGCGGAGCTGTGCCGCCGCTATCTGCGACGCGACGCGCAGTTCGTCTACTACGGGCTGAACACGCAGGATTTCCCGATCAGTGATCCTCAACAGTGGCGGCCGAACCGGCCGCTGCGGATCGCGGCGATCGGCAACGACCGCGATCGCGACTGGCGGACCTTCCTCGCGGCATTCGGTGGCGACGACCGCTACGAAGTGCGGCTCGCGACGCGCCGCCGCGTGCCGCGCGAATGGCACGCACCGAACGTGAAGATCGGCTCGGCATCGGGGCTCGCGAAGCAGCACGAGCTGTATGCGTGGGCCGACCTGATCGTCGTGCCGCTGCGGCCGAACTTCCACGCGTCGGGCATCACCGTGATGCTCGAGGCGGCCGCGGTCGGCAAGCCGATGATCGTGTCCGACGTCGGCGGGCTGCGCGACTACTTCCCGCCCGACACGGCCGCGTACGTGCCGCCGTTCGACGCGCAGGCGATGCGCCAGGCGGCCGACCGCTTCGTCGCGGAGCCGGGCGTTGCGCTCGCGTGCGCGCAAGCCGCGGCGACGCGCCTGCGCGAGCATGACCTGACGACGCAGGCGTTCGCCGCGCAGCACGTGCGGATCACGCGCGATCTGCTGCGCCAGCGCCGCACGCCGGCGGCGGACGTGTCGATGCCGCTCGCCGATTCCCGACCGTCGTCGCAGTGAGCGCAGCGTCATGAGTACGTCGATTGCTGCTCCGTCCGCACCATCCCGCTCGCGGGGCTGGTTCGCCGAACCGAAGCACTGGGCCGGGCAGGCCGGGCTGTGGACCGTCACGGCCGCGCTGATCGCCGCGCACCAGGGCTCGGTCCTGACGCTCGCGTTCCCGGCGCTGTCGATCGCGGTGGGGCTGTGGCTGTATTTCAAGAGTCCGGCGCGCTACGTCGGCTTCATGTGGTGGGTGTGGTTCCTGAGCCCCGAGGTGCGGCGTCTCGCCGACTGGTCGAAGGGCGCGTATACGCCGACGAGCCTGATCCAGATCGCGCCGCTCGCGGTGACGATGATCGCGGGCCTCGGCCTCGTGCGGCATTACCGCGCGCTCGCGCAGCAGCGCGGCATTCCGGTGCTGCTGATCCTGTTCGGGCTCGCCTACGCGTACCTCGTCGGCATCGTGTCGAGCGGCGTGATGGCGGCGACCTACGACCTCGCGAACTGGGTGTACCCGGTGCTGATCGGTTTTCACATCATGGTCAACGCACGCGACTATCCCGAGTACCGCGACGTGCTGCTGTCGACGTTCATGTGGGGCATGCTCGTGATGGGCGCGTACGGCGTCGTGCAGTACTTCGTGATGCCGCAGTGGGACGTGCTGTGGATGGTCGGCTCGCAGATGAGCTCGCAGGGCGAGCCGGTGCCGTACGGCGTGCGCGTGTTCAGCACGATGAACTCGTCCGGGCCGTTCGCGTTCGCGATGATGGGCGCGCTGGTGTTCGTGCTCGCGGCGCCGCAAAAGATCCGCTGGGTCGCGGGGGCGGCAGGCTTCCTGTCGTTCGCGCTGTGTCTCGTGCGCTCGACGTGGGGCGGCTGGGTGATCGCGCTCGCGATCCAGCTCGTGCAGTCGAGCAACCGCGTGCGGATGCGGATCATCATCAGCGCGGTCGTGCTGGCCGGGCTGTGCGTGCCGCTCCTGACCGTCGGGCCGGTCGCCGACCGCCTCGGCGCGCGCCTGCAGTCGATCACGAACCTGAAGGACGACCGCAGCTACGACGACCGCAACAAGTTCTACGCGACCTTCGCGGAGACGGCCTTTACCGACGTCGCCGGCGAAGGGATGGGCGCGACGGGCGCGTCGACCAAGCTGTCGAGCGACAGTGGCGAGCTCGGCAAGTACGGCAGCTTCGACAGCGGCGTGATGAACGTGCCGTTCGTGCTCGGCTGGCCCGGCACGCTGCTCTATCTCGCCGGCATCGTGCTGCTGCTCGGCCGCACGCTGCGCGCGGCATTCAAGCTGCGCAAGGACAAGTTCGTCGGCGCATGCCTGAGCCTGTGCCTGTCGGTGTTCGCGATGCTCGTGTTCACGAACTCGCTGATCGGCACGGGCGGGCTGCTGCTGTTCACCGCCATTTTTTCGATTCTATCCGCGGCGCACTGGCAGAAGGCCCGGCGCCAGACCGCCGCCGCATACTCACGGGGAGCCGAGCATTGAGAATCGCGATCGTCACGCATGTCGTGCGTCACAACGACGGGCAGGGCCGCGTCAACTATGAAATCGCCCGCGCGGCGCTGGCCGAGAACTACGAGGTGACGCTCGTCGCGTCGCATGTCGCGCCCGAGTTGCTGGCCGACCACCGGGTGCGCTGGGTGCCGGTGAAGGTCGGGCGCTTCTGGCCGTCGAACCTCGTCAGGCAGCAGGTGTTCGCGCTGAAGAGCGCGTGGTGGCTGCGCACGCATCGCGCCGAATACGACGTGCTGCATGTGAACGGCTTCATCTCGTGGATCAAGGCCGACGTGAACACTGCGCACTTCGTGCATGGCGGCTGGTTCAAGAGTCCGTACTACCCGTTCGGGCCGACGAAGGGGCTGTGGTCCGCGTATCAGTATGTCTATACGCGCGTGAACACCGCGCTCGAACGCTGGGCGTACCGGCGTTCGCGCGCGATCACCGCGGTGTCGCAGAAGGTCGCCGACGAGATCGGCGGGCTCGGCATCGACAGCCGAAAGATCAGCGTGATCTATAACGGCGTCGATGGCAGCGCATTCGCGCACGCGGCGCCCGATTGTGCGGCGTTCAAGCTGCCGGCCGACGCGTTCCTGCTGTTGTTCGTCGGCGACTTGCGCACGCCGCGCAAGAATCTCGGCACGGTGCTGAAGGCGCTGACGAAGCTGCCGGAGAACGTGCATCTGGCGGTCGCGGGCTACCTGCCCGGCAGCCCGTATCCGGACGAGGCGCGCGCGCTCGGGCTCGACCGGCGCGTGCACTTCCTCGGGCTCGTCAAGAACATGCCGACGCTGATGCAATCGGTCGACGCTTACGTGTTTCCTTCGCGTTACGAAGCGATGAGCCTGTCGCTGCTCGAGGCGATGGCGGCCGGCCTGCCGGTCGTCACCGCGCGCACGGCGGGCGGCGCCGAGATCATCACGCGCGAGTGCGGGATCGTGCTGGACGACCCCGACGATCCGGCCGCGCTCGCGCAGGCGATCGCGTCGCTCGCGGCGTCGCGCGACACGTGCCGCGCGATGGGCGACGCGGCACGCGAACTGATGACCCGTTTCGGCTGGGCGCACATGGGCGCCCAGTACATCGCGCTTTACCGGCGCATGGGCCAACCCTCGCAGCCGAGCGCATTCCAGCGCGTCGAGCATGCGGTCACGCAGGAGCAGTCCTGATGAATCAATCTTCCCGGCCGATCAAATCGCTGCAAATCGGCATGCACTGGTTCCCCGAACGCGCGGGCGGCCTCGACCGGATGTACTACTCGCTCGTCGGCGCGCTGCCGGGCGCGGGCGTCGCGGTGCGCGGGCTCGTCGCCGGCTCGGAAAAGGTCGCGAACGACACCGGCGGCGCGATCCGCGGCTTCGGCCCCGCATCCGAGCCGCTTGCGCGCCGGATGCTGGCCGCGCGCCGCGCATTGCGCGACGTGATCCGTACCGAACGGCCCGACGTGATCTCGTCGCATTTCGCGCTGTACACGTTCCCCGGTCTCGACGTCACGCGCGGGATACCGCAGGTGTCGCATTTCCAGGGCCCGTGGGCCGACGAGAGCCAGGTCGAAGGCGCCGCGTCGCTCGGGCAGCGTGCGAAGCGCTATCTCGAGCAGGCCGTCTATGCGCGCTCGTCGCGGCTGATCGTGCTGTCGCAGGCCTTCGGCCAGATCCTGACGAACCGCTACGGCATCGATCCGGCGCGCGTGCGCGTGATCCCGGGCTGCGTCGACACCGCGCAGTTCGACACGCCGCTCACGCCCGGCGACGCGCGGCACCGGCTGCAGCTGCCGCAGGACCGGCCGATCGTGCTCGCGGTGCGGCGGCTCGTGCGGCGGATGGGGCTCGAGGATCTGGTCGACGCGATCGGCCTCGTCAAGCACCGCCACCCGGACGTGCTGCTGCTGATCGCAGGCAAGGGCAAGCTCGCCGAGGAACTGCAGCAGCGCATCGACGCGGCGGGGCTCCAGGACAACGTGAAGCTGCTCGGCTTCGTGCCCGACCAGCACCTCGCGGCGCTGTATCGCGCGGCGACGGTCAGCGTCGTGCCGACAGTCGCGCTCGAAGGCTTCGGCCTCATCACGGTCGAATCGCTCGCGTCCGGCACGCCGGTGCTCGTCACGCCGGTCGGCGGCCTGCCGGAGGCCGTGGCGGGGCTGTCCAGCGATCTCGTGCTGCCGTCGACGGGTGCGGATGCGATCGCGGAAGGGCTCGGCGCCGCGCTGTCGGGCGCTATCGCGCTGCCCGACGAAGCCGCGTGCAAGCGCTATGCGCGCGACCACTTCGACAACGCGGTGATCGCAAGGCGGGTCGCCGACGTGTACGACGAGGCGATCCGCGCCGGCTGAGCGTGCCACGCTCGGCCGGCGCGTACGCGCAGCGCGATGGGCTCCACACTTGCGGCGGCGGTTCGCATCGGCAGGCCGCGCGGCGTCGACGGGCTGCGTCCGGCCCGTGCCGAGCGCCGCCTGACCTCGCGGCGCGTTGCGCTGCGGGTGGGCGCGCGCCCCGACGTGCGCGTGGCCGGCCGCCACGACTGCTGCCATGCGGATGCGAGCGGCCGTTGCAGCGCCGAAGCCGTGCTGGATGCGGAGCGGCTGCTGTCCGCAGCCGGCCGGCCGCACGGCCGCGACGCGGCCGGCGTCAGCGCGCGCGCTTCAGCGTGGCCGCCCAGAATCCGAGCGCGGCGACGCTCACCGCCGCGCCGAGCACACAGACGCCGGTCCAGCCGGCGCGTGCATAGACCAGCGTCGACATGATCGCGCCGAGCCCGCTGCCGGCCGAATAGAACAGCATGTAGCAGCCCACGAGACGCGCGTGCGCGTCGGGGCGGGTGCCGAGGATCATGCTCTGGTTGACGACGTGGGCGGCCTGCCCGCCGACGTCGAGCAGCACGATGCCGACGACCAGCAGCGGGATCGACGTCGTCGTGAACGCAAGCGGCAGCCACGACACCGCGAGCAGCGCGAGTGCGATGCCGGTCGTCGCCTGTCCGCGCCCGCGATCGGCGAGCCGTCCCGCACGGGCGGCGGCAGCCGCGCCCATCGCGCCGACGAGGCCGAACGCGCCGATTGCCGTATGCGACATCGCATGCGGCGGCGCGCTGAGCGGCAGCACCAGCGCACTCCAGAAGATGCTGAACGCCGCAAACATCAGAAGCGCGATCGTGCCGCGCACCTGCAGCACGCGATCGCCGCGCAGCAACGACACCATCGACCGCAGCAACGCCGCGTAGCCGACGCCGGCACGCGGCGTGCGCATGTCCGGCAGCAGCCGCGACAGCACGACGAGCATCACGAGCGCGAATGCACCCGACGCGAGATACACGGCACGCCAGCCCGCGACGTCGGTCACGACGCCGGCTAGCGAACGCGCGGCCAGCAGGCCGATCACGACGCCGCCCTGGGCCGCGCCGACCACGCGGCCGCGTTCGACGTCGCCCGCGAGCGCGGCCGCGCAGGCGATCAGGCCCTGCGTCATCGCGGTGCCGAGCAGACCGACGCCGGCCATGCCGGCCAGCAGCGCGACGCGCGACGACGACGCGGTGACGCCGACGCAGGCCAGCGCCAGCAGCACCAGTTGCGCGCCGATCAGCCGCTTGCGGTTCAGCAGGTCGCCGAGCGGCACGACGAACAGCAGCGCAAGCGCGCAGCCGAGCTGCGTCGCGGTGATCACGCCGCCGACCTCGGCGTGCGGAATGCCGAAGTCGCGCGCGATCGAATCGAGCAGCGGCTGCGCGTAATAGACGTTCGCGACACTCGCCGCGCAGCACACGGCCAGCAGCGCGACTTGCGCGGTCGACAGTCTGCCGCCGGCGGCGGCAGCGGCAGAAGCGGCAGATGCGGCGGCAGCGGGCGACGTGCGATCCGCCGCGACCGGCGTACAGGAAGAATCCATCCGTGCTCCTCGTGTTAAGTAGTTGCAATTTGAAACTGGTGTGAGTGTAGGAAAAGAAGTTTTAAAATGCAACTTGTTATCGCGTGGGCCAGGCGCCTGCGCGCAGATGGCCGGGCGCGCTGCACAGGCGCGCCGGAGCAACAGCCGAGAAGGCGGAGAAAGCGGAGAGGAAGATGGCCAGACAGAAAAGTCTCGCGGATTCGCCGTGCCCGGTGGCACGGGCGACCGATATCGTCGGCGACCGATGGGCGCTGCTGATCGTGCGCGACGCATTCGACGGTGTGCGCCGTTTCGGCGATTTCCGGAACAGCCTCGGGGTCGCGAGCAACATCCTGTCGGACCGGCTCAGGATGCTGGTGGAGGCTGGCGTGTTCGAGGTCGTGCCCGCGTCGGACGGCACCGCGTATCAGGAATACGCGCTGACGAAGCAAGGCGAGGGGCTGTTTCCGGTCATCGTGATGCTGCGGCAGTGGGGCGAGGCGAACCTGTTCGAACGCGGCGAAAAGCACTCGGTGCTGATCGACCGCAAGACCGGCCGCGCGATCCGGAAGCTCGCGCTGCGTGATGACGACGGACGGCCGTTGAAGGCGGCGGATACGTTCGTCAGGAAGGTGGAAGTGGACGGCGACGGCGTCGCGCGCTGAGCAGCGGCGCGCGTCAGTCGATTGCGTGCGCCGTACGTGCGGCGCGCGATGCGGGAGCCGCCGCATGCGCGTCGGGCCGGACGGCAGATGCCAGCGCGGCGCCCGCGATCAGCAGCGCGGCCGAGATCGCGGTTTCGATCCGCAGCCCGTTCGCGACGTGCAGCGCGCCGGCACCGCCCGCCATTGCGCCGAACGCCGCGACGCCAATCGCGCCGCCTGCCTGCCGCGCGGTATTGAGGACTGCAGACGCGATCCCGGCGCGTTCGGGCGCGACTGACGCAAGCACGGCGGTCGTCATCGCCGGCACCGCGAGCCCCATGCCTGCCGGTATCAGCAGGAACGGCACGAGCAGCGCGGCGAGCGGCGTTGCCGCATCCACCCGGTGCAGCAGCCCGTAGCCGAGCGCGGCGACGAGCGCGCCCGCGATCATCGGCGCGCGCGGACCGTGGCGCGCAACGATCCTGCCGCTCGCGATGTTCGACAGCAGGAACCCGCCCGTCAGCGGCAGGAACGCGAGCCCGGCCTGCAACGGCGATTCGCCGCGCACGCGCTGCAGGTACAACGCGAGCACGAACACGGTTCCGTAATACGTGAGGTTCACGCAGACGCCGAACAGCACTGCCGCGCTGAACGTGCGGCCGCGGAACAGTGATAGCGGCAGCATCGGCGCGGCGGCGCGCGCTTCGGCCGCGACGAACGCGAGCGCGGCGACGCCCGCCAGCGTGAAACCGCCGATCACGGCCGGATGCGCGATGCCGAGCGGCCGCCATTCGATCACGGCGCCGGTCAGCGCGGTCAGCATCAGGATCGCGAGCGTCTGGCCGCGCAGGTCGAGCGCGCGCGTGGCCGACCGTGTTGCGTGGTGGGTCGCGGGTGCGCCGTTCGCTGCGGGCCGCGGCTTGGCCGGCACCCACATCGCCGTTGCCGCGAGCCCGGCCGCGCACAGCGGCAGATTGACGAGGAAGATGCCGCGCCAGCCCCATGCGGCGATCAGCAGGCCGCCGACGACCGGGCCCGCGGCGATCGAGATCGCGCCGGCGGCGGTCCACCATCCGACCGCCTGCGCGCGCAGCCGCGGGTCGTGGCGGCTCGCATCGTTGAGCAGCGCGAGCGAGTTGGGCAGCATGGCTGCAGCGCCGACGCCCTGCAGTGCGCGGGCGGCGATCAGCATCGCGGGCCCGGTCGCGGCGCCGCACGCGAGCGATGCGAGCGCGAACAGTGCGATGCCGGCGCCGTACATGCGGCGCGCGCCGAAGCGGTCGCCGAGCGCGCCGCCCGACAGCATCAGCACCGCGAACGCGAGCGTATAGGCGTCGACGACCCATTGCAGGCCGGCGACGCTCAGATGCAGATCGGCGGCGAGATGCGCGAGCGCGATGTTGACGATCGTCACGTCGAGCTGCGTGACGACGAAGCCGACGCTGACGGTCGCGACGATGCGTGCCAGTGCGGGCGGGAAGGCGGGGGCGGGGTTCGGTGTGTTCATGTCCGCATGGTAGGACGGTGCGGGCGGCCGACGTTTCATTCTCTCGTGAAGTGTCGATACGCGGCCGCACAACCGCTCAACCGCTCAACCGCGATCGATGACGAATCGGTGACGGATCAATGACGGATCAATGCCGCTCGCCGCGCCACCGCCCCGGCGCGATGCCGAAGCGCTTCGTGAACGCGTGCGTGAACGCGCTCTGGTCGGCGAAGCCGACCATTCCGGCGATGTCCGCAAGCGGATGCCGTCCGTCGGCGAGCAGGATTACCGCGGTGTCGAGCCGCAGCCGCTGCAGATAGCGATGCGGCGTTTCGCCGAACGCTTCGACGAACAACTGGTGAAACCGGCGCATCCCGTAGCCGCAATGCGCGGCGAGATCGGCGATACGCAGCGGCTCGGCGAGCCGCGCACGCAGCCACCGGTCGATGCGCGCGAAATCGAGGCCCGACGCAGCCGCGGCGAGGCCGCTTTCGCCGAGCAGCGCGCCGCACAGTTGCGCGGCGGCCTGCCACTGGAAGCGACGCGCGGCCGCGCGTTGCGCATCGCTTGCCGGCTTGCCGGCCGATTCGCCGGCAAACCCGCCGGCAAGCCCGCCGGGCTGCACGGCGACGGCCGCCGCGAACCGCGCGACGAGTGCGGTCAGGTCCGGATCGATCGATACCGCGCGCGCGGTATCGAACAGCCGCTGCGGCACCGCGAGCGACGCCGCGGGCAGGTCGAGCACGAGCTGGCGGTTGTCGCCGAGGCCCGCGTAGTCGTGACGCGAACCGGCCGGAATCAGCCATGCGGCGTGCCGGTCGATGCGCTGGCCGACGCCGTCCACCGCCATCACCATCGCGCCGTCGACGCCGAGCACGACCTGGTGAAAGTCGTGCACGTCCGACGCTTCCGACGCGTCGTAGCGGCGCAGCGCAATGGCGGGGGACGGGATGCGTTCCATCGGGCGGACGGCGGACAGCCGCGTCAGACGTCGAGCAGCTCGACTTCGAACACGAGCGTCGCGTTCGGCGGAATCACGCCGCCCGCGCCGCGCGGACCGTAGCCGAGTTGCGGCGGAATCGTCAGGCGGCGCACGCCGCCGACCTTCATGCCCTGCACGCCTTCGTCCCAGCCCTTGATGACCATGCCGCCGCCGAGCACGAACGCGAACGGGTCGTTGCGGTCCTTGCTCGAATCGAACTTCTGGCCGTCGGTCAGCCAGCCGGTGTAGTGCACGCTGACGGTCCGGCCTGCTACCGCTTCGGCGCCGGTGCCTTCGGTGAGATCTTCGTACTTGAGGCCCGATGCGGTCGTGATGACTGCCATGACTTCTCCTGAAAGGGGTTGGGTAAAACCGCTATTGTAGGCGAGCGGACAGTGAGCCGGCTGGCGCGATCGTCGCTGGAACGCCCGTTTGAAACGAACGGCAACCGCGCGGCAGACCACGCAGCGGGCGAATGGGGCCCGGTGCCGGAATTCCAAACGCGGCACGGTGAAAATCGTGTGAAAAATGCCTGCGAAAGGACGTGGCGTGGCGTACCGTATGCGCGAGCTGCACCGAATGCGGCAGCTTGCGCTTCATGTAGCTCCTGCGCGACCCGACGCGGCTGGCCGGCTCGGTCGACGGCTACCGGCAGATGTGGGTCTGGCATGCGCTCGAGGAAACCGAGCACAAGTCGGTGTCGTTCGACGTGTGGAACACGGTGATGGAACCGGGCGCGCGGCGCTACCTGATCCGCATCGGCGTGTACCTCGCGACGACGCTCACGTTCTGACCGACTGTGTTCCTGTTGCACGTGACGCTGCTGTGGCGCGACCGCGCGGCCGCGCCGCGCTTGCCGCGCGTTGTGCCCTCGCGTCAGCCGGTCAGGTCTGAGGATTGACCGGAATCAAGCGTATTTCTCGCCGCGCCGCCGCGCGGCGTTGCGCGGCGGATCGGACCTGCAACGGGTGCGAGCCGATTCGTTGTGTCCGCAATGCGTTGCGCGGGGCCGCAAGCGCCGCCCGCACCACCGGGATAACCCTCCAGCCACCGGGATAACGTCCGGCACCACCGGGATAACACCCATCTAGCCGCTTTGCGCCGGCGTCGATATACCGCTCAAGGCAGGAAGCATTACGATGCGAATGCTGCGCGGGGTATTTTATTCAGACGGAAATCCGGCGAATATGTGGGTTCTGACGTCTGGTCTGTCGCACGCTGCGGCGGCGAGCCGAAGCGCGATACCAACGCTGAGCGGGGAACAACGATGGTTTCAAAGTCACCCGATTCAACCAGGGCGACGGCGCCCGACGTGGCGCCGGTGTCCGTGACCGCGCCCGAAGCCGGTCGCAAGCTGTTTGTGATCGCGCGTTCGCCGGAGGAGCCGCTGCTCGACCAGTTGCGCGCGCTCGGCTGGGAGATCGCGATCGCGAAGACGGCCGGCGCCGCGCAGAACATGACCGCCGGCGCGAGTGTCGCCGCGGGCCTGATCGACTTCACCGGGTTCACGTCGCGCGATTACCCCGCGCTGAAAGGATGCCTGAGCCAGCCTGCGATCGGCTGGATCTCGATCGCGCGGGCCGGCGTGTCGATCGGCGCGGCGGTGCGCGAGATGATCCGCAGCTACTGCTTCGACTACGTCACGCTTCCGCTTCCTTACGAATGGATCTCGCACGTGCTCGGCCATGCGCGCGGGATGGCCGCGCTCGACCGCGTCGACGGTGCGGCCTACGCAGCGGCGATCGGCGAACACGGGATGATCGGCAACTGCGAGGCGATGCAGCAACTGTTCAGCACGATCCGCAAGGTCGCGAAGACCGACGCGAGCGTGTTCATCTCGGGCGAATCCGGCACCGGCAAGGAGCTGACCGCGCTCGCGATCCACGAACGCTCCGGCCGCGGCAAGGGGCCGTTCGTCGCGATCAACTGCGGCGCGATTCCGCATCACCTGCTGCAATCCGAACTGTTCGGCTACGAGCGCGGTGCGTTCACGGGCGCGAACCAGCGGCGCGCGGGGCGGATCGAGTCCGCGAACGGCGGCACGCTGTTCCTCGACGAGATCGGCGACATGCCGCTCGAAAGCCAGGCGAGCATGCTGCGCTTCCTGCAGGAAGGGAAGATCGAGCGGCTCGGCGGGCAGGAATCGATTCCGGTCGACGTGCGGATCATCTCGGCGACGCACGTCGATCTCGACGGCGCGGTCGAGGCCGCACGCTTCCGCGCGGACCTCTATCACCGCCTGTGCGTGCTGCGCATCCACGAGCCGCCGCTGCGCGCGCGCGGCAAGGATATCGACATCCTCGCGCACTACGTGCTGCAGAAATACAAGTCCGACAGCGGCCGCAAGATCAGCGGCTTCACGTCGGCCGCGCTCGACGCGATGCGACGCTACGAATGGCCAGGCAACGTTCGCGAGCTGATCAACCGCGTGCGGCGCGGCATCGTGATGGCCGAGAGCCGGCTGCTGACGCCGCACGATCTCGGGCTCGAGACGCCGGGCGAAACCGAGCCCGTCACGCTCGAGCAGGCGCGCGCGCTCGCGGAGCGCACCGCGATCGAGAATGCGCTGCTGCGCAACGATCACCGGATCAACAAGGCAGCCGCCGAGCTCGGCATTTCGCGCGTGACGCTGTACCGGATGATGATCGAGCACGGGCTCAACGATCACGACAATGGCGACAACGGTGACAACGGCGGGAAGGGCGGCACGCCGCCCGGGCATCCGCCGGACGATGAGGGACATCAGCGGGTCGGTTGACGGGATTCGTGTCCGTTCGTTGCCGTCGGGTCGGACACGGGCGCGCGTGCAGTTGCGCGTCGCGCCGGCCGGGCCGTGCGGCATTCGTCACAGCGTCGCGCCGGCCGGGTCGTGCGGCATTCGTCACCCGTCGCACACGCCGGCCGACGTCCGCACGGCCGCGGTGTGCGTTCGGTCGATCACACGGCGGTCGCCGCCTTCAGGTGGCGGCGTGCGATGACGGCCAGCAGTGCGGCGAGCACGAAGGGTGCGCACTGCGGCCAGGTGCCGGTCGTCGTGGCGGCGAACGCGTGCGCGGGAATGAGCCACGTGGCGATCAGCGCGGCTTTTTCGAGCCTGTCGGCGCCATGCCGCGCGTAATCGGCGGTCAGGATCGCGACCGGCAGCGCAAGCCACGCGAGGTCGTAGTAGATGAGGTACGGCTGCACGAGGATCGTCGCGACCGCCAGTGCGGCGGCGGACAGCGCGAAACGGGCGTTCGTGCGCCAGAGCCAGATGCAGGTCGCGACCACGCCGCCGCCGACGGCGGCATGCGCGAGATACGACGTGCGAACGGACGCGCCCGCGACGCGCGCGATCGCAAATACGGTCGGCGCGCCGCGAATGGTAGCGAGCGAATTTTCCGCGACGACGTGCTGAAATTTCGTGAGCGCGTGCGCAAACGCGACGAATGTGTCGGTACCGAATGCGAGCCAGACCAGCCCGACATAGAGCAGCGAGAAGAACGCGGCGGACGCGAGCGTCGTCCAGTGCCGCCGGCACAGCAGGAACAGCGGGAACAGCACGCCGAGTTGCGGCTTGATGCAGAGCAACGCGATACAGGCGCCGGCGACGACGGGCCGCCGGCCGATCAGCAGCAGCGCCGTTCCGCCGATCGCCAGCGTGAGCAGCGCATTCTGCCCGGACACCAGCGCGAGCCACATGCCGGGGAACGCGAGCGCGGGCAGCAGCCAGCGACGGTCCATCGGCGCGACGGCCGCCCGGACGAGCAGCAGATAGCACGCGATGCCGAGCGCGGACCATGCGACGATCGCAACGCCGAAAGGCAGCGCGGCGATCGGGTAGATCGTGAACAGGAAAGTCGGCGGGTAGGCGAACGGTTCGAACATCGGCGGGTAGACCGACTGCTCCACCGCGCGAAGCCATGCCCAGTTGTAGGCGCTGGCAGGGCCGTGATGGATCGCGAGGCTCGATGCGCTCCAGTACACGACGAAGTCCCACGCGAGCATGGGTATGTCGCGCGCCTTCAGCACGACGTGCTGCCACCACCACATCGCGACCAGGATGCACTGGCAGCCAAGCAAGGTGCCGGCATATATCGCGATTCGCTGCGGCGTCAGCCATCCCGTTTCCGGCGGGTACGTTGCGGGTCTCGCGGGCGATGACATGGCTTGCTCCCGGATAGAGAGGGACAGCAGTTCCATAGGGTGGACGGCCGGAATCGATGCCGGGCCGAAGCCGCACAGCAGAATCGGAATCGCGGCGTCCGCATGCGGGCCCGCGCGCGCTCGATCGCTGCACCGCCGGCAACCGCGGCGCATTCCGTCACGTCAAGTCACGTCACGTCACTTTACGTCACGCGTCGTCCGTGCCCGCCTCGCGGTACGTCCACAGCCGGTGCAGCACGAACGTCACCGGCGGCACGAACAGCACGACCGCGACGATGCTCCACCCGGGCGCGAGGCCGAGCGCCTCGGTGCCGCGCGCGAGCAGCATCGTCTCGACGAGGCCCGACACCGCCACGAGCAGGAAGCGCAGCAGATTGCTCCACTGCACGGTCGACGAAAAGCTCCACAGCGTGTTTGCGAGATACGAGAACACGGTCGCGACGACGAACGCGACCGCGTTTGCGGTAACAGGCGACGCATCGAGCAGCGCGAACATCGCGGACGCGACGAGCGTATGGATCGCGGTCGAACAGATGCCGGAGACGCCGAAGCGGAACAGTCGGGCGCGTTCGGCGGCATAGAGGGAACGGATCACGGGTGGCTCCGGAACGGAAGTCAGCGTGCGGCGACGCGGTGGTGGCGCGCCAGCGTGCGGCGGCGCGCGAGATCGGCGCGCGCGGCGGCCGCGGCCTGGCGCAGCGAATCGCGCGATACGGGCAGCGCCGACACCTTGCTGCGCGCCTGGTAGCGGCGGCGCACGAGGTACACGGGCCGCTCTTTCGACTCGTAGTATATCCGCCCGATGTACTCGCCGATCACGCCGATCCCGACGAGTTCGATGCCGCCGATGAACAGCACGACCGAGATCAGCGACGCATAGCCGGGCACCGGATTGCCGAACGCGAGCGTGCGGCCGATGATGTACGCGCCGTACACGAACGCGAGCGCGGCGATGCCGAGCCCGATGTAGGTCCAGCTGCGCAGCGGCACCGTGCTGAAGCTCGTGATGCCTTCGAGCGCGAAGTTCCACAGCTTCCAGCCTGAGAACTTCGAGTGGCCGGCGCTGCGCGGATCGCGCTGGTATTCGACGATCACGGTCCGGTAGCCGACCCACGCGAACAGCCCTTTCATGAACCGGCGCCGCTCGGGCAGCGCGCGCAGCGCGTTGACGACCTGGCGGTCCATCAGCCGGAAATCGCCGACGTTCTCCGGCAGCTTCACTTCCGACAGCGCGTTGTGCACGCGGTAATAGAGCGCGGCCGCGGTGCGCTTCGCGAACGAATCGCACGCGCGGTTGGTGCGCTTCGCGGCGACGACTTCCGCGCCGTTGCGCCAGTGTTCGATCATCACCGGGATCAGGCTCGGCGGATCCTGCAGGTCCGCGTCGAGCGGGATCACCGCGTCGCCGGTCGCTTCGTCGATGCCCGCGGTGAGCGCGGCTTCCTTGCCGAAGTTGCGCGTGAGATCGATCACGCGCACGCGCGTGTCCGTCGCGCCGATCGCGATCAGGCGGTCGAGCGTGTCGTCGCGGCTGCCGTCGTTGATGCAGACGATCTCGAAGCGGATCGCGTCGATCGCGACCATGACCGGGATCACGACGTCGAAAAAGCGCTCGACCGCTTCGCCTTCGTTGTAGAACGGCACGACCAGCGAAATGAGCGGTTTCTGGACAAGTGCGCGCATGATGTTCCCCCTGTGAACGCCGCTTCAGTGGCGGCTGCCATGCGGCAGCACCGGGCGGTCGAGTCGATGAAGCCGCGGCGCCGCGTCGTGCGGCCTGGCGGCATGTGCGAAATCGGTGTCGGTCGCGCTGTCGTGCGCGTCCGGCAGGCACGGCGCTTCATGGCGCTCGCGCGAGATGCGCGCGACGAGCAGCGCGAGCGTCGCGAACGTGACGATCGGCATGAACTGGACGTGCAGGTGGTCGACGAGCTTCGCGCTTGCGAGCGGCATCAGCCACAGCAGTACGAGCCATTCGCGGTCGAAGCGCCGCCAGCCGTGCGAGAACGCATGGCGTGCGTACCACGCGATCACGATGCCGTACCACGCGAGGTCGTAGTCGAACAGGTACGGGCTCACGAGTAGGCTCGCGCAGACGAGCGTCGCCGCGCGCAGTGCATACGTGCAGTCGCCGCGCCACGCGTAGCACACGGCTGCAATGGCGACGAGTACCGACACGGCCTCCAGCCCCTTGGTCGCGATCGCGGGCCAACCTGCGAGCATCGACATCGCATACAGCGTCGGGATGCGCGCGAGGATTGCCGGGCTGGTGCCGACCGCCTGATACGTGCCCGATACGCCGTGAAGGAAGCTGAGCCATGCGGCGGGCCCGAACGCGAGCGTCGCGAGCGCTGCGCCGCCGGCGACGGTCGCGACCCACGCGGCCAGTGCGCGCCATTGCGCGGCGCAGAGCAGCGCGAGCGGGAATAGAATCGCGAGCTGCGGCTTCACGGTGAGCAGGCCGAAGCAGACGCCCGCGGCAACAGGGCGCCGCTGCAGTGTCAGCAGGCCGAGGCCCGCCAGCGCGGCGGTGAGCAGGCTGTTCTGGCCGACGAGCGTCGCAAAGAACGCGCCCGGGAACGCGAACGCGCACAGCATCGCGGTGCGGCGCGGCACGATCGCGCCGCACACGGCGACGAACAACGCATACGCGCCGCCGAGCCACAGCGCGGCGGCGAGCGCGTAGGGCAGCCAGCCGAGCGGCAGCACCCACAGGAGCATCGTGGGCGGATAGAGCCATGGCAGACCGGCGTGCATTTCATGCATCGCCGGGATCGCCTGAAATTCCACCATGCCGACGGCTGTGTACTGCCATGCGTCGAGCGCGTGGCCGTGCGCGGCCAGCCACGCGGCGCTCCAGATCGGCGTGAAATCGAGCGTCAGCCGGGGCAGCCCCGCGCTGTGCGGGCCGAACAGGCGCACGACGTATGCGCCGACAAAAGCGAAATAGCAGAACAGCATCGCGTGCGAATACGCACGCATGCGCGGCTCGGTGAGCCAGTGCGGACGCCGGCGCGGCCCGGCGGCGGGCAGCTCGGGATGGACGTCGACATGCAGCAGGGCGGGGTTGTGGCGGTGGAGGCGCATCGTCAACTCCTCACCGAAACAGCGGCGACGGCGGCACGGCGCGCGACGACGAACAGCACGGCGAGCAGTACGATCGGGCCAATCTGCGGCAGCATCGGCGTGTAATTGAGGAATTCGAACAACGGCAGAAGCCACGCGAGCACGAGGATGCCCTGGTCGCCGGGCAGCCAGCCCTCGTCGAAGCCGTACGACACGAGGCAGAAGACCGCGACGCCGAGCCACGCGAGTTCGTAGCCGCGCAGGTACGGCGTCGCGAGCAATGTGGCGACCGCGATGACCGCGCCGCGCAGGCGCACGTCGCGCGTGCTGCGCCAGACGGTCGCGGCCGCGACGGCAGCGAGCAATGCCACCGCGCACTGCACCGCGTATGCGAGCGGCAGCGGCAGGCCGGCGAGCCGCATCGCGGCGAACGGCGTCGGCGAGCCGATCCAGTACTGCACGTTGTGCTCGATCAGCGCCTCGCGCGTGATCGACATGCTGTCGATGAAGCTGGTCAGTGCGGCATGGCCGGCGAGCCACGTACTGGTGGCGACGAGCAGCACGGTGCCGGCGGCCGCGGCCGCGAACGCGCGCCATGCGCGCGCCGCGATCAGCACGACGGGAAACAGCACGGCCAGCTGAGGCTTGATCGCCAGCAGGCTGATGAACAGGCCGGCGACGACGGGGCGGCGCTCGACGTGACGGACTGCGAACGCCGCGATCGCCGCGGTCAGCAGCGCGTTCTGTCCGCACACCGTCGTCACGAACACGCCGGGATAGGCGAGCACGGCGAGCGTGGCGAGGCGCGGCTGCGGAAGGCGCGCGCGCAGCCCGGACAGGCCGGTGACGGCACGCGCATAGCATAGAAAGCTGCCCGCGAAAAAGAGGAAGAATGCGGGCAGAAACGGCACGAAAGCGAGCGGCGCGACGAGCAGCAGCATCGTCGGCGGATAAAGCCACGGGAGGAAGTTCCGGTGGGCGTAGTTGCCGAAGTGTTCGAGTTCGGCGGCGGAAAAGTGGCGGTAGTCGAAGATCGACGCGATCTGTCCATGCAGCGTCATGTCGGACGCGGTCCAGAACACCGCGAAGTCGAGACCCGGCCGCGTCACGTTGTCGATCGTGAAGCCGTGCGTCGCGAGCGCCCATGCGCCGAATATCGCGCCGCACAGGATCAGCATCGCGCAGCTGTACGGCACGATGCGATCGGCGGTGAGCCAGTGAGCGCAATGCCACCTGCGGCCGCGCAGTCCCCGAATTGCTTCGTACATGAATGTTTCCCCGTCCGCCGAAAGAGCCCTGTGGTCTAGGTGGCCCGATCGTGTTGTTGTGTGCCCGCGTGTCGAAGCCAGTCGTCTTTCTGGCTTTCTGGTCCCATCGGGCGATTTCATTGTTGGAAAAAAAAGCCGGCGATGCAAATGGCCGCCTGCCTGGAGTCGCGCGCGCAGCTGCGCGACGGCGGCCAAAACGCCGTTTTCGGGCGCCAGCGGCGCGGTTGGCGGGGGCGCGTGTTGCGGACCTGAAACATTTCGGCGGTTTGGCCGATGCAAACCTGTACCGGCATCGCGCCGTGCGGGCGGCCGTGCCGATTCGGGAAAGTCCCGAGAAAATTTTTTGAGCCTTGTCCGGCGGGGCTTTGCGCCCGTTGTGCACATGCGAACGCCCGCCGCGATGTATCAGAACCGAAACTTTTGCCCGTCCGTACCCGATCCGGTTGCCGGCGTCGGTTTCGAAAGCCCTTGTCCGGTGCGGATTCGTCGCGGGCTGGCCCGCTCTTTGCGATGGGAGATCCGCGGAGGTCGACGGCGTGACGACCAGCCGGTTCAGAGAATCGATCAAACGAGAACCGAAGCTGGCGTCGCCCACGGGGTACAAGGCCTGAGCATGGCGCTACGAGCGCCGCGCCAGGCCGACTGGGAACCCGTCGCCCGATCAGCGGAATGCCGGCGTCGTCCGGCAACCAGAACGAACGGATGCAGGAAGTCGGGGGTAGAAAAAATGAAAGACCACAGCATATCGCGGCTCGCGTGCAGTTGCCGCGTCACCCAGGCATCAAGCCGTGGGGCAACTCATCGATCCGGTCGGCTGATGCCGGCCCGTTCCGACACCGTTCCGGGTGGACGGCGCGTCTGGCGCGTTGCCAGGCTCGTGCATCCGGCCAATGCGTTCCCGTTTGCCAATATCGTCCGCAAAGGCATGTGCGCACGTGCGCACGTGCGCTTGCAGCCGATCTACGCATTCTGATTTTCTTGCAGTGCCAGCAGTAGGTCGCCCGAGCCAATGGTGGCAAAGGGTATTTTTAGTAATCCAAAGGGAGAGTGAATCATGTCGAAGATCGTCCAACAAGCCAAGCAATTTCTGCGTGACGAACAAGGCGTCACCGCCATCGAATACGGCCTGCTCGCAACGCTGATTGCCGTGGCGCTCATCGCCGGCGCGACGCTCCTCGGTTCGGCCCTCAACACCACGTTCAGCAGCCTCGGCACGAAGATCGGCTGAGCGGCGCGACGGGCGATTCCGAAAGGGAATTCGTCCGTCCCGCTGTCTTTTCTGGAGCGAGGGCTCCGATCGTCCGCCGGAGTCGACGCCATCGAGATGGCGTCGACTCCGGCGGACGATCGAAAGACCCGCTTCGTATCGGAGAAGAGCACGGCAGAGCGGACGATTCGAGGCCCACGCACGCATTGTGGTGGCGTTTCAACTCGAGAGGAAAGAACCATGTCGGCATTCGTTTATCAGGTTCAGCAATTCGCGCGCGATGAGGGCGGCGTCACAGCGATCGAATACGGGCTCCTTGCCGTGCTGATCGCGGTCGCACTCATGGCAGGCGCGACGCTTCTTGGCTCGAACCTGGATACGTTGTTCAGCAGCCTCGGTACGATGATGTAACGGGACGGTCGTTGCACGGAAAAGCACCGTGCACACGATGCGCCATCCGGTGTTCCGGGCATCCGCCCGGACACACCTCGGTGGACGAGGCGCTCGTGCGAGGGCCGACAGGTCAAAAAAAAGCGGGGGGCGTCATGAAGTCTTTTGGGGAAGCGGTAGCGAAGTGGATCGACGACGAAAGCGGTGTGACGTCGATCGAGTACGCGCTGATGGGCTCGCTGGTCTCGATCGTCATATTTGCCGGCGCCGGGACCCTCGGCGGTTCGCTCAGCGAGCTGTACGAACGTGTCGCGGCAAGTGCGCTGGCCGCGATGCAGTGAAATCCGATCCGGAGAAACGAGGTTTGCCATGTTGCCAGCCATGCCGTCCCACCCGATTCCGCTGTGCGTCGCGACGCTCGTGATCGTCGCCGCGAGCAGCGACATCACGAGCCGCCGGATTCCGAATCGCCTGGTCGCGATCGGCGTTGCGGGCGCGCTGATCGCGCAATGCGTGCTGCACGGCATCGGCGCGGGCGCGACCGCCTGGCTCGCGGGCGCAGCAACCGGCTTCTTCATGCTGCTGCCGTTCTATCTGCTACGCGGGATGGCGGCCGGCGACGTGAAGCTGATGCTCGCGGTCGGCGCGTGGGTCGGTCCGGCGCTCACGGTCTACATCGCGGTCGCGACCTTCATCGCAGGTGGGGTCGGCGCGCTCGCGATGGTGATCTGGCAGGGCCGCATGCGGCAGCTGTTCGCGAACATGCGCGTCATCGCAATACGTGCCGCGGTGCGCGGACAGGGCGGCGCGTCCGTTGCGCCGGTCGAAGGCGAGTCGGTCGGCGCGTTGCCTTATGGCGTCGCGATCGCGCTGGGCACGCTGAGCATGTTGTTCGCGGCGTCCGCGGCGTCCATCTGACACGGGCCGCACACCGCATACGGAGCGATCATGAACAATGACCAACCCTCATCGCAACACGACGCGCAGATCGCCCATCTGCCCGATCCGGTGCCGTCGCGCGAACAGCACACGAAGCGCCCGCCGCGGTTGCCGCGCGCGCCGCGCACAGTGGCGGACACGGGACTGAGCGAGACCTTTCTCGCCGGGCTGGTGCTGAAGTCCACGCTGATGCACGGGCGCTCGGACTACGCGGACCTGATCGAACGGCACTGCCTGCCGATCTCCGTGCTCGACGACGTGCTCGCGTTCCTCGTGCGCGAACATCTCGTCGAAATCACCCATCGCGGCACGACCGACATCGACGTGTCGTTCCGCCTGACCGATGCGGGCCGCGTGCTCGCGATCGAGGAAAAGGCGCACAGCAATTACGACGGCCCGGCGCCTGTCACGCTCGACGCGTACCTCGACGTGATTGCCGCGCATTCGGTGCGCAAGCTGCACATCGACCGCGCGGCAGTGATGGCCGCGTTCGACGGCATCGTGATCGATCCAGCGATCATCGACGCCGCGGCCGCGTCGCTGAATTCGGGCCGCCCGCTGCTGATCCACGGGCCGGCCGGCAGCGGCAAGACCTTCTTCGCGGAGCGGCTCGGCTCGCTGATGGGCGGCGAGGTGCCGATTCCGTATGCGATCTGCGTGGCCGGCGACATCATCCAGATCTACGACCCGCTCGTGCACGCCGACGTGAAGACGCAGCCGGAAGGGCAGGCGGTCGATCGCCGCTGGCGCCTGTGCGAGCGTCCGATCGTGATGTCGGGTGGCGAGCTGACGCTCGACGAGCTCGAGCTGCGGCGCGACGCGGGCGCAGGCTACTACCAGGCGCCGCCGCACATGAAGGCCAACATGGGGATGTATATCGTCGACGACCTCGGCCGGCAGCGCGTCGAGCCGCGCGACCTGCTGAACCGCTGGCTGCGGCCGCTCGATCGCGGCATCGACCTGCTGACGCTCGGCACCGGCAACCGCTTCGTCGTGCCGTTCGACGTGTGGCCCGTGTTCTCGAGCAACATCGCGCCATCGCAGTTCGGCGACGACGCGTTCCTGCGCCGGCTCGGCTCGAAGCTCTACGTCGGCCCGATGGCGATCGAGGATTACCACGCCGTGTTCGACGCGATGTGCAAGTCGCTCGGGCTCGTGCCGGCCTCCGACGCGTTCGATTACCTCGCGCACCGGCTGCACCTGCCGACCGGCAAGGCGTTCCTTGCCTGTTTCCCGGGCGACCTGCTGCGCCTCGTTGCGGCATCGGCGCGCTATCGCGGCGACCCCGCCGAAGTCACGCATGACGGATTGCACGAAGCGTGGACCGCGTATTTCGGCTCCGCGCCGGAACGTGAGAGCCCGCATCCGCCGTCGGCCGATCGCCTCGGCCGCACGCTGGCCTCCGGTTGAGCTGTTTCATTCACGATCTGACGAGGAGTACTGCCATGAAAAACACTCGCGCAATCACGATGCTGATCATCGCCATGGTGGCGGGTCTCGCTGCCGTCGCGTTCGCATCGCGCTGGCTCGTGAGGACGTCGTCCAGCGCGGTCACGCAGGTCGCGGTCGCGACCACCGACCTGAATCTGGGCGAACCGCTCGGGCCGAACCAGATTCGCACCGTGAGCTGGCCGACGGGCAGCGTGCCGCCCGGCGCGTACGCCGACACCAAGGAACTCGAAGGGCGGGTCGTGCGCACGAGCCTGTCGCGCGGCGAGCCGGTGCTCGAATCGAAGCTGGCGCCGATCGGCACGAAGGGCGGCTTGTCCGCCGTGATCGGCCCCGGCAACCGTGCGATTACGGTGCGCGTGAACGACGTGATCGGCGTCGCAGGGTTCGCGCTGCCGGGCAACTACGTCGACGTGATCGTCAACACGCAGGAGCCGGGCAAGCCCGACAACCAGCAGAGCATCTCGAAGATCGTGCTCGAGCACATCCTCGTGCTGGCCGTCGCGCAGCAGGTCAGCCGCGACGATACCGCACCGAAGGTCGTCAACGCGGTGACGCTCGAAGTGGCGCCCGAGCAGGCGGAGAAGCTCGACCTGGCACGCAGCGTCGGCACGCTGTCGCTCGTGCTGCGCAACCAGATCGACAAGCAGACGATGAACACCGACGGTGCGACCAAGGTGACCTTGCTCGGCACGCCGCCGGCACCGGCCGCCGCGCCTGCGCCGGCTCGCGTTCATGTGCGGACCGTGCGGGTGCGTGTGGCGTCCCACGCGGCGCCGGCGGCGGCACGCGACTGCGTCGGCGTGCTGACGGGCGTCCGCGGCAGCGTCGAATGCTTCTGAATTCATCGAAAAAACACGTAGTTTCCAGGCCGTACGCAACCCGCTGCGACCTTTGACAGTCAAGCCCGGCGTTTCGCCGGGCCCTCGGGGGATCAGACGAAATGAAGATCAAACCGCAAAGTTCTGGAGCCGGGCCGGCGCGTACGCACGCCCTGCGCGGCACGGTGGTCGCGGCGATGCTGTGCGCCGGGTGGTTCAACGTGTATAGCGCACTCGCGCAGGAAGGCGCGGAGGGCGGTGCGCTCGTGAAGGGCGGCACCGCGACGGCGCCGGCCGCAATGGGCAAGGGGCCGATGCAGATGACGATCAGCATGATGCCGGTGCCGGCCGCGGGGGCGGCAGGCGCGGCGGCGGCCGCAGGGCCGCTGCGTGGTCCGAACTGCGTCGGCGCCGTGCGCGAATCGACGTCCGTCAGCGTGCCGCTCGGCAAGTCGCTGCTCGTGCCGATGCCCGAGCCGGTGCGCAACCGCACGATCGGCAATCCGGCCGTCGCGCAGGCGACGATGGTGTCGCCGCAGACGCTCTACATCCTCGGGCTGTCGGTCGGCACGACCAACATGATCGTGCAGGGCAAGAGCGGCGCATGCCGGATCATCGACGTGGCCGTCGGCGCCGACGCCGGCGGTATCCAGGCTTCGCTCGCGCAGCTGATGCCGAACGAGCGCGACATCCACGTGACGACCGCGGCCGACACGATCGTGCTCGCCGGCTCCGTGTCGAACGCGCAGGCGTCGCAGCAGGCGACGGCGATCGCGAAGGCGTACGCGAATGCCGCCAGCAGCGGTGGCAATGGCGGTGGCAGCAATGGCGACAGCGGCGGTGGCGGTGGCGGCGGAAAGACCGGCACGGTGCTGAACATGCTGAGCGTCACCCAGCCGCAGCAGGTGATGCTCGAGGTGAAGGTGGCCGAAGTGTCGAAGACGCTGATCAACCAGCTCGGTTCGGCCTTCAACCTGCAGGGCGGCTTCGGTTCGTGGAGCGGCGCGCTCGTGAGCAACCTGCTCGCCGGCGTCGCGAGCGGCATCGTGGCGAACAAGGCGAACAACCGGCCGTTCAGCGTGGCGGTCGACGCGCAGAACACCGACAACCTCGTCAAGATCCTCGCGGAGCCGAACCTCGTGACGATCAGCGGCCAGGAAGCGACGTTCCTCGCGGGCGGCAGGATCTTCATCCCGGTCCCGCAGAGCAACACGGGCGGCGGCACGACGATCACGCTGCAGGAAGAGGAGTTCGGCGTCGCGCTGAAATTCATGCCGACGGTGCTGTCGAACGGCCGCATCAGCCTGCGCGTCGCGCCGGAAGTGTCGGAGCTGTCGCAGACGGGCGTGACGCTCACTGCGACCAACGTCGCCGGCGCGTCGATCCTGCCGCTGATCACGACGCGGCGCGCGTCGACGACGGTGCAGATGGCCGACGGCGAATCGTTCGCGATCGGCGGGCTGATCAAGGACAACGTGTCGGGTTCGCTGAAGGCAGTGCCGGGCATCGGCGAAATCCCGGTGCTGGGCGCGCTGGCCCGCAGCACGTCGTTCCAGCAGGACCGCACCGAGCTGATCTTCATCATCACGCCGCATCTGGTGAAGCCGCTGCAGACGGCCGACCTGCCGCTTGCGACCGACAGCTTCACGAAGGCGAACGAGGCTGACGTGTTTGCGACGGGCGACATGGAAGGTCGCGGCGGCCTGCGCAAGCATGGCCGGGCTCCGGCGCCGGCGAGCGATGCCGCACCGTCGCCGCAGTCGCAGGCACCTGCTCCGGCGCCGGCACCGGCACCGGCTCCGCGGCAGGATGAGCCGAGCGGCCCGACGGCCGCGCTGCCGGCGCCGCGCGCCGCGCAGCCGGCCGATGCGATGGCGCAGCCGAGCGCGTCGCCGATGCCGGTCTCGACGCAGAACGTGCCGGCCGAGCCTCTCGCCGCGGCGTCCGCGAAAGCGACCACGGTCGCGTCCGCAGCCCCCGTGCCTGTGGCGGAGGCGGCACCTGCAGCCGCCATGCCCGCGGCAGAGGCGGCGCCTGCAGCCGCCATGCCAGCAGTAGAGGCAGCGCCCGCAGCCGCCATGCCAGCGGCGGAGGCGACGCCTGCAGCCGCCATGCCCGCGGCGGAGGTAGCGCCCGCAGCCGCCGTGCCTGCGGCAGAGGCAGCGCCTGCAGCCGCCATGCCCGCGGCGGAGGCAGCGCCTGCAGCCGCCATGCCCGCGGCGGAGGCGGCACCCGCAGCCGCCGTGCCCGCGACGGAGGCGACGCCCGCGGCACCCGTGCCCGCGGTGGAGGAAGCACCTGTCGCCACGCCGACGGAGGAGTCCGCGCCGCAGGCAGCCCAGCCGGCGGATGCCGCGACGGCAGCCCGTATCGCCCGCATCGAAGCGGTTGCCGCGCGCATCGCGGCAACCGGGCAGTCAGCCTCGCGGGGCGCGACCAGGCACCAGGTGCAGCAGGTCGCCCATGCGAACGCGACGTCGTCGTCCACCGATCATTAAGTCATCCAAGGGGAAGCTCATGAAATCCGCCTACCTCGTTTTCGCACGGCGCGCGGCGCTCGCCGTGCCGCTCGTCGCCGCACTCGCCGGCTGCATGTCGTCGACGCCGGTGTGGGACACCCGCTTCGGCGAATCGGTCCGCACCGTGATGCAAGCGCAGATCATCGACCCGCACGCCGCCGAACATACGCAGTCCGCGGCCGGCATGTCGGGCGCGGCGGCCTCGTCCGCGCTGGACAACTACGACAGGTCGTTCCAGGCGCCGGCGCCGAAGGCCAATGCGTTCGTCATCGGTATCAGCAAGGGCGGCGCCCAATAACGACAGGTTGCTCAGGGAGATTGCCATGTCCAGCGTCTTTAAACCCCCGCAGGCCTTCCGCAACATCCATCGTCAGCGCGGCGTCGTCGCGGTGATCGTCGCGGTCACGCTGGCGGTACTGATCGGATGCGTCGGCCTTGCGCTGGACCTCGGCAAGTTGTACGTCGCGCGGAGCGAACTACAGAACAGTGCCGACGCATGCGCGTTGGCCGCCGCGCGCGATCTGACAGGGGCGATTTCGGACCTGTCGATCTCGGAGGCGGCCGGCATCACTGCCGGCCACCTGAATTACGCGATGTTTCAAGGCTCGCCGGTGCAATACCAGACGGATTCGAACGTCACCTACAGCGATTCGCTGACCAATCCGTTCATGCCGAAGAGCTCGGTCACGTCGCCGACCACTATCAAGTACGTCAAGTGCACGACGTCGCTGACCAATATCCCGAACTGGTTCATGCAGGTGCTGAACGTGCTGCCGGGGATGAACGTCGCGAACGCGTCGGTGGGGGCGACCGCGGTGGCGACCGTCGGCGCCGCGCAGACGGTGTGCGCAATTCCGGTGTTCATCTGCCAGCAGAGCCCCGGCTACACGCCCGGGAACTGGATTACGGCACTCGGTGGCGCTACGTCATGGAGTGGCGGAAATTTCGGCTGGGCGGCCCTCGATGGTTCGAACAGCAATTCGGAGATTACCAACGAGCTCACGGGCAACTACTGCAATTTGCCGTCGGGCAGCTCGCAGATCGGTTCGCCCGGGAACATGTCCGCGAGCGCCGACGCGTGGAACACGCGCTTCGGAATCTATGGGCACGGCTTCAAGGCGCCGACGGCCGGCACGCCGAACAACACGCCGGATTTCACCGGCTATACGTACAACGCGGCAACGGGTTTTTCGCAGACGTCGAACATCGACAGCGCCCCCGACGCCTATGCGCATTTCGTGAGCGACCGGCAGCATTACCAGGTGTACCAGGGTGATACCACGACCGGCATCAATACCGGCGGGACGGGGCTCACCTCGAGCAGCTACCAGAGCTACGGCGCCGACCGCCGGATTGCACTCGCCCCGGAAGTGGATTGCTCTGCGCTGGCCGTGAACGGCACGCACAAGACCAACGTGCTGAAGTGGGACTGCGTGCTGATGCTGGATCCGGTGCAGGCGAACAGCGGCGGCGGCAGCGGCAGCATCTCCGCGCACGTCGAATACCTCGGATCGTCGAGCACGCCAGGCAACCCGTGCGCGACCGAAGGCGTGCCGGGCGACGGCAGTTCGGTGGGCCCGAAAGTGTCGGTGCTCATCCAGTGACCAGGAGACGATCATGAAACAACATCCGGGCAGGCGCTCGAAGACACGCGGTGTCGCGGCAGTCGAGTTCGCGCTTGTGCTGATCCCGATGATCCTGCTCGTGACCGGCGTCGCCGAATTCGGCCGCGCGATCTACCAGTACGAGGCGCTGACCAAGGCGACGCGCGACGCGGCCCGCTACCTGTCGACGTTCAAGCCGAGCGACCCCGCGTATCCGGTGGCGGCCGCGCAGTGCCTCGTCGTCTACGGCAGCACGACCTGCGGCGCGTCGGGCACCGAGCTCGAGCCGGGCCTCACGACGGCGATGGTCGTCGTCTGCGATGCGTCGCATACGACCGGCTGCACCGGTACCAACGATCCCGCGCAATTCGCGAACGTGCAGACCTACGACAGCAACAACGGGTCGGCGAGCGGCACGCCGGCGGGCAGTATGAACCTGGTCGAAGTGAAGATCACCGGCTACCAGTATCAGCCGATTCCCGCGTACCCCGGGCTGCAGCAACTGATCTTCAGCGACATCATCACCGTGATGAGGCAAGTGTCATGAAACCGTGCGCCCTGTCCAAGCCGCGTCGCCGCCGCCAGCTCGGCGCGACCGCCGTCGAGTTCGCGCTGATCGCCGCCGTGTTCAGCACGCTGCTGATCGGCATCTGCGAATTCGGCCGTCTGCTGTTCTACTGGAATACCGCGAGCGAGGCGCTGCGCCTCGGCGCGCGCACCGCAACCGTCTGCGACGCGGACGCGTCGGTCATCAAGAAGCGCATCACGGAACTGCTGCCGATCCTGTCGAACGCGAACGTGTCGCTCACCTACCTGCCGACGGGTTGCGATGCCGATGCAGCGACCGCACGCAGCACCTGCACGTTCGTGACCGTCAAGGTCTCGAACGTCACCGTTTCGACGCTGATCCCCTTCGTGAACGTGACGGCGACGATGCCGCCGTTCACGACGACGCTGCCGCGCGAAAGCATGGCGACGTCGACGGGCGGATCGGTTTGCCAATGACAGAACAGGCGAGGCGAACAACATGATCAACATCCTCGTGGCGTCCGACGATACGGGGCGACTGACGCAAATTGCCCGGCTCGTAGCCGAATGCGGCAATTATCGCGTCACGCGTGCGGCCGGCCGGCCGACGCAGATCGAACACCGCACCGACGGGCTCGATGCATTCGACGTGCTGATGATCGACGGCGCGTCGATCGATGCGGCCGAGCTGTCCGCGATCGAGCGGATTTGCCGGCTGCACCAGGGCCTGAACTGCATGCTGATCACCGCGGACGCGTCGCCGCATACGCTGCTCGACGCGATGCGCGCGGGCGTGCGCGACGTGCTCGCGTGGCCGCTCGAGACGCCCGCGCTGACCGATGCGCTGCAGCGTGCGGCCGCGCAGTGCAGCCGCCGCGACACCGACGACACGCGCATCGTGTCGTTCCTGTCGTGCAAGGGCGGCGCAGGCACCAGCTTCATTGCCGGCAACGTCGCGTACGAGATCGCCGAGGTGTACAAGCGCCGCGTGCTGCTGGTCGACCTGAACCAGCAGTTCGGCGATGCGGCGTTTCTCGTGACCGACGATACGCCGCCGTCCTCGCTGCCGCAGCTGTGCGCGCAGCTGGAGCGGCTCGACGGCGCGTTTCTCGACGCGAGCGTCGCGCGCGTGACGGAGACGTTCCACGTGCTCGCCGGCGCGGGCGACCCCGTGAAGGCCGCCGAGATGCGCGAGGACGCGCTCGAGTGGATTCTCGGCGTCGCGGCGCCGCGCTACGACTTCGTGATCTTCGATCTCGGCCTGAGCCTCAACCAGCTGTCGATGGTCGCGCTCGATCGCAGCGACCAGATCGAACTGGTGCTGCAGCCGGCGATGCCGCATGTGCGCGCGGGCCGCCGGCTGCAGGAAATCCTGATGTCGCTCGGCTATCCGCTCGACCGGCTGCGCCTCGTGCTGAACCGCCAGGCGCGTTCGAGCGAACGCACCCGTGCGGCGCTCGAGGAAGTGCTCGGAATGCGCGCCGTGTGCGTGATTCCGGACGATGTCGATGTCGTGCTCGAATCGGTCAACCAGGGCCATCCGGTGTCCCGCCTGGCGCGCAACAGCGCCGTGGCGCGCGCGCTACAGGCTTGTGCGAAGCAGCTCGTCGAAGGCGACCAGCGCGCGACGCACGGTGCGACACGCAACGAGCCGCTGATTGCGCGGCTGTTCGGACGCGGCGGCGCACCGAAGCTCAAGTCAATGTGAAATCTTACGGGGAGTCCATCATGTCATTGCGCGAACAGATGTCGTTGCAACGGTCGCCGGCCTTCATGGCGCGTGCCGATCACGGCAACGGGGCCGGATCGATGGTGCGCGAAGCGTATCAGAAGCTGCGCCGCGAGATCCATGCCGCGGTGCTCGAGCGGGTCGAGCTCGAGCGTCTGTCGCGCCTGCCGCTCGAGCAGGTCCGCCAGGAAATCACCGCGCTGATCTCGCGCATTCTCGACGAGGAAAAGCTGCCCGCGAACGACATCGAGCGCCGGCAGCTCGCGATCGACGTGTACGACGAGATGTTCGGGTTCGGCCCGCTCGAAACGCTGCTGCGCGACCCGAGCGTGTCGGACATTCTCGTCAACACGTACAAGCAGGTGTACGTCGAACGCCATGGCCAGCTCGAGCTGACCGACGTCACGTTCTACGACGACGCGCACCTGATGAAGGTGATCGAGAAGATCGTGTCGCGCGTCGGCCGCCGCATCGACGAGGCGAGCCCGATGGTCGACGCGCGCCTGCCGGACGGCTCGCGCGTGAACGCGATCATCCCGCCGTCGGCGATCGACGGCCCGCTGATGTCGATCCGGCGTTTCGCGGTGAACCCGCTGAAGATGGACGACCTCGTGCGCTACCAGAGCCTCACGCCGCCGATGGCGGAACTGCTCGACGCGCTGTCGCGCGCGAAGGTGAACGTGCTGGTGTCGGGCGGCACCGGCAGCGGCAAGACGACGCTGCTCAATATCCTGTCCGGCTTCATCCCGCCCAACGAGCGGATCGTCACGATCGAGGACGCGGCCGAACTGCAGCTGCAGCAGCCGCACGTGCTGCGCCTCGAAACCCGCCCGCCGAACATCGAGGGCAAGGGCGAGATCACGCAGCGCACGCTGGTGCGCAACGCGCTGCGGATGCGGCCCGATCGCATCATCCTCGGCGAAGTGCGCGGCGCCGAGGCGCTCGACATGCTGAACGCGATGAACACCGGCCACGAAGGCTCGCTCGCGACGATCCACGCGAACACGCCGCGCGATGCGCTCACGCGCCTCGAGAACATGATCAGCGTCGCGGGCCTGACGCTGCCGCCGAAGACGATGCGCCAGCAGATCGCATCGGCGATCTCGGTTGTCGTGCAGGCCGCGCGCCTGACCGACGGCAAGCGCAAGATCGTCAGCATCTCGGAGCTGACCGGGATGGAAGGCGACATCATCAACATGCAGGAGATCTTCACGTTCAAGCGCACGGGCATGGACCAGGACGGCACGGTGCGCGGGCATTTCTGCGCGACGGGCGTGCGCCCGAAATTCGCCGAGCGGCTGCAGGCGTTCGGTATCAACCTGCCCGATGCGCTGTACGACCCGGCGCGCCGCTACGAGGCGAACTGACCGCGCGGCCGGCGCGAGCCGGCCGCCGTCCGATGTCGAGGAATGGCCATGGACCCGATTTTCTATGCATTCGTGATTCTCCTGTTCGTCGCGGTGGTGCTCGCGTTCGAGGGGCTCTATCACTGGTGGAACGCGCGGCACGGCGCCGCCGCGCAGCGCATCGAGTCGCGCATCCGCGCGATGTCGGCGGGCGGGCAGGTGCAGCAGGAGCGGCTGTCGATCCTCAAGGACCGGATGCTCAACGAAGCGAAGCCGCTCGACCGGCTGCTGATGAGCATGCCGCGCGTGCAGTCGCTCGATCTGCTGCTGCAGCAGTCCGGCATGAGCTGGTCGGTGGCGAAGCTGATCGGCATGTCGCTCGCGCTGCCGCCGCTTGCGCTGCTCGTGCTGATGTTCACGCCGCTGCCGTTCCTGGTGATCGTGCCGATCGCGCTGTCGCTTGCGGTGCTGCCGACGCTGCGCGTGATGCGTTGCCGTAACCGCCGGATGCGCAAGCTCGAACGGCAACTGCCGGAAGTTTGCGACATGATCGCGCGCGCGCTTCGGGCCGGGCATGCGTTCACGAGCGCGATCGGCATGATCAGCGACGAGTTCAGCGAGCCGATGGGCAGCGAATTTCGCATCACGTTCGACGAGATCAACTACGGCGTGTCGCTGCACGATGCGCTGATGAACCTCGCGACGCGCGTGCCGATCCGCGACCTGCGCTACTTCGTGATCGCGGTGCTGATCCAGCGCGAGACGGGCGGCAATCTCGCGGAACTGCTCGACGGCATCGGCATGCTGATCCGCGAGCGCTTCAAGCTCTTCGACAAGATTCGCGTGCTGTCGGCCGAAGGACGGATGTCGGCGTGGGTGCTCGGTCTGCTGCCGTTCGTCGCCGGCTCGTTGATGATGGCGCTCAACCGCACGTTCCTCTCGGTGCTCTGGGAGGATCCGGCCGGGCTGAAGGTCGTCGGCATGATGCTGCTGCTGATGGTCTGCGGCGTGGTCTGGATGCGCCGCATCATCCGGATTCGTGTCTGAGCGCCGCACCGCCGGATGCCTGACGAACCGATCGGGGAACTGACATGGAAAACATGAACATTACACATATCGTCGTGCTGGCCGGGCTGTTCGCGATCGTGTTCGCGGGCGCGCTGATCGCGATGCTCGTACTCGTGCCACGCAGCATGCAGCGCCGCATCGTGCAGGCGGGCGGCGGCACGGCGGCGCTGGGCGCGCCGAGCCTGCCGGCCGACAAGGGACCGGGATGGGCCGAAAAGCTCGTGGAGCTGTCGCAGCCGATCTCGAAGCTGTCGGTGCCGAAGGAGGGCTGGGAGCAGTCGCCGCTGCGGATCCGGATGATGAATGCCGGGTGGCGCTCGCCGAATGCGGCGAGCCTTTATTTCGCGGCGAAGACGGTGCTTGCGGTGTTGCTGCCGATGATCGCGCTGCCGTTCCTGATCGCGACGAAGCTCGACGAAAGCCGCTACGGGCTCGCGCTGGTGCTGGTGCTGTTCTGCACGATCGGCTACTACCTGCCGACCGTCGTGCTGGCGCGCAAGGTCGCGGCGCGGCAGCAGGCGATCTTCGAGGATTTCCCCGACGCGCTCGACCTGCTGACGGTGTGCGTCGAAGCCGGCCTGAGCCTCGATGCGGCGCTGATGAAGGTATGCGAGGAGTTGCAGTTCAGCAGCCCGATCGTCGCGAGCGAACTCGACCTGATGCTGCTCGAGATGCGCTCGGGCTTCACGAAGGAGGCGGCGCTGCACAATCTCGCACTGCGCACGGGCGTCGAGGACATCGATACGTTCTGCAGCATGCTGATCCAGGCCGACCGCTTCGGCACGAGCATCGGCGAATCGCTGCGGGTGCTGTCCGACATGCTGCGCACGCGGCGGCGGATGCGTGCCGAGGAGCGCGCGGCTAAGATCGCGCTCAAGCTGCTGTTCCCGCTGCTGTTCTGCATCTTCCCTGCGTTGATGACAGTGCTGCTCGGGCCGGCATTCATCCATATCTACCGGATCCTGCTGCCGACGTTCGCAGGAACGGGCGGCTGAGCTGCCGACCGGCGCGTACCCCGGATGCGCCGGAAAGGGGGAAGGCTGCGGCCGGCTTGTCCGGCCGCAGCCTTTTTACGGCGGCGTTGCTTCGGTGTCGCTTCGGCGTTGCTTCAGCCGCCGTAGAGGTCGAAGTCGAAGTACTTCGACGCGAGCCGCTTGTAGGTGCCGTCCTTCACGATGTCGAGGATCGCGCGGTCGATCTTCGCCTTCAGGTCCGCGTCTTCCTTGCGCAGGCCGATGCCGGCGCCGACGCCGAGCACCTTCTCGTCGACGAGTTCCGGCCCGACGAACTCGTAGCCGGCGCCGCGCGGCGTCTTCAGGAAGCCGAGGTCGGCCTGCACCTCGTCCTGCAGCGCGGCGTCGAGCCGGCCGGCCAGCAGGTCCGCATAGACGCCGTCCTGATTCTGGTACGACACGACGTTCGCGCCTTGCTTCGCCCAGTACGCCTTCGCATACGCTTCCTGCGTCGTGCCCTGTTCGACGCCGACCGACTTGCCTTTCAGCGATTCGGGCGTCGGCAGGAGCGGCGAGCCCTTCTTCACGACGAGCCGCGTCGGCTGGTTGTAGATCTTCGTCGTGAAGGCGATTTGCTGCGCGCGCTGCGCGGTGATCGACATCGACGACAGCACCGCGTCGAACTTCTTCGCCTTCAGCGCCGGAATCATGCCGTCGAAGTCGTTCTCGGCCCACACGCACTTCGCCTTCAGGCGCGCGCAGATCTCGTTGCCGAGATCGATGTCGAAGCCGACGAGCTTGCCGTCGGGCGCTTTCGACTCGAACGGCGCATAGCTCGCGTCGGTGCCGAAGCGGATCGTGGTCCAGTCCTTCGCGACGGCGGTGCCTGCCGATACCGCGAGCAGGGCGATCGAAACGGCGGCAATCAGTCTCTTCATGTGCGCTCCTTGGCGTGGTCTTTCCGGTTCTGTACGACACGGTTTCAGCCGGACGGCCGGTTGCGGCCGCGTGACGTCGCGGGCCTGTCCGACGCATGCGCGAGCGGGCGGTCCGCACTGCCATTAACGCAGAAAATAAAAACGGAGTCCAGAATGGACAAAAAATATCGCCGCCGATATCGCCGAGACAAACCCGGGTCGGCGGCCGGGCGTCGATCCTTGCAAAAATACGAAAATGGACTAATCTTGTTAGTGAATTCGTTTTGAGACTAACGATCATGACCCAGCCCGCATATGTCCCGCATCCGGTTCCGCCGCAGGCTTCGGTCGAGCAGATGTCGGCGGCCGGCCTGCGCGCGTTCTTCAACATCGCGCGCGACTGGTCGCTGACGGTCGACGAGCAGATCGTGCTGCTCGGGTCGCCCGGCCGCTCGACGTTCTTCAAATGGAAGGCCGCGCCCGCAGCCGCGCGCCTGCCGCGCGACACGCTGGAGCGCCTGTCGCTGCTGCTAGGCATCTACAAGGCGCTGCAGATCCTGCTGCCGCAGCCGGCCGCCGCCGACGCGTGGATCAAGCGGCCGAACGACGCGGCGCCGTTCGGCGGCAAGCGCGCGCTGGATCGCATGCTGGCGGGCAACGTCGGCGATCTCGTCGCGGTTCGCCAGTATCTCGACGCAATGCGGGGCGGGTGGGCGTGAACATTCCTGAAGCCTTGACGAACTGGCCGACCACGGCCCTCGACTGGACGCCCGCCTATCGCGTCATCCCCACCCGCTTTCCGGCGATCAACCTGTTCGACCGCGTCGCGTCGGCGGAGGATTTCGACGCGCTGTACGCGCTCGAGTCGCTGACCAACGACCGCATCCGCAACGAGGTCGGCACGCTCGACCTCGTGCCGTCGGCAGAGCGGCGCTACGGGCTCGGCTGGGGGCCGATCATGGCCGCGTTCACGCACCTGAATCCGCAGGGCAGCCGCTTCTCGGACGGCAGCTACGGCGTGTTCTACTGCGCGCGCTCGCGCGACACGGCGATCGCCGAAACCCGCTACCACAGCGGCCTGTTCCTGGCCGCGACGAAGGAGCCGCCGATGCGCCAGCAGATGCGGCTCTACACGGTGAGCGCGGAAGGCGAGGTCGCCGACGTGCGCGCGTGGCCGCAGCGCGATCCGGCGCTGCTGCATCCGCGCAACTACGGCGCGGGGCAGGCGCTCGGGCGCGCGGTGCACGACGCGGGCGGCGCGGGCATCGTCTATCCGTCGGTGCGCGATCCGCTCGGCGAATGCCTGGCGGCGTTTCGCACGACGATCCTGCGCGACTGCCATCACGCGGCGTATCTCGAATACAACTGGAACGGCACGGCGATCGACGCGGTGTTCGAGCTGAATCAGGTCGGATAGGGCCTGTTCACTCGAGCCGCCCGGCTTCACGGCAGCGGCCAGTCGCCCGCGTGCCGTTCGTGCGCTTCCGCCTGCGACACCGACCAGCTGTTTCCGGTGCGCGGCTCGACGAGCGTGAGCCGTCCGGACGCCGCGAACGCGCCGGTATCGATGAACCATTGCGAGCCGATCCGCAGCGGCTTGCGCACCGGCGTATGGCCGCTGCACGTCAGCGACAGGCCATGCTGCCGGTCGGGATCGGCGAGGCCCTGCACGAGATCGCGTCCCCAGATCAGGCGCTCGCGCACGTCCGGCGCATACGTGCCCGAGTCGAGCTCGGCATCCGAACCGAAGAATTCCGCGTGCAGCACGTTGAAGCGCTCGGGCCCGTCGCCGATCACGCGCACGAGCGGCAGCGCGTCGACGCGCGCCGCGTATGCGCGCAGCCGCTCGGGCGGCAGATCGGCGCCCCAGTCGCCGCCGATGCCGCGCCACGCGTCGGCCGGCAGCTTGCCGCGCGCGACGAGGCTCAGCACTTCCTCGTGGTTGCCGCGCACGACGTGGCACCAGGGTCGCTCGATCAGGTCGAGCGCCGTTTCGGAGTCGGGGCCGCGGTCGACCAGGTCGCCGACCGAGAACAAACGGTCGGCCGCCGGATCGAAACGCGCGTCGTGCAGCACCGCGCGCAGCGCGTCGAGGCAGCCGTGCAGGTCGCCGACGACGAAGTCGCGGCCGACGGTGTTCGCGGGATGGCGGCAGAGGGCGGGGAGGTGTTCATATAAGGCAGTCATCCCTTTATCTTAGGCGCTCGTGTACCTCGCCACGACATGCCGGAATGGCGATAATCGGGGCGGTACCAGCGGGACCGGCCCGCTCAGGCCCGCTCCCGCCCGCGCTGACCGGCGCCTTTCATTCGCTTTCGGAAACGCAAGATGACTCTTTATCCGCAGGTATTACGCAACCGTCCGCGCATGGTGACCGCATTCGTCGCCGGCGTGCTGTGCGCGCTGCTGCTGCCGCTCCCGCTGCGCTCGACCGTGCGCGCGCTCGTCGGCTGGGATTGTGCGGTATGGCTGTATCTCGTGCTGATGTGGGTGCGCATGGTGACCGCGCATCACCATCAGGTGCGCGAGATCGCGATCCGCGAAGACGAGAATGCGACGACCGTGCTGACGATCATCTGCTTCGCCACAGTCGCGAGCGTCGCCGCGATCGCGATCGAGCTCGCGACGGCGAAGGGCATCGGCCTGCGCGCGGGCCTCGGTCATTACGCGGTGACGGCTGCGACGCTGTTCGGCGCGTGGTTCATGATCCCGACGATCTTCACGCTGCACTACGCGCGGCTCTACTATGCGTCGCCGGCCGGCGAGCGCGCGCTCCTCTTCCCGGACCGCAAGCCCGAGCCCGACTACTGGGATTTCCTGTACTTCTCGTTCACGATCGCGGTCGCATCGCAAACCGCCGACGTGTCGCTCGCGAACCGCGCCGCGCGCCGCGCGGCGCTGTCGCAGTCGATCCTGTCGTTCTACTTCAACATGGCCGTGCTTGGCCTGTCGATCAACGTCGCGGCAGGATTGCTGAGCTGAGCGCAGCCGTTACCGGAGCACACGGCGGTGCGCGCGGCGGTGCGCGCCGGTCTCCGCATGCCGCCGCTGCCCATCACTCACGCCGCACCGCGATCCACGCGCCCCAGAACAGGCTCGCGAAAAACCGCAGCGGCGCGTCGAAACCGGCATCGTGCAGCAGCCGGTGCACGGCCTCCTCGGTCGCGGGCGGATCGGCGCCCTGCAGGATCTTCGCGAGCTTCTCGCGGACCGCGTCGGGTGTCGCGCCGTTCATGCGCCAGCGTTGCTGCCACGCGTCGAGCAGGCGCGGATGGTCCGCGTAGCGGCGGTAGTTGCCGGCGACGACGAGCGGCGCGCCGGGTTTCAGGCGGCGCGCGATCGCGTGCAGCAACGCGGCCTTCGCGTCGTCGCCGGGCAGATGATGGAGCACGCCGATCAGCGTCGCGCCGTCGAACCGCGCATCTTGCCGGGCGTTCGATTCGTCGTCCTGCTGGCCGTTGCGCCGGCCGTCCGGCGAGGATCGCGTTGCGTCGTCGAGCGGCAGCGCGTCGACCTCGCCTTCGACGAAGCGGGTGCGCGCGCCGAAGCCGGCGGCTTCGACGTTCGCGCGTGCAAGCGCGAGCATCGGCGCGGACGGATCGACGGCCGTGAAGCGCCAGCCCGGCTCGAGCGCGGCGCACACGAGGATTTCCTGCCCGGTGCCGCCCGCGCCCGCGACGAGGAGCTGCGCGTCGCGCGCGCCGATCGTCGACGCGAGCATGCAGGCGGTGAGCTCATGGCACGCGTCGTAGCCGGCGAGCGCGATGCGGGACTGCTCGGCGTATTCGTTCGCGCGCGCCGGATCGAATTTCGCGGCGCTGGTGGGGAGCGACATGGCGGGTTCCTCGGGTTGACGGCGAACGGTGTGTCCGCGGGCGATCGGGCAGAGCGTAAGCGTGCGCATGCGCGGCAACAAGGCAAGCGGTCATTCCGGTATGCGCGCTACCCTGCAGCGCAGGACAACGCGTTTCCCGGGGTCGATACTCATTTAAAAAACCGCGCCCGCGAGCATCGCCGCCCCCGAAGCGGCGCATACTGTCTTACTCTTTCCCGCTTGGCGACCCGCATGCCAGGCCCCGTGCGCCGCGTCGACGGCGCAACCGTGCAGCCCGGCACGCACGAGGAGCGCACGATGTCAGATTGTCCGCACGATCCGTACGCGCATCACTACATCTACTGTCTGCCGTTCGGCGCGCAGCCGTGCGGCGCGAGCGGCGCGTCGCCGCGCACGCATTTCCGCGTGTGGGCGCCCGGCTGTACCCAGGTTCAGCTGGAGCTCGATACCGGCAGCGGCATGACCGTCGTGCCGATGACGGCGGCCGGCCCGAACTGGTTCGAGGTGTTCGCCGACTGCGGTGCAGGCGCGCGCTACCGCTATCGCCTGGACGACACGACGTCGATTCCCGATCCCGCATCCCGTTCGCAACCCGAAGGACTCAATGGCCCGAGCGAGGTTGTCGATCCGCGCGCGTTCACGTGGCGTCACACGTTCTGGCACGGGCGTCCGTGGGAAGACATCGCGCTGTATGCGATCCAGCCGCTTGCGGCCGGCGGCTTCGAAGGCGTGCGGCGCCGCTTGCCGCAGCTCGCCCACCTCGGCGTGACCGCGCTCGAACTGCTCGCGTCGCCGCACGACAGCCTGCCGTTCGCGCCGCTCGCGATCGATGGCGGCCCTGACGCGCTGAAGGCGCTGATCGACGACGCGCACGGCTTCGGTCTTGCGGTCATGCTCGAACTCGATTACGCGCGGTTCGGCAGCGGGACCGACGCGTTGCGCCATTACGCGGCGCCGTTCTTCCACACCCGCGACGATCCGCTGCAGGCGCCGCCGCTCGCGCTCGACCATCCGGAAGTGTGCGATTTCTTCTGCGACAACGCGCTGTACTGGATCGAGGAATACCGTTGCGACGGCCTGCGCCTGCGCGAGGCGGACCGCATCGGCGTCGCGTGGCTGCGCGAGATCGCGGACCGGGTGCGGGCCGCGACACCGTCCGACCGGCTGATTCACCTCGTGCTCGGCAGCGAGCGGCATCCCGTGCATCTCGCGGATACCCATTTCGACGCGCAGTGGAACGGCTGCGGCGAGCGGGCGCTGCACCGGTTGACGGATGCCGCGTCGACGCATGAAGGGATCTCCGCGCATCAGTCGATCCACACGCTCGCTCGCGCGCTGACGGCGGCGGGCACCGCGTTCCAGCCGGCGCCGCCGGCAGAGGGCGGCGCGCCGGAGGCCGCGTTGCCGCTGACGTCGCTCGTGCTGTCCGACGGTGCGTGGCAGGATCGCGAGGCGGGCCTGGCCGCGCTCGCGCTGTCGTTGCTGACGCCGCAGATTCCGCTGATCTTCGACGAGACGGCGCGCGATCTCGAGCGCGCGCATTTCGTGCAATCGGCGCTCGCGGTGCGCGCGAAGCTGATCGCGCCTCGGCTCGCCGATTGCCGGCCGCAGGACGCGCATACGCTGCGCATGAGCGGCGCCGGCGAGGCCGATGCGCTGCTCGCGTCGTGGCGGCTCGCCGACGGCGAAACGCTCAGCATTGCGCTGAACCTGTCGCCGGAAGCGGTGCCGTTCGACGCGCCGGAAGGGATGGTGGTGTTCGAGACGCCGGGACGCGCGCGCGACCGGGTCGACGGAGGGGAGCTGCCGCCATACTCGCTCGTTGCGTGGCTGACGGGCGACGTCAATCAGTACGCGCTGACGCACGACGTGCGCCGGATCGACGACGGCACGTGGCGCGGCATGCGTGCGTGAGCACGTGAGCGCTGGCCGCGTGCGGCGGCGTTACCAGAAGCCGCGGATGCCCGCGATGCCGTGCGCGCCGTGGCGGCGCGCGTCGTCGAGGTGCGCGCGGGTCATGCCGCCGAGCGCATAGACGGGTACCGCGACCTGCGAGGCCCAGGCCTCGAAGCGGGCCCAGCCGAGCGTCGGCGCGCCCGGGTGGCTGAGCGTCGGCAGCACCGGCGACAGCGTGACGAAATCCACGCCGATGCGCTCGGCGTGCTGCAGGTCGTCGAGCGTGTGGCACGCGGTGGACACGAGCCGCGCGGCCGGCAGCGGCCGGCGCGCGGCCGCACGCAGCGCCGCGCCGTCGAGGTGCCAGCCGGCGCCGTCGAGCGCCAGCACCGCATCCGCGTCGATCCGCCCGTTGACGATCAACTGCGCGCCAGCCGCATGACAGCGTGCGAGCGCGTCGGCCGCGAGCCGCGCGAACGACGCTTCGTCGAACGATTTCACGCGCAGCTGCACGAGCGTCTCGCCGCGCGCAAGGACGGCCGACAGCCGGTCGACGAACGCCCGGCAGTCCGCGTCCGACGCGGACGCGGGCTCGGGCGTGATCACGCAGCAGGACGGGAGCGGCGCGTTCATCGCGTGGCGCGGCGATGTACGGCGGTGATAGCGGTGACGACGGCGCGCGCGCTCATTCGTCCGCTTCCTTCACGACCTTCGGATACACGCGTACCAGCACGATGCGCGGCCCGTTCATCTTCTTCACGACGACGTCGAAGCGATCGAACGACACGCGCTGCCCTTCGGACGGCAGGTCGTTCAGCGAATGGATCACGAGGCCGCCGACGGATTCGGCGCGCCCTTCGTCGATGTCGATGCCGAGCGCCTGTTCGAGCGACACGACAGGCAGGCTGCCCTTGCCCATCAGCGTACCGTCGTCGAGACGCGTCCAGTCCGAGTCGCCCTGGCGGAACTCGTCGTGGATCTGCCCGACCAGCGCGCCGAGCAGGTTGTCGAGCGTCAGGAAGCCGATCGGCTTCTCACCTTTCTTGCCGACCAGCGCGAAATGCGGCGCACCCTTGCGGAAGCGGCGGAACAGGTCGAGCGCGGGTGTGTCCGGCTTCACGTACTGCACCGGGCGCACGTAGTCGGACAGGTCGTCGAGCGCCGCGCCCGCATGGCGCGCGAGCAGCAGGTCTTTGAGGTGGATCAGCCCGCCCACCTGTTCGCGCGATGCGTCGTCGAACAGCGGATAGCGGCTGAAGCGGTGCCGCGCGACGATCTCCATGTTGTCCGGCAGCGGCAGGTCGCGGCGCAGGCCGACCATCTCGTGGGCCGGCCGCATCAGGTCCGAAACCGTCATCGACGAGAAGTCGAGCGAGTGCGCGAGCGTGTTCCACTCGTCGTTGCTGTACGTGCCGCGGGCCGGCTGCGCGGTGTTGCCGGCGCTGCGGCGGTTGCGCAGGATCAGCTTCAGCTCGTCGGTCGAGTAGTGCGCGTCGCCGCCGTGGTCGGCCGACAGGCCCGCGAGCTTCAGCACCGCGTTCGCGCTGTTGTTGAGCACCCAGATCGCCGGGTACATCGCCCAGTAGAACGCGTACAGCGGCAGCGCGACCCACAGGCCGACCTTCTCGGCCTGGCGGATCGCCATCGATTTCGGCGCGAGTTCGCCGACGACGATGTGCAGGAACGAAATCAGCGAGAACGCGAACACCAGCGAGATCAGGTGCACGAGCCGCTCCGACTGCACGCCGATCAGGTCGAGCAGCGGGCCGATCAGTTGGGCGAACGCAGGTTCGCCGATCCAGCCGAGGCCGAGCGACGCGAGCGTGATGCCGAGCTGGCACGCGGACAGGTAGGCATCGAGGCGTGAATGCACGATGCCGAGGATGCGGCCGCGCAAGCCGCGCCTGCGCGCGAGGGTCTTGACGCGCGTCGCGCGCAATTTGACGAGGCCGAATTCGGCCGCGACGAAGAAGCCGTTGAGGGCCACCAGGAACAACGCGCCGATCAGCGCGAAGATCTGAACCAAGGAATCGCTCCGGTAATGACAGGCCCGTCAGTATAGGGCCGAAAGGAAACCGTAATGTGTCGCGGGTGCCGGATTGCTTACACCGGCGCCTCGCAAGCGAGCGTGAGCGTGATCGTGGCCGCCGCGCCGTCGGCGAACCGGTCGTGTGCGAGCGTGCCGCCGTGCGCGAGTGCGACGCGCTGGGGTAGCGCGAGCATCCACGCGACGCGTTTCGCATCGCGTTCGCGCAGCATCTCGCGGCGCGCGAACGGCTCGAGCACGTGGGGGAGGGTCGGGTCGGCGAGCGACGCGGCGTGCACGTCGCAAACAACGCGCGCGACGAGCTGCGTGCCGTCGCGTGCGCAGGAGAACGACACGCGGCTGCCGGCGGCGCTCGCCTCGACGGCTGCGATCAGCATCGCCCAGAGCGCCTGCGCGACGCGTTCGCGGTCGGCGGCCAGCGATGTGTCGGGTTCGGGCAGCGTCGCGTCGAGCGTCACCTGCCGCGCATCGGCGAGCGCGAAGCGGGCGAGCGCGAGCGTGTCGTCGAGCAGCGTGCGCAGCGCGAACCGCTGCGGGGCGACGGCGAGCGTGCGCGTGTCGGCGCGCGGCGCATCGAGTGCGTCATCGATCAGCCTGACCTGCTGATCGATGCCGGCGCGGATGCCCGCGAGCGCGCGCTGCAGGTTCGGATCGGCATTGGCGAGCTGGCGCTCGAGCACGTACGCCCAGCTGTGCATCGCGTTGAGCGGGCTGCGCAGGTCGTGCGACGCGGTCGACAGCGCCTGGTCGCGGAGGAACAGTGCCGCCTGCGCGGCATAGTGGGCTGCGCGTTCGCGCAGCAGGTCGGCGGCGGGATCGACGGGAGTGGGCGTCACGGAGCAGGCCTGTCGTAAGCGGTTGGTGTTGCAACTGCAGTTGCAACGCAAACCGCCATTATAGGGATCGTGTGCGTCACGCCGGCAGCGCGTCCTCGTCCTTCTTCCGCGCATCGCCGTTCGGCAGCAGCTGGCAGGCGAGCAGGCCAGCGAGCATCAGCACGCAGCCGAACAGCGCGCGCAGCGACAGCGTCTCGCCAAGCGCGGCCCAGCCGGCGATCGCCGCAAACACGCCTTCCATGCTGAAGATCACCGCCGCGTGCGCAGGCGCCGCGTCGCGCTGCGCGACGACCTGCAGCGTATAGCCGACGCCGACCGACAGCAGGCCGCCGTACAGCAGCGTCGGCAGCGCGCCGCGCAGCATCGTGGTGGTGACGGGCTCGATTGCGAGACCGACCGCAAGGCACAGTGCGCCGCAGACCACGAACTGCAGGAACGCGAGCACGAGCGGATCGTGACGTCGCGCGAGGTGGCCGACCGCCATCACGTGCGCGGCGATGATGACTGCGCCGGCGAGCTGGAACCAGTCGCCGTAGAGAACCGAGAAATGCTCGTCGATGCTCAGGAAATACAGCCCGATCGCCGCGAGCAGCGCGCCGAACCACGTGCCGGCGCCGATCCGGTGCCGCGCGAACACGCCCATCAGCGGGACGATCACGACGTAAAGCGAGCTGATGAAGCCGGCATTCGCGATCCGTGTGTACTGCAGGCCGATCTGCTGCAGCGAGATCGACACCGCGAGCAGTGTGCCGAGCGCGAGGCCGGGCAGCAGCAGCGCGGGCGCCTGGCGGATCGCCGCGAGGTGCGCGCGCGACGCCGCGTTCAGGCGCAGCAGCGGGATCAGCACGAGCGCGCCGAGCAGGAACCGCAGCCCGGTGAACAGGAACGGCCCGATCACGTCGAGGCTCAGCCGTTGCGCGACGAACGCCGTTCCCCAGATGGCGGCGGCGGCGAGCATCAGCAGGTTGGCGCGGAGGTGCTGGCGGGCGGCGGGCTTCATGAATGTTTGTAAGGTGGAGGGCTGACGAAACCCGTTAGTTTACGCCGACATTGCAAGGCTGTCGGCAAACCTTCGCAGCGACGCCGCCGAGCGCGGGTCGCGCACCCGTGAATACAGCACCACCCGCGAGCGTGGCAGCGGCGGCAGGCGGAACTTCGCGCCGACGTCGACGATCGTGCGCGGCGCGACGCGGCGGGCCAGTGGACACACGGCGAGCCCTGCGGCGGCGGCGGCTGCGACCGCCGCGACGCCGCCGCCCGTGAAGCGTTCGCACCACGGCAGCCCCGCCTGGTCGAGCGCGCGCAACGCGGCGGCCCGCACGCCGCACGGGCCGGCCAGCACCGCGAGCGGCAGCGGCTCGCCCGCGCGCGGCGTCCAGTCCGGCGCGGCGAGCCACGCGAGCGGTTCGGTGAACAGCAGCGTGCCGTCGTCGCGCGGCGGATCCTCGCCAGGTTCGTGGCGCACGATGACCGCATCGAACCGGCGCTCGTCGAAGCGCGCGAGCAGGTTCGCGGACGAGCCGAGATGCATTTCGAGCGACAGGCCCGGGTCCTGCCGGTGCAGGCTCGTGAGCACCGCAGGCAGGTCGGGCACCGCGACGTGCTCGCTGACGCCGAGCGACAGGCGCCGCGTGCCGGCTGCGATCGCGCCGAGCGCCTGATCGTGCGCATCGAGCAGCGCGCGGGCGGCGGGCAGGAAAGTTTCGCCGTCGGGCGCGAGTTTCACGACGCGCGGCGTGCGCGCGAGCAGCGGCTTGCCGAGATGGGCTTCGAGCCGCTTCAGCTTCAGGCTGACGGCCGATTGCGTGGTGCCGAGCGCGTCGGCGGCGCGCGTGAAGCTCGCGAGATCGGCAACCAGCACGAATGCGCGCACCGCGTCGAGGTCAAGGACTTTCATTTCAAAGATAAATGAATGAAATATGCATTGATGACTGTTCATTATAGATGGGCGCGCTTAACCTGACCTTGCGTTTCGATCCTTCAACGTCACCGTCAGGAGAACCACCATGCCACTCACCCGTATCGCAGTACGCGAAGGCAAGCCGGCCGAATACCGCGCGGCGCTCGTCGACGGCGTGCATCGCGCGCTGATGCGCATGTTCAACGTGCCCGAGGACGACATCTTCATGATCGTGACCGAGCACGCAAAAGAGAACTTCGTGTTCGGCCGCCACTATCTCGACATCGAACGCAGCGACGATCTCGTGATCATCCAGATGACCGTGAACAACACGCGCACGCTCGAACAGAAGCAGGCGCTGTACCGGACCATCGCCGACAACCTGGCCGAGCGGCCCGGCGTGCGCCGGCAGGACGTGTTCATCAGTCTCGTCGAGGTGCTGAAGGAGGACTGGTCGTTCGGCAACGGCATCGCGCAGTACGTCGTCTGACGGGCCGCAACGCGACGACGGCACGCGCGTCGCCAGGAGGCTTTTGTGCCGTGTACTATGGCACTTGTATTACAAGCGATGCCGGCGACGGGGAGACGCCGGCGATTCTTCATACGCAGGAGCCTCCATGTCGCGTGTGCTGGAACTAGTGCTGTGCATGTCGTTGGAAGGTTGGCCGGCCGCGGCGACGGGCCGGGCGCGGGGCGCGCAACGCGACTTCGGCGCCGAACTCGGCCGCGCGTGGCGCATCTGCCCGCAGGTCCGGATGCGTCGCGGCCAGGAGCGTGTGACGATCGAACCGTGCGAGATCGTCGAAGCCGAGCCGAGTCCCGGCGCGAGCTGGTGGACGTGGGTCGAATCCACCGCGAACGGGCGGCGCGTCGTCGCGTCGCGCACGCGGGCGTTCGCGCCCGGCGTCACGCTTCGCGAGGTCTTCGATGCGGAACACGCGGGCATCGTCGTCGCCGCGCGTGAACCGGAGCCGGCGGTGCGGGCCGATCCGTCGGCGCAAGCGAAGGCATCCGGCGGGTCCGGGGCGGCGGAGGCGTCCGCGGTGACCGATGCGTCCGGAGCGTCCGCAGCGCAGGACGCCGCGATCGCGCTGGAAACCGCCGCCGCCGAGGCGTCCGCCCCCCAGGCCGAACCCGCAGCGCCGGCTGGCGCCGTGCCTCTGCGGCTCGTCAGCGAGCGGCGGCGCGGGCGCTGGGCCGACGACAGCGGCGTGGTGGTCGAGATGACGCTCGACGACGTGTCGATCCACGACGGCGACGGCCCGCCGCGCCGTTATTGCGAACTGCGCCTCGCGGCGCCGGACTGGGAGACGCTCGATGCGCGCACGGCAGCGCTGCACGCGCTGTTCGCCGCCGCGCGCGAACTGAGTGGTGCGTGGCCCGCGTTCGTGCAGCTGACGAGCGTGATCGATCGCGCCTGCGCGGGCGCGCTGGCTGCAGACACCCCGGTGAAGGCGCGGCTCGTCGACCTGAGCGGCATCCGCACACAGCGCGCGGCGCTGTTCGCGCTGTCCGGCGACATCGCCGCCCAATGGCTCGGCAACGAAAATGGCGTGCTTGATTGCGAGGATCCAGAATTCGTCCACCAGATGCGTGTCGCGCTGCGCCGCTTGCGCACGCTGATGCGTTTTTTTCCGCGCTACGCGAACGGCGGCTGGAAGGACAGTCTCGCGACCGACCTGCGCTGGCTCGGGTCGATGCTCGGCACCGTGCGCGACTGGGACGTGTTCTCGACGGAGAGCCTGCCCGCACTGATTGCCGCCGACGGCGGCAACCCAGAGTGGGCGGGCACGCTCGACGCGTCGCGCGCACAATGCGTGGCGGCGCGTGTCGAGCTGCGGCAGCAGTTGCATTCGGCGCGGTACGCGCGGCTCACGCTCGGCTGGCTCGAATGGGTGAGCGCGCTGGCGCTGCCGCCCGTCGGCGACGATGATGCGCCGTCGCTGAAGCGGCACGTCGCGAAGCGCGTGCGCCGCCTGTTCGGTCATCTGTACGGCTCACCGTCGCTCGAATCGCTCGACACGGCCGCGCGCCATCAGGTCCGGATCGATGCGAAGCGGCTGCGCTACGCGCTCGAGTTTTTCGCGTCGCTGGCGTCGCGCCGCACGCGCACCGAGACGGTCAAGACGCTATCGCGCGTGCAGGGCGTGCTCGGCGAAGCGAACGACACGGTGGTCGCGCTGCATCGTCTCGAGCAACTGGCGGCGCCGCCGTACCAGCTCGGCTTCGTGCGTGGCTACGGCGCGGCGCTCGAGCAGCGCGCGGTGCGCGACGCCGAGGCGCTGCTCGCCAGCCTGCGGCCGCCGAAGCTTGCCGGCTGAGCGGTGCGTTGACGATCATGGCATCCCGCTTCCTGCCCGCCGAACGATGAGCGCCGATCCTGACCCATCCGCATCGTCGGTCTCGACCGACCCATCCGTCTCGTCCGAGCCGCTCCAGCCGCTCGAGCTGGGTGGCGAGCTATGGCTGCGCGCGGGTACGCAGACGCTCGGCGGCGCGGCGCGCATCGCGCTGCTGGCGGCGATTGGCGAGACCGGCTCGATCACGCGCGCCGCAAAGACGGTCGGCATCAGCTACAAGGCCGCGTGGGAGGCGATCGACACGATGAACAACCTTGCCGGCGAACCGCTGGTGCTGCGCTCGACTGGCGGCAAGGGCGGCGGCGGCACGGCGCTGACACCGCGCGCGACGTCGCTGATTGCCGCATTCCGCACGATCGAGCGCGAGCATCGCCGTTTCATCGACGCGGCGAGCGCGGCCGTGGCCGGCTTCGATGTCGACTGGGCGCTGATCGGGAGAATCGGCATGAAAACCAGTGCGCGCAACCAGCTGTTCGGGAAGGTCGCGTCGATCCGGCGCGGCGCAGTCAACGACGAGGTCGTGCTGACGCTGCCGGGCGGCCAGGCGATCGTCGCCGTGCTGACGCACGAAAGCGCCGACGCGCTCAGCCTGCAGGTCGGCGGCGACGCGTGCGCGCTCGTGAAGGCGTCGTGGGTCGTGCTGGCGGTCGACGACGGCGGGCCAGCGCTGAAGCTGTCGGCACGCAACCAGCTGCACGGCACCGTCGAAGCGGTAAAGGGCGGCGCGGTGAACAGCGAAGTGACGCTCGCGCTCGACGGCGGCGGAACGCTGGCCGCGATCGTCACGAACGACAGCGCCGATGCGCTGGGGCTCGCCGCGGGTCAGCGCGCGATCGCGCTGTTCAAGGCGTCGAGCGTGATCCTCGCGGTGACTGGGTGACTGGGTGACGAGGTGACGAGGTGACGCCGGCGGGGCCGCGCGCCGCTACGCGACGCGGCTCGGCCACACGGCGTGCGGCGCGCCCGGCTGCACGCGTCCTTCGTTCACGTGGACGACCTGGTCGCCGAACACGGCGACGTCATCCGGGTCGTGCGTGATCAGCACCATCGGGATATCGAGCCGCGCCTGCAGTTCGGCGAGCTCGTGGCGCATGCGCTGGCGCATCGCGCCGTCGAGCGCCGCGAACGGTTCGTCGAGCAACAGGATGCGCGGCTGAGCGATGAGCGCACGGGCGAGCGCCACGCGCTGCTTCTGCCCGCCGGACAACTGCGCCGGATAGTGGCCGGCGAGCGCTTCCAGTTCGAATACGTGCAGCCAGTACGCGACTTCCGGCGGCAAGGCCTTCGCACGCGGATTGCGCCAGCCGGGCGTCAGCCCGAACGCGAGGTTCTGGCGCACGTTCAGGTGCGGGAACAGCGCGTAGTCCTGGAACAGGTACGCGACGCGGCGCTCGCGGGTTGGGACGTCGATGCGGCGCGCAGCGTCGAACAGCGGCTCGCCGTTCAGCGAAATCGTGCCGGCGTCGGGCGCGAGCAGCCCCGCGATCGCCTGCAGCGTCAGGCTCTTGCCGGCCCCCGACGGACCGAACAGCACGACGCGCTGCGTCGTCGCGGTGAACGTCACGTCGAGCGCGAAATGGCGTTCGGCGGTTGCGTACGTCTTGCGGATGTCGACGGCGAGGCTCATCTCAGCGTGCCCCCGTCAGCGCGCGCGACGGCACGAGGCGCCCGGCCACGAGCAGCACGATCACGCAGGTCACCGACGTCACCAGCACGAGAAAGTTGGCCGTGCCGTCTTCCCCGGCCTGCACGGCTGCGTAGACGGCGACCGACAGCGTCTGCGTGCGGCCCGGCAGGTTGCCCGCGATCATCAGCGTCGCGCCGAATTCGCCGAGCGCGCGTGCGAACGCGAGCAGCGCGCCGGCCAGGATGCCGCGTGCGGCGAGCGGCATCGTCACGCGGAAGAACACGGCGGCCTCGCCGAGGCCGAGCGTGCGCGCGGCGCGCTCGAGCTGCGGATCGACGCCTTCGAACGCGGCCCGCGCGGATTTCAGGATCAGCGGGAAGGCAACGACCATCGACGCGATCACCGCGCCTTGCCACGTGAACACGAGCTGGATCCCGTACCGGTCGAGCCACTCGCCGAACACCCCGCGCCGCCCGAGCAGCACGAGCAGGTAATAGCCGAGCACGGTCGGCGGCAGCACGAGCGGCAGCGTCAGCAGCGAATCGATCACGTCGCGCACGGGCGAGCGCCAGCGCGCGAGCGCGAACCCGGCGGCGACGCCGAGCACGATGTCGAGCGCGGTCGCCCAGCCGGCAACCTTCAGCGACAGCAGCAGCGGAACCCAGGCGTCATGCATGTCAGGCGACTCACTTGGCGGCGGCCGGCCTGAAGCCGAACTTCGCGAGCACCGACTGGCCCTGCGGCGACGTGACGAAGTCGACGAACGACTGCGCCTGCGCGGCATGCTGGCTGTCCTTGACCACCGCGATCGGATAGGTGATCGCGGTTTGCGTCGGCACGGTCAGCGCGACTTTCACGCGCCCGGGCATGATGGCCGCATCGGTGCCGAACACGAAGCCGGCGTCGACTTCGCCGCGCGCGACGTAATCGAGGCTCTGGCGCACGTTGGCCGCCAGCACGCCCTTTGCGCTGACCGCGTCCCAGACGCCCGCCGCCCGCAGCGCGCCTTCGGTGTAGCGGCCGACCGGCACCGAGGCCGGATCGCCGTACGCGATCCGCTTCACGCCCGGCGCGGTCAGGTCGTGCAGCGACGCGGGCGCGGCCGCATGGCTGTCGGCCGGCACGATCAGCACCAGCGAGTTCGCGGCGAAGTCGCGCCGCGTGCCGGGCACGATCACCTTCTCGTCGGCCGCGCGGTCCATCGCCTTCTGGTCGGCCGACGCGAACACGTCGGCCGGCGCCCCCTTCGCGATCTGCTGCATCAGCACGTCCGACGCGCCGAAGTTGAGCAGCACCTTGGTGCCGGGGTGCTGTTTCTCGTACGCGTCGCCGACGGCCTTGAATGCGTTCGTCAGGCTGGCGGCGGCCGACACGACCAGCTCGTCGGCGGCCCGAGCGGGCGCGGTGAACGCGATCCCGGCCGCGAGCGTGGCGAGCGGCAGCAGGCGGAGCAGGGTGCGGCGGAGCGGACGGACGGATGAGCGCATGGTGGTTTTCGTTCGAATGAAGGAAACCGTAATCGTAATATAGGGCGGGTTATAACGCTTCGCATACTACTCATGCGACGGTGGGCATGAGTGGTGGACGGAGCGGGAAGAAGCGGGAAGAAGCGGTAAGCGCGGGAAGAAGCGGCAAAAATCGGGACGAAGCGGGACGACTTGGGCGCCGCCCGCGCCACGGCGCGGGCGAGCGGCATTTACGCGTGCAGCAGATGGACCTGCGCTTCAGTGCGCTGCAGCGACGACGGCTGCGACGCCGGATGGTAGTTCGGGTTGGCCTTCCAGCGCGCGCGCACGAACGGCCGTTCGTGGCCGGACAATTGCAGCGCGACCTTGGTCACCCAGCGGTGCGACGGCACGGTGATCCCGTGCAGCGCGACGGTGACGAGCGCGAGGCTCACGACGACGGCCGACACCGACCAGCGATGCGGTTTGGCATGCCACGAGCCGTAAATGAACACCAGCGCGGCGAGCGCGCCGACGATACAGCCGGTGATCGATTCGGACGGCGAATGGGCCGCGAGCGCGACGCGCGATACACCGACCGCGACGCCCGCCGCGAGCCCGAGTGCGATTCCGAGCAGGCGCACCGGCACGCGCGTGCGGATCAGCATCAGGAACATCGCGACCGGGTAGACCGACGTCGACAGCATCGCGTGGCCGCTGAACCCGGTGAAATCCCACGCGCGGATGCCGATGCCCCAGCCGAGGAAGGCAATCTTCGTGAGCGCGACGACGCCGATCGCGGCGGTCAGCACGGCGAGCCATGCTGCGGCGCGTTGCCATGAATAACCGAGCGCGAGCCAGACGGCGATGGTGACGGCAAGCGGCAGGGTCAGGCCGGCGCCACCGAACACGGTGATCGAGATCCACAGGTGAGACGGCAGGTCGAACATCGGGAGAGGAGAGCAAGCAGGGGCGGGACGGAATGCTTAATCAACGCACGAGCCGGGAAGAGCGACTACAACGGATACAAGCGGCGAAACACCAGTATAGCCGCGTGCATGCACGCGGCCCGCTTTTTGCACCGGCGGGAACTATCGGCGCGCAGGATAAATCCCAGAAACAATGTTATTGTGCATCGCACAACGCCGAACGATGCGTCACTTGTGGCGTCCCCAATTCCTGACTGCGAGCCCTATCGATGACCAAAAGTCTGACGAAATTATGGCTGGGCGGTGTGAAACGCATGCTGTCCCCATCGGCCAAACGCGCGGCGCGCGACGTCGAGCGCATCGCGCGCGACGTGATCGACGCCGCTGCGTCACCCGTCTCTGCCTCGTCGCCCGTCTCCGTCGATCTGTCCCCTTCGCCCGTGCGCGAGTCGCGGGTGCGGCCGCGCGCGGCCGCGTGGGCGGCCGGCGAGTGGACGCGCGGCGAACATCCGATGGCGCCCGCGATCGGCCGCCTCGTCCAGCTTCTTTCCTACGGCCTGTACGTGCCGTCGGGCCGCCGGCGCGCGGGGATGCCGCTCGTCGTGATGCTGCACGGCTGCACGCAGACCGTCGACGAATTCGTGCAGGGCACCCGGATGAACCTGCTCGCCGACCGTCACGGATTCGCGGTGCTGTATCCGGAACAGTCGATGCGCGCGCATGCGCATGGCTGCTGGCACTGGTACGAAGATACCGAGCGCGCCGGCCGCGGCGAGGCGCACACGGTCGCGTCGCTGGTCGATGCGCTGGTCGATGCGCACGGTTTCGACGCGTCGCGCGTTTATGTCGCGGGATTGTCGGCCGGCGCGGGTCTTGCATCGCTGCTCGCGCTGCATTTCCCGGACCGCTTCGCGGCGGTCGCGTTGCACTCCGGGCCCGCGCTCGGCGAAGCGCATTCGGGCATCACCGCGATGGACGTGATGCGGCGCGGCGTACGGCAGGATCCGGCCGCAGCAGTCGACGCGCTGATCGGCGACGACGCGTTTCCGGGCATGCCCGCGCTGATCGTCCATGGCGACGGCGATCACGTGGTCTCGCCGAAGAACGCGGATCAGCTTGCCGTCCAGTTCCTGCGCCTGAACGGGATGGCGGACAGCCGCGGTGCGCTGCGCGGCGGCCAGCGCGTCGAAGCGCGCGAAGCCGGTGCGCAGATCTGCGATTACCAGCGTGACGGCGAATCGGTCGTCCGGCTGTGTCACGTCAAGGGGCTCGACCACGCGTGGGCGGGCGGCGACGAGGCCGTACCGTTCCACTCGGCGCTCGGCCCTGATGCGAGCAGGATGATCTGGTCCTTTTTTGAGGCGCATCGTCGCGCTGTGGCGGCGGAACGACGCACGGTCTGATCGACGCTGGCAAGTCTTAAGGGTTTTCCCTATAATACGGGAAAACACCTAGTCGAAAACCCTTGGACTTGCGAGATCGATCATGTACCTGCTGAGCCACCTCTTCCTGATGCTGACCAAGAACGCCGAGCAGGCCGCGAAAGAGCGTGCCGATGCTTACCTTGCCGAAGCAGCCGACATCTACGATCTCGAATTCCGCATGCGCAAGATCGATCGCGAAGCGGCGATGAACCGCCCGTATTCGTTCGGCGCGCGTTAAGCGGTACCGGGCGGGCGGGTCGGCCCGCCGATCCGGCAAGTCGCGCAAAAAGGGCGCGTGCGGCATCAAGCCGCACGCGCCCTTTTTGCATTCGCGGCGCGCGTCGCGTCAGACGACCGTCAGGCGCACCGGCACGTTGTTGCGGGTCGCGTTCGAGTACGGGCACACCTGGTGCGCCTTCTCGACGAGGGCTTGCGCGTCGGCCTTGTCGAGGCCCGGCAGCGACACGCGCAGTTCGACGTCGAGCCCGAAGCCGCCCGCGTCGTTCGGACCGATGCCCACTTCGGCCGTGACCTGCGTGTCGGCCGGGATCGCCTGCTTGCTCTGGCCGGCGACGAATTTCATCGCGCTCAGGAAGCACGCCGAGTAACCTGCAGCAAACAGCTGCTCGGGATTCGTGCCTTCCGCGCCGGTGCCGCCCAGTTCGCGCGGCGCCGCGAGCTTCACTTCCAGCTTGTTGTCTGCGGATACTGCGCGGCCGTCGCGGCCGCCCGTGCTCGTTGCGCTCGTCTTGTACAGAATGTTCATGGTGCAGCTCCTGTCGGAAGGTGGGAAGAGCGGTCCGGTCAAGCAGCATGTGGCCGGCCACGGACAAAATATAGAACACAAATCATTAGTGTGCAAATCAAATTTTTAAAAAACTGCCCGGGCGGGCCGGGCAGCCGGGCGGTCAACGCTCGTCGGTGGCCGACAGCGCGTCGCGGAGCTGCTTCAGGTCCGCGCGCAGCCGGATCAGGAACTCCGGCGTTTGCCGCATCGCGCAGAACAGGTCGGCGGGCACCGAGCGCGCCCTTTCCTTCAGCGTGCGCCCGTCAGATGTCAGTCGTACGTTCACCACGCGCTCGTCGGCCGCGCTGCGAACGCGCTCGACATAGCCGAGCGCTTCCAGTCGCTTCAGCAGCGGCGTGACCGTCGCGGGGTCGAGATCGAGGCGCGCGGCGATGTCCTTGACCGCGATGTCGTCGCGTTCCCACAGCACGAGCATCGCGAGATATTGGGGATAGGTGAGCGACAGCTTGTCGAGCAGCGGCTTGTACGCTTTCGTCATCGCGTGCGAAGTCGAGTAGAGCGCGAAGCACAATTGCTCGTCGAGCGTCTGCGGATAGGCGGGCGGGCGATCCATGATTCGAAATGCGCGGACTTGGCGCAAACTATTTGCGTGCAAATTATTCTGCGCGCAAATGATTCGCTTGAACAGTAGCGCCCGGCAACGGCCGGTGCGTGTGACGGTGAAGGGCGGGGGTGCCGCGGCGAGGTCGGCGGAGGCCGGCGGCGCGCGCCGGCCGGCACCGGTCAGCGGCCCGTCGACGGCTTCGTCGGCGCGCCGGGTTCCTGCACGCCGAAGCAGCCGCGATAGGTCGCGTAGAACGAGCAGTACAGCATCGTGACGATGATGATCGTCACCGGCATCATGATCGTCAGCGCATAGGCGCCCGCGCCGAGTGCCTGCAGCAGCAGCGACAGCACGAGCGAGGTGCCGAGCGCGACCCCGAACCAGAGCAGGCCGTACACGGTAAACGCGCCGCGGTTGCGCCAGCAGCTGACGATGCTGAAGAACAGCGCCTTCGCGGGCGGGATGTCGTGCCATGCGGTGAGCACCGGCGCGAACCAGAACAGCATCGCGACCGGCACGTACAGCAGCGTCGCGAGCAGCAGCGCGCCGAGCGTGCCTTGCGCCGCGAGCGATTCGGGCGTCGCGCTCGTATCGCCCGTCGCGCCCATCATCGCGTTGAACAGCGCGCCGCCATCCATCACCGACGACGCGCCGAACACGAACACCATCGACACGACGTAGATCACGCCGAGCACGAGCAGCCGCTGGGTCGTGACGTGGCCGTACGAGCGGAAGCCGTCGACGAGTATCGTCGGCATCACCGGCTTGCCGGCGACCGTGTCGCGGCACGCGGCCATGAAGCCGACCGCGATGCCCGGGATGAACAGCAGCGGCAGCGCCGCGCCGATCACCGGCACCATCGACACCAGCGTGATCGCCAGCAGGTAAGTGAAGAACAACGTGATGAATGCGAGCGGGTTCCGGCGGAACAGCCAGATACCCTGTCGGAACCAGACATAGCCCGTCTTCGCGGGCACTTCGATCAGTTGCATGCGGGTTGGGTCTCGGGAAGCACAGGCGTATGCGCGATACGCTCGCGCAGGATGCGTTCAAAATGGCCGGGGTCGTGCGGCTTGAGCATCTCGGCCGCGCGGGGCAGGTGGAAGTCGTACAGGCGCGATACCCAGAAGCGGTACGCGCCGGCGCGCAGCATGTCGCTCCAGTGGCGCCGCTCCTCTGCCGTGAACGGGCGGACGGTCTGGTATGCGCGCAGCAGCGCATCGGCGCGCGCCGAGTCGAGCACGCCCGTTGCGAGGTCGACGCACCAGTCGTTGACGGTCACCGCAACGTCGAACAGCCACTTGTCGCAGCCGGCGAAATAGAAATCGAAGAAGCCGCCGAGCCGCACGTTGTGGCCGGTGCCGGGCGCCGCGTGCGCGAACAGTGCGTTGTCGCGGAACAGGTCGCAGTGGCAGGGGCCGCCGGGCAGCGCCGCGTAGTCGGCGGAGCCGAAGAAGCGCGCCTGATGGGCGAGCTCGCCTTCGAGCAGCGCGAGCTGTTCGGCCGTCACGAACGGCGCGATGGCCGGCACGTTCTCCTGCCACCACGGCAGGCTGCGCAGGTTCGGCTGGTTGCGCGGGTAGTCGCGGCCGGCGAGGTGCATGCGCGCGAGCATCTGCCCGACCTCGATGCAGTGCTCGATGCCGGGCGCGAGCTCGGTCGCGCCGTCGAGCTTCGTGACGATCGCGGCCGGCTTGCCATGCAACTCGCCGAACAGCGCGCCGTCGTCGCGCGGGATCGGGTCCGGCACCGGCACGCCGTGGCCGGCCAGGTGGCGCATCAGGTCGAGATAGAACGGCAGCTGTTCGGCCGTCAGCTTTTCGAAGATCGTGAGGACGTATTCGCCGCGCGTCGTCGTCAGGAAGAAGTTGCTGTTCTCGATGCCGGACGGAATGCCGCGGAATGCGACGACATCGCCCAGCGCGTAGTGGCGCATCCAGTGCGCGAGATCGGAGTCGGAAACAGCGGTGAATACGGCCATGCGAGATGCGTCGAGTCAGGTTGGGCGGGCACGCGTGCCGCGTGCGTCGCGAAATGGGAAGCGGGGAGAGCCCGTGCGCCGCTGCCGGGGCCGGCGCGGCGCGGGCGGCGCGTCAATAGTGCAGGTTGATCGACGGCAGGCGCGTGATCGGAATGCTCGCGTCGTGCGGCTTCGGCGACGTGTCCGGCGACGCACTCATCTGGTAGCGGGTGCCGAAGTTCGACTTCACGTCGATCTCGACCGGCTTGCCGCGATCGCGGTATTCGGTGACCTCGGTGCCGTTCTTGCTCTTCGTATGAAAGCTCGGCGTGCGGCGGATGTCGCCAAAATCGACCTTGGACGTGACTTCGGCGCCGGGGCGGTTGATCTTCCGGAGATCCGGCAGGCCGGCGGCTTCGTTGGCGTCGGCCTGCGCTTGCGCGTCGGCGCCCGGCGTGCCGCCGGCGGCGTGGGCGGCGCTGGCGACGGCGAATGCGGCGGCAGCGGCGACGAGAATGAGCGGCTTCATTGTGACTCTCCCAATTAACCGCTCAATTTTAGCAAATACTGCGCGTCGTCCGGCCGCTTGCTTGCGGCGCGTGACCGGCAGTCTGACAAGGTTCCGTGGTAATGTCGGCTGATCAGACGAGGTGATGAAAATGAAGAACGATTTGAGCCGCAGACACCGGATGCTGACCCCGGAAAATCCGCCGGTCGAAGGATTCGACGACCCGATCGCCGCCGTCGCGCGGCTGTCCGCCATCTACGAGGCCAATGCCGGCTTCCTGCGCGATGCGTTCGCACGCTATCGGCGCCACGAACCGATCACCGAGCACGTGCGCGCGTGCTATCCGTTCGTGCGGGTCCGCACGGATGTCAACACGCACGTCGATTCGCGCCGCTCGTACGGATTCGTCGCCGGCCCCGGCGTGTTCGAGACGACGGTGACCCGCCCCGACCTGTTCTCGAACTACTATCGCGAGCAATTGCGCCTGCTTGCGAAGAACCACCAGGTGAAGATCGAGGTCGGCGTATCGTCGCAGCCGATCCCGGTTCATTTCGCGTTTCCGGAAGGCATCCATCTCGAAGGCGAGCTCGATCGCGACAGCCTGCTCGCGATGCGCGACGTGTTCGATACGCCGGACCTGTCGTATCTCGACGACCGCATCGTCAACGGCACGTTCGAGCCGGCGGCGGGCGAACCGCATCCGCTCGCGCTGTTCACGGCCGCGCGGGTCGACTTCTCGCTGCACCGGCTGCGCCACTACACCGCGACGTTGCCAACGCATTTCCAGAACTACGTGCTCTACACGAACTACCAGTTCTACATCGACGAGTTCGTGAAGCTCGGCCGCACGATGATGACGGAGAGCGACGATCCCGACGTGCGCGCGTACCGCAGCGAGTACAGCGCGTTCGTCGAGCCGGGCGACGTCGTCACGTACAACGAGAACCTCGGCAGCGAGCCGTCGGAAGGCTCGGCGCCGCCGCGCCTGCCGCAGATGCCCGCCTACCACCTGAAACGCGCGGACGGCAGCGGGATCACGATGGTCAACATCGGCGTCGGTCCGTCGAACGCGAAGACGATCACCGACCACATCGCGGTGCTTCGCCCGCATGCGTGGGTGATGCTCGGCCACTGCGCGGGCCTGCGCAACACGCAGCGCCTCGGCGACTACGTGCTCGCGCACGGCTATGTGCGCGAGGATCACGTGCTCGACGCCGACCTGCCGCTGTGGGTGCCGATCCCGGCGCTCGCCGAAGTGCAGCTCGCGCTCGAGCGCGCGGTGGCGGACGTCACGCGGCTCGACGGCGCGGAGCTGAAGCGCGTGATGCGGACCGGCACGGTCGCGAGCGTCGACAACCGCAACTGGGAACTGCGCGATCACCGCGAGCCCGTGCAGCGGCTGTCGCAAAGCCGTGCGATCGCGCTCGACATGGAAAGCGCGACGATCGCCGCGAACGGCTTCCGATTCCGTGTGCCGTACGGCACGCTGCTGTGCGTGTCGGACAAGCCGCTCCATGGCGAATTGAAGCTGCCGGGGATGGCCGACCAGTTCTATCGCGCGCAGGTCGACCAGCATCTGCAGATCGGCGTGAAGGCAATGGAGATCCTGCGGACCAACGGGCTCGACAAGCTGCACAGTCGCAAACTGCGGAGCTTTGCGGAAGTGGCGTTCCAGTAAGGTTCGCGCGTGGCCGGTCAAAGCCGTGGCGTCGGCGCGGCTGCCGGCGGGCGGCCTTGATGTTGCCGGATGGTCAGCGCATTGCGCCGTTCAGCATTCGCCCTTCTTCGCGTGTCCCGGCGGGCAGTGGTAGCCGTGCCCGCGATGACGCTGATAGTCTTCCCATTCGCGGCGCTCCCAGTAGCGGCGGCCGTCCCAGTAGCGGTCGCCGTGCCAGCCGACGACGACGACGGGAGCGGGCGCGATCACGACCGGGGCAGGCGCCGGCGCGACGATGACCGGTGCGGGCGTGCCGATGTTCACGTCGACGTTCACGGCATGGGCGAGGCCGGACAGCGAGAGGCCAAGGCTGGCAAAGGCAAGGGCCGTCAGCGAGCGTTTCATGTAGTTTCCCCGAGTGATGTGAAGGGCCGTGCGCGACGCGCTGCCCGCAGCGGGGCAATGCGGGCCCGGAACCCGTGACGGGTATCCGGGCCGCGAGCGTGACGGTTACAGGTAGAACATCCGGTCTTCTTCCGGACGCGGCGGATGCTCTTCCTCGCCTTCCTCCTCGCCGCGGTCCTCGTAGAACGCGAGCACGGCGTCGAGCACCTGGTCCGGATCGTCGATCACCTGCATCAGGTCCATGTCTTCCGCATTGATGAGCCCGTTCGGGATCAGCTGGTCGCGGAACCATTGCAGCAGGCCCTGCCAGAACGTGCTGCCGACGAGGATGATCGGCACGAGGCGCGACTTCTTCGTCTGGATCAGCGTGAGCACTTCGGACAACTCGTCGAGCGTGCCGAAGCCGCCCGGCATCACGATCACGGCATCGGAGTTCTTCACGAACGTGACCTTGCGCGTGAAGAAGTGGCGGAAGCGCAGCGAGATGTCCTGGTAGTGGTTGCCGGCCTGCTCGTGCGGCAGCTCGATGTTGAGGCCGACCGACGGCGCCTTGCCGGCGTGCGCGCCCTTGTTCGCCGCTTCCATGATGCCGGGGCCGCCGCCGGAGATCACCGCGAAGCCGGCGTCGGACAGCTTGCGCGCGATCTGCACCGCGAGCTTGTAGTGCGGCGTATCGGGTTTGAGACGGGCGGAACCGTAGATGCTGACGGCCGGGCGGATCTCCGACAGGTACTCGGTCGCCTCGATAAACTCTGCCATAATCGTGAACATCTGCCACGATGCGCGCGCCTTCTTGGCCGTCGCGCGTTCTTGATCTGCGAGCGAACGCAGACTCGGAATCACTTTTCTCTTGTTCATAATGCCTGAAGAACGAAATCTGGAAGGTAAGACCCTGCTATTGGTTGACGGTTCGAGCTATCTGTATCGGGCTTACCATGCGATGCCTGATTTGCGTGGCCCTGGCGGGGAGCCGACCGGAGCGCTCTACGGAATCATCAACATGCTGCGCCGTATGCGCAAGGAAGTCAGTGCAGAGTATAGCGCTTGCGTGTTCGATGCAAAGGGCAAGACGTTCCGCGACGACCTCTATGCCGACTATAAGGCAAACCGTCCGTCGATGCCGCCCGATCTCGCGTTGCAGGTCGAGCCGATCCACGGCGCCGTGCGCGCGCTCGGCTGGCCGCTGCTGATGGTCGAGGGTGTCGAGGCCGACGACGTGATCGGCACGCTCGCGCGCGAAGCCGAGCGGCACGGGATGAAGGTGGTCGTGTCGACGGGCGACAAGGACCTCGCGCAGCTCGTCAGCGACGCTGTCTCGCTCGTCAACACGATGACCAACGAGACGCTCGACCGCGACGGCGTGGTCGCGAAGTTCGGCGTGCCGCCCGAGCGGATCATCGACTACCTGGCGCTGATCGGCGACACCGTCGACAACGTGCCGGGCGTCGAGAAGTGCGGGCCGAAGACGGCCGTGAAGTGGCTGACGCAGTACGACAGCCTCGATGGCGTGATCGAGCATGCGGGCGAGATCAAGGGCGTCGTCGGCGACAACCTGCGCCGCGCGCTCGACTTCCTGCCGCTCGGCCGCAAGCTCGTGACCGTCGAGACGGCCTGCGATCTCGCGCCGCACCTCGAGTCGATCGAAGCGACGCTGGCGACCGGCGGCGAGGCGCGCGACCTGCTGCGCGACATCTTCGCGCGTTACGGTTTCAAGACCTGGCTGCGCGAAATCGACAGCGCGCCCGCGGAAGCCAACGCTGTCGACGTGGTGGACGGCGAGCCGGCGCCGGTGATCGCAGCGGGCATCGCGCGCGAATACGACACGATCCAGACCTGGGCGCAGTTCGACGCATGGTTCGCGAAGATCGACGCGGCCGCGCTGACCGCGTTCGACACCGAGACGACGTCGCTCGATCCGATGGCCGCGCGTCTCGTCGGCCTGTCGTTCTCGGTCGAGCCGGGCAAGGCCGCGTACCTGCCGGTCGCACACCGCGGCCCCGACATGCCGGAGCAGTTGCCGATCGACGACGTGCTCGCGCGGCTGAAGCCGTGGCTCGAATCGGCCGCGCACAAGAAGGTCGGCCAGCACCTGAAGTACGACGCGCAGGTGCTCGCGAACTACGGGATCGAACTGAACGGCATCGAGCACGACACGCTGCTCGAATCGTACGTGCTCGAGTCGCACCGCACGCACGACATGGACAGCCTCGCGCTGCGTCATCTGGGCGTCAAGACGATCAAGTATGAGGACGTCGCGGGCAAGGGCGCGAAGCAGATCGGCTTCGACGAAGTGGCACTTGCGCAGGCCGCCGAGTACGCGGCCGAAGACGCGGACATCACGCTGCAGCTCCATCACGCGCTGTATCCGCAAGTCGCGCGTGAACCGGGCCTCGAACGCGTGTATCGCGAGATCGAGATGCCGGTGTCGCTCGTGCTGCGCAAGATGGAGCGCACGGGCGTGCTGATCGACGACGCGCGCCTGCAGGCGCAGAGCACCGAAATTGCCACGCGTCTGATCGAGCTCGAAGCGCAGGCTTACGAGCTGGCAGGCGGCGAGTTCAACCTCGGTTCTCCGAAGCAGATCGGCCAGATCTTCTTCGAGAAGCTGCAGCTGCCGGTCGTGAAGAAGACGCCGAGCGGTGCGCCGTCGACCGACGAAGAGGTGTTGCAGAAGCTGGCCGAGGACTACCCGCTGCCGAAGCTGCTGCTCGAGCACCGCGGGCTGTCGAAGCTGAAGTCGACCTACACCGACAAGCTGCCGCGGATGGTCAATCCGGAAACGGGGCGCGTGCACACGAACTACGCGCAGGCGGTTGCGGTCACGGGTCGCCTCGCGTCGAACGACCCCAATCTTCAGAACATTCCGGTGCGCACGGCCGAAGGCCGGCGGATCCGCGAGGCGTTCGTCGCGCCGCCGGGCCACCGGATCGTGTCGGCCGACTATTCGCAGATCGAACTGCGGATCATGGCGCACATCTCGGGCGACGCGTCGCTGCTGCGCGCGTTCTCGCAAGGCGAGGACATTCACCGCGCGACCGCGGCCGAAGTGTTCGGCGTGACGCCGCTCGAGGTCAATGCGGACCAGCGCCGGATCGCAAAGGTGATCAACTTCGGGCTGATCTACGGGATGAGCGCGTTCGGCCTCGCATCGAACCTCGGCATCACGCGCGATGCCGCGAAGCTGTACATCGACCGGTATTTCGCGCGCTACCCGGGCGTCGCGCAATACATGGTGGACACGCGCGAAGTCGCGAAGGAGAAGGGCTACGTCGAAACCGTTTTCGGCCGCCGTCTGTGGCTGCCGGAAATCAACGGCGGCAACGGCCCGCGTCGCCAGGCGGCCGAGCGCGCGGCAATCAATGCGCCGATGCAGGGCACCGCGGCGGACCTGATCAAGCTGTCGATGATCGCCGTCGACGACTGGCTGGCGCGCGACGGGCTCGCGTCGCGGATGATCATGCAGGTGCACGACGAACTGGTGCTGGAAGTGCCCGACGGCGAGCTGTCGCTGGTCCGCGAAAAGCTGCCGGAGATGATGTGTGGCGTCGCGAAGCTCAAGGTGCCGCTCGTCGCCGAAGTGGGCGCCGGCGCAAATTGGGAAGAGGCGCACTGACCGACACCGATACACGTTCCCCGTGACCTGCGACATATTGTTGCAGCGATGTCACTTATCGAGATGGTTTGCTTGTCGTCAACGCGCAAGCTCCCGGACAATGCATGTGGTCTTGTCATTGACGCGGGGCGGCGCGCCCCGCATGCCGGGAGCGGACGCATCGAAGTGTTTCGAACTGCACATCGATGATGTCCGAACCGGTTAATCCACGAGACGTGGCGCGCGCATCGCGTGCGCGTCGTCCGGCGGCAGCAGTTTCGAATCGCAAAGGGGGAATCGGATGCATCGGATCATCATCGTAGGCGGAGGCGCGGGCGGCCTGGAACTGGCGACGCGGCTCGGCGACCGTTACGGCGCGCGCGGCAAGCATCCCGCGCGCGCGCTCGTCACGCTCGTCGACCGCAATCCGACGCACATCTGGAAGCCGCTGCTGCATGAAGTGGCGGCCGGCAGCATGGACCCGTTCACGCAGGAGCTCGAATACGCGGCGCAGGCGCGCTGGCATGGCTTCGAGTTCCAGCAGGGCGGGCTGACCGGGCTCGATCGCGCCGCGAAGCGCATCACGCTCGCGCCCGTCAACGACAGCGACGGCGAGGAACTGCTGCCGGCGCGCGAGCTGGAGTACGACACGCTCGTGATCGCGATCGGCAGCACGACGCACTTCTTCGGCGTGCAGGGCGCGGCGGAAAACGCGATCGCGCTCGACACGGTGGGCGAGGCCGAACGCTTCCGCAAGCGGCTGATTGCCGCGTGCATGCGCGCCGAGCACCAGAGTCCGGCGCCGGCCGCGTCGGGCGCACCGGGTGAGGCGGCCGAGCCGCGCATCCAGGTCGCGATCGTCGGCGGCGGCGCTACCGGCGTCGAGCTATCAGCCGAGCTGCGCAACACCGCGCAGGTGCTGTCCGCGTACGGGCTGCACAAGCTCGACCCGCGGCATGACGTCGGCATCGTGCTGATCGAATCGGGGCCGCGGATTCTCCCTGCGCTGCAGGAGCGCGTGTCGTCGGCGACGTCCGAACTGCTCGAAAAACTCGGCGTGCGGCTGATGCTCGGCGAACGCGTGACCGAGGTCGCGCCCGGGGCCGTTCACACCGCGAGCGGCAAGACGGTGCGAGCCGACCTGACGGTCTGGGCCGCCGGCATCAAGGCGCCGCCCGTGCTCGCGAATCTCGATGGTCTCCAGGTCAACAAGCTCGGCCAGCTCGACGTGCGCCGCACGCTGCAGACCTTTACCGACGACAACGTGTTCGCGCTCGGCGATTGCGCGGCATGCGCATGGCCTGGCAACGAGCGCAACGTGCCGCCGCGTGCGCAGGCCGCGCACCAGCAGGCGAACTTCCTGCTGAAGGCGCTCGGATGCCGGCTCGACGGGCACCCGTTGCCCGAGTTTACGTATCGCGACCTGGGCTCGCTCGTGTCGCTCGGCCATTTCAGCGCGGTCGGCAACCTGATGGGCGGGCTGATCGGCGGCAGCATGCTGATCGAAGGGCTGTTCGCGCGCTTCATGTACATGTCGCTGTACCGGCTGCACATCGCGGCGCTGCACGGCTATCCGCGCATGATGCTCGATACCGTCGCGCACTGGCTGCGACGCACGACGCTGCCGCGCGTCAAGCTGCACTGACGGCGCGGAGCACGCGTCGGCGAGCGGCGCGGCGCGTGCAGCGCGGATTGCGAGGGCCTCGGATGCAGCAGTCGCGCTGCATGAAGTGCCCGGCCGTAATCGAGTCTTACACTTCCGACAGTTGACGCGACAACGGATTATTGGGCATCTTGTAAGGGTTCCGTTTGCGGCGTCGTGCCGATCGCCGCAACGTCACGCGCCGTGACGCGGCGCGATGCCCCGTCATGCCGAGTTCGTGACGGCGGTGCCTAATCGAGGAGTGCATTCATGTTGAAACCTGAAGTCGACAGCCTGGTTCCCCACGTTCCGTTCTCGCGTCGCAAGTTCATGCAGGCGGCGCTCGGCGGCACCTTTGCGGCGGCGGTGCTGCCCGTGTCGGCACAGACGATCACGACCGACAGTGCCGGGCTGGACGCGGGCACCGTCGAGATCCGTTCGGGCGATGCGAGCGTACCCGCGTATCGCGCGCAGCCGCAGGACAAGACCAACCTGCCGGTCGTGATCGTGATTCACGAAATCTTTGGCGTACACGCGCACATTGCCGACATCTGCCGCCGCTTCGCGAAGCTCGGTTATCTGGCGATCGCTCCCGACCTGTTCGCGCGGCAGGGCGATGCATCGAAGTATCCGTCGATCCAGGCGCTCGACGAGCATGTGGTCAGCAAGGTGCCGGACCGGCAGGTCACCGAAGATCTCGATGCGACCGTCGCATGGGCCGGCAAGAATGGCGGCGACCTGTCGCGCGTTGGCGTGATGGGATTCTGCTGGGGCGGGCGCCAGGCGTGGCTGTACGCGGAGCACAATCCGCACGTGCGCGCGGCGGTTGCGTGGTACGGGTTCGTCGAGGGCAAGGCCGACGAGATGAAGCCGTTCAACCCGGTCGATCATGCATCGGCGCTGGAGGTGCCGGTGCTCGGGCTGTACGGTGCGAAGGATACGAACATCTCGCAGGCGTCGCTTGCGAACATGCGCGAGAAGATCCAGGCGAGCGCGTCGAAGCGCGGGCGCGAATCGGAGTTCGTCGTGTATCCGGATGCCGGTCACGCGTTCTTTGCCGACTACCGGCCGAGCTATGTGAAGGCCGATGCCGAGGATGGCTGGAATCGCGCGATCGCGTGGTTCCACAAGTATGGCGTGATGTGAACGGCTAGCGGCGGCTTGCGCCGCCGCCGAGTCGGTGTGCCGGGTGCGATGTTACGGCGTCGGGCCCGTGGCGACCGGCCGTGCCGGGTCGGCGCACCATTCGCTCCACGAACCGGGGTACAGCGATGCGCCATGCAGGCCTGCGACTTCCATCGCGAGCGCATTGTGGCAGGCGGTCACGCCGGAACCGCATTGCAGGATCACGCGATTCGGATCGATGCCTGCCAGCAGCGTCGAGAAGGTCTCGCGCAGTTCGTGGCCGGTCTTGAAGCGGCCATCGGCGGTCAGGTTGTCCTTGAAGAAGCGGTTGAGCGCGCCGGGGATATGGCCGCCGACGGGATCGATCGTTTCGTTCTCGCCGCGATAGCGATCGGGTGCGCGCGCATCGATGACGGTTCGCGTGCGCGACGTCAGGTTTGCGAGCACAGCCTGCGCGTCGACCGTCGATTCAAGCGGCGCCGCCGCGCGGAAATCGCCGCGCGACGGGTGCGTCGTTTCGACCGTCAGCGGCTGGCCGGCCGCTTCCCATGCTTGCAGCCCGCCGTCGAGCACGGCGACCGAATCATGTCCGAGCCAGCGCAGCAGCCACCATAGCCGCGCGGCGTATGCGCCGCCTTGCGCGTCGTACGCGACGACCTGCTGCCCCTGCCTGAGCCCGCGATCGGCGAGCGTCGCGACGAGCGCGTCGCGTGACGGCAGCGGATGGCGGCCGTTGGTGCCGGTCTTGCGGCCCGACAGGTCGCGGTCGAGGTGGAGGTATTGTGCGCCGGCAATGTGGCCGGCCGTATACGCAGCTTCGCCCGCACCGGTATCCGCGAGATCGAAGCGGCAGTCGAACAGCGCGACGCTGCCGGGCGCGGCAGCGAGCCGTTCGGCGAGATTGGCCGCGGAGATGAGCGTGGTGTAATGAGTATGGGGCATGACGGCTCCTGATTGAGCAAACGGCCTGATGTACTAAGTCTAAACAAAAAAGACGGGCCGGAGCCCGTCTTTTCGTCATGCCTCGTGATGCGGAAACCGCATGCCGGCGTCAGAGGTCGCCGAGGTGGCGACGCAGGAACTCGTGGAAGTGCTGCATGCCGTCTTCCATCGGGCTCTGGTACGGGCCGACCTGCGATTCGCCGCGCTCCATCAGCGCGCGGCGCCCGGCGTCCATGCGCATGGCGATCTCGTCGTCCTCAACGGCCGTTTCCATATAGGCCGCACGTTCCGCCTCGACGAACTCGCGTTCGAACAGCGCGATTTCCTCGGGATAATAGAACTCGACGATGTTGGTCGTCTTCTGCGGCCCGCGCGGAATCAGCCACGACACGACGAGCACGTGCGGATACCACTCGATCATCAGGCCCGGGTAGTAGACCATCCAGATCGCGCCGAACTCCGGCGGCTCGCCGTTGCGGAACTTCAGCACCTGCTCGTGCCACTTCTTGTACGTCGCGCTGCCCGGCTTCGCGAGCGCGTTGTGCACGCCGACCGTCTGCACGCTATACCAGTCGCCGAACTCCCACTTGAGGTCGTCGCACGACACGAAGCTGCCGAGACCCGGGTGGAACGGGACGACGTGGTAATCCTCGAGGTACACCTCGATGAACGTCTTCCAGTTGTAGTTGCACTCGTGGACTTCGACGTGATCGAACAGGTACTCGGAGAAATCGAAGTGGTGCTTCGTGCCGAGGTTCGCCAGATCGCGCGCGACATGGCGGCCCTCCGCCTCGAACAGCAGCCCCTGCCAGTTCTGCAGCGGCGACTTGCCGAGGTTCAGGCAAGGCTTGTCGGGGAAGTGCGGCGCACCGAGCAACTGGCCTTCCAGGTCGTACGTCCAGCGGTGCAGCGGGCACACGATGTTCTGCGTGTGGCCGCGCCCGTTGAGCATGATCGCCTGCCGGTGGCGGCAGACGTTCGACAGCAGTTCGACCTGGTTCGCCGGGTTGCGGACCAGCACGCGGCCCTCCTGTTCGGAAGGCAGCGCAAAATAATCCCCCGCCTCGGGCACCATCAATTCGTGCCCGACGTAACGAGGTCCTTTCTTGAAGAGGGTTTCGATCTCGCGCTCAAGCAGCGCCTCATCGAAATATGCAGTGACTGGAAGCTGGCTGTGAGCCGACTTCAACTGAAGCGCATCGCTCAGATTGGACATTCCCACTCCCGGTGTTAGCGTGAAAGCAGTGAACAACCCAACCATCGAAAATTCGATTTAGGGAAACCGGGAATTATACCCGGATCCCCGAGCAAGGCTAGGATTAAGTGCCTGATTTGTGTCAATTTTTTGTCGGGCACGCATTTGGGGGTGGACAATGTGCAACAGAGATGAGGCGGGAGTGGATGCAGGGCGATCCAAGTCGGCAGGTCGGAAAATTCTCTTTTGCCGTAGAATGTCCGACTTGTTTTGAAATTTGACACTTCGTCCATGGCGAAAACCGCATCCCCTGGCGCCGCGCCGGCCGGCAACGGCACCGAACCGCTGCCGGACAGTTACGAGATGGCGCTCGCGGAGCTCGAGGCGCTGGTTGCCCGGATGGAAGGCGGCGCGTTGAGTCTCGAGGATTCGCTTGCGGCGTATCGCCGTGGGGCGGCACTCGTTGCGTTTTGCCAACAGCAACTCGAAAAAGTGGAGCAGCAGGTGCGCGTGCTCGACGGCGCGGCCCTGAAGCCGCTTTCGGCCGGAACGGCCGCCACGGACGGCGAAGACGACGATCTATGACATTCGAACAATGGATGCGGTCCGTGCTCGACCGCGTCGAGGACGCACTCGGCCACTATCTGCCGGCTGAAACTGTGGTGCCCGCGCAACTCCACGAAGCGATGCGCTACGCGGTCCTCGGAGGCGGCAAACGCGTTCGCCCGCTGCTGTGCCATGCGGCAGGCGAACTGACGGGCGCATCGGAAGCGGCGCGCAATGCGGCGGCGGCGGCGCTGGAGATGATCCACGTCTATTCGCTCGTGCATGACGACATGCCGTGCATGGACGACGACGCGCTGCGGCGCGGCAAGCCGACCGTGCACGTCAAATATGACGAACCGACCGCGCTGCTGGTCGGTGACGCGCTGCAGTCGCAGGCCTTCGTCGCGCTGACCGACGCCGATGCGCTCGCGCCGGCGCAGCAGGCCGCGCTCGTGCGCGAACTGGCGCTGGCGAGCGGCTCGATCGGCATGGCCGGCGGGCAGGCGATCGATCTGGCGAGCGTCGGCATCAAGCTGACGCGCGAGCAGCTCGAGACGATGCACCGGATGAAGACGGGTGCGCTGCTGCGTGCCGCCGTCCGGATGGGCGCACTGGCGGGCGACACGCCGTCCGCGGAAGCGATGGCCGCGCTCGACGTCTATGCTGGGGCGGTAGGACTCGCGTTCCAGGTCGTCGACGACATCCTCGACGTCACGACCGATTCGGCAACGCTTGGCAAGACGGCCGGCAAGGACGCCGCCAACGACAAGCCGACCTATGTGTCGCTGCTCGGCCTCGACGCGTCGCGCGAGCTGGCCGCCCAGCTGCGTGCCGAAGCGCACGCCGCGCTGCAACCGTTCGGCGCACGCGCACAGCGGCTCGCCGAACTTGCCGACCTGGTGGTGAACCGGGTCAGCTGACGCGCAAGCCCGCCGCCGCGCACACGCTACGGGTGTGTGCAACAGAATGCGGGCGCGTTTGATTTCCTACAATGGAACGACGATGTACGACTTGCTGAAAACTATCGACGATCCGGCCGATCTGCGCCGTCTTGATCGCCGTCAACTGCAACCGCTCGCCGACGAGCTGCGTGCGTTCGTGCTCGACAGCGTGTCGAAGACGGGCGGCCACTTGTCGTCCAATCTCGGGACGGTCGAGCTGACGATCGCGTTGCACTACGTGTTCAACACGCCGAACGACCGTATCGTCTGGGATGTGGGTCACCAGACCTATCCGCACAAGATCCTGACCGGCCGCCGCGACCAGATGCACTCGCTGCGCCAGCTCGACGGCATCTCGGGCTTCCCGCGCCGGACCGAATCGGAGTACGACACGTTCGGCACCGCGCACTCGAGCACGTCGATCTCGGCCGCGCTCGGCATGGCGATCGGCAGCCAGCTGAACGGCGACGACCGCTTCTCGATCGCGGTGATCGGCGATGGCGCGATGACGGCCGGCATGGCGTTCGAGGCGATGAACAACGCCGGCGTGTCCGAGGACGCGAAGCTGCTCGTGATCCTCAACGACAACGACATGTCGATTTCGCCGCCGGTCGGCGCGCTGAACCGCCACCTCGCCCGCCTGATGTCGGGCCGCTTCTATGCGGCCGCGCGCGCGGGCGTCGAACGCGTGCTGAGCGTCGCGCCGCCGGTGCTCGAGCTCGCGCGCAAGCTCGAGGAGCATGCGAAGGGCATGGTCGTGCCCGCGACGCTGTTCGAGGAGTTCGGCTTCAACTACATCGGGCCGATCGACGGGCACGATCTCGACTCGCTGATCCCGACGCTGCAGAACATCAAGGAACTGCGCGGTCCGCAGTTCCTGCACGTGGTGACCAAGAAAGGCCAGGGCTACAAGCTCGCCGAGGCCGATCCGGTGCTCTACCACGGCCCGGGCAAGTTCAATCCGGCGGAAGGCATCAAGCCGTCGGCGACGCCCGCGAAGAAGACCTACACGCAGGTGTTCGGCGAATGGCTGTGCGACGAGGCCGAGCGCGATTCGCGCGTCGTCGGCATCACGCCCGCGATGCGCGAAGGCTCGGGCATGGTCGAGTTCGAGAAGCGCTTCAAGGATCGCTATTACGACGTCGGCATCGCGGAGCAGCATGCGGTGACGTTCGCGGGCGGCCTTGCAACCGAAGGGCTGAAGCCTGTCGTTGCGATCTACTCGACGTTCCTGCAACGCGGGTACGACCAGCTGATTCACGACGTCGCGCTGCAGAACCTGCCGGTCGTGTTCGCGATCGACCGCGCGGGCCTCGTCGGCGCCGACGGCGCGACGCACGCGGGCGCGTACGATCTCGCGTTCATGCGCTGCATTCCGAACATGACGATCATGGCTGCATCCGACGAGAACGAATGCCGCCAGATGCTGCACACCGCGCTGCAGCAGCCGAACACGACCGCGGTGCGCTATCCGCGCGGCGCGGGCGCCGGCGTGCCGACGGTGAAGGAGTTCACCGAGATCCCGGTCGGCAAGGGCGAAGTGCGCCGCCGCACGTCGCAGCCGGAAGGCAAGCGCATTGCGATCCTCGCGTTCGGCACGATGGTTGCACCGTCGCTGGCCGCGGCCGAGGAGCTCGACGCGACCGTTGCGAACATGCGCTTCGTGAAGCCGATCGACGCCGAACTCGTGCGCGAACTGGCCGAGACGCACGATTACCTCGTGACGGCCGAGGAAGGCTGCGTGATGGGCGGTGCGGGTTCCGCATGCGTGGAAGCCCTGATGGAGAGTGGGGTTATCCGACCCGTACTACAATTGGGCCTCCCTGACCGCTTCATCGATCACGGTGACCCCGCGAAGCTGCTGTCGCAATGCGGCCTCGACGGCGCGGGCATCGCGAAATCGATTCGCGAACGCTTCCTGAATCCGGCGGCTGCCGTCGCCGACCAGGCCAAGCGCGTCGCGTAAGCCGGCGCCGCCAGTTGGCGGCGTCGACGCGACTGGCGAAACCCGGTCTTTCATTGATGCGGAAAACATGGGCCTGCGGGCCCATGTTGTTTTTCCGGCATGCCGCTTGCGGCGGCGCGCGTGTAGTCGAGCGCGCGGCTTATAAGGATTGAACAAGATGAACCAGATGAATCCCGCCTTCGTGATGCCCGACGTGCAGAGCACGGTGGATACCCGTCAGATTCCGATTCAGCGCGTGGGCGTGAAGGCGGTCCGGCATCCGTTGACGGTGCGCACCGAGAGCGGTGACGTGCAGCCGACCGTCGGCCTCTGGAACCTCGACGTCCATCTGCCTGCCGACCAGAAGGGCACGCACATGTCGCGTTTCGTCGCGCTGCTCGAAGAGCATCGCACGCCGCTGACGACCGAGCTGTTTCGCACGATGCTCGCATCGATGCTGGAGAAGCTCGAGGCCGAGGCTGGGCGTATCGAGGTGACGTTCCCGTATTTCGTGAACAAGACGGCGCCGGTGTCGGGCGTCCAGAGTCTGCTGGACTACGAAGTGACGCTCGCGGGCGAAAGCCGCGGCGGCGCGACGCGCCTGTTCCTGAAGGTGCTGGTGCCGGTCACGAGCCTGTGCCCGTGCTCGAAGAAGATCTCGCAGTATGGCGCGCACAACCAGCGCTCGCACGTGACGATCGATGCGGAGCTGGCGGCCGACGTGCCGGTCGAGGCGCTGATCCGGATGGCCGAGGAAGAGGCGTCGTGCGAACTGTGGGGCCTGCTGAAGCGCCCGGACGAGAAGTTCGTGACCGAGCGCGCGTACGAGAATCCGAAGTTCGTCGAGGATCTCGTGCGTGACGTCGCGCAGCGGCTGGATCGCGACGAGCGCATCGTTGCATACGTGCTCGAGGCCGAGAACTTCGAGTCGATCCACAACCACAGCGCGTATGCGCTGATCGAGCGCGACAAGCGGCTGGCCGCATAACGCGCGACACGCGACGCGCCGTCCCGCATCGGCAAAAAGGCCGCTCGTTCGAGCGGCCTTTTCTTCACATGCGCGGCGCGCTATGCGGATCGACGTGTGCGGCTGCGCTCAACGCGCAAGCGATGCGAGATCCCAGCGCGGCTTCACGGTGAACGCGTAGTCGGCATTGGCCTGCTCGGGCCAGCGTGCGAGCCGCAGCGCGCCGGCGAGCGCGATCATCGCGCCGTTGTCGGTGCAAAGCGCGAGGTCGGGGTAGTGCACGTCGAAGCCGCGCTTCGCGGCTGCGGCCGACAGTGCGTCGCGCAACTGGCGGTTCGCGCCGACACCGCCCGCGACGACGAGGCGCTTGAGTTTCGTCTTCTTGAGCGCCGCGAGCGATTTCGCGACGAGCACGTCGACGGCCGCGTCGACGAAACCGCGTGCGAGATCGGCCTTCGCGCGTTCGAGCGCATCGCCGGACAGCTTCGCGGCCTCGAACTTCTTCATCTGCGTCAGCACGGCGGTTTTCAGTCCGCTGAAGCTGAAGTCGAGATCGCCGGAATGCAGCATCGGGCGCGGCAGCACGACGGCGCCCGGCGTGCCGGATTCCGCGAGCTTCGACACTTCAGGGCCACCCGGGTAGCCGAGGCCGATCAGCTTCGCGGTCTTGTCGAACGCTTCGCCGGCTGCGTCGTCGAGTGTCTCGCCGAGCGTCTCGTAGACGCCGACGTCGGTCACGCGCATCAATTGCGTGTGGCCGCCCGACACGAGCAGCGCGACGAACGGGAACGACGGCGGCTCCGCGACGAGCAGCGGCGACAGCAGGTGGCCTTCGAGGTGATGAATGCCGACGGTCGGCTTGTTCCAGGCCAGCGCGAGTGCATTCGCGATGCTCGCGCCGACGAGCAGCGCGCCGGCGAGCCCTGGACCTTGCGTGAACGCGATCGCGTCGATCTCTTCGCGCCGCGTGCCGCTTTTCTCGATCACCTCCTCGAGCAGCGGCAGCGCGCGGCGGATATGGTCGCGCGACGCGAGCTCGGGCACGACGCCGCCGTAGTCGCGGTGCATCGCGATCTGCGAGTGGAGCGCGTGCGCGAGCAATCCGCGCTGCGTGTCGTAGAGCGCGAGGCCGGTTTCGTCACAGGAGCTTTCGATGCCGAGAACGAGCATGGTGTGGGGCAGGGCGTGCCGTGTTGCGGACGACGCCGGAATGTCAACGTAACCGAAAAGTATAGCAGGGCGACGCGCTGCGCCGCTGGCCCGGTACAGGCCGGGCACGGGCCGGGCACGGGCCGGGTACAATCCGCGCCATGGAAACCTACGATATCGCCGTGATCGGCGCGGGCGCCGCCGGCATGATGAGCGCCGCGGTCGCCGGGCAGCTCGGCCGCCGCGTGGTGCTGGTCGATCATGCGCCGCGCCTGGCCGAGAAGATCCGCATCTCCGGCGGCGGCCGCTGCAACTTCACCAACCTGTACGCGGGCCCCGACAACTACCTGTCGGCCAATCCGCATTTCGCCCGTTCGGCGCTCGCCCGCTACACGCCGCGGGACTTCCTCGGGCTGCTCAAGCGCCATCACGTGACCTGGCACGAAAAACACAAGGGCCAGCTGTTCTGCGACCACGGCAGCGACGCGATCATCGATGTGCTGAAGAGCGAGTGCGACGGCGGCGGCATTGCGTGGCGCCGGCCGGTCGTCGTCGATGCGGTGCGCCACGCGCCGGCGGACGGCTTCACGCTCGACACGCAGGCCGGACAGATTGCCGCGCGCGCGCTGATCATCGCGACGGGCGGCCTGTCGATCCCGAAGATCGGCGCGACCGACTTCGGCTACCGGATCGCGAAGCAGTTCGGTCACAAGCTCGTCGATACGCGGCCCGCGCTGGTGCCGCTGACGTTTGCGGTGCAGGACTGGGAGCCGTTTGCCGCGCTGTCCGGCGTGGCGCTCGAGGTGCGCGTGTCGACCGGCGACCGCAAGCGCGGCGGGGAATTCGTCGAGGACCTGCTGCTCACGCATCGCGGCCTGTCGGGGCCGGGCATCCTGCAAATTTCGAGCTACTGGCAGCCGGGCGAGCCGATTCGCGTCGACTTGCTGCCGCAGCGCGACGCGGTGGCCGACCTGATCGAGGCCAAGCGCGGGTCGAAGCGGCAGATCGGCTCGCTGCTCGCGGACTGGGTGCCGTCACGGCTCGCGCATGTGTGGCTCGACACGCATCGCGTGGCTGCCGATGCGCGGCTGGCCGACCTGCCGGACAAGACGCTGCGCCAGATCGGCGACGCGCTCGGCGGCTGGACGCTGACGCCGAACGGCACCGAGGGCTACAAGAAGGCCGAGGTGACGAAAGGCGGCGTGGATACGCGCGAGCTGTCGTCGGCGACGATGATGAGTGCGCGGGTGCCGGGGCTCTTCTTCGTCGGCGAGGCGGTCGACGTGACGGGCTGGCTCGGCGGCTACAACTTCCAGTGGGCGTGGGCATCCGGCGTGGCGGCCGGGCAGGCGGCCGCGGAGTTCGCGCGCGGCGCTTGACGCGCTAATGTCCTTGTGTAAAGGGTCTGCTATACTCAATAATCTTTCCCTGCAAACCTTTTTTTGCGTGTCGGGTCATGACGATCATTCGCGTTAAAGAAAACGAGCCGTTTGAAGTTGCCATGCGTCGCTTCAAGCGCACGATCGAGAAGAACGGTCTGCTGACCGAACTGCGTGCGCGGGAGTTCTACGAGAAGCCGACGGCCGAGCGCAAGCGCAAGAAGGCCGCAGCAGTGAAGCGTCATTACAAGCGCATCCGCAGCCAGACGCTGCCGAAGAAGCTGTACTGAACGATGTTTGCGCCGCGCGGTTCGCTGAGCGGCGCACCGGCGGCTCCCGTGCGAGTCGCCGATGCCGGATTCGAGCAACCCGCTTGAGACAGTGTCCCAAGCGGGTTTTTGTGTTGACGTCCGTTGGCGGGCGTCGGATTCACGTTTCCATTCCCGGGTGAAAGATGAGTTTGAAAGAGCAGATCAGCGAAGACATGAAGACCGCGATGCGCGCGAAGGACACCGAGCGCCTCGCGACGATTCGCCTGCTGATGGCCGCGATCAAGCAACGTGAGGTCGACGAGCAGATCACGCTCGACGATGCCGCGGTAACGGCGGTGATCGACAAGATGATCAAGCAGCGCAAGGATTCGATCAGCCAGTTCCAGGCGGCGGGCCGCGACGACCTGGTCGCGAAGGAGCAGGCCGAGCTGAACGTGCTGAGCGGCTACATGCCCCAGCAGCTGTCGGAGGCCGAAGTGGCCGCCGAAGTGCAGGCCGCGGTCGCGCAGACGGGCGCAGCCGGTCCGCAGGACATGGGCAAGGTGATGGGCGTGCTGAAGGGCAAGCTCGCGGGCCGCGCAGACATGACCGCCGTATCCGCGCTCGTCAAGGCCGCGCTGTCCAAGTAAAACCCGTGCCCGGCGTGCGCGAGCATCGCGCGCGCCGGGGCGTCGCATTGTCTTTTTCCGTTCTATCCCCCGGTGATTCCGCATTCGTTCCTGCAGGATTTGCTGAACCGCGTCGATATCGTCGACGTGGTGGGCCGCTACGTGCAGCTCAAGAAGGGCGGCGCCAATTTCATGGGGCTGTGCCCGTTTCACAACGAAAAGAGCCCGTCGTTCACCGTCAGCCCGACCAAGCAGTTCTATCACTGCTTCGGCTGCGGCGCGCATGGCACGGCGATCGGCTTCCTGATGGAGCATGCGGGCCTGACGTTCCCGGAAGCCGTGCAGGAGCTCGCGCAGTCGGTCGGCCTGTCGGTGCCGCACGAGCCGTCCCCGATGCGTGGCGGCGGGGTCGGCGGTGGCGATTATCCGGCGCAGCCGGCGGTTTCGAAATCGGTTGCGACCGCGCTGTCCGACGTGATGGCCGTGGCTTGCGATTACTACCGCAAACAGCTGCGCGGCGCACCGGAGGCGATCCAGTACCTGAAGAAACGGGGGCTGACCGGTGAGGTTGCGGCCCGGTTCGGGCTCGGCTATGCGCCGGACGGCTGGCAGAACCTCGAAACGGCGTTCCCGGACTATCGGGACGACGCGCTCGTCGAGTCCGGGCTCGTGATCGTCAGCGAGAAGACCGACGCGCAGGGCGTTGCACGGCGCTACGACCGGTTCCGCGAGCGGATCATGTTCCCGATCCGCAACGTGAAGGGGCAGGTGATCGGCTTCGGCGGCCGCGTGCTGGGCAGCGGCGAGCCGAAATATTTGAATTCGCCGGAAACGCCGCTATTTAACAAGGGCAGCGAACTTTACGGGCTGTTCGAGGCGCGACTCGCGATTCGCGAGCGCAAGTATGTGCTCGTCGTCGAAGGCTACATGGACGTCGTCGCGCTCGCGCAGCTCGGTTTTCCGAACGCGGTTGCGACGCTCGGCACGGCCTGTACGCCGATCCACGTGCAGAAGCTGCTGCGGCAGACCGACACGGTGATCTTCAGTTTCGACGGCGACTCGGCCGGGCGCCGCGCGGCGCGGCGTGCGCTCGAGGCGTGCCTGCCGCATGCGGCGGACAACCGGACGATCCGGTTCCTTTTCCTGCCGACCGAACACGATCCGGACAGCTACGTGCGCGAATTCGGCGCCGACGCGTTTTCCGATCAGGTCGAGCGCGCAATGCCGCTGTCGCAGTTCCTGCTGAACGAGGCGATCGCCGGCAAGGCGCTCGACCAGCCGGAAGGCCGCGCGAAGGCGCTGTTCGATGCAAAGCCGATGTTGCAGGCGCTGCCAGCGAATGCGTTGCGGGCGCAGATCATGCACATGATCGCCGACCGTCTCGACATTCCGTTCGAAGAGGTGGCGGGGCTGTCCGACGTCGATGCGCGGATCGCCGCGCCGCCGCGCCAGGCGCCCGCGCGCAGCGAGCGGCGCCGCGTGACGGACAACGAGAAGCGTGCGCTGCGCAACCTCGTGATGCATCCGCGCATCGGCACGCAGCTCGACGACGAGCAGGTTGCGACGTTGCGGGCACTGCCGCGCATCGGGGAACTGTTCGGCGAAGTCGTCGAGCACGCGCGTGCGCTGGGCGACGGGGCGGAGTTCAGATTGTTGTCGGATGTGCTGCGCACGTCCTCGAACGCGGCGACTTACGAGGAAATCTTCCGCGAAATTCTGGACTATGATGAAAACGTCCGCGATTTGCTGTTACAGAATCCGGACGACGAGTTGGTGGCCGAGCGGCAGCGCGAGCAGGAGCGGATTGCGGGGGAGGAACTGCACGCGGCGGTGCTCAAGATGCGCTACGACGCATGTTGCGACCGGCTCGACCGGCTTTCGCGGCAATCCGCGTTCACCCCGGAGGAATTGGCCGAATTGACGGAATTGAACCAGCAGCGAACCGACATGAAGCGTCGGCTCGGGCTGTAGGCAGGCGGGGCGCCAGGAGAGGGCTACCCCGCGTGCTATAATATAAGGTTTCCAGCGGTTTGTTTTCTAAGCACAGAGGCGAGATTCGCAATGGCAAAGACGACAGGCGGAAAGAAAGCGACAGGCAAAGGCTCGACGGAGCCGACCACGAAGGTCACAGCGGCCAGGTCTGCTTCTTCCACCAGGACAGTGTCTTCCGCCACATCGGCTCCTGCAAGAAAGAAAACCGCAGCCGGCACTGCTCAGGCTGCGCCGGCGTCGGCAGCCGGAACACGGGCTGCCGCGAGACCCGACTCCGGGCCGGCCATGCCGGCGGCGAAGCGGGCAAGTGCGAGAAGCGCAAGGGACACGGCTGTCGCGGCGGACGAAACGGCAGCACGTACTACTCATGCACCCACGGTTCAACCGGCTGTCGTCCAGCAGCCGCGAGTCGAATTAGCCGGTACGGCGAACTCCATGACTAAAAAGCTGAACGAAGTATCCGTCGAAGACGACGCAAATCAGAGCGACGAGCAGCCTGCTGCGGCTGCTACGGGCAAATCCAAGGTGCGCGATCGTCGCGCCAAGGAGAAGGCGCTGCTGAAGGAAGCGTTCGCGACGAGCACGCCCGGCACGGCCGAGGAAATCGAAGAGCGCCGCGTGAAGCTGCGCGCGCTGATCAAGCTCGGCAAGGAGCGCGGCTTCCTCACGTATGCCGAAATCAACGACCACCTGCCGGACAACTTCACCGAGACCGAAGCCCTCGAAGGCATCATCGGCACGTTCAACGACATGGGCGTCGCGGTCTATGAGCAGGCGCCGGACGCGGAGACGCTGCTGCTGAACGACAACGCGCCGGCCGCGTCGTCGGACGACGAAGTCGAAGAGGAGGCGGAAGTTGCGCTGTCCACCGTCGATTCAGAGTTCGGCCGCACGACCGATCCGGTGCGGATGTACATGCGCGAGATGGGCACGGTCGAGCTGCTCACGCGCGAAGGCGAAATCGAGATCGCGAAGCGGATCGAGGACGGCCTGCGCCACATGGTGATGGCGATCTCCGCGTGCCCGACGACGATCGCCGACATCCTCGCGATGGCCGAGCGCGTCGCGAACGAAGAGAGCCGCGTCGACGAGCTCGTCGACGGCCTGATCGATCCGAATGCGGCGGGCGGCGCCGACACGGACGGCTTCTCCGCGAAGGATGCGGAGGAGATCGAGAACGAGGACGAAGACGCCGACGAGGAAGAGGAAGAAGAGGAAGAAGAGGAAGAGGACGACGGCGCCGCGCAGGCGTCGGCGAACGCTGCCCAGCTCGAGGCGCTGAAGCGCGCGTCGCTCGAGAAATTCGCGCAGATCAGCGAATGGTTCGACAAGATGCGCCGCGCGTTCGAGAAGGAAGGCTACAAGTCGAAGGCCTACCTGAAGGCGCAGGAAACGATCCAGACCGAGCTGATGACGATCCGCTTCACCGCGCGTACCGTCGAGCGCCTGTGCGACACGCTGCGTGCGCAGGTGGACGAGGTGCGTCAGGTCGAGCGCCAGATCCTGCATATCGTCGTCGACAAGTGCGGGATGCCGCGCTCGGAATTCATCGCGCGCTTCCCGGGCAGCGAGACGGATCTCGACTGGGCGGAGAAGGTTGCAGCCGAAGGGCATTCGTATAGCGCAGTGCTGTCGCGCAACATCCCGGCGATCCGCGAACAGCAGCAGCGCCTGCTCGACCTGCAGGCGCGCGTCGTGCTGCCGCTGAAGGACCTGAAGGAAACCAACCGCCAGATGGCGGCCGGCGAACTGAAGGCGCGCCAGGCGAAGCGTGAAATGACCGAGGCGAACCTGCGTCTCGTGATCTCGATCGCGAAGAAGTACACGAACCGCGGCCTGCAGTTCCTGGACCTGATCCAGGAAGGCAACATCGGCCTGATGAAGGCGGTGGACAAGTTCGAATACCGTCGCGGCTACAAGTTCTCGACGTATGCGACGTGGTGGATCCGCCAGGCCATCACGCGTTCGATCGCGGACCAGGCGCGCACGATCCGGATTCCGGTTCACATGATCGAGACGATCAACAAGATGAACCGCATCTCGCGGCAGATCCTGCAGGAAACCGGTCTCGAGCCGGATCCGGCAACGCTCGCTGAGAAGATGGAGATGCCGGAAGACAAGATCCGCAAGATCATGAAGATCGCGAAGGAGCCGATCTCGATGGAAACGCCGATCGGTGACGACGACGATTCCCATCTCGGCGACTTCATCGAGGACAACAACACGGTCGCGCCGGCGGATGCCGCGCTGCATGCGAGCATGCGCGACGTCGTGAAGGACGTGCTCGATTCGCTGACGCCGCGTGAGGCGAAGGTGCTGCGGATGCGTTTCGGTATCGAGATGAGCACCGATCACACGCTCGAAGAAGTCGGCAAGCAGTTCGACGTCACGCGTGAGCGGATCCGTCAGATCGAGGCGAAGGCGCTGCGCAAGCTGCGTCACCCGAGCCGTTCCGACAAGCTGAAGTCGTTCCTCGAAGGGAACTGATTTACGGCGTTTCCCCTCTGAACGCCACCGGTATCGACACGGTACCGGTGGCGTTTGTCCCTTTTATTGTTACAATGCCGGCCCGGCGTCGTTGCCCGGCTAGCGTGTAGCTCTCTGTTGTTCTCTCATCAGGGCCTGTAGCTCAGCGGTTAGAGCAGTCGACTCATAAGTGCGCCATGGATAGGGCGCACAAACGTTGTAACGTTAGTTGCGCCACAGGAGCAGTTGTGGCTAAAGCAGCGACTTACCTAATCGGGAAACCGAGAGGGGACTGCAGCATGTCGTGAAAAGGCAGATTAGGAAGAAGCTGTGCTTCCAAGAGGTCTGTCAGCTAGGCTGGACACGGTGAAGGCTGTATTGCTTGAACCCGAATCCTACCGGGGTATGATTCGCTAACCCTCAGACGCTACAGTTTTACGTCTGAGGTCAGGAAGTCTAGGGTGGCGATTATGAACGCCCTGGAAGCTCCATCCTGACACGGGCTTCCGAGTCGGAAGAAATGGATGAAATGGGCACCTAAACCCAGGGCACGTTTGTGCGTTAACCATGGGATCGCCTAAGGGGAGTGATCCCTAAAACGATACAATCAGGGTATCGAATATATCGTGGCAATAGATGGAGCTGGTAACAGGTCCACCTAAAGTCGGCGACGGAGTTGTGGTAGTACCTTTGTAGTGGAAACAGTGGGCCTGTAGCTCAGCGGTTAGTAGCAGTCGACTCATAATCGATTGGTCGCCGGTTCAAATCCGGCCGGGCCCACCAAATTACCCTACATACGACCTCGGTAATGCGGGGTGAAAGGGAAGCACAACAGGCTAGACACGCTTCCAACGACGAAGGTTTACTCGGATGGGTAGTAACAACCTACAGCGTTTGGAGGCGCTGCGCAAGAAAACCTCTCCACTGACGATCCCTGGTGCGGTAGCACGAGCCCGTTGTCTTCTATGCGAGCGCGGCCTCCCCAGAGCCCGGTCAGCCCGCGGCATGGTATGCACCCGACTCCCAGCTTCCCGCCCTTGACCCGCGACCGTAGCAGATATCGGACAGGCATCAAGGGGCAATGGACCGTGTTGCCCGCACCCCTCCCTCGCCTTTTTCTTTGACGCCTGTCCGCTATCGACTCCTCCAGTCGCACGGACGGGAACCCGGGAGCCTGGCGGCAGCACGGCCAACCCCGAGTTCCACCGGGAGGTATCCATCCGCAACGCCAAGGCACTCCTCCTCGCCCGGTTCAGGTCCTCAACCTTGACTAATGAAATGGACGCCTCCCGCCCACGGCGGCATCAGAAGTGCCAAAGTGGGAGTGTTGGTCAACCACTGAGTGGGGGGAGGCGTCATGGACAAGATTAGCGCAATCGGACTTGATTTGGCCAAGA
>NZ_QTQP01000189.1 GCF_003854275.1 Burkholderia sp. Bp8963
TGTACTACGGCTTCGGCCAGATCGTCCCGCGCGAATGGATGCGTGATAGCTGGGCATCGCCGTTGCTGCGCGATGCGTTCTGGTACGCGGTCGTTGCGCTCGGCATAAACGAGAGCGCGTATGTCGCTACGATCCTGCGTGGCGCGATCGCCGGCGTCCCGGTCGGCGAGATCGAGGCCGGCCACGCGTACGGGATGAGCCGCGCGCAGGTGCTGCGCTCGTTTATGTCGTGCTGGTCGCCTCGCTGACTATTCCCGCCGCCTGTCGCGTGCGGATACGCCGAGCTTGCACGGATGGGGCGCTTCGATCTCGTGGTCAACGCGACGTCGGCCAGCCTGACCGGCGATCTGCCGCCCGTGCCGCCAGGCGTGTTCAGTCCGGATGGCACCGCGTACGAGCTCGCCTACGGAAAAGGCATGACGCCGTTCCTTCGGCTGGCGAAGAATGCCGGCGTGCTCGGTGTGGCCGACGGCGTCGGCATGCTGGTCGAGCAGGCCGCGGAGGCATTCT
>NZ_QTQP01000190.1 GCF_003854275.1 Burkholderia sp. Bp8963
GACCCAATATAGTTCGAGATATGGAAACCGTTAAGACCCTCAAGTTTCGAATCAGAGACAAGCACGCGAAAGCAATGCTTGCGATGGCGCGCGACGTGAATCAGGTCTGGAACTTCTGCAACGAGACCCAGTACCGCAGCCTCAAGCGATACTGCAACCGACCCAAAGTCTGGCTCAGTGGCTTCGACCTTCAGAAACTAACGAATGGCTTCGTGAAGTGCGATGGCGTTGTCGTCGGTTCGACAACGGTTCAGCAAGTCTGCGAAGAGTTCGCTACCCGCCTGAAGCAGTTCAAGAAGCAGCGCCTGAACTGGCGGGTGAGCGAGCGCAAATCGCCGAAGTATTCGCTCGGCTGGATTCCGTTCAAGAAGCGGGCGCTGACCTACAAGAACGGGCAGCTTCGCTTCAACGGCATCAATATCGGCTTGTGGGACTCCTACGGTCTTTCGAAGTACGAACTCGGTGCAGGCAGCTTCAACGAGGACTCGCGCGG
>NZ_QTQP01000191.1 GCF_003854275.1 Burkholderia sp. Bp8963
GCGACGACCAACATCATGACGGTCGAGGATCCGATCGAATACGACCTGTCCGGCATCGGCCAGACGCAGGTGAACGAGCGGATCGGGATGACCTTCGCGCGCGCGCTGCGCTCGATCCTGCGTCAGGATCCGGACGTGATCATGATCGGCGAAATCCGCGACCTCGAAACCGCGCAGATCGCGGTGCAGGCATCGCTGACGGGCCACCTCGTGCTTGCGACGCTGCACACGAACGATGCGGCGTCGGCCGTCACGCGTCTGACCGACATGGGCGTCGAGCCGCATCTGCTCGCGTCGTCGCTGCTCGGCGTGCTCGCGCAGCGGCTCGTGCGGCAGCTCTGTCCGGTCTGCAAGGAAGAACGCCATGAAGAAGGCCGCACCGTGTGGCACCCGGTCGGCTGCGACAAGTGCGGCCATTCGGGCTACGCGGGCCGGCGCGGCGTGTACGAACTGCTGCTCGTCGACGACGCGATCCGCTCGCTGAT
>NZ_QTQP01000192.1 GCF_003854275.1 Burkholderia sp. Bp8963
CTGATGCCACTGGTGCCGGAGGCCGATGCCCGGCCGCTGCACAAGGTACGGCTCGACGGTTTCTACATGGCCAGGTACCACACCACCATTGCCGAGGACGATCGGTTTCGGTTGATGAACGGCAGGCAGCTCTATCGCATGGAACTTACTGCGCGAGATAGGGAGATTGGTGCGACGGAACCTTATCGTGTTTATGAGGCGCGCCAATTCAAGCCGAACTTTCCCGCGCGCAGCAATTGGCAAGATGGTAAAGATTACTGCCAATGGCTGGGCGAGGTCAGTGGCCTGCCGGTGGACCTGCCGACCGAGGCGCAGTATGAATATGCCGCGCGCTCGCGCGGCCGCTACCTAGTACAACATCCCTCAAATAAGTTTAATAATTATCGGGCTGTAAATATGGCTGCAGGAGCGTGACGATCACATCGGCCATTTCGTCGAGTGAACCCATGCCCGGCAGCGGCTCCCAACGCCCAC
>NZ_QTQP01000193.1 GCF_003854275.1 Burkholderia sp. Bp8963
TCCTCGAAGGCGGCAAACGCGTGTCGTACGGTGCGCGCGCGATCACCGCGGGCGGGCTGCTGTCGCTGCCGAAGACGGTGTTCCCGGGCGGCGCGCTGATCGGCGACGACGCGGGCTTCCTGAACGCATCGCGGATCAAGGGCAGCCACGCAGCGATCAAGACCGGCATGCTGGCAGCCGACGCCGCGTTCGACGCGGTGCAGGCCGGCCGTCAGAGCGACGAGCTCAACGCGTACCCGGACGCCTTCAAGCAGTCGTGGCTGTACACGGAGCTGTACCGCGCGCGCAACTTCAAGCAGTGGATGGCCAAGGGGCTGTATCTCGGCACGCTGATGGTCGGGCTCGAGCAGAAGGTGATGGGCGGCAACGTGCCGTGGACGCTGCACCACAAGCACGCGGACCACGAGATGCTGAAGCCGGCGTCGCA
>NZ_QTQP01000194.1 GCF_003854275.1 Burkholderia sp. Bp8963
TTCTCCCGAGTTCTCTCAAGCGCCTTAGAATACTCATCTCGCCCACCTGTGTCGGTTTGCGGTACGGTCATCGTTAGACTGAAGCTTAGAGGCTTTTCTTGGAACCACTTCCAATTGCTTCGCTCCCTAAGGAGCTCGCGCCACACCCTTGAATTGCGCGCCCGGATTTGCCTAAGCGCCTTCTCCAATGCAGCGACCGGGACTTCCAACACCCGGACAACCTTCCGCGATCCGTCCCCCCATCGCATCTAACGACGGTGCAGGAATATTGACCTGCTTCCCATCAGCTACGCATTTCTGCCTCGCCTTAGGGGCCGACTCACCCTACGCCGATGAACGTTGCGTAGGAAACCTTGGGCTTACGGCGAGGGGGCCTTTCACCC
>NZ_QTQP01000195.1 GCF_003854275.1 Burkholderia sp. Bp8963
ATCGGCGTAGAGTCGTTTCACGGTCCTGTTCGGGATGGGAAGGGGTGGGACCGACTCGCTATGGTCATCAGGCAAAAGGGGTTGTCGCGGTGCTTCGCAGCGCGACCAATCCGGAAGAAGCAGTAATCTTGGGTTGTGTGTATCACACACGAGAATCAACTTGTCGCCTGGATCGCGGCCAGTGCTTGAGCACTGGCGCCGATCAACAAGGCAGACTTGTTATAGGATCAAGCCTTACGGGCAATTAGTATCAGTTAGCTGAACGCATTACTGCGCTTACACACCTGACCTATCAACGTCCTGGTCTCGAACGACCCTTCA
>NZ_QTQP01000196.1 GCF_003854275.1 Burkholderia sp. Bp8963
AAATTACTTACTTCTTCCAGATTGTTAAAGAACGACAGCCGATATCTGTTGATATCACTCTGACTGGCTCAATCGCCAATGACAAAAACTCGAACAATCGTCATTCGAATGTTTGTCATTGAAGATTATTGAAAGCGGCCGGCACTATAACCGATTCAACCGCAGACAGGTAGAGTTTCTGTCTTAATCAACAGCCGATAAGCGTGAGCGCTCAACTTGTGCGAGAAGCTCTGGAAAGGAGGTGATCCAGCCGCACCTTCCGATACGGCTACCTTGTTACGACTTCACCCCAGTCATGAATCCTACCGTGGTGACCG
>NZ_QTQP01000197.1 GCF_003854275.1 Burkholderia sp. Bp8963
GGAATCCGCACTATCATCGGCGTAGAGTCGTTTCACGGTCCTGTTCGGGATGGGAAGGGGTGGGACCGACTCGCTATGGTCATCAGGCAAAAGGGGTTGTCGCGGTGCTTCGCAGCGCGACCAATCTTGGAAGAAGCAGTAATTTTGAGTTGTGTGTATCACACACGAGAATCAACAAGTCTGTAAGACAGACTTGTTATAGGATCAAGCCTTACGGGCAATTAGTATCAGTTAGCTGAACGCATTACTGCGCTTACACACCTGACCTATCAACGTCCTGGTCTCGAACGACCCTTCAAGGGGATCTAGTCC
>NZ_QTQP01000198.1 GCF_003854275.1 Burkholderia sp. Bp8963
TGTAAGCGCAGTAATGCGTTCAGCTAACTGATACTAATTGCCCGTAAGGCTTGATCCTATAACAAGTCTGTCTCGCGCTGATCACAGCGCGTCGGACTGGTTGATTCTCGTGTGTGATACACACAACCTAAATTACTGCTTCTTCCCAGATTGGTCGCGCTGCGAAGCACCGCGACAACCCTCTTTGCCTGATGACCATAGCGAGTCGGTCCCACCCCTTCCCATCCCGAACAGGACCGTGAAACGACTCTACGCCGATGATAGTGCGGATTCC
>NZ_QTQP01000001.1 GCF_003854275.1 Burkholderia sp. Bp8963
ATTCATCATGCGTCAGCAGCCTATATGCCGGCTGCAACAAAGACCGAATGTATGGCTGCAATCGACTTTGTCTGTCAGTGCCTGAAGATCCGTCCTTGCAATAGGGAGGCGTCCATGTATGTGGAGAGATGGCGCAGTCAGGCCACTCGGTGAAGCAGGAACCCGCCGACGCGACTACGTAGAACATCACGTAGCGCAGCAGGAATCCTCCCCCTTCCCGGCCTTCGGCCGGCGAGCGTCAGCGAGAGGGGGAGGCGGATGTCAAATCTTGCTTTCATCATTCTCGCGCGCCGGCCTGCGATAATGGCCCAATTTCGTTGCGTCATCGAAGGAGGCCCCATGGGCGACAACGACACCCGCATCGATGCGGAAGCAATGGAGGCGCGCCAGCGCCGGCTCGAGGAAGATCTCGTCGACGCGTATGACGAGGAGCTCGAGATGGAGCTCGACGACCGCCGTTTCGACGATGACGACACGCTGTTCTCGTCCGAGCGTCGCGAGGCGCGCAAGCGCTATTTCCGCGAGCTGTTCCGCCTGCAGGGCGAGCTCGTCAAGCTGCAGGACTGGGTCGTGAGCACCGGGCACCGGCTCGTCGTGATCTTCGAAGGCCGCGATGCGGCCGGCAAGGGCGGCGCGATCAAGCGCATCACGCAGCGCCTGAACCCGCGCGTCTGCCGCGTGGCCGCGCTGCCCGCGCCCAGCAACCGCGAGCGCACGCAGTGGTATTTCCAGCGTTATGTCGCGCACCTGCCGGCGGGCGGCGAGATCGTGCTGTTCGACCGGAGCTGGTACAACCGCGCGGGTGTCGAGCGCGTGATGAACTTCTGTACCGACGACGAATACGAGGAGTTCTTCCGGTCGGTGCCGGAATTCGAGAAGATGCTCGTGCGCAGCGGTATCCAGATCGTCAAGTACTGGTTTTCGATCACCGATCCCGAGCAGGAGCGGCGTTTCCAGCATCGCATCGAGGATCCGCTGAAGCAGTGGAAGCTGAGCCCGATGGATCTGGAAAGCCGGCGCCGCTGGGAGGCGTATACCGTCGCGAAGGAGGAGATGCTGCAGCGCACGCATATTCCCGAGGCGCCGTGGTGGGTCGTGCAGGCGGTCGACAAGAAGCGCGCGCGCCTGAACTGCATCCACCATCTGCTGAGCCAGGTGCCGTATCACGACGTCCCGCGCGCAACGATCGATTTGCCGCAGCGCGAGCATCACGAGGACTACATTCGCCGGCCCGTGCCGGAAGACATGATCGTGCCCGAACTGTATTGAACGCAGCGCCGGCCGCGCGCGCCGCTCGGGCGGCGCGGCCGTCACTCGCGGATCAGGAACGCGGCGCGGTCGCGCCCGGCGATCCACGTTGGCGCGCGGCCGCGGCCGCTCCACGTCGCGCCGGTGGCCGGATCGCGGTATTTCGGGCCGACCGTGAACAGTTTCGCGCGGTCGCTGTAGCCTTGCCCGAACACTTCCCGTGCGGTCAGCGCATAGGCAGTGACCAGCTGGCGCACCTGCGCCAGCGCGGTATTGCGTTCCGCGCGGCGCGCGGTGCTGATTTTCCTGTCGAGTTCTGCAAGCTGGGCTTGCAGTTTCTGAATACTCTGCATGCGTCGGTTGTCCCGTAGCTGATATTGACTTATCGATGACGCGTCATGCGGAATTCTGCATGCCGGCACGCCCGGCCGAGGCGCGCCAAGCGGACGCGGCGCGCGCTGCGTGCGCGGCGCCGGTCCGGTCTGCCGGCACACCGTTGGCACGACGGCGATCCGGAAGACAGCATGAGAGTAGATTTCAGCGGACGTTTTTGCTATGGGACTGATCCGAAATTTCGGCGGAATCGACGGATAAATTGCGGCTTTTCGGGGTGGGGCCGCCGTGGCGTCACAGATCGGGAAAGCCCGATCGCCCGTGCGTGAGGTCGAACAGCGCGGTGCGCGCGTCGCCCTCGGCGGTGACGGGCAGCTTGATCACGAGCCGCACGGTCATCCCGTACGCGCTGTCGGCCAGCTCGTAGCCGGCCTGCTCGATCCAGCGGCGCACGCGCGCTTCGTCCGGATAGCCGATCTCGATCGCGAGGCGGGTCAGGCGGATCCGCTCGACGCGTTGCGCATCGAGCAGCGCCGATGCGATCGCGTCCGTGTAGGCGCGCACGAGGCCGCCCGCGCCGAGCTTGACGCCGCCGTAGTAGCGCACGACTGCGCCCAGCACACCGTCGAGGTCGTGGTGGCGCAGCACCTCGAGGATCGGCCGGCCCGCGGTGCCGGACGGCTCGCCGTCGTCCGACATGCCCGACTGGCCGCCGGCGAGCAGCGCCCAGCAGACATGCGTCGCCGTCGGGTGTTCGTCGCGCAGGCGTTGCAGCGCCTGCATCGCGGCGTCGCGGTCCTCGACCGGGATCGCATGCGCGATGAAGCGGCTCTTGCGGATCTCGAGTTCCCGGGTGTAAGTGGTGGCGAGCGAGTAAGTCATGTTCCGGGAGACGTTAAACGTATGAAAAACAAAGGTCTACGGTTTCGATTGCATGGGTCGATGTGGATCGACATCGATGCGTTCGGGCATCGAACGCCTGCATCGTGCCGGTGTGGCGCGAGCAGGAGGAAAGGGAGAATTTTACAGCGGCGCGGATCGAAGCATTTCGATGCCATCGGGATGCGAGACACGCGGACGATCTGTCGGGATGCGACGGCGCCGGCCGGGCGTGTCGGCCTCCGGGCCTTGCGTCGCGCAACCGGCCTCCGCCTGGATGACCGTGGCGCCGAAATCTGAAAGAATCGGCGTCGCCGCCGTTTCAGCCACGTAGCTGGCGAAATGGGGCCATCGATCGCCGTATTGAAAGAAAAGGACAGATGCACACAGGACACGTCAACGTTCCGGAAATATCGGCGGCGATGCGCGCGAAGCTCAGAGAGCTGGCGCTGGACCCGTCGGAAGTGATCGAGCACACTTATGCGGCGCTGACCCGCATCGAGGGCTACGAAGGCCTGTCGTCTGCCGTCAGGAAAGACATCATGGATTCCATTGCGCTGTCGAAGCGGCTGTGGTTCGAATCCTTGTTTGCCGGAACGTTTCCGTCGTCCGACGACCTCGAGGCATTTCAGGAGTTCGGCCGCAGAAGGGTGCATCAGGGCATTCCGCTGCCGTCGCTGCTTCGAGCGTTTCGCGTCGGGCTGAGGGAGGTGTGGCGCAAGTGCGCCGAGCTCGGCAACGAAGACGACGCATTGCGCGACGAGCTGCTTTTCGTGATTTCGCCCTACCTGATGGACTATTTCGACGACATGGCGCAGCTGATTTCGCGCGCCTATCTCGACGAGCAGCATCAGCAGGCGCGCTGGCGCGAGTCGTTGCGATATCAGCTTCACGAAATCATCTTCAGCCACGCCGGCGATGACGACGCATTCCGCAAGATCACCAACGCATTGGGCCTCGACCACTCGGTTCGCAGGATCGCGATCGCGATCGAGTCGGAGCGCCTGGATCGCAGTGCACTGCATTCCGAAGAGGAGGCCGATCGCGTCATGCTTGCTGTCGCACGGCATCTGAAGACGGCAAGAGACAGTTTGATCGACGTCTGGCATCGCGACCGGCTGGTCGTCTGGGCGCCATGCATTCACGATGAATCGGCAAGCGCGAGTGACAGGCGCGTCGCGGAAAGAATGTCCGCATTGCTCGACGGACTTCCTTCGGTCGCTTCGGTCGGTATCGGCCTGGCAAGTGCGGGGGCGAAAGGCTGGGCTGCGTCCGCGGAGGAAGCGCTACGCGCGCTGGATTTCGGCCGAAGCCTGAACGCCGGGCGACGGATGCATCGCTATTCGGACATCGTTCTGGAGGAGTGCATACGGAGTCACGACAGCGCGCTGAACTACCTGCTTTCGCTGATCGAGGAAGTGTCGAGCGAGCCGGAGATCGTGCTGACACTCGAGGCCTTCTTTGCAAACATGCAGCGACGGAAGGTGACGGCAGCCGCGCTTGGCATCCATCCGAACACGCTCGATCACAGGCTCGATCGAGTGGAAAATATCACGGGAGCGAAGCTCGACGACGCAGCGTGGATCGCCAGGTTCGAAATCGCGCTCAAGCTGCGACGGATGCACGCGTAGCAAGCCCGGCCCGCGCGCCGGCGTCACGTGCGTTCGCTCCTGGAATCGGATTCCCTTGCGTCGCCACGATCGATCGGGGTAACGCCCAGCCCGCTCTGGACGGCCTCGAATCGGGAGCCGACCTTGAGCTTCTCGAAGATGTTCTTCAAATGCCACTTGATGGTCTCTGGCGCAACGCGTAATGCGCGTCCGATTTCCTTGTTGGACAGGCCATGGGCAATGTGGTTGAGAATCTCGATCTCGCGCGAGCTGAGCAGGTTTCGCGCAGCGCGCGAATCGCCATCGGCTGCCGGTGCCGGAAGCTGGTCGAACGCGGCGAGCAGCCGGTCCACGAAGATCTGTTGAACACCGCCACGGTCGGGCGTTTCGAGGGCCCATTTCGTCAGCAGGCGCAGCGAGGGTTCGCCTTCGTCGACGAAACTGGCGATCATCCCGTTTGCCTGTGCATAGCACAGTGCGTGCTCCAGTGCGTCGAACGCGCGGTCGTGCGCGCCGTCGTGCGCATCTTCCTGCTGCAGCGCCAAAGCGTGCAGTAGCGATATCCGCGCCGCAAGATAATTCATTCCGGCCCGGACGAGCGTGCCCTTCAATTCGTCGAGCCGTTCGGCGGCGCGCGCCGGCTTGCCTGTCGCGATGTCGATCCGGGCGTGAACCTCGCACCAGCTTGCCCACGTCTCGATGAAGCTGCCCATCGGCATCGGAATCTGCTCGGGCATCAGTGCGTCCAATGCGTCGGCGGCTTCCATGGCGCGATCGATCCAGCCATGCTGAAGACATAAGCGCACGATCTCGGCAGCGCACGATGCATGCATGCGCAACCAATGTCGGGAGGTGGCGATTTCGGTCGCCTGTTTCAGGCAGAGCAACGCCGACGCGATATCGTTGTTCCTCGCATGAAGCCGGGCTGCGGTGCGGCAATAGTTCGACAGCGAACCGAGCGGACAGGCTTCCGCGGTGATTGCCGAGCGGTCGTCGATCAATTGCCGGGCGCGGGGCAAATCGTTCTGCTCGTAACAGAGCGCTGCCAGGTAGCCGGCCGGAACCGCCGCCGCGGCGGAGTTGCGCAGCACGTTCGCTTCCGCGTGTGCGATGGCCGATTCGAACAGCGCCGCCGCTTCCGGCAGGCGACCGTTCGTCAGCATGTTCAGTCCGAACATGCATTCGCGGTAGACGCTCGCGTAGATGAACTCGTGATAGCCGGTCGGGACGGTCGTTGTTTCGCGTCTGATCTGCTCGACCTCGTCGAAGCGGCTGTCGTAGATCAGGCCGAACACCTGCGCCGCTTCCGCGAGCCGTCTGACCCACGCCGACACGGGTAACGACGACGAGGCGACTTCCCGCCCCAGCTCGAGCGACCGGTAGCTATCGTCGCCAAAGCCGGAAATGGCCGCGTCCACGGCGACCATCTCGACCGGCAGCGTTGCGTCCTGTTCGTCTTCCATCCGGGCGCTATTGGTGCTATCGGCACGACTGCGCGCGAAGTCGGAGATCGCCGGCCGCAGCACGTCTTCGGCCTCCGGCATGCGCATCAGAAAGGTAAGCGCCCATGCCTTGGCGAGCCGCAAGCGTAGTCTCGACTCCACCAGCTGAGGCGGCAGCCTGGCGATCAGACTCAACAACGCGCTCACATCGCAGCGATCCATCAACGCGATCGCGCAGTTTTCGACCCAGGTCGCAGCCTGCAGCGTCGCGCCGGCGGCGAGTGCATGGCGCACGGCGTCCGGCCACTGCCGCTCGTTCGCAAACCACTGACTGGCCCGGTGGTGAAGCCTCGGTATTTCGTCGGCCAGTTGCCGCGCGGCGCGCCGCCTGAGCGCGTCGGACAATAGCGCGTGATAACGGAACCATTGCCGCTCGTCGTCGAGCGAACGAATGAACAGGTTGTGACGCTCCAGCCAGTCGAGCTTCTCCCAGCTGCGCGCACCGGCGCCCATGACCGCGTCGCAAAGGCCGGGGTTCAGGCGATCGAGAATCGACGTCCGAAGCAGAAACTGATAGACGGCGGGCGGAAGGCGCGTCAGAACGGCATCGTCGAGATACGCGTCGATGCCGAAGCGGTTGCCGGCGAGGTCGCGCGCCACTTTGCCCGCGTCCGCGGCTTCCTTCAGCGACAGGGACGCGAGCTGCAAGCCCGCGATCCATCCTTCGGTCGCGTCGTTGAGCATCTCGACGGTGGAGCGGTCGAGCGCCGCGGTGCCCGTGCGCGAGAAGAACGCTTGCGCGTCATCCGCGGAAAAGCGCAGATCGGATTCGTCGATCCGCAGAAGCTGGCCCTGCGCACGGAACTGTGCAAGCGCCAGCCTGGGCTCGCCACGCGCGCCGAGCAGCACGTGGAAATTCGCGGGGGCATAGCGCAGCAGCCGGAACACCGCTGCGCGCACCGGGGGGGACGTGAGGCGGTCGAAGTCGTCCAGGATCAGAAAGACCTGCCTGCCGCAGGCGGCAATTTCGTTGAGCAGGACAGAGATGACGGTTCTGCCCGGGGTCACCGGATCATTGCGCAACAGCTTTTCGGCTTGCTGCCCGATGCCGCCCGTGCCGCGGCTCAACGATGCGACGAGATAAGCGCCGAGCTGGTCGGGATCGTCGTCGTCATCGTCAAGGCTGAGCCATGCGACGAGCTGATGCCGGGTGCGAAGCACTTCGCACCATTCCGACAGCGTCGTCGTCTTCCCGAACCCCGCCGGCGCGATGATCAGGGTGACCGTATGCTCGGCCGCGCCGGCCAATCTCTTCAACAGCGTCCGTCGCGTCACCCGGAACCGGGGCGGGCGCGGCGGCGTCATTTTCGTTTGTATTAACGAGAGATTCCAAGGATGTTCATCAGAATCGGTCGGTAAGTTCATTGCGATCAGTCCGGAATTCACCACGCCATGATAATCGCAGTCGTGGTCAGGGTGATGAGGGTTTTCCCACGGTAGGGGGGCGTGCTCGCATTCCCCCCCCGGCGCCCGCGCCGTACCTCCCCTTTGCGCGAGCCCACATTTCTCCCGCCTGCTCGTACGCTTGCATCAGGTTCACGTCGGTGCGGCACGACGACGCGGTCTTCGCTTCGCTTCGTGTCGCGTGGCGGCGCGGCGCGCAACACGTGTTTCGCCGGATCGAGCCTCCGTCACCCGTCAGTCACCAGCCAGTCACCCGTCCGTCGAGGAGTCCATTGTGCGTTCCGCATCGCTCACCGGTCAGCCGTCATCGGCCAGTGCGTACCCGCTGCTGATCAAGCAGCTGTTACTGACGCCGCTTGCGGTCAACCCGGAGCAGGAGATCGTTTACCGAGAGCAGGTGCGTTACGACTACTGGACGCTGCGTCATCGCATCGGGCAACTGGCCAGCGGCTTGCAGGCGTTGGGCGTGAAGCCGGGCGACACGGTCGCCGTAATGGACTGGGACAGTCACCGCTATCTGGAATGCTATTTCGGCATCCCGATGATGGGCGCCACGCTGATGACGGTCAACGTCAGGCTGTCGCCCGAGCAGATCGCGTACACGCTGAACCACTCGGGCGCATCCGTGCTGCTGGTCAACGCGGACTTCCTCCCCGTGCTCGATACGATTCGGGGCGGACTGCACCACATCGAACGGTTCGTGCTGATCGACGACAGCGGCGCCACCCCCGTGCCCGAATGCTTCGCGAACGAGTACGAACGGCAGCTGGCGGAATCTTCGCCGGATTTCAACTTCGTCGATTTCGACGAGAACACGCGGGCCACGACGTTCTACACCACCGGCACGACGGGCGCACCCAAGGGCGTCTATTTTACGCATCGGCAGATCGTGCTCCAGACGCTCGCCACGATGGCCGCGCTCGCGAGCTCGCCGAAGCAAGGCCGCATCGATCGAGACGACGTGTACATGCCGATCACGCCGATGTTCCACGTCCATGCGTGGGGGCTGCCGTACGTCGCCACCGTGCTCGGGATCAAGCAGGTTTACCCCGGACGCTATGTGCCGGAGAGGCTGCTGGATCTGGTCCGGCGCGAGCAGGTCAGCTTTTCGCACTGCGTGCCGACCATCATGCAGATGTTGCTGACCCATCCCGCCGCGAAGGACATTGACCTCAGTCGCTGGAAAGTGATCGTCGGCGGCTCGGCGCTGCCCAAGGGCCTCGCTCAGCTCGCGCTGGACCGGGGCATCGACATCTTTGCCGGCTACGGCATGTCCGAGACCTGTCCGGTTCTGACGATCGCGCAGGTCAAGACATCGATGCTCGACGATGCATCGCAGGCACTGGATGTCCGGACGAAGACCGGCTTGCCGATCCCGCTGGTCGATCTGCGCGTCGTCGATAGCGCGATGCACGACGTCGCCCATGACGGCAAGACACCGGGTGAAATCGTCGTGCGGGCACCGTGGCTGACGCAGGGCTATCTCGACAACCCGGAAGCGTCGGCAGCGCTCTGGGCGGGCGGGTATCTCCATACGAGCGACATCGGGATCATCGACAGCGACGGGTATCTGCAGGTAACGGATCGTATCAAGGACGTGATCAAGACCGGTGGCGAATGGGTGTCGTCGATCGAGATCGAGAGCCTGATCTCCCGTCACCCGGCGGTCGGGGAGGTCGCCGTCATCGGCATCAGGGACGAGAAATGGGGGGAGCGCCCGCTGGCGCTCGTCGTGCCGAAGGCCGACGAGGTCGTGGACGAGGGCGCGATCCTGGCACACCTGGTCGGGTTCGTCGAACGCGGACTGCTGCCGAAACATGCGATACCCGAATCGATCGTATTCGTCGAATCGCTGGACAAGACCAGCGTCGGCAAGATCAACAAGCGAGCACTGCGCAGCCGGTACGCAACCACGTGACCGGCTCGTATCAGGCGGATCCGCTCGACTGACGTAGCGACTCAGGAAAAGGGCTGCCGCCATTTTTTTGACAATAACTATCGAGACTTGGAGGACATGAATGAAAGCACCATTGCGTCAGGGCGCGCTCGGCATTTTTGTCGCGGCATCGCTGGGTACGACGTCCGGACTGGCGCACGCTCAGAGCAGCGTCACGTTGTATGGCGTACTGGATGCGGCCTTGCTCTACACGAACAAATCGCTGAATACGGCGACGGGGGCGAATGACGGCCACAAGTTTGCGATGGTCGATGGCGCCGCGTCGGCGTCGCGATTCGGCATGAGAGGCGTCGAGGATCTGGGCGGCGGGCTGAAGGCCACGTTCGTGCTCGAGAGCGGCATCGATATGCCAAGCGGCAAGTTTGGCAATTCGAACGGCAACATGTTCGGCCGTCAGGCATGGATCGGCCTGAGCGGCGATTTCGGGACGATCAAGGCCGGCCTGCAATACTCGCCGTTCGTGCTGTCGCTGATCGCGACCGACCCGCGCGACATCGCGTATTTCGGCAGCGGTGCAGTGATCTACGTCGACAACCTGCTGGTGACGGGGCTGTTCAATCAGAACGCCGTTTCCTATACGAGCCCGGTGATCGCGGGCCTTCAGGGCAGCGCGATGTTCGGATTCGGCGGGAAGGCGGGCGATTTCCAGTCGGGACGGCAATATTCGGCCAGCCTGAAATACCAGGCAGGCGGACTCCTCGTCACGGCGGCGCTCTACAACGGTAACGCGGGCGGTACGGCAGCGACGCCGATTCCGAGCACCGTGCCGGTGACCGGACGTACGATCGGCGCTGCGTACAGTTTCGGAGGTTTGACCGTCAAGGGCTCTTACTCGCTCTACAAGGTGAGTGGCGCATTCGACAGCCGGGTGTACGGAGCCGGGGCAAGTTACACCTTCACGCCCGCAGTCGAAGCCGATGCGGGAGCCTGGGTGACGAGTGACGGCAACCATACCGACAATCATTCGGTACTCACTGCAGTCGGATTGCGGTATTTCATGTCGAAGGCGACGACCCTTTATGGACAGGTCGGGCTCGTACATAACCATGGGCTGATGGACACGGGGCTTGCTGTCAACGGCGCGCTGTACGAGGGGCCCGGTACGACGGTGGGCGCGGTGGTCGGCATTCGCCATACGTTCTAGGCCGGGGAGTGGGCCGCCGGCGTGCCGCCGCGGCGCCCGGCGTCGCTCTCGCCCCAGATCGCCGGCGTGCCGGTTTCGTTTGTTCTCGCGGGATTGTGAATACTCACAATCCCGGCGTTTGATAGTCACAAGATCCGCGCGCTTCCTCTGCACTTACTATCGAAAACCGGGTCGCGCGATGCGCGGTCCCGGTCCGATGCGTACTTCCAGCCCGAAGACAGCAAAGGCGTCTGGCGTTCGCGGCAGCCCGTCCGAGCTTTCTCTCGTCGTGTTCATTCAATCATTGAATCAACCTGTCGGCATCCTGTCATGCCGCTCTTGTCCGTTGCCGTGAGTATTTTGCCGATGCGCTCGACTACCGCCCTGACCCTCGTTTCGATTGCGGCAAGCCTGTTGCTCGAAGGATGTGTGCCCGCGCCGTCCGTCGCCGTATTCGGCGCGGCATTTCCGGCCTGGTTGTTCTGCATCGTGGGTGGCGTCGTGGGTACCGTGATCGTACACGTCGCCCTGGGCAAGCGCGGCAAGCGCGGCTGGCTCGCACCGCTGGCCGTCAGCTACCCGGCGCTTTCCGCGTTGCTCGCGATGGCCTTCTGGCTGCTCTTCTTTCCTCACTGATCACGCGTACCGCATATGTCCGACGCTTCCGGCGCCTCGCGCAAAAAGTCCCTTCCTGCGTTGCTCATCGTCGTTGCCGCACTGGTGCTGCTCGGCGTTGTCGTGTGGCGTCTCGATCGCGCACCGACGACCGACGACGCCTATGTCTACGCCGACACGATCAACGTCGTGCCGGAAGTGAACGGCCGGATCGTCGAGATGCCGGTGCGCGACAACCAGCCGGTCAAGCGGGGGGACCTGTTGTTCCGGATCGATCCGCGGCCGTACCAGGATGCGCTGAATCAGGCTCGCGCACGGCTCGTGACGCTCGACAAGCAGATCGCGCTGACGCAGCGTTCGGTCAACGCGCAGCAATACAACGCCGATTCCGTCAAGGCGGCGGTCGAGCGGTCGCGCGCCCAGGCGAGTCAGGCGGCCGATACGCTGCGTCGCATGGAGCCGCTTCTCCCGCAAGGCTACACGTCGGCGGAAGACGTCGATCGGGCCCGAACCGCACAGCGGGCGGCGCAGGCGGAGCTGAACGCGGCGATGTTGCAGGCACAGCAGGCCTCCGCGGCGGTGAGCGGCGTGGATGCGCTGGTGGCGCAGCGCGCCGAAGTCGAGGCTCAGATCGCGATCGCGGAATTGAACCTGGAGTTCACCGAGGTGCGTGCGCCATTTGACGGGCGGGTTGCCGCATTGCGCACGACGGTCGGTCAGTTCGCTTCGGCGCTCAAGCCAGTCTTTACGTTGATCGATACGCGCCATTGGTACGTGATTGCGAATTTCCGCGAGACCGACCTGAAGGGCGTGCGTGCAGGGATGCCGGCCACGGTCTACCTGATGAGCGACACGGGCAGGCATTTCAACGGCACGATCGATTCGATCAGCTATGGCGTGCTGCCCGACGACGGCGGCGTGGTGCTGGAAGGCTTGCCGCGCGTTGCGCGCAGCATTAACTGGGTGCATGTGTCGCAGCGCTTCCCGGTCAAGATCGCGGTGCAAAGCCCCGATCCGGAAACATTCCGGATCGGCACGTCGGCGGTCGCCACGCTGCACCGCGACGAGCGCGCGCGCGATGCGTCCCGTTGAGCAACACATGAACGCGGCGCCCTTCCTGTCGGACCGTCTTCAACGCCTTGCAAGCTTCGTCGGTGGCGAGATCCGGCCGTACCCGGGGCGCATGAACGTGACCCTGCGCTGCGTGCTCGCCAGCGCGCTCGTGATCGTCACGTCGATGGCGCTGCAAGTGCCGCTGCTGGCGGTGTCGTTGATCGTCGTGTTCTACGTCACGCAGGCGAACGTCGTGGTGACGCGGCTGATCGGTACGCTGTTCGTGATCGGGTCGACCGTAGCGGTCGGCAGTGCGATCCTCGTGTTCAAGTTCACCTACGATTATCCGCTGCTCAGGATCCTGCTGGCCGGCGCGCTGTTCTTTCTCAGCGTCTACATGATGCGGGTGGCCAGGATCGGCGTCGTCTTCTTCATCGTCGGTCTCGTCGTCATCTACGCGCAGACCTTCGTCGATCGGACCGATCAGGCTGAACTGCTGGTGCGCGCGGTGTTGTGGCTGTGGGTCGCGGTCAACTATGCGATCGCGCTGACGCTCGTGATCAATACGCTGTTCCTGCCCGCCGAGCCGGTGCGCCAGCTCGACGCTGCGATGTGCGGGCAACTGGATGCAATCGATGCGAGCCTGGCCGCACTTGAACGTGGCACGCCGGCGGCAGGCGGGCCCGGCCCCGACGCACGCCAGATTCAGGCCGGCGCGTTGACGCTCCAGAAACTGCTCCGTTTCGCAACGATGCGAGATGCGGAGTATCGCGCCAACCGGGCGTTGCACCTGGCACGCGTGGCGACGGTTTCGCGTCTGTATGCCGCGACCGGCCATCTGCCGGCCTCCGCCGCGGGATGGACGGCCGACGCGATCCCCGTGCTGCGTGACGCATGCCGGAGCCTGAGCGGCGCGATCAGGGCGGGCGCTCGATTTGTTGCGCCGAGGTCGCTCGTCGATCTGACGGCTGACGGGTTGCCCGGCGCGCTGGCGGAAATGCGCGACGCATTGCTTGCGTTCGCGGATCGATCGGCTGCGCCGCCTGCCGTGCAATCGCCGGCCGAGAAGGAGCGCCTGCTGGTGCCCGATGCCGTCACCAATCCGGTCTATGCGCAGTTCGCGTTGAAGACGCTGCTGGCGGCGATGCTCAGCTACGTCTTCTATATCGCGACTGATTGGCCAGGCATACACACGACGATGCTGAGCTGCCTGATCGTCGCGCAGCCCAGCCTTGGTGCGACCGCCCAGCGCGCGGTGCTGCGGCTCGCCGGCGCGGCAGTCGGCAGTGTGCTGGCGCTCGCGATGGTCGTGTGGGTCGTGCCGCATCTCGACGGGATCGTCGGGCTGTTGATGATGGCATTGCCCGTGGTCGCGTTGGGCGCGTGGGTGTCCGCAGGCTCGGAGCGCATCAGTTATGCGGGCATCCAGATCATGTTTACATTTGCGCTGGCCTTGCTGGAGCAATTCGGTCCGACCACCAATCTCACCGAGATCCGTGACCGGATGCTTGGAATCGTGCTCGGCGTCGTCGTATCGACGGTCATTCATGCATGCCTGTGGCCCGAGGCCGAGGGCGAAGCACTGCGCCAGCGCGCGGCGAAGCTGCTGCGCCGGATCGGCGAGCATTTTCGTTCGGATGCGACGGGACCGGTGCCTGTCGGTCTCTGGGCCGAGTTGGGCGACAACGAGGCAATGTCGGCGCGCGTCGCGCTCGAGCCGGGTTGGCAGATGGCAGACGGGGAGCAGGAAGGCCTGACCTTGCGCATGCAGGCCCTGCTTGCGAGGATCCGGGAAATCCTGCTGGCAGTCGATGCTTACGGCGCCGAGCGGCGGTCATTGACATTGCCGGATCGGACCGCGACTGCGGCGACCGCGTTTCAGGCCGAGCTGGCCGCGTTGCTCGACGGCTATGCGCGCGCGTTGGCCGAGCATCCGCTGGCGATCGATGTGCCGCCGCGTGCCACGGTCGACGCATTGTCGGCATGCTGCGCGGCGGATCTCGCGACGCAGCCGGCCGACGCGCTGCGGGCCGCCTGCGATCGATTGCTGACCCGAGCCGGAAACCTCGCAAATCAGATATCAGGCCTGCCGGCATGGGCGCCGGAGCCTGCCGTCTCAGCATCTACTTCGCGAGCTTCGCAAGCATGACCGATTCGTTGATTCGATTTTCCTGTTCATCGTTGCGCCGTATCGCCGTCGCAGCACTGCTGTGCGGCATGTCCGCATGCGCGCTGATTCGTCACGACGTGAAACCGGCGGCGACACTCGATGCCGAACGCATCCGCATTGCCGACGACTTTCATCTTGCGAACGACGGCTGGCCGTCGGCGCGCTGGTGGACTCGCTACGACGATCCGCAACTCGACGCGCTCATCGAGCGGGCACTCGCCGATTCGCCGACGATGGCGATCGCGCGGACCCGCGTATCCCAGGCAAAGTCCGACGTCGACCTCGTGAAAGCCGGCACCAATCTGCAAGTGACCGCGCTCGCGTCGGTGGACCGGGAGCGGGTGTCGGGCAATGGCTTTCTGGGCGCCTATTCAGGCAATCAGCCGCTACTCGGGGCGACGGGGCCGTGGTACACGGAAGGCATCGTGGGCCTCGGCGCGAGTCTCGACATCGATATCTGGGGCAAGCAGCGCGCGCAGGTGGCTGCGGCGCTGGGCGTGCAGAATGCCCGGCTGGTCGAGACGTCCGCCGTCGAACTGGAAGTCGCTGCGGACATCGCGCAGCTTTACTACGGCATCCAGACAACCTGCCGCCTCATCGATCTGCTGGAGCAGTTGCATGAGGTCGCAACGTTTTCGATGAATGCGCACGCCGCGCGTGCGGCCCGCGGGCTCGAGCCGCAGACGCAGACGGAGCTTGCGCGCGCGCAGAAACTCGCGGCCGAGCGGCAGATCGTGGCCGCGCGAGGCCACATCACGCAACTGCGCGAATCGCTGCGGGCGCTGATCGGAGCCGGGCCCGCAGATATTGGCGAGATCAGGCCCGTGCCGTTGCCGGCGCCACCGTCTTCATTGCCAGCCACGCTGTCGTACGAATTGCTGGCGAGACGCCCGGATCTGCAGGCGATGCGGTGGTACGTCGAAGCGTCGTTCGACAAGATCGATGCGGCAAAGGCCGCGTTCTATCCGAGTTTCGACATCAAGGCCTTCTTCGGCGTCAACGCGCTGCACCTGGGCGACCTGTTCACGCATGCGAGCGAGCAGATCAATCTGGTTCCAGGCCTGTACTTGCCGATTTTCGACGGGGGCCGGCTCAACGCGAATCTCGGTGGCGCCCGCACCGCGAGCAACCTGCTGATCCTGCAGTACAACCAGTCGGTACTGAACGCCGTGCGCGACGTCGCGATGTCGGGCAGTCGTCTGCAGGACCTCGATGCCGAGGCGAAACTGCAAACGGAGAAGATCCGGGCAGTGACGTTTGCCAAGGACAGCGCCGATGCCCACTACCGGCGCGGGCTCGCGAGCCGATTGAGCGCAGTGGAGGCGAAGCAGGCCGTGATCCTCGAGCAGGTTGCGCTGCTCGACATCGACGGCAAGCGGATCGGCCAGGACATCGCCTTGACCAAGGCGCTTGGCGGTGGATATCGCGCAGACACCCCGGTTGTCCTGAACCCACGGTAGTACAGAACATGTCAGACGAGCATTTGCAAACAGGTTCCGGGAAAGTGCCGCGCGAGGCGGACGGATTTCGCATGATGCTGGGCGTCCAGCTCTCGATCAATCGAGTGCTGAACCAGAGGATGTTGACGACGCTCGAGATTCCGCTGTCGCTGGGAAGTGCGCTCGTCCATCTTGCGCGCGGCGAAACGATGTCATGTCAGGAGCTGGCGAGATTGCTCGGTTGCGGCACCAGCCGTCTGTCGCGTCTCGCGTGCGAGCTCGAACGTCGCGCGTTGGTCGTGCGCAGCCGCAGCAGTCAGGATCGCAGAGCGCTGGATCTGTCGCTGACGCCCGCCGGGCTGGCGCTCGCGGAGCGAGTCCCGTCCGTACTGGCTGAAGCGGAGCGCGTCATCCTGAGTCGACTGTCGGACGAGGAACGGGGGTTTCTCAAACAGTTTCTCCATCGGTTGCTCGGCGCGCTCGACGTGGTTCCCGCAACCCATCGATCGAATATCGCCCCGTGTCACAACCCGTCCTGATGGCTTGTCACGCCTGCGACGCGGTGCTGCGAGCGATTCGGCTGGTGCGTCCGTGGGGGATGATCGAGGTGTTCATGCTCGGCATCCTCGTCACGATCGTGAAGATGGTGAGCCTCGCGCGGGTGGTTCCCGACGCGGCGCTGACGCTGATGATGGTCGTGGTCGTGATGTTCGATCCGCGGGCGCTGTGGGATATGGCCGACGAACTTCGCGGCCGCGCTGCCCGCTCGCGACGTCCGTTCCGACGCCGCAATCCGCAGTGAAACGCCGTGCGGATGCGGCGTGAGCGTTGACGGGCGTCGACGGGCGTCGTGAATCGTTCGAGTCCCGGTCCGGAACCGACTCGGCAAACGCGTGAAACCGATTGGCCGAAGTGCTGACGCGGTAGGGCATGACGTGAGCGCGAATACGCATGGCGAGCAGGGGTTTGCAGCTTGTCCGGTCGGCAGTCTGCTATAAAGCGACGAGACGATTGGCTCACGAATGCGATTCGGCCGTGTGAGCGGAACCAACGACAATGGAAAACATGACGCCAGATCTCGAACCGATGACGGCTGCCGAGCAGTATGCATCCGCGCTTGAAAGCAGGCTCGATACCGTGTTCGCAACTGCATTGCGGGAACAACGTGTCGTGGGTGCGGTGGCCATTGTCGCCCGCGACGGTGACGTGATCTACCGTCGCGCGCACGGCTACGCCGATCGCGAAACGCAACGTCCGATGCGCGAAGAGACTTTGTTCCGGCTTGCGTCCGTGACGAAGCCGATCGTGACGGTCGCGGTGTTGCGCCTCGTCGCGGACGGCCGCCTGAACCTCGACGATCCCGTGTCGCGCTGGCTTCCCGATTTCACGCCGAAGCTGCCGGACGGCAGTGCGCCGCTGCTGACGATCCATCAACTGCTCACGCATACGGCCGGATTGAGCTATGGCCTGGCGGAGGCGCCCGACAGCGCCTATCATCGCCTCGGAATCTCCGACGGGATCGACAGCGTCGAGTTTGACCTCGACGAGAACCTGCGGCGGCTGGCTGCGGCCCCGCTGGTGTTCGCCCCGGGCACCGCATGGCAATATTCGCTCGCACTCGACGTGCTGGGCGCCGTGATCGAGCGGGCGACCGGCGAGCCGCTCGGCGATGCGGTGGCGCGGTATGTTACCGGTCCGCTGGGCATGCGCGACACGGGCTTCGTATCGCACGAGCCCGCGCGCTTCGCGGTGCCGTATGCGAACGCCGTGCCCCAGCCGGTGAGGATGGACGACAACATTGTCGTGCCGTTGCCCGACGGACATGGCGTCGCAGTTCGGTTCGCACCGTCGCGGGTATTCGACGAAGCGGCGTTTCCGTCAGGCGGCGCGGGCATGTACGGCAGCGCAGACGATGTGTTGCGTTTGCTCGAGATACTGCGCGATGGCAGCGCGTTTCTGCCGGATGCGCTGCGCGCCGCGATCCGTACGGACCACGCGCCGCACGACTCCGAAACCCGCGGGCCGGGCTGGGGCTTCGGCTACGGCGGGGCCCTGCTGGTCGATCCGGCAATTGCCGGATCGCCGCAAAGCGCCGGCACGCTCCAATGGGGCGGCGTATACGGTCACAGCTGGTTTATCGATGCGGCGCGCGGCCTGACGGTCCTGCTGCTGACGAATACGGCCTACGAGGGCATGTCGGGCGCGCTGACGCTGGCAGTGCGAGACGCCGTTTACGACTGTTGACACATGCCGCGGCGACGCGTCGCGCCGCGCGAGCGCCGCCGCCGCCGCGTTCAACGGATCACGAACGCATCCGGATACGCGGTAGCCTGCGCGGTCTCCTGCACACACGCCTTCGCGATATCGAGCACGTCGCCAACCGCCGGGTTGTCCTTCAGCGCATGCTGGTGCACGAGATAGAAGTTGAACCACTGGCTCGAATCGAACGCGCGCGCGACCAGTTCGCGGTTTGCGCAAAGGTCAGCCGCGGTCAGCGCATTGAGCAGGCTCACGCCACCGGTGAGCCGGATCACCTCGCCGAGCGAACTCATGCTGACGCGCAATTCGTAGCCGACCCGGCGCCGGTCGCTCGAATCGTCGTAGACGAGGTGATCGGACTGGATCGGCTTGATGTATTGCTGGTCCGCGAGATCGGCGTAAGTCAGCAGCTTGCGCGCGGCAAGCCGGTTCTTGCGCGTGAGCAGCGCGACCATCTTCGCGCCGAACACCGGCGTGAAGATCAGGCCCGGCTCATGAATCTCGTACGAGACGATCGCGAGATCGAGGCGGCCGCCTTCGACGTCCGAGATCAGGCGGCCGCTCGCGGCGACGTCTAGCGCGACGCCCGTGCCCGAATGCGCGTGCGCATACTGCTGCGCGAGCCGCGGGCCGAAGCGGTGGCACAGCCCCGGCGCGCAGCCGATGCGCAGCGACGCGACACCGCTTTCCTGCAGCAGTGAAATCTCTTCCTCGATGCGGTTCAGCCGGTCGAGCAGCTGCACGGCCTCGTCGAGCATGTAGCGTCCGGCCGGCGAGATCTGCAGCCGCTGGTTCTCGCGCGCGAACAGCCGGATGCGCAGGCTCTCCTCGAGCCGCGCGAGCGCGTGGCTCACGGCCGACTGCGTCATGCCGAGCTGCACCGCCGCCTGACGCGTGGAGCCGGCCGTGGCGATTGCGTGAAAGATCTCGATGTCGCGCAGACTGAAGTCGGTCCGCATGTTCGCTCCCGCCAATCAATTGATCAAAAAAGATCATATATTGACCGAAAAATAATTCAAAGCGAGACTGCAAGCCAGTCAAACAACGCGCCGGTTCATTCTGCTGCAAGCCTCGCGGCCTGCAGCGGGGTGATGAATCAAATCGGTCACTCAACATACGGAGACACCCCTCAGCGCCGTTTCGCCCGCTGGCGATGCGCGCTGCCCGGTCATGCCATGTTCGATTTCCAACTCGTTCTCAAGTACTTGCCGATGCTGTTCCAGGCGGCCGGGGTGACGGTGCAGCTGACGCTGCTCGCCACCGTGTTCGGCCTCGCGATCGGCCTCGGCGCCGCGCTCGGCAAGCTGTCGCGGCATCGCGCGCTGCGCGATGCGATGAGCGCGTATATCTGGCTGATCCGCTCGACGCCGCTGCTCGTGCAGCTCTTCATCATCTATTTCGGTCTGCCGCAGTTCGGGATCGAGCTGTCGCCGTTCACGTCCGGCGTGATCGGGCTCGCGCTCAACGTCGGTGCGTACAACGCGGAGACGATCCGCGCGGGGATCCTCGCGATTCCGCACGGGCAGATCGAAGCGTCGCGTTCGCTCGGCTTCGGCGCCGCGCGCACGATGCGCCTCGTCTTGCTGCCGCAGGCGCTGAAGCTGATCGTGCCGCCGCTCGGCAACAACCTGATCATCCTCACCAAGGACACGTCGCTCGTATCGACGATCACGCTCGCGGAGCTGTTCATGCGCACGCAGCAGCTCGTCGGCGCGACCTTCAAGCCTTTCGAACTCTACTTTGCCTGCGCCATGATCTATGCGTTGCTGACGACCGGAACGAGCCTGCTGCTGCGCCAGATGGAACAGCGCCTGATCCTGAAGGGAGGCCGCGCATGAACCGGCCGGAACCGCAGATCGCGCTGCGCGACATTCACAAGACCTACGGGGCGCTCGACGTGCTCAAGGGCATTTCGCTCGACGTGCACAAGGGCGAGGTGGTCGTGCTGATCGGCCCGAGCGGCTCGGGCAAGAGCACGTTGCTGCGCTGCGTGAACCATCTGGAAACGCCGACGCGCGGCGAGGTTCGGGTGCTCGGCAGCCTCGTCAACGACCCGCGCCGCAGCCACCACGCGCAGGAGTGCTACCTGAACGCGATGCGCATGAAGGTCGGCATGGTGTTCCAGCATTTCAACCTGTTTCCGCACCTGACGGTGCTCGAGAACCTGACACTCGCGCCGATGCAGCTGCTCGGGATGGGCGCGGCGCAGGCGCGCGACGAAGCGCGCGCGCTGCTCGACAAGGTCGGCGTGCTCGACAAGCAGCACGTGTACCCCGGCAACCTGTCCGGTGGCCAGAAGCAGCGCGTCGCGATCGCGCGGGCGCTCGCGCTGAAGCCCGACGCGATGCTGTTCGACGAACCGACGTCGGCGCTCGACCCGGAGATGGTCGGCGGCGTGCTCGCGGTGATGGAGCGGCTCGCGAAGGCCGGCATGACGATGATGATCGTCACGCATGAAATGCGCTTCGCGGAGCGCGTCGCGGACCGCGTCGTGTTCATGGCGGACGGCCGCGTGGTCGAGGCCGGCCGGCCGTCGGAGATCTTCCACCAGCCGTCGCACGAGCGTACGCAGGCGTTTCTCGCCGACATCCGCTGAGCGCGGCATCGCATTCACGAATACACCAAGCAAAGGACGTCAATGAGCGACTATCTCTTCTATCAGTCCGCCGTGCAACTGCCGACCGTCGCGCGGGCCGAGGGCATCTACGCGTGGGATACCGACGGCAGGCGCTATATCGACGCGTGCTCCGGCGCGATCGTCGCGCAGCTCGGGCACGGGCATCCGGCGATCCGCGATGCGATGCTCGCGCAGCTCGACAAGGTCGCGTTCGCGTATCGCACCCAGTTCGAGAACCAGCCGGCGCTCGACCTCGCCGAGAAGCTGATCGGCCTCGTCGGCGGGCGTTTCGACCGCGTGTTCTTCTCGAGCGGCGGCTCGGAATCGGTCGAGTCGGCGCTCAAGCTCGCGCGCCAGTACTGGGTCTGCAAAGGCGAGCCGCAGCGCAATGTGTTCATTGCACGTAAGCCGTCGTATCACGGCTCGACGATGGGCGCGCTCGCGATGACGAGCTACACGCCGCTCACGCAGCCGTTCCAGCCGATGTTCCAGCTTTATCCGAAGGTCGCGTCGCCGACGCAGTACCGTGTGCCGGAAGGCAAGAGCGCCGAGCAGCATGCGCTCGACTGCGCGGACGAGCTCGAAGCCGCGATCCTTGACGCGGGCGCCCACCACGTCGCCGCGTTCGTCGCGGAGCCGATCGGCGGCGCGAGCACGGGCGCGGAAGTGCCGCACGATGCGTACTTCGCGCGCATCCGCGAGATCTGCTCGCGGCACGGGATCCTGCTGATCCTCGACGAAGTGATGACGGGCGTGGGCCGCACGGGGCGCTGGTTCGGCTTCCAGCACTGGGACGTCGAGGCCGACATCCTGTGTCTCGCGAAAGGGCTCGGCGCCGGCTACTACCCGACGTCCGCGATCGTCACGCGTGCGGAGCTGACCGATCCGATCCTCGCGGCGGGCGGGTTCCAGCACGGCTATACGTACGCGGGCAATCCGCTCGCGAGCGCGACGGCGCTCGCGGTGATCGACGTGATCGAGCGTGAAAGGCTGGTCGACCACGCGGCGTCGACGGGCGCCTATCTGCGCAGCCAGCTCGAGCAGCTCGCCGCGCAGCACGACTTCATCGGTGACGTGCGCGGCCGCGGTTTCCTGCTGGCGATCGAGTACGTGGCCGACCGCGCGGCGAAGACGCCGTTCGACCCGTCGCTGAAGTTCGGCGAGCAGGTGACGCGCGTCGCCCGCGAGCACGGCGTGATCATCTATCCGCGCAAGTCGCTGATGGGCGAGACGGGCGACCACACGCTGATCGCGCCGCCGCTGATCACCACGCGCGCACAGTGCGACGAGATCGTCGGGCGGCTCGACGAAGCGTTCCGCGCGGTGGCGCGTTGAGGCGGGCGGCGATGAGCAAACGCATGCAACTGGCCGACGCGATCGCGCCGATTCCCGACGGCGCGTCGATCATGGTCGGCGGCTTCGGATCGCCGGGCACGCCGTTTTCGCTGCTCGCGGAGCTGAAGCGGCAACGCAAGCGCGATCTGACGATCATCAAGAACGACGCGAATCAGGACGGCTATGGCGTATCGCGGCTGATCGAAGCGGGTGTCGTGAGCCGGCTGCTGACCACGCATCTCGGGCTGAGCGGCCCTGCGCGGCGTGCGCACCTGGCCGGCACGCTGCAGGTCGAGTTCTTCTCGCAGGGACTGTTCGCGGAGCGGATCCGCTGTGCGGGCGTCGGGCTGCCGGGCGTGGTCACCGATATCGAGCTGCCGCCGGAACTGGGCGCGTCGCGCGAGCCGATCTCGGTCGGCGGCCGCACGCTGTATTTCGAACCGGCGCTGCGTGCGGACTTCGCGCTGCTGTGCGCGGATCGCGCCGACGCATACGGCAACCTCAGCTACCGCGGCGCCGCGCGCAACTTCTCGCCGCTGATGGCGATGGCGGCCGATCGCGTGCTGGTCGAAACGCGCACGATCGACGACGCGCCGCTCGGCCCCGACAGCGTGCATACGCCGGGCATCCACGTGCATGCCTTGATCCAGATTGACGGAGACCTCGATGAATACCGGCCCATCCTGCGCTGACCCGCGCCATGTGATCGCGCGGCGCGCCGCACGCGAAGTCGCGCGCGGCCAGCTGATCAACCTCGGCATCGGGCTGCCGACGCTGATTCCTTCGTTTCTCGACGATCCGTCGGCCGCGTGGATCCACTCGGAAAACGGCATCGTCGGCGTCGGCGCGCTCGCGCGTCCGGACGATCTCGACAGCCAGCTGATCGATGCGGGCGGCGGCTACGTGTCGGTCGTGCCGGGCGGCGCGATCGTCGACAGCGCCGCATCGTTCGGGATGATCCGGCGCGGGCTGATCGACATCACGTTTCTCGGCGCGCTGCAGGTGTCCGCGCATGGCGATCTCGCGAACTGGCTCGTGCCCGGCAGCCTCGTCGCCGGCATCGGCGGCGGCGCGGAACTCGCGCAGAAGGCGCGCCGCGTGATCGTCACGATGCCGCATGTCGACAAGAACGGCCGGCCGAAGATCGTCGCGCGTTGCACGCTGCCGCTCACCGCGCGGCGGCGGGTCGCGACGATCATCACCGAGCATGCGGTGTTCGCGTGCGGCGACGACGGGCTGCGGCTCGTCGAGCGTCTCGGTGCGCTGAGCGTCGCGGAGTTGCGCACCGTCACCGAAGCCGATTTCACGGTCGAGGAGGGGGCAGCATGACGCATACGCCACGCCAGGCATGGATCGTCGGCTACGCACGCACGCCCATCGGCCGCGCGTTTCGCGGCGCGTTCAACGATACGACGGCGCCGACGCTCGCGGCGTTGTCGCTGCAGGCAACGGTGACGCGCAGCGGCATCGATCCCGAACGCATCGACGACGTGATCCTCGGCTGCGCGCTGCCGGAAGGCACGCAGTACTACAACATCGGGCGGCTCGCCGCGCTCGCGGCCGGCCTGCCCGTGACGACGCCGGGCATGACCGTCGACCGGCAATGCTCGTCGGGGCTGATGTCGATCGCGCTCGCGTCGGCGCGCATCGCCGGTGGCGAAGCGGACGCGATTCTCGCGGGCGGCGTCGAGTCGATCAGCCTCGTGCAGAACGCGCACATGAATCGGCATCGCCAGCAGGATGCGCTGCTGCTCGAACGGAATCCGGATGCATACCTGCCGATGGTCGACACGGCCGACATCGTCGCGCACCGCTACCGCGTGTCGCGCCGCGCGCAGGACGACTACGCGGCGCTCAGCCAGCAACGCGCCGCGCGTGCGGCGCAGGCGGGGCTGCTGCACGACGAGATCGTCGCGGTGGACGTGCGCAAGCTCGAGCACGACAAGGCCAGCGGCGCCAGCACGCCGCGCGCGCTGCGCGTGGCGGCCGATGAATGCGGGCGGCCGGGCACGACCGCCGATGCGCTGGCCGTGCTCGACCCGGTGCGCGACGGCGGCACCGTGACGGCCGGCAACGCATGCGCGCTGGCGGACGGCTCGGCAGCCTGCGCGGTGGTGTCCGACGCGATGCTGCACACGCTCGCGACGCCGCCGCTCGGGCGGATGGTCGCGTGCACGGTCGCGGGCTGCCGGCCCGACGAGATGGGCGTCGGGCCCGTGCCGGCCGTGCGCCGGCTGCTCGAACGTACGGGGCTGTCGGTTGCGGATATCGGCCTCTGGGAGCTGAACGAGGCGTTTGCGTCGCAGGTCGTGCATTGCGTGGACGCGCTCGCGCTGTCGTACGAAACGGTGAACGTCAACGGCGGCAGCATCGCGCTCGGCCATCCGTACGGGATGACCGGCACACGCATGGTCGGCCACGCGCTGCTCGAAGGGGCGCGCCGCGGCGTCACGCACGTCGTCGTGACGATGTGCATCGGCGGCGGGCAGGGCGCGGCGGCGCTGTTCGAGGTCGCCCGGCCGTAACGCGCAAGCGATTTCCTCACGTCGAACGGCGCAGGCCGTTCGATTCACGAAGACTACTCTGGAGACTGACGATGACCTTGCTGCAACGACTGACTTTCGCTTTCTGCGCGGCGCTGATCGGCACCGCGAGCGTGGCGGCCCATGCCGACGATCTCGACAAGGTGAAGCAGACCGGCAACCTGACGTTCGCGCTGACCGGCAAGTACCCGCCGTTCAGCTTCATCGACGAATCCGGCAAGCTGAACGGCTTCGACGTCGACATCGGCAACCGGATCGCGGGCCGACTCGGCGCGAAGCCGGTGCCGGTGATGACCGCATGGGACGGCATTGTCGGCGGGCTGCTGGCCGGCAAATACGACGCGATCATCGGCAGCCTCGCGATCACCGACGAGCGGCTGAAGGCGGTCGACTTTTCGCAGACCTACTACCGCTCGGGTGCGCAGCTGTTCGTGCCGAAGGGCAGCAGCGTGCAGGGCATCGACCAGCTGAAGGGCAAGGTGGTCGGCGTCACGCTCGGCGAAACCTACGAGGCGTGGCTGCGCAAGAACCGGCCGGACGTGCAGGTGAAGACTTACAAGGGGCTGCCGGACATCCTGATCGATCTGCAGAACCGCCGGATCGAAGGGTTCGTGACGGACCGCATCGCGGGCATCCTGACGATCCGCGAGAAGAACATCGACGCGAAGCCGGCCGGGCCGCTGCTGTATCCGGAGAAGATGGGCATTGCGGTGCGCAAGGACAGCCCGAAGCTGCGCGAAGCGATCAATGCAGCGCTCGATACGCTGTTCAAGGACGGCGAGTATGGCGCGATCAGCAAGAAATGGCTCGGTGAGGACGTGCGCTGAGCGCAGGCGGGCGGGGCGGACGCGTCAGCGCCCTGTCGCGGCAGTCGAACGAAGCGCCAGGCCGGGCAGAAAATCGGGCAGCAAATCGCGCAGCGAATCGAACAGCACGAGCCACGCCGGCGACTCGCCCGCCCGGCGCGGAAGGATCACGTCACGCGATACGCAGTCCGTAGCAACTGGCGTGAACCCATATCGCCACGGGCCATGTGCCGTCAACCTGAGGCCTGCGCAGCACTGACCTGCGGCGCGACGGTAGCGTCCTTGGGCTGCGCATCGGGCGCGGCGGGCATGGTGGAAGGCGCGACGGCGTGCTGGATCGTCGGCACGACCATCGTCGGAAACAGGGCCGCCAGCGCGACCCAGATAATGACGCCGAAAACCATAGCTGTCTCCCGAGTGTCGAGCGGATCGCACGCGCGCGCCGGCGCACGGTGCGCGCGTGCGGCCTGTCACCACTTTACGGCGCACCTTTGTGCAGGGGATTGATCGACCTCAAGCGCGCTGCGTCACGCCGTTGCATCCGATGCGTCGATACGAGCACGATAGTCGTCAGATTTCCGTCAAATGCGTTGCCTACACTGTGCGGGCAGTGACGCAGGCAACGGCATGCGCATGAGCGGATCGGAGCACGCGATGGCATGGGACGATGAGGACGAACGCGAGTTGCGCCATGTCGAGGCGATGATCGACGCACTGTCGCGTGTCGACGCGCGCGAGTGCGCAACTGCGACGACGGCGGTGCTGCGGCCCGCGTACTGGCGTGCGCGGCTCGAGGCGATCGGCGGCCGGCTGCGGGCCGGCGGCCGCGCGGCGACCGTCGCGAAAACGTTGATCGCGCGTCTCGACGAACTCGAACGGCGACAGCCGAGCGATGGTGCGGGCAGATACGGAAAACGTTAGCGACGCTAACGAAGCGTGACTGCAGCGCATGCGTCGCGCATTGGTCATATCGAATGCGGGATGCCGACATGACGCATGCCGCGCGACAAGCACATCGATTGCCACCCGGCAGGTGTGGAAAGCCCGCATTCTTTTGCGCGCTGCACTCGGGTCACACTGCGTATCACGGTTCGCGCCGTCACTTTCGTGCCAGAAGGCGCGGCGCGCCATTCGTTACGAGGAGTTCACAGCAATGCTGACCCCGCACGAATTGTCCACGCTGCTGCTGGTCGCGCAGGCGCCGCAGCATGTCGATCGATCCAGTCCCGATTTCGACGCGCTCGTCTCGCAGGAGTACGTTGAACTGGTCTCCGGCGCGCCAGGCGAAACACCGCGCCCGGCACTGACGCCGCAGGGTTGTGGCCTGCTCGCACGCATCGGCGTCGATACGTCCCGTCACGCGTCGACGCGCACCCAGGGCGCGAACCGCGAAGTCCGCCGGCTCGCCGCACGTAGCGCCGCGCGCGAATGCGAAACGATTTCGCGTCGGTCCCCGCTTTACGCGAGCACGTTCCGCACCGCGTGACGCCGATCAACACACGTCTGCACATTGGGTTTATGCTGCGTCGAAGCGCCCGGCGTGTCGTCTGACCGGGTGCCGAACCGGTCGCGCGGCGCGTGCTGCACACGCTTTTCCGCGCGCCAGGCCACGCCGCATGCCGTGCCTGTCTGCGACCTGCGGAATCCGGAGAAGGAGCACGACGATGGCGCTCGACGAACAGCAATTGCAGACGCTGCATCGCAGGCTGAGCGAGGGCGAGCAGACGTTGCGCGCGGAAATCCGCGCGAGCGAGCACCAGCGCGCGTCCGAGTCGTACGCTGACCTGGCCGGCGCGGCGCCGGACGAAGGCGACGAGGCGAACGCCGATCTGTTCGTCGACGTCGATCATGCGCTGATCGGCATGAAGCTCGCGGAACTGCGCGCGATCGGCCGCGCATTGCAGCGGATGCGCGACGGAACCTACGGCGACTGTGCGGACTGCGACGCGCCCGTCGGCTACGAACGCCTGCTGGCGCGGCCGATGGCCGAGCGGTGCGCGCATTGCCAGCAACTGCACGAACGGCGGTATGCGACGGGGACGCGCCCGTCGCTCTGACGCCGCGTACGGTTCGCGAACCGTGGCGAACCGCCGAAAAGCGGGGAACGCGATGCGGGAAGTCGATTACCTGTTGATCGGCGGCGGGATCGCGAGCGCGACCGCCGCGCAGACGCTGCGCCGCGAGGATGACGCAGCCAGCATAGCGATGCTGTGCGGCGAAGCGGAATTGCCGTACCGCCGTCCGCCGCTCACGAAGCTGCCTGATGCTGGCGGCGGCGCCGGCGATTCCGGCGCAAAATCCGGCGCAAATCTTGCGCTGCACGACGCGGCGTTCTACGCACAGTTGCGGATCGATCTGCTGCTCGGCGCACATGCGACGCATGTCGACCGGCACGCGCGCATCGTCCGGACCGACACGCATGGCGACTTCCTCTACCGCAAGCTGCTGATCGCGACAGGCACGTCGCCGCTCGTGCCGCCGGTGCCGGGCATCGATCTCGCGGGCGTGCTGTGCCTGCATACGCTGGCCGACATGCGTGCGTTGCAGCATGCGCTCGCCCGGGCCCGGCGGGTCGTGATCGTCGGCGCCGGTTTCATCGGCATCGAACTCGCCGCGACGCTGCAGGAACGCGGCTTGCATGTGACGCTGCTCGAGCGCGAGCCGGTCGTGTTTCCGCGGCTGCAGTCGGAGCACCTGTCGCAGTTCTTCGCGCGCTGCTGTGCCGAGCGCGGGATCGCGGTTCGCACGCGCTGCGACGTCCGCGCACTGCTGGGCGACGGCAACGTCGATGCGGTCGAGACGAGCGACGGCGACACGTTGCCGTGCGACGTGGCGATCATCGCCGTCGGCGTGACGCCGAACTGCACGTTCCTGGCGGACAGCGGCCTGCCGATCGACGATGGCATCGAGGTCGACGCATTCCTGCGCACGGCCGATCCGAACATCTATGCGGCGGGCGACGTCGCGAACTTCCACGACCCGATCTTCGGCGTGCGGCGCCGCATCGAGCACTGGGACAACGCGATCCGGCAAGGCAAGATCGCCGCGCGCAACATGGCGGGCCGCCAGGTGCCGTATCGCGACGTGTCGATCTTCTTCGGCGACGTGTTCGGCGTGTCGTACAACTTTCTCGGCGACCAGTCCGGCGCGACCGACACGATCGGGCGCGGCACGATCGGCGACCGTCCGTATGCGCTGCTGTACCTGAAGGACGACGTGCTGCGCGCGGCGTTCGCAGTCGACCAGCCGGCCGAGAGCATCGCATCGCTGGCCGACGCGATCTCGCTGCGGCTCGACCTGAAGACGGAGCATGGACGCCTGCATGACGTCCGCTTTCCGCTCGATCGCCTGCCGGTACAGACGATGCTGATCCTGCAGGGCGGCGGCGCGCTCGGCGCGTTCGAATGCGGCGTCGCGCGCGCGCTCGACGAGCACGGGATCCGGCCTGACATCGTGTCGGCCGTGTCGATCGGCGCGTTCAACGGCGCGATCATCGCGAGCAATCCGAAGGCGCCGTCGCGCGCGCTCGACGCGTTCTGGCGCGAGCTCGCGATCCCGCTGCCGGCGACCGGCGGCCCGCAATGGCAGCAGATGATGCTCTCCGCGTATGTGTTCTGGTTCGGCGTGCCGAACTTCCTGCAGCCGCGCTGGTGGAATCCGCTGAACGGCATCGACTGGCTCTACGGACGCACGACGAGCCTCTACGACCCGCATCCGGTCCTTGCGCTGATCAAAAAGTATGTCGATTTCGATTCGCTCGGCGACAGCCCGACGCGTCTGCTGATCAGCGCCGTCGACGTGAAGACCGGCGAGCCGCGCATCTTCGACAGCTACGTCGACCGGCTGACGCCCGAGCACCTGCTCGCGAGCGGCAGCCTGCCGCCGGGGATCCCGTGGACGAAGCTCGACGGGCACGCATACTGGGACGGCGGCATCGTCAGCAACTCGCCGCTCGGCCTCGTGCTCGAGCGCTGCGGCCGGATCGGCGGGCGGATCTTCATCGTCGATCTGTTTAGCGGCAGCAAGCGGATGCCGGAAAACCTCGTCGAAGTGATGCTGCGCCGCGAGGAAATCAGCTATATGGACCGCGTGCGCAGCGACCTGCGTTTCGAGGAATACGCGAACGACTTCAGCGATCTCGTCGGCAGCATCATGACGCACGTCGCGGAGCCGGCCGCCAGCGCGATCCGCCAGCAGCCGCTCTATATCCGGCTGATGGGCAATCGCGCGCCGATCCGCATCGAGCGGATCGCGCTGCACCGCACGGGGCCCGTGTCCTTCGCGACCGACTACGATTTTTCGGCGTCGATGCTCGCCGAATTGCAGGCGCGTGGTTATGCGGAAGGATCGAAGGCGCTCGCCGGTGGCGATGCAGCGTGACGAAGCCGCACGGCCACCCATCGCCACCATAACGAACCGGCATCACGCAACGGCGCCGGACCGCGCGATACTGCTCTTGTCGTGCCGGCCGCCGCGCGGGCCGATCGCCACGCCGTCGACCGGCGGGCGCCGCCGCCGGCGTTCCGGCACGACCCATGCATGCGGCGCCGCGCGCGAGCGGCGGCGCCCGGTGCCTGCGCGGAGCGGGCAGGCGGCGTAGGATGGGACATGGCGCCCGGCGTTCATCGTCAACGCGCCGGGCGGGCAGGCGCTGCCGCATTCAGGCAGCGCAATCCACGTGGAATGGAGCCACGCCGATCATGTCGATCCACAATGCCGAATGTGCGGCGGTGTTTGCCGAGATCGCCGACCTGCTCGAAATACAGGGCGCCAACCCGTTTCGGGTGCGCGCTTACCGCAATGCCGCGCGCACGATCGCCGACTACGGCCGCGACATTCCCACGATGGTTGCGAATGGCGACGACCTCGGCCGGATCCCGTCGATCGGCGTCGACCTCGCGTCGAAGCTGCGCGAAATCGCGGCGACCGGCACCTGCGAGCTGCAGCAGACGCTGCGCCGCGCGCTGCCACCGGCGGTCGTCGAATTGCTCGACGTGCAGGGGCTCGGCGCGAAACGCGTGAAGGCGCTGCACGACGGGCTGCATGTCGACACGCTCGAGCAGCTGAAGGCGGCGGCGAAGAGCGGACGCGTTCGCGAACTGCCGGGCTTCGGCGCGAAAACCGAAGCGCATCTGCTCGAAGCGATCGACGAACGCCTGCATCATGCGCCGCAGCGATTCCTGCTGCCGTTTGCCGAGCAATCGTTGAAGCCGCTGCTCGATCGATTGCGCGCGGTGGCGGGCGTCGGCGACGTGGTGCCGGCCGGCAGCTTCCGGCGCCGCCGCGAGACCGTCGGCGACCTCGACGTGCTCGTGACCGCGCGCGACCCGGTGGCGGTGGCCGACGCGTTCGTCGGCTACGGCGAAGTCGAGCGCGTGCTGGCGAACGGGGCGACGCGCTCGAGCGTCGTGCTGCGCAGCGGCCTGCAGGTCGACCTGCGCGTCGTCGAAGCGGATGCGTTCGGCGCGGCGCTCGTGTACTTCACCGGGTCGAAATCGCACAACATCGCGTTGCGCCGCATCGCACAGGCCGGCGGCCTGAAGATCAACGAATACGGCGTGTTTCGCGGCGACGAACGGATCGCCGGCGCGACCGAGGCGTCGGTTTACGGCGCGATCGGCCTGCACTGGGTGCCGCCCGAGCTGCGCGAGGATCATGGCGAAATCGATGCGTCGCGGGCGGGCGACCTGCCGGCGCTCGTCGAGCGCAAGCATCTGCGCGGCGACCTGCATGCGCATACCGATGCATCGGATGGCCACGACGGCCTGCGCGCGATGGCGGATGCCGCCCGCGCGCGCGGGCTTGCGTATCTCGCGATCACCGATCTGGCGCAGCGCGACGGCCGCAGGCGGGGCGTCGACGCCGGGCGGCTCGCGCGGCAAATCGACGACATCGACCGGCTGAACGCATCGTTCGACGATTTCGCGCTGCTGAAGGGCGTCGAGGTGGACATTCGCGAAGACGGCAGCCTCGACTTGCCGGACGACTTGCTCGGCCGGCTCGACCTCGTCGTCGGCGCGGTGCGCGACGGGCTGGACCTGCCGCGTGCCGCGCAGACCGATCGCATGCTGCGGGCGATGGACCATCCGCATTTCACGATCCTCGCGCATCCGACCGGCCGCCTGCTCGGCGAACGGGACGCATGCGAGCTCGACGTGCCGCGCGTGATCGAGCACGCGCGGGCGCGCGGCTGTTTCCTCGAACTGGATGCGCAGCCGCAGCGGCTCGATCTCGCGGACATCTGGTGCCGCGAGGCTGCGCAGGCCGGTGTGCTGGTGTCGATCGGCTCGGACGCGCATCGCGCCGACGAACTGGACGATCTCGGCTTCGGCGTCGACCAGGCGCGGCGCGGCTGGCTTACCTGCACCGACGTGCTCAACACGCGGACGCTCGCGCAATTGCGGCCGCTGCTTGCGCGCACGATGGGCGGTGCGGGCAGCGGTGCGGCCAGCACGCATCGCGAGCCGGCGCGGCACCGCACGAAGGAGGCGTGATGGCGGGCGCGACGGGCGATGCCGGCGAAGGCATGCTGCTGACCGATCTCTACGAGCTCACGATGCTGCAGGCGTACTTCGACGCCGCGATGAACGACCTCGCGAGCTTCGAGTTCTTCGTGCGCGCGTTGCCGCCGCAGCGCAACTTCCTGATGGCGTCGGGGCTCGCGCCCGTGCTCGACTACCTGGAGCACGCGCGGTTCACGGACGCCGACCTCGACTACCTGGCCCGTACGGGGCGCTTCCGCGCGGACTTCGTCGCGTCGCTTGCCGACTGGCGCTTCTCCGGTGCGGTGGAAGCGATGCCCGAAGGCACCGTCTGCTTCGCCGACGAGCCGATCCTGCGGATCACCGCGCCGTTGCGCGAGGCGCAGCTCGTCGAGAGCCGCGTGATGAACCTGCTGCATTACGCGACGCTCGTCGCGAGCAAGGCGGCGCGCGTGGTGCTGGCCGCGCCCGGACGATTGCTCGTCGACTTCGGCCTGCGTCGCGCGCATGGCGCGGAAGCGGGGCTGCTGTCGGCGCGCGCGAGCTATCTCGCGGGCTTTTCGGGCACGGCGACGGTACAGGCCGCGGAGCGTTACGGCATCCCCGTGTTCGGCACGATGGCGCATTCGTACGTGCAGGCGCATCGCGACGAGGCGCGCGCGTTCGAGGATTTTGCGCGCTCGCAGCCGGACAACGCGGTGCTTCTGATCGATACGTACGACACGGAACGCGCCGCGCAGATCGTCGTGGAGACGGCGCGCAAGCTTGCGCCGGAAGGGATCGCGATCAAGGGCGTGCGGCTCGACAGCGGCGACCTTGCCGCGCATGCGCGGCGGGTGCGCGGCATCCTCGATCGCGGCGGGCTTGCGCACGTGACGATCTTCGCGAGCGGCAATCTCGACGAATACGGGCTGCACGATCTGCTCGCGCGGGGCGCGCCGATCGATGGCTTCGGCATCGGCACGCGGATGAACACGTCGGCGGATGCGCCGTCGCTCGACTGCGCGTACAAGCTCGTCGAGTACGCGAGTCTGCCGCGCCGCAAGCGGTCCGAAGGCAAGGCGACATGGCCGGGCCGCAAGCAGGTGTTCCGGCGCGTCGACGCGGACGGCCGGATCGCGGCCGACTGCCTGGCGCTCGCGCGCGAAACGCGGCCGGGCGCCGCGCTGCTCGTGCCCGTCATGCGCGATGGCGTGCCGCTCGCGTTGCCGTCGCTCGGCGAGAGCCGCGCGTATGCGGCGAGCCAGCTCGCGACGCTGCCGGCGCGCACGCGTGCGCTGGGCACGGCGGAGCCGGTCGACGTCGAAATTTCCGCGGCGCTGGCCGCGCTGGTGAAGCGGATGGATGCGCGCCAGGCCGCGTGACGTCAGGCCAGCATGTCCTCCGCGGGCACGTACGGCAGCCCGAGCGAGCGCGCGACCGCTTCGTAGGTGACGTGCCCGTCGCATACGTTCAGGCCCGCGCGCAGATGCACGTCGTCGGCCATCGCACGTTTCCAGCCGTGGTCGGCCAGCGCGATCGCGTAACCGATCGTCGCGTTGTTCAGCGCGAACGTCGACGTGCGCGCGACCGCGCCGGGCATGTTCGCGACACAGTAATGCACGACGCCGTCGACGACGAAGGTCGGGTCCGCGTGCGTGGTCGGATGCGAGGTCTCGAAGCAGCCGCCCTGGTCGATCGCGACGTCGACGACGACGGCGCCGGTGCGCATCTTCGCGATCAGGTCGCGCGTGACGAGGCGCGGCGCCGACGCGCCGGGCACGAGCACCGCGCCGATCACGACGTCCGCGTCGCGTACCGCTTCCTCGATCGTGTGCGCGTTCGAACAGACCGTCGTGATCCGGTTGCCGAAGATCAGGTCGAGCTGGCGCAGGCGGCCGACGTTGTTGTCGAGCACGACGACCCGCGCGCCCATGCCGACCGCCATCTGCAACGCGCCCGTGCCGACGACGCCCGCGCCGAGCACGACGACGTGCGCGGCCGGCACGCCCGGCACGCCGCCCATCAGCAGGCCCATCCCGCCGCGCGGGCTTTCGAGGTGCGTCGCCGCGACCTGGATCGACATGCGTCCGGCGACCTCGCTCATCGGCGCGAGCAGCGGCAGCCCGCCGCCGGGCCCGGTCACCGTTTCATAGGCAATGCACACCGCGCCGGATTTGACGAGCGCCGCCGTCTGTTCCGGATCGGGCGCGAGATGCAGGTACGTATAGAGCATCTGGCCGCGCCGCAGCATCGCGCACTCGGCCGGTTGCGGCTCCTTGACCTTGATGACCATGTCGGCGCGGGCGAAAACCTCCGCTGCGCCGTCGCACAGCGTCGCGCCGGCGGCCGCATAGTCGTCGTCGCGCAGCCCGATCGCCGTGCCGGCGCTGCGCTGCACCAGGACCTGGTGTCCGTGGCGGGTCAGTTCGCGCGTGCCGGCCGGTGTGAGCCCGACGCGATATTCATGGTTCTTGATCTCCTTCGGCACACCGATCAACATGGGTCACCTCCACGGGCCTTCGTTATAGGAATGTCCTGCGCTCACGTGTGCACGGCTGCGTCCGCCAGCGTGCGGGCACGACGGTGCGACGCGCGCGTACGCACGCGCTTGCGTGCGTGAACACGTGCGGCGGCCACACGCGTTACGCGGTTCGCGCGACCGGATCCGTCTGCCCGGAAGGGGCCGCCCGGTCGGGCGGCCCCTCGGTCGGCTGGATGCCGACACCGAACCACGGCACGTCGGTTGCGAGCGATGCGGTGTAGCGTGCCCAGCCGCGCGGGTTGCCGGCGAACAGCTTCGCGCAGACCGGCGCGGCGAGCGCATCGCGGTCGAGTTGAGCGTCGAGCAGTTGCTGCGGCCACAGGCAGAACGCATGCAGCACGGCGCTCGCGAATTCGCGCACCGTCATGCGATCGAACACGTGTTCGAGCAGCGGCAGGTCGGCCAGCATCGGCCGCGTCGCGATCAGCGCGCCGATCGTCGTGTCGTCGCGCTCGCTTTCGAGCAGGCAACTGAGCGTGCGCATCACGCCGCCGAGATGCAGCAGCAGCGCGCGGCGTTCGAGGGCTTCGTTCATGAACCGTTCCTCCGGCAGGGAGGTGTGAGCGGTTGTGCGTTCATGCCTCGACTGCAGTCCTGGAATAAAAGGGTAGTAGCAGGCGGACGGAAGTCAAGCGGCGAGGGCGCGCGGAACGCGGCCGACGGTCGCTGCGGTGCAACGTATTGTCGCAATGCGACCGGGCGTCGCAACACGCGATGCGGCCGATTTCTGTATCGTCGCGGATGTCGCGGCGTACACGCCGCGTGCCGGAACCGAGGCCGGCGAACCGGGCAGACAAGGAGTCACACCGACCATGACCGCCGCATATTTCAGCGTGCCGACGCTGTGCGCGATTGCACTTGTCCACGTTTACTGGGCGTGCGGGGGCCGCGTCGGCAAGCGCGCGGCGATTCCGGAGCGCAACGGCAAACCGCTGTTGCAGCCGAGCGCGGCCGGCACGTTCGCCGTCGCGGCGGCGCTGTTCGCGAGCGCGGGCGTGGTCGCGGCGCGCGCCGGCTGGTTGCTGCCGAGCCTGCATTCGAACGCGGTCGGGTTCGGGATCGTCGCGCTTGCGCTGATCTTCGCAGTGCGGGCGATCGGCGACTTCCGCTACGTCGGGTTCTTCAAGCGGACGCGCGGGTCGCGGTTCGCCCGGATGGACACGCTGTGCTATTCGCCGCTGTGCGTGGTGCTGTCACTGTCCATCGCGTCGATGCTCTGGACGCACTAGACGCTGGACGTCGCGATCCGGCATCGCTTGGTGACGGCAATCCCGACAGGCGATTTTGTCCATCTTTTCGCTTCCCGTTACGAGCCGCTATCGATTGTTGCGATTTTTGAGTCAATAAATTGCGACAAAACGTCTCACGATGGAACCGGTTCCATTTATAATTCGCCGCACCGTCGACCAGGTTGCCCAGAGGGCCGCGCATGCCGTTCTTGCTGTCGGCGAGAGCGGCGATTTAGTTAAAAGGGCCATGGTGACGGCGGGCGAGTTCGGGCCGAATGGCGCGGATTCGTCCGACGATAAGGCCCGCTAGAGGTCGAAACGCTTTGGAGTCCGACGAATCGGGCGCGAAAGCGGCTGCATGACGAAAGCGGGGTCGCGCCGGGCGCGAGTCCGCCGTCTGCAGCGAGGTTGTTCGCAATACGGAAGAACAGGGGCGGTCCGGCGCGTGGTTGCGCCGCCGTCTCGCGCCGCGCACGGGGCATGCCGCATGTGCACGCCGCATATGCGTCTTCGAAGCGCTGTCCCCAACGATCATCACCCGACCATGACCACGCCACCCGACAAACCCCACAAGCCGAATTCGCGGCGTCACTTCCTGCGCTCGTCGGTCGCGCTCGTGCCGATCGCGTCGCTCGCCGGCTGCGATCTGCGCGCGTCGTCGCCTTCCGCGACGACGGCCGGCAACGCATCCGCCGAATCGGCCGAAGCCGAGCGCGCGCCGTACAAACCGACGTTCTTCGACGCGAAGGAGTGGACGTTCGTCCAGGCCGCAGTCGATCGCCTGATCCCCGCTGACACCGAAGGCCCTGGCGCGCTCGAGTCCGGCGTGCCCGAGTTCATCGATCGCCAGATGGAAACGCCTTATGCGCACGGCGCGCTGTGGTACATGCAGGGGCCGTTTCAGCAGGGCGTGCCGGAACTCGGCTACCAGCTGAAGCTTGTGCCGCGCGATCTGTACCGGCTCGGCATCGCGGCCGTCAACGCGTACTGCGTGAAAACCCACGGCAACGCGTTCACGGATCTCGACGCGCCGACGCGCGACGCGGTGCTCGGCGCGCTCGAAAAGGGCAGCGCGCAGATCGACGACGTGCCGCCCGCGGTGTTCTTCGGGCAATTGCTGCAGAACACGCGCGAGGGCTACTTCTGCGATCCGGTCCACGGCGGCAATCGGGGGATGGCCGCGTGGAAGATGATCGGCTTTCCCGGCGCCCGCGCGGATTTCATGGATTTCGTCAACCAGAACGGCAAGCCGTATCCGTACGGGCCGGTCTCGATCAACGGGGAGCGTACCTGATGGCCGCAGAGAAGAAGCCGCATGTCGATGCGGTCATCGTCGGCTTCGGCTGGACCGGCGCGATTCTCGCGAAGGAACTGACCGAAGCCGGCCTGAACGTGGTCGCGCTCGAGCGTGGCGAATATCGCGACACGTATCCGGACGGCGCGTATCCGAACACGATCGACGAGCTGACCTACAACATCCGCAAGAAGCTGTTCCTTGACCTGTCGAAGACGACCGTGTCGATCCGCCACGGCGTGAAGGACACAGCGCTGCCGTACCGCCAGCTCGCGGCGTTCCTGCCGGGCGAGGGCGTCGGCGGCGCGGGGCTGCACTGGTCCGGCGTGCACTTCCGGATCGCGCCGGAAGAGCTGCGGCTGCGCAGCCACTATGAAGAGCGCTACGGCAGGAAGTTCATCCCCGAAGGGATGACGATCCAGGATACGGGCGTCAGCTACGACGAACTGGAGCCGTACTTCGACTTTGCCGAGAAGGTGTTCGGCACGTCGGGGCAGGCGTACAAGGTCAACGGCAAGGTGGTCGGCGACGGCAACGTGTTCGACGCACACCGCAGCGACAACTTCCCGCTGCCCGCGCAGCTCAATACGTATTCGGCGCAGCGCTTCTTCGACGCGGCGAAATCGCTCGGCCTGCATCCGTACCGGCTGCCGTCGGCGAACACGTCAGGGCCGTACACGAACCCGTACGGCGTGCAGATGGGCCCGTGCAACTTCTGCGGCTACTGCAGCGGCTACGCGTGCTACATGTACTCGAAGGCATCGCCGAACCTGAACATCCTGCCCGCGCTGAAGCAGGTGCCGAACTTCGAGCTGCGCTCGAAGTGCCACGTGCTGCGCGTCGATCTCGACGACACGAAGAAGCGCGCGACGGGCGTCACCTATATCGACCCGGCCGGCCGTGAAGTGCACCAGCCGGCCGATCTCGTGATCCTGGCCGCGTTCCAGTATCACAACGTGCACCTGCTGCTACTGTCGGGCATCGGCAAGCCGTACGACCCGATCTCGGGCGAAGGCGTCGTGGGCCGCAATTTTGCGTACCAGAACCTGTCGACGATCAAGGCGTTCTTCGACAAGGACACCTACACGAACCCGTTCGTCGGCGCGGGTGGCAACGGTGTCGCGGTTGACGATTTCAACGCGGACAACTTCGACCACGGGCCGCTCGGCTTCGTCGGCGGTTCGCCGCTGTGGGTGAACCAGGCAGGGGCCAAGCCGATCAGCGGCATCGCGACGCCGCCCGGCACGCCGCAGTGGGGTTCCGCGTGGAAGAAGGCGGTCAAGGATAACTACGCGCACACGGTCTCGATGGACGCGCACGGCACCAACATGTCGTACCGCGACGTGTATCTCGATCTCGATCCGACCTACCGCGACTCGTACGGCCAGCCGCTGTTGCGGATGACGTTCGACTGGAAGGACAACGACATCAGGATGGCGCAGTACGTGACCGGCCAGATGAAGAAGATCGCGGAGGCGATGGGGCCGAAGGCGATCGGCGTGTCGACGCGCGAGTTCGGCAAGCACTTCGATACGCGCCAGTACCAGACGACGCACCTCGTCGGCGGCGCGGTGATGGGCACCGATCCGAAGACGAGCGTGCTCAATCGCTACCTGCAGAGCTGGGACGTGCACAACGTGTTCGTGATGGGCGCATCGGCACTGCCGCAGGGCATCGGCTACAACCCGACCGGGATCGTCGCGGCGCTGGCCTACTGGTCGGCGCGCGCGATCCGCGAGCACTATCTGAAAAACCCCGCTCCGCTGGTGACCGCATGAAGACGACCGTGAAACACAACGCGCGCATGCATCGTACGCACCGAATGCAGCGCATGATGCACGCGCCCCGGGTGGCACGCGCGCTCGCGTGCGGCGCGGCGTGGCTCACCGTGAGCTTCGCAGGCGGCTTCGCAGGCGGCTTCGCAGGCGGCTTCGCGGCGGCAGCCACGCAACCGGCGGCGGCAGCCACGGCGGCGGCGCCTGCCGCGCAATCCGCGGATGCGCTCGTCGCACGCGGCGCGTACCTGGCCCGCGCGGGCGACTGCGTCGCGTGCCACACCGCGAGCGGCGGCAAGCCGTTTGCAGGCGGGTTGAAGTTCGACACGCCGATCGGCGCGATCTACTCGACGAACATCACGCCCGACCCGAAGACGGGCGTCGGCGGCTGGACGCTCGACGAGTTCGACCGCGCGCTGCGCGCGGGCGTGCGCAAGAACGGCGACACGCTGTATCCGGCGATGCCGTATCCGTCGTACGCGCGCCTCACCGACGACGACGTGAAGGCGCTGTACGCGTACTTCATGCACGGCGTCGCGCCCGTGCAGCAGGAAAACCGCGCGGTCGACATCGTGTGGCCGCTGTCGATGCGCTGGCCGCTCGGGATCTGGCGCAAGCTGTTCGCGCCCGCGCCGAAAGCGTTCGATGCCATGCCGTACACGGATCCCGTCCTCGCGCGCGGCGCATACCTCGTGCAGGGGCTCGGCCACTGCGGCGCGTGCCACACGCCGCGCGCGCCGACGATGCAGGAGCGCGGGCTGACCGACGCGGACGGCCCGGACTTCCTGGCCGGCGGCGCGGCGATCGACGGCTGGGTGCCGACGAGCTTGCGTGGCGAGCCGCGCACGGGGCTCGGCACGTGGACGAACGCGGAGATCGTGCAGTTCCTGAAGACCGGCCGCACGCAGCGCACGGCTGCATTCGGCGGGATGACGGACGTCGTCGGCCACAGCATGCAGCACATGACCGACGACGACCTGAACGCGATCGCGCGCTACCTGAAGACGCTGCCGCCGAAGGTGCAGGGCGAGACGCCGTACACGTACGACGCGGCGGCCGCGCACGCGCTGCAAAGCGGCGACGCGAGCAAGCCGGGTGCGGCTGTCTACCGGGACAACTGCATGGCCTGCCATCGCAGCGACGGCCGCGGCTACACGCGCGTATTCCCGGCACTGGGCGGCAACCCGGTCGTGCAGGGCGACGATCCGGCGTCGCTGATCCACGTGGTGCTCGCGGGCAGCGCGCTGGAGGGCACGCATACCGCGCCGTCGACGTTCACGATGCCGCCGTTCGGCTGGCGCCTGTCGAACCAGGAAGTCGCGGACGTCGCGAATTTCGTGCGCACGAGCTGGGGCAACACGGGCTCGACGATCACGGCCGCGCAGGTCGCGAAGGTGCGCAAGGCGACGCCGGGCACGCGGCCCGAGCCGCCGCCGGGCGCGCGCTATCCACAAGCCGCCCGCTGAGCGGGGCGACGGGCATCCGCTGACGGGCAGCAGGCGACCGACAGCGGGCGGCGGATATCCGGCGGCGGGCTGAGGGAGCGTCTCGCCAGCCGCCTCCGTAACGGTTCAACGCATTGCTCGAATCCGGCGCCGCCGTCGCACGGCGCCGTCCAACCCGCGGGAGCCCGCCCGCACGTTCCCTTTGCGCCGCGCCGCCGCCGTGAAATTTTCGGTGCGGCGCGCCATTTCTCCGCCTCATCCCTTATCCTTCAACCTTACTAAACGGTTACACCTACAAGGGAGGGGGGATGCCACATGACGTCAGCCTGATTGCATTGCTCGCGGCCGGTTTCGGTCTCGCGATGATCTTCGGCTATCTCGCGTCGCTGCTCAAAATGCCGCCGTTGGTCGGCTACCTGCTCGCCGGGATCGTGATCGGCCCCGGCACGCCGGGCTTCGTCGGCGATCTGTCGCTCGCGCAGCAACTGGCCGAGGTCGGCGTGATGCTGCTGATGTTCGGGGTCGGGCTGCATTTCTCGCTCGGCGACCTGCTCGCGGTGCGCAAGATCGCGCTGCCGGGCGCGATCGTGCAGATCTCGGTGGCCACCGCACTCGGCGGCGGGCTCGCGCTGCTGTGGGGCTGGAACGTCGGTGCGGCGCTCGTGTTCGGCCTCGCGCTGTCGGTCGCGAGCACGGTCGTGCTGCTGCGCGCGCTCGAAGGCCGGGGGCTCGTCGAGTCGGTGAACGGGCGCATCGCGGTCGGCTGGCTGGTCGTCGAGGATCTCGTGATGGTGCTCGTGCTCGTGCTGCTGCCGCCCGTGGCCGGGCTGCTCGGCGGCACGCCGCCTGGCGACGCGCACGGGGGCGGCGGCAGCGTGTGGGGCACGCTCGGCGTCACGATGCTGAAGGTCGCCGCGTTCATCGCGCTGATGCTCGTGGTCGGCAAGCGGGTGTTTCCGCGCATCCTGTGGCTCGTTGCCCGCACGGGCTCGCGCGAACTGTTCACGCTGTGCATGATCGCGGCAGCGGTCGGCATCGCGTTCGGCGCGGCGAAGCTGTTCGACGTGTCGTTCGCGCTGGGCGCGTTCTTTGCCGGGATGATGATGCGCGAATCCGAGTTCAGCCGGCGCGCGGCCGACGAGACGCTGCCGCTGCGCGATGCGTTCTCGGTGCTGTTCTTCATCTCGGTCGGCATGCTGTTCGACCCGAAGGTGCTGCTCGACGCGCCGCTGCGCGTGATCGAGGTCGCGGCGATCGTGCTGGTCGGCAAGACGCTCGCGGCGGTCGCGCTGGTGCTCGCATTCCGTTATCCGCTCAATACCGCGCTGACGGTCGGCGCGGGGCTCGCGCAGATCGGCGAGTTCTCGTTCATACTCGCCGGGCTCGGGCGCGCGCTCGGGCTGCTGTCGGCGGAAGGGCAGAGCCTGATTCTCGCGGTTGCGCTGATCTCGATCGCGATGAATACGCTCGTGTTCGCGATGATCGATCCGGCGCTCGCGTGGATCCGCAAGCATTCGGCGTTCGCGCGGCGGCTCGAGGCACGCGACGATCCGCTCGCCGCGCTGCCGATGTCCACGCCGCAGACCCACCTGACGGGGCAGGTCGTGATCGTCGGCTACGGCAAGGTCGGCGCGCGGATCGCGCAGGCGCTCGACGAGCGCGGGATCGCCTATGTGGTCGTCGAGCAGAATCGCGAGCTCGTCGAGAAGCTGCGCGAGGACGGCGTCGCGGCGGTGTCGGGCGACGCGATCGAGCCGATCGTGCTCGTGCAGGCACACATCGCGCGGGCGGGGATGCTGGTCGTTACGCTGCCGGACGTGTTCGACGTGCGGCAGATCGTCGAGATCTCGCACACGCTCAATCCGTCGCTCGAGGTCGTGCTGTGCACGAACAGCGGCGACGAAGCGGCGCTGCTCGCGAGCGAAGGCGTCGGCACCGTGTTCATGGGCGAGACGGAACTCGCCCGCGGGATGACCGAGCATGTGCTCGGCAGGATGACGAAGCCGGCCGCGGCCGCGCATGCGCATTGACGGTGGGTGGCGGCCCGCTCAGTAGATCGTATGGAGCGTCAACTCCTGCGCCATCACGCAAATGTTGCGAGTCGTTCCTGACAAGTGGGATGGCGGAGGCGGCATACGGTCGCTTTACGAGCGCGCCGCCACCGTCGCCTGGGCCTGCGCGGTCGGCCTCGGCGGCGCGATCATGTCCGCCTCGACCGGCACGTCCGGCGGCACGCCCAGCAGTTGCAGCGAGCCGCTCGTGACCGACGAGAACACCGGCCCGGCGACGGTGCCGCCGTAATACCCCTTGCCGCGCGGCTCGTCGATCATCACCGCGACGATCAGGCGCGGATTGCTCATCGGCGCCATCCCGGCGAACAGCGCCCGGTACTTGCCCTGCGCATACGACTTGCCGACCTGCTTGCGGGCCGTGCCGGTCTTGCCGCCGATCCGGTAGCCATCGACGCGCGCGCGGCGCCCGGTGCCGCCTTCGCCGACCGCCATCTCGAGCATCGAGCGGATCGCCGCCGCCGTCTGCGGTGTCGTCACGCGATGGCCGCGATGCGCGTCAATCGTCTGCTTGTCGGTGCCGTTCTTCAGCAGCGACACCGGATGCAGCGTGCCGTCGCCGGCGTACGCGGTGTACGTCTGCGCGATCTGCAGCAGCGACATCGACAGCCCGTAGCCGTACGCCATCGTCGCCTGCTCGATCGGCCGCCAGCGCTTGTGGGGCCGCAGCCGGCCCGACGCGACACCGGGGAAGGTCAGCTCCGGCGCCCGGCCAATCCCGTAATCCTGATACTTGTTCCAGATCGTCTCGGCGGGCAGGTTCAGCGCGAGCTTCGCGAGCGCGACGTTGCTCGATTTCTGCAGCGCCTGCGCGACGGTCAGCGAGCCGTGGTTCGACGTGTCGTGGATCACGGCCGGACCGATCTTGTAGGTGCCGGGCGACGTGTTGATGATCGTGTTCGGGGTCACTTTGCGCTCGTCGAGCGACAGCGCGACGACGAGCGGCTTGATCGTCGAGCCCGGCTCGAACGTGTCGATTACCGCGCGGTTGCGCAGCTGCTGGCCGGTCAGGCGCGCACGGTCGTTCGGATCGAAGGTCGGGTAGTTCGCGAGCGCGAGGATCTCGCCGTTCTGCGCGTCGAGCACGACGACGCTGCCGGCCTGCGCGTTGTTCTCCAGCACCGCGGCCTTGAGCTGGCTGAACGCGAGCTGCTGGATGCGCCGGTCGATCGTCAGCTCGATCGTCGCACCGTGCTGCGCGGGCACGAGCGGCCGCGTGTCGGACACGATGCGCCCGAGCCGGTCGCGAATCACCTCGCGCTGCCCGGCGATGCCCGACAGCGGGCTGTTCGCCGCCAGTTCGACGCCTTCCTGCCCTTGATCCTCGACGTTCGTGAAACCGACCACGTGCGCGGCCGATTCGCCTTCGGGGTAGTAGCGCTTCGAATCGGCGATCTGCGTGACGCCCTCGATCGCGAGCTTGTCGAGACGGCTCGCCGTGTCGGCGTCGATCTGGCGCTTGAGCAGCACGAACGTGCGGTCGTGGCGCAGGCGCCGCTTGACCTCGGCGAGCGGCATGTCGAGCAGCTTCGCGATCTGCGGGTAATCCGTTTCGGCAACCTGCTTCGGATTCGCCCAGATCTCGTAGGTCGACAGGCTGACCGCGAGCATCGCGCCGTTGCGGTCGACGATGCGGCCGCGCATCGCGCCGAGCTCGATCGTGCGCTGATAACGCTTCTGGCCCTGGCCGACGTAGAACGCCTGGTTCGCGACCTGGACCCAGAACGCGCGGGCAATCAGCGCGGCGAACGCGACGAACATCACGATCACGACGAACTTCGAGCGCCACATCGGCAGGCGCGACGCGAGCACGGGATTCTTGGTTGCCGACGCGTACGGGTCGGCAGGATGGGTCTTCTTTTTCACGCTCATGCGAGGGCTGGGTCGGGCCGCGAGGCGGCACACTGTCAGTCTGAATAATGCAATTGTAATAAATGAGTAATCGTCATGTGGGGAAAGTGTCGTTTTTTGCGCCGGATCGGCGCAAAACCCGGTGCCGAAGCGGCTGGCGATCGGCGAGGTGAGGGGGCGAGGGAAGGGGGAACGGCGGAACGGGGAAACGGCGCATGCCGGCGATTTGCGCTCACGCTGGCCGGCCCGACCCCGATTGAAATGAATTCGGGCCAATTAAAAACGCCCCCGCAGGGGCGTCGCTAATTACGGATACGGAAAATAATTTCGATAAAACCGGAATAAACCCGAAACCCGCAGACAATACAGGTCAAAAATATCTATCGATCGACGGAAATGAACTCCTTGTATTCCGGCTGGATCGTGCAAGTATCGATTGCCTGCAGTCGCCATGCACCTTGTGCGTGCTCGCCCGACAGCACGGCTGTCCCCTGTTCGCGCTGTACCGCGTCGAACGACAGCCCTTGCAGCTTGCAGACGGCTGTCCCGTCGTCGGCTGCGCAGAGCGCCATAGCGCCCTCGACGTCCTTCACCTTACCCCAGGTCGGAAGATCGATACCCTGATGTGCCTCGCGAGACCACAGCCCTTCGTCCGTGTCGACCCACAGAACGGCAAACGACTGCCGGGTCGCTGATTCGCTGCCATTAATCCGAATGGTGAGGCGCATTGCATCGTCTCCTAAAAAATGACTCATTCGACCGTTTAGAGTGACAGTCTAGATAGACTGCAGTGAAACGCAAGTCGCAATGCGCAATAAGTACTGTGCGTGCGCATTGGCATTCCATATGAAATGACGTCGGACGAAACGGCTGACCGTCGTGAGACGTCCGCTGCAGGCGGCTGCGGGCAGCATGGTGCGGCGTCGCGCGTTGCCGTGGCACGGCGGCGCGCAGCGCAGCACGCGTCGATGTGTCGCGCTTGTCCGGCGAGTGATGCGGGCGCGGGGCTCGGCGCGGCGTGTGGCTACCCCCACGCTATCGACCGCATATGTCAGTAATTTGACATCGCTCGAGGTTGGCGGCGAATCGTTGGCGCGTGGCGGATGGGGCCTGATGGCCTCGGCTTGCGGACAGCCAGCCCGACCCCGGTCGACACACTCCGACAATCGCGCACAATTCGACACACTTTCACGAAACTTTCGGGACAGACTTGTTCCCGATCAGGCCCCACACTGCAAACGTCCCGATCCTGCGCCGCGACATTCATTCGCGGCCCCGCCTGCGTCCGTCGTGCCGACGCGCTTCGCCGGCGGATACCCGGCCGCCGGGACGCCGGGCCGCGCCACGCGGCCGCCGGCAGGCAAGCGCAGATGACCCGTGCCCCGCACGTCGCGCCGCCCGGCCGTTTTTTCGAAGGAGATTTTCGTGCTGATCTGGAAAACCGCGTTGTCGCTCAACTGGCGTACGAGCCTCGTATCGCCGTCCAGCGCGCCGGTCGCGGCGGCGAACGTCGGGCGGCTGGTGCTGACGGGCGCCACCGGCTTCATCGGCAGCACCGTGCTGACGGCGCTCGTCAACGCGGGGCTGCTCGATCGCGTCGTCTGCGTCGTGCGCGCGCAGGACCGCGGCCATGCAGTTGCGCGGCTGCGCGAGGCCGCGCTGCGTGCAGGGCTCGCACCGTACTGGGCGTCGCGCCTGACCGACGCGAACGTGATCGTCGGCGGGCTCGGCGACGTCTGGCAGGGCGCCGACGCATCGCGCCTCGCGCAGGCCACGCACGTGATCCACTGTGCGGGCCGTCCGTCGCTGGCGGAGGGCGCGCACCTGCGGGCCGACGCCGACGATTCGCTGTGCTTCGCCGAGCGGTTCGCGCAGGCGCCGCGCCTGCAGCGCTTCGTGCATGTGGGCACCGCATTCGTGCGCGGCGGCCGCGGCGGCACCATTCATGAGGAGTCGGAGGCCGCCGCCGATGCCGCCGCCGATGCCACCGCGGGTCCGTCCGTACCGGTCGCCGGCGCGGTGCTTGCCGCCGACTACCTGCGCGCGAAGGACGACACGGAGCAGCGCCTGCGCGCGCTCGGGCTGCCGCTCGTCGTCGTGCGGCCGTCGCACGTCGTCGGGCACACGGTGCTCGGCACGCGGCCCGCGCCGAACACGTTCTGGATGTTCCGGCTCGTGCATGCGGCGCGCCGCTATACGGCGCGGCCGATGACGCGCATCGACATCGTGTCGGTCGACGACGTCGCGCGCGCGACGATGCTGCTGACGGTCAAGCCGGCGCTCGCGCACGACGTGTATCACGTGTCGGCCGGCGACGAGGCGCCGATGGTCGCGCAGATCATGCGGGCGATGGACGAGGCGGCCGGGATGGCGGGTGCGCCGCGCTATGCGGCATGCGCGCCGGCGGATCTGCCACTCGTCGTGCGCGACGTGCTGGGGCGTCACGATCCGGCGCTCGAGCGCGTGATCGGCAAGGCACTGCAGCGCTTCGCGGAGTTCGCGACCGTCGACCGCGTGTTCGACAACCGCCGCGTGCGCGAAGAAATCGATTTCGAACCGCTGCCGTTCGTCGATTACGTCGAGGAATGCATGCGCACGTCGCGCGGCGTCGCGGTGACCGAACTGATGCGCGGCGCCGAGCGCTGAGCCGCGCGCGGCTCAGGTCGGGCTGCTGCCGAGCTCGATCAGGCGGTCGAGTGCGCGGTAGATGTCGTCGAGTGCCGCCGGGCCGAAGCGTTCCTCGAGCAGCCGGTACTGCTCGTCGATGCGCGGCCCGATTTCCGTGACCAGCGTCCGGCTTTGCGGCGTCAGGCTGACGAGCAGCCTGCGCTGGTCTTCCTGCGCGCGCGTCCGCTTGATCAGGCCGTCGCGCTCCATCCGCTCGAGCACGCCCGTCAGGCTCGGGCTCAGGATGCAGCAGCGCCGCGCGATCTGTCCCGCTTCGAGCGCATTGGATGGCTCGCCGTCGAGCACGCGAATGATCCGCCATTGCTGTTCGGTCAACGCAAATTCCTTGAGAATGGGGCGGAACAGCCCCATCAGCGTTTCGCGGGCTTCGAGCAGCAGCATGGCCAGATTGCGGTGGTCGAGCGTACGGTTCATCGACGTGAATGGGTGGACGGGGACGCGCCAATCTTAACAGGCGGTCGTGACGAATTTCGCATCTCAGGGTAATCGCGGTTGCGAGCGTTCGATTGTTTACTTAAGATGTTAAATATTGACGAGGCGCCGCGACGCGCGGCAGGGGATGACGCATGGAGCTGTGTTGCACGACTGCCGCGGCGCCGCCGCTGCCGGTCGCCATCGGTACCGTCTACGGTGCGCTGCTCAACGAGCGCGCTGCGCTCGACGCGCTTGGCGGCGCGGTGCATCAGCCGCCGTACGGCCGGCCGCCGCAGGCGCCGGTGCTCTATATCAAGCCTGCCAACACGCACGCGCCCGACGGCTCGGCGGTCGTCGTGCCGGCCAGCGTCGATGCGCTGGAGATCGGCGCGTCGGTGGCGGTGGTGTTCAGCCGCCGCGCGACCCGTGTGCCGGCCGCGCAGGCGCTCGACTACGTGCACGGCTTCACGCTCGCCAGCGACGTGTCGGTGCCGCATCCCGACTACTACCGTCCCGCCGTGCGCTACAAGTGCCGCGACGGCTTCTGTCCGCTCGGCCCGGCGATCGCCCCACCCGACGCGCTCGCGGACGTCGACGCGATCCGGCTGACCGTGCGCATCGATGGCGCCCTGGCGCTGGCCGCGTCGACCGCCACGCTGATCCGGCCGGTGCGGCAACTGATCGCCGACGTCTCGGCGTTCATGTCGTTCGACGCCGGCGATGTGCTGCTGCTCGGCGTGCCGGGCGGCGCGCCGCGCGCGAAGGCCGGCAGCCGGATCGAGATCGCCGCGGACGGCATCGGCACGTTGCGGCATGTGCTGATCGCGGAGGATGCCCGATGAAAACCGCACGCGTGATCTACAACGGCGCGGTGCACGCCGCCGAGCCGGCCGGCGACGGCCAGGTCCGCCTCGATACGGGGCGGGTCGTCGCCGAGGACGCCGTGGGCTGGCTGCCGCCCGTCGCGCCGCGCACGACGTTCGCGCTCGGCCTCAACTATGCCGACCATGCGAAGGAGCTCGCGTTCAACGCGCCGAGCGAGCCGCTGATCTTCCTGAAGGGCCAGAACACGTTCATCGGCCACCGCTCGTGCACCGTGCGGCCCGCCGACGCGACGCACATGCATTACGAGTGCGAGCTCGCGGTCGTGATCGGCCGCACCGCGCGGGGCGTGCGCCGCGCACAGGCGCTCGACTGCGTCGCGGGCTACACCGTCGCGAACGACTATGCGATCCGCGATTACCTCGAGAACTACTACCGGCCGAACCTGCGCGTAAAGAACCGCGACACCTGCACGCCGCTCGGGCCGTGGCTCGTCAGCCGCGACGAGATCGGCGATCCGGGCGGGCTGACGCTGCGCACGACGGTGAACGGCCAGGAGACGCAGCGCGGCAGCACGCGCGACATGATCTTCGACGTGCCGTCGCTGATCGAGTACATCAGCGGCTTCATGACGCTCTCGCCGGGCGACCTGATCCTGACCGGCACGCCCGAAGGGCTCGCGGACACTCAGCCGGGCGACGAGGTCGTCACCGAAATCGAAGGCATCGGCCGGCTCGTGAATACGATCGTCGGCGAACACGACTACTATCGCGCCGGCTGAGCCCGCCGCCCAAGGAGAGCAGATGACCATCAAGCACTGGATCGACGGCCGCGAAGTCGAGAGCCGCGAGACGTTCACGACGCTGAATCCCGCGACCGGCGACGTGATCACCGACGTTGCGTCGGGCGGCGAGGCCGAAGTCGACGCAGCGGTGCGTGCCGCGAAGGAAGCGTTTCCGAAGTGGGCGAACACGCCCGCGAAGGAGCGCGCGAAGCTGATGCGCAAGCTCGGCGAGCTGATCGAGAAGAACGTGCCGATGCTCGCGGCGCTCGAGACGCAGGACACGGGGCTGCCGATTGCGCAGACCAGCAAGCAGCTGATTCCGCGCGCGTCGGAGAACTTCAATTTCTTCGCGGAAGTGTGCGTGCAGATGAACGGCCGCACGTACCCGGTCGACGACCAGATGCTGAACTACACGCTGTATCAGCCGGTCGGCGTGTGCGCGCTGGTGTCGCCGTGGAACGTGCCGTTCATGACCGCGACGTGGAAGACGGCGCCGTGTCTCGCGCTTGGCAACACCGCGGTGCTGAAGATGTCCGAGCTGTCGCCGCTGACGGCCGACCAGCTCGGCCGGCTCGCGCTCGAAGCCGGCATTCCGCCCGGCGTGCTGAACGTCGTGCAGGGTTATGGCGCGACCGCCGGCGACGCGCTCGTGCGGCATCCGGACGTGCGCGCGGTGTCGTTTACGGGTGGCACGGTGACCGGCAAGCGGATCATGGAGCGCGCGGGCCTGAAGAAATACTCGATGGAACTCGGCGGCAAGTCGCCGGTGCTGATCTTCGACGATGCCGATTTCGACCGCGCGCTCGACGCATCGCTGTTCACGATCTTCTCGATCAACGGCGAGCGTTGCACGGCCGGTTCGCGGATCTTCGTGCAGCGCTCGATCTACGACCGTTTCGTGCAGGAGTTCGCGCGCCGCGCGAACAATCTCGTGGTCGGCGATCCGGCCGACCACGCGACCCAGCTCGGCGCGATGATCACGCGAGCGCACTGGGAGAAGGTGACGGGTTACATCCGCATCGGCGAACAGGAGGGCGCGCGGCTCGTCGCGGGCGGTGCCGACAAGCCGGCGAACCTGCCCGCGCACCTGCGCAACGGCAACTTCGTACGCCCGACCGTGTTCGCGGACGTCGATAACCGGATGCGCATCGCGCAGGAAGAGATCTTCGGCCCGGTCGCGTGCCTGATTCCGTTCGAGAGCGAGGACGAAGGGCTGCGGCTCGCGAACGACACGAGCTACGGCCTCGCGTCGTACATCTGGACGCAGGACGTCGGCAAGGTGCACCGCCTCGCGCGCGGCATCGAGGCCGGGATGGTGTTCGTCAACAGCCAGAACGTGCGCGACCTGCGCCAGCCGTTCGGCGGCGTGAAGGAGTCGGGCACCGGCCGCGAGGGCGGCGAGTACAGCTTCGAGGTGTTCGCGGAGATCAAGAACGTCTGCATCTCGATGGGTTCGCATCACATTCCGCGCTGGGGCCTGTAAGCGGCGCGTGAAAGAACGATATGGAGACACACGATGGGCAAACTGTCCCTCGCCGCGAAGATCACGCACGTGCCGTCGATGTACCTGTCGGAATTGCCCGGCAGGCATCACGGCTGCCGCGACGCGGCGATCCGCGGCCATCAGCTGATCGGCGAGCGCTGCCGCGCGCTCGGCGTCGACACGATCGTCGTGTCGGACGTGCACTGGCTCGTCAATGCCGGTTATCACGTGAACTGCAATGCGCAATTTGCCGGCACGTATACGAGCAATGAACTGCCGCACTTCATCCGCGACATGCAGTACGCGTATCCGGGCAACCCGGCGCTCGGCCGGCTGATCGCGGAAACGGCGACCGCGCGCGGGATCGCGACGCGTGCGCACGAGATCGGCAGCCTCGAACTCGAGTACGGCACGCTGGTGCCGATGCGCTACATGAACGGCGACCAGCATTTCAAGGTCGTGTCGATCGCCGGCTGGTGCATGTGGCATGCGCTCGACGACAGCCGCCGCTTCGGCGAGGCGCTGCTCGAGGCGATCGGGAAGAGCGATTCGAACGTCGCGTTCCTCGCGAGCGGGTCGCTGTCGCATCGCTTCAACGACAACGGCAGCCCCGAGGAATCGATCCACCAGATCAGCCGCGAGTTCTTCCGGCAGGTCGACCTGCGCGTCGTCGAGCTGTGGAAGCAGGGCGACTTCAAGACGTTCTGCGCGATGCTGCCCGAATACAACATCCATTGCCACGGCGAAGGCGGGATGCACGATACCGCGATGCTGCTCGGCCTGCTCGGCTGGGACCGCTACGACAAGCCCGTCGAGATCGTCACCGATTACTTCGCGAGTTCGGGCACCGGGCAGATCAACGCGATCTTTCCGCTGCCCTGAATGCCACCACGTTACGCCGCCACGTCACGCCACGTCACGTATCCGACAGGAGAATCGTCATGCCACACATCGTCGTCGAGTACACCGCGAATATTCGCGACGACGCGCGCATTTCCGTGCTGCTGCGCACGATCAACGCGACGCTGATCGCGCAGGGCGGCGTGTTTCCGACCGGCGGGATCCGCTCGCGCGCGATCGAGCTGCACGACTACTGCGTCGCCGACGGCACCGAAGACGACGCGTTCGTCCACGTGACGCTGAAGATCGGCGCGGGCCGCAGCGACGACGTGAAGCAAGCCGCGTGCGACGCGCTGTTCGACGCGATCAAGTCGCATTTCGCGGAGCTGTATGCGAAGCGTTATCTCGCGCTGTCGATGGAACTGACCGAATTCAGCGAGAGCGGCTCGTACAAGCACAACAACATCCACGCTCGCTACCAGCGGGCCGGCTGAACCCCATTCCCGATTCCACCATGCTCGATACCGCCACCATCGACCAGCTCGCGCGGCGCCTCAATGACGCCGAGCGCGAGCGCAAGCAGATCCGCCAGATCTCGCTCGACTACCCGGACATCACGATCGACGACGCGTATGCGATCCAGCGCGCGTGGGTGAACGTCAAGCTCGCAGAAGGCCGCACGCTGAAAGGCCACAAGATCGGCCTCACGTCGAAGGCGATGCAGAACACGTCGCAGATCGACGAACCCGACTACGGCGCGCTGCTCGACGACATGTTCTTCGAGGACGGCGGCACGATTCCGACGCAGCGCTTCATCGTGCCGCGCGTTGAGGTCGAGCTCGCGTTCGTGCTCGGCAAGCGCCTGAGCGGGCCGAACTGCACGATCTTCGACGTGTACGACGCGGTCGATTACGTCGTGCCCGCGCTCGAGATCATCGATGCGCGCAGCCAGTCGATCGATCCGGATACGCAGCGCCCGCGCAAGGTGTTCGACACGATCGCCGACAACGCGGCGAACGCGGGTGTCGTGATCGGCGGGCGGCCCGTGCGGCCGGCCGACGTCGACCTGCGCTGGGTCGCGGCGATTATGTCGCGCAACGGCGTGGTCGAGGAGACGGGTGTCGCAGCCGGCGTGCTGAATCATCCGGCCAACGGGGTCGTGTGGCTCGCGAACCGGCTCGCGCGCTTCGACGTCGCGCTGGAGCCGGGGCAGATCGTGCTCGGCGGGTCGTTCACGCGGCCGTGCGCGGCGCGCGCCGGCGATACGTTCAGCGTCGATTACGGTCCGCTCGGGACCATCCAGTGCCATTTCGGGTGACCCGCGATGCAGATTCCGTCGAACACGTTCAAGGCCGCGCTCGCGCGCGGCGACGCGCAGATCGGCTTGTGGCTCGGTCTTGCGAATCCGTATAGCGCCGAAGTGGTCGCGGGCGCCGGTTTTGACTGGCTGCTGATCGACGGCGAACATGCGCCGAACACGGTGCCGACGATCGTCGCGCAATTGCAGGCGATCGCGCCGTATCCGTCGCATCCGGTCGTGCGCGTGCCGTGGAACGACCCGGTGATCGTCAAGCAGGTGCTCGATCTCGGCGCGCAGACGCTGCTCGTGCCGATGGTGCAGAGCGCCGACGAGGCGCGCGCGGCGGTCGCGGCGACGCGCTATCCGCCGCACGGGATCCGCGGCGTCGGCAGCGCGCTGGCGCGGGCGTCGCGCTGGAATCGCGTCGGCGATTACCTGCATCGTGCGAACGACGAGATGGCCGTGCTCGTGCAGGTCGAGACGCGCGCGGGACTCGACGCGATCGACGCAATCGCGCGGGTGGACGGGGTGGATGGCGTGTTCATCGGGCCGGCCGACCTGGCGGCCGACCTTGGGCATCTCGGGAATCCCGGTCATCCGGATGTGCAGGCGGCGATCGATGGGGCCATCCGGGCGATCCGGGCGGCCGGCAAGGCGCCGGGCATTCTGAGCGCGGACGAGCGCGCGGCGAAGCGGTATCTGGAGGCGGGCGCGACGTTCGTGGCGGTGGGTGTCGATACGACGCTGCTGGCGAGAAGCGCGGAACGGTTGGCGGCGGCATTCAAGGCAAACATCGCAGCAGATATGAGGAAAGGCGATGGAACATACTGATTCAAACCTACCGGATTCGCTCGAATTGCCCGATGAGGCACGTAACGCAGCGTCGTCGCCGATACCGGACATCGCAGCTCTGGCACGCCCAGACGCGCAGAGCATGCGCGCGATGGTAGCGCTGGCGGCGCAGGCGCAACATCTCGACATGGGGTACGACTGACAAAAGTCACGTGCCGCATACCGAGCCACCGAGCGACATGAGTGGCGTTGCGGGCGTGACCGGCGATGGCGTTGGCATTGCCCGCCACGCCATCGCCAATGCTCGCGCCCGCGTCAAGTGACTCAGAACCGCTGCTGAATCCCCACGGTCGCGCCGACCTGCGTATCGCTGTATCCCGCGACGTCGCGCGACACCCCGACCTTCTGCCCGTGCTTCGCAATCGCGAAGCCACCGGACGCATACAGCACCGTGCGCTTCGACAGCGCGTAGTTCGCGCGCACCGACACCAGCGTCGGATCGGCGTCGGTGCCGCCCTTGATGTTCTGGTGATACACGGCCGCGATCAGCGAGAACGCCGGCGTGAACTGGTACGAGCCGCCGACCCAGTACATATCGCTCAACTGGTTCGCGGCTGTCGTGCGGAACGTGCGCTTGTAATTGCGGTAGCCGGCCATCGTCTTCAGCTTGCCGAAGTCGTAGCTGAGGCCCGCGTGGATCCCCTGGATGTAGTTGACCGGGTCGGCCGGCGTCACGCTGTCGGCCGCGCCACTCTGGCTGTCGAACGTGACGACCGCGGCGAACGGCCCGGTCTCGTAGCCGAGCGCGAAGTCGTATTTCGAGCTGGTCTTCACGCTGCCCGGCACGTTGCCGAAGCCGTACATCGCGCCGAACTTGAAGCCCGCGTATTCGCCGTCATAGCGCACCGCGTTCGACGAGCGCGTGAACAGGCCGTCCTTGCGGCCGCCCGTTGCCGTCGACGACGTCGCCCACGAATAGTTCTGCGCGTAGCCCATCGGATCGAACGGCAGCATGTAGTCGTAGGTCACGGTGAAATTGCGGCCCAGCGTGAGCTCGCCCCATTTGCCTTTCAGCCCGACCGTCGCACGGCGCGCGAAGATCGAATCGGGGCCGTCGTCGAACGCGCCATTCGCGAGGTCGATGCCGCTCTCGAGCCGGAACACGGCCTTCAGCCCGCCGCCGAGATCCTCGACGCCGCGCAGGCCCCAGCGCGACGTGTTCTTGTTGCCGGATTTCAGCTTGAACGCGTTGCCGCCTTCGGGCGCCGCGTGGTTCGAGAATTCGATGCCGGCATCCATGATCCCGTAGATCGTGACCGACGACTGTGCATAGGCGGCAGGCGCGGCGACGCAGGCCGCGGCGGCCGAGCCAGTGAGGACTACTGCGCGAAGGGAACGTGCTGCGCAAGACTTCATTGGCGGTGTCTCCTTGGTTCTTGTGGGTGAGGAAAATCGTGGCGCGCACGGCGCCTCGGCGGATGTCGGGGGATATCCGCCGAGGCGAGCTGCGCTGCGCGCTCGGGCACGGCGGCGAACGCTGCGCCGCCGCGCGGGTCAGCCTGCCTTCGCGAACGCCCAGCAGTCGTTGGTCGGGAATTCGATCCAGTGCTTGCCGGCCGAGCGCGGCACGTGGCCGAACGCGCGCAGCCGCAGGTCGCCGCAATGGAACAGGTATTCCCAGCGGTCGCCGAGATACATCGACGTGACGAGGTCGGCCTGCAGCCGGTTCGCGCCGGGGCCGTCGGCGACCTGCACGCGTTCGAGGCGGATCACCGCCTGAGCGTGCTGGCCGGGCGCGAGTGTGTCGCGTGCGAGCGCGCGCAACTGCCAGCCGTCGCCGGCGAGCGTCACGCATTCGCCGTCGACCGCTGCGACGCGTGCGTCGATCCGGTTGTTGCTGCCCATGAATTCGGCCGTATACAGCGAGCGGGGTGCGCCATACAGCTCGGCCGGCGTGCCTTCCTGCTCGATGCGGCCGTTGCGCAGCAGCAGGATGCGGTCGGACATCGCCATCGCCTCGGTCTGGTCGTGCGTCACGCACAGCGCCGACAGCCCGAGCGACACGATCAGCTCGCGCAGCCATGCGCGCGCTTCCTCGCGCAGCTTCGCATCGAGGTTCGACAACGGCTCGTCGAGCAGGATCACGGGCGGGTTGTAGACGAGCGCCCGCGCAATCGCGACGCGCTGCTGCTGGCCGCCCGACAGCTGGTGCGGATAGCGCTCGGCGAGATGCCCGAGGCCGAGCTGGTTTAGCGCGGTCTGCACGCGGCGTTTCTGCTCGGCAGGCGCGACGCGGCGCAGCTTCAGCCCGTAGCCGACGTTGTCGGCGACGGTGCGGTGCGGCCACAGCGCATACGACTGGAACACGAGCCCGAGCGAGCGCTGCTCGACCGGCAGGTCGATGCGCCGCGCGCCGTCGAAGAACACGCGGTCGTCGAGCTGGATGCGGCCGTCGGACGGCTGTTCGAGGCCCGCGACCGCGCGCAGCAGCGTGGTCTTGCCGCTGCCGGACGCGCCCAGCAGGCACACGACCTCGCCGGCCTTCAGTTCGAACGACACGCCCTTGAGGATCGGATTCGCGCCGTAGCTGAGATGCAGATCGTCGACGATGAGCTTATCCATGAAGTTTCACTCCGAAGCGCAGGGCCACGCCGAGACCGGCGCCGACCATCGCGATGTTGATGACAGAGAGCGCGGCAACCTGGTCGACCGCGCCGGTCGCCCACAGCGACACGAGCAGCGCGCCGATCACTTCGGTGCCGGGCGACAGCAGGTAGACGGCGGTCGAGTATTCGCGCTCGAAGATCATGAAGATCAGCAGCCACGCGGCGAGCAGGCCGAAGCGCACGAGCGGCAGCGTCACGTCGAGCGACACGCGGCTGCGCGTCGCGCCGACGCTGCGCCCGGCTTCCTCGAGCTCCGGCCCGACCTGCAGCAGCGCGCTCTGGATCAGCCGCATCCCGTACGCGAGCCACACGACCGTGTACGCGATCCAGATGCTCCACATCGAGCTCTTCAGTTCGCGCAGGCCCGGCACGAACAGGAAGATCCACAGGAACGCGAGGCCGGCGAGCAGGCCTGGCACCGCGCGCGGCAGCAGCACGAGGTAGTCGAGCAGCTTCGTCGCCCAGTCGTTGCGGCGGTGGCCGGCGAACGCGACGAGCGAGTAGAAGCCGATCGCGATTGCGCCGCCGATCACGCCGATGCCGAGCGTGTTGACGATCGCGCGCACGAGGTTGTCCTGCTCGAACAGCTCGACGAAGTTCGACAGCGTCAGCGCTTCGCCGAGCGCCACGCCTTCGCCCCAGTTGGTCACGAACGCGCGCAGCACGATGCCGGAGATCGGCACGATCACGGTCAGCGCGAGCCACAGCCCGACGATCGCGACCGCAACCCAGCGCCACGCGCCGAGCGGCAGCACGGTCGTGCGGCCGGCCTTGCCCTTCACGGTGACGAAGCGGTTCGCCGTCTTCAGCAGCCGGCGCTGCAGCAGCACGAGCGGGAACGTGATCGCGATGATGCAGATTGCGACCGCCGCCATCAGGTGATACGACGGCACGCCGAGCTTGTTGGTCAGCTTGTACAGGTAGGTCGCGAGCACGAGGTGGCCTTCCGGATCGCCGAGCACGAGCGGCAGCCCGAACACCTCGAAGCCGAGGAAGAACACCAGCACGCCGGCGAACAGCAGCGCGGGCATCGTCATCGGCAGGCTCACGTCGAGGGCGACGCGGAACGGCCGCGCGCCGGTCACGCGCGCCGCTTCCTCGACGTCGGAGCCGAGGTTGCGCAGCGCGGCCGACGAATACAGGTATACGTGCGGCACGTGCGTGAGCCCGACGATCAGCGTGATCGCGAAGATCGAGTAGATGTTCCAGGGCACGCTGTCGGCGCCGAACAGCGCCTTGAACCACACCGAGTAGAAGCCGACCGGGCCGACCGCGACCACGTAGCCGAACGCGAGCACCATCGGCGACACGAACACCGGCGTGAGCAGCAGCGGTTCGAGCCAGCGGCGGCCGGGCAGGTCGGTGCGCACCATCAGGAACGCGAGGATGCCGCCGAGCGGGATCGCGATGAACAGCATGCCGCCGGCGATGATGAACGAGTTCGTCACGGCCGACCAGAAGTCGGGATCGCTGAAGACGAAGCGAAAGCCTTCGATGCCGAGCGTCTTGTTCGCGTCGAAGAACGGCGCGGACAGCAGGCTCTGGAACAGGATGAAGCCGAGCGGCAGCGCGACTGCGATGGTGAGCACCGCGATGACGATCCAGCGCAGCATGCCGGCGAGCGGCTGCAGGCTGCTGGCGCGCAGCGCGGGAATCGCGCCGCCGCCGGTGGGTTGCGGAACGGCCGGCGGCGCTCCGCGTGTGCTGGTTGAAAGCATGAGTTCGCCCCTGCGGCCCGCGGGCCGCATAAAGGAAGTCGTCGGAAAGGGGAGGCGCATCGCCCGCGATGCGGGCGACGCCTGGCGAGGCGTTAAGCGGCGATCAGCGCTTGATCGACTGTTGCCACTGCTTGAGGAACGCGAGGCGCTTCGACTGGTCGAGGTAGACGAGCAGGCCGGTGCCGATCTGGATCGGCTTCAGCGAGTCGCCGAGTTCCTTCATCAGGCCGGCAGCCGACGTCTCGCCGTTCACGTCGGTGCGGATCGCATACAGGTTCGCCTGGTTCGCGATCAGCGTCTGGCCGCGCTGCGACAGCAGGTAGTCGACCCACAGCTTCGCGGCATTCGGGCTCTTAGCCTTCTTCGAGATCGTCGCGAGGCGGCTCACGACCTGTGTGTAGTCCCGCGGAAACACATAGCCGATCGACTTGTCCTTCTTCGCCTTCGCGTACGCATACGAGCCGATGATGTTGTAGCCGATCAGGTTCTCGCCGGACGAGATCCGCTCCATCATCGCGCCGGTGCTCGACTGCAGCTTCGGGCCGGTTGCGCCGATCGCCTTCACGAGTTCCCACGTGACCTTCTCGTTCAGGTGCGCGTCCTGCGTCAGCGCGTTGAAGCCGACGCCGGACTTCTCGACGTCGTACGTCGTGAGCTTGCCCTTGAACTTGTCCGGTTGCGACGCGAGCAGCTTGATCAGCTCGGTGCGCGTCTTCGGCACCTCGTTCTCGGGGATCAGGCGCTTGTTGTAGACGATCGCGAGCGGTTCGAACGTCGTGCCGTACGCCTGCTTCTGGTATTGCGCCCACTGCGGCACGTTCGCGCTTTCGGGCGAATCGTACGGCGCCATCAGACCGTCGTTGACGAGCTTGACCTGCAGGTCCATCGCCGAGCTCCACAGCACGTCGGCGCTGGTGCTGTTCGCCGCGTTCTCGCTGATGTAGCGGTTGTACAGTTCGGTGCTGTTCATGTCGTTGTACTCCACCTTGATTCCGTACAGGCTTTCGAAATCCTTGATCAGCGGCCGTACGAGGCCCGTGTCGGTCGTCGAATAGACGATCAGCTTGCCTTCCTTCTTCGCGGCATCGACGACGCCCTGGTAGTTACCCGGATATCCGGCCGGAACCTGCGCGCTGGCGGCGCCGGCGACGATCGACAGGATGGCGGCGAGGTGCTTCGGTGCGAACGGCATGTCTTCCTCCAATTACGCGTCTGTGTTGTTCGAGTGACGCGGATGTTAATTGCGACGCACTTTCAGCCTGCTTTCATTTCGGTTCACAATAGCGTCCTTTGTGTCATGGATTTCCCGAGGTCCCCATGCGTGTGCTGCTCGTCGAAGACAACCCGATCCTCGCGCAATCGCTGTCCGATGCGCTGGCTGCCGCGCGTTTCGCGGTCGATCACATGGCGGACGGGGAGGCGGCGGATCACGTGCTGCGCACGCAGGATTACGCGCTCGTGATCCTCGATCTGGGCCTGCCGAAGCTCGACGGGCTCGAGGTGCTGCGGCGGCTGCGCTCACGGCGCAACCCGGTGCCGGTGCTGATCCTGACCGCGCACGGCTCGGTCGAGGACCGCGTAAAGGGGCTCGATCTCGGGGCCGACGATTATCTCGCGAAACCTTTCGAGCTGACCGAGCTGGAGGCGCGCGCTCGCGCGCTGATCCGGCGCAGCCTCGGGCACGAGCATTCGCGCGTCGAATGCGGGCCGCTTGCGTTCGACAGCGTCGACCGCAGCTTCCGGCTCGCGGGCGAGCCGCTGTCGCTGACGCCGCGCGAGCGTTCGGTACTCGAGGTGCTGATCCTGCGCAATGGCCGCGCGATCAACAAGGACACGCTGTCGGAGAAGATCTTCGGGCTCGACGAATCGGTCAACGCCGACGCGATCGAGATCTACGTGTATCGGCTGCGCAAGAAGCTGGAGAACAGCGGCGTTGCGATCGTCACGCTGCGCGGGCTCGGCTACCTGCTCGAAGCGAAGGCCGTATGAACGCCCCCCAGGCTCATGTTCGTTTGCTGACGCGGCCAAACCTGCGGATGCAGGTCGCGCTGTGGCTGCTGCTGCCGCTGCTCGGCCTGCTCGCGCTCGACTCGTGGCTCACCTACCAGCGCGCGATGAGCGCTGCGCATGTCGCGTTCGACCGCACGCTGTCGTCGTCGCTGAAGTCGATCCGCGAGGGTGTGCGGCTGAACCAGGGAGAGATCGAGGTCGACCTGCCGTATCTGGCGCTCGAGATGTTCGAGTCGAGCGACGGCGGCAAGATCTACTACCTGATCCGCGAGGACAACGGCCGCGCGGTGACGGGCTACCCCGACCTGCCGCTGCCTCAGGGGCGCGATGCGGGCGACGGCGCGCTGTTCGCGACGCGCTACTACGACGCCGTCTATCGCGGCGAACGCCTGCGGATGGCCGCGCTGCGCCTGCCGATCCACGACGTGCCGAGCGCACAGTCGCGCATCGTGTGGGTGATGGTCGGCGAGACGATCGAGGCGCGCCAGGCGCTCGCGCGCGAGATCCTGATGGGTTCGCTGCTGCAGGAGGGGCTGCTCGTGGTGCTTGCGCTCGGCATCGTGTGGCTCGGCGTCGGGCGCGGGCTGCGGCCGCTGAGCAGGCTGTCGGCGACGGTTGCCGCGCGCGCCGAGGACGATCCGACGCCGCTCGATACCGGCGGGATGCCGAGCGAGCTCGCGCCGCTCGTCGATTCGATCAACCAGTACATCGGCCGCACGCAGCGGATGCAGGTCGCGCGGCGGCGCTTCTTCGCGGATGCCGCGCACCAGCTGAAGACGCCGCTCGCAGCCGTGCAGGCGGGCGTCGAGCTCGCGCTGCGGCCCCACGAGCAGCCGCGCGTGAACGTGCATCTGCGGCGCGTGAACGGTGCGGTGCGGCAGGCGGCGAAGATCGTCCAGCAGCTGCTGTCGCTGTCGCGGCTCGATTCGGACAGCGGGCAGGCCGTCGCACACCAGCCGGTCGCGCTGCACCGGCTCGCGCGCAGCGTGACGCTCGACTGGTCGCCGGTGGCCCGCGCGCGCGACATCGATCTCGGCTTCGAGCACGAGGCGGATGTCGACGTGCTTGGCCAGCCCGATCTGCTCGGCGAGTTGATCGGCAACCTGATCGACAACGCGATCCGCTATGCGGGCGACCGCGCGGTGATTACCGTGCGCGTGTCGCACGACGGCGGGCACGCGCGGCTCGACGTGATCGACAACGGACCGGGGATTCACGAGAGCGAGCGCGACGCGGTGTTCGAGCGGTTCCATCGCGGCAGCAACACGCAGACGGTCGAAGGTACGGGGCTCGGGCTGTCGATCGTGAGAGAGATCGCGCGGGTGCATCAGGGGAGGGTCGCGCTGAGTGATGCGGCGGGCGGCGGGTTGATCGTCACCGTGACGCTGCCCGTGCTGCGTGAGGCGGCGTAGCGGGGGCTCGCCGGGCAGCATCCGCCTTCAGTCGCCGAACCCGATTTCCGCCTCGAGCGCCTGCCCGACTTCGAGAAAACGCCCCGCGCCGCGCACGACGATCGCGTTGTTGCCGAACGTCAGCGCGCCGTCGAAATTCGGGTTCGCGCGATAGGTCTGCAGCGTGTCGGTCGGCTCGTGCGGCCAGGCGGGATCGGGCGCGCCGGTGCGCTGGTCGATCGTCGGCACCGGGCAGCGCGTGCACAGCTTCACGAGGCGCAGCCGCACCGGCGTGTCGCCGTCGGTGTCGAGGTGCTCGATGAAATCCTCTTCAAACGCGTCGATGCCCGACACGACGAGGTTCGGACGGAAGCGGTCCATCGGAATCGCCGGCGCGCCCTTCGCGACAAGGCGCGCGTTCAGGTCGTCGAGCGACGCCTGGCCGATCACGAGCAGCGGGTAGCCGTCGGCGAAGCGGGTCGATGCGTCGAGCTCGCCGGTCCATTTACGGCTGCACGCGCGCCGCGCATCGGGCGCGAAGCGCGCGAGCTTCGCCGGCATGCCGAGGAATTCGCTGAACCAGGCGGCGGTGGCCGCACCGGTGTCGATCGCGTCGACGGTGTCGCGCCAGACGGTCGCCGCCATCTTCGGCGTCTGCGCCGACGCTTCGCCGTCGAGCGGCGTGCGCAGCTCGGGCATGCCGGGCGCATTCAGCACCAGCGCGTCGCCGTCGAATGCGGGTTGCACGAGCGCGAGGCGCGGATGCGTGCGCTGCGTGATCATCTCGCCGGCCGCGTCGGTCACCATCCAGTGACGGTCGTAGGCGAGCCCGGTGTCGAGCAGCAGCGCGCGGCGTAGCGCGATGCCGCCGCAGGATTTGATCGGGTAGACGAAAAGTTCGCTGATGGTTGGCATGGTGCTGGCTTCGACCGACGCGGAAAGTCAAAGCGCGATTGTGCCAGATCGCTCTATTGCACGTTGGTGCCTCTTCGTCAGGCCGGCAGCGGAAAGCCGCGATCGAACGTCGGACGCACGTCGAGCGGCTGGCGCAGCAAACCGGCCTTCAGGTAGAAGTCGGCCGTGCGCTGCTGCTCGGCGATCACGGCCGCGTCGATCGGCTGCCAGTGCGTGCGGCGTCGTTCGAACTGCAGCTTCGCGGCCGGCTGAGGGATGCCGATGATGCGCGCGAGCGTCGCCGAGAACGTATCGGCATGCCGGTACGACCAGGCCTGCGCGCGCACGACGCGCTGCAGGAAATCGCGCAGCACGTCGCGTTTCGCGGCGAGCGCGGTATCGGTCGCCGCGACGTAGCTGAGCCCCGACCACAGGCCGCGCCCGTCGACGAGCACGCGCGCACGGCCGCTCGTTTCCGCGAGCGCCGTGTACGGTTCCCACGTCGCCCACGCGTCGATCGAGCCGCTCGCGAGCGCGAGCATCGTGTCGGCGGGCGGCAGGAAGCGGAACGACACGTCGTCCGGCGCGAGCCCCGCCGCGTCGAGCGCCTTCAGCGTGACGAAATGGCCGATCGAGCCGCGCGTCGTGCCGACGCGCTTGCCTTTCAGGTCGGCGGCGGTCTTCAGCGGTGCGTCCGGCCGCACGACGACGGCGGTGCCGTATGGATCGGAGCGGTTCGCGCCGATCACCTTGATCCGCGCGCCCGATGCAAGCGCAAAGATCACCGGCGCGTCGCCGATCGGCCCGCAATCCACCGCGCCCGCGTTCAACGCTTCGGCGAGCGGCGCGGCGGCCGGGAACTCGGTCCACGCGACGTCGTAGGTGAGTTCGCTCAGTTCGCCCGCCGCTTCGAGCAGCGCGCGCAGCCCGCCTTTCTGGTCGCCGGCACGCAGCAGCGGGCGTGCGCCGGATTGCGCGCGCAGGGTGAGCGGGGCGGCAGCGAGCGTCGCGCAGGCGGCGGCTTGGGTCAGGAAATGGCGTCGGGTCGGGTTCATCGTGGGGCTCGGTCAGTCAGGAAAGCGTTCGGTCGCAGCGGCGGAGCGCTCGTCAATGCGGCAGGCCGGCCTGCACGTCGCGCACCGGATCGGCGTCGAGCCGCAGCAGCAGCGCGGTCAGCGGATCGCGGTCCGCACCCGGTGCGGCGGCGGAACGCGCGGGATCGGACGCGCCGCACAGCAGGTCGGCATCCGACCAGCCGGCGCTGCCGGGCTTTGCCCGCGCGCGCAGCCAGCCGTGGCGGTCGGCGAGGAATTGCGTGCCGCCGAGCGCATCGGGCGGCGTTCCCGCGATCGTCGCGAAAGCCAGCCACGCTCCGGGCGTCGCGGCGACGCAATCCGCCCGCCCGGCGACGGCCGGGACGGCGGCCGGCTCTTGCGCGACCAAGAGCGTCTGCCAGCGCGCGTCCTCGGCCGGCGGCGGCGCGCCGCGCGTGAGCGCGACGACCCGCACGCGCTGGCCTTCGCGCCAGCGTTCGAGCGGCAGCGTCGCGGGCTGCCCGCCGCAGCGCACGTCGAGCGCGGGCAGCGCGACGGGCACCGGCCATGCGCCGTCCGCCTGCGCGCCGCTGCCCGCGGCGAGCGCCTTCAGGTAGTCGAGCACAGCCCACGTGTCGCGCGGGCCGAGCGCCGCGCCGAAGCCGGGCATCGATTCGGCGCCGTGCGCATCGCGCATCCCGTGCCGCACGCGCCAGGCCAGCTCGCCGTCGAGGCGGCGCGCCAGCAGCGTGCCGGCGAACGTCGGCGGCCAGTGCGCGAGCGACGCGGCGAGCGGCCCTTCGCCGCGTCCGTCGGCGCCGTGGCACGCCGCGCAATGACGGTCGTACAGCCGCGCGCCGTGCACCACGCTCGCCACCGAGAACGGCGCGGGATTGCGCTGGAAACTGGTCGGCGCGGCCGGCGCGAGCCACAGCGCGGCGCTCGGCCACGGCGCGCACCATGCGGCGAGCAGCGCCGCGCCGAATGCAACGATGCGATGCCTGCGCGAAGCGAGCGCGATGAGCGCGAGCACTGCCGCGAGCGTCATCAACCCGAACGCGATCGCGAGCTGCCGCGTCAGGCCCGCATCGATGCGCAGCGTCTCGATCGCGATCCGCCGCGTCCATGGCCACGCGGCCTGGCCGTCCGCATCGGCGGTCAGGCCGATGGCGTGCAGCAGTCGCGCGAGCGTCCATTGCAGCCGATACAGCGCCTGCAGGAACGCGAGCGACCACTCGGGGAACGGCGGCGCGCTCATCGGCGGCGCGCTCCGGGCAACGCGACGCCGCGCATCTACCAGCTCGCATCGAGGCCGAGATGGCGCAGCGCGTCGTGCCGCAGCGCGGCGAGGCGCGGGTCGCCGCGATGGCGCGGATACGGCAGGTCGACGCGCAGTTCCGCGACGATCCGCGCGGGCCGCGGGCCGAACACGATCACGCGCTGCGCGAGGAACAGCGCTTCCTCGACGTCGTGCGTGACGAGCAGCGCGGAGAAGCGCTCGCGCCGCCACAGCGCGGTCAGCTCGGCCTGCATCGTCAGCCGCGTCAGCGAATCGAGCTTGCCGAGCGGCTCGTCGAGGATCAGCAGGCGCGGATCGTTGACGAGCGCGCGGGCAAGCGCGACGCGCTGCGCCATCCCGCCCGACAACTGATGCGGGAACACGTTCGCGAAGTCCTGCAGCCCGACGCGCGCGAGCGCATCGTCGACGCGATGCTGCGCGGTGCGCTGCACGCCGCGCGCCTCGAGGCCGAGCGCAACGTTCGCGCGCACGCGTCGCCACGGATAGAGCGTCGGGTCCTGGAACACGACGATGCGCGACGGGTCGGGCCGCTTGATCGGCACGCCATCCTGCGCGATGGTGCCGTGCCGCGCGGCGTCGAGGCCCGCGACGAGCCGCAGCAGCGTCGATTTCCCGCAGCCGCTCGGGCCGAGCAGCGCGACGAATTCGCCGGCGGCGACCGACAGCGTGACGTCGTCGAGCACCGGCAGCGCGCCGCCCGCAGTGTCGAACGCATGGCTCACGCGGCGCACGTCGATGCGCGCGCCGCGCGGCGCTTCGGCGGCTGGCGCCGACGAAGCGGAGACGGGGGAGTCGAGCGCGACGCTTACCATTTGACGGTTCCTTTCTGCCATGCGAGCGTGCGGTCGCGCACCGCGAACAGCAGCGCGATCAGGCCGGAGAACAGCAGCGCCATCACGAGCAGCGCCGCATACATGTTCACGTACGACGCCCAGCCCTGCGCCCAGCTCAGGTACCAGCCGAGCCCGGACTTGACGCCCATCATCTCGGCGACGACGAGCACCGTGAACGACGCGCTCAGGCCCATGAAGATGCCGACGAACACGTGCGGCAACGCGGCGGGAATCGCGACGCGCAGCACGAGGAAGCGCGCGTTCGCGCCGAGCGTGCGGGCTACGTCGTAGTACTGCTTGTCGACGCTCGCGACGCCGGACCAGGTGAGCACCGCGACCGGGAAGCCGGTCGACAGCGCGATCAGGAACGTTGCGGCCGAGTAGCTCGACGGAAAGAAGTAGAACGTGAGCGGCAGCAGCGCGGTGGCCGGCACCGGCCCGAGCACGCGCAGCAGCGGATGCACCCAGTAGCCGACCCGGCGCGACCAGCCGATCGACACGCCGAGCGCGAACCCGGCCGCGACGCCGTATGCGAACCCGACGCCGAGCAGCTTCAGCGTGTTGCCGGCGCTGCCGGCGAGGCGCGGCCAGTCGTCGGCATAGACCTCGATCAGCGCCTGCGGCGGCGCGAAGAACGGCGTCGGGAGCCAGCCGGTCTTCGCGGTGGCGATTTCCCACGCGGCGAGCGCGAGCGGCGCGGCGACGAGCCATGGGCCGGCCGGACGCACCCGCGCGAGCGGCGCGCGCAGCGCGGCCACGCGCGGGGCCAGCGTCGCGAGCGCGAGCAGGAGCGCGGCGATCGCCCACGCGGCCGTGCCGAAGGTGTCGGTGTACGCCCAGTCGCTGAAGCCGACGATGCGGTTCGGCCACAGCCGCGTCACCGCGCCGAGCGCGCCCCACGCGAGCGCCGCGGCGATGCCGGTCGGCCAGATCCGCGCGCGGCGGGCGTCGGCCGCCCGGGTGGCTTCGCACGTGGTGCAGGCGATGCGTGGTGCCGTCGTGGCGATGCCGGCGCCAGCGCCGGACGGTTCCGGCAAGGTGCCCGGCGCGCCGGCCGGCGCCGGTGCGGCGCGCACCGTGGAAACGTGTTCGAGCGTCGACATCGCGTCACCCCAGCACGTTCGCATAGACCTGCTGCGCGAAGCGCTGCGGGTCGGTGCTCTTCTTGATCACGCCGATCCGGCGGAAGTCGTCCGCGTAGAACGCGATTTCCTGCTGCAGGTCGACGCTGGTCGGATGGTGCGTGTAGGTCAGCGTCGCGTACAGCTTGCGCAGGTCTTCCGGATTGATCTTCGGCGAATACTTCGCGAACGCCTTCGCGGCTTCGTTCGGGTTGTCGTGCGTGTACTCGGTGGCCTGCACGATCGAGCGCGCGAGCGCGGCGGCCGCCGGCCGGTCGTTGCGCACCAGGTCGCCGCGCGCGCCGATCACGCAGCACACCTTGCGCGCGTATTCGCCGGACAGGTTCGTCGCGAGTTCCGTGTACGCGCCGTTGCTGCGCTTTTCGAGCAGGTACAGATTCGGGTCGCCGTCGGCGATCGCCTGGATCTCGCCCTTGTCGACCGCGACGCCGAGCAGGTCGGCCGGATATTGCCGCCACGTGATGTCGCGCTCGGGATCGATGCCGTTCTTCGCGAGCAGGATCGAGAAGAAGTGCTTGCCCGGCGCGGCGAGATCGCTGACGCCGACCGTCTTGCCCTTCAGCGCCTGCAGCGTCGTGACGCCGGCCGTCTTCGAGCCGAGCAGCCGCACGCAGCCGCCGTGCGAGCTGCCGATGATCTTCACGTCGAAGCCGGCTTCGAGCGGCTTCAGCCAGCGGTGGATCATCCCGACCGCCGCATCGGCCTTGCCGGTCGCGATCGATTCGAGCAGCTGGTCGGTCGATCCGCTGTAGTTGATCAGGTCGACCTTCAGCCCGTTCTTCTCGAAGAAGCCGTTTTCCTGCGCGACGACGATCGGTGTCAGGCAGAACGCGTTCTGGTTCCACGCGAACGTGAGCTTCTTCAGCGGCGGCGCGGACCACGCGTTGCGGCCGAGCGTGATCGCCGGCACGGCGAGCGCGGCGGCGCCGGCCGCGCGCAGCAGCCGGCGGCGTGTGTCGTCATGGGCGCCGGTCGGCGCGGGTGCGGTGGTTTCGGTCATCGTGTGGTCTCCGGTGTTCCGGTCGTGCGGCGGGGCGCTCAGTCGAGCAGGTCGGGTTCGTCGGCGACGACGCGCGCGAACAGGCTGTCGAACGCATGCAGCGCGCCTTCCGGGCCGCCGATCTGGCCGTGCGTGCGTTGCGCGGTCGCGTGATCGATCGGTTGCGGCGTGCCGGCCGCTTCGGCCAGCAGCTGCGTGTGCGCGGCGTTGTCGAGTGCGATGTACCACCACGCGGCCGCCTCGACGGTCGGGCCGGCCGTCAGGATCCCGTGGTTCTTCAGGATCACGCCCTTGTGCGTGCTGCCGTCGGGCTTCGCGAGCGCGTCGGCGATCCGTGCGCCTTCGCTCGTATCGACGACCATGCCCGTGAAGTCGTCGAACAGCGCGTGGTCCTCGTAGAACACGCATGCGTCCTGCGTCAGCGGATCGAGCGGGCGGCCGAGCGTCGACCACGCCTTGCCGTAGGTCGAATGCGTGTGCGCGGCCGCGACGATGTGCGGATGCGCATCGTGAATCGCCGCATGGATTGCGAACGCGGCCTTGTTCAGCGGCCGGTTGCCGATCGCGGTCTCGCCGCGCGCGTTGACGAGCAGCAGGTCCGACACCTTGATCTGCGAGAAATGCACGCCGAGCGGATTCACCCAGAAGTGATCGGGCAGTTCGGGATCGCGCGCGGTGATGTGGCCGGCAAGGCCCGACGCGAAGCCGTAGCGCGCGAACAGCCGGAACGCGGCCGCGAGCCGCTCCTGCCGGTGGCGGCGTTCGGCGGCGACGTCGATGCGCGGTGCGGGCGGATCGAACCAGAAGTGCTGGCGCGGCGTATCGGCGAGCACGAGGCCCGACGCGGTGCGCGCGGGCGACGAAGAGGACAGGACGGCGGACATGGGGCGTGGCTCCGTTTGCGTCAGGCTGCGCGGCGCGCGGCGTCGCGTGCCGCGACGCCGCTGCGCACGCGCGGAATCAGTTCGCGGCCGTAGTCGATCGCGTCTTCGAGCGGATCGAAGCCGCGGATCAGGAACGTCGTCACGCCGAGGTCGTAGTAGTCGAGCAGCGCGTCGGCCACTTGCTCGGGCGTGCCGACCAGCGCGGTCGAATTCGACCGCGCGCCGGTGAGCTTCGCGATCTCGGTCCACAGCCGCTTGTCGACGCGCGCGCCGCGTTCGGCAGCGGCGAGCAGGCGCCGCGCGCCTTCGCTCTGCTGCGGGCCGCCGGCGCCGAGGCCGGCCGCTTCGCGCAGCCGGCGCGTTTCGTCGAGGATCCGGTACGCGCGTGCCCACGCTTCGTCTTCGGTCGCCGCGAGGATCGGCCGGAACGACACGGAGAAGCGCACCTGCCGGCCGTGCTTCGCGGCTTCGGCGCGCACGCGCGTGGTCAGGTCGCGCACCTGGTCGAGCGATTCGCCCCATAGCGCGTAGACGTCCGCGTGCTTGCCGGCCACCTGGAGCGCCGCTTTCGATGCGCCGCCGAAGTAGATCGGCACGTGCGGCTGCTGGAACGGCTTCACTTCCGAGAAGCCCTGCTTGAAGCGGTAATGCGCGCCGTCGTGATCGAACGGCTGCGCTTCGGTCCAGATGCGCCGCAGGATGCCGAGGTATTCGTCGGTGCGTGCGTAGCGCGCATCGTGGTCGAGGAAGTCGCCGTCGCGCTGCTGTTCGCTGTCCGAGCCGCCGGAGATGAAATGCACGGCGAGCCGGCCGCGGCTGAACTGGTCGAGCGTCGCGATCTGCCGCGCGGCGAGCGTCGGCGCGGTGAAACCCGGCCGATGCGCGAGCATGAAGTGGATGCGCTCGGTCGCGGCGGCCGCGAACGCGATCGTCAGCGTCGCGGACGGGCCCGTCGAGTGGTGCGGGACGAGGATCCGGTCGAAGCCGGCCGTTTCGTGTGCGCGGGCGAAGTCGCGCACATAGTCGGGGTCGACGACGGGGCCGGCGGGCGGATGGATTTCCGACTGCTTCTGGCACTGGATCATGCCGATGAATTCGACGCTCATCTGGGTCTCCGATGCAAGGACGGCCCGGCGCGGCCAGCGACGGCCGGCCGGGGCGGGGATGCAGCGCAGATTACCGCCGGGATCATGCGGAACGGAAATAATCAATCCCGAATTGAATATCAGATTTGCATGGTTTGGGCGCGCCGGCGGTGCGCATACGCTGTGGGCTCGCGACCGAATGAATCGGAAGGATGCGGCTGCGTGCAGGGCGTGCTTTGCGCCCCTGCGCCGAAATGGAGGAAACGGATCGGTACGCGATTCGAGGTTCGTGTCCCGTTCCATATATGGATGTGTTGGAGCGCGTTTCCAATCCACGCACGCGCATCCATGGCCATCGCCGCCGGCTCGACGAGCCGCCTTATCCGCCGATCGAGCGCCGCGCCGACGTTCTACCCAGTCATCCAGTCACCGAGGGAACCCGTACCGATGTCCGCCAGCCTTGCTGCTTCCTCGCCGCAGCCCCCACAGTCGTCGCTGCGCCACCTGCCTGCCGACGACGCGCGCGTCGCCGCGCTGCTCGAGCGTCTCGCGCCCGAACTCGCGGCCGACGCGGCCCGCAACGACGTCGACGGCCGCTTCCCGCACGAGAACTTCGCGCGGCTGCATCGCGCCGGGCTGATCGCGCAGGTCGTGCCGCGCGAGCATGGCGGCGCGGGCGCGACGCTCGCCCAGGCGAGCCGGATCGTGGCCGCCGTCGCGCGCGCCGATCCCGTGACCGCGCTGGTGCTGACGATGACGTATCTGCAGCATCGCGCGCTTGGCCGCGCGGACAACCGCTGGCCGGAGCCGGTGCGACGCGCGGTGTTCCGCAGTGCGGTCGAGGAGGGCGCGCTGATCAATGCGCTGCGCGTCGAGCCGGCGCTCGGCTCGCCGTCGCGCGGCGGCCTGCCGGACACGATTGCACGCCGCGACGGCGACGGCTGGCGGCTGTCCGGCCACAAGCTGTACAGCACCGGCATTCCGGCGCTGCGCTGGCTGGCCGTGTGGGCGCGCACCGACGAGCCGGAGCCGCGCGTCGGCGTGTTCGTCGTGCGGCGCGAGCGCGATGCGGACGGAAATACGGCGGACGACGCGCGCATCCGCGTGATCGAAAGCTGGAATCATCTTGGCCTGCGCGCATCGGGCAGCCACGAGGTCGTGTTCGACGACGTGTGGTTGCCTGCCGACCACGCGGTGGACGTGCGCGCGCCCGATGCGTGGGCCGTGTCGGCCGCGAGCCATGCGGATGCCGACGCGCAGGCCGACCAGCACGCGTGGATGGTCGCGCTGCTCGGCAGTCTTTACGATGCGGTGGCGCGTGCGTCGCGCGACTGGCTGCTCGAGTTCGCGACGACGCGTGCGCCGAGCGGGCTCGGTGCGCCGCTCGCGACGCTGCCGCGCGTGCAGGAAGCGGTCGGCGAGATCGAAGGGTGGCTGCATGCGAACCGCGTGCTGCTCGACGATCACGTCGCGCGCACCGATGCGGGCGACGCGCCGGCGGTGACGACGAGCGGCCTCGTCAAGCGAACCGTGACGGAGCAGGCGATCCGCGCCGTCGAGCATGCGTTGAAGCTGTCGGGCAATCACGGGCTGAGCCGCCACAATCCGCTGGAACGTCACTACCGCGACGTGCTGTGCAGCCGCGTGCATACGCCGCAGGACGACGCGATCGCGGTCGCCGCCGGACGCGCGGCACTCGACGCGGCAGCGGCGGCACGAAGCACCCCCGCGAACGCCGCCGAACAAGCGCAAGCGGATGCGACGTCACGCACCGCGCCGGCGCAAACCGCGACCACGAACAACGCGGACGCGGACACGAGCCGGACGTCGCACGCTGCACGTGGATCCGGTCGAGACGATGCGTGAGCGGCGCGGCGTGGGTGTCGATGCCAACGGCGCGACGCCGTTCACGCGGCGCCCGTCCGGATCAGGCAGCCTCGTCGTGCACGCCGGCATCCGCCGGCAGCGCGAACGCGGTACGCGCATGCGCGGCGACGGCCGCGAGCGGCGCCGCGAAGCGCGCGGCATCCTGCCGATGCAGCAGCCACAGATCGATTTGCGGCTTGAAGTCGGCGAGCGGCACGATGTCGAGCGCGTCGCGCAGCGGGCTGCCTTCGAGCAGCGGCAGCGGCATCAGTCCGATGCCGAACCCGTTCGCGACGCTCTGCAATTGCAGGTCGCGGCCATGGGTATCGAGCGTGACGGGCATCGGCAGCCCCTGCGCGTCGAGCGCGCGGCGCAGGCCCGCGCGAAAGCCGCAGCCGTCCGGATTGAGCACCCAGCCGCGCGCGTGGCAGTCGGCCAGCCGGTAGCTGCGGCGCGGCCAGTCGCCCTTGCGGCCGACCGCGACGAGCCGTGTGGCCAGCAGTCGCACGCCTTCGACCTGCGGCGGCAGCACCATCTCGCGGGCGAGGAACACGAGGGCCGCGTCGAGATCGCGGCGCGCGACGCGTTCGACGAGCACGCCGCCCCACGCGGTCGTGACCTGCGTCGCGAGCGCCGGCCACTGCGCGGCGAGCTGTGCGATCAGGCCGGGCAGCATCGGTTCTCCGAGCCCTTGCGTGAGGCCGATGCGGAATTCGCCTTCGGGCGGCCGCTGGCCGGCCGTCAGCTCGCGCAGCGCATCGACTTCGCGCAGGATCGCGCGGCACTGTTCGAACACCTGCCGGCCGATGTCGGTCGGCCGCGGCGGCTTCGTGTTGCGGTCGAGCAGCGTCACGCCGAGCGCTTCCTCGAGATTCTGCACGCGGCGCGTGATCGCGGGCTGCGTCATCCCGAGCTCGGCCGCGGCCTGGCTCAGGCTCTGGCAGCGGACGACCGCTGCAAAAGCATCGATATCGCTAATTTTCATGTTTGTTCTGCATGGTATTTCGGGTGCATCATGACGATCCATCATATTCGGCATCATATTCGAGGAGACAGCCGATGAGTACGCTTTCGTTGCAGCAGACGCCGCTGCGTCCGTTCGTCGACGGCCTCGGCGCGTTGCTTTCGTCCGGCGCCAACGAGGCGCGCATCCTCGACGAGGGCGGGGCGCTGCTCGCGGCGCTCGTCGCGCGCGACGACTGGCTGCCCGACGCGTTCGCGCAGCCCGATCCCGAGCGCTACCGGCAGTACCTGCTGCATCTCGATCCCGACGAGCGGTTTTCCGTCGTCAGCTTCGTGTGGGGGCCGGGCCAGACGACGCCGATCCACAACCACACGGTGTGGGGGCTGATCGGCATGTTGCGCGGCGGCGAGTTTTCGCAGCCGTACCGGTTCGACGCGGCCGGCAAGCCGGTGCCGGCCGGCGACGCGGTGCGGCTGCACCCGGGCGAGGTCGAGGCCGTGTCGCCGCGCATCGGCGACGTCCATCGTGTGACCAATGCGTTCGCCGACCAGGTGTCGATCAGCATTCACGTGTACGGCGCGAACATCGGCAAGGTCGAGCGGGCGGTATTCCTCGACGACGGCACCGTGAAACCGTTCGTGTCAGGCTATTCGAACGCATGATCGACCGCGCGACCCGACCGCGTATCGCGCGCGGCGCTCGCGCGTCGTTGCCGGTGCCGGCCCGCAGGCCTCGAGATCGACCCGTTTGCTTCCTTCAACGACTTCAACAGAATCCGACAGAGACATCGTGACGCAACCCGCTGATTCCATTTCCCGTTTCCCCGTCGCGTCGTACCAGGACGTGCGCGCGCGCCTGCTGGCCCGCGACGAAATCGCGCTGATCGACGTGCGCGAGGAAGATCCGTACGCGCAGGGTCATCCGCTGTGGGCCGCCAACTTCCCGTTGTCGAAGCTCGAACTCGACGCGTGGACGCGCATCCCGCGCCGCGACACGCCGATCGTCGTGTTCGGCGAAGCCGGCGGCGAGGATCTCGCGCCGCGCGCCGCCGACAAGCTCGCGCAGCTCGGCTATACCGACGTGCGGGTGCTCGACGGCGGGCTCGCGGGCTGGCGCGCCGCGGGCGGCGAGCTGTTCATCGACGTGAACGTGCCGAGCAAGTCGTTCGGCGAATGGGTCGAGGCCGAGCGCCATACGCCGTCGCTGTCCGCGCAGGAAGTGCAGGCGCTGATCGACACGAAGGCCGACGTGGTGATCGTCGACGCACGCCGTTTCGACGAATATCAGACGATGAACATCCCGACGTCGACGAGCGTTCCGGGCGCGGAACTCGTGCTGCGTGTGCGCGCGCTCGCGCCGGATCCGGCCACGCAGGTCGTGGTGAATTGCGCGGGCCGCACGCGCAGCATCATCGGCACGCAGTCGCTGATCAACGCGGGGCTGCCGAACCCGGTCGCCGCGCTGCGCAACGGCACGATCGGCTGGACGCTTGCCGGCCAGACGCTCGAGCGCGGTGCCGCAAGACGTTTTCCGGTCGATATCGAACCCGCGCAGCGCGACGAGGCGCGCCGCGCCGCACGCGCGGTGGCCGAGCGCGCGGGCGTGCCGCGCATCGCGCTGGCGGACGTCGCCACGCTCGACGAGCCGGGCCGCACGCTGTACCGCTTCGACGTGCGCACGCCGGAGGAATACGAGGCCGGCCATCTGCCGGGTTTCCTGAGCACGCCGGGCGGCCAGCTCGTGCAGGAGACCGACCATCACGCGGCCGTGCGCGGCGCGCGGATCGTGCTCGCGGACGACGACGGCGTGCGTGCGGACATGACCGCGTCGTGGCTCGCGCAGATGGGCTGGGACGTGCGCGTGGTCGAGCCGGCCGGCGCGGCCGCATTCACCGAGCGCGGCCAGCCGCCGCGCGACGTGCCGCCGACGCCGCAGGTGGCCGAGGTGTCGCCCGCGACGCTCGCGGGCTGGTTGCGGGAAGCCGCGGCGGGCGAGATCGCGATCGTCGACGTGACGGCCAGCGCGAACTACGTGAAGCGCCATATCCCGGGCGCGTGGTTCGCCGTGCGTGCGCAGCTGCGCGACGCGCTCGCGGCGATCCCGCCGGCGCAGCGCTACGTGTTCACGTGCGGCTCGAGCCTGCTCGCGCGCTTCGCCGCGGACGACGCGCGTGCGCTGCTGCCGGATTCGGCCGCGATCTCGGTGCTGACGGGCGGCACGGCCGCGTGGATCGACGCCGGGTCGCCGCTCGAGCACGGCGACACGCATCTGGCGTCGCCGCGTATCGACCGCTACCGCCGGCCGTACGAAGGCACCGACAATGCGGCCGCCGCGATGCAGGCGTATCTCGACTGGGAATACGGGCTGGTCGACCAGTTGAAGCGCGACGGCACGCACCACTTCCGCGTGATCTGACGAGAAGCCGAGCGCGCCGCGACGTGCGCGGCGCGCTTGCCGCACGTTCGGCGCGTCAGTGCTTGAACGTATCGACGGCCGTGCGGCCCACGGCCGGATCATCGGTGAAGAAGCCGTCGATCCCCGCGCGCAGGTACGCGTGGATCTCGCGCACCGAGCCGGCGGTATTGCGCGTGGCCGGCGTGCCGCCGTCCTTCAGCGACGCGGGCAGGAAGTTGTTCTCCGGCCGGAACGTGTACGACGGCCGGATCTGCGGAATGCGCTCGCGTGCGCGCAGTGTCTTGAGTTCGGCGAGCGTGAAGTCTTCGGTGAACCAGCCGGTCAGCTGCGTGCCGTCGATCGTCTTGGTCGCCTTGCGGCTCGCGAACTGCGGCAGCGTCGCCACGTTGGTCGTGCCGGAGATCTCGTTCTCGTGGCGCGCGACCAGCACGCCGTCGCGGGTCGCGACGAGGTCGGGTTCGATCACGTCGGCGCCGTCCTCGATCGCCTTGCGGTACGACGCGAGCGTGTGCTCGGGCCGCAGCGCGCTCGCGCCGCGATGGCCGACCACCTGGACCTTCGCCGCGATCGGCCGCGTGGGATCGGTCGCCGTGACGTCGTCGCCGCCGCAGGCGGCAAGCAGGAGGGCGGCGGCACAGGCGAACGGGATGCAGCGCAGGGCGCGCGGACGCGTGATGAGCATGTCGGTGAACCTTCGAACGGAAAGTCGGTGAAAGGGCGGTCGACCCGGCGGCGCGCTCGGGGATGCCAGCTGCACGCGATCGAACGGGACGCGATCGTCGCACTCGAGCATTACATATGTATTACGTGTGTCTTTCCGTTTCGTTTCGACGCACAAGCGTACGGGTCGGGCCGCCAGGCTCGGCGGTGCACGGGCACGATCGGGCCCGTCTCCGGGAGCCGGTGCGGCGGATGCACTAAACTTGCGGGACTTTTGCATCGCCGCGCCGGGCCGACGTCCGCCCGCGCGCGGCGATGCGGCGACTCGCGGGCCGGCGCGGGCGCCCGGCGCCCATGAGCGCCCGGGCCCCGCGCCGGCCGATTTTTACCGACCCATGACGACTCATATCGATTCCGCGTACCTGCTCGGCGACCTGCTGAAGAACGTTTCCCGCTCCTTCTACCTGACGCTGCGCGTGCTGCCCGACGGCATGCGCGATCCGGTCGGCCTGGCCTACCTGCTCGCGCGCGCGGCCGACACGATCGCCGACACGGCGCTCGTCGCGCCCGATCGCCGCGCGGCGCTGCTGACCGACCTGCGCGACGAGATCGAGCGGCTCGGCGACGGTGCGGCGCTGTCGCGCGCGCTGGAGGACGTCACGCGGATGCAGACCGACTCACACGAGCACGTGCTGCTCGCGTCGATGGAACCGATGCTCGCGCTGCTGCGCGCGCAGCCGGAAGCGGACCGCGCGTCGATCCGCAAGGTCGTCGCGACGCTGACGTCGGGGATGGAATTCGACCTGCGCACGTTCCCGGACGAACAGTCGGGGCAGGTCGCGTCGCTGCCGACCCGCGACATGCTCGATCGCTACACGTATCTGGTTGCCGGCTGCGTCGGCGAGTTCTGGACCGACATGACCGGTGCGCATACGCGGGCCGCGCGCGGCTGGGACCTCGCCGACATGCGCGACAAGGGGATCCGCTTCGGCAAGGCGCTGCAGATGACCAACATCCTGCGCGACTGCGCGAAGGATCTGCGGATCGGCCGCTGCTACCTGCCGGACGACGTACTGGCTGCGCACCGGGTCAGCGTCGCCGAGCTGATGTCGGCGGACGCGTCGGCGCGCGCGCGCGGCGTGCTGGTCGACCTGCTGCGCGTGGCGCTCGATCAATATCGCGACGCGTGCCGGTACACGCTCGCGATTCCGCGCCGTTTCGTGCGGCTGCGGCTCGCGTGCCTGTGGCCGATCATCATCGGCCTGGAGACGCTCGAGCTGCTGGCGGGCCACGACACATGGCTCGATCCGGCCCGGCCGGCGAAGGTGCCGCGCAAGCGGGTCTACCGGATCATGGCGTCGTCGCTCGCGCTCGTCGGCTCGAACGCGGCGATCCGCGCGCGGCTGGACGCACTGGTCGACGCAGTGAATGTGCGGATCGCGCAACCGGCCGTGCGCTGAGTCGTGCCGAACGATGCCGGTGCGGCAGGCCCGGCTTCGCCGCTTGCCCTTCGGCCCGCGTTCGCGGGCCATTTCCGTCCGATTCCCGCCACAGGCACTGAAACGTTTTCACGATTTCGTTTCCCGAAACGTGGGTGTCATGAATGTCGGCGATCCTGCGCGGCGGCGCGAACCGCGGCACCGGTCGCAGTCACCCATTTGTAAGAGGGTTCGTGCCGAAGGCGTCTGACGACATCAGGCGGTCGCGATGCACCAGTAAAAATGTAAAGCTAGGGTTTTCACCGGGAAATGCCGGAGACGCCCGCCGCGTAAGCGTTTTCAGGTGTCTTGTAACCGTTTGGTGAACCCGTGCGTTGCGTCGATCATACGATGACCGACTGCGCATATTGGGAAACGGTTGGTAATCCGTCAGAATCGCACCGGCATGTACTCGCACATGTGTCAGTCATAAAACCACACCAGAAAAGAAATCATTCTTTGAGGACGGAGAATCAATGAAAAAGCGCGTCGCTTTCGCCATGACGGCAGTCGGCCTCGCAGCCGCTACCGCCGCCCACGCCCAGAGCAGCGTGACCCTGTACGGTATCGTCGACAACGCCATCGCGTGGCAGAACAACTCGTCGGCAACCGGCGCGACTACCGGCGGCCACTCGAAGGTGCAGATGGCCACCGGCATTTGGGCAGGCAGCCGCTTCGGCCTGAAGGGCAGCGAAGATCTCGGCGGCGGCACGAAGGCGATTTTCCAGCTGGAAGCCGGCTTCAACGCGAATAACGGCTCGTCGCAGTGGACCAACGGCATCTTCACGCGCCAGGCATGGGTCGGCCTGACCAACCAGACGTACGGTACGCTGACGGCCGGCCGCCAGTACACCGCGTACTACACGCTGCTGTCGCCGTACAGCCCGACGACCTGGCTGACCGGTTACTACGGCGCGCACCCGGGCGATATCGATTCGCTGGATACGAGCTACCGCGCGAACAACTCGCTGGTCTACATGTCGCCGAAGTTCTACGGCTTCACGGTCGGCGGTTCGTACTCGTTCGGCGGCGTCGCAGGCGCGACGAACCGCGGCTCGACGTGGAGCGCGGCGATCCAGTACCTGAACGGCCCGGCAGGCATCGCGGTGGGCTACCAGCGCATCAACAACGCGACGCTCGGCGGCGGTGTGTGGGGCGCGAACTCGACCGCGCAGAACGGTCTGGACACGAGCGGCAACGGTGCGGAACAGGCCGTGTCGTCGATCAACAACGGCTACAAGACGGCGCAGTCGCAGCAGCGCGTCGCGGTGACGGCCGGTTACCAGTTCACGCCGTCGTGGGACATTTCGGCGTCGTACTCGAACGTCCAGTACATCCCGGGCGTGGGCTCGTCGTTCCGCAACACGGCGATCTTCAACACGGCTGGCGCAGTGCTGCACTGGAAGGCATCGGCTCAGTGGGACTTCGCGGCAGGCTACTCGTACACGCGTGCGACCGAGTCGAACGGCATCTCGAGCTCGGCCAAGTACCATCAGGTCACGCTGTCGCAGTACTACAGCCTGTCGAAGCGCACGGGCCTGTACGCAGTTGAGGCGTACCAGCACGCGAGCGGCAACACGCTCAACGGCGCGTCGGTCATCTCGGCGACCACGTCGATCGGTGATGGCGTCGGCGCAGGTTCGAAGCAGAACCAGATCGCCGCAGGCGTCGGCCTGATCCACCGCTTCTGATTCCGCGCGGCGCGTGAGCGCCGCATCGGAACGCAGTACACGAAACCGGCCTTCGGGCCGGTTTTTTTGCGCTTGTCGTTTTGTGCTGATTGCAACGTCACTGCGCAGACGCGTCCGTCGTCCAGCTCCCGCCCAATGCCTGGAACAGCGCCGCCGTATCGGCGAGCCGGTCCGCCTGCGCGCGCGTCCGGTCGAGCGCGGTCTGCAGCGCCTGCCGCTGCGCGTCGATCAGCCCGAATTCACTGAGCCCGCCCGCCGCATAGCGCGCGGCGGATATCGTGTTGCTCGCGTCGGCCTCGCGTGCCGCGTCGTCGCGCGACTGGAGCGCGGCCGCATCCTGTTCGACCGCGCGCATCGCGTCGGCCACCTGCTGCAACGCCTGCAGCACGGTCTGCCGATAGCTCGCGAACGCGGCATCGTACGCCGCCTCGGCCGCGCGTTTCTTCGCGTGCAGTTCGCCGCCGTGAAAGAGCGGCTGCGTGAGGTTCAGTCCAAGGTTCCAGACGTTCAGGCCGTTGATGATGTCCGCGACGCGCGTGCGTTCGGAGCCGATGCCCGCCGACAACGCGAATCGCGGATACAGGTTCGCGGTCGCCACGCCGACGTCCGCGCTCGCCTGGTGCAGCAGCGCCTCGGCCGCGCGGATGTCGGGCCGTTCGCGCGCGAGCGTCGACGGCAGCGTGACCGGCAGCGTGCCGGGCAGGTTCAGCGCATCGAGCGGCACGTCGGGCAGGTCCGCGTCCGCGGGTGGCACGCCGAGCAGGATCGCGAGCCGGTGCTCCGACTGCGCGAGCTGCGCGGCGAGCGGCGGCAGCGCGGCCTGGGTCTGCGCAAGCAGCGTGCGCTGCGCATGCACATCGGCGCGCGCGACGCCGCCGGCCGCGTGGCGCGCTTCGACGATGCGCAACTGGCGCGTCTGCGCGTCGACGAGGCGCCGGGTCAGCGTGATCTGCTGCACGAGCGACGCGCGCCGGATCACCGTCGAGACGACGTTGCCGGCGAGCATCAGGCGCGCCGCGTCAAGTTCGTACGACTGATAGTCGACCTGCGCGAGCAATGCCTCGAGCGCGCGCCGGTTGCCGCCGAATACGTCGAGCACGTACGACACGCTGACCGACGCGTCGTACAGCGCGAACGGCCCCGGAGCCGGCACGTTGGCCGGCAGGCCGAACGCGGCGATGTCGACTTTCTCGCGCGTCGCGGACAGCTTCGCGTCGACGCTCGGCAGCATCGTCGCGCCGGCCTCGGCGACGTAGTTCTGCCGTGCTTCGGCCAGCCGCGCCCGCGCTTCGTCGAGCGTTGGACTGTGCTGCCATGCGGTGTCGACGAGCCGGTTCAACGGCTCGGAGCCGAACAACGTCCACCAGCGCTGCGGCGCATGCGCGGCGGTGGCGAACGTCTGTGCGGCGCCGCCCGCACCGTTTGCGGACACGGTCGTCACGGGGGGCTCGCCGCGCGTGTAGCGCTGCGTCGCCGGCGCGGCCGGCGTGCGGAAATCCGGGCCGACCGCGCAACCGGCCGCGAGCGTCACGATGACGACGGTGGCGGCGCGGGCAGCGGCGCGGGCAGAGGCACATGCAACGGCACCTGCCGCAGCGCAGGCAGCGATACGATGGCGGAACGACGGAACGGCTGGCATCGCGTGGCTCCTAGTCGAGCGTGCGCCGGTAGAAGCGCAGCGCGATGGCCATCACGACCACGGTGAACACGGCGACCGGCCACACCGACGGCCACAGGTCAACCCACCCGTTACCCTTGAGCAGGATCCCGCGTACGAGCCGGTTGAAGTAGGTGAGCGGCAGCAGGTTGCCGATGAACTGCGCCCATTTCGGCATGCCGGCGAACGGAAACATGAAGCCGGACAGCAGGATGTTCGGCAGGAAATAGAACACCGCGAGCTGCATCGCCTGCAGCTGGTTCTGCGCGAGCGACGACAGCGTGATGCCGACCGTCAGGTTCGCCGCGATGAACAGCAGCGCCGACAGGTAGATCGCGAACACACCGCCGACGAACGGCACGTCGAACACGACGCGCGCGGCCACGAGGATGATCGACACCTGGATCAGCCCGATGAACACGTACGGCACGATCTTGCCGGTCATCACCTCGATCGGCAGCACGGGCGTCGCGAGCAGGTTCTCCATCGTCCCGCGCTCGCGCTCGCGCGTGATCGCGAGGCCCGTCATCATCACCATCGTCATCGTCAGGATCACGCCCATCAGGCCCGGCACGACGTTGTACTGCGTGATGCCCTCGGGGTTGTAGAGCCGGTGCAGGCGCACGTCGAACGCGGCGGGGCGGCCGATCAGGTACGCGAGCGGGCCGGTCAGGTCCTTGTCCGCGACCGGCTGCACGAGGCCCGGCAGCGCGCCGATCGCCGATGCGGTCGCGACCGGGTCGGTCGCATCGGCCTCGACGAGCAGCGCGGGCCGCTCGCCGCGCAAGAGGCGCCGCGAGAAGTCGGCGGGCACGGTCAGCACGAACTGCACGTCGCCGCGCGCGAGCGCGTGCCGGCCGGCCGCCTCGTCGGGCAGCGTTTCGACGATGTCGAAGTACGCGGAGTTGCGCATCGCGGCGATGAAGCTGCGCGTGAACGGGCTCGCGTCCGCGACGATCACCGCGGTCGGCAGATGCTTCGGGTCCGTGTTGATCGCGAAGCCGAACAGCGTGAGCTGGATGATCGGCACGCCGACGATCATCGCGAACGTCACGCGGTCGCGGCGCAGCTGCAGGAATTCCTTCAGCACGATGCTCCACCAGCGCGCGAACGAGAACGACGAGCGGAACCAGGACGGCGTGCTCATGATGGCGCGCCTCCGTTGCGCTTGTCCGCATCGCTCATCATGAAGATGAACACGTCCTCGAGCCCGGTGGCGATCGGCTCGACCTGCAGCGACGCATCGGCGGCGGCCTGCGCGACCGTCGCCTCGAGCGCGCGGTGGTCGCGGCCGCTCACGTGCAGCGCGGAACCGAACACGACCGTCTGGTCGACGCCCGGCATCGTGCGCAGCCGCACGGACAGCTCGGTCAGGCGATCGCCGGTGATCGCCCAGGTCGCGAGCTTCTGCGACGCGACGATCTCCGCCGACGTGCCTTGCGCGAGCAGTTCGCCGTACGCGATATACGCGAGCTTGTGGCAGCGCTCGGCCTCGTCCATGTAGTGCGTGCTGACGAGCACCGAGATGCCTTGCGCGGCGAGCCGGTGCAATTCCTCCCAGAAATCGCGGCGCGCGGCCGGATCGACGCCGGCGGTCGGCTCGTCGAGCAGCAGCAGTTCCGGGCCGTGCAGCATGCACGCGGCGAGCGCGAGGCGCTGTTTCCAGCCGCCCGATAGCGCGCCCGTCAGCTGGTCCGCGCGGCTCGCGAGGCCGAGCGTGTCAAGCGCGCGCGTGACGGCGGCCTTGCGGTCGGCCATCCCGTACACGCGCGCGACGAAGTCGAGATTCTCGCGTATCGACAGATCCTCCCAGTACGAGAAGCGCTGCGTCATGTAGCCGACGTGGCGCTTGATCTGCGCGCTGTCGCGCAGGATGTCGTAGCCGAGGCAGGTGCCGCTGCCGGAATCGGGCGTGAGCAGCCCGCACATCATCCGGATCGACGTCGTCTTGCCGCTGCCGTTCGGCCCGAGGAAGCCGAAGATCTCGCCGCGCGCGACGCGCAGCGACACGTCCTTGACGACATGCTTGTCGCCGAAGCGCTTGTTCAGCCGGTCGACGTCGATCGCATACGGGGCGGGCGGCGTGTTCATTGCAGCCTCACGGCGACGGGCTGGCCCGGATGCAGCTTCGGCGCGTCGGCGACAGCCGGCCGCGCCTCGATCATGAACACGAGCTTCGTGCGGCTCTCGTTGCTGTAGATCACGGGCGGCGTGTATTCGGCCTCGCTCGACACGTAGGCGATGCGCGCGGTCACGTCGGCCGCGCAGCCGTCGCAATGGATCGCGACCGCGCGGCCCGGCGCGAGCGTCGCGACGACGGTCTCCGGCACGAAGAAGCGCACCTTCACGTTCTGCGGCGGCAGCATCTGCACGACCGGGTTGCCGGCCTGCACCCATTCGCCGATCCGGTACAGCGTGTCGTAGACGAGCCCGGCCGCGGGCGTCGCGACGCGCGTCTGGTCGAGCTTCCACTGCGCTTCGGCAACAGCCGCCTGCGCGGCGTCGACCTGCGCGGCTTGCGCGGCGATCTGCTGCGAACGGCCGGGCAGGCGCGCGACATCGACCTGGCTTCGCAGTTCGCGCACCTGCGCGGCGGTCGTCTGCGCGGATGCGCGCGAGTCGTCGAGCTGCTGCTTCGAGATGCCGCCGGCCGCGTATTGCTGCTGGTCGCGCGCGAGCTGGTCGGCGGCCTTGCCGGCTTGCGCGACCGCCTGCGCGAGCTGCGCCTGCGCGACGTTCACTTCGGGCGGACGCTTGCCGGTCCGCAGGTCGCCGAGCTGCGCCTGCGCGGCCGCGAGCTGATGCTGCGCCTGCTGCAGTGCGGCGGTCTCGTTGACGGCTTCGAGCGCGAACACGGGCGCGTTCGCGGCGACCGTCTGGCCGCGCTGCACGGCGAGTTGCGTCAGCGTGCCCGCTTGCGACGACGACAGATAGACGAACTCGCCTTCGACATAGCCCTGGTAAGTCGCCTGGTCGCTGGTGCGCTGCCCGCAGCCGGCGGCCAGCGTGGCAATCGCGGCACAGGCGGCGAGCGCGAACGCCGCGGCGCGGGCCGGTTTCACGATCGGCTCCGGGGCACACGCGCGCGGCGGGTCGGCGCAGCGGCGGGCGGCTGCATGCCGAAGCCGAGCAGCGCGCGGACGTGCTTCTGCAGCACGTCGCGATCGATCGGCGGCATTCCGCGCGCGCTTTGCCACAGCTTCGCGGTTGCGAGCGGCAGCATCACGAGCGCGATGATCGAATGGAACAGGAACGCGGGTTCGAGCGCGGGGTTCACGATGCCGGCCTGCTGCGCGTGCCGGATGCGTTCGGCGAAGCGTCCGACGTGTTCGAGCGGGATGCGCTCGACCATCCGTTCGCGCAGCAGGCCGCCTTCGTTGACGATCTCGCGCAGCCACAGCGACGGCAGCCACGGCATCCGCGCGGTGACGTCGAAGAAGCGGTCGACGAGTTCCGCGACGAGCGCGAACGGATCGTGCTCGGCCACCGGTTCGGTCGGCCGCCAGACGAACGCAATCACCTGCATCAGCCGTTCTTCGACGATCGCGTCGAGCAACTGCTCGCGGTTCGTGAAGTAGTAATGGACCATCGCCGACGTGACGCCCGCGGCGTCGGCGATCTGCGCGACGGTCGTCGCAGCGATGCCGCGCTCGGCGAACAGCGCGGTCGCGATGTCGAGCATGTGGTTGCGCAGGTCGAAATCGTCGACCGATGGGCGGCGCCCGCGCGGCCTGGCGATCGTGGATTTCGCGTTCATGCAGACCACGCTAATTGATGAGTTAGTTAATTTCAAGGAAGGGTTTTCGTCGGAATTGACGGGCGTCAGGCGGAGCGTGAAGCGGGGCGCGGGGATGGGCCGTTGGGGGCGGAGCAGCGCGGAAAGCGGAGGTGGGGGAATGAAAGGAGCGGCTACAGAAACGGGAGCGGGATCGGGCGAATCGGCATTGCACCGATCCGCCTGAGCGCGTCGCCGCACGCGGTTGCGGCGCGCACGAAAACGCTGCGAGTCAGCGCCGCTTTTCCTTACTCGGGCATCTTGCGGAAGGCAATCGCGAGACGATTCCACGAATTGATCGTCGATACGAGCAGCGACAGGTCCATCAGCTCCTCGTCGCTGAAGTGCGGCTTCACGGCTTCCCAGACGGCGTCGGGCACATGATTGTCCGCGACCAGCGTCATCGCCTCGGTCCATTCCAGCGCCGCGCGCTCGCGGTCGGTGAAGAACGGCGTTTCGCGCCACACGACGACCGTCGCGAGCCGGCGGTCGGTTTCGCCGCCCTTGCGTGCGTCGGTGGTGTGCATGTCGACGCAGAACGCGCAGCCGTTGATCTGCGACGCGCGCAGCCGCACGAGTTCGGCGAGCGGCTTCTCGATCGAGCTTTTGGCCAGGAATTCCTCGGCGTTGCGCATCACCTTGATGGCGTTCGGGCTGGCGGCATAGAAGTTCAGGCGGGGTTGCATGGCGGGTCCTGGTTCGGTTGATGCGCACGGCGGCGCGACAGGACCCAGATTAGCGATCGGGCTGGCCTGCTGAAATGACCAATTTCCGGTAAATCGAGGTAGCCAGTGGTAATGGGTCAGATGCCGGCCCGCAGCAGCACGGCGAGCTGCGCGAGCGCCGTGTCGATGCGCGTCGCGTCGATACCGCCATAGCCGAACAGCAGGCCGCCGTGGCGCGGCGCGTCGACGTGGAACGCGGCGATCCCGTACAGCCCGATGTCGTGCGCGCGCGCTGTCGCGATCAGCGCGGCCTCATCGACGCCGGCCCTGACGCGCGCGGCGAGGTGGATGCCGGCGGCCGGTACGACCACGTCGAACCACGCCGCGAGACTGTCGCGCAGGTGCGCGATCAGCACCTTGCGCCGCGTGTCGTAATGCTTCTGCACGCGGCGCAGGTGGCGTGCGAAATCGCCGTCGAGCATGAAGCGGGCGAGCGCCGTCTGCGTAAGCGTGCAGCTGTGCCAGTCGGCGATCTGCTTCGCCTTGCGCAGCGCCGGGTGCAGTGCGGCCGGCGGAATCGCGTAGCCGATCCGCAGTTCCGGGAAGATCGTCTTCGAGAACGTGCCGACGTACGCGACGAGGCCCGCGCGGTCGAGGCTCTTCAGCGATTCCATCGGACGTCCTTCGAAGCGGAACTCGCCGTCGTAGTCGTCCTCGATGATGACGGCCCGGCGCCGCTGCGCCCATTCGAGCAGCGCGACGCGCCGCTCCAGGCTCATCGGCATGCCGAGCGGGAACTGGTGCGATGGCGTCACGTAGACGAGGCGCGCATCGTCGGGCAGCCGGTCGACGACGAGGCCGTGCGCGTCGACCGGCACGCCCGCCACCGTCGCGCCGAGCGACGCGAACGCGGCGCGGGCCGGCGGGTAGCCGGGGTCCTCGACCGCGACGACGTCGCCGGGCCGCACGACGACGCGCGCGAGCAGGTCGAGCGCCTGCTGCGCGCCTTGCGTGACGATCACGTCGTGCCAGTTGCAGGCGACCGCACGGCTGAACGCGACATAGCGCGCGATCGCGAGCCGCAGTTGCTGGTCGCCGGCCGGGTCGTGATACTGGCCCGGGCCGCGCGCCTGCTGGCGCAGCGCGTGGTGCAGGCAGCGCCGCCACGCGTCGAACGGAAACAGCGTCTTGTCGGTCACGCCGCCGCGGAAATCGAAGGCGAGCACGGGCAGCGGCTCGGGCATCGCGAGCGCATCGGGTACGTCGTCCCACACCGCGCGCGCGGTCGGCGCGTCGGCCGGCGGGAGCTCCGCGGCGATTTCCGGCAGCGCGGTGGCCGGCCCGTGCGGCACACGCGCGAGGCCGTCGGCGACGAACGTGCCGTTGCCGCGCCGCGTGTGCAGATAGCCTTCGGCGACGAGCCGCTCGAACGCGTCGAGCGTCGTCTTGCGCGACACGCCGAGCTGGGCGGCGAGGTCGCGTGTGGACGGCAGCCGCGCGCCACCGGCGAGCCGGCCGTCGACGATCGCGACGCGCAGTTGCCGGAAGATCTGGCCCGTCAGGTCGTGACGGCCGTCGATGCGGATCGCGATGTCCATCGCAGTGGTTACCTCGTTCGGGGTGGTTTTGCCGGAATCGGCATGCCGCCAGTATGCAGGCTGAATGGCCGCGCGTCGCGCTCGAACGGACGTGGATTGAACCGGCATGCGTGGGTGCTTTGGGGGAATGGACCGGCAAGCGTGGCTGCTTTGCGGATTGGACCGGCGTGAGCGCCTGCCTTAGGATCACGATTCCGATCACGACGTCCCCGGACCGGAGCGTGGCCATGTTGTCTGAAGAAGAATTCGCGCTGCTCGACGCGATCCGTGCGACCGGCAGCCTGTCGCGCGCGGCGGCGCGTCTTGGCAAGGCGCCGTCGACGGTGTCGCATGCGGCGCGCCAGCTCGAGGCGCGCTTCGACGCGCTGCTGTTCGACCGGCGCCGCTACCGGCTCCAGCTCACGCCCGCCGGCCAGTTGCTGGCCGACGAGGCGGCGCGCCTGATGCTCGACGTCGCGCGGCTCACGCAACGGGTGCGGCAGATCGCGAGCGGCTGGGAGGACCGCCTGTGGATCGTCAGCGACGAGCTGCTCGAATTCGAATCGATGATGCCGGTGGTCCGCGCGTTCGATGCGCTGGATTCGGGCGTGTCGCTGCGCTTCACGCACGAGGTGCTCGGCGGCACCTGGGAAGCGCTGCGCGACGGCCGGGCCGACCTGATCGTCGGCGCGACCAACGAGCCGCCGGCGATTCCGGGGCTGAAGTGGTTCGAGCTGGGCGCGCTCGACTGGGTATTCGCGGTGTCGCCGCGCCATCCGCTCGCGGCGTCGCGCGACCCGCTGACACGCGACGCGATCGGCGCGCATCGCGCGGTCGTGGTCGCGGATTCGTCGCGGCTCGCTGCCGGCCGCGCGTACGGTTTGCTGGGCGGGCAGACGATGCTGGCGGTGCCGTCGATGCGCACGAAGATCCTGGCGCAGCGCGACGGGCTCGGCGTCGGCTGGGTGCCGCGGCGGCGTGCCGCGACACTGCTCGCGCGCGGCGAGCTGGTCGAGATGCCGACCGCCGAGCCGCGCGCGCCGAACGTGCTGTACGTGGCGTGGCGCGGCGATCGCGAAGGGCGCGCGTTGCAGTGGTGGCTCGAGCAGCTGCGCGAGCCGCGTCTGGCGCAGCGCCTGCTCGACGGGATCGACGTCGTGCCGTGACGGCGCGCGAAGGGGCAGGCACGGCAGGCGGGTCGCCCTGGCTGGAACAAACACGTTCGAAGCCTTCGAACGTTTTCGTCGCGTGCATCGTACGGCAGCGGGCGGCTATGCGAGCACCATGAAGTTACGGTCATTCACCGGAATCACTGGAGAAAATCATGGAACGCTTCAAAGGCAAGACGGTGCTCGTCACGGGCGGCACCAGCGGGATCGGCCTCGCGGCCGCGCGGGCATTCGCGGCGGAAGGCGCGCGGGTGATCGTCACCGGGCGCGATGTGGAGGCGCTCGCCGCCGCGCAACGCACCCTCGGCGGCGACGCGCTCGCGATTCGCAACGACGCGGGCAGCGTGGCGGGTGCGCGCGAGCTCGCGAGCGCGATCGGCGCGGCGGGCGCGCGGCTCGACGCGGTGTTCGTGAACGCGGGCGTCGCGAAGCTCGCGCCGTTCTCGGACGTCGACGAGGCCCTGTGGGATCTCGTGTTCAACACCAACGTGAAGGGCGCGTACTTCCAGATCCAGGCGCTCGTGCCGCTGCTGAACCGCGGCGCGTCGATCGTCATCAACGGGTCGATCAACGCGCACATCGGGATGCCGGGGTCGTCGGTCTACGCGGCGAGCAAGGCCGCGGTGAATTCGCTCGCGAAGACGCTGTCGACGGAACTGCTGCCGAACGGCGTGCGCGTGAACGTCGTGAGCCCGGGGCCCGTCGAGACGCCGCTGTACGGCAAGCTCGGCTTCGACGCCGCGACACTCGAGGCGACCGCCGGGAAGATCAAGGGCCTCGTGCCGATCGGCCGGTTCGGCACGCCGGACGAGATCGCGTCGACCGTGCTGCACCTGAGCGCGCCGGAGTCGGCGTTCATCGTCGGCGCGGAAATCATCGCGTCGGGCGGGATGGGGCTGCTTTGAGCGACTGACGGCGGATGAGCGCCGTCAGCCGGCGCGTTCGCGCCGCTAGCGCGGCGCGCCGCAGGCAAGGCCGGCATCGTCCGGCCCCGCGAGTTGCGTCACCGTCAGCCCGCCGAACGTCGCGCTGCCATGCTCCGCGAACAACGCGATGCGGTCGGCGTCGCCGGGCGGGAAGATCAGGTCGGTGATCGCGGTGCGTGCACCGCCCGCGAACACCTCGACCGAGCCGCGATCGACGACGATCTCGAGCGGCAGCCGCCCGTCCTGCAGCGGCAAGTTCACGATGTGCTGCTGGCTGAACGCGGTCGAGAAATTCGACTCGCCCGATTGCGAACGGTCGAGCGTCAGCGTCTGCTGCGCGGTGTCGTAGACGATCCGCGTGCCGGTCGCACCGTCCGCCGAGCGTCGCACGACGAGCCCCGCGCGCGCGGCGCCGTGCGGCGCGAGCGTCAGCGTGATCCGCTGTACGGTGCCGCGTGTCGCGGCCGGCAGTTCGCGCAGCGCCGACGCGACGCTCAAGTCGCCGAGATGCGTGGCGGGCCGTCCGTCGGCCCATGCGTCGAACGCCGGCGCCGGCGTGGCGACGAGCCGCGGCTCGCCGTCGATCGTCTTCAGCGCGAGTGCGCGCGGCAGCGTCATCGCGCCGCGCCATGGCGTCGTCGGCACCTTCGCCGCGTAGTCCCAGTTGCTCATCCACGCGATCGCGACCGGCCGCGCGCCCGGTGCGCCCGAGAACGTGCCGGCCGCGTAGAAGTCCGCGCCGTGGTCGACCCAGCGGAATTGCGCGGGATCGGAGCCCGCGGGCGCGACGCGTTCGGGCGTGAACGTGCGGCCGTCGAAGTCGCCGACGAAATACATCGCCCCCGAGCCGCCTGCGATCGACCACGGATTCACGTTGACGATCATCACCCAGCGGATCCGCTTCGGATCGTCGTCGAGCGGCAGCGGCACGAGGTCGGGCATTTCCCATAGCGTGCCGTCGTGCGGGACGCCCGGCAGCGTGAAATCGCTGAGGAATGCCCAGTGAATCAGGTCGTCGGAGCGGTATAGCTTCACGACGTGCGCGTCGGCGACGACAGTCGTCATCAGCCAGTAACCGCCGCGCGCATACCACGACACCTTCGGGTCGCGGAATTGCTTCGATTCCGGTTCGAGCGTAAGCACCGGATTGTGCGCATACGGCTGCCAGGTCGCGCCGTGATCGACGCTGTACGCGAGCGATTGCGCCTGCGTGCCGGGCGCGTGCCCGGAACCGGCGTTGTAGACGCTCGTGTACAGCGCGACGAGCGGTGCGTCGCCGGGTGCGCCGAGGCCGGACGTGTTGCGGGTATCGGCGACGATCGAGCCGGAGAAGATCTGCTCGGTCGCGTTCGCGCGCAGCGCGACCGGCTGCTCGCGCCAGTGGACGAGGTCCGTGCTGGTCGCGTGGCCCCACGACATGTTGCCCCAGTCGTGGCCGACCGGGTTGTACTGATAGAACAGGTGATAGAGGCCGTTGTCGTAGACGAGGCCGTTCGGGTCGTTCATCCAGTTGCGCTGCGGCGTGTAATGGAGCGCGGGGCGCCATTGCGGCGTGCCGTGTTCGGGCGGCGCGTCACAGGTGGCGGCCGCGACGTGCGCGCAGAACAGGCCGGCGAGCAGGCCGGAGAGCAGCAACGGGGCGACCCGAAAAGTAATTCGGTAAGGCGGAAATTTCATGCGTCGTTCCGTGCTTCGTCGCGCGAAGCGGGAAAGGAGCGCGCATGCCGCTCGTGGCGGCGGCATGCGCGATGGGCAAAAAGGGCGATCAGGGCAAACCTGGGCAGCGGGCCACAGGGGAAACGCGGCGCCCACGCGACACGCGCGATGGGCGCCCCCTCGGCTGACTGGTTACTGGCGATTGCCGTTACCGTTGCCCTGGTTGCCGCCGTCGTTGCCGGCTCCCGTCGCGGGCAGGTTCGCCGGAATGTCGCCGTAGCCGCCGAGCCCGCCGCGCCCGTAGAAGCGGTCGACCGCCGTCGATGCGCCGTTGATGTTGATCTTCACCGTCGGCGCGAGCGTGCCGCCGCGGCGCGGGCCGATCGCGTCGATGAACGACTCGACGAGGCCGCCCGGCATCACGTAGTGCGAATACGACTGGAATTCGCGCGGGTTCTGGTTCGGGTCCTGCGCGTACGGCGCGCCGGCCGGCGCCGAGAAGTCGGTCGGGTTGCCGAGCACGAGGCCGCTGCCGCCGTTCAGTGGCAGGAAGTCGCTGCGGATGCCGTTGCCGACGAAGCCGTACACGCCGTCCGGGCCGTCGACGCCGGCCGCCATCGTCGTGCGGTGGCTGATCGTGAACAGATAGTACTTGCCGTCCTTCATGTAGATCTGCGGACGCTCGGTCTGGTCGTCCACACAGTTCGCGGACAGCAGCGGCGGCAGGAACTTCCACTCGGTCAGTTGCGGGTTCGTCGCGACCGCGAGGCCGACGTTGGCCTTTTGATACACTGCGCCCGAATTCATCACCGCGTTCAGGTCTTCCCGGTATGGATCGTTCGGCGCGTAGCCGAGGTCGGCTTCGGTGCAGGTGCGCGCGCCGCGCGGGCCGCCGGTGTTGCCCTCGAACACCATGTAGGTCTTGCCCGGGTGCGCGGGGTCGGTAAACACGAACGGATCGCGGAACGAGAAGTAGGTGTTTTGCTGGCCCGTCTGGTAGTAGTTGCCGTCCGGCTGCAGCAGCGCCTTGTGATCGTCGAAGCCCGTGAACCACACGTGCTTGTCGTCGGCGTGGATGTGGCCGTCGGCGCGCGTGATGATCGCCTGGGGCGGCGTGATGTCGGCGCCGCCCGGCGCCGAGCGGTTGAACGACGTCGCGGTGTAGTAGAGGCTGACGTTGTCGCCTTGCATGAGGCGCGCGGAGCCCGACCATTCGGCGTTGTTGGTCATCGGCGCGGTGCCGAACACCTTCACGCTCGCGCCGTCCGGGAACAGGTGGCCGCCCCAGGTCCAGCCGCCGTTCGCCGGGCGCTGCGACGCGGGGATGCCTGCGCGGCGGTAGAAGAAGCCGATCCGCGCGTGCACGTGGCGGTCGTCGAACGTATAGCCGGCATGCGGATCGGCGGTGAGCGAGAAGATCACCTCCCAGCCCTTGTAGCTGAGCTGGTTCGCGCGCAGGTCGGCGAGCGGCCACGTGTCCCAGACCCACACGTTCGGGTTGATCAGCGGGAAATCCTGCGGGATGGACGGCATCGTCAGCGCTTGCGGCAACGAGTTCTTGTCGACGGCGTTTGAGGTGTGCGACTGCGCGACGATCTGGCGGATGTCGGCGCGCGTCCAGCGCATCGTGAAGTTGCCTTCCGGGTCATAGGCCTGCTGCGTGTGCGGCGTGGGTGCGGGGGCACCGGCCGTTTGCGCGTGCGTAACGGGAGCGAAGGAAGCGAAGGCCGCGAAGGCGGCCAGTGCGCCGCCAGCGAGCGGCAAACGTTTGCTCGAGGGCGAGCGGAAAAAGCGAAAGTGTGTCATCTCGGCGTTGTTTCGAAAAAGTGGGAAAGGGAACGTCTGAGGGTGGCATCGATGTCCAAACCGGTTTGGATGCTATTTCAAACCGGTTTGGACGTCAAAAGATATTTATTTGACAGCATTTATTACAGAATCGAAAGAATTGGCCGGCAGACCGCGTGGACTGCCGGTCACACATCGCAAGGGACAACCGTGAAGGTGAATCTGAAGGCGCTATCGGACGCGCTCGGGCTGTCGCGCACGACGGTCAGTCGTGCGCTGAACGGCTACGACGACGTGAGCGAGGCGACGCGCGAACGCGTGATGAAAGCGGCGCAGGAAATGGGCTATGTCGCGGATCCGACCGCGCGCCGTCTCGCGACGGGGCGGGCGGATGCGATCGGGATCGTCTATCCGTTCGCCGCCGGTGATCTCGGCGATCCGCGTTTCGGCGAGGTCGTCGCGGGAATTACCGAGCGGCTCGCCGAGCGCAACCTCGATTTCATCATCGTGTCGGCGCGGCCGAACGCTGAACTCGACACGTACCGGCGGCTCGTCGACGGCAAGCTGGTCGACGGGCTGATCGTCGCGCGGACGCTGGTCGACGATCCGCGCATCGCGTTCCTGCAATCGCGCGGGTTTCCGTATGTCGCGTACGGCCGCACGCAAAGCGCCGAGCCGTACGCATGGTTCGACTTCGACAACGCAGCCGGCGCGAACGCGGCCGTGCAGCGGCTGATCGGCTTCGGGCACCGGCGCATTGCGATGATCGGCGCGCCGCTCGCGCTCAATTTCGCCGCGCAGCGGCGGGCGGGCTTCGAAGCCGCGATGCGCGCGGCCGGCATCGAGCCGGATCCGGCCTTGCTGGTCGAGTGCCCGTTCACGCGCGACGGCGGCCTGCACGCGGCGCAGGCGCTGCTCGCGCTCGCCGAGCCGCCGACCGCGATCCTCGTCGACAACAACATCGCGGGCAGCGGCGCGTTTCGCGCGATCGCCGGCAGCGGGCGGCGCTTCGGCGACGACATCTCGCTGATCGTCTACGACGGCGTGCCCGACGACGTCGCCTATCCGCATCGCGTGACGGCCGTCGTGCAGCCGACCGGGCATGCGACCGGGCGTTCGCTCGCGGAGCTGATGCTCGGCATGATCGTCGACGGCGTGCGCGGGGAGCGGCTCGAGATGCCGGTGATCGACGCGGGCGATACCGACGGGCCGGTGCGCGGGTAAGGGGGCAGGCGCGTCCATACGTGACGCGCCGGCCGGCGCCGGCGTGAAATCCCTGAAGGCCGCAGGGTTGAGCGCCTGGTTGCTAGACGACTGGTCTATTCGACGAGTATGATCCAGCCAGTTCTAGACGACTGGTCTAATAGATTGGAGATGCAATGCAGAACTTTGACTACGCGAACCAGCGGTTGTGAACCAATACTTGATTTATCCGGCGGCGAGCCCAGCCGGGCCCGGCGCAGCACGCCGCCGCGCGCAAGTCGCGGCCCTGTTTCCACCCTTTCGATAGGAGTGCCCGATCATGAAGATTCTCGTTGTCCTGACGTCGCACGACACCCTCGGCGATACCGGCAAGAAAACCGGCTTCTGGCTCGAGGAACTGGCTGCACCGTACTACGCGTTCAAGGATGCGGGTGCCGAACTGACGCTCGTATCGCCGAACGGCGGCCAGCCGCCGCTCGATCCGAAGAGCAGCGATCCGTCCGCGCAGACCGACGCCACGCGCCGCTTCGAAGCGGACGCGGCCGCCAAGGCCGAGCTCGCGAGCACGCGCAAGCTGACCGATGTGTCGATCGACGACTATGACGCGGTGTTCTACCCGGGCGGCCACGGTCCGCTGTGGGATCTGGCCGAAGACCTGCATTCCGTCTCGCTGATCGAGCGCGCGATCGGCGCCGGCAAGCCGGTCGCGCTCGTGTGCCACGCACCGGGCGTGCTGCGTCACGCGAAGGATCCGCGGACCGCCGAATCGCTGGTGCGCGGCAAGCGCGTGACGGGCTTCACGAACAGCGAGGAAGCCGCCGTCGAACTGACCGAAGTCGTGCCGTTCCTCGTGCAGGACATGCTCGAGACCAACGGCGCGCGCTTCGAGCGCGGCCCCGACTGGGCGCCGCATGTGGTGGTCGACGGCCTGCTGATCACCGGGCAGAACCCGGCGTCGTCGGAGCCGGCCGCCGCCGCGCTGCTCGCGCAGCTGAAGCAGGCCTGACGGGGCGCCCGGCGCCCCACCGCCCGGCAGCGACGTTGCCGGGCATGCCGATTCGTCCCGGCGCCCCTGCCGGGCATACCGCTTCGTGCCGTTTTGTCCCGTCGCGCGCCGCGCGGCGGGCGCCCCCTCGTTTCACGCAGAACCAAGCAAAGGAGTGATGGATGTCTGCCCTGTTCGAACCGTTCAAACTGAAGGATGTGACGCTGCGCAACCGGATCGCGGTGCCGCCGATGTGCCAGTACGTCGCCGAAGACGGCGTCGTCAACGACTGGCATCACGTGCACCTGGCCGGCATCGCGCGCGGCGGCGCGGGCCTCGTGATCGCCGAGGCGACCGCGGTGTCGCCGGAAGGCCGCATCACGCCCGGCTGCGCGGGTTTGTGGACCGATGCGCAAGCCGCAGCGTTCGCGCCGTCGGTTGCGGCGATCAAGGCCGCGGGCGCGGTGCCGGGCATCCAGCTCGCGCACGCGGGCCGCAAGGCGAGCGCGAACCGGCCGTGGGAAGGCGACGATCACATCGCCGGCGGCGATCCGCGCGGCTGGCAGACGATCGCACCGTCGGCCGTGCCGTTTGGCGCGCACCTGCCGAAGGTGCCGCATGAAATGACGCGCGACGACATCGCGCGCGTGCAGGCGGATTTCGTCGCGGCGGCAAAGCGTGCGCGCGACATCGGTTTCGAATGGCTCGAACTGCATTTCGCGCACGGCTACCTCGGCCAGAGCTTCTTCTCCGTGCATTCGAACCAGCGCGACGACGCGTACGGCGGCTCGGCCGAGAATCGCGGCCGCTTCCTCGTCGAGACGCTCGCGGCGGTCCGCAAGGTATGGCCGGAGCATCTGCCGCTGACCGTGCGGTTCGGCGTGATCGAATACGACGGCCGCGACGATGAGACGCTCGCCGAATCGATCGCGCTCACGCAGCGCCTGAAGGCCGAAGGGCTCGACTTGCTGAGCGTGTCGGTCGGTTTCTCGACGCCGAATGCGCAGATTCCGTGGGGGCCCGCGTTCCTCGCGCCGGTGGCTGAGCGCGTGCGCCGCGAGGCCGGGCTGCCGGTCGCGTCCGCGTGGGGCATCGATACGCCGCAGCTCGCGGAGCGCGTCGTCGCCGACGGGCAGCTCGATCTCGTGATGGTCGGCCGCGCACACCTCGCCGATCCGCACTGGCCGTATTACGCGGCGAAGCAGCTCGGTGTCGAGCGGCCGTCGTGGACGCTGCCCGCACCGTACGCGCACTGGCTCGAGCGCTACAAGGTCGCCGCGAAGGCGGCCTGACGCGGCGCCGGCCGGCCCGCCGCATGCGTGCGCATCCGTGCGCATTCGTGCAATGTGGCCAGCGCGCCGGATCGCACCCCGACCCCGATAGAATGGCGGTTCGTGCAGGCCCCGGGGCCTGCCGGACCGCCATTCTTTTTACTTCCGAGCTGAGGGGCCATGGGCGCTCACGTACCGCCGTCTTCCGAACCCGCCGCGCGCCCGAGTGCGCAACAGGTCGCCCGCGCCGTGCTGTATGCGGCATTGCTGGCGCTTGCGCTGTGGGTGATTCGCGCGTTCATTCCGGCGATCGCGTGGGCTTGTGTGATCGCAATCGCGATGTGGCCGATGTTGAAGCGCTTCGAATCGCACCGGCTGTTCCGCGACCGGCCGACCATCGTCGCGACTGTCGTCACCGCGTCGATTTCGCTGCTCGTCGTGCTGCCGGTGGCGATCGCGCTGATCCAGGCGCTCGGTCAGGTGCACGAACTGCGCGAGTGGTTCCGCACGGTCCAGGACAACGGCATCCCGGTGCCGGACCTCGTCAACCGGCTGCCGTTCGGCGCCGCCCAGGTCACCGCGTGGTGGCAGGCGCATCTCGGCCATCCGCTGCCTGCGGCGACCGCGATGAAGGGGGTCAACAGCGAGACGTTCATCGCGGTCGGCCGGCAGTTCGGCACGCGGCTCGCGCATGCGGTGCTCGAGTTCGGCTTCATGCTCGTCACGCTGTTCGTGATCCTGCGCGCGGGCCACAGCCTGTCGGGCGCGCTGCTGCAAGGCGCGCAGCGCGCGTTCGGCAAGAACGGCGCGCAACTGATCGAGCGGATGGCCGCGGCCGTGCAGGGCACGGTGACGGGCCTCGTCGTCGTCGGGCTCGGCGAGGGCGCGCTGCTCGGCATCGCGTATGCGCTCGCGGGCGTGCCGCACGCGACGCTGCTCGGCCTCGTCACGGCGGTCGCCGCGATGCTGCCGTTCTGCGCGCCACTCGTGTTCTGCGGTGCGGCGTTGTGGCTGTTCGTGCAGGGCGCGACCGGGTGGGCGATCGCGGTGGCCGCGACCGGCTTCGTCGTCGTGTTCATCGCCGAGCACTTCGTGCGGCCCGTGCTGATCGGCAGCTCCGCGCGGCTGCCGTTCCTGCTCGTGCTGTTCGGCATTCTCGGCGGCGCCGAGACGTTCGGCCTGCTCGGGCTGTTCATCGGTCCTGCGCTGATGACCGTGTTGACGATGCTGTGGGCCGAATGGGTCGCGTGATGCGGGGGCGCCTGCCACGCGTGGCCGCAACGATTGTTGAAGATCGGCGATCCGGAGCGCCGCGGTACGGGGGATCCGCGCGCGGGACTTTACATTTCTTTTCGATCTGGACCCAAAGGTCGAGTAGCATAGCGGTTTCGACCGCGCCGGCACGGCGCAGCAGACTTCCCAGCATGCGATTGATCCCGATGTCCCGGCCTGCGGCGACGCTGTCCCTGGCAGCGAGCTGTCTGATGATGAGCGGCTGCTCGTGGTTCGACACGTTCCTGCCGTTTTCGTATTCGCGCCTGCCGGTGCCGAAGGCGGCATCCGCACGTGGCGCGACGCGCACCGAGATCGTCCGCGCGGGCGGCAACCCGCGCAGCGTATGGATGGTCCGCAACGGCAGCGGTGTCTGCTATAACTACCAGCTCGATCACGGCGACCAGCATCGGCCGTACTTCGTCGTGTTCGACAAGGCGGGCGCCGTCAAACGGTATGGCTTCGATACCTGCATGGACGCCGATCGCAAAGGGCTGCTCCAGGCGCAGAAAGGCAGCACAACGTAGCGCCGCGGTTCGGCGACGCGAGCCCGGACCAGCCCGACACAGCCCGACACATCTGCTAAGCGATCGTATCGACCACGCCGCCGTCGACTCGCAACGCGGCGCCCGTCGTCGCCGACGCTTGCTGCGAACACACGTACACCACCAGATTCGCGACTTCCGCGGGCGTCGCCGGGCGCTGGATGATCGAGCTCGAGCGCTGCGTGCGCACGAAGTCCACCGCGACTTCGTCGATGCTGCGGCCGGTTTCGTCGGCGGTTTTCTTCAGCAGCGAGCGCACGCCTTCGGAAAGCGTCGGCCCCGGCAGCACCGAATTGACGGTCACCCGGCTGCCGGCCGCGAGCTTCGCGAGCCCGCGCGCGATCGACAACTGCGCGGTTTTCGTGAAGCCGTAGTGGATCATGTCGACCGGAATGTTCAGTGCCGATTCCGACGAGATGAATACGACGCGCCCCCAGTTCCGTTCGAGCATCCCCTTGAGGTAGTGCCGCGCGAGCCGCACGCCGGACATCACGTTGGTCTGGAAGTAATGCATCCATTCGGCGTCGTCGATGTCGAAGAACGGCTTCAGCCCGTAGACGCCGGCATTGTTCACGAGGATGTCGGCCTGCGGCGCGGCGCGCGTGACGCGGCCGGCGCCGTCGCCGTCCGACAGGTCCGCCGCGATGCCTTCGACGGTTGCGCCCGGCGCCGTGCTGCGCAGGTGCGCGAGCGCGGACTGCACGGACGCTTCGCTGCGTCCGTTGACGACGACCCGCGCGCCGGCGCGCGCGAGGCCTTCGGCGATCGCGAGGCCGATGCCGGCGGTGGAAGCGGTGACGACTGCCGTCTTGCCGTTCAGATCGATATGCATGGTCATGAAAAGGCGGTGAGTGGGAAGGAGGGCCGCCGGACCTGCCGCGGCGGCCGGAATTCAAAGCTTAGGCGAAACCGCGCGATTCGCCAGCGCGGGGATTGTTTCGAGACGGTTGCTTCGCGCAGGCCGGTCTTGTAGGGTAGGCGCTTGCCGTCCGATCCGGGAGTCACCGCGTGAGCCGTACCGTCAAGCCCTCCGTGCCGTCGCCGTTCTGGCGCGATGCCGCGCTGCCGTTCATCGAGGCGCGCACCGTCGACGACGGGCGCGCGATCTGCTACGTGAAGCACACGCACGACACGTTTTCGCTCGGCGCGATCGTTGGCGGCACCAGCACCTACCTGAACGGCGCGACGAACGAGCGGATCGGGCGCGGCGCGCTCGTGATCATCGACCCCGAGCAGGTGCACGCGTGCAATCCGTATGGGCCGCACGCGTGGGCGTACCGGATGGTCTACGTCGATGTCCCGTGGCTCGCGCGGCTGCAGCATGCGCTCGGCCGCGATCCGAACACCGATTTTCACGGCTTCTCGCAGAAGCTGACCGACCGTCGCGACCTGTTCGCGGAATTTGCGGGCTTCTATCGCACGCTCGTCGCGCCCGGCATCGAGCCGCTCGGCAAGGAGAGCGCCGCGGTCGAATTCTTCACGCGGCTGCACGAGGCGCTCGATCCCGCGATGCCGGGCACGCCGCGGGCCGCCAACAACGCGAAGCTCGCGCGCGCGGCCGACTACATCGCCGCGCACTGCCGCCAGGCCGTGACGCTCGACGCGATCTGCGCGGCGGCCGATCTGTCGCCGTCGTATCTGATCCGCGCGTTCAATGCCCGCTACGGGATGACGCCGCATGCGTTCCTGATCGACCGCCGCGTGCAGTACGGGCGCACCGAGCTGCGCCGTGGACGGCCGATTGCGGATGTCGCGCTCGATGCCGGGTTCGCCGATCAGGCGCACTTTCAGCGCGCGTTCCGGCGGATTGCCGCCGCGACGCCCGGGCAATACCGCGCCGCCGAGTGCTGAGCGCGGGCGGCACGGCGATCGTCGAGCGCGCCTCAGCGGCAGCCGGATTCACGCATCGAGCAGGTAAAGCGCGCTGCCCGCGAGCAGCAGCGCCATCAGCCGGTTGAACACGCGCATCCGGCGCGCGTTCGCGAGACGGTGCCGCAGCGATGCGCCCGCATACGACCAGCACGCGATCGACGCGAAACAGATCACCAGATACAGCGCCGCGAATTGCCCGATCAGCACGCGGTCGCCGTCGGCTGCGTAAGCGCCCATCGCGGCGACGCAGGCGAGCCACGCCTTCGGATTCAGCCATTGCATCGCGGCGCCCGCGGCCGCGGACGGCCCGGCGACCTGCGCGTTGGGCGACAGCCGGCCGTCGTCGAGCGCGAGGCGCAGCGCCATGTAAAGCAGGAACGCGATCCCCGACCATTGCGTCGCCGTCGTCAGCACAGGCCAGCGTACGAGCGCCGCGTGCAGGCCGAGGCCGATCAACAGGAACAGCGCGACGAAGCCGAGCGTCGCGCCGGCCGCGTAGCGCAGGCTCGCGCCGAGACCGTAGCGCGCGCCCGAACTGAGCGCGACGATATTGACGGGACCAGGGGTGATCGACGATGCGAGCGCGAACGCCGCCATCGAAACCAGAATGCTCATCGGATGCCTCCATGCGTAACGTGAGTCGCATCGAGGCTAAAGGAGCAGGGCGGGTGCGTATTGAAGAAAACTGCCCTCGGCGGCGCGGGCCGCCCGGCGCGCGTCAGTGCAGCGCGCGCGGCGCGCGTACCGGGCCCGCTTCGGCCGCCCGCGCCGGCTCGGCGGCGGGCGGCGCGGCAGCGGCGCACGGCTGCGTCGAAACCGAGAAACCGAACGTGTTGACGCCGCCCGCGCACGCGACGAACACGCTGCCGCCATGCATGTCCGCGACAGCCTTGACGATCGACAGCCCGAGCCCGTGATTTTCCTTGCTGTTCGCGCGCGCTTCCTCGAGCCGGTAGAAGCGTTCGAACATGTGCGCGCGGTGCGCGACGTCGATCGGCGCGCCGGGGTTCGCGACCGACACTTCGACGAGCGCGTCGCGCCGCGTGATCGTCACGTGCAGCGTCCCGCCCGGCGCCGAATGCTGGATCGCATTGATCAGCAGGTTCGTCATCGCGCGGCGGAACAGCGACGGGTCCACGCTCGCGCGTGCATCGCCGTGCAGCTCGGCGCGCAGCTGCGCCTCGTCGAGCGGAATCTCGAGGAAATCGAGCATGCGCCGCACCTCGTCGGCGAGCGACACGTCCTTCAGGTCGCTCGCGCGTTCGCCGCGATCGCTGCGCGACAAAAACAGCATGTCGTTGACGATCACGCGCAGCCGCTCGAATTCCTCGAGGTTCGACTGCAGCGTCTGGCGCATCCGGTCGATCGAGCGGTCGCGGCTCGTCAGCGCGACCTGCGTCTGGCCGATCAGGATGCTGACCGGCGTGCGCAGCTCGTGCGCGACGTCCGCGTTGAACGCCTCGAGCCGTTCGTACGCCTGCTGGATGCGTTCGAGCGCGCCGTTGAACGATGCGGCGAGGTCGCGCAGCTCGGCGGGCAGCGCGTCGGTCTTGAGCCGCTGATGCCGGTTCACGTGATTGACGGCCGCCGCTTCCTGCGACAGCCGGTCGAGCGGCGCGAGGCCGAAGCGCGCGACCGCGCGGCCGAGCAGCAGCGTGATGCCGGTGGCGATCGCGATCAGCGCGGCGAGCGTCCAGCCGAAGCGGCGCAGCATCCGCTGAGTGCGCTCGCACGACGTCGCGACGATCAGCTTCAGGTCGGGACGCGCGCCGCTGCCGGCCACCGTCACGGTCTTCGTCATCACGTCGTAGCTGCTGTCGTTGAGCCGGTAGCGCTGGTACGTGCCGAACGGTGCGCCGTGCGGCGTGCCGTTCACCGGATGCCCGAAACGGAACGCCGGATCGGGGCCGTCGACCTGGTAGTGGGTGGAGCCGTCCGGCGGCTGCAGATCGGCGAGCTTTTCCTGCGTGATGTGCCAGCGCGCCTGCGTGGTTGCATGCGAGACGATCATCTCGACCACTTTCGTGCGCGTGTCGAGCGTCGCGCGCAGTTCGGCGAACAGTTGCCGCTCCATCATCACGAACAGGCCGACGCCGACCAGCGTGAACACGAGCAGCGATACGATGCCGAACATCGCGGACAGCCGCAGCACGATCGAGCGTTTCATGGCCGTCTCTCTGCGTCGCCGTCGTCGCGTACCTCGAGCACGTAGCCCATCCCGCGGATCGTGTGCAGCAGCTTGTCGGCGAACGGGCCGTCGAGCTTCGCGCGCAGGCGCTTGATCGCGGTCTCGACGACGTTCGCGTTGCTGTCGAAGTTCACGTCCCACACGAGTTCGGCGATCGTCGTCTTCGACAGCACTTCGCCGCTGCGGCGCGCGAGCACGCCGAGCAACTGGAACTCCTGCGCGGTCAGGTCGAGGCGCGTGCCGTCGCGCGTCGCGCGGCGGCCGATCAGATCGACGCGCAGGTCGCCGATCGAGATCAGCGTCGATTCCTGCACGCGTGCGCGGCGCGTCAGCGCGCGCAGCCGCTCGATCAGTTCGAGGAACGAGAACGGCTTGGTCAGGTAGTCGTCGGCGCCGCCGCGCAGCCCGCGCACGCGGTCGTCGACGCGGTCGCGCGCGGTCAGCATGATCACGGGCGTCTGTTTCTGCGCGCGCAACGCGCGCAGCACGCCGAAGCCGTCGAGCTTCGGCAGCATCACGTCGAGCACGACCACGTCGTAGTCGAATTCGACGGCCTTCCACGCGCCGTCCTCGCCGTCGAGCGCGGTATCGACGACCCAGCCTTCCTCGGCGAGGCCGCTTTTCAGGTATTCGACTACCTTCGGTTCGTCTTCGACGATCAGGACTTTCATGTTCGATTCCGTAATCGGGTTAGCGCCCGTTATCAGCGTGAACCGGTGCCGGGGCCGCGGCAACCGCTGCAATCGCGGACGACGTAGCGCCGGCGTCCCAGCCGCCGCCGAGCGCCTTCGCGAGGAACACGACGAGCGCCGCGCGCTGGCCCTGAATCTGCACCGCCTGGCGTTCGCTCGTGAGCTGCTGCTGCTCGGCCGTCAGCACGTCGATGAACGGCGTCAGGCCGCCCGCATAGCGATCCTGCGCGAGCGCGACGAGCTTGCGCGCGTCGTCGACCGCGGCCGCCGACTGCCTGGCGGCCTCGTCGAGCACCGACAGGCCCGTGACCGCATTCTGCACCTCCTGGAACGCGGTCAGCACGGTCTGCCGGTAGTTCGCCTGCGCGGCGACGTAGCCGGCCTGCGCGAAATCGACGCCGGCCTTCAGCCGGCCGCCCTCGAACAGCGGCTGGCTCAACGATGCGCCGACCGACCACAGCAGCGCCGGCACCGTGAACAGCCCGGAGAAGCGCGTCGCATCCCAGCCGATGTCGGGCGACAGCATGATGCGCGGGAAATACGCGGCGCGCGCGACGCCGATCTGCGCGTTCGCGGCGGCCATCGCGCGCTCGGCGGACGCGACGTCGGGGCGGCGCTGCAGCACGTCGCTCGGCACGCCGGTCGGCAGCGGCGGCGCGTTGATCGGCACGACGCGCGGCGGCAGCGAGAACGACGGCGCGGGCGTGCCGACGAGCGTCGCGAGCGCGGTCTCGACCTGCGCGCGCTGCTGGATCAGCAACTGCGCCTGCGTGCGCGTCGCGTCGAGCTGCGCGCGCTGCTGCAGCAGGTCGAGCCCCGACACCGCGCCGAGGTCGTGGCGCGCGGACACGTAGTCGAGCGCCTTCTGCTGCAGGTCGATCGAGCGCTTGACGACGTCGATCTCGGCGTCGAGTTCGCGCAGCGACAGGTAGCTCGACGCAAGATCGGCGGTCAGCACGAGGCGCGCGTTCGCAAAATCGTCGCGCGCCTCGTCGGTGCTCGCCTGCGCCGATTCGACGTTGCGCCGCACGCGGCCGAACAGGTCGAGTTCGTAGCTGACGCTCGCGCCGACCTGAATGTCGTTCTGCACGGTCGACATGCTGTTCACCGCGTAATTCGTCCGCGGCCGGTCCGCGGAGATCTTGAAGCGCTGGCCGCTCGCGTTCAGGTTGACGGCCGGATACTGCGCGGATGCGACCGATGAGAGCGTCGCCTTCGCCTGGTCGTAGCGCGCCGCGACGACCTTCAGGCTCTGGTTGTTGCGCAGCGCGTCGGCTTCGAGCGCGTCGAGCTGCGGATCGCCGAACGCGGTCCACCATGCCGGATCGAGCGGCGCATGCGCGGGTGCGGCCGGATGCCAGTACGCGTCGGCGGGGTCGACGTGCCATGCGGCCGGCGCGTCGACCTCGGGCCGCCGGTAGTCGGGGCCGACCGTGCAGCCGGCCAGCGTCGCTAGTGCGGTGAGTGTGGCGAGCGTACCGGCGAGCGCAGCGGGCAGCAACGCGAGGCGGGCGGGTGTCACTCGGACCAACCGCGTCACGCGCATCATGTCTTCGCTCCGGCCGCGCCGGATGCCGGCCGCGGCGCCGGGTTCGCGACGACGACCGAATCGCCGTTCGCGACCGAATCGCTCGGGTTCACGACGAGGCGATCGTCGGGCGTGACGGGGCCGTCGATCTCGAGCGTCTGCCCGACCGTGCGCACGACCGTCACGGGCTTCAGCCGGATCTGCCCGTTCGCGTCGACGGTCGCGACCGTCGGGCCTTCCGCGCGGAACAGCAGCGTGTTCGCCGGCACCGACAGGCGGCCGGCCGGCGTCATCGGCAGCGTCGCCTGCACGTAGGCGCCCGGCAGCAGCCGTCCGTCCGGGTTGGGCAGCGTGATCTCGATCTGCAGCGAACGGGTCGCCACGTCGATCGCTTCCGACGTGCGCGTGATCGTGCCGTCGAACGTCTGGCCCGGCAGCTCGGCCTGCGCGACGCTCACATGCTGGCCGGTCTTCACCTGCTGCGCATAGGCCTGCGGCACCTGCACGTAGAGGCGCAGCCGGTCGGCCTGCACGACGGTGAACAGCGACCGGCCCGCGTTGCCGGAGCTGACGAGATCGCCGACGTCGACGTTGCGCTGCGTGACGATCCCGTCGATCGGCGCGACGATGCGCTGGAAGCCTTTCAGCTCGGTCAGCCGCCGCACGTTCGCGTCCGCCGCCGCGAGGTTCGCCGCGCCCTGGTTGTAAGCGCCCTGGCGGTCGTCGAGTTCCTGCTGCGATACGGCATCGCGCTGGCGCAGCTGCTGCGCGCGGTCGAACGACGTCTTCGCGAGCGCGAGCGCGGCCAGTGCCTGCTGGCGCTGCGCGCTCGCCTGCGCGAGTTCCTGGTTCAGCTCCGGCGTGTCGAGCTCGGCGAGCAGTTGCCCCTGCTTCACGTGCGCGCCGATGTCTGCCTGCCAGCGCAGCACATAGCCGTTCGCGCGCGCGAAGATCGGCGCCTCGACGAAGCCGCGCAGCGTGCCGGGCAGCGTCAGGTGGCCGCCGTGCGCGGCATCGGCCGGGTGCACGACGCTCACGTACTGGCGCGCGTTCTGCGCGGTGATTCCGTCGAGCCGGTTGCGGCTCACGACGTTCGTGACGACGGTGCGCGCCGCGCCGGCCGCCAGCAGCACGCCGACGACGATCAGCACGATCCGCGAGCGGCGCCACACGCCCGCCCGCGCGGGCAGGTCGAGCCCGTGTTCGTCTACCTGGATGCCGACGGCGCGGTGATGTTTCTCTTCCATGAGTTCAACCGGTCAATAGGCGAAGCGATGATCAATGTCCGGCGGCCTTGCGCGCGCGCCGCCGCGCGAGCCGCGCGTGGACGCCGGCGAATACGAGCGGAACGAACAGCAGCGTCGAAACCGTCGCGAACAGCAACCCGCCGATCACCGCGCGGCCGAGCGGCGCGTTCTGCTCGGCGCCTTCGCCGAGCCCGAGCGCCATCGGCACCATGCCGATGATCATCGCGAGCGCGGTCATCAGCACCGGGCGGAGCCGCGTCGCGCCGGCCTCGAGCGCGGCGGTGAGCGACGGTGCGCCGGCCGCGAGGCGCTGGCGCGCGAACGACACGACGAGAATGCTGTTCGCGGTCGCGACGCCGACCGTCATGATCGCGCCCGTCAGCGCCGGCACCGACAGGTGCGTGCCGGTGATGAACAGCATCCACGCGATGCCGGCGAGCGCAGCGGGCATCGCGCTGATGATGATCAGCGGGTCGAGCCACGACTGGAAATTCACGACGATCAGCAGGTAGACGAGTACGATCGCCATCGCGACACCCGCGCCGAGGCCGAGATACGACGTGCGCATCGTCTCGACCTGGCCGCGGATCGTGAGCTCGGTGCCGCGCGGCAGCGTCGCGCGCGCGTCCGACACGATCTTGCCGACCTCGCCCGCGACCGAACCGAGGTCGCGGCCCTCGACACTCACGTACAGGTCGATCGCCGGGCGGATGTTGTAGTGCGTGAACACGGCCGGTTCGCTCGCGGTGCGCATCTGCACGAGGTTGCCGAGCAGTTGCAGCGGCGCGCCGGTGCGTCCTGCCGACACGGGCGTGCCGAGCAGGTCGCCGACCGAGCCGATGTCGTATTGCGGGGTCTGGATCGCGAGCGGGTACTGCACGCCGGTTTTCGGGTTGACCCAGAACGACGGCGTCGTCTGAGCGCTGCCCGACAGCGAGATCAGCATGTTCTGCGCGACGTTCTGCGCGGAGAGGTTGAGCTGCTGCATGCGCGTACGGTCCATGTCGGCTACGAGGGTCGGCTGGTCGTTGCGCTGCAGCACGTGCGCGTCGACCGCGCCGGGGATTTGCCTGACTTTTTTCATCAGGCGGCTCGCGATTTCCATGTTACTCGCGAGATCGTTGCCGAGCACCTGCACGTCGATCGCGGCCGGCTGGCCGAAGTTCAGGATCTGCGTGATGATGTCCGACGGCTGGAAGAAGAACTCGGCGCCCGGGAAGCGCTCGGGCAGCAGCGCGCGCAGCGTCTCGACGTAATGCTGGGTTGGCGCGTGGCCGGGCGTCAGCGCGATCAGGATCTCGCCGTCGAGCGAGCCGATCGTGCCCGCGTTGCTGTACGACAGGTTGATGCCGCTGATCGGCTGCCCGAGGTTGTCGACGATCGCGCCGAGCTCGTCGGGCGGCACGACCTCGCGCACGACGCGTTCGACCTCGTCGGCGAGGCGCGCGGTCTCCTCGATCCGGTAGCCGGTCGGCGCGCGCATGTGCAGCCGGAGGTTGCCGGAATCCGCGTTCGGGAAGAAGTCGCGGCCGAGCGCGAACACGAGCGCCGTCGACAGCACACAGAAGCCGAGGAAGCACATCGCGTAGAAGCGGCGGCGCACCAGCAGCACGCTGAGCAGCACGATGTACGACGCGCGCAGCCGCTCGAACGCATGATTGAAACGGTGGTGCACGCGCGCGAAACGCGACGTCGAATGATCGGGCCCGACGCTCGCCTGCCGCGGGCGGAACAGCAGCATCGCGAGCGTCGGCACGAGCGTGCGCGACAGCACGTACGACGCGAGCATCGCGAACACCACGGCCTCGGCGAGCGGCACGAACAGGAAACGCGCGACGCCGGTCAGGAAGAACATCGGCACGAACACGATGCAGATGCACAGCGTCGACACGAACGCCGGCACCGCGATCTCGCCCGCGCCTTCGAGGATCGCGTCATGCAGCCCGGTGCCGAGATGCAGGTGCCGCTCGATGTTTTCGATCGTGACGGTCGCGTCGTCCACCAGGATGCCGACCGCGAGCGCGAGCCCGCCGAGCGTCATGATGTTGATGGTTTCGCCGAGCGCCGACAGCGCGATCAGCGACGTGAAGATCGACAGCGGGATCGAGATCGCGATGATCAGCGTGCTGCGCCAGTTGCCGAGGAACAGCAGGATCATCATCGCGGTCAGCACGGCGGCGATCAGCGCCTCGTGGATCACGCCCTGCACGGCGGCGTTGACGAACACCGACTGGTCGAACAGCGGCGTGACCGTCAGCCCCTCGGGCAGCGTCGGGATTACCTTCGGCAGCAGCGCCTTCAGGTCCGACACGACCTTCAGCGTCGACGCGTCGCCGCTCTTCAGGATCGACACCAGCACGCCGCGCTGGCCGTTCTGCCGCACGATGTTGGTCTGCGGCGAGAAACCGTCGCGCACGGCCGCGACTTCGCCGAGATAGGTGGTCGCGCCGTTCACGGTCTGCAGCGGGATGTGGCTGATGTCGGCGATCGTGTCGGCCGACGCGTTGGTGTCGACCCGGTACTCGGTCTGACCCATCTTCGCGGTGCCGGTCGGCAGCACGAGGTTCTGCGTGTTCACCGCGTTGACGACGTCGGCCGGCGTGAGGCCCTTCGACATCAGCGCCTTCGCATCGATGTCGACCGCGACGACGCGCGTGCGGCCGCCGTACGGGAACGGCACCTGCGCGCCGGGAATCGTGATCAGCTGCGGGCGCAGGAAGTTCAGCGCGATGTCGGCGAGCGACTCCTCGCCCAGTGTCTTGCTCGACAGCCCGAGCTGGATCACCGGGATGCTCGATGCGGAATACGTGATCACGAGCGGGGGCGTCGCGCCCTGCGGCATCTGCCGGACGATCGCCTGCGCGGACGATACCGTCTGCGCGATCGCGGTCTGCACGTTCGCGCCCGGCTGCAGGAACACCTTGACGACCGCGGTGCCGGGCAGCGTGGTCGACTCGATGTGCTGGATGTTGTTGACGGTCGTCGTCAGGATCCGTTCATGCACCGCCGTGATGCGGTTCGTCATCTCCTTCGCCGACAGCCCGCTGTAATTCCAGATCACGCTGATCACCGGGATGTTGATCGACGGCAGCACGTCGACAGGCGTGCGCATCAGGGCGAGCGGGGTGGCCAGCACGATCATGATGGCCATCACGATGAACGTGTAGGGGCGCCTGAGCGCGAGATTGACGATCCACATGGAGGCGGTGGGGAGGCGGCATTCAGACGGTGGTGAAGGGCACTCGAATGATAGGCCTGTGCGCGGAACGGGTTACTGGCGCGAAACTGGCGGAATTGTCAGATTCGCGCGCGGCTCAGATCTGCTCCATCCCGACCCGCGCGAGCGCCGCCAGGTCGACCACCTCGATCTGGTTGTACGCGAGCCGCAGCGCGCCAAGCTTTTCCAGCTGCTGCAGCGCCTGGTTGATCCGCTGGCGTGACACGCCGACCAGCATCCCGAGCTCCTCCTGCGAGATCGCGAGCGCCCGGCCCGTATCCGGGTACAGGTCCGGGTTGAACAGCTGCGCGAGCGACTGCGCGACCCGCGCGTCGACGTCGAGCAGCCGGCTGTTCTGGATCGATGCGATGAATTCGCCCATCCGGTTGTTCAGCTGGTGAATCACGAAGCGCGTGAACGGCAGGCTGCTGTCGAGCAGCGCATGGAAGGTGTCGGCCGGCACGAACAGCACGTTCGAGCGCTGGACCGCGACCACCTCGTACTTGCGCGGCTCGCGCTTGATCACGCTGCCTTCGCCGAACCAGCCGCCCGACGGCACGCCGGAAAACGTGCAGCCGCGCCCCGACGCGTTGAAGATCGCGAGCTTCAGCAGCCCGCGGTGCACGCCGATCCAGTATTCGGACGGCGCGAGCCGCCGCGCGATCACGTCGCCCGCGTCGCGGCATTCGGCATGCGAGTGGGCGAGCACGAGCGCCTGGTGCTCGGGCGCGAGCGCGCGGAACCACGCGCACTGGCCGAACAGCGCGGGCAGCGGGCCGGGCTCGGCCGGCGCGTCGGTGGCGGGCGCGTCGAGGGGGGCAAAAACGTCGTCGTGCATGGGTCCGGGTTTGCGAGGATAGGGATAACGCGCGGCGCGCATCGGGCACTCTGTCGCTTCGATGACAGACGGCCCACAATAGCGCCCGTTAGGCTATCTCGAATTGAACCACATCAAACCGACCCGGGGCGCGTGCGCCTTGACTTTGCATGAGACCGGAGTGCGATGTGTCGAACCGGAGACGGTGCGGAAGCACGGCCCCGGTCGACATGAACGCCACTTCGGCAAACTGGAGACACGATCATGACGCAGATGTTCGAAGCCGGCCTCGACCGCCGCGATGCCAACTACGTGCCGCTTACGCCGCTCGACTTCCTGGTGCGGTCGGCCGAGGTCTACGGCGATCGCCTGGCGATCGTGCACGGCGACGTGCGCCGCACGTGGGGCGAAACCTACACGCGCGCGAAGCAGCTCGCGAGTGCGCTCGCGCAGGCCGGCGTTGGCCGCGGCGACACCGTCGCGGCGCTGCTGCCGAACATTCCGGCGATGGTCGAGGCGCACTTTGGCGTGCCGATGGCGGGCGCCGTGCTGAACACGATCAACACGCGGCTCGACATCCCGACTGTGCTGTTCACGCTGCGCCACGGCGAAGCGAAGGTGCTGATCGTCGACACCGAATACGCGGAGCTCGCGCACCGCGCGGCACTGGAAATTCCGGGATTGAAGATCGTCAGCGTCGCCGACGCGATGCCGGCCGACCCCGCGCGCTTCGCGGGCGCGACCGATTACGAGGCGTTCGTCGCCGGCGGCGACGCCGGCTACGCGTGGACGCCGCCCGCCGATGAGTGGGACGCGATCGCGCTGAACTACACGTCCGGCACGACCGGCGACCCGAAGGGCGTCGTCTACCACCACCGCGGCGCGTATCTCGCCGCGCTCAGCAACATCCTCGAATGGGACATGCCGAAGCACGCGGTCTACCTGTGGACGCTGCCGCTGTTCCACTGCAACGGCTGGTGCTTCCCGTGGGCGGTCGCGGCGCGTGCGGGCGTGAACGTCTGCCTGCGCAAGTTCGACGCGAAGACCGTGTTCGACCTGATCCGTCGCGAGCGCGTCACGCATTACTGCGGCGCGCCGATCGTGCAGAGCGCGATCGCGAACGCGCCGGCCGAGTTGCGCGCGGGGATCGACCACACCGTCCACGCGATGGTCGCGGGCGCCGCGCCGGCGCCGGCCGTGATCGCGAAAATGAAGGAGATCGGTTTCGACCTGCTGCACGTGTACGGGCTGACCGAGGTCTACGGGCCGGCGACGGTCTGCGCGAAGCAGGAGGGCTGGGCGGACCTGTCCGACGACGAGTGCGCGCGGCTCAATGCGCGGCAGGGCGTGCGCTACCACCTGGAGGCGGGCGCGACGGTGCTCGATCCGGACACGATGACGCCGGTGCCGGCCGACGGCGAGACGCTCGGCGAGATCATGTTTCGCGGCAACATCTGCATGAAGGGCTACCTGAAGAACCCGCACGCAACGGACGAAGCATTCCACGGCGGCTGGTTCCATACCGGCGATCTCGCGGTGCTGTCGCCGGACGGCTATATCCGGATCAAGGATCGCAAGAAGGACATCATCATTTCGGGCGGCGAAAACATCTCGAGCATCGAGGTTGAGGACGCGCTGTACCGGCATCCGGCGGTCGCGGTCGCGGCGGTGGTCGCGATGCCGGACCCGAAGTGGGGCGAGGTGCCGTGCGCATTCGTCGAGTTGCGCGAAGGCGCGAGCGTGACCGAGCAGGAGATCATCGCGCATTGCAAGCAGTTGCTCGCGGGCTTCAAGGTGCCGAAGGTCGTGCGCTTCGGCGAGCTGCCGAAGACGTCGACCGGCAAGATCCAGAAATTCCAGCTGCGCAATGCGGTCGGTTCGGACAAGGCGATCGACCTGGCCGGGGACGCGAAGAAGTGAGTTGGCGCGGCGTGGCGCATTCCGTCCCGTTTCAACGCGGAATCCGCCACGCAATCCGCCACACAATCGCCAGAGCGCGCCCGATCAGTTCCACCCGGCCATCAGCGCGCCCATCCCGACGAGCAGGCCGCCCGTCACCCGGTTCATCGCGCGCATCCGCGCCGGCCGCTGCAAGGTCCGGCTCAGCCGGTGCGAGAACAACGCCATCGACGCGATGCCGCCCGCGAACAGCAGCGCGAACGTCGCCGCCAGCAGCAGATACTGAAGATTCACGCTCCATTCCGCGTTGGCACTGAGGAATTGCGGAAAGAACGACGGAAAGAACAGCAGCGTTTTCGGATTCAGGCCGGACGTCGCGAGGCCACGCCAGAACAATGCGCGTCCCGTGTCGGATGCCGGTTGGCCGATCGAGGTCGATGCACCGGCCTCGGCCAGCGGTGCGCGGTTGATCCATTGCTTGCATCCCAGCCAGACGAGATACGCGGCGCCCGCCCAGCGCAGCACGGTCAGTGCGCGATCGTCGATATGCAGAAGCGAATTCAGGCAGAGCGCGGTCAGCGCGAGTTGCAGCAGCACGGCGAGCGTGCCGCCCCAGACGCAAGGCAGCGCACGCCGCCAGCCGGCGCGCAGCGCTTGATTCATCGTGAGCAGGTTGACGGGGCCGGGGGCGTAGACGAGAACGATGGAAGCGGCGAGGAACGAGAGGTAGAGCCGGAACGACATGACGAAGTGCAAGGACAGGGAAGCAGGCACCGCCCGTGCGCAGTCGGTGTTGCGCACGGGCGGCGGATATCGAATGCCCGCCAGCCCGGCACCGCAACTCGTGATCGCGGCCGTGCGTCCCGATGCGAAGGGGTTGTCGCGGGGAGCGTGCCGGGCAACAGGCATGGAGAAAATGTATCAAGCCTGACGCTAAAAATGCTTCCTGTTTTCCAGTGAAATGGCGTGTAAGTTGGAATGCTGTCCAGCTAGAATGTCGATTTACTGTAGAAAATTCTTGACGCCATGGCCGCACGCGAACGCTCGCCGAAAACCCTCGACAATCAGGACCGCAAGATCCTCCGCGCACTGCAGAAGAACGCCCGCCTGTCGAATGCCGAACTGGCCGAACAGATCGGCATGTCGACGACCTCATGCTGGAACCGCACGCGACAGCTCGAAGCCGACGGCTACATCGACGGCTACGTTGCGCTCGTCAACCAGGGCAAGCTGGGCTACGCGGATATCGTGATTCTCGAGGTCACGCTGGATCGCCACGAGGACGACGCGCTCGCGCGCTTCGGCGCGGAACTCGCGGCGCTGCCGGAGGTGCTCGAGGCCTATCTCGTGTCGGGCGACTACGACTACTGGATCAAGGTTGCCGTCGACGGCACCGCCGGATACGAGCGGTTTCTTCGCGAGAAGCTGTACAGGATTTCGAGCATCCGCCACAGCCGCTCGATGTTCGCACTGCGCTGCATGAAAGACGTGCCGTCGATACAGGTGTGAGCGAATGGACGAAAAAAAGCCGGCCATCATGCGGCCGGCTCTTGTCTCGCGTTCCGTTTCCCGTTCAGCGCGGCAGGCGCGCGTGTGCTTGAGCAATGATCTCGCAGTTTTCGAGGTGGAGTGCCCACGCTTCCGCAAGCAGCGAGCCAAAACGCTCGAGCCAGCCAGCGGATTGGTTGGAACGGTCGGAGACATTAGACGTTTGCATGACGAAGCCGTATCAGGGTGGAACTAGGGATTACCCGTGAGGGAATACCCTAATAATAGACCGATCCCACCGCTTCGTGAAATTAGATTTTGTAATATGGGAATTCCTTTCGGAATCTGTTGCCGCGACGCAACATAAACCTTCGTCGTCGGTCATAGGCCGCCGATCCACCCGAACCGCCACGACAGCCGCCGCGTGGCAGCCAGCAGCGTCTGCGCGAGGTCGCTGTCGGGCCCGTGCGGAAAGCCGCGTGACGATCCGATGATGGCGATCACGAGCCGGATGCTGCCGGTGTGATCGAACACGGGCGCGGCGACCGTCGCGATGCCGGGCACCGGCGCGTCGAACGCGAAGTCGAGCCCGTCCACGTGGATCGCCGCGAGCCGCGCGCGGAACGCGTCGTCGATCTGCGCGGCATGGCCCGCGAGGCGCACGGGCTCGTCGGCGAGCAGGCCGGCCAGCACGTCGTCCGACATGCCGGCCGCGAAGCTCCGGCCGATCGCCGTGTTGACCAGCGACATCACGGTGCCGACCTGCAGGCTCACGTGCTGCGGTCGCGCGGATTCCTCGAGACGGATCACCGTCGGCCCGAGCGGGCCGAGCGTCGCGGCCGCAACGCTCATGTCGGTTGCCTCGGCCAGCGCAACGATCTCGGCTTCCGCGTCGCGGGTCGGCGACACGCGCTGCATCGCGATCAGGCCGAGCGCCTGGCTGAGCGGCCCCGCGTCGAAGCAGCCCGCATCGTCGCGGCTCAGCAGGCCGATCTTCAGCAGGCTCACGAGGTGCGGGAACGCCTTCGCGGCCGGCATTCCGGCCACGGCCGCGAGATCGCGCAGCGACAGTGCGCGGCCCGCCGACACGAGCGCGAGCAGCAGCTCGCCCGTGCTGTCGAGCGCATTGATCCCGCGCTGCGCCTTCGCGTCGTCGGCCAGCGCGGGCGGCACGCGCGCCGCTGCCGTGACCGTCGCGACCGGCGCGGGCGGCGCGGCGTGTTCCGCGCCGAGCGATGCGGTTGCCAGCCGCGCCGCATCGCGCAACGCGGTCGCGATCGGGCCGTCCCATCCGACATCGATCGACCCCGTAGAACCGATCACCGTCATCGCGAGCTGCAGGCGGCCGTCCGCGTCGAACACGGGCACGCACATCGCGCTGACGCCGGGGCTGGGCAGGTCGACGCTGCGCTCGATGCCGCGCTGGCGGATCGCGTCGAGTTCGGCCTGCCGCGCGTCGGCGTCCGGCAGCGGCTGCGTGGCGTCGGCGCCCGCGAGCGTGCGGCCCGCGCCGGCCTGGCTGGCCGCCATCGCGTCGAGCTGCGCGGGGTCGCCGAACGCGCGGAACACGCGGCCGGTCGCCGTCGTGTCGAGCGACATGACCGAACCGACGTGCAGGTTGACGTGCAGCGGATAGCCGCCGTGCTCGATGCGCACGATCGTCGGACCGAGCGCGCCCGCCACCGACAGCGCGACGCTGAGCCCGACGCCTTCCGCGAGCCGCGCCGCATGCGGCAACGCGGCCCGATACGCCGGCTGCTGCTCGATCGACATCAGGCCGAGCCGCAGCGACAGCGGCCCCGGCTCGTAATTGCCGGTGATCGCGTCGCGCTTCACGAGCGCGAGGCGCGTCAGGCTCACCAGATAGGTATGCGCCTGCGCGGTCGACAGCTCCGCGGCCGCCGCCAGCTCGGAAAGGCCGAGCGGCTTGCGCCGCCGGGCGAGCGCATCGAGCAGCCGGCCGCCCACCTCGACACTCTGGATGCCCCGCTGCGCCTTCTGCGGCGCGCCGTCCGCGCGATCTTCGTCGTTCTGCACTGCGTTCACCTGAAATCGGAATACCCCGAATGGTATCCGACGCCATTTATCGCGCCGGTCCGCACGTTTACCCGTATTAGACAATAGCAAGTGTATTTGTCATTGACAAACTTAGTGGGCGGGACGATGATCCGGACACTCCCCTCAACACATGGCTCGCAGCCACGGAACGCAACATGGCCAAAGCATTCGCCTCTCAAGCCGATCTGGAAGAGAAGAAGATCACCTGGACCCAGCTGTCCGAGAACGCCTACGCGTACACCGCCGAAGGCGACCCGAACTCGGGCGTGATCGTCGGCGACGACAGCGTGCTGATCGTCGACACGACCGCGACGCCCGCGATGGCGCAGGACCTGATCGCGAAGATCCGCAGCGTTACCGACAAGCCGATCAAGCATGTCGTGCTGTCGCACTACCACGCGGTGCGCGTGCTCGGCGCGTCCGCCTATTTCGCCGAAGGCGCGCAGCAGGTGATCGCGAGCCGCGGCACCTACGAGATGATCGTCGAGCGCGGCGAGGCCGACATGAAGTCGGAGATCGAGCGCTTCCCGCGCCTGTTCGCGGGCGTCGAGACGGTGCCGGGCCTGACCTGGCCGACGCTCGTGTTCGAGCGCGAGATCACGCTGTTCCTCGGCAAGCTCGAAGTGAAGATCATGCATGTCGGCTCGGGCCACACGAAGGGCGACACGATCGTGTGGCTGCCGTCGCAGAAGGTGCTGTTCTCGGGCGACCTCGTCGAATACGACGCCGCGTGCTATTGCGGCGACGCGCAGCTCGAACAGTGGCCGGCGACGCTCGAGGCGCTGCGCGCGCTCGGCGCCGACAAGCTCGTGCCGGGCCGCGGCCCGGCGCTGCTGAACCCGGCCGAAGTGAACAAGGGCCTTGATTACACGAAGGACTTCGTCACGACGCTGCTCGCGCAGGGGCGCAAGGCCGTCGAGCAGAAGCTCGACCTGAAGGCCGCGATGGCGCTCGCGCGCGAAGCGATGGATCCGAAGTTCGGCGAGGTGTTCATCTACGAACACTGCCTGCCGTTCGACGTGTCGCGCGCGTTCGACGAAGCGAGCGGCATCACGCATCCGCGCATCTGGACTGCGCAGCGCGACAAGGAAATGTGGGCCGCGCTGCAGGAGTGAGCGGCATACGACAGCGGGGCGTCCGGGCGGACGTCCCGCTTTTTTTCCGCGGCGGTGGCTGGTAGCCGGTTCGCGCACTGGTACCCGCAGCGGTTCCCGATCTCACAAGAAAGCAGGGCGCATGCACGCCCGCGGAGACTGCTGCGCGCTCGAATCGCGCAGCGCGTTTGGAGAGAGACATGCCCCAATCCGTTCCTGCCGAAGCGGCGGTCGCGTCCGCGTCCGTCCCGGCTTCCGACGACCAGTTGCTGTTCCGCAAGATCGCGTGGCGGATCATTCCGTTCCTGTTCCTCTGCTACGTCGTGTCGTTCCTCGACCGCATCAACATCGGCTTCGCGCAGCTGCAGATGAAGCACGACCTCGGCTTCAGCGACGCGATGTACGGCCTCGGCGCGGCCGTGTTCTACGTCGGCTACGTGTTCTGCGAAGTGCCGAGCAACATGCTGCTCGCGCGCTTCGGCGCGCGTCGCACGTTCACGCGGATCATGCTGCTGTGGGGGATCGCGTCGGTCGGGATGATGTTCGTGTCGAAGCCGACGCATTTCTACGTGTTGCGCTTCATGCTCGGCGTGTTCGAAGCGGGCTTCTTTCCCGGCATCGTGCTGTACCTGACCTACTGGTTCCCCGCGAACCGGCGCGCGGCCGTGATCTCGGTGTTCTTCGCGGGCGTCGCGGTCGCGGGCGTGCTCGGCGGCCTGATGTCGGGCTGGATCATGCGTGACATGGCTGGCGTGCTCGGCCTGTTCGGCTGGCAATGGATGTTCGCGATCGAAGGCGCACCGGCGATCGTGCTCGCGTTCGTCGCGCTCGCGTATCTCGTCGACCGGCCGCAGGACGCCGCGTGGCTCACGCCGGCCGAAAAGGCGCGCGTGACGTCGCTCTGTGCGCAAGGGCAGGGGCGTGATGGAGATCGTCGTGCGCACGATTCGCACGACTCGCACAATTCGCACGATTCGCGCAGCCTCGCCGCCGCGCTGCTGAACCCGCGCGTCTACCTGTTCGCGTTCATCTATTTCTCGCTGACCTGCGCGTCGCTGACGCTCAACTTCTGGATGCCGCTGATGATCCGCGATTTCGGCGTGACCGATGTCGTGGCCGTGAGCCTCTACACGGTGGTGCCGAATGCGGTCGGCGCGGTCGGCCTGATCCTGATCGCGCGCCGCTCGGACCGCACCGGCGAGCGCCGCAGGCACTTCGCGTGCTGCACGATCGGCGGCGGGCTCGCGCTTGCCGCGCTGACGCTGCATTTGCACAGCTTCGCGGCGATGCTCGCATGCCTGTCGATCGCGGCGACGCTGATCTTTGCCGCGCTGCCGATCTTCTGGGCGGTGCCGACCGGCTATCTTTCGGGCAAGGCCGCGGCGGCAGGGATCGCGCTGATCAGCAGCATCGGCATCACGAGCGGCATCGTCAGCCCGTGGGTGATCGGATTGATCCGCACGCGCACGGGCAGCATGGATCTCGCCGTCTATCTGCTGGCCGCGCTGCTGGTCGTGAGCGGCGTCGCGCTGATGGTCGGCGTGAAGGGCGAGCGGGTGCGGCAGGCCTGAGCGGCGGGTTACGTACGGACGGTTACGCACGAACAATCTGCGCGCCGGGTGAACCCGGCGCCATCGGATGCAAGCCACCAAGGAGACAACTCATTTCTGCTCTGATCGCGATCGCGCGGCACTCGGACCGGATGCGCGAACGCCGCCGGCATTTCGCCGCGTGCGCGTTCGGCGGCGCGGTCGCGCTCGCGCTGCTGACGCTGCATCTGCCGAGCCTCATCGCGATGATGGCGCTGCTGTCGCTGGCCGCGATGCTGATCTTCGCCGCGCATCCGGTGTTCTGGGCGGTGCCATCCGCGTACTTCTCGGGGGCGGGCGCGGCGGGCGGGATCGCGCTGATCAGCAGCATCGGCGTGTCGAGCGGGATGATCACGCCGTGGATCGTCGGCGTGATCCGCACACGCACCGGCAGCATGGATCCGGCGATGCTGATGATCGCCGTGCTGCTCGCGGCGTGCGCGGTCGCGATGCTGGTCGGGACGCGGGCCGCGCAACAGGCGCGAGCAGGCGCGTCGCACTGACTTGCGGCAGCGTTCCGCTTCGGCGACGCTCCGAAAGCGGAAGTCGCCGGCAGCTATGCCTGAGTGACCCGCGCGGCCGGCCGCAATCGATGCGGCCGGCCCGTTCGCGCGACGTCCGTGCATTGGCGCCGCACAACCGCGAGCGTCGACGTTCGCCGATGAACCTGTCGCCGAACATCGAATACATGATCAGGAATCCCTGACAGGCCGGATCCGGATCAGCTTCGACATCCGGCGCTTACCGCGCCGCGGCATAGCGCGGCGCAGGCACATCGCTCGACAGGTGCGTGGCCATCGTGCGCCGCGCGGCCTCATACGCGTCCCACTCTTCGCCGGCGTGCAATGACGGGATCGTCACGAGCTCGCCGCGGTCGAAGCCGGTCAACGCCGCATCGACCATGTCGCCGGCCGACATCACGATTTCCTTCGGCAGATGCTCGAGCGGGAGGCCGCCGGTCTGCCAGAAATCGGTGGCGGTCGCGCCGGGCAGCACGGCTTGCACCTTCACGCCCTTGTCGGCGAGCTCGTGGTGCAGCGACTGGCTGAACGCGAGCACGAAAGCCTTGCTGCCGCCGTAGACGCCGTTGAGTGTCTCCGGTGAGATCGCGACGATCGACGAGATGTTGATGATGGCGCCGTTGCCGCGCGCGACGAAACCCGGGACGGCCGCATACGTGAGGCGGGTGAGCGCGGTGACGTTCAGGTCGATCAGGCGCGTCATCGCATCGACGTCGCTGTCCAGCAGCGGTGTATGCGTGCCGACGCCCGCGTTGTTGACCAGCAGCGTGATGCTCGCGTCCTGTTTCAGTTTCGCCTCGACGCCGGCAAGCGCCGTGCGGTCGTTCAGGTCCGCGTCGACGATATCGACGCTGCGGTGCGTGTCGTTCGTGATGCGGTCGGCGAGCGCGATCAGCCGGTCGCGGTTCCGCGCGACGAGGATCAGGTCGTAACCCCGGCGTGCCAGGCGCTCGGCGTAGATTGCGCCGATACCCGACGACGCGCCGGTAATAAGGGCCGTACCTTGTTGTGCTTGAGTCATGATGTCACTCCGTTTCGAACGAGGTTGATGAATGGGTGAGTGCATTCTGGCTCCGCTTCGGCGCGACGGAAATGACGTAGATGGGTATGATTCAGGTCATGGCTTGACGGCTTTGCATGGGGCCGGAGCAACGCGCAGAAGCGCCAGCTCTGACCGACGGGAGAACGGAGATGCACCGGATCGGCTTTCTGATCAGCGACGGGTTTCAGATCATGGCGCTCGCGTCGCAGTCCGTGTTCGAGTACGCGAACATGGTGGCGGGCGAGACCTTCTACACGCTCGACAATTTCTCGGTGGCCGGCGGCGAGGTGCGCTCGTCGCTCGGCCTCGCCGTGGGCACGCGCTCGTTGCGCGGGAAGATCGACGTGGACACGTGGATGGTCGCCGGGGTCAACGATCCGCTCAGTTCACCGGCGCCCGACAGGATCCTCGCGTTCCTGCGCAAGGCCGGCAATCGTGCGCGGCGCATCGCCGGGATCTGCACCGGCGGGTTCGTGCTCGCGGAAGCGGGCCTGCTCGCGCACCGGCGCGCGACGACGCACTGGTTTTACGGGCGCGAAATGCAGAAGCGCTTTCCGGAGATTCGCGTCGAGGATGACCGGATCTATATCGTCGACGGACCGATCTGGACGTCCGCGGGCATGACGGCCGGCCTCGACCTCGCGCTCGCGATGGTGGAAAAGGATCTGGGGGCGGAAACGGCGCGTTCGGTCGCGCACAAGCTGGTGATGAATCAGCGTCGTGCGGGCGGCCAGTCTCAGCATTCCGAAATGCTGGACCTCGCGCCGAAATCCGATCGCATCCAGAATGCGCTGAACTATGCGCGCCAGAATCTGAGCCGCGCGCTGACTGTCGAGGATCTGGCCGACAGCGTTCACCTGAGCCCGCGCCAGTTCAGCCGCGTGTTCACGCTCGAAACCGGGCAGTCTCCGGCCAAGGCGATCGAACGACTGCGCCTGGAGGCCGCGCGGCTGATGATCGAACAGAGCCGGCATCCGCTCGACGTCATCGCAAGGGAAACCGGCTTTCGCGACGGCCGCCATATGCGCGAAGCGTTCATGCGCGGCTTCGGTACGCCGCCGCAGGCGATCCGGCGCGACGCGCGCATCGATGCGCGAAGCGATGGGAAAAGCGCAACCTAGGCCATCGCGCGGGTCAATGCCGCTCGCGCATGATGACCGCCACCACGGCGCCTGTCAGGAACGTGACGGCCGCGATCGACAGGATTGTGGCGGCAAAACCGAAGCGGTCGGCGGTCACCGCGTGACGAACGGCGCGGCGGCATCCGGCGCCGTGCGCGCGTGCTTGCGCTGGCGCAGCAGCGCGACACGGCAATTCTCCCGCGCCGTCTCGCGGCCGTCGTCGCCGAGCAGCACGAGGTCGCCGCGCATCACGTTGAACGTGATCACGTCTTCGCCGGCCGCGCCGAGCGTTTCCGGCGTGTGGACCGAGCCGGCCGGTTCGAGCACCGTCGAGCCGGCGTGCGCGACCCAGTCGTACTCGCGGTAGCGCCACGCGCCCTGCAACGTGTAGACGAATACCTGCCCGTGGTGGCGGTGGCGCGGCAGCGTCCCGCCGGCGGGCATCTTCAGCAACGCCGTCAGCGTGTCTTCGGCTGCATTGATGTGCAGGTACTTGATCGCGAGACCCGGCAGGTCGGGGCTCATCGGCAACCACGGCAGCGCGTCGCCGGGCAGGCACGAGATCGGCGGCAGGTCGGTCGGGAACGGGGCGGACGGGGTCGTCATGGCTGGCAACGGGCGATGGAGAGCGGCGGAGCCGGCATTATCGCAGAGCGGGGCGGACGGTCCGGCCCGTTCGGAGCGTCAGGCGCCCCCGGCCGTCTCGCGCCCCTTCGCATGCGCCGCGTCCAGGCACGACTGAAACAACAGCGCCGCCCGCGACGGCCTCGGCGAGCGCCGCAACAGGCTGACGAACTTGCACTGATAGTGAAATTTGTGCGGCGCGATCGCCTGCATCAGCCCCTTGCTCTCGAAGCTCTCCGCGTAGTGATCCGGCAGGAAGCCCAGATAGCGGCCGGACAGGATCAGCGTCGCGATCGACTCCTGATCGGATGCGGTCGCGCTGCGCGTGAGCTTCGCGCGGTGGCTCAGTTCCATGTTCGGCGAATGGAAGCCGAGCCCCGCGAACGCGTGATTGCGGACCGTGGTCCACGTGAGCTTACCGTGCGGCGCGTCGAACAGCGGGTGCTGACGGCCGCAGTAGAGCAGCATCCGCTCGCCGAACAGCTCGGAATAGACGAGGCTGCCGGAACTACGGTGCGCCGGGATGATCCCGACCTGGTAGCTGCCGTCGATGATCCCGCGCTCGACCTCGTTGATCGACGCGACGTGCAGGTTCAGCGCGACGTCCGGCGCCTCGTCGGCGAACTGGCGGATCGCGTCGCCAAGACGCGCGTTCGGGTTGGTCGCCGTCTTGTCGAACACCGCGATGTGCAGCTCGCCGCCCATCCGGTCGTGGATCCCGTCGATCCCGCTGCGGAACGCCTCCATCGACGCGAGCAGCCGCAGCGTCTCCTCGTACACCGTCTGCCCCTCGGGCGTCAGCGTGAAGCCGGCGCGGCCGCGCCGGCACAGCACGAGGCCGAGACGCGTTTCCAGATCCTTCACGTGGCGGCTGATCGTCGAGATGCCGATATTCAGCTCGAGTTCGGCCGCAGCCATCCCGCCGCACTGCACGACGCCCTTGAAAACCCGCAACAGGCGCAGGTCCATGTCGCTGAGCTGCCCGAGCAGCGCCCGGCTCTTCGGTTTCTTTGCTTGCATAGATGCGCAAGTGAACATTGATATTGCGATATTCAAAAGACTAATTGGCCTCCCGACAATGCGCAACATCATCACAAGGAGGAGGGGCGCGACGCGCCGACCGACATGACCGACACCATCACCGCTCCGCAACAGGAAAACCCCGACGTGCGCACCGACGCCGCGTGGCTCGACGCGCACTGGATGCCGTTTACCGCCAATCGCCAGTTCAAGTCCGATCCGCGCATGATCGTGTCGGGCCAGGGCGCCTATTACACGGACGGCGAAGGCCGCAAGATTTTCGACGGCCTGTCGGGCCTCTGGTGCACGGGCCTCGGCCACGGCCGCACGGAGATCATCGACGCGGTGAGCCGCCAGGTCGCGCAGCTCGACTACGCGCCGGCGTTCCAGTTCGGTCATCCGAAGTCGTTCGAGCTGGCCAACCGGATCAAGGACCTGACGCCGGCCGGCCTCGACTACGTGTTCTTCACCGGCTCGGGCTCGGAAGCGGCCGACACGTCGCTGAAGATGGCCCGCGCTTACTGGCGCGCGAAGGGCAAGGGCACGAAGACGCGCCTGATCGGCCGCGAGAAGGGCTACCACGGCGTGAATTACGGCGGCATCTCGGTCGGCGGTATTGGCGCGAACCGCAAGGTATTCGGCCAGGGCGTCGACGCCGACTTCCTGCCGCACACGCAGCTCGCCGAGAACAAATTTTCGCGCGGGATGCCCGAGCACGGCGCCGATCTGGCCGACCGCCTGCTCGACCTGATCGCGCTGCATGACGCGTCGAACATCGCGGCGGTGATCGTCGAGCCGTTCTCGGGCTCGGCGGGCGTCGTCGTGCCGCCGAAGGGCTATCTGCAGCGCCTGCGCGACATCTGCACCGCGCACGACATCCTGCTGATCTTCGACGAAGTCATCACGGGCTTCGGCCGTGCCGGCGCGATGACGGGCGCGGACGCGTTCGGCGTGACGCCGGACATCATGAACTTCGCGAAACAGGTGACGAACGGCGTGCAGCCGCTCGGCGGCGTGATTGCGACGAAGGAGATCTACGACACGTTCATGGCCGCGGGCGGCCCCGAGTACATGCTCGAGTTCCCGCACGGCTACACGTACTCCGCACACCCGGTTGCATGTGCGGCCGGCGTCGCGGCGCTCGACCTGCTCGTGAAGGAAGACGCGATCGGCCGCGTGCGCGAACTCGCGCCGCATTTCGAGGCGGCCGTGCACGGGCTGAAGGGCCAGCGCCATATCGCCGATATCCGCAACTACGGCCTCGCCGCGGGCCTGACGATCGCGGCACTGCCCGGCGAACCGGCGCGCCGTCCGTACGAGATCGCGATGCGCTGCTGGGCGAAGGGCTTCTACGTGCGCTACGGCGGCGACACGATCCAGCTCGCGCCGCCGTTCATCGCCGAGACGCGCGAGATCGACAACCTCGTCAACGCGCTGTCCGACGCACTGAACGAAGTGGACTGAGCCGCGCTCGCGGCACGTCTTCCGATATCCGAATTCACGAAAGAGTCTTAACGATGAAACACGACAGCAACGTCACCTCCACGCTCGGCCACCTGATCGACGGCAAGCGCGTCGACGGCGGCAGCCGCCTCCAGCCGGTGTTCGATCCGGCCACCGGCGAATCGGACAAGAGCGTCGCGCTCGCGGACAAGCTGACCGTCGAGGCCGCGATCGCGTCCGCACAGGCGGCGTACCCGGCGTGGCGCAACACGCCGCCGCTGAAGCGCGCGCGCGTGATGAGCCGCTTCAAGACGCTGCTCGAGCAGCATGCGGACGAGCTGTGCGCGCTGATCACGGCCGAGCACGGCAAGGTGCTCGCCGACGCGATGGGCGAGCTGCAGCGCGGCATCGAGAACGTCGAGTACGCGAGCTACGTGCCCGAGCTGCTGAAGGGCGAGCACAGCAAGAACGTCGGCCCCGCGATCGATTCGTGGAGCGAGTTCCAGGCGCTCGGCGTGGTCGCGGGTATCACGCCGTTCAACTTCCCGGTGATGGTGCCGCTGTGGATGTGGCCGATGGCCGTCGCGTGCGGCAACACGTTCGTGCTGAAGCCGTCGGAGCGCACGCCGTCGTCGACGCTGCGGATGGCCGAGCTGGCGCTCGAAGCGGGCCTGCCGCCGGGCGTGCTGAACGTCGTGAACGGCGACAAGGAAGCGGTCGACACGATCCTGACCGACCCGCGCGTGAAGGCCGTGAGCTTCGTCGGCTCGACGCCGATCGCCGAATACATCTACTCGACCGGCTGCGCGCACGGCAAGCGCGTGCAGGCGCTCGGCGGCGCGAAGAACTTCGCGGTCGTGATGCCGGACGCCGACATCGGCAACGCGGTGAACGCGCTGATGGGCGCCGCGTACGGCTCGTGCGGCGAGCGCTGCATGGCGATTCCGCTCGTCGTCGCGATCGGTGACGAGACCGGCGACAAGGTGGTCGCGGGCCTGAAGGCCGAGATCGAGAAGATGAAGGTCGGCCCGGGCAGCGGCGACGGCGTCGACATGGGCCCGCTCGTCACGAAGCAGCACTTCGAGAAGGTGACGGGCTTCGTCGAGGCCGGCATCGACGCCGGCGCGACGCTGGTCGTCGACGGCCGCGGCGTGAAGGTCGACGGCCACGACGGCGGCTACTACCTCGGCCCGTGCCTGTTCGACGATGTGAAGCCCGGCATGCCGATCTATCAGCACGAGATCTTCGGGCCGGTGCTCGGCGTCGTGCGGCTGAAGTCGCTCGACGAAGCGATGGCGCTGATCGACGCGCACGAGTACGGCAACGGCACGTGCCTGTTCACGCGCGACGGCGAAGCGGCGCGTTACTTCAGCGACAACATCCAGATCGGCATGGTCGGCATCAACGTGCCGCTGCCGGTGCCGGTCGCGTATCACTCGTTCGGCGGCTGGAAGCGCTCGCTGTTCGGCGATCTGCACGCATACGGCCCGGATGCGGTGCGGTTCTACACGAAGCGCAAGACGATCACCCAGCGCTGGCCGTCGGCGGGCGTGCGCGAAGGGACGGTGTTCAGCTTCCCGTCGAGCCGCTGACGCGCATTCGCTGCGTGCGACGCCGTGCCTGCGTGGCTGGCGTCGCGAACGATCGGTGCAAGCGCCAGGCGCCAGCCCCCAAGCCCGGCCGGAGTGATCCGGCCGGGCTTGATCGCGTCCGACGCACGCATGCCGGATGCGCTCACGGCGTGACGACGTGCCACATGTTGGCGACGTTGTTGCCGTTGCGGTCGCCCTGTTTCAGGTCCTTCGAGAAGAAGTACAGCGGCTTGCCCTTGTACGCCCACTGCGGGCTGCCGTCGTCGCGCTTGACGATCGAATACGGGCCGACGGGCACGTCGGTCGCGCTCGCCTTGTACGGCGGCCAGACGGATTCGCACTGCCCCGTGCACACGCTGGCGTTGGCCTTGTCCTTGTCGAACGAGTAGAGGGTCATTCCGTTCGCGGCGACGAGTGCGCCGTTTTCGACGCTCGTGATGCTCTGCGCCAATGCAGAAGAGGACACGACGGCGAGCAGGGCGGAACTGGCGAGAAGCGCGGCTTTCAAGATCATGATTGCCTCCTGGTTGTCCGGTGGGCGGTCGCGATCGCTCGAGCGTGGCGCGGCTGCGCGGTCCGGGATCGCGATGCGGCAAGCCTCGACGCAGCAGCCCGCGGCGGGCGGCGCGATCGGCTGCGGATCGGATGGCGGGCCACGGGGGCGCTAGATTTCACGATAGGCGGTTTTTGGCAGGGGTGCGAGCCCGTATGCCCATAAATGTTACCCATTGCTCCATAAAAATATTAAAATACGGAGCAATAAGGAATATTGATTGAGGGCCAATCAGCGTGCAGGACGCTTTTTACACAGTCGACGAAGCGGCGCAAAAACTCCGTCTCCATCCGAAGACCATTCTTCGCTTCATTCGGGACGGGAAGCTGAACGCGAGCCGCGTCGGTAAGGCGTATCGGATCCGGCATGCGGATCTTGCTGCGGTCACCGGGGATGCGGTCGAACCCGAACCCGTGCGCGTCACCACGGTCGTCGACGTGCCCGATGCCCGCGCCGAGCTTCATCAGTATGTGGCAAGGAGCCTGCAGGCCTTGCTGAACACGCCGACGGCACGCGACAGCGCCGTACATCTCGAAACGATCTTCGATCCGGAGCGCAGCCGGATCAAGGTCGTCGTGATCGCGTCGCTCGGCGATACCGCCGCGCTGCTCCAGATGCTGGACACCTTGCTGCAGTCGTTTCGCGGATGAGCGGCAGGTCGTCGGACACCACGTGGGCGCGAGGCCCGATCCTGTCAACCGAATACGGAGTAACGACGATGTCCTCGAAGGTGCTCAAGCTCGGCGATCAATGCGTGCTGGTGTGCGCGGATCGCGACACGGTGCTCGCGGGCGAAGCGGACGCGATCACGCTGATCGGGGACGCCTGGTCGCACGAAGCGGCTTGGGTCGCAGTGCCGGTCGCGGCCATGCACGACGACCTGTTTCGGCTCGAAACCCGCCTGCTGGGCAACATCGCGCAGAAGTTCACCAACTACGGCATCGGCCTCGCGATCGTCGGCGATATCGACGCTTGGCTGGCGCGCAGCCAGGCGCTGCGCGCGTTCGTCCACGAGAGCAATCGCGGACGCACGATTCTGTTCGTCCCGCATGTTTCCGCGCTGGAGCAGAGGCTCGCGGCCGGCGCATGACGCCGGCCGGGCACAGGCGCGTTCGGCGCGCGCGCAACGTTTCGCGCGCCGCGCATCAGCGGCTGACGCGATTCGTCAGTGTGACGCCGGCGATCACGAGCACGCCGCCGACGAGCATCGACTGCGTCAGCGATTCGCCGAGCAGGACCACCGACAGCAGGACCCCGAACACCGGCACGAGATTGGTGAACACCGCGGTGCGGGCCGCCCCCAGCGCGCGGATGCCTTGCGAGTACCAGACGAACGCGACGACGGTGCCGACCGCGCCGAGATACGCGATCGCGCCGACGGCCTGCCACGTGAGCGGGGCGGTTGTGCCCGCATGCGGGTCCAGCAGGCTCGCGCCGAGCAGCAGCGCGAGTCCCCAGAGCGTCGCGTAAGTGGTCGATACGAGCGGTGAAAGCCCGTCGAGCGCATAGCGGCCGATGACGGTGTACGCGGCCCAACTGGCCACCGCGCACAGCATGTAGCGTTCCCCGGCGCCGAACGTGCTGTGCAGGTCGGTGAGGGCCAGCACGAGCTGCCCCCGGCTGATCACGATCAGCGCACCGAACAGCGCCAGCGCGATGCCCGCCCAGCGGGACGGCGCGAGCCGCTCCCGGAACACGACCGACAGCAGGAGTGCCGTCGCGATCGGATTCAGCGCGACGAACAATGCGGTGCGTCCCGCCGGCATGCGCGCCAGCGCGGCAAAGAAACACAGGTTGTAGAGAAAGATGCCCGTCACACCGAGCCCGAAGGTCGCCAGAAGCTGCCGGCCGTTCAGCCTCGGCAGGCGGCCTTCGACCTTCCACGTCAGACCGGCCAGCAACAGCGCCGCGATCGCGAATCGCCCGGTCGCGGCCGTGGTCGCGGGCAGCGACGCGGCGAGCACGCGGCCCGCGATGAAGGTGCCGCCCCAGAACAGCGCGACCAAGGTGAGCTTGGCGTAGATGCCGGTGGGCAACAGCGCTTTGGCGGCGGCGGCCTGCGTGGCGGGAGCATTCATGTTTTCGACAAGACGGGACGGAAAATCGTGGGGGCAACGGATCGCGCGGACGCGTCGCGACGTGCATGCCCGGCGAATCGGGTGATCGGCGCAAGCGGAATCATCGAAGCGCCGACGCTGCAACAAGGGTCGTCAGCACGGCCGGCATCGCAAGCGTCGCGAACAGCGTCTGGAATGCGGTGATGCCGGCCATCAGCGGCGCGTCGCCACCGAGCTGGCGCGCCATCAGGTACGACGCCGACGACGTCGGCAGCGCCTGGAACAGCAGCGCCACCGTGAGGGCCGTGTCGCCGAGCCCAAGCGCACGCCCGGCGACGAGCGTGAGCAGCGGCATCGCGACGAACTTGAACGCCGACGCGACGCAGACCGGCTGCAGCCATGCGCGCGCGGCGTCGAACGTCAACGCCGCGCCCACGCACAGCAACCCGAGCGGCATCGACGCGGCGCCGAGCGCGTGCACGGCCGGTTCGATGGCGGCCGGGAACGTGACGCCGCCGGCCTGCATCGCGATCCCGAGCGCGCACGCTACCACCAGCGGATTCGACACGATCTGGCGTGCGAGCGCGACGGCTCCGACGCGCGTCGATCCGTAGCGCGCGAGCACCAGCACGCCGCACCGCGCCCTGGAACACCGACGTGAAGCCGGCGCCGTCGACCCGCACGAACGGGCGGATCAGCAGCAGTGTGGCCGCGATGGCCACTGTCGAGCCGACCAGCGCGAGCGCGAGCGGCGCCACGGCGAGGTCTTGCAGCCGGACGCTCGCGAGCCCGTGCGCGAACAGCGCGGGCAGCAGCACGTAGTAGCCGAGCCGTTCGGCCTGCGGCCAGAACGTGTCGGCAACGAAGCCGGTGCGCCTGAGTCCGTAGCCGAATGCGACCAGCAGCGCGACCGGCATCAACGCGACCAGGACCGCGCCGATCATCGCGGCGCCCGTGCTCGAATCGCGCGCGATGAAAGGCGGGCGGGCTGACGAAGCGTGAGGGAATTCTGTCCTGCAGGCAGCATGGCGACGCGCGATCGAAAGAGTGACGACGCCATCAAGTTAACACGCCGGACCAACAGGAATTATTGTTAATTATCGGGTGTTAAATGAGAAATTCTCATCGATGATGCAGTGACGACCTATGGCCTGTTCACGCTAATAACGGGCTTGCGCTGGCCACCAGAAGGGCCGAGCGCGAGGATTGCGACGAAGCGAATACTCGACGTATTCGCGAGGAGCATGACGCGGCGATCGGCCCTTCTGGTGGCCAGCCCCACAAATGATTTTTTAATCAGGGGAACGTGCGTTGCCGGCCGCATTGCGGCGTCGCGCGTCGCTTGTTTGGCTCGGCCAAACGGCGCTCCTTGCTCCTTGCACTGCAGCCGGCAACGCACGTTCGCAAGCCCGTTATTAGCGTGAACAGGCCATAGTGACTTCGGTGGCGAGCGCGCGCGCGAAGCGCTCCGCAGGACGCGACTGGTGCTCGAGCAGCACGACGGCGCGCCCCATCTGCGGCTGGCCGAACGGCAAGCGGGTCACGGGCGGCAGGCGCGCGAGCGTCGAATCGGACAGCGCGACGATCGCCGCGCCGAGACCACGCGCGACCATCCGGACGATCGTCTCGGCGCTGTCCAGCACCATCTCCTCGCGCACGCGCACGCCGAGACGACGCAGTTCCGCAGCGATCATGCGGCCGGCCCACGCCTGCGCATCGAAACGGATGAACGGCAGCGCCTCGAGCAGCGTGCCCGCGTCGCGCTCCGCGTATTGCGGCGGCGCGAGCAGCCAGAAGCGATCCTCGTAGAGCGTCGTCCAGGTCAGTTCGGCGGGGTATGGCCTGACGGGGCGCGTCGTGATCGCGGCATCGAGCTCGCCGGCAGCGACGCGATTCGCGAGCTCCACCGACATGCCGGCGGACACGTGCACGCGCAACGACGGATGCGCGTCGCGCAACGCGAGCAGCGCATCGGGCAGCGGGCCGGACAGCGCCGTCTGGATCGCGCCGATCCGCAAGCGGCCGACCAGTTTCTTCTCGTCGCTGAGCGCGTCGGGAATCCGGTCGACCATCGCGAGGATCTGTTCGGCCTGCGCGACCAGGATGTTGCCGGCCTCGGTCAGCACGGGCTGCCGGCGCGACCGGTCGAACAACTGCACGTTGAACTCGCTCTCGAGCGTCTTGATCTGCAGGCTCACCGCCGACTGCGTGAGGCCGATCGCTTCGCCGGCGCGGGCGAAGGTCCGGTAGCGGGCGATCGCCACCAGCGTTCTGAATGCGCGCAATGACATGGGCATGCGGACGTGGGCAGCCGGATGGATCGATCGCGGCGGGCAATGCGCCGGACGATCGGGTGGCAAACGCGCCGGGCGGATCGGGCTGCGATCAATCCGCCTGGCGGGCGCGCGCCCGATCCCGGAGGCGGGGCGCGGCAGCCGGCCGGTTCGCGCACATCATGCCTGCGCGTCATCGATCGGGCAACCGGCATCGCGACACGCGCCGGCGCGTGTCGCGATGCGGCGCGTGCCGGTTTGCATCGAACGGCGTGCGCCATTTCGATTATTTATACCCGGGTGATATTGCAACTTCATTTTTATCCGGGTATAAATACGGTCATTCAAACTTCCGACAGATGGTGCTCAGCATGTACTCCAGTTCCTACACGGCCTTCGAAGGCCATCGGCGGCTTGCGACCGGGCCGCTTTCGACGGTGGCACTCACCATCAGGCGCGCGAGCGACGCGGGCAGCGCCGGCCCGGTGCTGATCTTTGACGACACCACCGGACGCTCGATCGACATCGACCTCCGGGGCTCCGACGACGAGATCCTCGCCCGCTTCGGGCAGCCTGACGAATCCCCCGCGGCGGCCGACAGCGACGCCGACACCGACGCCGCCGAACCTCGCGGCCGGGGCCGTCCGAAACTCGGCGTGGTGTCGCGCGAAGTCACGCTGCTGCCGCGCCATTGGGACTGGCTGGCCGCGCAGCCCGGTGGCGCATCCGTCGCGTTGCGCAAGCTCGTCGAAGAGGCGCGGCGCTCGCGTGCGGTGGAGGAGCGGCGGCGCGGCGCGAAGGATCGCGCGTATCACTTCATGTCGGCGATCGCGGGCGATCTGCCGGGCTTCGAAGAGGCCGTGCGAGCGCTGTATGCGAACGATCCGTCGCGCATGCGCGCACTGATTGCCGCGTGGCCCGACGACGTACGCGATCACGCGCTCGCGCTCGCGTCCGGCGATATCCCGACGAGTTCATCGCCCGATCAATCAACCAATGACTGGTTATAAAAATGACGACCTTTGATCTGAACAGCGGCGCAATCGCGCCGGTCGCGGATGAAGCCGACGTCGTCGATCTGCGCGTGACCGGATGCATTCCGCGCGATCTCGATGGCGTGCTGCTGCGCAACGGTCCCAATCCGTTGCGCGGCCGGTTTGAGGGCAACGACATGCTCGCGTGGTGGCCCGAAGCGGCGATGCTGCATGCGATCGCGTTCGACGATGGTCGCGTGACCGGCTATCGCAACCGCTGGGCGCGCACGCGGCGCTGGGCGGATGTCCATGCGCCGGCGCGGGCCGCATCGCTGCCCGATACCAATCCGAACGTGAACGTGCTGCTGCACGCGGGCGAACTGCTGGCGCTGGCCGAAGGCGGGATGCCGCTTGCGATCACGCCGGAGCTGGAATGCGTTGGCGCACCGACGCGGCACGACGGGCTCGCCGGCGGCATGACCGCGCATCCGAAAGTCGATCCGCGCACCGGCGAATTGATCTCCTTCCGCGCCGACTGGAAAGCGCCGTGGCTGCGGTACGGCGTACATGACGCACAGGGCGTGCAGACCGTCGATCTCGAACTCGACCTGCCGGCGCCGTCGATGATGCATGACATCGCGATCACGGCCACTCGCAGCATCCTGCTCGACCTGAACGTCACCTACGATTTTTCGATGCTGTCTCGCGGGCACCGGATGCCGCTGCGCTGGCATGACGAGCGGCAGGCACGCATCGGCGTCATTGCGCGTCACGGCGGCGACGTGCGCTGGTTCGACATTGCGCCGTGCTTCATCCAGCACGTGGTGAACGCGTATGACGGCGACGGCTCGACCGTCGTGCTGGACGCGGTGCGCTATCCGTCGTTCCTGCGGCTCGGCAAGCAGCCCGGCACGTTCGAGGACAACCCAGTGGGCGTGCTGTGGCGATATGTGATCGATCTGGCGAAAGGGACGGTCGCGGAAACGCAGATCGGAGACGGGGGCATCGAATTGCCGCGCATCAACGAAGCGCGAACGGGGGATGCCTACCGGTTCTTCTATGCGGCAGAGCAACCGTCGAACGCCGAGATTCGCGGCGTGGTCCGCTATGACCTCGAGCGCGGCACGGTCACGCGTTACGACGTTCCGTACGGCGACCAGAACAGCGAACCGGTATTCGTGTCCCGTGCGGGCGCGGCGGATGAAGACGACGGCTGGGTGCTGACGTGTGTCTACCGGCGCGTGACCGATACGAGCGATCTCGTGATACTCGATGCACGCTGTATCGATGAAGGGCCGGTCGCGACGATTCACCTGCCGAGACGCGTGCCGGCGGGGTTTCATGGCGCATGGGTGCCGAGGGCGCGGTGAGCAGGCGAGGGCGCGCGGGCCATGAGCGCAACGCAGCGCTAGGCCGCCGGCCGGCGTCCGGTTTTCCGGCGGGGTGCCGGCGACGGTTGGCGTGCGTCGTCGCGGATCGCCGGAATCAGATCGGCGCTGCAGTCGTGCTTCACAGCCGCGCTTCATCGCCGTGCTTCATAGCCGTGCTTCACAGCCGGGTTGTCGCCAGATGAATCGCCGTGGAGATCATCAGCGCGGCGACGAACCCATCGAGCAGCCGCCACGCGGCCGCGTGCGCAAACAGCGGCCGGCAACGTCGGGCGGCCCAGGTCAGCGACAGGAACCAGATGAACGACGCGGCTACCGCGCCGAGCGCGATCGACAGTCGCGCGCCGGCGGGCCGGCTGGCGATGATCGAACCGAGCACCAGCACCGTGTCGACCCATGCGTAAGGATTCAAAAGTGAAACAGCCGCGGTTGCGAGCGCCATGCGCGCGAATGGTTCGGCGGCCCCCGCGTGAATGGCGTCGGGATGCGTTCTGCGTATTGCGGAACGCAACGCGAGCAGCCCGAGACATGCGAGATAGACGATGCCGGCGAGCAGCGCCGCCGACACGATGCGCGGCGTGTGTGACAGCACCGCGGCGAGACCCAGCGAGCCGATCGCGATCAGCAGCGCGTCGCTTCCGGCGCAGATGGCGGCAATGAACAGCGGATACGCGCTCGACAGCGAACGCTTGATGACGAAAGTGTCTTTGGGACCAACGGACGTGAAGAGCGCTGCGCCAAGCAGCAAGCCTTCGACAAGGGCAGAGGTGTCGAGCATGGCCGGGCCGACAACCTCTTAAGCTGAACCGGTGATGGTTACGTTGCTGAAACTATACGCGGATCGGGTTACCAATGTGAAACATGTCGCTGGCGGTGCCCGCCGGGATCCCCGTTGTTACGTTACATCGTTGAATGATTTTGCCGTTGCGGCCGGGTTCGACGGGTCGTGACACCCGCTTACCCGATGACGAACGCCATTGGCCCGGGTTCGCCGGGACCGCCTGCCGGCGGGCCTGAGCGGCCGTAGCCACGGATCCGGCGCGAGGTCGCCCGGATGATTTCAGCGATGCTGGTACGGATTCTGCATGCCGTCGGGCATGCACATCGCGCTGCGGCGGGCGCGAGGAGATCAGACAGCCGGGCGTGTCCGCGGACACGCTCGCCCAACCGCAGAACGGGGCAAACCATGGACGCGCGGCCTAACCAGTCAGACGCGCATTTCCAGGCTTTCCTGGCGAAGCTGCTCGAGCAGCCGCAGCAGGCCTGGAGCGCGAAGCAGCAGATCGAACTCGAGATGGCCTGCACGCTATCCACGGAGATGGTGCGCATCGCGGAGCACCTGCGCAGCCACACCGCGGATTTCGACAACTATCTCGTGCTGCTCAAGTACGCAAAGGTACTCGATTTCATCCTGACGTCGTTGTCCGCGGGCCGGGACATCTATCCGCAGACGCTGCGCACGATCTTCCGGCTCGCGAACCTGAAGGTGAACGAGGACTATCCGGATTGAGCCGGTTGCGGCCGATGCCGGTGAACCCGCGCCGCGGAAGGTGAGCGGACGCGGCCGTGCGCCGGGGGCCATCGACGGCGCGCTCGCGCCCGTCCGCGCAGGACGGCGCGCCGCTTCGCACGCCGATCGTCACACCCACAGCCGATACAGCCAGAACGACTCGTCGTCGGCAAAGCGTTGCACGAATTCGGTCGGCGAGAATCCGGTGATGCGTTTGGCCGCGCGGCTCAGGTGCGCCTGATCGGCGAACCCTTCGTCGAGTGCCAGCGTCGCCCAGTCGAGCGAATGCCCGGCCTCGAGGCGATCGCGCGCCGTGAAGAACAGGCTTTCCGTCCTGACGAGTGCCTGCCAGTCGCGCATCGACCGCCCGCTATACGCCTTGACGCGCCGCTCGATCTGCCGCGGGCCATGCGTGCGCCGCCATTCGCGCGCCTGCCACGCGAGGCGCCCGACCCAGTGCCGGCCCGCGTCGCGGAGCGACGCAAACCCTGAGCCGCCGCCCTGAAGCGCGCGCCAGCACGGCGCGAGATACCGCTCCAGCGCGGCCAGCGCGGCCGCGTCGTCGTCGGCGTCGGTCAGCGCATCGACGAGCGGCCGCCACGCGTCGCCGAGCGCTTCGCGCGCGTCGACAAAGCGGTCGTGGATCGCCGGCAACGCGACACCGAACAGCGCATGTGCGGCATCGGCGGTGAAGCACGCGACGCCGCCGCGTCCGGTCGTCGGCGCCCAGCTCGTCACGGGCTGCAACTGGCTGCCGGAAAGCGTGACGGCCGCGCCGAACGGCCGCCAGCGCGGGCCGTCCGCCGTCCGTTCGACGAGCCCCGGGTCGAAGCTGCGAAACCAGGACAGGCACACGAGCGGCGAAGCCGGGAAATGGGTCAGGCACTGCGCGTCGCTCAGCGCGAAGCCGCGCGTATCGCGGCAGACGATCGCGACGATTGCGCCGTGTAGCGCAGGCGGCGCCGGATACAGTCGGGCGTGAGGCGGCCGGCCGCCGCTCAGCGCGCGGGGCGCGCGCGCGAGCGGATCGGGGCACGGCGGCCATGTGGGGAGCAGACCGGAGGACATGACCGGGCAGTATAGGGAGACGCGATACGCGTGTCGATGACGTTTGCGTTCAAGACCGGCGCGCGACGAGCGCGGACAATGCAGCGCATGAATACACGATCCCGCTCCGAATGCCCATTCCACGCAGACGCGCTGTCGTCTGCGCCCGTGCATCATCCGCCCGGCGTATGGCCGCCTGGGCCGCGCGCTGGCCTGACCGGCTGGGGCCTGCTGCGCAGCATGTCGCGCGACCTGCTCGGCACGCTCGCCGTCTGGCAGCAGACGTTCGGCGACGTCGTGCACCTGCGCATGTGGCCCGAGCATGCGGTCGTCGTGACCGACCCGCAGCTCGTGCGCGAATTGCTGGTCTCGCATCACGATGCGCTGGTGCGATGGGAACGCGGCATCCGCGTATTGGCACAGGTCCATGGACATAGCGTGCTGATTGCCGAAGGCAGCGCGTGGCGCGACAAGCGGCACGCACTGCAGCCGGGCTTCATGCCGAAGGCCGTCCAGGGTTTCGTCCCGACGATCGCGGCGACCGCCGGTCATGCGCTGGCGCAATGGCCCGCGCACGATCCGCACTGGCCGGTCGAAAGCGCGCTGACGTCCCTCGCGATGGATGTGATCGTGCGAACGATGTTCTCCGACACGATCGGCGACGACACGCGTGCCGCCGAGGAGGCCGTCCGCACGGTGAGCGCGGCGGCCAACGCGGCGTTCTACCAGCCGGCGAGCGCGCCCGACTGGATGCCGTGGCAGCGGGGCAAGGCGCGGGCGCTGGCGGTGCTGAACGACCTGATCGATCGGCAACTGCATGCGCGCCTCGAATTGCCGGACAGCCGCTGGCCCGACGATCTGCTGTCCCGGCTGTTGCGTCTGCACCGGGCGGATGCGCGTGCCTGGCCATTGCAGGCGGTGCACGACGAATGCATGACCGCGTTCCTGGCCGGGCACGAAACGACTGCGTCGGCGCTGACCTGGTGGACGTGGTGCATGGCAGCGAACCCTTCGGCCCAGGCCGCCGCGCGAGCTGAAGTCGAGCGCGTGTTGCGCGGCCGCGCGCCGACCGCGGAGACGCGGCCGCAGCTGCGCTACCTGACGCAGACGCTCGAGGAGACGCTGCGCCTGTACCCGTCGGCGCCGATCCTGATCAGCCGTCGCGCGTCGCGGCCGATCGCGTTGGGTGCATGGCAACTGCCGCCGCGCACGCTGTTCATGCTGCCGCTGCAGCTCATGCATCGTGACGCGAGATGGTTCCCGGATCCGGACGCGTTCCGGCCGGAGCGTTTCGCTGACGACGCGCCCGCGATTCCGCGCGGCGCGTACATGCCGTTCGGCACAGGTCCGCGCGTGTGCCTCGGGCAGCATCTCGCGCTGACCGAGCTGACGGTGATCGCCGCGATGGTGCTGCAGCGCTATGTGCTGTCGATACCGGCCGGCATGGCGGCGCCGCGTCCGGTGCTGAATGTGACGTTGCGGCCGGACCGGCCGCTGCATCTCGCGATCGATGCGGTTGATGCGATTGATGCGGTCGATCCGGTCGATTCGCGAAGGCCTTAGGAGGGGCGCGCATCGGGGTGAAATCCGATGCGCTTGCACGCGTGTCGATTGCCGTCGTGGTCCGGCGATCGTTGAAATCTCAGGCCGAACCTAGACCGTTGCGATGAGCAGTTCCTCGGCGTTGTCCGGCGGGTGCAGGCCATCCGTCCTGCCGGAAAAATAGCGCTGCGTCAGCGTTGCCGCGGAAACGTGCCGGGCATCGCCAAAGCCGGCGTCCCGGGCGAATGCCACGATCTCGGCCGGCATGTAGAAGCTGATGAATGGCGTCCCGCTGGCGCGCGCGCCCTTGGCCGCCAGCTCGAGCCCGGGGCGCACATCGGGATCGGCGAGTTCCAGCGGCAGCAGGAACGTCATCGCGAACATCGATCCCGGCGCGAGCGCCGCCACCTCACGCAGCGTGGCTGCGTTCGCTTCGTCGGTCAGATACATGCTGACGCCGGTGGACACGACGATCGCCGGCTTGCCGCTGTCGAAGCCGGCAGCCGCAAGTGCGTCGCGCCACGATCCGCCTGCTTCGAAATCGACGGGGACGAAGCGCAGCCAGTCCGGGACGCCGAAACCGAGTTCGACGAGACGCTGGCGTTTCCAGGCCTGCGGGTCCGGCCGGTCGACCTCGAACACGTGGAGGCCGGATGCAACGTCGGGCCGGCGTTGCGCGAAGCTGTCGAGGCCGGCACCGAGGATCACGTACTGAGTCAGCCCGCGCGCGGCCTGCTCGACGACGAGATCCTCGATGAAGCGGGCCCGGGCGACGATCGACGCGCGGAATGGTCGCGTGAACTGCGGATCCATGTCGCCACGGCGCTGCCAGCCCGGTTCGGGAGCGAGCAAGCGCAGGCCGATGTCGTCCTCCAGCACATGCGGATGCGCATCGACTTCCCTATGCAGCGCGCGCCACAGCGCGACCCGAGCGGCGGTGCTGTCCGGCGCGATATCGTGACTGTCGCTCATGAACGTGACCTCACTGACCGGTTGCGGGTGGTCAGGAACACGGCGTTGATGCGGCGGGTTTCCATGTCATGCCTCCTTTTTCGTGATCGCCACTCGGACTGGCGCGCTTCGAGATGATCACGGAACCATGCTCAGCGTGTCAAACGGGCATATGCGGGCACCGACTTGGTGGAGAGGCTGAAACGAAACGCGCCGCTTCAGATGAAGCGGCGCATTCAATGTGTGCGGGGTGTGCGGGGAGGCGAGCCGGCGGGCCGGTGCCTGCCCGTGCACCCGGAACGAGTGCGGCGGGCTCGGCCGTCGCGACGCGGCGTCATGCTCAGCTGCCGAAATAGACGTTGCAGAAGCTCACCGGACCGACGCAGGCGTTCGGGTCTTCGTTCTTCGATTGCGAGCGGTCGACGCGGCCCGCGGCCTGGACGGCCTCGGCGCGGTTCGCCTGTTGCGGTGCGTGGTCGGCCGGCGCCGGTTGCGCATGTGCGACGGCGGCGGTAAGCGACAGGGCAACGAGGGCGAGGTGCAGCGGCTTCATTTCAGTTTCTCCTGGGTGTTTGCCAGTCTCGCTGGCAGTGATGAAACTATAGGCTCGTACTGCTTATGGATTAATCACCGCCGCTGGAGAGCTTATTTGCATCCGCAACAAGGATCGTGTGCCGTACCCGTTCAACGGCATTCAACGGCATTCAACGGCATTCAACGGCATTCAATGGCACTCAACGACGATGCCGGTTGAACGGCGCATCCTTGTCGAGCAGTGCGCTGCGCATGAAGTGCAGGCAGCCGACGATGCGCTGCATCCGGCGCCGCTCGTCGGGGACCGCATGCCACGCGACCAGCGTGTGCTGAGCTGCGCGGATCGCGAGGTTCACCGATTTCAGCGTGCGCGCGTGATGGCTCGGCGACGGATCGTCGAAGAAGGGCGGCAGCTCTTGAAGCACGGTGTCGATGGCGCCGGTCCAGCGCCGCGTCTGCGGTGGTTTCGACGCGCAGAACGCCTGCAGTTCGTCGCGCAGGTCGATCACCGCGTGTCCGACCTCGAGCGTCGCGAGCATCCAGCGCAGTGCGTCGCGATGCTGGCGCGTGCGCCGTACGAGCAGCGTGCGCAGCTGCGCCATCAGGTCGTGCGTGCTCGACTGAAACCGCTGCGCGAGGCCGGCCGGCGCGCCTTCGCACGCGAGCGTCACCTGCCGGCGCAGGTCGTGTGCGATGCGGCCCGTCAGCCACGGCATGTGCGTGGGGAACACCACCGCAAAGACGATCGAGCACACGAGCATCGCGACGACGATCGCGAGCCCGTTGTTGATCAGTACCTCGGGCGTATACGCGATCAGGTTGTCGGGGCCCGCGAGCAGGCAGAAGAACACCGCGAAGCCGATCCCGTAGCCCGACATCCCGGGCCGCATCGCGAGGAATGCGCCGAAGCCGAGCACCGGCGCGAGCGTCGCGCACAGCAGCGGAAACCCGTCGATGTTCGGGTACACGTAGCACAGGAACAGGTAGCCGACGAGCGTCGCGAATGCGGCGCCGACGCTCATCTGCGCGACGAACTTCGGCGCGCGCGGCGAAGTCGAGCTGAGCGCGCATGCGATCGCGGTGCCGATCACGGCGAGCGAGCCGCTCGGCCATTGCGACGCGATCCAGAACGCGCTCATCGCACCGACTGCCACCACGGTGCGCAGGAACGTGAAGCCGATGAAGAAGCGGTTCGTCTTCACCGCATAGTGCGTGACCGTGCGCTCGAACGCGTGATCGTCCTGGTCGAGCGATGCGTAGGTATCCGCATAGCCGAGAAACTCGCCGACGAAGCGATACATCAGTTCGATCGCGGTGTCGTAATCGAGCAGGCCGCCGGCCGCATGATCCTCGATCTCGCGGCGCGACGCGCGCGCGCCTTTCGGCAGCGCCGTGTGAAAGTGTCGCAATTCGAGCAGCGCGCCGGTCGCGCGGGCCGGGCCGTGGCGCAGTTCGTCGTGCAGCGCCGCGAGCCGTTCCGCGAGCGCATCGACGTGCGGCGCGAGCGCCGCGAGCACTGCATCGGCGCGGCCGGCGCGCAGCCGTTTGACGAGCTGGTGCAGCGCGTGCAGCCGCGTGCACGCGTTCATGAACTCGCTGTTGAGCCGCGCGAGCCGGCGGCTGCGTGCGCGGATGTGCGGATCCTCGAACGACGCGAATGCACGGTTGGCCTCGAAGCCGACGATCTCGTCGACGAAATCGGCAAACTGGCGTTCGAATGCGCCGCGCTCGATGTCGCCCGCGAGCGCGTTGGCCGCGAACCCGGCGAATTTCGCGTGGCGCGCGCTCAGCGAGCGCATCAGCGCCTTCGCCGAACTGAGCGGCAGGATCAGCGCGCTGACGACGCCGGAGCAGACGATGCCGAGCGCGACTTCGGCGGCGCGCGTCAGCGCGGACAGGAACAGCGTCTGCGGGGTCATCACCGCGGGCAGCCCGATCAGCGCGGCCGTGTAGCCGGCGAGCACGAACCCGTACCAGCGGAAGTGGCGGTTGCGCACCGCGAGCGCGATGCAGCCGCCGATCCACAGCGTGATGCCGGCCATGTAGAGCTCGGGCTGCTGCGCGAACAGGCCGCCGAGCGCGAGCGCAGCGACGAGGCCGGCCGCGGTGCCGAGCACGCGATAGAAGCTCTTCGCGAACACCATCCCCGACAGCGGCTGCATCAGCACGAACACGGTTGTCATCGCGGTGCGCGGCTGCGACATCTCGAGCCGCATCGCAATGCCCATCGCGAGCAGCGCCGCGAGCACGGTTTTCGCGAGGTGCAGCCAGATCAGCCCGTCGCTCGCGGCCCAGTCGCGCGCCACCTTGCCGAGGGGATCGAGCCAGCGCCCCCATCGTTGAAGTCCGACGGACGGTGACTCGATCGCTGGTTGTGGCTTCATGACTGGAGAGGGCGCGCGCGGCGCCGGGCGGCTCGCCGCGGCTCGTCCGAACGCGCCCGTTCGACTGGTGAGGCGCCGATTGTAGGAGCGTCGGGCACGCGCATTAACGCAGCCGCGGGGAAACGATAGTTGCAGCCAAGGTAACAATCCATCTCGATTCGTGGAGGAAAATAGCGGCTCCTACACAGGTGGTTCACAGGAATGGATACGCTTCAGAACATGCGGGTGTTTACGCGCGTCGTCGAGACGGGCAGTTTCACCGCGGCCGCGCAATCGCTGAATTCGACGACCGGCGCGATGTCGCGTGCGGTGTCGGAGCTCGAGGCGCGGCTGCGCACCCGCCTGATGAACCGCTCGACGCGCCGCCTCGCGCTGACGTCAGCCGGCGAGAGCTATCTGCGGCGCTGCCGGCAGATCCTTGCCGACGTCGACCGCGCGGAGGAAGAGGCGAGCTGCGCGCATGAGCGGCCGGCCGGCGTGCTGCGCATGCGCAGTTTTGCAAGCGTCGGCCATCACTATGTGCTGCCCGCGCTGACGCGCTACCACACACAGTATCCGGACGTATCGATCGAGCTGTCGCTGTCGCAGCGGATGCCGGACCTGTTCGACGGCACGAGCGACATGGCGGTCGTGACCGCGTCGTCGCTGCCCGATTCGGAGCTCGTATCGCACCTGCTCGGCTCGACGTTCAGCATCCTGTGCGCGTCGCCCGACTACGTGCGCCGGCATGGCGCGCCGTCCCGCCCGCAGGACCTCGGCGCGCACGCGTGCCTGACGCTGCGCACGCCCGCGTTCCCGACGCACGAATGGCTGCTCGAAGGGCCGGACGGCGTCGAGCAGATCCACGTCACGGGCCCGGTGCAGACCAATACCGCCGAATCGCTCGCACTCGCGATCCGCGACGGGATCGGCATCGGGATGCTGCCGCTGTACGCGGCAATCGACGCGCTGCGCGACGGTACGCTCGTGCGCGTGTTGCCGGAGCACATCCTGCAGAAGATGAACGTGTATGCGTTGTATCCGTCGCGCCGGTTCGTCGACGCGAAAGTGCGGACCTGGGTCGAATTCCTGCGTGCCGAGGTGCCCGGCATGATCGCGCACGACGTCGAGATGCTGGCCGAGCTTGGGCAGGAGGCACAGGCTGCGTGACCGGCGGCGCGTTGGTGCGTCGATGCGCGCTCACGCGCGCGAGTTCCTGCTTCAATCTACTGCGTCAGATTCCTGCTTCATTCCGTTCGGGCTCCTCGCCCGCATGCGTCAGAGCGAGCATGCGGGCGGGATCCGTTGTGCGTGCCTCACAGGGCCGGCTTCACGGCCGAACCGGCTTGCACACCGGGCGCACCGGCCGGACCGTATGCGGCTTCGGCGGCCTTGTGTTCGGCGAGCCGCTTCGCGGCAAGGCGTTCCTGCGCGGCCATGATGTCGTCCGGGTAGTTGCCCGCGTCGCCGAGCGACGGGTTGTAGCCGACGGATTCGAGGTCGTACAGTTCCTGCAGCACTTGCGCGCGCGTGACAGGCGACTTCGACGACTGCGCGAACGACAGTGCAGGTGCGGCGAGCAGGACGGCTGCGGCGGTGGCGACGACGAGCGATTTCATGATTTTTCCTCCGGGATATTTGGTGCGGTCCGGAGATTGACAAGTGATCCGAACCGTTGAGGAAAGTCTACGCAGCGGCGGTGCGCGCAAAAACCCCGATTCCAGACAGGCTGTCTTCCAGAACGAACAACATTGGACGAACGATCGACATGCATCGCGCGCCGTCGTCACGTGCGCATGAAATGAAAAACCCGCCTTCGCAGGCGGGTTTCGTGTTTCGGCAGACAGCCGGGCCAGGAGGCTCAGAGGCTCAGAAGCGCGTGCGCATGCCGATCGTGCCGACGACCTGGTTCGCGGTGCTCGACGCGCCGCCCGACGTGTTGATGAACGCCTGGTAGCCGCGGCCGGACGCGTGCTGGTACATCGCTTCCGCGTACAGATCGGTGCGGCGCGACAGCTTGTAGACGGCCTGCAGGTCGACCTGATGCCACTTCGGATCGGTGCCGTGCTTGCTGTCCGGGTTCGACACGCTGGCATCCGTGTACACATACGCGGCGCCGAGGCTGACGGCCGGCGTCACAGCATAGCGGACGTTCACGTCGTAATTGTTGAACGCGATCTGGCCGGTCGAGCCGAACGAGCCCGAGTTGTCGTATTGCGAGCGCGTATACACGAAGCCGACGGTGGCCGGGCCGAACACGTAGCTGACGCCGCCGCCGTACGAACGCATGCGGTCCGCGCCGATCGACCAGCCGCCCTGGCTCAGGCTTTTCCCTTCGGCGACGTCCGTCGCGCCCGGGCTCGCGCTCGTCGAGCCCTTCGTGCCGTTCATCTGCAGGTACGCACCGGCCAGCTTCAGCGGGCCGTTCGTGTAGCTCGCCGCGACGCTGTACGCACGGTTGCTGGCGAAGTTCGTCGAGTTCGAGAAGCCGTACAGTGCGCCGACCTTGAGGCCCGCGTACGTGTCGCTCGTGTACTTGACCGCGTTGTTGATGCGCAGCGAATGGTTCAGGTTGTCGTTGTCGAACGGATGCGCGAAGCCCGTGTCGCCGAAGTCGCCCGAGGTTGCCGACAGTGGCGCGACGAAGTCGACCATCGTGTCGTACTGGCGGCCGAGCGTCAGCGTGCCGTAGCCGCTCTTGCTCAGGCCGACGTACGCATGGCGGCCGAACATCTTGCCGTCCTGGCCAAGCGCGCCGTTGTTGACGTTGAAGCCGTTCTCGAGCACGAACAGCGCCTTCAGGCCGCCGCCGAGATCCTCGCTGCCGCGCAGGCCGAAGCGGCTGCCGTTGATCGTGCCGCTGGCCATGCGCCACTGGGAAGCGCCATTCACATTGTTGGTGTAGGCGATGCCTGCATCGATCAGGCCGTACAGCGTGACCGAGCTTTGCGCGTGTGCGAGCGGGGCGAACAATGCGGCGGTGGCGGCGCCGGCAAGAAGGGTTTTTTTCACGTAAAGGCTCCTGCGTGTGGGACTGCGAACAAGAAATTCGGCGCCAGTATAGGGATGCACCGACGCGGATTCCGGCGGCGCGGCGCGAGCGCACCGTTGCAGAACCAGCAAGAGTGATTCACACCGTTGTCACATATCGCGCAATACGCCAATTGCCGGGGGGACGGTGTGCTTCAGGCGCGACGCACGCGTGCCGTGCCGCACAGTGTTGTGGCGCGGTTGCAACATCGAGCGTGACTGTGCCGGCAGTTGATCGATGGCGCGCACGCGCGGAGAATGGGCGCGTCACGCCATCGATCCGGAGATCAAAGATGACTACGCCGAGCCGCCGTCCGTCGATCAGTTCCGCCGTGTTCTATCGCGACCCGTGGCCCGCGCTCGACTGGCTCGAGCGTGCGTTCGGCTTCGAGCGCAGCATCGTGATCAGCACGCCGGACGGGAGGCTCGTGCATGCGGAGCTGACGTTCGGCGGCGGCACGGTGATGATCGGCGGCGAATGGGCGGATTTCGTGTCGAGCCCGACGGGCGTCGGCGGCAAGAACACGCAGTGCGTACATGTGCAACTGAGCGCCGATATCGACGCGCATTGCGCACGCGCACGGCAGGTCGGCGCGGTGATCGTGCAGGAGCCCGCCGATCAGTTCTACGGCGACCGGACCTATCGCGCGCGCGATCCCGAGCAGCACGTGTGGACGTTCGGGCAGCAGGTGCGTGTCGTGACGCGGGAAGAGGCCGTCGCGGAGACCGGGCTGACGATCGACGGCTGGTCGTGACGGGCGGCGACGTCGCGCGCCCGGTTTTCCCTTGCGCCAGCTTTCCCTTTCTTTCGAAACACGCGTCCGTCGCGGCGACGCACGGCCGCTTCATGCCAGGACCCCCACATGAACCTGTTCAACGTACGCCTGCGCGGCCGCGACGGCCTCTTCACGATCGGCATCGACGCAGGAACCATCTCGCGCATCGATGCGCAGCCGGCTGCGATTGCGCACGCGAGCGGCGACGACATCGACGCGGGCGGTCACCTCGCGATCCCGCCGCTCGTCGAGCCGCACATTCACCTCGATGCGGTGCTCACGGCTGGCGAGCCGGCCTGGAACATGAGTGGCACGCTGTTCGAGGGGATCGAGCGCTGGGCCGAGCGCAAGGCGACGATCACGCATGACGACACGAAGGCGCGCGCGCATGCGGCGATCGGCATGCTGCGCGATCACGGGATCCAGCACGTGCGCACCCACGTCGACGTGACCGATCCGTCGCTGGCCGCGCTGAAGGCGATGCTCGAGGTGAAGGACGAGGCGCGCGGGCTGATCGATCTGCAGATCGTCGCGTTCCCGCAGGAAGGGATCGAATCGTTCGACGGCGGCCGCGCGCTGATGGAGCAGGCGATCGACATCGGCGCGGACGTCGTCGGCGGCATTCCGCACTTCGAGAACACGCGCGAGCAGGGCGTCAGCTCGATCCGTTTCCTGATGGACCTCGCCGAGCGCACCGGCTGCCTCGTCGACGTGCATTGCGACGAAACCGACGATCCGCATTCGCGCTTTCTCGAGGTGCTCGCCGAAGAGACACGCGTGCGCGGAATGGGCGCGCGGGTGACCGCGAGCCATACGACCGCGATGGGTTCGTACGACAACGCGTATTGCTCGAAGCTGTTCCGGCTGCTCAAGCGCGCGGGCCTCAGCTTTATCTCGTGTCCGACCGAGAGCATCCATTTGCAAGGGCGCTTCGACACGTTCCCGAAGCGGCGCGGCGTCACGCGCGTGGCGGAACTCGACCGCGCCGGCATCAACGTGTGCTTCGGACAGGATTCGATCAAGGATCCGTGGTATCCGCTCGGCAACGGCAACATCCTGCGCGTGCTCGACGCGGGGCTGCACATCTGCCACATGATGGGCTACGAGGATCTGCAGCGCGCCCTCGACTTCGTGACCAACCACAGCGCGGCCGCGATGCATCTCGGCGAGCGCTACGGCATCGCGGTCGGCCGGCCCGCGAACCTCGTCGTGCTCGATGCGGACAGCGACTATGATGCGCTGCGCCGTCAGGCGAAGGCGGCGTGGTCGATCCGCGGCGGCAAGGTGATCATGCGGCGCGAACCGGAGCGGGTCGCTTATCCGGCGTGATTTTTTGCGGGGTGACGTTTGGTTTGGCGGCGGCGGTGATGCTGCTCGCGCTGAAGGTGCGGGCCCGGCGGTGACGCCAGGCCCGCCGGCAGGACTCACCGCACCGGTTCGTCCGTGAGGGTTTGCAGGAACGCTTCGATATCCTTGATATCCTGCGCCGACATCGCGGGTGCGTCGCCGGGCTTGCGGTCGAACGGCGCGTCGGTCACGTCGATGTTGGCGCGATACGGCGCGGGAAGATCGTCGTACGCGTCGACCTTGCCGTCCGGGTTGTGCGGATAGAACTTCTCCGGCGCGAGATTGCGCTCGTTGTAGAACGCCATCACCTGGTCGAGCGAGTGGAACACGCCGTTGTGGAAGAACACGTGGCGGGTCGCCGCGTTGCGCAGTGTCGGCGTGAGGAACATCCCGCAATACTGCGTCTGGTCCTTCAGGTCCGTACGGAACGGGCCGCACAGCCCGAGGTCGTGAAACGCCGGATCGCGGTTCTGCGCGAGCAGCCGGTTACGTGGCGCGCCGAGCGCTTCGTACTGGTAGTCGGTGAACATCGGCGGCAGACCATCGGCGCCCGGCTTCGACAGGTGGCAGCCCGCGCAATTCGCCTTCACGGGATCGTTGAAGAGACGCAGCCCGCGCAGTTCCGCGTGAGTGAGGTGCGCGCGGCCTTCGAGCCAGCGGTCGTACTTGCTGTTGTACGGGTGGAACGACGGATCCTCGACCTGATAGCGCGCGATCGCGAACATCGCTTCGGACACCGCGAGCTGCGCGCTGTCGAATACGCGCGGCCCGAACAGCTGCAGGAACCGCGCGCGGTGCGGCGATTGCGCGAGCTTGCGTGCGACGTCGTCGACGCTCGGGTTTGCCATCTCGACCGGATTCAGCAGCGGGCCGAACGCCTGCTGCTGCAGCGTGTCCGCGCGGCCGTCCCAGAACATTCCGCCCTGCGGCACGAGCTGCGGCGCGGCTGATGTGCCGGCCACCTTCTGCGCCTTCACGACGCCAGACGCCGACGCGGCCTGCTGCGCGACGCTCACCGCGTCGTCGTTTTCGCTGGCATCGGGGCCGATGCTGAAGTTCGGCTGCCGGTACAGGTACATCAGCGACGGCGGCGGCCGGTAGCCGTGCAGCGTCATCGCGATCCCGCCCGGCTGCACCTCGAGCGCGTTCGGCGGCCCGAACGCGTGATCGGGGCTGTGGCACGACGCGCACGACTGCTTGCCGGATGCCGACAGCGCCGGATCGAAGAACAGCGCGCGTCCGAGCTGCGCGACCGCGGACAGCGGTGCGGCAGCCGGGCGCTGCAGCACGATCGGGTGCGGGTTCGCGCCGGTCACATTCTCGACGAGGTTGCCGATCGCGGCGGGCGTGTGCGCGGGGAACGCGATCGCGAACGCGGCGAAGCCGAGCGCGCCTGCGCCGAGCGCGAGCGCCGCGCGGCGCACGAAGCGAAGAGGGCGGCGCGATTCGGTGGTGCCGGTGTCAGGCGTGCCAGGCGGCGGAAATGCAGGACGGGCGGTCATCCGATCAAGGGTGAAGTCGGGCGCCGCGAATGCGGCGCGTTGAAATGGAAACGGCCGGCGCCTTGCGCGCCGGCCTGCCTGGTGACGTCGACGATCAGATCGCCGGCGCGGAACCCAGCGCGGTGCCGAGCGTCGGGTCGAGGTACAGCGGCGTCGTGTTCGGCTTCGACGTGAAGTCGAACAGGCCGCGCAGGTCGCCCGCCGACGCGTCGAACGAACCGCCGCCGATGCGCTGGCTGCCGAGCCAGTTGTCCTCGATGAAGCGTACGACCGAAGCCTGGTCGACCATCGTGTGGTCGACGTAGTTCTGCTTCGCGTACGGCGAGATCACGACGAGCGGAATCCGCACGCCCGGGCCGCAACGGCCGTTCACCGGCTGGCCGTTCACGCCCGCAGCCTGCGTGCCGGTGCCGCACTTGCCGTTGCCGTTCAGCTGGTCTACTGCATCGAACGACGCGTGCGTCGGGCTCGCATAGACGTGGTCGTACCAGCCGTCCGAATCGTCATAGGTGACGATCACGGCGGTGTTCTGCCAGTCGGGCTGCTGCTGCAGGAAGTTGACGACCTTCGTCACGAACGCCTGCTCGTCGAGCGGATCGGAATAGCCCGCATGCGCGTCCTGTGCGGCCGGCGCCTTCAGGAAGCTGACCGACGGGAAGTTGCCGGCCTTGACCGAGGCAAAGAAGTCGTCGGTGTCGTACTGGTGGTTCGCCGGTTCGACCGTCTTGCCGTCCGTCTGGAGGCTCGAGCCGATCGCGGCGACCGAGCTCGGGCGCGTGTGCTGCGGGTTCGCTGTCGACGCGTAGTACTGGAACCAGTTGTGGTGCGGGATGTAGTCGGACGTCGGGGCGTTCACAGCGGTCGCGACCGTGCTGCGGCTGCAGCCCGTCGTGCCGTTGCCGTTCACGGTCGACAGGTTGAAGCCGCCCATGAAGCCGCCCCACGTGATCTTCGCGGTGTTCAGCAGGTCGCCGATGTTCTTGCCGCTCATCATCGCCTGGTCGGTCGTGCTCGAGCACACGTCAAAGCCCGGGTCGACGTCGTTGATCATCGTGAAGCCGCCCTGGCTGTCGTTGATGTAGTACGAGCTCGCGGTGAGTGTCGACGGCTGCTTCGAAGTCTTGACGATCTGCATCCCGTTGGTCTGGCCGGAGATCACGTTCAGCGCGCCCGGCGTCGACGGGCCGTACGACGTCGTGTACATGTTGTCGCTCATCGCGAAGCGCTGCGCATAGTTCCACAGCGCGGTCACGGTGTTGCCGTCGAAGTAGCCCATCACCTGGCCCTTCGTGCCGAACGCGCCGGCGCCGCCGGACGAGCCGCGGCCCGTGTATTTCGGGAACAGGTCGGCGAGGCCGTTGTCCTCGGCCTGCTGCTCGGCCGTGTACGCGTGGTTCTGGTCGGCGGTCGCGGCCTGCGTGCGGTCGAGGCGGAACGGGTTCGCGGCGTCGGTGCCGTTCGCGGTGTTCGTGAAGTTCGGGTTCGCGGTCAGCAGCGTGCCCGTCAGGCCGTTGACGGCGGGCGTGCCGGCCGCCGCGTTGAACGCCGGTTCGCCCGGCGGGTTGGTCGCGCTCGGGTAGGTGCCGAAGTAGTGGTCGAACGACACGTTTTCGCCGTAGATCACGACGAGATGCTTGATTGGCGTGGCGGTCTGCAGCGCATCCTGCGACGACACCGAGGCCGCGGCCGGTGTCGAGTTGTCGTTGCCGCCGCATGCGAACAGCGCGAAGACGGCGCCGGCGCAGGCGGTGACGAACAAGGCTTGACGAAACATCGTGAAGGACTCCATTCGAGCGGGTCATGGAAATGATCGGCCCGGAACGGCGGCGGGCGCGATGGCGAGCACGCGCATTGAAACAGCCTGGTATGAAGATATGGGGGCGGAGCGGTTTCGCGGGCATTGCTCTGCGATATCGTTTTCATTACGGGGACATTTGCATCGAAGGCGAAGTGAAATAATCGGGAAGGTGCCGTTCGGGAGTGCGCGATGTGCTTAGCCGAGCGGACACGCCGTGCGGCGCCAGTTGGCCGGGTGGCTCGCGAAGACGGTTCGAAGGTGGCTCGCAGCGACTTTGACATTCGTATGACGAATTCATATGATGAATGCCTCGACCGGTAGCGACCGCCGCGCTGCCCCGATCCCGTCATGGAGCCTGCTGGATGCCGATACCCGTCCTGTTCGCCGTCCTGTGCGCGGCGCTGCTGCACGCATCGTGGAACGCGCTCGTGCGCAGCAGCGGCGACCGGCTGCGCTCGGCCACCACGCTGACCGTGGCGATGGGTGTGTTCGCCGCGCTGCTTCTGCCTGCGTCGCCGCCGCTCGTGCTGGCGAGCTGGCCATACGTTGTCGCGTCAGCTGCGATCCACGTCATCTACAACCTGCTGCTCGTGTATTCGTACGAGCACGGCGACCTGAGCGTCGCGTATCCGATTGCACGCGGCACCGCACCGCTGCTGGTCACGCTCGGTGCGGGCGTGTTTGCCGGCGAGGCGCTGGGCACGGGCGCACAGTGCGGCCTCGTGCTGATTTCGGCAGGGATCGTGTCGATCGGCCTCGATCGCGAAGCGGTATCGTCGCGCCGGATGGGGAAGGTGCTGCCGGCTGCGCTTGCAACCGGCGTGTCGATCGCGGCCTACAGCGTGGTCGACGGCATCGGGGTGCGGCACAACGGCGATGCGATCGGCTATGCGGCCTGGACCTTCGTGCTGACCGGGCTCATGATGGCCGCCTACTATCGCGTGCGCAAAGGCTCGTTGCGGTTGTCGGAGAATCGCGCGGAACTCGTGAAGGCGGGATGCGGTGGCGTGTTCGCGGCGCTCGCGTACGGGATCGTGATCTGGGCGATGCAGCACGGCCCGATGGGGCCGGTGTCGTCGCTGCGCGAAACGAGCGTGGTGTTCGCGGCGCTGATCGCGCGGCTTTATCTGGGCGAGCGCCTGTCGGTCCGGCGCGCGGGCGGTTGTGTGGTGATCGCGGCCGGAGCGTTGCTGATCAGCGCGTTTGAGGTCGTGCGGTAAGGGCTTGAATGAAAACGGCGCCGCATGGTGCGGTCCTTGTTGAGTGCAACGTATTACGTCAGTGCGCCTTCGGGCAACAGGGCAATCAGCATGTTCGATTTCGGTCATGGATTTCGCATAACTTATGCACTTAGGAATCCAAGACGATCTCAGTTAAGAATTGCATTGTCTGTCGTACATGTCTGATTTTTCAGCTGAATTTCGCATGCAGCCCATGACAACCCGCGTTGATCGGGTATTCGCGGCGCTCGATCCACTGAAGCTCGAAGCCTGTTTCACCGCTGGATGCGAGAGCTCCGCCCGGTGCTGGCAGATGAAGTCGTGTCGATCGACAGCAAGAGCGTACGCCGCTCACGCAGTGCGAATTAGCGGAGCATCCATCGGGTCTCGGCTTGGGGGCGGCATTCGGGTAAGTCGCTGGGTCTCGTCAGCGACTTCGTTGCGCACCTGCATGGCATAATCCGCCCGCCGTGGCGGCCACGCCGATCGCAGCGGCCAAGAGCGACAATTTCCGGACGAACAGGGCAGGGATGACACCGAGGACGATGGCCATGCGCCTGACATCGGCGCTCGCGATGCTGGCGCTGGCGGGATGCGTAACGCAGGGCGGGACGAATTCAACTTACGACCCGACGAAGGATGCGCGGATTCGCGCCTACTGGGGGCCGGTCGTGTACTTCCACTTCAATCGCGGATGCCGGCCGCCCGAATCATTGCTCGCCGGATACCCGGATACGATCGTTGCGACCAAACCGGGCCTGTCGGCCCTCGTCAACAAGACAGTCGGCATGCCGGTGCCGGACGACGCGGCGAAATATTTCCACGAATACGTGGTGCCGGCGGGCAAGCCGATCACGATCACGTCGCGCGCGAACTATCAGGACATGCGAGGCGGAAAGCCCGTGCGCGTTTCCGACCCGCCGGTGTCCGGGACCTTCGTCCCGGCGGCCGGGCACGACTATGAAGTCTGGGGGTCGGCAGGATCCGCGTACGACCATCTGACGCTGCGCGAACTGCATGTCGACGCCGGCCGCGTGACGGCAACGCCGCTGCCGATCGCGCCGGCACCCGTTTGCGAGTGACCGGACGACGCGCAGGCCGTCACGCTTCCACCGGCATCGCACTCGTGCACTTGATCTCGTCGAGGCACACGCTCGAATGCACGCCGCTCACGCCGGGAATGCGCATCAGCGTCTCGAGCAGGAACGTGGACAGTCCCTTCAGGTCGCGCGCGACGACCTTCAGCACATAGTCGATGTCGCCGGTCACGGAGAAGCACTCCTGGATCTGCGCGAGATCGGACACGAGCTTCTGGAATTTCGACAGGTCGCGGATATGCCCGCGTTCCATCGTCACGTGCACGAACGCGGTGACGCCGAAACCGAGCGTGTCGGGGCAGAGCCGCGTCTCGTAGCGGCGGATCGCACCGATCTCCTCGAGCCGCCGGTGGCGACGCAGCGTCTGTGCGGGCGACAGGCCCACGGCCTTCGCCAGGTCGAGGTTCGAGGCGCGGCCATTCTCCTGCAGCACCGCCAGCAAGCTCCGATCGATGCGGTCGAGAACCGGTTCAGGCATTTTTGTTTCCTCATATGTCTCCCGGATGCAATCTTATCTCATAATGTAGGGTTTGCATGAACCGGTTACGAAACCCGATTTCGTCGCCGCAACGCTAAACTGACGCCGGATTTTCGTGTGCGATCGCAGCAATGCGGCCGCAGGCGGCAATCGGCGGCCGATGCAGCAGGGCCGCCGGCAGCGTTCGGGTGCCGCCGCACGAAGATTGCAGTCCCCAACCCGGTGGCTCCACGAACGGTCGCCGGCATAGCAAAACAGTGCCCGGCACACCGAGGCGCACCGCTTCCCAACGAGGCGGACAGAGTGGAGAAGACATGGTTTCTGGACACGAGCAAGACGGCCTGAAGCGCGGGCTGAAGAATCGGCACATCCAGCTGATTGCGCTCGGCGGCGCGCTCGGCACGGGGCTTTTCCTCGGCATCGCGCAGACGATCAAGATGGCGGGCCCGTCCGTGCTGCTCGGCTACGCAGTGGCCGGCATCGTCGCGTTTTTCATCATGCGCCAGCTCGGCGAGATGGTCGTCGACGAGCCGGTGGCCGGCTCGTTCAGCTACTTCGCCGACAAGTACTGCGGCCACTTCACGGGCTTCCTGTCCGGCTGGAACTACTGGGTGCTGTACATCCTCGTCAGCATGGCCGAGCTGTCGGCGGTCGGGATCTACGTACAGTACTGGTGGCCGGGCGTGCCGACCTGGGTGTCCGCGCTCGTGTTCTACGTCGTGATCAACCTGATCAACCTGACGAGCGTCAAGTCGTACGGCGAGACGGAGTTCTGGTTTTCGATCATCAAGGTCGCCGCGATCGTCGGCATGATCGGCTTCGGCGGCTGGCTGCTTGCGAGCGGCCACGCGGGCCCCGAGGCGAGCGTCGCGAACCTGTGGCAGCACGGCGGCTTTTTCCCGAACGGCGTGTCGGGCCTCGTGATGTCGATGGCGGCGATCATGTTCTCGTTCGGCGGTCTCGAGCTCGTCGGCATCACCGCGGCTGAAGCGGACGATCCGAAGCGCAGCATTCCGCGCGCGACCAACCAGGTGATCTACCGCATCCTGATTTTCTACATCGGCGCGCTCGCCGTGCTGCTGTCGCTGTATCCGTGGGAGAAGGTCGTCTCCGGCGGCAGCCCGTTCGTGCTGATCTTCCACGCGCTCAGCAGCAACCTGGTCGCGAACGTGCTGAACGTCGTCGTGCTGACGGCCGCGCTGTCCGTCTACAACAGCGGCGTGTACTGCAACAGCCGGATGCTGTTCGGCCTCGCGCAGCAGGGCAACGCGCCGAAGGTGCTGATGTCCGTGAACAAGCGCGGCATTCCGCTCGCGGCGCTCGGCGCGTCGGCGCTCGCGACCGGCTTGTGCGTGCTGGTCAACTACTTCATGCCGGGCAAGGCGTTCGAGGTGCTGATGGGCCTCGTCGTGTCGGCGCTCATCATCAACTGGGCGATGATCAGCCTGATCCACCTGAAGTTCCGCCAGGCCAAGCGTGCGGCGGGACAGCAGACGTTCTTCCGCAGTCTGGGCTATCCTTTCACGAATTACCTGTGCCTGGCGTTCATGGCCGGCATTCTCGTCGTGATGTACCTGACGCCGGATCTCCGCCTGTCGGTGTACCTGATCCCGGTATGGCTCGCGGTGCTCGCGGTCGGGTATCGCTTCCGTCAGAAGAATGCCGCCTTTGCGCTGCGCGATCGCGCATCCGCACGGTAACGGCGGCCCTGTCCACACAGGCCGCAACGACACCGGCAGCAAGACTTTTCATCCAACGAGACCGATAAAGCCATGTTCGAACACATCGACGCGTATCCGGGCGACCCGATCCTGACGCTCAACGAGAACTTCCAGAAGGACCCGCGCGAGCAGAAGGTCAACCTCAGCATCGGCATCTATTTCGACGCCGAAGGCCGGATTCCGGTGATGGACGCCGTCCGCGAAGCCGAGACGGCGCAGCAGCGCGAAATCGGCCCGAAGCCGTACCTGCCGATGGTCGGCATGGCGCCGTACCGCGACGCCGTGCAGGCACTTGTGTTCGGGGCCGATCACCCGACGCGCGCGGCGGGCCGCATCGCGACCGTGCAGACGCTCGGCGGCTCGGGCGCGCTGAAGGTCGGCGCGGATTTCCTGAAGCGCTATTTCCCGGACGCGCAGGTATGGCTGAGCGACCCGAGCTGGGAAAACCACCGCTTCATCTTCGAACGTGCGGGCTTCACGGTGAACACGTACCCGTACTATGACGAGGCGACGGGCGGGCTGAAGTTCGATGCGATGCTCACGGCGATCAATGCGCTGCCCGCGCGCAGTGTCGTGCTGCTGCACGCGTGCTGCCACAACCCGACCGGCGTCGACCTCGACGAAGGCCAGTGGCAGAAGCTGATCGACGTGATCGAGGCGCGCGAGCTGCTGCCGTTCGTCGACATGGCTTACCAGGGCTTCGGTGCGGGCCTCGACGCGGATGCGTTCGCGGTGCGCGAGCTGGCCCGCCGCGGGCTGCCGGCACTCGTCGCGAACTCGTTCTCGAAGAACTTCTCGCTGTACGGCGAGCGGGTCGGCGGCCTGAGCGTGATCTGCGAGGACGCCGCCGCGGCGGACCGCGTGCTCGGCCAGCTCGCCGGCGCGGTGCGCTCGAACTACAGCAATCCGCCGATCCACGGCGCGAAGCTCGTGTCGACCGTGCTCAACACGCCCGCGCTGCGCAAGCAGTGGGAGGAAGAGCTCGCGGCGATGTGCCGCCGCATCGCGCGGATGCGCCAGTCGATCCACGACGGCCTGCGCGACCACGTGAGCGGTGAAGCGCTCACGCGTTACGTGAAGCAGCGCGGCATGTTCACGTACACGGGCCTGACCGAATCGCAGGTCGACGCGCTGCGCGAAGTGCACGGCGTGTACATCCTGCGCTCGGGCCGGATGTGCGTCGCGGGCCTGAACGACTCGAACGTCGGCATCGTTTCCGACGCGATCGCGAAGGTGCTGAAGAGCGGCGTCTGATCCGGCGTCCGGCCGATATGCGCGCCAAGTGCGCGCGTTTCGCATGAAACCGGCTGTCCTCGTTGCGGGGGCAGCCGGTTTTTTTCATGCCGGCCGCGCTGCGGCGCCGCACGGCTGTCGCGGCCGTGCGCGTGGCGGTACGATGCGCGGATGGATCGTGATGATCGTCAAGTCGAGGAGCACCCTGCGAATGAGCATTCGAATCGTGCAGTTGGGCTCGCCGCGTGCGGACGGCGAGGGCGTGCGGATCGGTACGGTGCGGCGTCCGCCGCGCGGCGTGCCGAAGGCCGAGTTTGCGTCGCGCAACTATTACGACGTGTGGCTGCCGACGCTGTCGCCGACGCCTGAGCTCGTTGCGCAGGCGCTGCACGCCGAAACCGAAGCCGACTGGCGTGCGTTCGTGCGCAAGTTCCGCGCGGAGATGAGTCACGGCGATGCGCCGAAGGTGCTGGACCTGCTGGCCACGTTGTCGGCGACCTCGCAGTTCTCGATCGGCTGCTATTGCGAGAACGAGCACCGCTGCCACCGCAGCATCCTGCGCGACCTGCTCGCCGAGCGCGGCGCGGTGATCGAGCCGGGCGTGTCCTGAGCGGCCGGGCGGCGCTGTCAGTCCAACGCGCTCACGCTACCGCTGCGTCCGGCGCTTCCCACGGCGGCAGATCGGCCCAGCCGAGCGGGCCGTAGACCGTGCCACCCGCCGATTCGACCGTCTCGACGAAGGCCTGCAGTGTCGCGCCGCCCCATACGAGCAGCGCGTTGGCGTCGAGGAAGTTCTCGCTGCGCAGCCACGGCACGGTGCCGCGATTGATCTGCTCGACGCTATATGCGCCGCCGTGCCGCCCGGCTTCGGGTGGCAGCAACAGCGGCGCGTCGAACGCGACCTTCAGCACTTGCGTGCGCGAATCGCTGTAAGGCGGCTTCGCGACCGCCTGGTACGGAATCGACGCCCAGCTTTCGCCGCATTGCTCGTCGAGCGGCAGGCACGTGAAGTACGCCCACGGCGCGCGCACGAAGCACAGGCGGTACAGATCGCGGGCGCCGTCCAGATTCGCTATCAGGCTCATCGAAGATCCAGTGCAAATCACTGCCCCGTATGCCGGCGCGCGCCGCGTGCGGGGCGTTCGCGCGAATCGGGCCGATCGCGCCCGCGCGTGCCGGTTTACTTCCTTTGACCGCACGGCGGCCGCTGCGTTGAGCGGCGTTGAGCAACGTCATGCGGTGCGGGCCGGACGCACGACTCGCTTGACGTGGGTCAAGCGCGCGGCGGCGCGCGCCTCTATGCTCACCTCATGGACGCAACGGGTCGGTGGCACGCATGTGGTGGCAGCCGGTTCCGTGCGGCCGGCCCGTCAGGCGGGCGGGATGCGGCGGCGGCCGCGGGAGGAGCAGATGACGCTGTCGGGCAACATCCGGGAAGGCGACTGGACGGTCGAGGTCGAGACGCGGCCTGACGATGCGGGCGGGTTTCGCTGTCGCGTGCGGGTCGAGCACGGCGCCGGTCCTGCCCGGTTCGAGCACGCGTTCGAGCATGGCCACGTGTATCCGACGGAGCGCGAGGCGGTGCTCGAAGGGTTGCGGGCCGGCATGACGTGGATCGAGCTGAAGCTGTCGCAGGTATTCAACGTATAGGCACGGGATGACGCAATAACGGGAACGCGCACGCGGGGGCGTGCGTGCAACGCGCGGCGGGATCGCGCACGATGCCGGTCGGACTGCGGCCGGCGAGAACAGACCACGCAGTCACAGATGAATCTTCGCCGTGCCGCGGACAAGCGGGCGGCGCATGCAAGGCGGTCGGCGCGAGGGCGACCCCGTCAGGAGAAACAACATGGGCATGGGGATGCAGATCGCCTATTTCGGGTTCGCCGGCTCGGCCGCGCTGGAAGCGGAAGCCGGCGCACAACTGGTGCGGCTCGACCGGTTCCGTGCGCTGATCAGCGGTTGCCATCTGGCGATCGAGTCGCGGGCGACCGGCCCCGGCCAGCGCGCGTACGACGTGCGGCTCGACCTGATCACCCGTAACAACGAGCTGAAGCCGGTGCCGCACTGCGTCGGCGACGACGCGAACGAAGCGGTGCGCTGCGCATTCGCGCAAGCAGAGCGCGAGCTGCTCGCATGGCAGGTCGCCGTGCCGAAAGGGCCGTCAGGCGCGCATGCGCTGCGTTGACGAACAGAGCGCGGCGGATGTGTGCCGGGTGCGAGTCGCGTGTGTGCGTGACGCGTCGCCGTGCGCTGCGTCACACGCGCGCGAGCGCTTCCGCGTCGAGGATGCGCACGCGCTTGCCATGCGTCTCGACGAGCGATTCGCGATGGAACCGGGAGAACATCCGGCTGACGGTCTCGAGCTTCATCCCGAGATAGCAGCCGATTTCCTCGCGCGTCATCCGCAGGTTGAACTCGGACGCCGAGTAGCCGCGCGCCTGGAAGCGCGACGACAGGTTCAGCAGGAACTGCGCGACGCGCTGTTCGGCCGACATCGTGCCGAGCAGCAGCATCTGGCTCGATTCCCGGACGATCTCGCTGCTCAGCATCTGGTACAGGAAGTGCTGCATCGGCTTCATCTCGCGGCACGCGGCCTCGAGCGGCCCGAACGGGATGATGCACACGACGCTGTCCTCGAGCGCGATTGCGTCGCAGCAATGGTGGCCGCCGCCGATGCCGTCCATGCCGAGCGTTTCGCCGGCGATCTGGAAGCCCGTCACCTGTTCGCGGCCGTCGCGATGCACCATGACCGTCTTGAACGAGCCCGCGCGCACCGCGTAGATGCTCTGGAACGGATCGTCCGCGCGGAACAGCGCGTCGCCCTGCCGGACGTGGCGGGTCGTGCAGATGATCGCGTCGAGCCGGCCGTAGTCGGCCGCCGTCAGCTGCGGCGGCAGGCACATCGAGCGCATCGCGCAAACCGAGCAGCGCGCGGTCGGGTGTTTCGGGGCATCGGCGCGCGCGATCGCGTGAAGCGGGATCGGCGGCCGCGGTGCGACGGGCACGGCGGCTGCGCTAACGGATGCTGAGGACATATGCAACTCCGGCACTTTCAGGGGTGGTGCACGCGACGCGCGCGCACCAGGGATTCGATCACATGGCATGCTGCGTCGAATTCGGCGGTCTTGTCGAAGAAGTAATCCGCGCCGGCCGTCGCACAAGCCTCCCTGAATGCCGGCGCCGAGTGATTCGTCAGCACGATCGTGATGACGCGTGGCGCGTACTTCGACAGCGTCCCGATCAGATCGAGGCCGCTGCCGTCCGCGAGCCGCAGGTCGACGATCACGACATCCGCCTGGCACCGGCGGATGTGCGCCCACGCACCCTGGCCGTCTTCCGCTTCGCCGACGACGTCGACGCCGCGGATTGCGCCGACGAGCAGTGCGATCCTCCGCCGCACGGCGAACGCGTGATCGACGAGGAACACCCTGAGCGCGGCGGGTGACAGGCTGGCATTCATGAGAGCCAGTATCGTGTTGCGCCGCCAAAAAGGAAATCGGCCGAATTGGAAGTTTGCGTAGGCAGGTTCGCCGCGTTGTAGGGTTTTTCCTACAATGCGTGGCGCGGCATGGACGCGTAACCGCGGCGTGCGCCGCCGTTACTCGCCCGCGCCGCTGGCCTCAGGCGCCGCCGCGTGCGGCGAGGGCGTCGCGCGCGGTGCGGCACGCGGCGAGATCCCATGCCGCGCAGCCGACGCTCTTGAACAGCAGCGGCCCGCTACGCTCGAACGTGCCGCGCAGCACGTCGGCGAGCGACGCGACGCTGCGCCAGTCGACCTGCGCGAGGATCAGGTCGCCCGCTTCGTGGCGCGCGCCGGCCGGATCGTCGACGACGAGCCGGCTGTTGCGGACGGTACCCGCATCGATTTCCGCCGCATCGGCCGTGAATGCGCCGACGCCGACCACGAGCCGGCCTTCGCGCGCCGCTTCACGGTAAACCGGCGTGCGGCTCGTCGTCAGCGTGACGACGACGTCGATCGTGTCGGCAATCGGGCTGTCCGGCTCGAGCGGCGTGAGCTGCGGCGCATGCGCGCGATGGGTCGCGCAGAATTCGGCGGCGCTGGCCGCGCGGGTGCCGCGCACGTACAGGCGCGCAGCGGGGAAGATCGCCGCGAGCGCTTCCGCATGATTGGCCGCCTGCTTGCCGGTGCCGATCAGCAGGATCTCGCGCGGCGCGTCGCCATGCAGCGCCTGGATTCCGAGCGCGGTGATCGCGGCGGTGCGGCGGCCGGTGACGGTCGGGCCGTCGAGCACGAAACGCATCTCGCCGGTGAGCGCGTCGCACGCGATGACCTGCCCGAGGATCGTCGGCAGCCCGCGCGCGCTGTTGCCGGGACACACGTTGACGAGCTTGTGGATTGCCAGGTCGTGAGCGCTCGACGGCATCGACAGCATCACGCCGCCTGCCTGCAGCGGCACGACGAGGCGCTCCGGGCTGACGATCTCGCCCGCCGCGTATTCGACGACGGTTTGCCTGAGCGTCGCGAGCAGCGCCGGATAGTCGAGCAGCGCGGCCGTCGCGGCCGCATCGAAAACGGGAATCTGGGAAAGAGCGGTCATCGTGCGAGTCGGAATGTCGGGTGAGCGTGGACGGGCGGGCGACCAGTGCGCCCGGTGCGTGGCTGCCGGATACCGCAAAACAGGCGGTCTGGATCGAATCTATACCAGCAGCTGGCGGAATGGCAAGCCAGAAAATGCAGCGAGGCGTTAATTTTGGTTCTAATATCAGTCCAAAGGAGCGCGCCGGGCCGCATCGGGCAGACGACGCGGCGCGCGGCTCCGGTATAGTGCGAACCCATTCCGATTCACGACCAGAACACCCGGCAGGAGCTTCACGATGTCGTCCGCGCGCCCCGAATTCTTCGAAAGCGGCTTCCGGCCGCTGCAAATCTACGAGCAGGTCGCCGAACGGATTCGCGACGAGATCCGCGCGGGGCGCTACGCGCCCGATTCCCGGCTGCCGTCCGAGCGCGAACTCGCGGCGCTGTTCAAGGTCGGCCGCCCGGCCGTACGCGAGGCACTCGGCGCGCTGCAGAACGAAGGGCTCGTGTTCACGAAGCGCAACTCGGGCACCTATGTCGTGCCGGCGCCGCTCGACGTGCTCGAGCGGGCCGGCCTTATGCGCGACGCGGCCGAGGCGGACGTCAGCCCGACCTCGACGCTCGACGTGCGGCTGATTCTCGAGCCCGCGATTGCGCGCCTCGCGGCTGCGCAGGGCCGGCCGGACCCGGTCGCGGAAGGCTATCTCGCGCAGATGGAGACGATCACCGACGTCGACGACCCGCACCAGCGCGCGCTGTGGAACGAGAGCGACCGGCTGTTCCATCGGCAGATCGCACTGATGACGGGCGACGCGCTGATCGTGAAGATCGCCGACGAGGTCGCGAAGACGATGGACCAGCCGCTGTGGAAGCGCCTGAAGGACGACGGGATCTACGACGCGGGCCGGATCCGGCTCTACGTATCCGAGCACCGGCTGATCTACGAGGCGATCGTGTCGGGCGACGCCGACGCGGCCGCGTTCTACGTCGAGCAGCACATTCGCCGCGTGCGGCGCGACATCGCGCCGAAGTGAGCCGTTCGGAAGCACGCTGGTTCGCGATCAGACCAGATTTCTGACCAATTTTTTTGAAATTGCTTGCGTAGTGACCACGCGTATCCTACATTGGTTTAACTAAAAACCAATCAGGAGACATCATGCGTAATCTCGTCACTGCGCTCGCCGTGGCTGCGGCCGTCGGCGCGCTGACTTCCGCGCACGCGCAGGAAGTCGTCATGATCGGGCATTCGGCGCCGCTCACGGGGCCGCAGGCCGCGAACGGCAAGGACAACGAAAACGGCGCCCGCCTCGCGATCGACGAACTCAACAAGCAGAACATCAAGGTCGCCGGCAAGACCGTGACGTTCAAACTGGTTTCCCAGGATGACCAGGCCGACCCGAAAGTGGGCGTGCAGGTCGCGCAGAGCCTCGTCGACAAGGGCGTCGTCGCGGTGCTCGGCCCGTACAACTCGGGCGTCGCGATCCCCGCATCGAACGTGTACAACAACGCGGGCGTGCCGATGTTGCCGGTTGCGTCGAATCCGGCGCTCACGAAACAGGGCTTCAAGAACATTTTCCGGATCGGCGCGAGCGACGAGCAGCTCGGCGGCACGATGGCCGTATTCGCCGCGAAGACGCTGAAGGCGAAGACGGCCGCGATCATCGACGACCGCACCGCTTACGGGCAGGGCGTTGCCGAGCAGTTCCTGAACGTCGCGAAGGCGAACGGCATCCAGATCGTCGACCATGAGTTCACGAGTTCGTCGGCGACCGACTTCCTCAGCATCCTGACGACAATCAAGGCGAAGAACCCCGACGTGATCTTCTTCGGCGGCTACGCGGCGCAGGGCGCGCCGATGGCGAAACAGATGAAGCAGCGCGGGCTGCGTGCGAAGCTGCTCGGCGGCGACGGCATCTGCTCGGCCGACATGGGCAAGGTGGCGGGCGAAGCCGCGTCGATCGTCTATTGCGCGCAAGGCGGCGTCGCGCTCGAGAAGACGGCGGCCGGGCGCGAATTCCTGAAGAAGTACCACGACGCGTATCACACCGACACGCAGGTCTATGCGGTCAACTACTACGACGGCGCGAAGCTGCTCGCCGACGCGATGGTGAAGGCCGGCACGACCACCGACAAGGCGAAGCTGATCGCTCAGCTCGCGAAGTCGGACTACAAGGGCATCGCGGGCACCTATTCGTTCGACGCGTCCGGCGACCTGAAGGGCGCGCCGACGGCCGTGTACGTGATCCGCAATGGCCTGCCCGTTCCTTATGGCGACTGACCGGCCTGGCCGGCGGGACGGGCGTCCCGCCGGACGCGGCGCGCGCCGGGCGCTTTCGTTTGTTTTCGCCGATCCGGCGCTTCCGGTCGCACCAACCGATTCACCCCCTCCGAACCACCAATGAAACTGACCCGATCCCTGTCCACCGTCGAAGTCCACACCGGCGGCGAGGCATTCCGCATCGTCACGAGCGGCCTGCCGCGCTTGCCCGGCGACACGATCGTCCAGCGCCGCGCATGGCTGAAGGAGCACGCCGACGACATCCGCCGCGCACTGATGTTCGAGCCGCGCGGCCACGCGGACATGTACGGCGGCTACCTGACCGAACCCGTGTCGCCGACTGCCGACTTCGGCGTGATCTTCCTGCACAACGAGGGCTACAGCGACCATTGCGGGCATGGCGTGATCGCGCTCGCGACCGCGGCGGTCGAGCTCGGCTGGGTGCAGCGCACGGTGCCGGAAACGCGGGTCGGCATCGACGCGCCGTGCGGCTTTATCGAGGCGTTCGTCAAGTGGGACGGCGAGCACGCGGGGCCCGTGCGCTTCGTCAACGTGCCGTCGTTTATCTGGCAGCGCGACGTGTCGGTCGACACGCCGTCGTTCGGCACCGTGACGGGCGACATCGCGTATGGCGGCGCGTTCTATTTCTACGTCGACGGTGCGCCGTTCGGCCTGCCCGTTCGCGAAGCGGCGGTCGAGCAGCTGATCCGCTTCGGCGCGGAGGTGAAGGCCGCCGCGAACGCGAAGTATCCGGTCGTGCATCCCGAGATCCCCGAGATCAACCACATCTACGGCACGATCATCGCGAACGCGCCCCGTCATCCGGGCTCGACGCAGGCCAACTGCTGCGTGTTCGCGGACCGCGAGGTCGATCGTTCGCCGACCGGCTCGGGCACGGGCGGCCGCGTTGCACAGCTCTACCAGCGCGGCCGGCTCGCGATCGGCGACACGCTCGTCAACGAGTCGATCGTCGGCACGATCTTCAAGGGGCGCGTGCTGCGCTTGACGACCGTCGGCGAGATCCCGGCCGTGGTGCCGGAAGTGGAGGGCAGCGCATACATCTGCGGTTTCGCGAACTGGATCATCGACGAGCGCGATCCGCAGGCCTACGGCTTTCTCGTGCGCTGAACGCGCGCGTTCGCCGTCATCCGGTTGTTGTACCAGGTTGGCGCGCGTTTCCGGTTGCCGGGCGCGCGCCTTTTTTGCGTCGATCGCTTCACGCGGCACCATCCGGCTTCGGGCGCGCGAACCGGCGCCGATCGGGTGTCGCCCCCCCCGCGTGCCGGTGCGACGCGCAACATTTGGTACGATGCACGCTTTTCAGCAGATCCCACACCCGCGTGAATCGCCGAAACGTGTCGTCAGTGCGTGCCCTCTGTGCCAAATGGGTCGCGCGCGCCCAACCCGTCGCGGCCGCCGCCGCCGCGCCAGTCAAGCGCCTCCTCGCCGTCGTCTGGTTCCACCTGCGCCATCCGACGCGCCGTGGCGTGCTGCTTGCCGCCGCTGCCGTACCGGCGCTGTTCGTGCTGTACGCGCTTGCGCTGATCCCGTTTACACCGAGCATCGGCGATATCCGCAAGGCGCGCGTCGACCAGCCCGCACAGGTGCTGTCGTCCGACGGCAAGCTGCTCGCCGAATTCAAGCCGTCGAACCGCGAATGGGTCGCGCTCAAGCAGATCTCGCCGCACATGATCGACGCGCTGATCGCGACCGAGGATCACCGCTTCTACGAACACCACGGGCTCGACTGGCGGCGCACCGCGGGGGCCGCGCTGCACACGTTCTCGGGCAGCCGCCAGGGCGGCTCGACGATCACGCAGCAGCTCGCGCGCAACCTGTATCCGGATGAGATCGGCCGCGCGCCGACGCTCACGCGCAAGGTGAAGGAAGCGATCACCGCGCTGAAGATCGAAGCGGTCTACAGCAAGGACCAGATCCTCGAGACCTACCTGAACACGGTGCCGTTCCTGTACAACGCGTACGGCGTCGAGATGGCTGCGCGCACCTATTTCGACAAGTCGGCGGACGAGCTCGACGTGCTCGACAGCGCGACGCTCGTCGGGATGCTGAAGGGCAACAGCTACTACAACCCGGTGCTGAACCCCGAACGCGCGCTGGCGCGGCGCAATACGGTGCTCGGCCAGATGGTGAAGTACGGCAAGCTGTCGCCGGCCGCGTTCGAGCAACTGAAGCGCCGCCCGCTGCGCGTCGACTTCGAGCGCCAGAAGGAGCCGCCGGGGCCGGCGCCGCATTTCGCGCAGCAACTGCGCAAGTGGCTGATCGCGTGGGCCGACCGTAACGACTACAACATCTATTCGGATGGGCTGATCGTCCGCACGACGATCGATTCGCGCCTGCAGGCGATGGCGACGCAGGCGCTGAAGCAGCAGGCGAACCAGCTGCAGGGCATCGCGAACGGCGCGTGGAGCGGGCGCGACGGCTGCGGAACCGACAACGAGGTGTTCCGCACGTTCATGCGCGAAGCGCCCGAATACAAGGCGATGCAGGATGCCGGCAAGAACGACGCGGCCGCGATGAAGGCGCTTGCGGCCGACCGCGGCTTCATGCGCGCGCTGTGCAAAGCGAAGACCGACGTGCAGGCCGGCTTCCTCGCGATCGATCCGCGCACGGGGCAGATCCGCGCGTGGGTCGGCAGCCGCGACTTCACGAACGAGCCATTCGACCATGTTGCGCAGGCGCGCCGCCAGCCAGGCTCGACGTTCAAGCCGTTCGTCTACGGCGCCGCGTTCGCGAGCGGGATGACGCCGGACGACACGTTCGTCGACCAGCCGGTCGAGATTCCGCTGAAGGGCGGCGAGATCTGGCGGCCGAACGACGACGCGCCGCCGACGGGCAAGCCGATGACGCTGCGCGACGCGATCGCGCTGTCGCGCAACCGGATCACCGCGCAGGTGATGGAGAAGATCGGACCCGCGAAGCCCGCGCGTCTCGCCTACGCGATGGGCGTGCGCGACAGCACGCTCGAACGCGTGCCGTCGCTCGCGCTCGGCACGAGCCCCGTCACGCTGAAGGAGATGGTGACGTCGTACGCGACGATCGCGAACGGCGGGCTGTATCTCGAACCGCAGATGGTGACACGCATCGAGAACCGCAATGGCGACGTGCTCGCCGAGTTCGCGCCGGCGCCGCCCGAGCGCGCGCTCGACGCGGAAACCGACAAGACGCTGATCGACGTGATGCGCGACGTCGTCAATCGCGGGACCGGCACGAGCATCCGCACGCGCTTCGGCATTCGCAGCGACGTCGCGGGCAAGACCGGTACCACGCAGGACAACGCGGACGGCTGGTTCATCCTGATGCAGCCGGACCTCGTCGCGGGCGCGTGGGTCGGCTTCGACGACGGCCGCGTGACGCTGCGCAGCGATTACTGGGGGCAGGGCGCGCACAGTGCGCTGCCGCTCGTCGGCGACTTTTTCCAGCGGGCGCTGCGTGCGCGGCTCGTCGACGCGAAGGCGAAGTTCGACACCGAGCCGTCGCCGGGCTGGTTCGGTTCGATGCAGGACCGGCTGTCGGGCTGGTTCGGCACGTGGTTCAGGCACGAGCCGAAGGAACCAACCGCACCGGCGAAGGTGCAGCGCGCGCCGCAGCCGGTTGCGCCGGAAGCCGGCGAGGCATCCGCGGCGTCGGCGCCGGAAGCCGCTTCGGGCGGCATCGTCGAGGAATGGGTGCCGGCGTCAGAGGTGGCCGCGTCGGCCGCCGCGCTGTCGGCCGGCAGCGCGGCCGGTGCGTCGCAGCCGGCCGCGAACGGTGCGGCAAGCGGCGCGATGAATGGCAACGGCGGCAACGGCGGAAATGCGGGCAACGGCGCAGCGCCTGCCGCCGTACCGCCGGCCGGTCCCGCGTCGCCGGCCGCTCCGCCGGCTCCGGCTCCCGCCACCCCCGACGTGCAGACGCCCGCCGGCGCGAGCAGCGTCTACTGATCCGCCTGTTCAGGTTTTGCGCGAGGCTGCCGTAATAGCGTCATCACGACAGCCTCGCGCGGGCCGCACCGCGTCTTTCCGATGCGCAGTTCACACGATTACGTCACGCTCGAGCGCGACGATTTCGCGGCCGGCGCGCCGCTGGGATTCGATCTCTACGACATCGGCGGCGCCGCGCTGCTGCCGGCCGGCACAACGCTGCACGACCCGGCGCAGCATGCCTTCCTGTTCGATCATTTCCGGCCCGCGAAGAAGGGCGCGCACGCGTCGCCGGTGCGGCCGCCGTCAGGCAACAGCATTGGCCTGACGACCGGCGCATCGATCGGCATCCGGCGGCGGGTGGGCGAGACGCGCGGGATGCTGCGTTGCCGGCTGATCGGCCGAGGCGCCGCACAGTCGCTGTTCGTCGAGCCGAAGCATGCGGCGGCGCTCGAGTTCGTGCGCGGCGACGACGTCGAGGCGATCGCGATCGGCCGCGCGGCCGTGGTCCGGTTCGCGGCGACCGTCGAAGCGGTGCACGGCGAGCCGGCGCCGTTCATGGTGCTGTCGCCGCCCGGCTTCGTCGAACGGCTGCGTACGCGCGCCGAGCCGCGCGTGCCCGTGCGGATCGCCGCCCGCTGCTGTGGCGGGCAGGACGGCGTAGGCAGCTTCGGGATCGTGCGTGACATCAGCCTGCACGGCCTGTCGATCGCCACGTGCGACCCGGTCGCGGCGGCCGGAGAGCCGCTGCGGATCCGGCTGCCGTATGAAGTCGGTGGCAATGTCGCGCTGCTGCCACTCGGCGGCACGGTGCGCCACGTGCACGTGGATCCGGCGGCGCCGGGATTCGTGCTGCATCACGTCGCATACGACGAGATGGAGCCGGCCGATGCGGTGCGCCTGAAGGCGCTGCTGTTCGACCGGCTGATGGCGTGGGCGGACGTCGGCGGCGTGCGCTGAGCCACATGGCCTGCGCGATGTGTTCCGCGCGCCATTCGCAATGCTGGCACTGTCAATAATCAGACAAATCGGCGGGATCGCGACGTATTGTATAAATTCCGTCAACAGTGAATTCGTGATTTAAGTATTTACCCTGATTGCCGGGCCTCCTAGACTTCAGGTCATGCGCAAAGACACACAGTCCGCAGCGCCTGAAAAAAACATCTCGGAGGTACTACATCATGAAGTCGCTGATCAAAGCCGTTGCACTGGCCGCCCTGGTGGCAGCCCCGGTCGTGTCGTTTGCGCAGTCGAACCAGCAGCCGCTGACCCGCGCGCAAGTGCGCGCCGAACTGGTCCAGCTCGAAAAGGCCGGCTACAACCCGAACGACTGGATCAACTATCCGGAAAACATCCAGGCCGCGCAGGCGAAGATCGCCGCCGCGCAGAACACCGGCGCAGCCGCCGACACGACCGGCTATGGCGCGAACCCGGCGGCAAAATCGCAGGCCGGCGACCGCGTCGTCGTGCCGGCAGGCCGCGACCGCTCGTCGGTCTATTTCGGCCAGTGAGCGCCGGCGCCCGGTAGGGCACGCGTCTCGCCCGGAACGCAAGGCCCGCACTCGCGACGAGTGCGGGCCTTTTGCATTCTCATCTCCGCACGTCCGGCACCTGCTTCGACGCTTTCGTCCCACCGCCCCGCGCGCGCCCGGCGAGCACGAGCGCGATTCCGCCGAGGATCGCGACCGACGCGATCGCGAGCCGCCAGGTCGGCTGCTCCGCGAGGAACAGCACGGCGCCGCACGCGGCGATCGGCGGCACCGACAGTTGCACGGCGGCCGCGCGCATCGCGGTGAGGTGCTTCAGCGCCGCATACCAGATCACATAGCCGATTCCCGAAGTCAGCGCGCCGGACGCGACCGCGAGCAGCGCGCCGCGTGTCGTCAGATGAAACCGCCCGGCAAGCACGACGCTCAGGATCAGCGCCATCGGCGCGGCGCGCAGGAAATTGGCGGCGGTCGACGCGAGCGGATCGGCGAGGCCGCGCCCGCGCAGCGAATAGACACCCCACGCGATGCCGGCAGCCGACATCAGCACGACGCCGCCCGCCGTCGGCGCGGACACGCCAGGCGACACGAGGTACAGCAGCCCGGCGACTGCGGCGCCCATGCCGAGCCAGCCGGCGGCCGCGAATCGTTCGCCCGCACGCAGGCCGGCCGCGAACATCGTCAGCTGGACCGCGCCGAACAGGATCAATGCGCCGGTCGCGGCGCTGACCGTCAGGTAGGCGAACGAGAAGCACGCGACGTACGCGAACAGCATCGTCGCGGCGAGCCAGTCCGCGCGCGGCGGCGGCCGGTGCGCGCCTGCGCGCGCGACGATCGCGAGCATCAGCGCGCCGGCCACGAGGCGCAGGCTGCCGAAGCTCGCCGCATCGATCCGTGCGTCATGCAGCGCGAGGCGGCACAGCAGCGAGTTCGACGCGAACGCGAGCATCGCGACGCAGGTCAGCAACACGGTGCGCGCGGTCGGCTGCGTGCCTGTCGGCGCGGGATCGGACGAGGTCGCGAGCGGGCGCACGGCCGCCTCACAGGTGTCCGGCAAGATGTCCGGCGGCGATCAGCGCCGCGCCGCCGAGCAGCGCGAAGCCAAGCGGCGCGGTGAGCCTTCGCCCCCACGCCGCATTCTTCTCGACGGCCATCGCCGCCGCGAGCGCGAGCATCCAGCCGAGGCTGCCGGCGCCGACGACGAACATCAGCAGCATCAGCGCCCAGCAGCAGCCGACGCAGAACAGCCCATGCCGTCCGCCGAGCGCGAACGCGTGCCGGTGCGGCGCGCTGCCGCGCCAATGGCTGATCACGAAGCTGAGCGGGGTCCGGCAGCGATCGAGGCAGCGCGTCTTCAGCGCGCTGAACTGGAACGCGCCGGCCAGCGCGAACCCCGCCGCGCCAATCAGCCAGCCGCGCCACGCGAGCGCCGGCACATGGGCGACGCCGGTCAGCAGCAGTGCGTGCAGGCCGTGCGCGAGCAGGCCGAACGCGCTCCAGACCGCGACATAGCCGAGGCCGACGAGCGCGAGCAGGCGCGCACGATCGGGCCGGTCTGCGACGACCCGCGCGAACGCATTGAACAGCGACAGCGTGGTCGGCAGCATCATCGCGAGGATCATCAGCGTCCACGATGCCGCATAGAGCACGGCCGGCAGCCACAGCGTCGCGCCGGGCAGCGCATGGCACAGGGTCGCGATCGGCCCGGACAGCGTCCAGCCGTCGTGTTCGAGGTAGCGTCCGTACGGGCTGCGTGCCCATGCCCACAACGCGACCCACGCGAGCGCGACGAGGCTCGCGAACACGAGCGGAAACACGCGGCGATGTTGCAGCGCGGCCATGGCCGTTCCCGCCGCCGCGCGAACACGCGTGCGCCGCGCGGCGAGCGATGCCGTTCAGGCGTCGAACAGGAACGTGCTCTGCAGCGCGTTGTGATTCGTCAGGTTGACGTCGATGCCGATCGCCGCGTTCTTCGATCGATAGACGGGCGCCTTGCCGACGAACACCGGCGCGCCGGGCACGGTCGAGAACACGGTATCGGTCAGTGTCGTCTGCGCGCCGCTCGGGCCGAGGTACGGCTCGAGCTCCGCGTGGTAGTCGGTGCCGATCGTCAGCGTGCCCTTCGCGCCAACGACATCGAACCTGATCGGCGCGCGCTCGACCGACACGACGGTGCCGATCAGCTTCGCGAGCTCGGCGATCGGTCCGCCGGCCTCGCCGGTATAGACCTTGAGCAGCGCTTTTTCCTGTTCGTCGGACGCGCTGTCGTTGATGAAGATCGCGGCGGTCCAGTTGCCCTGCAGGATGTTGCCGGGTACGCGGCAGACGGCGGCGATCGTGCAGCCGCCGACGTCGATGCCGTCGATGGTGCCTTTGTCCATGTGCCACGCGACGATCGTGTCGCAGCTGCCGAAGTCCGGATCTTCGCCGATCCAGCACGGGCACAGCACGCGGCAGTTGCAGACCTCGAGCAGACGGCCTTCCAGGTGATAGCTCATGGTTTCCTCCATTCTTGCGAGAGCGACCGCGCGGTGCGCGACGCATCGGAAACCGGCCGACGCTCGGTCAGGCCTGATCGACGGTGTGAACGCGGAGTGCGCAGAGGAATGCGACGAGTGCGGGAGCGAGGTGGATGCGCTAGCGTGAAGCCGGATCAGCGTATTAATTTTTGCAGTGTAGGCGCGGGCGGGCGATATGCAAGGCGATGCGGGGTGGGTGCGCGCATGCCGGGCTGACAAGCGTGCGCGCGTGCGCTAGGATCGCGGTCGATGTTGCCGCGCGGACGCGGCCGATGCGCGTGCAAACGCGCCGGCCCGTGACGCGGCGCCGTGCGCCGAGGCGCGGCAGGGCGGTTGGCCCGGCATCGTGTTCCACGACATCAACGAATAAAAAGGAGCGTCCATGCGTGTCTTGACCGGTCTGCTGTGCGCGTTGGCACTGGCGGCGAACGCCCATGCGCAGGTGAACTGCGTGAATGCATCCGACCAGGCGGCGATGACGGCGTGCGCCGATCGCGCGTACCGGAAGTCCGATGCGGAGCTGAACCGCGCTTACCAGGCCGTGACCGCGCGTCTGCACGACAACGGTCCGCTGGCGGAGAAACTCGTCGCCGCGCAGCGTGCGTGGATCGCGTACCGCGATGCCGAGTGTGGTTTCTCGAGCGCGGGCGCGGCGGGCGGCAGCGTCTATCCGATGGTGGTCTCGACGTGCCTCGACGATCTGACGAAAGTGCGCACCGAAACGCTGCAGGGCTATCTGTCGTGCGACGACGGCGATCTTGCCTGTCCGGTGCCGGCGAAATGAGTGGGTTGCGTGACGCGGCAGCGGTTGCCAGCGTCACGCCGGCTGCGATGCGCGGCCTGTCGTACGTCGCCGTTACACATCGTCCGTTTCGTCGAGCAGCTTGTGGCGCATCGCGTAGCGCACGAGCGCGGCCTCGTGCGGCATCTGCATCTTCTCGAGGATCCGCGTCTTGTACGTGCTGACCGTCTTCGCGCTCACGCACAGCGCCTGCGCGATCTCCGTCAGCGTCTGCCCCGCGGCGATGCGCCGGAACACGTCGAATTCGCGGTCCGACAGCCGCTGGTGCGGCAGCGTTTCCGCCGGTTCGTTCAGGCTCTGCGCGAACTGTTCGGCCATCGCGAGGCTCACGTAGACGCCGCCCGACGCGACCTTCGTCACCGCGCCGACCAGCTCGGCGCTCGCGCTTTCCTTCGTCAGGTAGCCGGACGCGCCCGCGCGGAACGCGCGCACCGCGTACTGCTGTTCCGCATGCATCGTCAGCACCAGCACGCGCAGCGCGGGCTTCTCGTCCTTGATCTGCTTGATCAGCTCGACGCCGTTGCGGCCCGGCATCGACAGGTCGAGCACCAGCACCTGCGCGGGGGTCGAGCGCACGAGCGCGATCGTCGTCGGGCCGTCCCAGGCCTCGCCCGCGACCTCGAAGCCGCTGGCGTTCTGCAGAATGTGCCGCAACCCGTCGCGCACGAGCGTATGGTCGTCGGCGATGAGCACCTTGATCATGTGTATGTGTTTTCCTGTTGGATCGTGTTCAGCGGGAGGGCGACGGTGAGCGAGAAGCCGCGCGCGAGCGCGGTGTCGATCGTCACGGTGCCGCCCAGCATGTGCGCGCGTTCGCGGATGCCGATCAGCCCGAACGACTTGTCCTCGTGCGACGGGCCGCCGGGCGCCGAGCCGCGGCCGTTGTCCGCGAGGCGCAGCACGCAGAAGCCGCTCTCGACGTCGAGCGTCAGCGCGACCCGCGTCGCGTCCGCATGGCGCGCGACGTTGGTCAGCGCTTCCTGGACGATGCGGAACAGCGTCGTCGCGCCGGCGCTCGTGAACGTGAGGCCGCCCGTTTCGATGTGCCGCTCGACGTCGATGCCGTAGCGGTTCGTGAAATCGTTCGCGAGCCATTCGATCGCCGGCACGAGGCCGAGATCGTCGAGCATCACGGGCCGCAGGTCGGCCGCGATGCGCCGCACCGACGCGACCGTCGCGTCGATCAGCCGCCGCATGCCCTGCAGTTGCGTGAGCATGTCGCTGTCGGGCGCCGTGCCGTCGGCCGCGCGCAGGCGGTTTTCGACGACCGACAGGTCCATCTTCAGCGCGGTGAGCTGCTGGCCGAGATCATCGTGCAGTTCGCGCGCGATGCGGCTCTTTTCCTCCTCGCGCACGTTCTGCAGGTTCGCCGACAGCTCGCGCAGTTCCTCGCGCGACTGCTTGAGCGCGTTTTCCGCGCGCAGGCGTTCGGTGATGTCACGCAGCATCACCGTGTAGAGCTTGCCGGATGCATCGCGGATCTGCGAGATCGACGCCTCGATCGGGAACTCCTCGCCGTTGCCGCGCAGCCCGAACAGCACGCGCTGCCGGCCCATCTGCCGCTCCGACACGCCGGTCACGCCGAACTGGTCGACGTGCTTCGCATGCGCGGCACGGAACCGCTCGGGGATGAAGCGCGACAGCGGCGCGCCGATCGCTTCCATCGCGGATACGCCGAATACCTGCTCGGCCATCGGATTGAAGATCACGACCGTCTGCTGTTCGTCGATCGTGATGATGGCCTCCATCGACGAGCGGATGATGCCCATCATCCGTGCTTCATTGAGGATGCCGCGGCTGCGCGCGCCGAGGTCCGGCATCGCCGCGAGCCGGCCGCGCAGCAGCGCGTGAAGAAGCACCGCGAACACGAACGACGCGACAAGTCCGGCCGCGAGCACCGTGCCGGCCGCGCGCTGCGCGCCCGTCGTGCTCGGCCGGCCATCGGCCGAATACGCGAGCGTCAGCGTGCTGCCGCCAAAGTTCAGCAGGTCGGTCCGGCGCATCAGGTCGGGCGACACGGACGCTTCGTCGCTGGTCGACTCCGCGCTGAAGATCGGCCGTGCGTCGTCGTTGGCGCTCACCCGCAGGTCGATCCCGCGCTCGGCGTCGAGCGCGCGTTCGATCAGACGCCGGGAATCCAGCGCGGCGAACACGACGCCGTCGATGCCGCTATCGTGCGCGGCGGCCGGCGCCGTCGCGTGCAGCGCGTCGCTGACCGGCAGAAACAGCGTCACCGCGCGCACGGCATCGTCGTCAGCCGGATGCACGCCGAGCGCGGCTTCGCCGGTGCGCACCGCGCGCCGCAGCGATGCGGCGTCGGGCGCGCCGAAACGGGCGACGGGCGAGGACGACGCGGGCGCGCTGAGCGCGGCGACGGCGAGCGGCCCGTCCGGCGTCGCGGCCGCGCCCGCGAGCGCCGCGCGCACGGCGGGCGACAGCGACGCATAACCGATCTGGCGGACGGGCGAATGGCCGTTGTCGAGGTCGAGCGTGTCGACGTACTGCCGCCATTGCCCGGACGTCATCTGCGGGGCGAGGCCGAGCGCGCCGCGCGCGCCTTCGAGCACGACGACGCCGGCCTGCAGCTCGTGGCGCAGCATCGCCGTCACGTGCGCGGTGCGACGTTCGAAGCGTGTCTGGACGGCGTTCTGCCATTGCTCGCGCACGAGCAGCGCGACGCCGAGCGACAGCGCGGCGCCGGCAGCAAGCGCAACGACGCCGGCCGCGAGCGGCTGGCGTAACATGGTCTGAAAGCGCGACGGCACGAAGGCGTCGCGCGTTGGGGTTCCGCTGGCGGTCATCTGCAGGCCACTCTGTCTCGAGGCCGCCGTTGGCACGCGGGCGGCTCAGGAAAATCGGGCGCGACTTGCGCCCGACGCGTGGTGGTGTCTGTTTACAAGTCGAAATTGTGCGCGTGTTGCACCTTTCATGTAAATGGGGTCGGCTAAAAATGCAGCGAAGGGAGGCGGGGAGCCGCGGCGTCGACCGTGCTTGATGCGCGTCAACCGCTGCGCGGGCGTGTGGGGCCAGACTGATCGGGAGACCGGCCGGGTACGTGCGTGAGCCAGCGACGGGTACGCATGGGCCGAAGGGCCGGCTGGCGGATAAGGACCGGATGTCCAGTGGGAGGTGCGGACCATGTACAAGCGGATTTTCGTTGCGCTCGACGACAGCTCCAGTGCGCGTCTGGCGCTAGATGAGGCGATCCGGATCGCGGCGGCGTCAGGCGGCACGATCACGTGTGCGCATGTCGTCGAGCACAAGCAGCAGCTCGTCGATGTCGATGCAGGCTTCGCGGATACGCGGGATATCGAACCGTCGTCCGCGGATGCGGTGACGCACGCGCTCGACGATGCGAAGGCGGCGCTCGCCGCGCATCGCATCGAAGGGACGGTGCGTGCGCTCGACGCGTATGGCGAGGACATCGCGGCGGTGCTGATGCGCACCGCGGCCGAGGCCGGCGCGGACCTGATCGTGATGGGGACGAGCGGGCGGCACGGCTTGCGGCGGCTGCTGGTCGGCAGCGTCGCGGAATCGCTGCTGCGCGCGGCCGACCGGCCGGTGCTGATGGTGCGGCACAGCGAAAAAGCCGTGGCGCCGGCCGCTGCGGCGCCGGGCGCGTAGCGCCGGCAGCAGTACACGCGCCGCGCACGAGGTTCGCGGCGCCGGGATCGCTGCACCGGGTTCGCCGGTTCTCCGCCGGCGGGCCGGTGCGGGTTGCGCTCGTCGCATCCGGTTGCACTGCGCCGCGCACTTCTGGCAGCATCCGCCGGATAGCCCCGTTTTCCTCATCGCCGGGCGCGCAACGGGTCGACGCGCGTCGGGGCCGGCGTGCATGGAGCGCAGCAGATGACAATATCGACAAAGGGACTGCGACTGGCCGAGGTCTGGTTTCAGCGCGCGCTGTGGATCATCGCGGTGGTGTTTGCCGGTTTCCTGATCGGGCTCGGCGGGCTGATCGTCGGCGATCTGCCGCGCGTCGAACAGACGCCGGACCGCGACACGTTCATCGACCAGCAGGCGGCCGCGCCGTTGCGCGCGACCCTCGCGAAGCTGGCGGTCGAGCAGACCGCGAACCGCGATGCAACCGAGCAGGCAACGCTGTTGCTGACGGCCGCCGAGCAGGACACGCAGCAGGCGCGCGAAGCGTTCCGCGCGGTGATCGCGAGCCGCCACGCGACCGAGCGCGCCGAACAGGATCCGGCCGTGATCGCGCACGCGCATGCACTCGAGGCGGCGACGCAGCGCGAGCGCGACGCACAGGCGCGCATCGGCACGTTGAAGCAGGCCGCGCAGGCGCTCGACCGTCAGCAGGGTGCGATGCGGCAGGCGCTTGGCGAACTCGAAGCGCAGGCGGACAGCCGGCTCGAAGCGGCGCAGCGCGAGCAGGAACTGCGCGTGTTCGGCATCCGGCTGCTGTTCACGGTGCCGCTGCTGCTGATCGCCGGCTGGTTGTTCGCGAAAAAGCGCGGCGGCCGCTACTGGCCGTTCGTGTGGGGTTTCATCTTCTTCGCGCTGTTCGCGTTCTTCGTCGAGCTCGTGCCGTATCTGCCGAGCTACGGCGGCTACGTGCGCTACATCGTCGGCATCGTGCTGACGGTCGCGGTCGGGCAATACGCGATCCGTGCGCTGTCGCGCTATCTCGAGCAGAAGCGCCGCGAGGAACAGCAGCCGGACCTGTCGCGGCGCGAGGCGCTCGACTTCGTGACCGCGTATGCGCGGATCGCGAAGAAGGTGTGTCCCGGCTGCGAACGGCCGCTCGATACCGCCGACCCGAACGCGAATTTCTGCCCACACTGCGGGATCTGCGTGTTCAACGCATGCACACGGTGCGATACGCGCAAGAATGCGTTCAGCCGCTTCTGCCCGGCGTGCGGCACGTCTGCCGACACAGCGGTGCCGCCGGCGCCGGCCGCTTGACGGGGGGGAACCGAGGCGAACGGGAGCGGCGCCACTCGCGCAGCCCGCGAGCCTGCGGGAAAACGCCTTTGCGTGTCGCCGCGCGGCGCGCAGAGCACATGCCGTGCCGCGCGGCATTTATCAAACCCGTTTAGAATGCCGGTCATGCTGTCCCGCTGCGCAACTGTCGCGGCAAACGTTGCAGCGCCGGTCGACGGTGGCCCCGCCGGCATGGTCTGCCTGTCCTCCAGGAGCGCCGCCGTGTGGCATTTTCCCGTCGCGATACCCTCGTCGCTCGGCCCGTGGGCCGTGTTCGCGAGCGTGCTGATCACGCAGCTCGGCGTGCCCGTGCCGGCTGTGCCGATGCTGATTCTCGGCGGCACGATGGCGGCGATGGGGCAGGCATCCTATGCGAGCATGTTCGCGGCGGCCGTCGGCGCGACGATGATCGCCGATTCGCTGTGGTTCTTCATGGGCCGCACGCGCGGCCGCCGGCTGATCAATGCGCTCGTGCGCTTCTCGCTGTCGCTCGATACGACGCTGCGCTTCGCGCGTAATGTGTTCGAAAGACATGGCGCACCGCTCCTCGTGCTCGCGAAATTCCTGCCCGGGCTCGGCCTCGTGTCGGCGCCGCTGCTCGGCACGACCGCGATCGGCGTCGGCGTGTTCCTGCTGTGGGACCTGGCCGGCGCGTCGCTGTGGGCCGCGTTCTGGCTCGTCGGCGGCGCGGCGATTCACGACCAGATCGTCCAGCTCGTGCTGTGGGTGCGCGCGAGCGGCGGCACGATTCTCGACGCGTTCCTCGCGATCTTCATCACGTTCCTGCTGTATCGCTGGGTGCGCCGCATCCAGTTCCGCCGCTGGCTCGCGCAGGTGCGCATCTCGCCGCCGCAGCTCGTCGAGATGATGACGTCCGACGAGCCGCCGCTGATCTTCGACGCACGGCCGCGCGCGATACGCGAGCGCGAGCCGTACCGGATCGCCGGCGCGGTGCCGGTCGATCTCGATTCGCCGGACCTGCTCGATCCGGAAGTGATGAAGCGGCCGATCGTCGTCTACTGCGTATGCCCGAACGAGGCAACCGCGAAGCGCATCGTCGCGAAGCTGCAGCGCAAGAAGATGATCCACAACATCAAGGCGCTCAAGGGCGGCCTCGACGCATGGGAGAAGCACGGCTATCCCGTCGAGCCGATTCCGGCCGACCTGGACACGTCGCGCTATTTCGTGCGGCCCGAGCACGCCGCTGCAGAAGGCGAATATACGGTGCGCGCGACGCTGTCGAAGTAAATGGCCGCGCGGCCGCTGCACCATTTCCTTATTTGAATCGCCAGCCGGATATTCCGGATTTACTTTTTTTGCCACAGCGGACTGGCGCGAATCATCTAATCGTTCTTATAATCGCGCCTGCAAATTGCATGCGCTTGTTCGCGCACATATGTGGCGCGGCAAGCCGTGCCGAATTCGATTGAATTCCCGTCGAACGCAGCGGGGCGCACAGCCGCGCCGCGCCTGCCGCACGGGGATATTTCATGCAGGCCCGATCCGTTTTCCGGATTGTTCCGGAAAATCCGGATAATTCGCAGCGATTCCCATCGGACTGACACAAAATCCGTTTCATTTCCAATCCGGAAATGAGCGGCGGGGATTATTTCGGATTCGGCGGACGGAATCGGCACAGGCGAGCCGCGCGCTGACATCGACACAATGACGGCGGCCTTCTCGGTCGCCAGGAGACGCATGTGAAAAAAGAAGAAGACCAGCTGCACCGCGGGCTGGAAGAGCGGCACATCAACCTGATGGCGCTCGGCGCGACGATCGGCGTGGGCCTGTTCCTCGGCTCGGCGAGCGCGATCCGCACGGCCGGCCCCGCGATCCTGCTGACCTATCTGCTGGGCGGCATCGTGATTTTCCTGATCATGCGCGCGCTCGGCGAGATGGCGATCGCCAACCCGGTCGCGGGCGCGTTCAGCCGCTATGCGCGCGACTACCTCGGCCCGCTCGCGGGTTACCTCACCGGCTGGACCTACTGGTTCGTGTGGATCGTCACCTGCATGGCGGAGATCACCGCGGTCGGCGTCTACATGCACATGTGGTTCCCGGGCGTGCCGAACTGGGTCTGGGCGCTGGCCGCACTCACCGCGATGGGGGCCGTGAACTTCATCGCGGTCAAGCTGTACGGCGAGTTCGAGTTCTGGTTCGCGCTGATCAAGATCGTCACGATCGTGCTGATGATCGTCGGCGGCGGCCTGATGATCGCGTTCGGCCTCGGCAACGGCGGCGTCGCGACGGGCATCTCGAACCTGTGGTCGCACGGCGGCTTCATGCCGAACGGCTTCGCCGGCGTGATCGGTGCGCTGCCGATCGTGATGTTCGCGTACCTCGGCGTCGAGATGCTCGGCCTGACGGCGGGCGAGGCACGCAATCCCGAGAAGTCGCTGACGAAGGCCGTGAACTCGGTGTTCTGGCGTGTGCTGATCTTCTATATTGGCGCGCTGTTCGTCGTGATGTCGCTGTACCCGTGGGACCAGATCGGCACCCAGGGCAGTCCGTTCGTGATGACGTTCTCGCGGCTCGGCATCCCGGCCGCCGCCGGCATCATCAACTTCGTCGTGCTGACGGCCGCGCTGTCGTCGTGCAACAGCGGCCTGTTCAGCACCGCGCGGATGCTCTACAACCTCGCGCAGCAGGGCCAGGCGCCGCGCACGCTCGGCCGCGTGAATCGCAGCGGCGTGCCCGTGTATGGCGTGCTCGTGTCGGTCGCGCTGCTGCTGATCGGCGTGCTGCTCAACTATCTCGCGCCGCAGCACGTGTTCACGTGGCTCACGTCGGTGTCGACGTTCGGCGCGATCTGGACGTGGTGCGTGATCCTGATCGCACAGCAGCGCTTCCGCCGCACGGTGTCGGCCGACCAGGTCGCACGCCTGCCGATCCGCGTGCCGTTCTATCCGTTCGGCTCGTACTTCGCGCTCGCGTTTCTCGCGTTCGTCGTCGTGCTGATGGCGTTCACGCCCGATACGCGCGTCGCGCTCGTGATCGGGCCGGTGTGGGTCGTGCTGCTCGGCTTCGCGTACCTGCTGTTCTACGCGAACCGTCCGGTGGCGTCGGTTTCGACGAAGTCCTGAGCATCCGTTGCCGTGCGCGGCCGTCGTTCGCGGCCGCGCACGGCCGGCACGCGCCTCGACGCACGGCTCGGCCCACGTCAGGCGGTCGTGCCGCTTGATCTCGATCATGCGCGTCCGGGCCGGACGATCTATGCTGACGGCAACGCTTGTCCGCGCTTCGCGCGGCCGCTGCCGATGCCCGCGACCGCGACCGCGCGCGGCGGCATGACCCGCCGCGCCGCTGCCGTGCGAAGCCCCGGCGTCGTCCCGGTGGGACGACGCGCCAGAACGGAGGCCGTCGCCATGCAGCCCGCACAATCCAGTCAGCCGATCTCCAGGATCGCGCTTGCCGTCGATCCGACACCCGAATCGCTGCTCGCCGCACAGTACGTGCACACGCTGCTGCGGCCCGGCATGCAGCTTCGGATCGTCAGCGTGATCGATAATCCGCGCCTGATGCTGCCCGATATCCCGAGAATCGATGCGCTGCTCACGTCCGCGCGCGACGAGCTGATGGGCGATGCCCAGGCCGTGCTGGACCGCATCGTGCCGTCGTTCGCGGACACCGGCGCCCAGGTCGAAGCGGGCATCCTCGATGCGTCGGTGGCGGGCGGCACGGTCGCCGATACGCTGGCGTGGGATACGGCCGCCTGGCAGGCCGACGTGCTCGTGGTCGGTGCGAACCGGCATCACGGGCTGCTGCGGCTCGTCGAGGGCGCGGTATCGGACCAGTTGATGCGGCGCGCGCGCTGCGCGCTGCTGATCGTGCCGGCGAGCTATCAGCGCGACAGCCATGCGCCGCCGCAGCGGATGATGTTCGCGGTCGACGGCAGCGAGCCGTCGCTGCGTGCGGTGCAGGTCGGCATGGAATTCGCATCGCCGACGACGCTGCTGTACGCCGCGTACGTCGTCGACCGCGCGATCCGGCTGACGGACATCGTCCCGGTGCGCGCGCTCGAGGATGCATACCGCGCGGAGGGCGAGGAAGCGCTCGCCAAGGTCGCGACACTGTTCCACCGGTGTGCGAATCCGACCAAGCGCGGCATCGTCGAAACCCATCCGACGAGCGACGACGTCGCGCATGCGCTGATGCGCGAGGCCGTGCATTGGCGCGCGGAGATGCTGGTCGTCGGCACGCACGGCCGGCGCGGTCTGGCGGCGCTGCTGATCGGCAGCGTCGCGCGGCGGGTCGCGCATCTCGCGGAGGTGCCGGTGCTGCTCGTGCGCAGCGAGGAATGACTGCCGCGACCGGCGAATGGGCGGCCACCCACGGGCCATGAAAACCGACAGGCAGGTAAGCTGGACGTCGAAGACGAACTCGCATGGGATCCCGCGATCGACGCGACGCGGATCGGCGTCGAGGTCGATCGACATCGGCGCGAAGATTCGCCAGGCGATGCAGCGCCATGCTGAGCGCGAAGCGAGCCATATCGAAGTCGTCGTGCGCGACGGCACGGTGACGCTGAACGGCAAGGTCGACTCGTACGCGGAGCGCGAGGTCGCGCGCGGCGCAGCGTGGTCGGCGCCCGGCGTGCGGATGGTCGTCGACAACCTGGTGGTCGAATAGCCGGCCACCATCATGAACTCTCTGGCACGAGGGTAGGCAGTCGTCCGGCTGCCTTGGAGGACGGGCGGGGTGGTTGCACCCCGCCCGCTTTCCTGGCCCCGTGTCGTTGCTTGTCCTCGTCAGCGTTGTTGCTTTTCCTCGTATCTGTCGGCTCTGATTCTGCGTTGATTCGTGCGATGGCGGCCGCACACGCTGGCGCCGGCCGCGCGTGCTCCCTATCGCGACGGCCGTGCGTGCCCCATACGCCGGTTGCTGGCGTTCAGGTCGCGCAGGCAGGGCGGGCAAGGCGGCGCTGGCGCACGCCGTGGCGCGAACGGATGTGATGGCGAACGTTTTCGAGCGGACAGTTCCGGCACGGCGAAAAGCGCCGTCCGCGATTCACGCGGGGGCGCCCGCCGCGTGCCGCACGGCGGGGCACCGCGGGAGCGGGAGCGGGCGCGGCGGTCAGCATCTGCTGGCGCAGCGCCGCCGCGAAGCGCTGCAGCGCGGCGACGGATCCGGCAATGCTCTGATATTTTTCGCGGCCGATCTGCCCGTCGAGCGTGACGAGCAGCCCGGCCTGGCGCGCGAGTGCAAGCAGCGCGTCGAGATCGTCGCGGGCTGCCGCGTCGGCCGCATGCGCCGCTTCGGCCGCGGTGTGCTGCTGGCGGGACGCGCGGCGTTTGCCGTCGTCGTTCGGAAAGGTGCCATATGACATGAGTGGTCTCCTGCGCCCGACCCGCGTGCCGGCTCGGTGGCCGGCTGGGCGATGCCCGGCATGAACGGTGTGTCCATGGCATCAGTATCGTGTGGGGAATGCGCGCTTCCAATCAGCGCACACTGAAGTCGGCGTCAGGAAATCCGACGTCCCATAGGAATTTCCTGACACGCGCGCGGCCGCAATGCCGCCGCAGCGCCGCGCAGCGGGGGTTCGCAGCGTCTTGTCGCCGCGATCGATGTTTACCCGATCCGGGTTTCCGAGTCGATGCGCGAAGCCGCGTTGCGTGTCGATTGCGCGATGCGGGGTTCGTTAATGCGAGCCGCGACGCCGCTTGTTCGTCATGCATACGCGAGCGTACGAAATGCGTTGCAATTCGCAGGCATCGCAAGTCGCAGCACATGCGTCGTTTGCGCGCGTCGGATGCATGCGCCGCAATGTTCCGTTCCGTGCTTTCCGCTGTCGAAAGCAGGCGATCACCATCAGACGTTTTTCAGCGAAGGATGCACAGTGCAAGCCCCTTGACGGAGCGTTTCGTCCAGTCTAACGTGTCCTCTACGCCGACCGCAGTCGCATGTCCATGACGTGCATGCGCGTCGGCGCCGCGCTTTAGGGGAAGCGTGTCCTTCATCGAATAATCCGTGCGGCACGAGGCCGCATGTTTCAGATTGCTGTCGATCCGCGTTCGGATCACGACGCCCGGTTTTCGTCGGGCGCCGCCTGCACCGCGGGCGGTTGTTGATGCAGCGCAAGGGCGCAACGGCGCATTGCACGCCGCTTCGTCCACGAGTCGTTACGCTACGAACACACCCACCTTAGTTTGCTTCGACAGTAAGGAGTCCGTCGATGTCAAAGGACAATTTGTTCGAGTCGCTCAAGGAAATCGCCACGCAGCGCTCGATCGGCGCAGACCAGCTGCGCCAGATGATTGATGACGAGGTGCGCGCACTGTCGTCGGAGGCGCGCGTGCACGACTACATTCACGTGTTCGCGATCCGGCATCTTCGCGAACGGATGCGCCATCTCGACGACGAGGCGGCCAGCGAAACGCCTGGTCACCCGGACGACACGCCCGTCGTCCATGCGCGCCATCGTTTATGACGGCCGTTCGCCGCATCTGACGCTGCGCGAGCTGCCCGACCCGTCGCCTGGCGCGGGGCAGATCCTGATCGATGTCCATGCGTGCGGCGTCTGCCGCACGGATCTGCACGTCGTCGACGGCGACCTGAAGGCGCCGAAGCGCCCGGTGATTCCCGGGCACGAGATCGTCGGCACGGTCGCGGCGCTCGGGCGGGGCGTGACCGGCTTCACGGTCGGCGAGCGCGTCGGTGTGCCGTGGCTCGGCCATACGTGCGGCTATTGCGCATACTGCATGGCCGGCCGCGAGAACCTGTGCGATACGCCCGGCTTCACCGGCTATACGATCGACGGCGGCTATGCGGAACGAACCGTCGCCGACGCACGCTATTGCCTGCGGCTGCCGGCCGGCTATGACGACGTGCATGCGGCCCCGCTGCTGTGCGCGGGGCTGATCGGGCATCGCACGCTCGTGCTCGCGGGCGACGCGCAGCGCATCGGCCTGTACGGTTTCGGCGCGGCCGCGCACATCGTCGCGCAGGTCGCGCGGCATCAGGGGCGCAGCGTATACGCGTTCACCCGGCCGGGCGATACCGTCGCACAGAAGCTCGCGCTGCGGCTCGGCGCATGCTGGGCGGGCGGCAGCGACACCCGCGCGCCCGAGCCGCTCGACGCGGCACTGATCTTCGCGCCGGTCGGCGCGCTCGTGCCCGCCGCGCTCGCCGCGGTCGCGAAGGGCGGCTGCGTCGTCTGCGGCGGCATCCACATGTCGGATATCCCGTCGTTCCCGTATGCGTTGCTGTGGGAGGAGCGCCGGCTGCTGTCGGTCGCGAACCTGACGCGCGCCGACGGCGAAGCGTTCATGGCGCTGGCCGCGCAGGTGCCGATCGACATCGAAGCGACCTGTTATCCGCTCGCCGACGCGAACCGGGCGCTCGACGACCTGCGGGCAGGGCGCCTGTCGGGCGCAGCGGTGCTGACGATGCATTGACGGGCGCGGTTGCACCGGTCTCCAATCTCCCGCCGTGCGGCCCTCGCGCCGCGATCGCGGCCACGCATGTGCCGGATGACCGGCCAAATTTCACCGTTTTAGTGCAATGACCCTCAAGTAAGCGCCGGACTTGCCGTTTACCCGGTGAATCCGTCCACCGGGCGTTCGCGCTCCCTTACAGAGTCGTTGCCATGCTTTCGTCCATTCGCGCCCGCATCCTCGCAGCGTGTATCGCCATCGTCGTCTTCGCGCTGGTCGCCACGACGCTGATCAACTATTTCATCGCCCGGTCGTACAACAACGACGCGATCGACCGGAACCTCACGTCCGTCGCGAGCGGCCACGTGGTCGGCATCGGCGACTGGGTCGCGACGAAGAGCCGGATGATCGCGTCGCTGCAGGACGCGGCGCTGTCGCCCGATCCGGTTCCGGTGTTCAAGCAGATGGCCGCGGCCGGCGGCTTCACGAATGTATACGCGGGTTACGCGGACAAGGTGTTCCACTTCTCCGATCCGACCGGCATCCCGCCCGACTACGATCCGACCGGCCGCCCGTGGTACAGGCAGGCCGCGCAGGCCGGCAAGCCCGTCGTCACGCCGCCGTACGTGGACGCGGGCACCGGCAACCTGGTCGTCACGTTCGCGGTGCCGATCGTGCGCGACGGGGCGGTCAAGGCCGTCGTCGCCGCGGACGTCGCGATGGACAGCGTGATCGCGAACGTGAAATCGATCCACCCGACGCCGGCCAGCTTCGGGATGTTGATCGACAGCAACGGCCATGTCGTCGCGCATCCGGATCCCAAGCTGACGCTGAAGCCGGTCGCCGACGTATCGCCGGATCTCGCCGGCATCGCGCCCGCGTCGATCGCGAGCGCGAGCGTGCCGGTCGAGGTGCGCGTCGGCGGCGACGCGAAGCTGGTCCGTGCGCAGCCGGTGCCGGGCACTGACTGGTATGCGCTCGTCGCGCTCGACAAGGCTGAGGCGACCGCGGGGATGCGCTCGCTGCTGACCGCGTCGCTCGTGACGCTCGTCGTGATCGTCGGCATCGCGTCGCTGATCATCGGCGCCATCACCGCAACGGCGTTCCGCCGCCTGTCGCTGGTCCGCCAGGCGATGGCGGCGATCGGTTCGGGCTCGGGCGACCTGACGCAGCGGCTGCCCGCCGACGGCAGCGACGAAGTGGCGGACATCGCACGTTCGTTCAACAGCTTCGTCGACAAGCTGCACGACGTGATGCGCCAGATCCGCGACGCGAGCGAATCGGTGCGCACGGCCGCCAACGAGATCGCGGCCGGCAACCAGGACCTGTCGTCGCGCACCGAATCGGCGGCGGCGAGCCTCGAGGAAACCGCCGCATCGATGGAAGAGATTACCGCGACGGTCGGCCAGTCGGCTGCAGCGGCCGGCCAGGCCGACGAGCGCGCGGCGGCCGCGTCGAAGATCGCGTCGCACGGTGGTGCGGTCGTGTCGGACGTGGTCGCGACGATGGCGCGCATCGAGGAGGCGTCGGGCCGGATCGGCGACATCATCGGTGTGATCGACGGCATCGCGTTCCAGACCAACATCCTCGCGCTGAACGCGGCCGTTGAAGCGGCACGTGCGGGCGAGCAGGGCCGCGGCTTCGCGGTCGTCGCGCAGGAAGTGCGCAGCCTCGCGCAACGCAGCGCACAGGCCGCGCGCGAAGTGAAGGTGCTCGTCGAATCGACGGTCGCGAGCGTCGAGGCCGGATCCGGGCAGGTACGTCAGGCGGGTGAGACGATGAGCGAGATCGTCACGAACGTCGCGAACGTGACGACGATCATCTCCGAGATCACACACGCGGCGAACGAGCAGACCCGCGGCATCCAGGAAGTCAACCGCGCGGTCACGCAGCTCGACGAAATGGTGCAGCAGAACGCGGCACTCGTCGAACAGTCGGCTGCTGCCGCGACTGCGCTGCAGACGCAGGCGCATGCGCTCGCGTCGACGGTCGGTCAGTTCACGGTCGCATAACGAAGTCGCAAAACAGGGTCGCCTGAAGCGCTGCGTCACGGCACGCCGGCGTCGCGCATCAGCGCGAGCCGGTTGTACAGCGTCTTCAGGCTGATGCCGAGCGCCTGCGCGGCGCGCGGCTTGTTGCCGCCGAAGTGGCTCAGCGTCGCGGCGATGAAGCACTGCTGCGCATGATGCAGCGTCGCGCCGAGCGGCAACGACATCGCATTCTCGCGCGCCGGGTCCGGCGGCGGCGGATGCCGGGGCAACGACACGTCGATCCGTTCGTCTGCGAGGATGAACGCGCGCTCGATCGTGTTGCGCAGTTCGCGCACGTTGCCGGGCCAAGGATAAGCGCGCAGCGCGGCAAGCGCATGCGCGGTCAATTGCTTGTGCGTGCCATGCCGCGCATTGAGCGCCGCGACGAATTCCTGCGCAATCGTATCGATGTCGTCGCCGCGGTGCCGCAGCGGCGGCACATAGAGCGCGAATGCGGCCAGCCGGTAGAACAGATCGTCGCGCAAGCGGCCGTCGCGCACAGCGTCGGCCGGATTGTGGCGGGTGGCCGACACGATGCGCACGTCGAGCGGAATCGGTTCGCTGCCGCCGACGCTGACGATCGCATTTGCCTCGAGCGCGCGCAGCAGCTTCACCTGCAGCGCCGCCGGCATTTCGGCAATTTCATCGAGAAAGATCGTGCCGCCGCGCGCGGCTTCGAAGAAACCCGCATGCTGAGCGAGCGCGCCCGTGAAGCTGCCGCGCTCATGTCCGAACAATTGCGATTCGGCGATGTCGGGCGGAATCGCGCCGCAATTGACCGGCACGAACGGGCCGTCGCGGCGTGCACTGAGATCGTGCAGCAACCGTGCGACGATATCCTTGCCGACCCCGCTTTCGCCGGCGATCAGCACGCTGGCGCGGGTCGGCGCCACTTTCCCGATCCGGTCGAGCAGCGCGCGAATGCCCGCCGAATGCCCGGACAGGCCGCGGCCGTCGTTGCCTGGTCTCGACCGCACAATAGGTTCGGACACGATCATGGGCAGTCCGTTTTGAAAATCGGCACCGCGCAGCGGATGCGCAGGCGTTATTTATCATCGACAGCGTAGCGCCGCCGAAGGTGCCCGGAATAGAAAATTCCAATACACGACGCGTGACCGGAAGAATTATTCCATCACGCCTTTCAATACGTGTGCCATTCCATTACTGTGAATTCGCGAAGCGCCTCATGATCGCGATCCTCTTCAGGGCAACCGGCGTTGCATGCGACCGGCGATGCATTGGATGCGCTCGATGCGCGGATTTCCATCGCAGTGCAGACGATTGCCCAACGGCAACGCGGCATGCGAGAGGGAGCGAAGATGCCTTACGTACTGATCGTCGAGGACGACGCCGATACGCGCGCGATGCTTGCCGCGCTCGCGCAGGCCCAGCAACTGAACTGCGATGCCGCGGCGACGCTGGGCGAAGCGCGTGCGCGCCTCGCCGCGCAAACGCCGGATCTGATCCTGTGCGACCTCGTGCTGCCGGACGGCAGCGGGATGGACCTGTTCGACGCGTTGCCGAAGGGCACGCATGCGGAAGTCGTGCTGACCACCGGCCACGCAAGCCTCGAAACCGCAATCGATGCACTGCGGCGCGGCGCAACCGACTACCTCGTCAAGCCGATCAACATGCAGCGGCTCAACAGCATCTTCGCGCGGGTGCCGCGCACCAGCGTGCTGCACGAGGAAATCGCCGCGCTGCGTTCCGAGTTGCAGCGGCTCGGCCGCTTCGGGCGGATGCTCGGCGTGTCGCCGTCAATGCAGGCCGTCTACGACGCGATCGGACGCGTCGCGAGCACCGAGGCGTCGGTGCTGCTGACCGGCGAATCGGGCACCGGGAAGGATCTTGCCGCACAGACGATCCACGACCTGAGCCTGCGGCGCAAGGGGCCGTTTCTCGCGATCAACTGCGGCGCGATCGCCGCGAACCTCGTCGAAAGCGAGATGTTCGGCCATGACCGCGGCAGCTTCACCGGCGCGGAACGTCAGCATCGCGGCTTCTTCGAGCGCGCGAACGGCGGCACGCTGTTCCTCGACGAGATCAGCGAGATGCCGTTCGAATCGCAGGTCAAGCTGCTGCGCGTGCTCGAGACGGGCACGCTGACGCGCCTTGGCTCGACACGCGAGATCGACGTCGATGTGCGCATCGTCGCCGCGACCAACGTCGATCCGGAAGCCGCGATGACGAACGGCAAGCTGCGCGCGGACCTGTACCACCGCATCAACGTATTCCCGATCGAGCTGCCGCCGCTGCGCCTGCGCGGCGGTGACATCCCGATGCTCGCCGACGCTTTTTTACAGCAACTTAATGAAGAATCGGGCAGACGCGTGCGCTTCGCACCGGCCGCGCTTGCCGCGCTGTCGGGCTACGAGTGGCCCGGCAACGTGCGCGAGCTGCGCAACTTCGTGCAGCGCGCGTGCATCTTCAACGACGGAGACCTGATCGACACGCTGCCGCCGCCGATCCTCGACGAAGTGGCGGGCCTCGCGGAGCCGGCCGACGCGGTGACGGTGCCGTTCGGCGCGCCGCTGTCCGAACTTGACCGGAAAGTCATCCTCGGCACGCTCGAGCAATGCGGCGGCGTGAAGGCGCATGCGGCGGAAGTGCTCGACGTCAGCCTGAAGACGATCTACAGCCGGCTCGCGGAGCCGGACGACGACAAGCCGCCATCATGATCGCGCACCGGGCACGCCGCTTGCTGGATGTAACGGACCTGTCCGGGCTGCCCTGCCGCATGCGGAATGGCCACGGTGGCGCCGCGGCGTCGGTGTTCCGACCCGGGCGACGTGAGGAACCGATGAGAATCCTGGTCCGCAAGCTGCTTACGCAGGGCGCGTGGATCGTGCTAGCGGTCGCGCTGGCGTCCGCGCTGCAGGCGTGGGCGGTCCACGTTACCGGCGTGCATGTGCCGTTCGTGTCGCTGCCGTTCTACGCCGGCATCGCCGCCGCCGCATGGCTGACATCGTTCAGCGGCGGCCTCGCAGCGACGGTCGTCAGCGCGGCCGTGATCTGCGCGGTGTGGCTGCGCGATGCGACGCTGCTGGCGCTGCTCGCGCAGGGTGGCCGGTTCTTGGCGATCGGCCTCGTCGAATGCATGCTCGTGACGACCGTGAAGCCGTTGTTCTCGACCGGACGTGACCCCGAGGACGACGGCGGCGACGCTTCGGCAGCCGACCCCGACGCGCACCCCGCGCACCGCAAGCCGGGCGCCGGCGCACAGCCGGGTGGCGATGGTGGCGACGACGCGTTGCTCAGGCGCGTGGTCGACGCGTCGCCTGACGCGATCATCGGCATCGACGCCGCGCACCGCATCACGAGCTGGAATCCGGCCGCCGAGCGGATCTTCGGCGCAGAGTCCGCAGCCGTGCTCGGCCGCGACGTCACGACGCTGATCGCGGACCGCTGGCTGCGCCGGCATCCGGTGCCGGCGTCGCTTTCGGATCAGCGCGTGGCGGTCGGACCGCTCGACGTGCTGTGCATGCGACGCGACGGCTCGCGTTTTCGTGCGACGTTCGCCGCATCGCCGATCGGCGACGGCCACGGCGGCTGCGCGGGCCTGTCGATGACGCTGCGCGATGCGCACGAACGCCGCCGTCACGAACGCCGCAGCATGCGCTCGCTGCGCGGCGCCCGCGACGCGCGTGCGCAGGCCGACACGTCGAACCGCCTGAAGGACGAGTTGCTCGCGACCGTGTCGCACGAACTGCGCACGCCACTGAACGTGATCTACGGCTGGGTCGAGGTGCTGCGCAGCGCGAACGGCCAGGCGCTCGAACGGCAGGCGATCGACGCGATCGACCGCAGCGCGCGTTCGCTGTCGCACATGGTCGCCGATCTGCTCGACGCGTCGTCGCTCGCGACCGGCAAGCTGCGCCTCGAGCGCGTGCCGATCGATCTCGTGCGTATTGCGCGCGAGGCGACCCGCGAGCTCGACGCGACCGCGCGGGCCGCAGGCCTCACGCTCGTGACCGAATGCGCGCTGCCCGCGTGCGTGATTTCGGCGGATGGCGAGCGCGTGCGCCAGGTGCTGTCGAATCTTCTGTCGAATGCGATCAAGTTCACGCCGGCGGGCGGCCGTGTCGTGGTGTCGCTGACGCGCTCGGACGACCGCGTGCAACTGTCGGTGGCGGATACGGGGCAGGGCATCGCGCCGGAATTCCTGCCGTACGTGTTCGATGCGTTCCGGCGCTTCGAAGGCGGGCCCACGTCGCCCAAGCGCGGTCTCGGGCTCGGTCTGTCGATCGTGCGGCACATCGCGCAACTGCATGGCGGCAACGTGTCCGCCGCGAGCGAAGGCACCGGGCGCGGTACGACCGTGACGGTCACGCTGCCGCTCGGCTGGGAGCCGGCCGGGCTCTCTACGTGGCCCGTTTATCCCGAAGGTGGCGCAGCGGTGGTCGCGCTGGACGGCCAGCGCGTGCTCGTCGTCGACGACGATGCGACGTCGCGCGCGAGCCTCGCGGCGGCGCTCGAGACGCTCGGCGCGCAGGTTGCGACGGCCGTCTCGGGCCGCGATGCGCTCGATGCGGTCGAGCGGCGCGCGCCGACCGTCGTGCTGTCGGATCTCGCGATGCCGGACGGCGACGGCTTCTGGCTGCTGGAGCACCTGAGGCACCGGCATGCGCGTGGCGGGCGGCTGCCGGTCGTCGCCGTGACCGCGCATGCGGGGAAGGCGGACCGCAACCGCGTGATGGCGGCCGGCTTCGACGGCTATCTGTGCAAGCCGGTCGACCTGCCGACGCTCGCGAGCGTGATCGTCGACGTCGCGCCGGCCGCGACGGGCGATGTCCACACGCCCGGCCGCTGATATTGCGACGCGCGTGCGCGTGGCCTGGCGGTTGCGCCCGTCCTGCCGGGACGCGTTTTGGCCAGGGCGAGCGCAAGGCGGTGACGATGAACCGATCCGACTGGATGAACGGCACGCGTGACGTCGCGTGGTGGCGGACCCGGCCCGTGTCGACGTGACAAGGAGGTCGGAATTGAACCCGAACCGTACAAAGAAACAACTGGCACAGCTGGCGTGTGCGCTCGCGGCGCTTTGCCCCGTCGCCGCAGTGCGCGCACAACCGCCGCCACAATCGGCGTCGGCGGTCAGGGTCGCGCCGGGCGTGATCCGGCCCGGCGCGACTGGTGACGAAGCCGGGCTGACGCGCCGGCCGACCGGCATCGACGTGGAGTTCGTCGACCGGGCCGGCATGGCCGGCAAGACCGAACTGCTGGCGAGCCAGCTCGCGCTCGAACGTTCAGCGAATCGCGACGTGAAGGCATTCGCGCACAGGATGGTCGACGATCACGGCGGCATCGCCGGTGCGCTGCGCGAGCTTGGCGCACGCAAGGGCGTGCCGGTGCAGACGAAGTCGCTCGTCGATCCGGCGCTCGAGGCGCTGCGGCGCAAGGAAGGGCACGCGTTCGACGTCGCGTATGTCGACCTCGTCGGACCGGCCGCGCACGAGCAGGCGATCCGCGAGTACGAAACCGAGGCGGAGTCGGGCCGCGACCCGCAACTGCGTGCGTTCGCGGCCCGTACGCTGCCGATACTGAAGGAACACCTGGCCGCGGCACGCCGGCTGTCGGCGCTCGTCGCGGCTGCGCATTGAGCGTCGCGGCGCTCAATGCCGGCGCGTGTCGTCGTCGGGGCCGCCGGGCGACGCCTCGTGCGGCGGTGCGTCGATGTCGGTTTCCGATTCCTCGGCAAGCCAGTACGGCGAACTCTCGTAGTACTCGTGCAGCGCGGCCGCCCAGCTCGGGTCGGCCATCGCGGGCCAGTGGTCCTTCGCGAAGCCCGGCGCGTTGCGCACGCGTTCAGTCGGCACCGGCAGCACGAAGCACTTGCGCTCGGTGTCGAGCGTCAGCGCGCCCCACGGGATCGCGAGCAGCTTGTCGCCGATCCCGAGCAGGCCGCCCGACGACACCACCGCATACGCGATCTGTCCCGACTGCACGTCGAGCATCACGTCCTTCAGCTTGCCGACATCGTCGCCTTCCATCGTGAACACCCGGTTGCCGGCGAGCGTGCCGGCGGCCATCACGTCGGGCCCTGGCCCGCGTGCCGGGCGGCCGCTGCCGCCGAGGATGCGCGCGCCTTCGCGCGACTGTTTCGACATCGTCATGGCAATCCTCCTCATCGGTGCGACGGGCGGCGCGCCAGGCCGGCCGCCGCGGGGTGGGCACGCGGCGCGAAAGGCGGGCGTGGCGCGTGACGGTCACGGGGTCACGGCCCGCCGCCTGCACAACGCCGCTGCCGCGGATCTCAGGTGCGCCGCGGCAGCGATACGTCTTCGAGCGTGTTGGCGAGTTCGTCGCGCTCGGCGCCGGCCGCACGGGTCGCGATGTCGCCGAGCGACACCATGCCGACCAGTTGCCCGTCGTGATCGATCACCGGCATCCGGTGCAGTTGCGCATCGGCCATCCGTTGCTGGACTTCGCCGATGCCGTCGTCGACGACGCACCATTCGACCGGCGCCGACGCGACCGCCCGTACCGGCGTGTCGGGCGAATGGCCGCCCGGCAGTGCGCGCACCACGATGTCGCGATCGGTCACGATCGCGACCAGTTCATGATCCTCGCAGACCGGCAGCACGCCGACGTCGAAACGCTGCATCAGTTCGGCCGCATGGCGGATCGTGTCGGTTGGCGCGACGCAGACGACGTCGTGCGACATGATCTCGTTGATGCGATACATGAGCTTCTCCTTGTTGAGCGGGGCCCGGAGAAGCCAGCAAGCGGCGTGCCGCCGTGCAGCGCTGTGCGTGCGTGGCGCACGCGTGACGCCGCCACGGACAAAATTGCCAGCTGGTTTGTACTTCTTCCAGGGCCGCCGCGCGGCCCCGGGTCAGCGACCGACGCCGGTTAGCGCGACGATCGTCAACACCAGCATGCTCTCGATCGCGACGAGCGCGGTGACGCCGGCGGCGCCACGGACTTCGCGCCATGCGCGTTCGATGCGTTTCATCGTTCGACTCCTGATTCCTGAATCCTGGTTTCGCCGGCTCCGGCGGCGTGCGCCGCGCGGGGCCGGCCGCCACCGCGTCAGTGCTGCTTGCGGGGCGTGGATGGGGTGTCGGGCGCGCGCGGCGCGCGCTCGCCTGACGGCTTCGACGGCTCGATACGGGTGCCGCCGCCGATCGCGGGCGGGTCACTGGCCGGGAAGGTCTCTTCGAGCCCTTCGTCGATGCGCTCCTCCGTCTTGTCGTCAGACGGTTTGCGCTGCGACGCGGACAGCGAAAACGAGCCCGCGGCTGCCGAATCGTGCGTGCGGCTGCCGGTAGCGTGGACGGTCATGATCAACCTCCTTGATCGGTGAATGACGATGCGCAAACGGCGTGCCCGTTGGTTGCCGCGGGTACGGCGGATGCGCGCCGTCGAGTACGGCCGGCGGCGCAGGACGCGGTGCGTGCGCCCGCCGGCGACGAAGAGGGGGGAAGCGTGATGAAGACATCCAGTGAAAGTCTACGTTACGACGCGAACGTCTGCGGGGGCGATTTCGAACACGTGCGCGAGCGCTTCGCGGCCTGGAAAGGCGAGTCGCTCGTGTATCAGCCCGAGCGTCGGATGTTCGACGGAAAGGAGGAGGTCAGACAGCTGAGCGACGCCGTCTACGACGGTCCGGAGAGCGCGCAGCGCGCGCTGGTCGCACATTGCGACCCCGCGGATCCGTTCGCGCTCGCGGTGCGGCTCACGACCGAAGGGCGCGACATGTGGCTCGTGATGGCGGCGTATGGCGATTGAATTGTCGCGCGGAATCCGGATCGTCCGCGCTTGCGCCGGTCTCCGCCCGTGGTGCATGCGGGCGCATACGGGCGCAGCGCAGGTACGCCGATTGCACACCGGTTCGCGTCGTCGCGATCCGCGCGACTGCCGCCGCAGGAGTGCCATGAACACGCCACGCAAGCTGCATCGTCCCGAGCCGACGCCCGATGTCGATCCCGATCCGCCGCAACCCGCGCACGACGATCCCGTCGATCCGCCACTGCCGGAGCAACTGCCGCACGGCGATCCGCCGGCGCGGCCGCCGCCCATGCTGACCCCGCCGCTTCCGACCACGTGCGAAACCTGAAAGGAGGACTGCCATGGACATTCATGTGCAATCGCCCGACAAGCGCGCGATCGCGCAGGTGCTGGGCCGCTATTTTGAATCGCGCTCGCTGCGATATCACATCGAGGAACTGCCGGGCGGCGTGCTGCATATCGGCTTTCGCGCGAGCGGCCGGCCGGTCGCGATGACCGTGTCGTTCGACGATGCCGCGTACGATGCGTACACGCACTGGGACGCGAGCCAGAAACAGCTCGCGCTCGGGCGGCTCGCGGACGGCTTCGCGCGAATGATGGCGAAGCGCAGCCCGGCCGCGCTCGCCGGCGATTATCACGTCGAACGCTTCTGACTCCGTCGACCCGGCTGGCCCTACTGCGCCCACTGACCCTGCGTGATCGTCAGCCAGGTGCCCGCGCGCGGCGGGCACTTTGCGTGCCGCGCGCGCGTCGCGTAGGATGTTCAGTAGGGTCTGTTCACGCTAATAACGGATGCTGCCTATGGTTTTCGCTCGCCTGTCGCAGTCTGCCGGCACACGCCGGCTCGTATCGGGTCTGTCGACCGCCGCGGTGCTCGCGGCAGGTGCGGGCGCTCAGGACGCGTCGGCGCAAACGCCGTCGCCGCTCGGCGAGTGGCAGTACTCGGCCGGCGTGCCCCTCGAAAAAATGTTCGAACCGACTCTGCCGACCTGGCAGGTCAGCGTCGGCGCAGGGATGACGCTGCAGCCACGCTACGCGGGCTCCGACCGTTACCGCGTGATGGGCGGGCCGAACCTCGACGTCCGCTACCGCGACCTGTTCTTCATTTCGACCGGCGAGGGCATCGGCGCGAACGTGCTGCGCGGGCCGAACTGGCGCGTCAGCCTGTCCGTCGGCTACGACCTCGGGCGCCGCTCAGCGGACGATCTCGGCCACCTGAACGGGCTCGACAACATCAATGCGGCCCCTGTCCTCAAGCTGTCGGCCGATTACGTGATCTCGAAGGAATTCCCGCTCGTGCTGCGCGCGGACGTGCGGCGCAGCGTCGGCGGGTCGAACGGCTGGACCGGTGACCTGTCCGCGTACATGCCGATGCCGGGCAGCAACGACAACTTCTTCTGGTTCGCGGGGCCGACCGTGTCGTTCGCCGACGGCCGCTACATGAACGGCTGGTTCGGCGTCAGCGACGCCGCGGCCGCGCGCTCGGGGCTGCCGCGCTATTCGTCGGGGGCCGGGATCAAGTCGGTCGGCGCGGGCGTGACGATGGTCTGGTTCTTGAACAAGCACTGGTTCCTGACCGCGGACGGTGCGATCGAGCAGCTCGTCGGGCGCGCGTCGCGCAGCCCGATCACGCAGCAGACGACGAACGGCGTGCTTGACCTGTCGGTTAATTACCAGTTCTGACCGGGCACCCGGCGGGAGAATCCGTCCGTGCCGATTGTAAATATTCCCCGCGTGCGCGCGGTCGGGCGCCGGCGCGGCTGCGTCGCTTCGGGCGCCGGCGCCCGGCACGGATGTTGCAGCGGCAAGGTCATACGATTCCAGCCGAAACCGGACCGCCGCATGTCACTGAGCCTCTCCCTCGATCTGCGTCAGCACATGACACTGACGCCGCGCCTGCAGCAAGCGCTGCGGCTGCTGCAGCTGTCGTCCGTCGAATTCCAGCAGGAATTGCGTGCCGCGCTCGACACGAATCCGTTTCTCGAGGATGGGCAACAGGCGGGTGGCGATTCCGGCAACGATGCGCCGCCCGACGAGCCCGTGCCCGCGACACAGGATGCCGATGCCGGCGCGGCCGCGCGCGACGCATTCGACGACGCGCAAAGCCTCGACGCACAACGGATGTCGATCGGCGCGCCGCGCATGCACGACGCGCCGGACGATGCCGATCCCGTCGACGCGCTGGTCGCGCCGCCGACGCTGCACGCATACCTGCACGACACGCTGCGCCTGACGCCGCTGCCGCCGCGCGACGTGGAGGCCGCGCGCGTGATCATCGACGCGCTCGACGACGACGGCTATCTGCGCCAGCCGCTCGACGAGCTGGCCGCCGCCGTGTGCGACGACGCGGTGTTTTCCGACGCCGAACTGCTGATCGCGCTCCGCCGGGTCCAGTCGCTCGACAAGCCGGGCCTCGGCGCGCGTACGCTTGCCGAATGCCTGCTGCTGCAGCTCGACGGGCTACGGCCCGATCTGCCCGGTCTCGCGGTCGCGCGCGAGATCGCCGCGCATCACTTGCCCGAGCTTGCGCGCCGCGAAACGGCGATCCTGCTGAAAGCCACCGGCGCCGATCCCGACACGCTGCACGCGGCCTGCGCCCTCGTGCGGCGGCTCGATCCGCGCCCGGGGCTGCAATACGGCGGGCCGGGCGGCGACTATGTGGTTCCCGACGTGATCGTGCGGCGCGTGCGCGACCGCTGGATCGTCCAGAACAACCCGGCGCTGCTGCCGCGTGCACGCCTGCATCGCCGCTATGCCGAATGGTTCGAGCAGGCGTCCGGCAGTCGCGAGTCGCCGCTCGGCCAGCAACTGCAGGAGGCGCGCTGGCTGATCCGCAATGCGCAGAAGCGCTTCGACACGATCCGCCGTGTCGGCGAATGCATCGTCGCGCGCCAGCGCGACTTCTTCCTGTACGGCGAGATCGGGCTGAAGCCGCTCGTGCTGCGCGACGTCGCGGAGGAGCTCGGCCTGCACGAATCGACCATATCGCGTGCGACGGGCAACAAGACGATGGCGACGCCGCACGGCACGTACGAGTTCCGCCATTTCTTTCCGCGCCGGCTCGACACCGACGCCGGCAGCGTGTGCTCGGCCGCAGCCGCGAAGGCGCTGATGCGCGACATGATTGCCGCCGAGGACGCCCGCACGCCGCTGTCCGACGTCGCGCTCGCGCAGCGTCTCGCCGGGCACGGGATCGTGATCGCGCGGCGCACGGTGACGAAGTACCGGCAGGCGATGAAGATTCCACCGGCCGATCTGCGCCGGCCCTGAACGACGCGCGGCAACGCGGGCGTGCCGCCGTTCACGCGTCGCGGCCGAACGCTTCGCGCAGCTTCTGCTTGGCCTGTTCGAGCACGTCCCGCTGCGCCTGCGGAAGATGCACGCCTGCCCGGTTGATGTAGAAGTTGAGCATCGCCATCGCGGACTGGAACGGCGTGCCCTTGCGGCGCGTGCTGCGCTCAGCCGCACGCTTGAGCGCCTGTGCGACGGCCTCGGGCGTGTCGTGCGTGAACGTGCCAGGTTCGAGGTCGAGCGCGTCGCTGTGCTCGGTGACCGATTGCGACCAGCGCTGCTCGGGAGGCGGCTGCCGCGCGGCCGTATCGCGGGTTTTGCGGTGTGACGTGGAGGGGCGTCGAGCGGGCGGTTGGACGGGCGATTGGCGATACGTCATGACGGGTTCCTTCGGCGCAGGCGCGCCGCCGACCGGCGGACGATGCGCGCGCTGCGCAGGCAGTGCGGGCGGTGCGGACAGTGCGGCGGCGGGCCCGACGCGCGGTCTGACGTCTTCAATTGTGCGCGCGGGCGAACAGGGCCCGCAACCGCGGATCGCAACGGCGCGATGCGTCGCGCGTACGCGAACGGGCAGCCCGACGCCTGCTGGCCATCGTTCCCGGCGTCACATTTGTTATGATTCGCACCTGTACAAACGTACAGTGACCAATCTCCGTGACACCCGCTTCGCCGCCGCCTCTGGCGTTCTACTACCTGACCAACTTCGAGCGTGCGCTCGCCTGGCTCGGCGAGCGCTACGACGACGTGCTCGACGACAGCGAACGGGCATTCCTGCAGGCCTTTGCGTCGCTGCCGCAGGCGTCGCGCGCGCTGCTCGTGCGAATGCTGATGCGCAACGGGCCGGACTTCCGCGCGAGCAAGCTCCGCTACGACGAAATCGGCTGTCCGCTCGACGCGGCCGCGCCGCTCGTCGCGCTCGGCTGGGTCGATCCGGCGCCGCCGCTGACGCTCGACGAAGTGTTCGCGCTGTCCACCAAGACCGAGCTGCTGCAGATGTTCCCCGCGCTCGGCGCGCATGCGGGGGCGCGCAAGACCGAATGGCTCGACCTGCTGCGGCCCGCGCACGATGCCGCGCAGCCGTTCGATCGGTGGTTGGTGGGAGGCGGCGATCCGCGGGGCGGCCATCCCGGGTCCGGCCATCCGTCAACCGGCGACCGCGTGCTGCGCGTGACGGTCGGCGCGCTGTGCGACCGGCTGCGGCTGATGTTCTTCGGCAACCTCCATCAGGACTGGAGCGAATTCGTGCTCGCCGATCTCGGCGTGTTCCAGTACGAAAGCGTGCCGTTTGCGCCGTCCTCACGCGCGTTCCAGCAGCGCGACGACGTCGATACGTATCTCGCGCTGCATGCGTGCCGCGCCGCGCTCGATGCGTGGCCCGACGAAGCGCCGTTCGACCCGCTCCTCGATCTGATCGATACGGTCGAATGTGCGCAGCCGTGGCTCACGACGCGCCGAGCGAAGCTGCTGTTCACGCTCGGCCAGGCGTGCGAGCGCCGCCACGCGTGGCCGCTCGCTCTCGATGCGTATGCGCGCAGCGCGTGGCCCGGCAGCCGTCACCGGCGGATCCGCGTGCTCGAGCGCTGTGGCCGCGACGACGATGCGCTCACGCTGGCACTCGATGCGCGCGGCGCGTTCGAAAGCGACGAGGAACGGCAGCGCGTCGAACGGCTGCTGCCGCGGCTGCAGCGCCGCCTCGGCCGCGCGGTCGACCGGGCGGCTGCCGCGCCGGACGTGCCGCGTGAAACGCTCGTGCTCGTGCGGCCTGACGCGTTCGAGAGCGTCGAATTCGCGGTGCGCGATCATCTCGCGCAACCCGGCGCGCCGGTCCATTACGTCGAGAACACGCTGATCAACTCGCTGTTCGGCCTGCTGTGCTGGGAACCCGTGTTCGCGGCCGTGCCGGGCGCGTTCTTCCATCCGTTCCAGCGCGGCCCGGCTGACCTGCATGCGCCCGATTTCGCCGCGCGCCGCGCGGACGCGTTCGCCGCGTGTTTCGCGCAGCTCGATTCGGGCGCGTATCGCGACACGATCAGGCGCCATTACGCGACGAAGACGGGCGTGCAATCGCCGTTCGTGTTCTGGGGCGTGCTGAGCACGGAACTGCTCGACGAAGCGCTCGCCTGCCTGCCGCCCGAGCATCTGCGCCTCTGGTTCGCGCGCCTCGTCGCGGACATTCGCAGCAATCGCTCGGGGCTCCCCGATCTCGTCCGGTTCTGGCCTGGCGAACGGCGCTACGAACTGATCGAGGTGAAAGGGCCCGGCGACCGGCTGCAGGACAACCAGACCCGCTGGCTCGACTACTGCATCGCGCACGGGATGCCCGTGCGGGTCGTCGACGTCGAATGGGCGGGCGAAGCCGCCGCACACGCGGACGCGGCGGGGCTGTCCGCATGAGCTATGTCGTCGCAGTGCGGGCGATGTGCGAGTTCACCGCGCGGCGCGGCGATCTCGACCTGCGCTTCACGCCCGCGCCGACCGCGCTCGAGGGGATCGCCGGACACGGCACCGTGACGTCGCGGCGCGGCTCGCGTTATGAAACCGAGATTGCGCTGGCGGGCACGTGGGGCATGCTCACCGTGCGCGGCCGCGCGGACGGCTACGATCCCGTGTCGAACCGGCTCGAGGAAATCAAGACCTACCGTGGCGACCTCGACGCGATGCCCGCGAACCACCGCGCGCTGCATTGGGCGCAGGCGAAGGTGTATGCGCATCTGCTGTGCGAGACGCGCGGGCTCGCGGAGATCACGGTCGCGCTCGTGTACTTCGAAATCGTGTCCGAGCGCGAGACCGTGCTCGAGGAAACGCTGCCGGCGAGCGCGCTCGCGGCATTCTTCGCCGAGCAATGCGCGTGCTTCGTCGGCTGGGCCGAACGCGAAACCGCGCATCGCGATGCGCGCGACGCGGCGCTGCGCGCGCTGCAGTTTCCGCACGGGCAGTTCCGCAGCGGGCAGCGCGAGCTGGCGGTTGCCGTGTATCGGACCGCGCGCGACGAACGCTGCCTGCTCGCCCAGGCGCCGACCGGCATCGGCAAGACGCTTGGCACCGTGTTCCCGCTGCTGAAGGCATGCGGCGAAGGCGAGCTCGACCGCATCTTTTTCCTGACCGCGAAGACGCCCGGCCGCGCGCTCGCGCTCGACGCGGCGACGACGCTCGGCGCGGGCACGCCGGCGCTGCCGCTGCGCGTGCTCGAACTCGTCGCGCGCGACAAGGCGTGCGAGCACCCGGACAACGCGTGTCACGGCGAATCGTGCCCGCTTGCGCGCGGTTTCTACGACCGGCTCCCCGCGGCCCGCGACGCGGCGATCGACAAAGGCCGGCTCGACCGCGACACGGTGCGCGCGGCGGCGCTCGCGCACGACATCTGTCCGTACTACCTCACGCAGGAACTCGCGCGCTGGTCCGACATGGTGATCGGCGACTACAACTACTACTACGACGGCAGCGCGCTGCTGCATGCGCTCGCGCAGCAGAACCAGTGGCGGATCGGCGTGCTCGTCGACGAGGCGCACAACCTGCTCGACCGGGCGCGCAAGATGTACAGCGCGGCGCTCGACCCGTTCGATTTCGCGGCCGCGCGCGACGCGGCGCCGGCGGCGCTGCGCAAGGCGTTCGAGCGGCTCGGTCGCGCCTGGGGTGCGTTGAGCCGCGCGCAGGAGACGCGCTATGCCGCCTATCCGGATATTCCCGGTTCGCTCGTGTCGGCCGTGCAGAACCTCGTGTCCGCGATCGGCGAGCACCTGGCCGATGCGCCGCGCGCGAACGGCGACGCGTTGCTGCGGTTTCATTTCGACGCTATCCAGTTCGGCGCGCTCGCGGATGCGTTCGACGACGCGTCGATCTTCGACGTGACGCTGCACGGCGAGCCGCTGCCTCGGCAGCCGGCGCTCGACGGCGTCGCTCCGGCCGGCCGCAGGCGCCGTACTCAATCGACGCTCTGCGTGCGCAACGTGATCCCGGCCGGGTTTCTCGCGCCGCGCTATGCGGCCGCGCGCGCAACCGTGCTGTTTTCGGGGACGCTGAGCCCGTTTCGTTTCTATCGCGACACGCTCGGGCTGCCCGAAGACACGGGCTGGCTCGACGTCGACGGGCCGTTCCGCGCGGAGCAGCTCAGCGTGCGGGTCGCGGGCCACGTATCGACGCGCTGGCGCGACCGCGACCGGTCGCTCGCGCCGATCGCCGACCTGATCGCCGCGCAGTACGCGGAGCGGCCCGGCAATTACCTGAGCTTCCTGAGCAGTTTCGATTACCTGCAGCGCGTCGTCGCGCTGATGCAGGCACGTCACCCGGACGTGCCCGTCTGGGCGCAGGCGCCCGGCATGGCCGAGGCCGAGCGCGACGCGTTCCTCGCGCGTTTCGATGCGGGCGGGCGTGGCGTTGGTTTTGCGGTGCTCGGCGGGGCGTTTTCGGAAGGGGTCGACCTGGCCGGCGAGCGGCTGATCGGCGCGTTCATCGCGACGCTCGGGCTGCCACAGGTGAACGACGTGAACGAGCAGATGCGGCGTGCAATGGACGCGCGCTTCGGCAACGGCTACGACTACATCTACCTGTATCCGGGATTGCAGAAGGTCGTGCAGGCGGCCGGGCGCGTGATTCGCACCGAGGCAGACGAGGGCGTCGTGCACCTGATCGACGACCGCTATCGCCGCCGCGAAGTGCGTGCGCTGCTGCCGCGCTGGTGGCGGATCGGCTGAATGCGATAAGCGTTCCCGCCGCGCCGCGTTCAGAGCACGTTCAGCATCGCGAGCGCCGTTTCCTGCAGATGCGGCAGCACGCGTCGCACGGCGGCGTCGGTCGTTTCGGTGCCGATCGGCATGTTGGTACTCAGCGCAGCGACGACTTCGCCGTGGCGGTTCTTCAGCGGCACCGCGATCCCGCGCACGCCGACCTGCAATTGCTGCTCGATCGCCGCGAACCCGTCGTCGCGGGCCCGGTCGATCTGTTCGAGCAGGCGGGCCTTGTTGGTGATCGTATGCGGGGTGAACGGCGGCAGTTCCGCGCCGTCGAGCCATGTGCGGACCGCGTTGCGGTCCGGCTGGTGCGCGAGCAGCACGACGCCCGGCGAGGTCAGCGGCGCCGGCACGCGCGCGCCGAGCACGAAGCCCGTCGTCATCACGCGCGACACGCCGTTGCGCGCGATGAACACCAGTTCCCATTCGTCGAGCACGCTCACGTACGCGGATTCGTTCAGCGTCGCGCTCAGTTGTTGCAGGTACGGCTGGACGGTGCGCGGCAGGCGCGCCGAGTCGAAATACGACCAGCCGACCCGCAGCACGCGCGGCGTGAGGCCGTACAGCTTGCCGTCCGTGTACACGTAGCCGAGCGATTCGAGCGTCAGCAGGTAGCGCCGCGCGGCGGTGCGCGTGAGACCCGTGCGCGCGGCGGCCTGGGTCGGCGTCATGCGCGCGTGCTGGCTGTCGAACGCCTCGAGGATCATCAGGCCTTTTTCGAGGCCGGCTATCCAGTCGCGCTTGTCGAGTTCGGCCTTTTTCATCTGGGCAGGATCGTCGGGGTGGCGCGGTGTTCGCGCGGGAGTGGGCGATTATCGCGCGAATCGGACGGGATGGGAGGTTCGTGGAGCGGGGCGGTTGCAAGGTTCGGTCGCCCGATCACTTCGGCATCCAGTGTCAGGCTCGATCAGGAATCGTGCTCGCGGTCGATTTCCATATGCTCGTAGCACAGCGCGGCAATTTGCCAACGCCCGTCGTTGATCACCCACAACTCGAGAAACGTGTAGCGCGCACGGATCATTTCGCTCTTTCGCATCACGCCGATGCCCGATACGGTCGCCCATTCTCCCTGTTCGGAGACGTGCCGGGTTTCGTCCTCGTATCTCACGCCCGACATGCGCAAAGCCTGCTCGGCCGCATGCGCTCGCATCCGGGCGACTCGCTGTTGTTTCGTGGTCATCGCGCCGCCGTGCTTCACGAAGAATTGCGGGCTTTCCACGTAGTTCATCAGTTCGATGTCGCCATCGATGTACGCATCAATCCAGACATCGCGCATTTGCATCAGATCGAATTTTGCTTTCATGCGTTCTTATGGACCCCGTCGAATCGGAAGATCTCGCCGAATTGGAATTCGACGCATTTTCCGATTTGAATTTTCAGACGCGGGCGTCGTGTTTCGAATGGGAGGAAGACACGCTAGAATCCTCGGCGCGGCGCGCTTGAGCAATAGGACGAGTTTGATTTTCTTTTTCGCAGCGCCGTTTGCATCATGCGAATCGCTCCGGCGGGCGGCTAACGAGATCGAGCGTCGCTGGCTGCCTGCTCGACGACATCGATTGGCTCCTGCAGCGATGCATTGGGGCCGCGCGCCCGTATTGCCGGAAATAAAAATGAAATTCCGTGAATCTGCTTTGGCCGTGCTCGTTGCGGCCGCACCACTGCTTGCAGTGGCGAACCCGGCGGCCGGCACGACATTGTCGCGACCGGCAATCGACGTGCGGGCCTGGCCTCGCATGTCCGCGCCGAAATTCGGCTGCTACCTCGAAACGACGCTTGGCTATCGCGACAAACGCTTCAATTGCGCGTTGAAGCATTACAAGAACACCGGCGACGCATGCAAGAACACCGGTTCCTACTATGAAGGCCCGGCGTTCCCCGATCGACTTGCGGCCAGCGTGCATCCGCTCGCCACGAAAGTCGAACTCGACTGGGAGCATGGCGACCTGCAGATGGTGACCGTCACGCTGAAGGGAACGTGGAACGAAGCCGAGGTGCGCAACGCGTTCGGGCTGCCGCGCGCGGAAGGCAGCAAGCTCACCGAGGCGGAATTGCAGGCGCAGCGCGAGAACCTGATGGACACGAGCGTCCAGTATCCGTCAGGCCCGCTCGACGGCAGTCAGGGGCAGCGTCCGAGCAACCCGGCGCGTGGCATGACCGCAGTGATGCTCTACGGTTTCGACCACATGGGCGCGGGCGACGTCGAATGTGGGGAAGGAGAGTGACGCCGGGGGTGGATTGACCGGCGCCACTGCCAGCACGACATCACTCGCTGCTCGTCCACTCGACGTTCGCGCCGACCGAACGCAGGTTCTCGACGAAATGCGGATGCGCGCGGCGGATCGGCAGTGCGTTCATGATTTCCGAGCGCCCCTCGATGCTTGCGGCCACCATCAGCAGCGCGATCGCGACGCGGATGATGTACGGGCTCTCGACGCGCGCCGGCGTCAGCTTCAGCCCGCCGAACGTGATCAGCCGGTGCGGGTCGGACAGCAGCACGTGCGCACCGAACTTCGACAGCTCGCCCGACCAGCCGAGCGCGCCGTCGTAAACCTTGTTCCAGAACATCGCACTGCCTTCCGCTTGCACGCCGAGCGCGATGAAGATCGGCAGCAGGTCGACCGGCAGGTACGGCCACGGCGCGGCTTCGACCTTGGTCAGGATGTTTTGCGTGAACGGCCGGCGCACGCGCAGCGGGCCGTCGCGCTCGGCGCGCGACCAGCCGTCGCGGTGCGTGACGTGCACGCCGAATTTCGCGAACGTGCGGTCGATCAGCGGGAAATGCTCGGGCGACGAGTTGCGCACGACGATGTCGCCGCCGGTGATCGCGCCGAGCGCAAGGAACGTCGCGATTTCGTGGAAGTCCTCCGCGAAGCGGAATTCGCCGCCGCCGAGCCGGGCGCCGCCGGTCACGCAGAGCCGCGACGTGCCGATGCCATGGATCTCGACGCCGAGCATCGCGAGGAACTGCGAAAACTCCTGCACGTGAGGCTCGGACGCGGCGTTCATCAGCGTCGACGTGCCCGCCGCGGCGGTCGCGCACAGCGCGAAATTCTCGGTGGTCGTCACGGACGCGTAGTCGAGCCAGTGGTCGTTCGCCTTCAGCGGACCATCGGAGCGCACGATCAGCGAGTCGGGCGTGCGCTCGATATGCGCGCCGAAACGCTCGAACACCTCGACGTGCGGGTCGATCTCGCGCACGCCGAGCGTGCAGCCCTTCACGTCGTTCTCGAGACGGGCGACGCCGAAGCGCGCAAGCAGCGGCGGGATCAGCATGATCGACGAGCGCATCGCCTCGGGCAGCCGATGCACGGCCGGGTCGAACGTGGTGTTGCGGTGATGGAGCTCGAGGATGCCGGTCGCGAAATCGATCGACACGTCGCTGCCGAGCGTGCGGAAGATGTCGAGGATCTTGCGCACGTCGGTGATGTCCGGCACGCCGACGAGCCGCAGCGGCTGGTCGGTCAGCAGGGTGGCGCACAGGATCGGCAGGACGGCATTCTTGTTGGCGGACGGTGTAATGTCGCCGCGCAGCGGGTTGCCGCCGTGGACGATGAGATTCGACATGATATGGGGGCGTATCGGTGACTGACGTAGGCCCATATGATGCCATCGGTCGGGCATGCCGGTGGAAAGTGATGGTGCGATGTGGGGAGATCGGGACGCGGTTTGACAGTGTTTGACGTCGCTTCGATGTTATTTTGGCGGCGAGCGGCGAGCGGCGAGCGGCGAGCGGCGAGCGGCGAGCGGCGTGTTGGCTCGTCGGCGCGGGCTGCAGGCGGGCGCGGCGGAAACGGGAGAGGGGCATGGCCGGCCGATCATGCCCGCGGTACGGGCGACCGGGCCGGCTCGTTCGTCCATGACCGCCGTTACCGGCCGCTGGTCATGCACGGGCAGCGGGCGATCAGTGCGCGGCCCGCATCCGCGCGGCGACGACGAGCGAGATCAGGCAGCCGGCCGCGAGGTAGCCCGCAACGAGATGCCACGAACCGCCGCCGAAGTTGACGAGCGCGACCGCGATGAACGGCGTGAAGCCGCCGCCGACCACGCTCGCGAACTGGTAGCCGACACCCGCGCCGCTGTATCGGTATTCGGCGCCGAACAGTTCGGTGAAGAGCGGCTGCTGGACGCTCACGACCATGTCGTGCGCGGCATTCGCGAGCAGGATCGAGAAGATCACGATCCACGCGATCGAACGCGCTTCGAGCGCGAGGAAGAACGGCACCGCGGACGCGAGGCCGATCAGCGCGCCGACCAGGTAGATCCGGCGCAGGCCGAAGCGGTCGGCGAGCCACGCGAAGCACGGGATCGTCACGCAGCTCACCGCGCCGACCAGCAGGCCGATGTTCAGGAACAGGTCGCGCGACATGCCGAGGTTGGTCGTCGAGTAGCTGAGCGCGAACGCGGTGACGATGTACATCGTGAACAGCTCGGCGAGGCGCAGTGCGACGATCAGCAGGAACGCCTTCGGATGGCGCGTCAGCGCTTCGAGTACCGGCAGGCGCAGCTTGCGGTTCGAGTGCTCGACCTTCTCGACGAACTCCTGCGACTCGTCCATGCTCTTGCGCACCCACAGGCCGATCAGCACCAGCACGATGCTGAACACGAACGGCAGGCGCCAGGCCCACGACTTGAACGCGGCTTCGCCGAGCGTGTGGTTCAGGATCGACACGATGCCGGTCGCGAACACGAGCCCGACGCCATAGCCGACCTGCACGCCGCTGCTGTAGAACGCCTTTTTCTTCTGCGGCGCGCTTTCAACGGCCATCAGCGCCGCGCCGCCCCATTCGCCGCCGACCGCAAAGCCCTGCAGCGCGCGCATCGCGACGAGCAGCACGGGCGCCCACCAGCCGATCGTCGCGTAGGTCGGCAGCAGGCCGATCGCGACGGTCGACAGTCCCATCAGCATCACGGTCAGCACGAGCATCCGCTTGCGGCCGAGCCGGTCGCCGTAGTGGCCGAACACGACGCCGCCGAGCGGCCGGAACAGGAAGCCGACGCCGAACGTCGCGAACGCGGCCAGCGTGCCCATCGTCGCGCTGACTTGCGGGAAGAACGCGGAATTGAACACGAGCGCGGCGACGATTCCGTACAGCAGGAAGTCGTACCAGTCGACTACCGCGCCGACGAAGCTGCCGATCGCGGCCTTGCGGGCCTGGCTTTTCGTGCGAGCGATGCCGGCGGTGTCGAGGGTGTCGAGGGTGTCAAAAGCGGTGGGGGGCATGGCGATGTCTCCTGGCACGGCGCATCATGGAATCGTGGCAGTGCCGCGTCCGATGCTGCATTGAAGGCGTTGGGTGAACGGAGAATAGGGCGTGCGCCGCATCGCGGCAATTGGCTGATTGGCAAAAGTGCGCGATTATCGTTCAAATCCGTGCGCTGATCGAACGCTTTGCGGGTTTGCACCAAGCCGGGCGGTCCGCGCGGCGGGCTCGTATCCGGGACTGTCCGTTCGGCCGAGGTGTGCCGGCATGAACGATTTGGTTAAAATCTGCACCATTGAAAAACGTAGCGCGGCGCGGGCAGGTTGTTCGCCGGCCGCGCGGCCGGGCCGCGACGCGGCACCGGCGCACTGTCATCGACCTGCTTGTCCCCGGAGACTGGAATGCTCGGCAATCATCCCCCCCTGTCCAGCGACACGCCGCCTGTCGACGATCCGGCCGCCAACCCGCTCGGGATGGCCGGCCTCGAATTCGTCGAGTTCGCGGCGCCGGTGCCGGACGCGCTCGCGCAACGCTTCGAGCAGCTCGGCTTCAAGGCGATCGCGCGGCATGTCAGCAAGGCCGTCACGCTGTACCGGCAAGGCCAGATGAACTTCCTGATCAACGCGGAGCCGGATTCGTTCGCCGCGCGCTATGCGGAAGAGTACGGGATGGGCGTCTGCGCGATCGGCCTGCGGGTCGGGAATGCGCGGCGCGCATTCGAACGCGCGATCGAGCTCGGCGCGTGGGCGTTCGAGGGCGAACGGCTCGGCGTCGGCGAGCTGCGGATTCCGGCGATCCAGGGCATCGGCGATTCGCACCTGTATTTCGTCGACCGCTGGCGGGGGCGCGGCGGCCAGCGCGGCGGCGTCGGCGACATCTCGATCTTCGACGTCGACTTCCGGCCGATCGACGTCGCCACCGCACATACCGATCTCGAATTCGAGGGCGTCGGGCTGCAGCAGGTCGACCATTTCACACAGACGGTCGGCGCCGGGCGCATGCAGGAATGGCTGGATTTCTATCGCGACCTGCTGTATTTCCGCGAAATCCATCAAATCGACGCGCACTGGCACGTATCGGAAGAGTCGCGCGTGATGGTGTCGCCGTGCGGCGCGGTGCGGATTCCCGTGTACGAGGAGGGCACGCGGCGCACCGAGCTGATGCACGCGTACCTGCCCGACCATCCGGGCGAGGGCGTCCAGCACGTCGCGCTCGCGACCGACGACATCCTGGCAAGCGTCGATGCGCTGCGCGAGAACGGCGTCGAGTTCATCGAGCCGCCTGAGCGCTACTACGACGAGGTCGACGCGCGGCTGCCGGGCCATGGCCTCGACCTCGACGCACTGCGCCGGCGCGCGGTGCTGGTCGACGGCGAGACGGACGGCGACGGTCCGCCGCGGCTGTTCTTCCAGACCTTCGTCAAGCGGCGGCCCGGCGAGATCTTCTTTGAGATCGTCCAGCGGCACGGGCATCACGGGTTCGGCGAAGGGAACCTCGCCGCACTCGCGCGGGCGCGCGACGCCGGCTGACGGGACGCCGGCGGATGGAATTCGCGCCTGCGCGAGCGGGCCGCGCGTCGTCCATCGGCCGTCCGCTGTCGGCAGGCTGGCGCGACGCCACGTGCGTCGCCCGGCGTTCAGCCGTCCGCGGCCGGCAGCCGGTTCGGCTCCGGATCGTTCGGCTGCTGCAGTGCGCACGACGTGCCACCGGGCGTATACATCGACACGACACAGCGATTGCACGACGTGCAGCCCGACCGCTCGCTGCGGCCGTCGCGCAGCCGGTTTACGAAGTCCGGCTCGAACATGAGCGCGCGCGCCATCGCCACCGCATCGAAGCCGTCGTGCAGCGCGCGGGCGACGTTGTCGCGCGAGCGCACGCCGCCGAGATACGCGAGCGGCATCCGGACCGCCGCACGGACCTTGCGCGAATGCTCGAGAAAGTACAGTTCGCGGAACGCGCCCAGCTTCGGCTCGGTGAGCTTCTGCAGCGCCATCGCGGTGCGCACGATCGCGTTGTCGGCATTCGCGCGCGCGTCACCGGGCAGCGGGCTGCCGAACAGCTGCCATACCGATTCGACGTTCATCCCGCCGCTCAGCACCAGCAGGTGCGCGCCCTCGGCTTCGAGCCGGCGCGCGACCTCGCACGCATCGTCTGCCGTGCCGCCGCCGCGCACGCCTTCGGTCACGCCGATCTTGCAGATCACCGCGAGATCCCGGCCCACCGCGTCGAGCACGCGCCGCAGCACCTCGACCGGAAATGCCGCGCGCCGCGCCGCATCGCCGCCGTACGCGTCGCGGCGGCGGTTGTAGAGCGGCGACAGGAACTGGCTCAGCAGGTAGCCGTGACCCATGTGGATCTCGACCGCGTCGAAACCCGCATCGCGCGCGTGGCGGGCGGCCTGCGCGAACTCGGCCGCGACGGCCGTCATCTGGTCGCGCGTCATCGCCTGCTTCAGGAACCGGCCGCTCATCACGCCGACCTTGTTGAAGCCGCCCGACGCGCTGAGCGGCCGCCGCGTCGACAGCACAGGCAGGAACGTGAAGCAGCCGCCGTGCGTGATCTGCGCGGATGCCGCCGCACTGTGGCGATGGACAGCGTCGGTCAGCGCGCGGAAATGCCGGATGGATGGCGCGTCGAGCTGCGCCTGGTCGACGAACGTCCTGCCGTCGGGGCTGACCGCGCAATAGGCGACGGTCGTGAGCGCCGCGCCGCCTTCGGCAGTGCGTTCGTGAAATCGCACGAGCGCGCGCGACGGTACGCCGTTCGGCGTCATCCCTTCGTTGGTCGCGGATTTGATCATACGATTGCGCAGCGTCAGCGGACCGACGCGCAGCGGGCTGAAGGCGGTGGAAAGGTCGGCGGATGCCATGTCGGGGCGAGGGAAAGGATCGGACACGCGATGCATTGTGCGGCGCTGGCGGGCGCGCGCATCGTCCGGGCGGATGAGGGCCTGTGCTGAATTCCGGCCAGAAGGACGTTGCCGTCCCCGGGCATGAGCCGTGCGGCAGCGACGGACTCCGGTTGGCAAGCTGAACGACGCTCTGCGACATATGGACGGAGCGATACAACTCATCGACTGTATTTCGTCACTACAACCGATAGGTTGTATTTGCAGCCCGTTCGGACGGAAGCAGACGGTCGTGTAACGGACAGGCCGCGTGGCGGCCCGGAAGAGGCGCGGCGCACGTGCGGACGCGCCGCCAGCCGGGCCGGCTTGCGGGAATCGGCTGCCCCGTCACCGGGCTCCCGTGGGCTCACGCGGCCCGCCGCCCGAGCCCCGGCGCGAGCCGCGCCGTTTCCGGATCGTCGTCGCCGAGCGGGATGAACGCCATGATCTCCAGATCGTGCCCCGACAGCGCGGGCAGCCGGAACGGGCTCGACAGCACGTTCAGCCGTCGCACGCCGAGTTCGCGCAGGATCTGCGAGCCGATGCCGGTCGCGCGCCCGTCGCGGCGTCCGCCGCCCGCCGGCGCGCGCGCGTGGTCGCTGCGCAGGTCGCAATCGAGCAGCACCGCGACCCCGCAGCCGGCCGCGTCGATCCGCTGCAACGCCGCGTGCAACGGCCACGAATGCGCGGACGGCTCGGCATCGAGCAGGTCGAGCAGCGAATGGCATTCGTGCACGCGCGTCAGCACGGGCGCCGCCGGATCGGGCTCGCCGCGCACGAGCGCGAGATGCGGCGCGCCGTGCACGGTGTCGCGATACTCGATCGCGCGAAACCGTCCCCACGGCGTATGCAGCGGTCGCTCGCCGACACGTTCGACGAGCGACTCGTGTTCGCGCCGGTAGTGGATCAGGTCGGCGATCGTGCCGATCTTCAGCCCGTGATGCGCGGCGAACGCCTGCAGCTCGGGCAGCCGAGCCATCGTGCCGTTGTCGTTCATCACTTCGCAGATCACCGCGGCCGGCGTGAGGCCCGCGAGCGCCGCGAGGTCGCAGCCGGCCTCGGTGTGCCCCGCGCGGACGAGCACGCCGCCCGGCCGCGCGGCGATCGGGAACACGTGGCCGGGCTGCACGAGATCGTCGGGCCGCGCGCCGGCGCGCACGGCGGTGCGGATCGTATGCGCGCGGTCGGCGGCCGAGATGCCGGTCGTCACGCCGTCGGCCGCCTCGATGCTCACCGTGAACGCGGTGCCGAACGGCGTGCCGTTGTGATCGGCCATCGGTGCCAGCCGGAGCTGCGCGCAGCGTTCGGCGGTCAGCGTCAGGCAGATCAGGCCGCGCCCGAAACGCGCCATGAAGTTGATCGCGTCGGGCGTCACGTGGTCGGCCGCGATCACGAGGTCACCCTCGTTCTCGCGATCCTCTTCGTCGACGAGCAACACCATGCGGCCCGCGCGCAGTTCGTCGACGATCTCCCGGGTGCTCGCGAGCGTCATCGCGCCTCCGGTGCTGCGAACGCACGGCGCAACGCGTCGGCCGCGAACGTCAGTGCGCGATCGGCGGCGTCGACCGCGCCGAGCATGCTCGCGAAGCCATGCAGCTGGCCGGGCCAGCGCACGAGCGTGACCGGCGTGCCGGCCTGTGCGACGCGCGCCGCATACGCTTCGGCTTCGTCGCGCAGCGGATCGAATTCGGCGCTGACGATCGTCGCGGGCGGCACGCCGGCGAGATCGCGCGCGGCAAGCGGGCTCGCGAGCGGCGATGCGCGGTCCGCATCGTCGCCGAAATAGTGGCGCTTGAACCAGCGCATCATGTCCGCGGTGAGGAAGTAGCCGTTGCCGAGCGATTCGTATGACGGATGCTCGGTCGCGCAATCGACGACGGGATACAGCAGCAGCTGATGCGTGATCCGGATGCCCGAGCCGCGCAGCTGCAGCGCGGCGACGGCAGCAAGATTGCCGCCCGCGCTGTCGCCCGCCACCGCGAGTGCGCCGTCGAGTGCGCCGAGATCGCGTGCGCTCGCGGCCGCCCAGCGCACCGCGTCGCACGCGTCGTGTGCAGCCGCCGGAAAGCGCGCCTCGGGCGCGAGCCGGTAGTCGACCGACAGCACGAGCGTGCGTGCGCGCTGCGCGAGGCTGCGGCACAGGTTCGCGTGCGATTCGAGGCCGCACGACACGAAGCCGCCGCCGTGGAAAAACACGGTCAGCGGCAACGGGCCGTCGGCGTGCGGACGATAGAGCCGCGCGGGCAACACGTGGCCCGATGCGGGAATGCGCCAGTCCTCCTCGGCGGCGATCGCGTCGCCGGGAGCAAAGGCGCCGCCCGCCGCGAGACTCGCGCGGTAGGCGGGAACGGTCAGTTGATCGAAATCGATCGCGGGGGCCTGGGCGAACGCGGCCAGCAACGCCTGCGCCTGGGGGTCGAGCGGCATCGGAACTCCTGTCTGAATCGGGTGCGGATCGAATCAGGTATACCCGCATCGCGGTTTCCCTGAGAGCGCGCCGGATGCTTGCCGGCGCGGCCTGACGGCCATTCCAGCGCAGCGGCCTGCGCGTCACATCATCCGATTGGACGATGGTTCGGTCGTCCAGATAGCGAAAGCTCCGTCTTCAGTAAATCTCCCGATGACGCCGATCAAGACGCGTCTTAATCTTGGCGGCGCGGCTGAATCGGATTGAACGAATCGCATGGAGGATGGAGCGTGCTGATGGAGACAAGATGGGCTCCGCAAGAGAGCCAGTCAACGATGGAGGAGGAGGCCGGCCTCAGCGTCGCGGAGTTCAGCGAGCTGATGGCGCGGATTTACCAGGGGCCGCTCGAGACGCCGCCGTGGGCGGGCGCGCTCGAGCTGGTGCGGCGCTGGCTCGACGCGAACTACGTGACGCTGATCCTGCGCGCGGCCGCGAGCGACCGCCGCGCACCGCTGTCGGTGCATGCGTCGGAGTTCGGCCCGGTGGTGCCCGGCGACGGCGAGGCTTCGTACAATTCGTACTACTATTCGCTCGACCCGTTCATCGGCCTGCCGGCCGATCGCGTCGTGACGGCTGACGAGGTGTTCGGCGAAACGGGCTGGCTGTCGAGCGAGTTCTACAAGCAGTTCCTGAAACCGTCGGACGTGCGCCACATCCTCGGCGCGGACCTGCGCACGCCGTCCGGCGTCGAGTGCCGGTTCCGCGTGTGCCGCAAGCACGCGTCGAAACCGTTTTCAGCGCGCGACAAGGCGATCTGCGGACTGCTGCTGCCGCACCTGAAGCGCGCGGTCGAACTGCATTCGCGGCTTGACACGGCCGAAGTCGAACGGTCGATCTACGCGAACGCCGTGAACCGGATGCAGGTCGGGATGATCACGCTCGACGAAAAGGGCGCGATCATCGACATGAACGGCGTCGCCGACGAGATCCTCAAGCAGGGTAACGGCCTGTGCGTCGCGCGCGGCACGATCGAGGCGACCGATGCGCAGGAGAACCGCACGCTGCAGCGGCTGATCCGCCATGCGGTGATGGGCCATCACGGCACCGCGTCCGCGATCGTCGAGGCGATGCCGGTCACCCGCAGCTTCGACAAGCCGCGCCTCGGGCTGCTGGTGCGCACGATCCTGCTGTCGGACTGGTCGGAAGACAACAAGCGGCGGCCGGCCGTCGCGCTGCTGGTGCGCGATCCGGACCGCAAGCCGCAGGGCGCGCAGGAGATCATCCGCAAGCTGTTCGACCTGACGCCGGCCGAAACGTCGCTCGCGCTGCTGCTGACGAACGGGATGACGCTCGAGGAAGCCGCCGAGGAATCGGGGATCAGCAAGAACACGGCGCGCACGCACCTGCGCGCGATCTTCTCGAAGACGGGCGTGACCCGCCAGGCGACGCTCGTGCGAATCCTGCTCGGCAGCGTGGTGCCGCTCGGTTGACGGGGACGGGCGGGCAGCGACGGAGCGCGACGGCCCGCCCGACGGACCGCTCACGCGAGCGCAGGTCCGGCGCTCGGGTCCGACATTCAAGCTGCCCGTTTCTGCGAAATCACGAGCAGCGCGCCGTTGCGATCTTCGAGCACCGCGCGAAACTCGTGCGGCCCCGCCTGCACGGGCACCCGCACCGACGCGCCCGCCTTGACGACGCGCGCCATCGCCGCATACAGATCGTCATCCTCATCAACCCGCAGCGTCAGCGCCGCGCGCTCGACGATCTGCTCGTCGCCCGCAACCAGCGCGATGGTCAGCGGGCCGCCGTCTAGCGCGCAATAGCGGTCGCCATCGCGGAACTTCACGTTCAGGCCCAGGCCGTCGACGAACAGCGGCAATGCCGTGTCGATGTCGTCGACCGGATACAGCAGCATAGAAACCTTCATCCGTTGTCTCCCTTGTCGTGACGCGGCGTGCACGCCGCCGCCGGACGATCCTAGCGCGACCCCGGGCGGTCGCACGCAGTCCGATCGGATGACGGTGAAACCCCTCTGTCCGCGAACGCGCCCCGTTACTCCAAACAGACGATGTCCGCGTCCGCGCGCGCGCCGACACTCCCATCCGTGGACCGTCGCTATCCGTCTGCGTGCCGCAGATGGCCTGCGCGACCCCGACCCGTCCAACATCCATGGAGACGCACGCAATGAAGTTTTCCCTCATCTACGAAGCCCAGACCACCGACGCGTCGCGCGAAGGCGACCACCGCGTGTTCCAGGAGACGGTCGAACAGGCGCTGCTCGCCGAGCAGGTCGGCTTCGACACGGTCTGGTGCGTCGAGCACACGTCGCTGACCAACTATGCGCACATGAGCGCGCCTGAGACGTTCCTCGCGTACCTCGCCGGCCGCACGACGCGCATCGGCCTGGGCCACGGCGTCGTCTGCCTGCCGCCGGCGATGAACCATCCGATCAAGGTTGCGGAGCGCGTCGCGCTGCTCGACATCCTGTCGGGCGGCCGCGTGCATTTCGGCGTCGGCAAGGGCGGCAGCCAGCAGGAGGCGGGCGCGTTCGGCTACGAGCTCGACAAGCTGCAGCCGATGATCGACGAATCGATGTACCTCGTGCCGAAGATGTTCGTGCAGGACGAAATCGAGCACGACGGCACGTACATCAAGATTCCGAAGCGACCGATCCATCCGAAGCCGTTCCAGGATCCGCACCCGCCGATGTATCTCGCGTGCACGAACACCGACGCGCTGCTGCGCGCGGGGCAGCGCGGGATGGGTGCGCTCGTGCTCGGCTTCGGCGGCCCGGACGAAGTCGCGAAGAAGAACGCGATCTACCGCGACGCGTGGGCGACCCGCAAGCCGGAAGACCAGGTCGGCTTCCGCCCGACCCAGCACCTCGCCGCGCTGTGCCCGACGGTCGTGCTCGCCGACGGCCAGCAGGCCCGCAAGATCGGCATCCGCGGCCAGCGCTACTTCATGGAATCGCTCGCGTACTGGTACACGGGCGGCGAGCGTCCGGACCCGTCGAAGTGGGGCGACGACCTCGTGCAGGCCGATAGCGGCGAAATGGTGATCCGCTCGCGCTTCGCGTCGGAGGAGGTGGTGGTCGATTTCGCCGATCCGGCGCTCGCGATGATGAACCCGAACCACGCGTACGGCACGGTGGACGACTGCATCGGCTACGTTGGCCGCCTGCAGGAAGCCGGCGTCGACGAAGTGCTGTTCCTTTGCCAGATGGGGACGGTGCCGCACGACGCGCAGATGGAGACGATCCGCAACATCGGCGAGCACGTGATTCCGTTCTTCAACCGCGAAGTGCAGCGCAAGTACGCGTGACGCGCGTGACGCGCGGGGTCGCGCCGGTCGTCCTTTCGGACGATGCGGCGCACGCGCCCCGCGAACACCATCGATCGCAACGACAGGAGACATCCGTGCATCGCGATAACGATTCCAACGCCCTGGCCGCCACGCTGATCGCGCGGGCGGAGGAACTGGCCCCGGCGCTCGCCGGGCGGGCCGCGCAGGCAGAGGCGCAGGGCCGCATTCCGGCCGAGACGGTCGCCGAACTGCAGGCCGCCGGCTTCTTCAAGGTGCTGCAGCCGAAACGCTACGGCGGCTACGAACTCGATCCGCAGACTTTCTTCGACATCCAGATGGCGCTCGCGCGTGGCTGCATGTCGACGGCGTGGGTGTACGGCGTCGTCGGCGTGCACAACTGGCAGCTCGCGCTGTTCGACGAACAGGCGCAGCAGGACGTGTGGGGCGACGATCCGGCGACGCTGATCGCATCGACCTACATGCCGGTCGGCCGCGTGACGCCGGTCGACGGCGGCTTCCGGCTGTCCGGCCACTGGAAGTTCTCGAGCGGCAGCGAACTGTGCGACTGGGTGTTCCTCGGCGCGCTGGTGCCGCCGGCGAAGGCGGGCGAGCCGCCCGAATACCGGACCTTCCTGCTGCCGAAGCACGATTACCGGATCGAGCGTGACTGGGACGTGCTCGGCCTGCGCGCGACGGGCAGCCACGACATCGTCGTCGACGACGTGTTCGTGCCCGCGTACCGCACGCACAAGGCCGTCGACGGGATGATGGGCACGAGCCCGGGCCTCGCGATCAACGACGCGCCGCTGTTCAGGCTGCCGTTCGCGCAGATCTTCGTGCGCGCGGTGTGCACGTCGTGCATCGGCGCGCTGCAGGGCGCGCTCGACGATTTCACGTCGTATGCGGCGACGCGCGTATCCACGAACAGCGGCACGAAGACCACCGACGATCCGGGTGCGCAGGGCGCGTGCGCGAACGCGGCGGTCGCGATCGACGAGATGCGCATGCTGCTCCGGCGCAACTTCGCCGAGCTGATGGCGGCCGCGAACGGCGGCCCGGCCGTGTCGATCGAGCGGCGCGTGCATTTCCGCTACCAGTCGGCGCAGGTCGCCGAGCGCTGCGCGCAGGCGGCCAACGCGCTGCTGCGCTACGCGGGCGGCAACGGCATCTATCACCGCAATCCGCTGGTGCGGCGCTTCCTCGACCTGCATGCGGCGCGCGCGCACTACGCGAACAACGTCGACCGCTTCGGCCAGAACCTCGGCGCGGTGATGCTCGGCCGCGACAACACGGACTTCTTCATCTGACGAGGCGGCGATGAACGACGCGCAAGCGCAGCAATACGTATTCGACGTCGTCGTCGTCGGCTCGGGCGCGGGCGGCCTGCTCGCGGCCTGCCGTGCGGCGGACCGAGGCCTCTCGGTCGTCGTGATCGAGAAGACCGGGTTGTACGGCGGCACGTCGGCCGTGTCGGGCGGCGGAATCTGGGTGCCGTGCAATCACCACATCGGCGAGCTCGGCGCGACCGACACGCGCGACGCGGCGCGCAGCTATCTCGACGCATGCACGGCAGGAGCCACGCCCGCCGACAAGCTCGACGCGTATCTCGACCGCGCACCGGAGATGCTGCGCTACCTCGAAGCGAAGACGCCGGTGCGTTACCAGGCGCTGCCGAAGTACGCGGACTATTTCCAGAAGCTGCCGGGCGCGATGCCCGGCTACCGTGCGCTCGATCCGCTGGCGTTTGACGGCGCGCTGCTCGGCGACGAGTTCGAGCGGCTGCGCCCGCCGTCGCCCGGCACGCTGATCGGCGGCCGCGTCGCGGTTACGTCGAAGGAAGCGCACACGCTGCTGTCGCGCGGCCCGGGCTTCGTGAAGCTCGCGCTCGCGCAGTTCGGCCGCTACTGGCTCGATCTGCGGATGCGCCGGCACACGCGCCGCGACCGGCGCCTGACGCTCGGCAACGCGCTCGTCGGCGGGCTGCGCCGCGCCTTGCTCGATCGCCACGTGCCGGTCTGGCTCGACACGCCGATGCGCGACCTGCTCGACGTCGACGGCCGCGTGACCGGCGTGCGCGCGCTGCGCGCGGGCCAGCCGGTGACGATCGCCGCGCGGCGCGGCGTGATCCTCGCCGCGGGCGGCTTCGAGCGCAACCAGCCGATGCGCGAACGTTACCTGCTGCAGCCGACCCGCGCGCAGTGGAGCGCGACGCCGCCGGGAAACACCGGCGACGCGATCGCCGAAGGCCATCGGCTCGGCGGCGCGCTCGCGCTGATGGAACACGTGTGGGGTGCGCCGACGGTCGGCGTGACGGGCGAGGAGAAGCAGCGCGCGCTGTTCGTCGAACGCAACCTGCCGGGCTGCGTGATCGTCAACCGACTGGGCAGGCGTTTCGTCAACGAAGCCGCGCCGTATTCGGAATTCGTGCCGGCGATGTACCGCGACCACGCGCGCACCGGCGCGAACGTGCCGGCCTGGATCGTGTTCGACGCGCGGTTTCGCCGCAAGTATCCGTGCGGGCCGATCATGCCGGCATCGATGATGCCCGATGCGAGGATTCCCGACGCGCTACGCGACGTGCTCGTGAAGGCCGACACGGTCGATGCGCTCGCCGCGCGGATCGGCGTCGATGCGGCCGGCCTGCGCGACACGCTGCGCGACATCGCGCGCTACGCGGCGACCGGCGTCGACGAGGCATTCGGCAAGGGCGACAACCTGTTCGATACCTACTACGGCGATCCGCAGGTCAAGCCGAACCCGTGCCTCGCGCCGATCGACGAGGCGCCGTTCTATGCGGTGCGGATCGACGCGGGCGACATCGGCACGAAGGGCGGGCTCGTCACCGACGCGCTGGCCCGCGTGCTGCGCGACGACGGCGCCGTGATCGACGGCCTCTACGCGATCGGCAACACGAGCGCATCGGTGATGGGCGCGAGCTATCCGGGCGCGGGCTCGACGCTTGGTCCGGCGATGACCTTCGGCTTCATCGCCGCCGACCACCTGGCCGCGCAGGCGGCCGACGCCACCGGCCGGACCGGCCGGCCATCCACGACAGAACTTGACGGAGTCAGACCATGACCGATCTCACCACCCATCCGCTGCGCACGGACATGCTGCTCGCGATGCGCCGCCTCGCGCGCTCGGTCACGGTCATCAGCAGCATGCATGGCGGCCGCCGCTACTCGATGTCCGCGACCGCGGTCGATTCGCTGTCGACCGAGCCGCCGTCGCTGCTGATCTGCATCAACCGCAGCGCGTCGCTGTACCCGCCGCTCGACGTGGGCGCGGCGTTTTGCGTGAACGTGCTGTCCGCACGGCACGAAGGCATCGCGATCGACTGCAGCGGCCGCCTGAAGGGCGAAGCGCGCTTCACGACCGGCGACTGGAAGACGTCCGCGCTCGGCGTGCCGTATCTGCACGACTCGCAGGCGAGCCTCGTCTGCGAGCAGGACGGCCGCTTCGAATACGGCACGCATACGGTATTCATCGGGCGCATCAAGGAGGTGCTGATGAGCGGCGATGTCGATCCGCTCGTTTACCTCGACGGCGCGTACACGACACCTGGCGCGCCCGCGAGCCGCGCGGCCGCGTGAGCCCCGCGTTTCACCGACACGGAAGACACGAAACATGGCAGACAGATTGAACGGCAGGATCGCGATCGTCACGGGCGCGGCGAGCGGCGTCGGCACGGCAACCGCCGCGCGCTTCGTCAACGGCAGCGAATACCGGATCGCCAACGGTCGACTCGGTCACCCCGGTCAACTCATCACGGGCGTCGCCTGAGGAGCCTTGTCATGGACGATTCGCGCTTCCACCGGCTGACCGTTGCCGCCGTGATCGCCGAAAGCGACGACGCCTGCTCGTTCGTGTTCGACGTGCCGGCCGCGCTGCGCGACGCATTCGCGTACCGGCCCGGGCAGTTCCTGACGCTGAACGTGCCGTGCGGCGACACCGTGGCCGCGCGCTGCTATTCGCTGTCGAGCGCGCCGGGCATCGATGCCGCGCCGAAGATCACCGTCAAGCGCGTGCGCGACGGCCGTGCGTCGAACTGGCTGTGCGACCGCGTGCGCGCGGGCGACGCGCTCGACGTGCTACCGCCCGCCGGCGTCTTCACGCCGCGCACGCTCGACGCCGACCTGCTGCTGTTTGCGGGCGGCAGCGGCGTCACGCCCGTGCTGTCGATCCTGAAATCCGCGCTCGTGCACGGGCGCGGGATGCTGACGCTGATCTACGCGAACCGCGATGAACGCTCGGTGATCTTCCGCGACGAGCTGCAGCAGCTCGCACAGCGCCATCCGGGCCGATTGCGCGTGGTCCACTGGCTCGACAGCGTGCAGGGCGTGCCGCAGCAGCGGCACCTGGAGGAGCTCGCGCGGCCGTTCAGCCAGCAGGAGACGTTCATCTGCGGGCCCGCGCTGTTCATGGAGAACGCGCTCGCCGCGATGCTCGGGCTCGGGCTGCCGAGGTCGCGCGTGCACGTCGAGCGTTTCGCGTCGCTGCCGGACGCGACGAACGCGACGAACGCAGGGAACACGGCGAACGCGAAGCCGGACGACGCGGCGGCCGATGGCAGCTTCGCCGGCATCGGTATCGGCGACCGCATCGGTGACGGCACGTGTGCCGCTGCGATCGAGACCGTGCTCGACGGCGCGTCGTTCGCGTTCGACAGCCAGCCGGGCGAAACGCTGCTCGACGCGATGCTGCGCGCGGGGGTATCGGCGCCGAACTCGTGCCGGATGGGGCAATGCGGCGCGTGCATGTGCCGGATCGAATGCGGCGAGGTCGCGCTCGACGGCAACCACGTGCTCGACGAGGACGAACTCGCGGCGGGCTGGACGCTCGCGTGCTGCGCGAAACCCGCGAGCGATGCGCTGCGGGTCGTATTTCCCGATTGAGCCGCGCAGCGCCACGTGCGCGGGCGGCATTCCTTGCGACCACGACAATGACGGACAACCAAACCTTGACCACCCCCGCGCTGATCGCGCGGGCCGCCGCGCGCCACGGCGCGCACCCGGCAATCGAATCGGAGCAGGGCCGGCTCACCTATGCGGAGCTCGACGCGGCGCGGCTCGAAGCGGCGCGCGCGCTGCTCGCGAGCGGCATCGAGCCAGGCGACCGGGTCGCGATCTGGGCGCCGAACCTGCCGCTGTGGATCGTCGCCGCGCTCGCGATCCACACGGCCGGCGCGGTGCTCGTGCCGGTCAACACGCGGATGAAGGGGATGGAGGTCGGCGGCATCCTGCACGACAGCGGCGCGCGCCTGCTGTTCTGCTGCGGCACGTTCCTCGGCGATTCGTATCCGGCGATGCTCGGGCCGCACCGGCCGGCGACGCTCGAACGCATCGTCGTGTTCGACGGCGAACCGCCCAGCGGCCCGCATGACGAGACCTGGAACGCTTTTGCCGCGCGCGCCGCACAGGTTCCGCTCGATGCGGTCCGCGCGCGGGAGGCGGGCGTGACGCCCGACACCGTGATGGACCTGATGTTCACGTCCGGCACCACGGGCCGTCCGAAAGGCGTGATGACCGTGCACGGCCAGAACCTGCGTGCCGCGCAGGACTGGGCGCGCATCACGGGCGTGCGCGAGGACGACCGCTATCTGATCGTGAACCCGTTCTTCCATACGTTCGGCTACAAGGCCGGCTGGCTCGCCGCGCTGTCGAGCGGCGCGACGGTGCTGCCGCATCTCGTGTTCCAGCCCAACGACGTGCTGCGCCGCGTCGCCGACGAGCGCGTGTCGGTGCTGCCCGGGCCGCCGACGCTGTACTACGCGCTGCTCGATGCACCGGAACGCGGCACGCGCGACCTGTCGTCGCTGCGGATCGCGGTGACCGGTGCGGCGGCGATCGCGCCGAGCCTGATCGAACGGATGCGCGCGGAACTCGGTTTCGAGACCGTGCTGACCGGTTACGGGCTCACCGAGTCGTGCGGCTTTGCGACGTTGTGCCGGCACGGCGACGATGCGCAGACGGTCGCGTCGACGTCCGGCCGGCCGATGCGCGACGTCGAGGTCCGCATTGCCGGGCCGGGCGGCGTCGCGCTCGGGCCGGACGAGACGGGCGAGATCTGGGTGCGCGGCTACAACGTGATGCGCGGCTACTTCAACCAGCCCGACGCGACGCGCGACGCGGTCGACGCTGACGGCTGGCTGCATACCGGCGATCTCGGCTGCGTCGACGCGAACGGCAACCTGAAGATCACCGACCGGATCAAGGACATGTTCATCGTCGGCGGCTTCAACTGCTATCCGGCGGAGATCGAGCGGCTGTTCGGCGCGCATCCGGCGATCGCGCAGGTCGCGCTGATCGGCGTGCCGGACCCGCGGCTCGGCGAGGTCGGGCACGCTTACGTGGTGCTGCGGCCCGGCATGCGGCTCGACGCGGACGAACTGAACGACTGGGCGCGGCACAACATGGCCAATTACAAGGTGCCGCGCCATTATTCGTTCGTCGACCGGCTGCCGACGAGCGCGGCCGGGAAGGTGCTCAAGTATCAGTTGCGGGCGACGTCCGATGCGGTGGGGTGACGCCGCGTGCGGTGGATGCGCCGGGGTGCGGCGCGATGGGGGGCGATGGGCGTCGATGTACGGCGGCGATCGCCGCACGCCGAGCGCGCGGGTTTCAGTCGGTCACGACCTGCGGTGCACGCTCCCGGAAGCGATCGGCCCAGCTGTAGAAGCGCGCGCGGAAGGGCACCTCGACGGCCACGTGCACCATGTGCGTGATCGCGAAGGTGATCAGCAGGAACACCCCAATCCAGGCTGCTTGCGCGGCAAACGAACGTTGCACATTGACGACGCTGCCGAACGCTTCCAGGAACGCGGCGTGGATCAGGTACAGCGGATAGGAGACGCGGCCGAGATATTGGAACGGCCGCTTGCTGAACAGCTCGGCAACCGGGCCGCAGTCCTCCGTCAATGACGCGATCAGCGCGACGAACACGACCGGCGCCGCGAGCGCGAGGCCCGGCACCCGGTCGGCGTACGTGACGAAGGCAACCGACATGGCCAGCGTCGCGATCTGGGCGGCGCGCCCTCGCAGCGCACGGAACACGTGCGCGCCACGGTATTCCGCGATCAACGTCCCGCCAAAGAACCCCACCAGGCAACGCGCCCACCCGTAGCTGTACGTCATGTCGAAGCAAGTTGCGGTCTGCAAGCAGTGCGACGATCCGATAGACACCCGGATCGCGAGTGCGTATCCCGCCACTGCGATCGCCGCAAACGCGGCGACGCGCGCCTTCCCGCGTAGCGCCACGCACATCGCGCCGAACAAAAGATAGACGTAGAACTCGTCGCCGGCTGACCATGCCGATCCGTTGCCGATGTAGCGATCGAACAGGTTCAGGCCTTGTGACATCGTGACAAGCGACAGGAGTTCGGTGGGCGTCGGCACGTCGAGCGGCTGGTAGTGGCCTGCTCGCGTCATTGCGGCGAGCAAGCTGTCCGTGACCATGTATTGGATCGCCGTGGCGACGATGAAGACCGGCCAGATGCGCCCGAAGCGCCGAACGATGAACGATCGCGCGTCTGCCGGGTTGTCGAGCTTGCGGCTGTATGCCGAACTGATCACAAACCCGCTCAGCACGAAAAACAGGTCCACGGCGAGATAGCCGTTTCGGGCGAGTCCGAGCCAGGACACCCAGAAATGCGCGTGATAGAAAACGACCAGCAACGCGGCGGCACCCCGCAACCCCTCAAGGCTGAGATTGGTCGTTCTCATCGTCTGTCCCCGTCCGCTTTGGTATTTCTGCTTCGTGGTCTGATTTATATCGGATAAGCGAGGCGTCCTCAAAGCCCCATAGGGAAAGTCATGATCTCGATTTCGGAGCCGGTCCGCACGCTGCTGTTCGGGTTCAACGGCAACCGGCGAGAAAGTCTGTCGGAGCGGCCCGCACCACGGTTCGATCAGGTCTGGATCGACGAGATGATGAAGGTGCTGGCGTTCAGGCTCTGGGGCAAGGCCGAGGACGTTGGCCGAACGGCTGTCTTCCTCGCCTTCGGCGACGCGGCTTACATTACCGGACAGCAATTCAATGTGTCTGGTGGGTACGGCATCTAGCCGCTGCACGCAACGTCCGTGATCCACCGACGCTAACCGGGACCCTCGCTGCCGGGGCTGCGCTGATAGCAATGCTTGCAATTTGCATGCGTGCTGCTATCATTGATAGCAATCTGACTGGAGGGGCATATGGCAAATCTACTGGTGCGTAACGTGGATGACAGTCTCGTTCAGAGCCTGCGCGAGCAGGCGGCGGCGCATGGCCGAAGTGCGGAAGCCGAACATCGGGCCATTCTCGCGAGTGCGCTCGGCCGGCCGAAGCGGAGGACGTTCGCTGAGGTGTTGATGAGCATGCCGCTGGTTGGCGAAGACACGGATTTCGAGCGCGTGCAGGATTCCGGCGAGGCCAGGCATGTTTTTGATTGACACGAACGTCATCAGTGAAATCAGGAAGGGCACACGAACCAACCGCGGGGTGCAAGCGTTCTTTCGGCAGGCCGAAGCCGACGCGAGCGCCCTTTATCTTTCGATTGTCACGGTGTCCGAACTACGGCGCGGCGTCGAGCTGATCCGCCATCGCGGCGATGCCCGGCAGGCGTCGAAGCTCGAAGCATGGTTGACGACGATCCTGTCCGACTATGCGCCGAACATTCTGCCGGTCGACATCGAGATCAGCCAGATGTGGGGGCATCTGCGTGTCCCCCAGCCGCAGCATGAACTGGACAAGCTGATCGCGGCGACGGCGCTGATCAACGATCTGACGGTCGTGACCCGCAACGTCGGCGATTTCGCGAGCACAGGCGTCAGGTTGCTCAATCCGTTCGACTAGGCGCAGTCCTTTTCCCCACGCGGCGCCCGGCGCCGGCACGCGCAACGTCACACGAATGAATCATCCCGCACGCCCGAATCGTGCGTGCGTCGCCACGCGTGGTTGCGTTGCGACGCCCTTGAATCCCCCCAAACGGCCGCCCATCGGGCATCGCGGCGCCTCCGGTTCGCTTCGATGGCCGTTCATTTCCGCAACCGCTCACGCGGCATAGCGCTTCATCCCTGAAACATTCCCCCCCGTCCCGCCCCGCGCGATTCCCGATCGCCGGCGGTGGATGTCCACCCCGCCTGGGTTTGCGCCCGATGGCGCGCTCCTTGCAGTCCATTCGGTACCGCCCGCGCGGACGTCGATGAAGTGATGTCGACACGTGCACGGCGGGAACCGGGGAAATAACGCAAACGGGGTTCGGGTCGAGCGGCGACGTGCCGTGCGATCTGCGGCGGATGCGATGTCGGCTGTAGCGGCATCGTTGTTCGACGACGGTCGCGATCCGATTGTGAAAAAGAAGACTGAAGAGATGGCGTGCCGGTAAAACGCCGCGAGCGTTGGGAGGACCGGCACGCGTCCGGGGGGACGCCCGTGAACAAGATGCTGAACAAATGGGCAGCGTTGGGGGTGATGGTCGTCGCAAGTGCGCATGCGCAGGAGATTTTCCTGCAGGGCGGCACGCAAGGCGCCGGCATTGGAGCGGCAGTGAGCTTCAATTCGGTGCTCGGCGCGCATGCCGATTTCAATGCGATCAACTTGTCGCACGATTTCAGCTTCGGCGGCAATCGCTATCAGGACGACCTGAAGCTCCGGCAAGGGGGGCTTTACGCCGATATCTTTCCGTGGCGCGGCCACGGATTCCGGATCACGACAGGGTTGCGGTTCAACGATGACTCGATCCGTGGCGTGTCGGTGCCGACCGATGGCACCTACGTGTACGGCGGTCACCACTTTCCGGCCCTGCCCGGCATGTATGCGACAGCGGAAGCGCGCTATCCGACCGTGATGCCGTACCTCGGCATCGGCTACGGACATCGGCCGGCGTCGAAGGGGTTCGGCTTCATCGCCGATCTCGGCGTCGCATACGGCATCCCGCGGTGCTCGTACACGCTGTCGCCAGAACTCGCGGCAAGGATCGGCCCCGTGAACAGCCAGATCCTGGTCCAGAGCGGCCTCGACGAACTGCGGCGCACGATGTCGCGCTACCGGTGGTATCCGGTCGTGCAGATCGGGATCTCGTACCGCTTCTGACAGCGGCAGTCGCCACACCGGCGCGCGCTGCCGGCGCGCCGGGCCGCACGTATCCCGTTTCCATTCCGCCTCTCGTCCCAACAGACGATGTGACGGCTCGGCCGACCGGCCAGAATCCTTTCACGAACAACGGATTCTGAACCAGGAGGAGGCCGACATGATCGATGTCCGTGCGCTCGGCTATGTCGTCGTGGAGGCGACGCGCGTCGATGCGTGGCGCCGCTATGCGGAAGACGTGCTGGGCATGCAGGCGCTCGATGCGCCCGACGGCGCGCTGTACCTGAAGATGGACGCGCGCGATTTCCGCTATCTGATCGTCCCCGGCAGCGCGGACCGCTATTACGCGTCGGGCTGGGAGCTGCCCGATGCCGCCGCGTTCGACGCGGCCTGCGCGGCGCTGCAGTGCGCGGGCGTCGAGCCGATCCGCGCGACGTGCGCCGAAGTCGCGCTGCGCCGCGTGCAGGCGATGGCATGGTGCGAGGATCCGTCGGGCAACCGCCACGAGCTGTACTGGGGCGCGCGCTGCGATTTCCGCCGCTTCGTGTCGCCGCTCGGCGTGCCGCGCTTCGTGACCGGCGACATGGGCCTCGGCCATGCGGTGCTGCCCGCGCCGCAGTTCGACGCGACCGACGCGTTCGTGCGCGGCGTGCTCGGCTTCGAGCTGTCCGACATCTACCGCGTGAAGTTCACGCCCGACCCGGCCGAGCCCGAGAAGCGCATCCACTTCATGCATTGCCGCAACGCGCGCCACCACAGCCTCGCGCTGTTCGAAATGGCCGTGCCGTCCGGCTGCGTGCACGTGATGGCCGAGGTGGACTCGATGGACGAAGTCGGCCGCGCGCTCGATCGCGTTGCCGCACACGACGTGAAGATGTCCGCGACGCTCGGCCGCCACTGCAACGACCAGATGATCTCGTTCTACATGAAAACCCCCGGCGGCTTCGACCTCGAATACGGCTTCGGCGGCGTGACGGTCGATTGGGCGCAGCACTCGGTGTTCGAGGCGACCCAGGTGAGCCAGTGGGGCCACGACTTCAGCATCGGATACCGGTAATCAGCACGATGACGATGAAACCTCTCGACAAGACGATGTCCGCGCGCGACGTGGTCGCGCAGCTCGCCGACGGCATGACGCTCGGCATCGGCGGATGGGGCCCGCGGCGCAAGCCGATGGCGCTGGTGCGCGAAATCGCGCGCTCGAACCTGAAGGACCTGACGGTCGTCGCGTACGGCGGCACCGACGTCGGCCTGCTGTGCGCTGCCGGCAAGGTGCGCAAGGTGGTGTTCGGCTTCGTGTCGCTCGACGTGATCCCGCTCGAGCCGCACTTCCGCCGCGCCCGCGAGCAGGGCCGCATCGACGTGCTCGAACTCGACGAAGGGATGCTGCAGCTCGGCCTGCGCGCGGCGGCCGCGCGCCTGCCGTTCCTGCCGACCCGCGCGGGGCTCGGCACCGCGCTGCTCGATCACGCGCCGCAGCTGCGCACCGTGCAGTCACCGTACGACGACGGCGAGACGCTGCTCGCGATGCCGGCGCTCGAGCTCGACGTCGCGCTGCTGCACGTGAACGCAGCCGACCGGATGGGCAACACGCGCATCGACGGCCCCGATCCGTTCTTCGATGCGTGGATGGCACGCGCCGCGCAGCGCTGCTACGTGTCGGCGGAAACCGTCGACGTGTCGCTCGCGGGCGACGACCTCGATGCCGCGCGCCGCAACCCGTTCGAGCGCTCGCTCGTCACGGGCGTCGTGCACGCGCCGGCCGGCGCGCACCCGACCTCGTGCGCGCCGGCCTACGGCTGGGACCTGCCGCATCTGCGCGCGTACTGCGCGAGCGCGGACGACGACGCGCACACCGCCGCCTACCTGCGCGACGTGGTGGGCCAGGACGAACGCCAGTACCTCGAAGGCGTCGGCGGCCTGTCGCATGTGACGGCGCTGCCGTTGCCGATTCTGTAAAGGAGCGCCTGTGAGCGAATCTCTCGACCATTCCCTCGCGGAACTGATGATCGTCGCCGCCGCGCGGCTCTGGCGCGACGACGGCGAAGTGCTGGCGACCGGCATCGGCACCGGCCCGCGTCTCGCGGCCGGCCTGGCGCGCGTCGCGTACAACAGCGGCCTGATGCTGACCGACGGCGAGGCGTACCTCGTCGAGGCGCCCGTGCCGCTCGGCCCGCGCCCCGAAGGCTACCGCGTGAAGGCGAGCGGCTGGATGACCTACGAGCGCGTGTTCGACTGCCTGTGGCACGGCCGCCGTCATGCGCTCGTGATGCCGACGCAGATCGACCGCTTCGGCCAGGCGAACATCTCGTGGCTCGGCGACGACTACGCGCACCCGAAGACGCAGCTGCTCGGCGCACGCGGCTTTCCGGGCAACTCGACGAACCACGCGAACTCGTTCTTCGTCAGCGGCCACGGCAAGCGCACGTTCGTGGCGGGCGAAGTCGACATGGTGTGCACGGTCGGCTACAACCCCGCGCGCCGGCTGCCGGGGATGAAGACCTTCGTCGACCTGCGCAGCATCGTCACCGACCTGTGCGTGATGGATTTCGGCGGCCCCGACCACGCGATCCGCGTGCGCTCGCTGCATCCGGGCGTGAGCTTCGACGAAGCGCAGGACGCAACCGGTTTCCCGCTGCTTGCGCATCCGGAACTCGGCACGACGCCCGCGCCGAACGCGGAAGACTTGCGCGTCGTGCGCGCGCTCGACCCGCACAACCTGCGCGCGGCGATCGTGCGCAACAATCCGGCGCCGCGCCGGGGATGAGGTGCGAGATGGAAGCGACCCAGATTTCGTTCGGTGAAGGTGTCGTCGATTACGCGGTCGAGAGCGGCATCGCGACGATCACGATGAACCGCCCCGACTATCACAACGCGCAGAATTCGAAGATGACGTATGCGCTCGACGCAGCGTTCCGGCGCGCGGCACACGACGACGCGGTGAAGGTGATCGTGCTCGCGGGCGCGGGCAAGCATTTCTCGGCCGGGCACGACATCGGCACGCCGGGCCGCGACATCCACGAGTCGTTCGACCGCGTGTCGCTGTGGTACGACCACGTCGACAAGGAAGGCGGCGAATTCCTCTATGCACGCGAGCAGGAGGTGTATCTCGGCATGTGCCGCCGCTGGCGCGACCTGCCGAAACCGTCGATCGCGATGGTGCACGGCGCGTGCATCGCGGGCGGGCTGATGCTCGCGTGGGTGTGCGACCTGATCGTCGCGTCGGAAGACGCGTTCTTCGCGGATCCGGTCGTGCGGATGGGAATTCCGGGCGTCGAGTATTTCGCGCATGCATACGAGCTGAACCCGCGCATCGCGAAGGAATTCCTGTTCCTCGGCGAGCGGATGCCGGCGGAGCGCGCGTACCAGATGGGGATGGTCAACCGCGTGGTGCCGCGCGAGCGGCTACGCGACGCGACCTATGCGATCGCCACGAAGGTCGCGACGATGCCGCGCCTCGGTCTCGCGCTGACCAAGCAGGCGCTGAACCACGTCGAGGAGCTGCAAGGCAAGCGATCGGCGATGGACGCGGCATTCGCGTGGCATCACTTCGCGCATGCACACAACGAGCTCGTGAGCGGCGACAAGCTCGGCGGCTACGACGCGCGCCGGATGGCGAGCTCGCAGCGCGAGCTGTCGGAGGCCGCGAAGACGAATGGCGCCGCCGAGCCCGCTGCAGCTCCCGCGGCCGTTAACGGCGCTACGTCGGCTGCGCCGGCGCCGGACGCGCTCAAACCGGTTGCCGTCAACGGAGCCGCCGCATGACCACGACGCTTTCCACACCGCTGACCGAGCTGCTCGGCTGCCGCTATCCGGTCGTGCAGACCGCGATGGGCTGGGTGGCCGACGCGCGGCTCGTCGCGGCCACCAGCAACGCGGGCGGCTTCGGCTTCCTGGCCGGCGCGACGCTCGAGCCCGATCGCGTCGAAGCCGAGATCCTGAAGGTGAAGTCGCTGACCGACCAGCCGTTCGGGATCAACTTCCACATGTTCCAGAAGAACGCGGAGCAAGTCGTCGAACTGGCGATCAGGCACCGGCTGCGCGCGGTCAGCTACGGCCGCGGCCCCGACGCGAAGACGATCCGCCGCTTCAAGGACGCCGGCATCGTCTGCATGCCGACCGTCGGCGCGCCGAAGCATGCGGTGAAGGCCGTCGAGCTCGGCGCGGACATCGTCACCGTGCAGGGCGCGGAAGGCGGCGGCCACACGGGCTCGGTGCCGACCACGCTGCTGCTGCCGAAGGTGCTCGACGCGGTGCAGGTGCCCGTCGTCGCGGCGGGCGGCTTCTTCGACGGGCGCGGGCTCGCGGCCGCGCTCGCATACGGCGCGGCCGGCATCGCGATGGGCACGCGCTTCCTGATGAGCGCCGAATCGCCGGTGCCGCGCGCGACGCTCGACCGGTATGTCGCGGTTGGCGATCCGGCGCGCATCCGCGTGTCGGACGCGCTCGACGGCCTGCCGCAGCGGATGATCGACAACCCGTATCTGCTGAAGCTCGAACGCTTCGGCCCGCTGCGTCGCACGCTGTTCGCGCTGAAGACGGCCGAAGCATGGCGGCGCCAGAACGGGCTGCGCGCGGGCCAGATGCTCGCGCTCGGGTTCAAGGCGCTGCGCGAGCACGACTACACGGCGAGCCAGACGCTGATGGCCGCGAACGCGCCATTTCTGATCCAGCGCGCGATCGTCGACGGACAGCCCGACGAAGGCGTGCTGCCGAGCGGGCAGGCGGCCGCGATGATCGGCGCGATCGAATCGTGCGACACGCTGATCGCGCGCATCGTCGCCGACGCCGCCGCGCGGCTCGACGCGCTGGCCGCGCTGAGAGGCGCGGCGGCATCACAGGCATTGCAGGCACGACAGGCACCACAGATCGCCTGAACGAAACGACCGGGAGGAGCCCCACTCATGACAGCATCCAATCAACCGGGCGGCGCGCAGCCGTTCCGGATCGACCGGGCCGACGGCATCGCCGAACTGGTGATCGACCAAGCGCCCGTCAATGCGCTCGATTCAAACGGCTGGCACGCGCTCGCGCACGCGCTCGACGCGCTCGGCCAGGACGACGATGTGCGCGTGATCGTCGTGCGCGGCGAAGGGCGCGGCTTCTGCGCGGGCGTCGACATCAAGGAGCTGGCCGCGCATCCGGAGCGCATCGTCGGCGTGAACGCCGGCAACTATGAGACGTTCCGCGCGGTGCACCGCAATCCGAAGCCGGTGATCGCGGCCGTGCACGGCTTCGTGCTCGGCGGCGGGATCGGCATCTGCGGCGCGGCGGACATCGTCGTCGCGGCCGACTGCGCGCGCTTCGGCGTGCCGGAGATCGACCGTGGCGCGATGGGCGGCGGCGCGCACTTGCAGCGGCTGTTCGGCGTGCAGAAGGTCCGCGCGATGTATTTCACCGGCGACATGATCGACGCGGCCGAAGCGTACCGGCTCGGCGCGCTCGAACAGGTCGTGCCGCGCGCACACCTGCGCGACGCGGCGCTCGCGCTCGCCCGCAAGATCGCCGCGAAGAGCCCGGCGATGGTGCGGCTCGCGAAGGAGGCGCTGAACGGTGTCGAGGACGGCAATCTCGAGGACAAGTACCGCTGGGAGCAGGGCTTCACGCTGCAGGCGTACATGACGCAGGACTCGACCGAGGCGCGCGCCGCGTTCGTCGAGAAGCGCGACGCGCGTTTCGAGGCGCAGGCCGCAACGGCGACCGGGATGACAACTGCAACTGCTACGGCTACGGCCAATGCTGCGGCGGAGGAGGCACGCGCATGAACCTGACCTATACCCCCCAGCAGAACGCATTCCGCGCGGAGATTCGCGACTGGCTCGCCGCGCACGTGCCGCGCGAGCGGCTGCCGAGCTTCGACACCGAGGCGGGCTTTGCCGCACACCGCGAATGGGAGCGCACGCTGCACTCGGGCCGCTGGAGCATGGTCACGTGGCCGCGCGAGCTCGGCGGACGCGGCTGCGACCTGATCGAGTGGCTGATTTTCGAGGAGGAATACTGGCGTGCCGATGCGCCGATGCGCGTGAACCAGAACGGCATCTTCCTGCTCGGGCCGACGCTGATGGACTTCGGCACCGACGCGCAGAAGGCGCGCTTCCTGCCCGCGATGGCGGCGGGCGAGCACGTGTGGGCGCAGGGCTGGTCGGAGCCGAACGCGGGCTCGGACATGGCCGCGATCCGCACGAGCGCGATCCGCCTCGGCGACGAATACGTGCTGAACGGCCAGAAGATCTGGTCGACCCGCGCGGTGTGGGCCGACTGGCTGTTCGGGCTGTTCCGCAGCGATCCGGACTCGACGCGCCATCACGGCCTCACGTTCCTGATGGTGCCGCTGTCCGCGCCGGGCATCACCGTGCGGCCGATCCGCCAGCTGAACGGGCAGACCGGCTTCGCGGAGATCTTCTTCGACGACGTGCGGGTGCCGGTCGAGAACCGGCTTGCCGCGGAAGGCGCGGGCTGGCAGGTCGCGATGGCGACGGCCGGCTTCGAGCGCGGGCTGATGCTGCGTTCGCCGGCGCGCTTCCAGCGCACCGCGCAGGCGCTGCGCGACCTGTATCTCGCGCATCGCGACACCGCGGACCGCGACCCGACGCTGCGCGAACGCGTGGTCGCCGCGTGGATGGACGCGCAGGCCTATGCGCTGTCGACCTACGCGACCGCGAGCCGGCTGCAGAAGGGCGGCCACATCGGCGCCGAGTCGAGCACCAACAAGGTGTTCTGGTCGGAGCTCGACCTGCGCATGCACCAGACTGCGCTCGACATTCTCGGCGCGCACGGCGAGGTCGTGCCGCAGACGGCCGCGCAGCACGCGACGCTCGGCCATTGGCTCGACGGCTTCCTGTTCGCACAGGCCGGCCCGATCTACGCGGGCACCAACGAGATCCAGCGCAACATCGTCGCCGAACGGATGCTCGGCATGCCGCGTGCCTGACCACGCTCACCCGACTGAATGGACATCGTATGGATTTCGTATTCGATGAGGACCAGGAAGCGCTGGCGGACAGCGTCAAGCGCCTGCTGATGACCGAGATGACGCCGGAGCTGATCCGCGAGCTGTGGGCGACGCCGACCGGCCGCTCCGACGCGCTATGGTCGCTGTTCGCGTCGCAGGGGCTGACCGCCGTGTCGGTGCCCGACGCGCACGGCGGGCTCGGCCTGGGCGAGGTCGAATGGGCGCTGCTCGCGCAGGCCTACGGCTACTTCGGCAGCCCGGAGCCGCTGCTCGACACCGCGCTCGTCGCGACCGGCGTGCTCGCACGGCTGCCGCAAAGCGAGTGGCGCGACGCGCTGCTGCGCGACATCGCCGAGGGCCGCGCGCGCGTCGCGCTCGTGCACCCGGTGAACCCGTATGCGGCCGACGTGCACGTCGCGCAAGCATTGCTGTGCGAGCACCGCGGCGAGCTGCACCACGTCGACCCGCAGCACTGCGCGTGGCGCGCGGTCGACAGCGTCGACCCGTCGCGGCGCCTGTTCACGCTCGACTGGGAGCCGACGTCGGCAACCCGCATCGCGAACGCCGACGAAGCCGCGCCGCTCCTCGCCCGCGCGCTCGACCACGGCGCGTTCGCGGTCGCCGCGCAACTGCTCGGCCTCACGCAGCGCGTGCTCGACGTCGCGATCGACTACAGCGCGCAGCGCAAGCAGTTCGGCAAGGCGATCGGCTCGTACCAGGCGCTCAAGCACCTGCTCGCCGACGTCGCGATCCGCTACGAGTTTGCGCGGCCGGTGGTCGCGCGCGCCGCGCAGGCGATCGCGAACGACCACCCGCAGCGCGCGGTGTTCGTGTCGCACGCGAAGCTCGCGGCGAGTGCCGCCGCGCAGCTTGCCGCGCGCCACACGATGCAGGTGCACGGCGCGATCGGCTACACGTGGGAGCTCGACCTGCAGATCTTCATGAAACGCATCTGGGCGCTCGCCACGAGCTGGGGCGACGGCGCCTTCCACAAGGCCCGCGTGGCCGCAGCGATCCTCGACGACGCGCTGCCGATCGGCCCCGCGCAGACCTTCGACCTGGAGGAACAATCCTGATGAAACAAGCCTATATCGTCGACGCGCTGCGCACGCCGACCGGCCGCCGCAAGGGCGGGCTCGCGCACGTGCATGCAGCGGACCTCGGCGGCTTCGTGCTGAAGACGCTCGTCGCGCGCAACGCGATTCCCACCGACGACTACGACGACGTGATCTTCGGCTGCGTCGACACGATCGGCCCGCTCGCCGGCAACATCGCGCGCACCTGCTGGCTCGCGGCCGGCCTGCCGCTGCAGGTGCCCGGCGTGACCGTCGACCGCCAGTGCGGTTCGTCGCAGCAGGCCGTGCACTTCGCCGCGCAGGCGGTGATGAGCGGCGTGCAGGATGTGGTTGTCGCGGGCGGCGTGCAGACGATGACGCAGATCCCGATCTCGTCCGCGATGACCTGCGCGGCGCCGCTCGGCTTCACCGATCCGTTCTCCGGCAGCGCGGGCTGGCGCGCGCGCTTCGGCGACGCGCCGGTGTCGCAGTTCGTCGCCGCGCAGCGGATCGCCGATCACTGGAACCTGTCGCGCGACACGATGGAACGCTACGCGCTCGAAAGCCACCGGCGCGCGATCGCGGCGATCGAGGCCGGGCATTTCAAGCGGGAAATCGTGCCGCTCGAAGGCGTGCTGCACGACGAGACGCCGCGCCCCGACACGTCGCTGGAAAAGATGGCGACGCTCGAACCGCTCGCGCCGGGCGGCTCGCTGACGGCCGCGGTCGCGAGCCAGACCTGCGATGCAGCTGCCGCGCTGCTGATCGTCTCCGAGGATGCGCTGAAGCGCTACGGCCTGACGCCGCGCGCGCGAATCCACCACCTGAGCGTGCTCGGCGACGATCCGCTGTGGATGCTAACTGCACCGATCCCGGCGACGAAGGAAGCGCTGCGCAAGGCCGGCCTCGACTGGTCGCGGATCGACGTCGTCGAGCTGAACGAAGCATTCGCGTCGGTCGCGCTCGCATGGCTCGCCGATACGCGCTTCCCGCACGAGAAAACCAACCCGAATGGCGGCGGGATCGCGCTTGGCCATCCGCTCGGCGCGACCGGCGCGCGGCTGATGACGACGTTGCTGCACGAACTGGAACGCACCGGCGGCCGCTACGGGCTGCAGACGATGTGCGAAGGCGGCGGCCTCGCGAACGTCACGATCATCGAGCGCATGTGAGCGCCATCTTCCACGATCCACGAGGCATGAGCATGGGAATCTGTAACGGACGCACCGTCATCATCACCGGCGCGGGCGGCGGGCTCGGCCGCGAATACGCGCGCGCGTTCGCGGCCGAAGGCGCGGCGGTCGTCGTCAACGACATCCGGCACGACGCCGCGCAGGCCGTGTGCGACGAGATCGCACGCAGCGGCGGCCGCGCGCTCGCGAACTCGGATGACATCACGCGCGTCGACACCGCGCAGCGGATCGTCGACGCGGCACGCGACGCGTTCGGCGACGTGCACGTGCTCGTCAACAACGCGGGCATCTGCCGCGACAAGATGTTTACGAGCATGACCGAAGCGGACTGGGACGACGTGATGCGCGTGCACCTGCGCGGCCACTTCTGCCTGTCGAGCCTGCTCGCGCGTGCGTGGCGCGACGCCGCGAAAGCCGGCAACCCGGTCGATGCGCGGATCGTCAACACGAGCTCCGGCGCCGGGCTGCAAGGCTCGATCGGCCAGTCGAACTACGGCGCCGCCAAGGCCGGCATCGCGGCGCTGACGCTGATGCAGGCCGTCGAGCTGCACCGCTACGGCGTGCGCGTGAACGCGCTCGCGCCGGCCGCGCGCACGTCGATGACCGAGGACGTGTTCGCCGACATGATGCGCAAGCCCGACGACGGCGGGTTCGACCACTTCGACCCGGCCAACGTCGCGCCGCTCGTCGTGTGGCTCGGCAGCGCGTTGTCGGCCGACGTGACAGGGCAGGTGTTCGAGGTTGCCGGCGGGGTGATCGCCGTGGCGGAAGGCTGGCGCACGGGCCCGCGCGTCGATCGCGGCGCGCGCTGGGCGCCGGCCGAGGTCGGCCCGGCCGTCGCGCGGCTGATCGCCGACGCGCGCCCCGCTCAGCCCGTGTACGGGAGCTGAGCCATGGATCTCTCGCTCACCGACGAACAGCTGATGATCCGCGACGCGGCAGCGGACGTGCTCGCCGAGCGCAGCGCGTCCGCGGACGTGCGCCGTGCGCTCGATCAGGCGGCCGGCCGCGACGACGCGCTGTGGGCGACGCTGGCTGGCGAGCTCGGCTGGAACGCGCTCGCGCTGCCGGAGGCGGCGGGCGGCATGGGGCTCGGCGCGGTCGAGCAGACACTTCTGATGGAGCAGCTCGGCCGCCGCGTCGCGTGCGTGCCGTATTTCCCGACCGCGTGCGTGGCCGCGACCGCGCTCGCGCACTGCGGAACGCCGGCTTCGGCCGCGTGGCTCGCAAGGATCGCGGAAGGCACATGCAGCGCGACGCTCGCGTTGCCGCTCGATTGGCCGTTTGGCGAGCTGGCGGGGATGCCAGCCGGCGAGCCGTTCGGCAATCGGCCCGGCACGCACGCGTGCGGTGCTTTCGGCGAATCGGCCGAGGCGCCCGCGCTCCCGTTCATCGCTGAAGAAACCGCGGGTGGCTTTGCGCTGTCCGGCAACTGCGCGCAGGTGCTCGACGGCGCGCGTGCGGATCTGCTGCTGATACCGGCGCGAATCGCGAACGAGGGGCGGTCGGTCGGGCTGTTTGCCGTCGACGTGCCGGCCGCTCGGTCCGGCCTGTCCGGTCTTGCCGTGACGCCGCTCGATACGCTCGACGCGACGCGGCCGCTCGCGCGGGTCGCGCTCGACGACCTGCGCGTGAGCCGCGATGCATTGCTCGCGGGCCGCGACGTCGCGCATGTGCTCGAACGCGCCGCGTGGTTCGCCGCGCTCGCGCTGGCCGCCGAACAGCTCGGCGGCGCGCAGCAGTGCCTCGACCTGACGCTCGACTACACGGGCCAGCGCGTGCAGTTCGGCCGCGCGATCGCGTCGTTCCAGGCGGTCAAGCATCGTTGCGCGCAGATGATGGTGCTGATCGAATCGGCGCGTTCGGCCGTGCTCGGCGCCGCGCACGCGTGGGATGCGGAGCAGGGCGCGACGAAGCCCGGCGCCGCGCTTTGCGCGGACATTGCCGCAGCAAAGGCCGCCGCGAACGACGCGTATGCGTTCTGCGCGCAGGAAGCGATCCAGCTGCACGGTGGGGTCGGCTTCACGTGGGAATACGACCCGCATCTTTACTTCAAGCGCGCGCAAGCGTCGGGCGCGCAGTTCGGCACGACACCGCAACTGCTCGAATGGATTGCGCGCCATGCGATCGACGGCGCGCGGGCGGACAGCGCCGCACATGTGGTCGCCGCACATGTGGTCGCCGCGCCCGTGGCGCACGCGGCGCGTCCGTCCGCCGCCCGCGCAGGAGCATTCCAATGAACAGCGAAACCCGCGAACAGCAATTGCGGCACGAAGTGGCCGACTGGGTGCAGTCGCACCTGACCGGCGAATTCGCCTGCCTGAAATACCGCGGCGGCCCTGGCGACGAGGAGGCGTGGCCCGCGCTGCGCAAGGCGTGGGAACAGGAACTCGCGAAGGGCGGCTGGACGGGGCTCGGCTGGCCGACGGAAGCGGGCGGCCGCGGCTTCACGGTCGCCGAGCAGGTGATTTTCCACGAGGAATACGCGCGCGCCGGCGGGCCGGGGCGGATGGGTCACATCGGCGAAGGGCTGCTCGGGCCGACGCTCTTCGCATGCGGCACCGACGACCAGCGCGCGCGCTTCCTGCCCGGCATCCTCGCCGGCACGCAGTTCTGGTGCCAGGGCTATTCCGAGCCGGGCGCGGGCTCCGATCTCGCGAACGTGCGCACGCGCGCCGAGCAGGATGCTGACGGCGCATGGCGCGTGCACGGCCAGAAGGTCTGGACCTCGCTCGCGCACGATTCCGACTGGATCTTCGTGCTCGCGCGTACCGATCCCGCGTCGAAGGGCAACAAGGGGCTGTCGTTCCTGCTGATGCCGCTCGACCAGCCGGGCATCGAGATCCGGCCGATCAGGCAGCTGAACGGCGGCGCGGAATTCAACGAAGTGTTTTTCGACGGCGCGCGCGCGGAAGGCCGCGACCTCGTCGGCGCGCCGGGCGACGGCTGGCGGATCGCGATGACGCTGCTCGGCTTCGAACGCGGGATGTCGACGCTCGGCCAGCAGATGCAGTTCGTGCGCGAGCTCGAATGGGTGATCGACGCCGCGCGCCAATCGGGCGCGGACCGTGACCCGGTGGTGCGGCAGCGGATCGGCCGCGCGTGGGCCGGCCTGCGCGTGATGCGCTACAACGCGCTGCGGATGCTGTCCGGCGCGGATGATGCCGCCGGCGCGCCGCTGCGGCGCGACGCGCTGATCTACAAGTACTACTGGTCGAACTGGCACCGCGACCTCGGCCAGCTCGCGATGGACGTGCTCGGCACGCGCGCGAACGTCGTCGATCCGTCCGACGACAAGCTCGCCCACCTGCAGCGCGTGTTCCTGTTTTCCCGTGCGGACACGATCTACGCGGGCACCAACGAAATCCAGCTCAACATCATGGCCGAGCGCGGGCTCGGCATGCCCAAGGAACCCCGAGGAAACTGATGACCGAACCCCAGATCCGTCCAGCCCCCGCCTATGTGCCGGGCCACCGGCTGCTCGCCGGCAAATCGGTGCTGATCACGGCCGCCGCCGGCGCCGGCATCGGCTTCGCGGCCGCACGCCGCTGCGCGGAGGAAGGCTGCCGTGCGCTGTTCATCTCCGACATCCACGAAAAGCGTCTCGAACAGGCGGTCGACACACTGCGCGCCGAAACTGGGCTCCAGCAGATCTACGGACGGCTCTGCAACGTTGCTTCCGAGGACGACGTGCAGGCGCTCGTCGCCGACGCGCAAGCGCGGCTCGACGGCGTCGACGTGCTGATCAACAACGCGGGGCTCGGCGGCGCGCGCCGCATCATCGATATGGACGATGCCGAATGGTCGCGGGTGATCGACATTAGCCTCACCGGGACGTTCCGGATGACGCGCGCGATGCTGCCGCACATGCAGGCCCGCGGCCGCGGCGCGATCGTCAACAACGCATCGGTGCTCGGCTGGCGCGCGCAGGCGGAACAGGCGCACTACGCGGCCGCGAAGGCGGGCGTGATGGCGCTCACGCGCTGCGCGGCGCTCGAAGCCGCGCCGTACGGCGTGCGCATCAACGCGGTCGCGCCGAGCATCGCGATGCACGATTTCCTGAAGAAGTCGGCCCCGGCCGACCTGCTGAATCAACTGGCGTCGCGCGAAGCGTTCGGGCGCGCCGCCGAAGTCTGGGAGGTTGCCAACGTGATGGTGTTTCTCGCAAGCGATTACGCGTCGTACATGACGGGCGAAGTCCTGTCGGTCAGCAGCCAGCACGCATGATGGACGCGACCCTCGACCCCGTGCGCACGATGCCCCCGGCGGCCCCGATACCCCGCGTGTTCGCGCATCCCGGCGAACTGGCCGCCGCCGTCGGCGACACGCTCGGCGCAAGCGCGTGGCTCGCGATCGACCAGCGCCGCATCGACGGCTTCGCGGACGCGACAGGCGACCACCAATGGGTGCACGTCGATCCCGTGCGCGCGAAGGACGGCCCGTTCGGCGCATGCATCGCGCACGGCTACCTGACGCTGTCGCTCGTGAATCATTTCCTGCCGCAGATCGTGCGCATCGACGGCGCGCGACTCGGCGTCAACTACGGCTGCGACCGGATCCGTTTCCCGGCGCCGGTGAAGGTCGGCGCGCGTGTGCGCGGCATCGGCGAACTGCTGCGTGTCGAGCCGCTCGACGGCGGCGTGCAGGCGTGGATCCGCGTGACCGTCGAGATCGAAGGCGAAGCCAAGCCCGGTTGTGTGGCCGACACGATCAGCCGTTACTACTTCTAGATTCAGAGAGCCAGACACATGGAAGACGCAGTCATCGTTTCCGTCGCACGCACGCCGATCGGAAAGGCGTTTCGCGGCCTGTTCAACGACACCGAGGCGCCCGCGCTCGGCGGCCACGTGGTGCGCGCGGCGCTCGAGCGCGCGGGCGTCGCGCCGGCCGACGTCGACGACGTGGTGATCGGCTGCGCCGCGCAGCAGGGCACGCAGGGCTACAACATCGGCCGCCTGTCGGCCGCTGCCGCCGGGCTGCCGGCGTCGGTGCCCGGCATGGCAATCGATCGCATGTGCTCGTCGGGCCTGATGTCGATCGCGAGCGCCGCGCGCAGCATCGGCGCGGGCGACGCGCGGATCGTCGTCGCGGGCGGCGTCGAGTCGATCTCGCTCACGCAGAACAAGCACAAGAACGCGTATCGCGCGCGTTCGCAGGCGGTGCTCGCACATCAGCCGGCCGCCTATATCGCGATGATGGAAACGGCCGAGATCGTGTCGCGCCGCTACGGAATCTCGCGCGCGGCGCAGGACGCCTTCGCGTTGCAGAGCCACCAGCGCACGGCCGACGCGCAGGCGGCCGGCCGCTTCGACGCGGAAATCGCGCCGCTCGACGTGCGGCGCGCGCTGTTCGACAAGGAGGGCAACCCGGCCGGTCACGAGGACGTGCAGGCCGCGCGCGACGAAGGCGTGCGCGCCGACACGACGGCAGAGCGGCTCGCGGGGCTGAAGCCGTCGTGGAGCGGCGGCAAGGTGGTCGGACAGGGCGAATTCGTGACGGCCGGCAACGCGTCGCAGCTGTCGGACGGCGCGGCGGCCGTGGTCGTGATGTCGCGCAGCGAGGCGCAGCGCCGCGGCCTGACGCCGCTCGGCGCGTTCCGCGGGCTCGCGGTGGCCGGCTGCGAGCCGGACGAGATGGGCATCGGCCCCGTGTTCGCGATCCCGAAGCTGCTGGCGCGCTTCGGGATGACCGTGGCCGACGTCGGGCTGTGGGAGCTGAACGAGGCGTTCGCGTGCCAGGCGCTGTACTGCCGCGACACGCTCGGCATTCCGGACGAACGGCTGAACGTCGACGGTGGCGCGATCGCGCTTGGCCATCCGTTCGGCATGTCCGGCACGCGGATGACGATGCATGCACTGCTCGAAGGCGCGCGCCGCGGCGTGCGGCATGCGGTCGTGACGATGTGCATCGGCGGCGGGATGGGCGCGGCTGCGTTGTTCGAGGTCGGCGCGTAGCGGCCGGCCGGCTCGGCGGCGTGGCTGCGCCGTCGGGCGAGGGTGCGATTCAGGACCCTTCGAGGCCGCGGCACTGACCGCATGGGACCCGAGTAAGCGCTAAAGCACCAACTCGGGTCGACAAAAATGATGGAGACAAGCGATGAAACGAACCCTGCCCGGACTCGCGATGTCGGCACTCGTGCTCGGCGCCGCGCTGTTCGCGTTTTCGCCGCGCCCGCTGCCGGCGTTCCCGGTCACCGCGATCCATGCGGATCGCCTGCAGATCAACGGGCTGGCGCGGGCCGGCGCGCGCATCGTCGCGGTCGGCGAGCGCGGCGTGATCCTGCTGAGCGACGACTCCGGCGCGCACTGGCGGCCGGCGTCGGTCACGCCCGACCCGGGCTCGACGCTCACGCAGGTGCACTTCGTCACGCCGACGCTCGGGATCGCGGTCGGCCACGACGGCCGCATCGTCCGTAGCGACGACGCCGGTGCGCACTGGCGCGACGTGCATGCGGCGCCCGCGCATTCCGATCCGCTGCTGTCGGTGTGGGGCACCGCGAACGGGCCGCTGTTCGCGGCCGGCAGTTTCGGCCAGCTGCTGCAGTCGAACGACGCCGGCGCGACCTGGCAGACGGTGAAGACGCCCGCCGGCGACCGGCATCTCAACGCGATCGTCGGCGATGGCCACGGCAACCTGCTGATTGCGGGCGAGAGCGGCACGCTGCTGCGCTCGACCGACAACGGCGCGAGCTGGGACAAGCGGCCGTCGCCGTACGCGGGCTCGCTGTTCGGCGCGCTAATGCTCGCGAACGGCGACTGGGTCGCGTACGGGATGCGCGGCAACGTGCTGCGCAGCACCGATCGCGGCGACACCTGGACCCATGTCGACTGCCACGTGCCCGTGTCGTACTTCGGCGCGACCCAGCTTCCCGACGGTGAACTGGTGCTGGTCGGCCAGGGCGGGGCGATCGTCGCGTCGCACGACGGCGGGTTGACCTTTGACGTGCGCAAGCTCGGCGGCGTGCAGAGCCTCGCGGCGGTGCTCGACATGGGGCACGGCGCGCTGCTGCTCGGCGGCGAGGCGGGCGTCGCGCCACTCGCCGGATCAGGCGCGACGCGTCTGCCGCTCGCAGGATCAAGCGCGACGCACTCGACACTCGCCGGATCAAGCGCGACGCATCCGTCGCTGCCGTCCTGACACGCGGCGGCCGGTTCCGCCAGCCGTCGTCCGTTTCCGCGAGTTTCCGCTCCGCCAGCCGTTCCGATACGAGGAAAGTTCCATGAACGACCTGTCACGCCCCACCGATGCCGTTCCCGCGTCGCGCCTCGCCGCCTTCGTCGAGCGCTGCGCCGACACGATCATCCGCCGGCGCCGGCTGCTGCTGTTCCTGTGCGTCGCGGTGACGCTCGCGCTCGGGCTCTCCGCGACCCGCCTGAAGCTCGACCCGGGCTTCAACAAGATGATTCCGATGCAGCACCCGTACATGCAGGTGTTCAACCGCTACGCGGGCGCGTTCCCCGGCGCGAACACGATCCTCGTGAGCCTGCGCTGGAAGGGCGACGGCGACATCTACACGCAGCCGTTCATGGACGCGCTGCGCCATGCGACCGACGACGTGTTCTTCATCCCCGGCGTGAACCGCTCGCGCGTGTTCTCGCTGTTCACGCCGAACGTCCACTACACCGAGGTCACCGAAGCGGGTTTTCGCGGCGATGTGGTCGTGCCTGGCCAGTTCTCGAGCGCGAACCCGGATGATCTCGCGAAGGTGCGCCGCAACGTCGCGCGCTCCGGGCAGATCGGCCGGCTCGTCGGCAACGACCTGAAATCCGCGCTGATCCGCGCGGAGCTGCGCGAGACCGATCCGGCGACCGGCAAGCGGCTCGACTACAGCGCGGTCGCGCGCCAGCTCGAGGAGATCCGCGCGCGCTACGCGAAACAGAACGTCGACGTGAACATCATCGGCTTCGCGAAGCTCGTCGGCGACGTCGAAGCGGGCATCGCCGGCGTGATGGCGTTCTTCGCGCTCGCGTTCCTCGTGACGGCCGCGCTGCTGTTCGCGTATACGCGCTCGCTGAAGACCACCGCGCTCGCGCTGCTGGTCGCGCTGCTGCCGGTCGTCTGGCTGCTCGGCGCGCTGCCGCTGCTCGGGCTCGGCATCGACCCGATGTCGATCCTCGTGCCGTTCCTGATCTTCTCGATCGGCGTGTCGCACGCGGTGCAGATGACCAATGCGTGGAAGCAGGCGCTCGTGCGCGGCGCGACGTCGGTCGACGCGGCGCGCGACGCGTTCCGCAAGCTGTTCGTGCCGGGCACCGTCGCGCTGCTGACCAACGCGCTCGGCTTCATGGTGATCATGCGGATCCAGATCGACATCGTGCGCGAGCTCGGCATCACCGCGTGCGTCGGCGTGCTGCTGATGATCGTCACCAACAAGGTGTTCCTGCCGATCCTGCTGTCATACACGCGCCTCGAACGCGGCACGCTCGTGCGCGCGCAGCGTACGGCGGCCGCGGGCGGCAGCCGGATGTGGTCGGGCTTCGCAACGTTCGCGCGGCCGCTGCCGGCGCTCGGCGTATTCGCGGTCGCGCTCGCGCTGCTTGCGTACGGCATGCTCGAATCGCGCAACCTGCAGATCGGCGATATCGGCACCGGCGCGCCCGAACTGCGCACCAACTCGCGCTACAACGTCGACAACGCGGCAATCACGCATCAGTACAACATCGGCGTCGACGTGCTGTCGGTGATCGTCGAGACGACCGGTTTCGACGACGCGTGCCTCCATTACCCGGTGATGAGCGCGATCGAGAAGTTCGAGATGCGGATGCGCGGCGTCGCGGGCGTGCAGTCGGTCACGAGCGTCGCGTCGCAGGGCAAGGTGTTCATCGCCGCGTTCAACGAGGGCAACCCGCGCTGGGCGGCGCTGCCGCGTTCGAGCGACGGGCTCACGCAGGGCGCGAATGCGTTCGACCCCGACAACGGGATGAACACCGCGAACTGCAAGGCGATCCAGGTGCTGATCTACACGACCGACCACGAGGGCAAGACCATTGCGCACATCGTCGACGAGATCAAGCGCTTCGCGGCCGGGAACCCGACGCCGAACGTCGCGTTCCGGCTCGCGGGCGGCAACGTCGGCGTGATGGCGGCCACCAACGAGGCGGTCGGCGACGCCGAGGTCGCGATGCTGCTGTCGATCTTCGGCGCGATCGCGCTGTTGTGCGCGGTGACGTTCCGCTCGTGGCGTGCGGTGCTGTGCATCATCGTGCCGCTCACGCTCGTGTCGATCCTCTGCAACGCGGTGATGGCGCGGCTCGGCATCGGCCTGAAGGTCGCGACGCTGCCGGTGATCACGCTCGGCGTCGGCGTCGGCGTCGACTACGGCATCTACCTGTACGAGCGCCTGCAGCACGACATCCGGCACGGCGCGACGCTGCCCGATGCGTTCGCCGACGCGATGCGCCAGCGCGGCACCGCGGCGCTGTTCACCGCCGTCACGATGTTCATCGGCGTCGGCACCTGGGCGTTTTCCGCGCTGAAGTTCCAGGTCGACATGGGCGTGCTGCTCGCGTTCATGTTCCTCGTGAACCTGTTCGGCGCGGTGTTCCTGCTGCCGGCGCTCGCCGCGTGGCTCGGCGTCGAACGCGCGGAACGCCGCGCGCCGCATCCGGCGCCGGCCGCCGCGCCAACGCTCAAGCCCGCGCGTGCGCTCGAGCCCGGCAACACGATGCACTGAGTCACTGAGCGACGCGGCCCCGACTCACCGCGATTCACCCCGAGCGCGCGGCCGGCACGGCCGGCCGCCGCGCGCCACCGAACCACAAGGAGACGACCCACATGTCCGCACGCCCTTACAAGATCGAAGCCCAGCCGCTCGCCGAGCGTTATGCGCGCGGCTGGCACTGCGTCGGGCTCGCCCGCGACTACCAGGACGGCAAGCCGCACACGCTGAACATCTTCGGCCGCAAGCTCGCCGCGTTCGCCGACTCGACCGGCAAGGTCAACATCGTCGACGCGTACTGCCCGCACATGGGCGCCGACCTGAGCCTCGGCACGGTCGAAGGCGACACGCTCGTGTGTCCGTTCCACGGCTGGGCCTGGAGTGGGGAGGGGCAGTGCGCGTCGATCCCGTACTGCAAACGCATTCCGCCGAAGGCGCGCATCGGCGCGTGGCCGACCAGCGAGGAAAACCATCTGCTGTTCGTCTGGAACGACCCGGAAGGCAACCCGCCGCCGGACGAAGTCGCGATCCCGCGCTTCGACGTGTGCTTCTCGGACGAATGGTCGGGCTGGGTCGTCGACAAGATGCTGATCCACGCGAACTGCCGCGAACTCGTCGACAACATCTCCGACGTCGCGCACTTCGCGACGGTGCATCGCGCGCCGATCGACTACTTCGCAAACCTGTTCGAGGACCACAAGGCGACGCAGCTGATGGTCGGCCGCAGCGAAAAGCTCGGCGGCGACAGCCTGACCGCGCTGTCGACGTATTTCGGGCCGGCCGTGCACATCACGCAGATGACGGGCCAGAGCAACGGCCAGCCGATCCATTCGGTGCTGCTCAACTGCCACGTGCCGATCGACATGAACAGTTTCGAGCTGCGCTACGGCGTGATCGTGAAGAAGCTGCCGGGCTTGAGCGACGCGCAGAACATGGAAATTGCGAATGCGTATGTGAAGGAAGCGCAGCGCGCGTTCTACGAGGACGTCGACATCTGGCACAGCAAGACGCGGATCGACAACCCGCTGCTGTGCGAAGGCGACGGACCCCTTTACCAGATGCGCGACTGGTATTCGCAGTTCTATCTCGATGCGGCCGACGTGCGGCCGTCGAGCGTCACGCGCAAGGTGTTCGAGATGCGGATCCGCGACGGGGAAACGCCGCCCGCGCTGCATCACGTGTTCGAGCGGTAAGCGGGCAGGCAGCGGGGCGCGCGGGCGCGCCGCGCCGGCCATCGACCGCGCGATGCGCGGCTGTGCCGCATCGTAAAACTTGACACAACGGCCCGTACCGCGTAGTGTGCGTCACCGAAGTCTTCAAGATGCTCGATTGCTCACCCTTTGCCGCTGCGTGCGGCAGTCGTTGGTCTCTCCCTCTTTGAATCTTTTTCGTGCCCGTCGCGGGCGCGTGTCAATTTATTTGTATTAAGGAAGTATTTATGGATACCGGTACCGTCAAGTGGTTCAACGAAACCAAGGGCTTTGGTTTCATCACCCCGGACAAGGGCGGCGACGACCTGTTTGCGCACTTCTCCGAAATTCGCGGCACGGGCTTCAAGACCCTGGCCGAGAACCAGAAGGTCAGCTTCGAAGTGAAGCGCGGCCCCAAGGGTCTGCAAGCATCGAACATCACGCCGCTGTAAGCCGCGTTGGCGCCGGTCGCCCAGCCGGGACCGGTGCCGCAGAACCTGCGCGCGGCATCTGCCGCCATGGCGGGCGCCGTCGGTTGACGGCGTCCGCCGTCGCCTTTTCAGCGCGAAGCAACCCGCGCAGATCGCCACCGTGCCGAAGCCGGTACGGTTCCGACCAGCGCGGCGCCCATCGCGCCGCCACCCCTGACCGCCCACGTGGCGACCCGCCTGGCCTCGATCGCGAGCCGGGACCGTGGCTCGTCTGCACGAACATCCGCGCCCGGCATCCTGCCGTGCCGCCGGCCGTTGCCGGAAGCGACTGCGGTCAATCACCTAGTCTGGAGGAATTGGTTTGGCAAAAGAAGAACTGCTGGAACTGGACGGAATCGTCGACGAAGTGCTGCCGGACAGCAAGTATCGCGTCACGCTGGAAAATGGCGCAGTGGTCGGCGCGTACGCATCGGGCCGCATGCGCAAGAACCATATCCGCATTCTCGCGGGCGACCGTGTGACGCTGGAGCTGTCGGTCTATGACCTGACCAAGGGTCGCATCAATTTCCGGCACAAGGACGATCGCGCGCCCGCGCGAGCGCCTCGCAGCGGGCCGCCGCGCCGCTGAACGACGGGTGCGGGCGCACGCGCCGCAGCCCGCGCGGTTTCCTGGCTGCGGCGCCGTTCACGCGGTTCCGTTGCGCAGGAATTCCTCGATGATCGTCGCAAAATACGGCGGTTGCTCCTGCATCGGGTAGTGCCCGCAGTTCGGAATCGCGCGCAATCGCGCGTTCGGGTGCCACGCGAGGAAGGTGTCCTTCATCGCGTCCTCGCCGAGCCCCGGATCCTTGTCCCCGACGACTACCAGAAAGCGCGTGTCGAGCCGGCGGAACGCGTCGTCGTTCCCGATCGTGCTGGCAAAGAACGCCCTCGCTTCGTCGCCCAGCCGATTGCCTGCGGCGGAGACCGGACACACGGCGATCGCACTCTTGATCCGTGACGGCGCATCGGCAGCGACGCGCTGCGTGACCATGCCCGTCATCGAATGCCCGATCAGACGGAAGCGTTGCCAGCCGAGTCGATCGGCGAGCGCGACGCAATCGGCGGCGATCTCGTCGACGGTGCAGGCGCCCGTCAGGTGGCGGGATTTCCCATAGCCGCGCAGATCGGCAAACACATAGGTGAACGCGGCGGTGTCGAGATAGGGCAGCAGCGGATCGTAGTTCGTATGATCGCCGAGCCAGTCGTGCAGGACCATCACGCCATCGGGGCCGGTGCCGTGCTGCACGTAGCCGAGGACGCCGGCCGGATGCTGGAGAGGGGAGTCGGGACGGTTCATTTCAAGACGCTTCCTTTTGGTGGGAGAACCAAAACGAAACGCCCTCCCGGCGAACCGGGAGGGCGTCTTGAAAGTGGCTCGATCGTATCGGACCGGCAAGCGGAAGTCAACGGGACAATCGGCGCACCCCGCCCGCATCAACGCCCGATCTGCACCGCCTGCACGTCGTCGAACGCCGTTGCTTCGCCTTGCTCCCGCCAAGCGTCGATATCGTCGATGCGCTCCGCGATGGTCTTGTCCCACAGCGCATACGCATCCGCGCCGAGCATCAGCCGCAGCGGCGGCGAGTCGCTGTCGATCGCGTCGAGCATCACCGAGACGCCCTTGACCGGATCGCCCATCTGCTTGCCTGCGTTACTGATGAGGTAATCCTCGAACGGCCCGACGACGGTGCGATAGACGTCGAGCCGATGCGCGGCGCGCTGCAGCACGTCGCCTGCGAACTCGGTGCGGAACGCACCGGGCTCGACGAGCGTCACGCGAATGCCGAGCGGCGCCACTTCCTTCGCGAGCGTCTCGGTCCAGCATTCGAGCGCGAACTTCGCCGCGCAGTACGCGCCGGCGCCGGCCACCGTCACGAGGCCGCCGACGCTCGTCAGCGTCAGCACGCGGCCCGCTCGCTGCGCGCGCATCTGCGGCAGGATCGCGCGCGTCATCTCGACCGCCGAGAAGAAGTTGATCTCGAACTGGTCGCGCAACTCGGCGGGCGAGAATTCCTCCACCGCGCCGATCGAGCCGCGCCCCGCAATGTTCGCGAGCACGTCGATCCGGCCGAACCGCGCGATTGCCTGCTCGACCGCACGCTCGCGCGCGGCCGCATCGGTGACGTCCATCTGTACCGCCAGCGCGCGGTCTTCATGCCCCTGGACGACGGCCTGCAGCCGCTCCAGCCGCCGCGCGGTGACCACCGCATGATCGCCGCGTGCGAGCACGGCCTGCGCAAGCGCGAGGCCAAAGCCGGACGACGCGCCGGTAATGAACCAGACTTTCTTCTCGTGTGACATCGATCTTTCTCCCGGAACAAGATGCGCGCATCGACAGACCGCGAACATTCAGGCGTGAGCCATGCGCATTGTTCGATCGGCCCACGCCAATCGAACGAAGTTGATTGTGGGGACAGCGGTGATGCCGGGTGAGGCTGTGAGACTGCTCCGGCGACGCGAGCAGGTGGGGCGAGCGGCTCATCGTCTGCCACGCAGCGCGTTTCGTCAAGGCTCAGGCGGCAGCGCGCATGCCGGAAGCGTTTTGCGGCAGCGCGCCCCGAGCCCGGGTGCCTCAGACGTCATGCCCGAACAGTTCGGGCACCTGGCATGTCGCCCGGGACATCCCGGATCCCACTTGACTGGTTAAACAAATTTTTTTAGGTTTGCGTTAATCAATTTTGTACTGGATATGTGTATGTCGATTCGCGCCAAGGATGTGCTGTACGCGCACTCGGATTCGCGTGTCCTGGTGTTGTCGGTGCGCCACCAGCGAGAGCTGGGCTATGCACCGGATACCGAGTAAGGCTCACGGGATCAGCATCACCCAAGCAAACGCGGAGCCGAGGCTCCGCGTTTCTTTCATCCGGCGGCAGGAAGCAGCAGGGCGATCATCACGCCGCGACACCCCGCGCCCGCGCCATCGTCAGCGCGGCATCCTCGATCATGTCTTCCTGTCCGCCGACGAGCCGCTGCCGGCCCAGCTCGACGAGGATGTCGCGCGCGGGCACCTTGTACTTCGCTTCCGCGCGCTTCGCGAACAGCAGGAACGACGAATACACGCCCGCATAGCCGAGCGTCAGTGCGTCGCGGTCGATGCGGATCGGTGCGTCCATGATCGGCACGACGAGATCCTCGGCGACGTCGGAGATCCTGAACACGTCGACGCCGGTTTCGATGCCCATCCGGTCGCAGACGGCGACGAGCACCTCCATCGGCGTGTTGCCCGCGCCCGCGCCGAGGCCGGCCGCCGCCGCGTCGATCCGGTTCGCGCCGGCCGCGATTGCCGCGATCGAGTTCGCGACACCCATCGCGAGATTGTGGTGGCCGTGGAACCCGAGTTCCGTCTCCGGCTGCAGCGCGTCGCGCACCTGGCCGATCCGCGCGGTCACGTCGTCGGGCAGCATGTGGCCGGCCGAGTCGGTGATGTAGATGCAGTTCGCGCCATACGACTCCATCAGCTGCGCCTGCGTGACGAGCTGCTCGGGCGCCGACATGTGCGCCATCATCAGGAATCCGACCGTATCGAGCCCGAGCGTGCGGGCGAGGCCGATGTGCTGTTCCGACACGTCGGCCTCGGTGCAGTGCGTCGCGACGCGGATCGTGCTCACGCCGAGTTCGTGCGCCATCCGCAGATGCTCGACGGTGCCGATGCCGGGCAGCAGCAGCGCGGATACCTTCGCGTGCTTCAGCTCGGGAATCACCGCGCTCAGGTACGCCTCGTCGGTGTGCGCGGGAAAGCCGTAGTTGACGGACGCGCCGCCGAGGCCGTCGCCGTGCGTGACCTCGATCAGCGGCACGCCGGCCGCGTCGAGCCCGCGCGCAATGCCGCGCATCTGGTCGAGCGAGATCTGGTGGCGCTTCGGGTGCATCCCGTCGCGCAGCGACATGTCGTGGACGGTGATGGTCTTGCCTGCAAGTGACATCGCGTGACTCCTCATGCGGTGGCGGCCGTGTCGGCCAGCATCTGTTCGGCGAAGCGCTCGGCGGTTGCGGCCGCGGCCGCGGTCATGATGTCGAGGTTACCCGCGTATTTCGGCAGGTAGTCGCCGAGCCCCTCGACTTCCATGAACACCGACACGCGATTGCCGTCGAACACCGGGCCGTTCTTCAGCGTGTAGCCGGGCACATAGCGCTGCACTTCCTTCACCATCGCGTGCACGGACGCGGTGATCGCGTCGACGTCGGGCGGGCCGTCGGTCAGGCAGTGGATCGTGTCCCGCATGATCAGCGGCGGCTCGGCCGGGTTGATCACGATGATCGCCTTGCCCTTGCGCGCGCCGCCAACCTGTTCGATCGCGCCGGCCGTCGTGCGCGTGAACTCGTCGATGTTGCGGCGCGTGCCGGGGCCGACCGAGCGCGACGACACGGTCGCGACGATTTCGCCGTACGCGACCGGCTGCATGCGCGACACCGCGTAGACCATCGGAATCGTCGCCTGGCCGCCGCAGGTCACCATGTTGACGTTCGTCTGCGCGGTGCCGAGATGCGTTGCGAGGTTCACGGGCGGCACGCAGTACGGGCCGATCGCGGCGGGCGTCAGGTCGATCATCCGCACGCCGAGCGCGGTGAGCTTGTCCGAGTTGTCGCGGTGCACGTAAGCCGACGTCGCGTCGAACGCGATCCGGATGTCGTCGGCGGCGACGTGCGGCAACAACCCGTCGACACCCTGGTCGGTGGTCTTCAGGCCGAATTCGCGCGCGCGCGCGAGGCCGTCCGATGCCGGATCGACGCCGACCATCCACACGGGTTCGAGCACCGGCGAGCGGCGCAGCTTGTACAGCAGGTCGGTGCCGATGTTGCCGGGCCCGATCAATGCGCATTTGATCTTCTTCATGCGGGTTTCCTCTGGAAAACGCAGGTCCTTCAGGTTCAGGTTCAGGTTCGGATTCAGATGAAGCGGACGTCGCAGCCGCCGATGCCTTCGATATGCATCGACAGCGCGTCGCCGGCCGCGACGGGAATCAGCTTTGCGAGCGAGCCCGACAGCACGATCTCGCCGGCGAGCAGCGGCACGTCGAACTCGGCGAGCGTGTTCGCGAGCCACGCAACCGCATCGGCCGGGTGGCCGAGCGCCGCGTCGCCGCGGCCGTGCGCGACCGGCTCGCCGTTCTTCTCGATCGTCATCTCGCATGCGGCGAGGTCGAGCGTGCGCGGATCGACGCGCGCATCGCCGAGCACGTAGACGCCGCACGATGCGTTGTCGGCGACGGTGTCCTCGATCCGGATCGCCCAGTCGCGGATCCGCGAATCGACGATCTCGAAGCACGGCGCGACGGCCGCGGTCGCGGCGATCACGTCGGTGCGGTCGATGCCGGGGCCGCGCAGGTCGCGCGCGAGCAGGAACGCGATCTCGCCTTCGGCGCGCGGCGCGATCAGCGTGTCGGCCGGAATCGCTTCGCCCGCCGCGTAATGCATGCCGGACAGCAGGATCCCGAAGTCGGGCTGACGCACGTTCAGCATGTCCTGCACGGCCTGGCTCGTCACGCCGATCTTCTTGCCGACGACCGATTCGCCTTGCGTGACGCGCCGTTCGATGAAGCGTTGCTGGATCCGGTACGCGTCGTCGAGCGACAGCCGGCGCGGCCGGCCCGACAGCGGCGTGACGGGCGCGCAGGTGCGCCACGCGGCGTACAGCTCGTCGCCGAGCGCCGTATGCAAGCGGGAAGACATGAAAGGGCCCTCGAAATGGATAAGGCGGCCGTCGCAGGCGGCGAAATGGAACAGGACGCCGCCTCGGGCGGCGTCGTGCGCCGGAGCAGGGCCCCGGCGCGTGCGTGAAGGTCGCGGGTCAGTTGCCCGAGCTGCGAATCCCGTCCGGCGAGAAATACGCTTCGGTGAACTGCGGGCTGTTGTCGAGCTTCGGCATCGGCCCTTCGTTGGTCAGGCGGTCGGCCATGTACGCGCCCGAGACGAGGTCGTGGTAGAACACGACACCCGGATAGAACGTCTTCGCATCGAACGCGTAGAGCGTCGTGGCAACGTTGGTGCGCCAGAGCTGGCCGCGCGCGTCATAGTTGTCGGCGAGCAGCGTGATCCACGAATCCTCGTCGAGATACAGCACGCGCTTCGCGTACTGGTGGCGATAGCCGTTCTTCAGCGTCGCCTGCAGCACCCACACGCGATGCAGCTCGTAGCGGATCAGCGACGGGTTTTCGTGGCCCTTGCCCAGCAGGTCGCCGTACTTGACCGAGCTGTCCATCGCCTTGTAGTTGTCGTACGGCACGTAGATCTCGCGCTTGCCGAGAATCTTCCAGTCGTAGCGGTCGCCCGAGCCGTTGAACAGACGATCGTCGTCGACGGTGCGGAAGCCGCCCGGGCCCATCGGCTGGTCGTAGCCGTATTCGGGCGCCTGCCGCACGCGCCGCGTGCCGGGGTTGTACATCCAGGTGCGCGACGCGTTGTCCGCGCCGGCCTTGTCCCAGTTCGTGAACGACAGGATCAGCGAGCCACGGTCGGCCAGCGGCAGGTCGGTGGCGACGCGCGCAAAAGTGCGATTGTTCTGGTCGCTCTTCACGTCATACTTGCCGACGTTGCGCGGCGAGTAGATGTCGTAGCGCACCTTGCCCCACGCGATGTTGCCGTCGGAATAGACGACCGCCTGGTCGTAGGTCGCCTGTTCGGTGCCGATCGCCGACGACATGCGCTGGTTCCACAGCAGTTCGGCGGCGGTCTTCGGGATCGGATACGGCACCTGCGGCGGCGCGTTGGTGAGCCCGTTCGCGTCGGACGTCATCGTCGAATCGGGCGCGTACGTGCGGATGTCCTTGTAGACGGCATCCGTGTAGCGGAAGTCGCGATGGCTCGGATAGACGACGAGCTTGAAGGTCGCCGGATAGCGCTTGAACATCGCCTTCTGTCCGTCGGTCAGGTGCTCCGCGTACTGCGCCATGTTCTCGGCGGTGATCGTGGCGACCGGCTTCTCGCTCGCGAACGGATCGGGATAGCGGCCGCCGCGCTTGTACTGGACGTCCGGTGGCGTGCCGAGCCATTTGCCCGACCACTCGGGCACGCCGCTGTCCTTGCTCGCGGCGCGCATCGCGCCCATCGGCGTCAGCGGGCCGTCGAGCGCCTTCAGGTCGTCCGGCGTGACCTTCGGGAACGATGCCGTCGCGACGACCGCGCACGCGGCCATCACCGACGCGCGCAGGAGGGGGAGATGAATTCGTTTCATGGCAGTCCTCATCTTGCTGGGTGACGAGCGGCCGGGCCGCTCAGAAGTGGTAGGTCGCGGTCGCCAGCACGTAGTCGCGATCGGCGAGCGGACGCGTGACGGGGTTCGGCGAGCCGAGGAACTTCGCGTAGACGAGCGACAGCGACAGGTTGCTCAGGCGCGTGAAGGTGACGCCCGCGGTCACGCGGTGGTCGCCCTGGCCCGTCAGCGAGCCGAGCGCGCCGGCGAGCGGCGACGTGCCCGTCAGGTCGTGCGTGTAGGTGAGCGGCACGTCGAGATCCCAGCCGTTGAACACGTTCTTGTAGCTGAGCGTCCACGCGACCTCGAGCGCGAGCGCATTGCGCGAATTCGCGAGCGTGGTCGAGCCGTCGACGGCCGAGATGCCACCCGCATGCACGTACGTGATTTCGCCGATCAGCGATTGCGAATTCGCGAGGAAGCTCGGTCCGATCGAGTAGATGCCGGACAGGTTGACCTGCGTGACGTTCGCGCGCGTTGCCTGCGCGCCGGTCGGCGTGTTGACAAGCACGGCCGCGCCCTGGCGGTACGACGCTTCGCCCGCGACGTTGACGGAGCCGACCTGCGTCGAAAAACTCACGCCGGTCAGCTTGATGTTGCTGAAATAGGTCTGCTGGTACTGGAGCGTCGGGTAGAACGACGTGACGACGCTCGGGTTCATGTCGTTGTAGTGCAGGTGATACACGCCCAACTCGGTATCGCCGAACACGCGGACGCGCGCGCCGATGCCCCACTGGTTGCGTGCGCTCGGCTTCTCGTCGGCGCCACGCGGGATCAGCATCCCGCCCGGGCCGATGATGAACTGCGCGCCGGGGCCCACGACGTCCGAATAGCTCCAGTAGGTGCCCGGCGCGGTCAGGCGGTTCTCCTTGAACGCGAACTGGTAGTACGCGAGCAGGCTGAAGTTCGGCGTGATCTGCCACTGCGTCGAGATCTGCGGCACCGGCAGCAGGATGTCCTTCACCTCCGCGCCCGCGACATACGACTTGGTCGCGTCCGCAGGGCCCTGAGCGCCCGCGATGTTCGGGAAGAACAGGCTTTCGCCCCACGCGACGACCTGGTCGCCGACCTTCACGTTCAGGCGCGTCGCGCCGATCTTGAACGTGTTGTACGCATACGCGGCGAGCAGCGTCGTATGGCCGCCCGACCAGTAGCGCGCGTCGCTCGTGAAGTTGTTGTAAGGGCCCGTGTGGTTCACCGTGCCGGGCGCATCGTTGTAGTTCGGGTGGTGGTATGCCTGGTCGTAGAACGTATCCGCACGCACGAACACGCCCCAGTCGTCGTGCTTCAGGTTCACTTCGCCGAGCAGGCTGACCTGGTTCTCGATCAGCTTGTTCTTCGCGAAATTGCGGTCGCCGTCGTCGCCGTTGATGTTCGCGGGCGTCAGCAGATTGCCGCTCGGCGCACGCGTGCGCATCCCGAGCCCGTAGCTGAGCTGGAACATGTAGTCGAGCGTCGTGTCGGCGCCAAGCTCGATCGTGGTGCCTGCATGCGCAGTGGGCGCGCATGCGAGCAGCGCGGCGGCGAGCGTCGACAGCGTGGCGGTGGCCCGCTTGTCGGTACGGCGCGAAATCCGTTGATGCATGGTGTCTCCTCTGGGGGTATCGACGACGGTCGACCGTGTGTGTTGTCGTGAGTGGCAGAGTAGGGAGATCGCGGTAGCAGGGAATCGTCAAAATGAACTAGATGACTTCCCTAAGGGCTGCTGACGGTGGCCAGCGGGCGCACGCGCGCGCGGCAAGCCATGCACCGGACGGTCGTTCACCGCGCTGCGGCCTGTGCAGCGGCCAGGAACGCGGGCCGTTCGCCGCCGCCGTCGAGCCGCAGGTTCGCGCCGGACGCATACGCGGCGTCGGGCGACGCGAGGAACAGGCATGCGGACGCGACGTCGTCGGGCGTCGCGAGGCGGCCGGCCGGAATCGTCGCGCAGATCGACGCGAGCGCCTCGGCGTCGCCGTAGTGGCCGTCGGCAGCCGCGTCGGTGTGCACGAGGCTCGGGCTGATCGCGCACACGCGCACGCGCGGCGCCCATTCGACCGCGAGCGAGCTCACCGCGTTGACGAGGCCCGCTTTCGCGGCGCCATACGCGGCCGTGCCCGGCGACGGCCGCGACGCGCTGACGCTCGCGATGAACAGCATCACGCCGCCGCCCGGCTGCGGCTGCATGATCGCGTTCACGCGCTGCGCGAGCTGCAACGGCGCGATCAGGTTCAGGCGCACGATCGACTCGGTGAAGCGCGGCGACGCGTCGGCCGCGAGCGCGAACGGCGAGCCGCCCGCATTGTTGACGAGCACGTCGAGGCCGCCGGCCGTCCGGCGGATCGTGTCGAGCATCGCGTCGACCTGCTCGATGTCGCGCAGGTCGGCCGCAATGCACGCGGCTTCGCGGCCGCCGGCCGCGGGCGGCGTATCCGGGGCGCTGCGTGAGCAGACGAATACCCGCGCGCCCGCCGCGACGAAACGTTCGGCAATGCGCCGCCCGATGCCCTTGGTGCCGCCCGTCACGAGCACCGTCTTGCCGCTGTAGTCGAATCCGTTCATCGGTCTGTCTCCATCTCAGGTGGAGCCGATGATAGGAAGATCCGCGCGCGGCTTCGTAGTCTGAAAGGATGATGCCGGCCGCCGCGGGGGGCGCAATCATCCGGATACGCATCCCGCGACCGACGAAGGAGACAACCAGCCATGACCACCCCAACGACCGTGCCGGGCGGCACCTTCACCGACGTGCCCGGCAGTTTGCGGCTCCACCATTTCGAGGCGGGCGCGGGCCGGCCCGTGGTGTTCATCCACGGCAGCGGCCCCGGCGCGAGCGGCTTCAGCAACTTCAAGCACAACTACCCGGCGTTCGCGGCGGCCGGCCATCGCGCGATCGTCGTCGACCTGCCGGGCTACGGCCAGTCGTCGAAGCCGTCCGACGTCGCCTATACGCTCGACTTCTTCGTCGGCGCGCTGCGCGCGCAGCTCGACGCGCTCGACATCGGCCCGGCCGTGCTGCTCGGCAATTCGCTCGGGGGTGCGATCGCGCTGAAATACGCGCTCGACTACCCGGACAGCGTCGCGGGGCTGATCATGATGGCGCCCGGCGGCGTCGAGGATCGCGACACCTATTTCCGGATGGAAGGGATCCAGCGGATGGTGCAGCTGTTCACCAATCGGCAGATGAATCGCGACACGATGCGCGAGCTGCTGACGCTGCTCGTGCACGATCCGGCGATCGTCACCGACGCGCTCGTGGACGAGCGGATGAAGGTGTGCGTCGAGCAACCGACCGAGGTGCTGTCGACGATGAGCGTGCCGAACCTGACCGGTGCGCTCGCCGACGTGCGCTGCCCGGTGCTCGGTTTCTGGGGCACGGACGACCGCTTCAACCCCGTCGGCGGCGCGCTGACGTTCGTCGAGCGCTGCCGCGACGCGCGCTTCGTGCTGATGAACCGCTGCGGCCACTGGGTGATGGTGGAACACGCCGAGTATTTCAATCGGGAATGCGTCGATTTTCTCGCGACGCTGGATGCGCGATAACACGGGTTGCCCAACCGATACCAACGGAGACGTGATGAAACTCATCGAAGAATTGTTCGACCTGCGCGGCAAGGTTGCCGCGATCACCGGCGCGGCACGCGGGATCGGCGCCGAAACGGCGCGCACGCTGGCCGCCGCGGGCGCGACGGTCGCGATCCTCGACGTGCTGTCGCAGGAAGCCGAGGCACTCGTCGAGGAAATCCGCGCGCAGGGCGGCCAGGCCGTGTACTGGTGGCTCGACGTGACGCGCGAGGCCGATGTCACGCGCGTGTTCGGCGAGATCGCCGCGCGCTTCGGCCGGCTCGACGTGCTCGTCAACAACGCCGGCATCGACGGCCCGAACCGGCCGACGCACGAGCTGACGCTCGAGCAATGGCAGCGCGTGCAGGACGTGAACGTGAACGGCGTGTTCCTGTGCACGCGCGCCGCGATTCCGCACCTCGAGGCGGCCGGCGGCGGCTCGGTGGTGAACCTGTCGTCGATGTACGGCATCGTCGGCGGACCGGACGTGCCCGCATACCACGCGTCGAAGGCCGCGGTGCGGATGATGGCGAAGGTCGACGCGATGCTGTACGCGGCGAAGAACATCCGCGCGAACTCGGTGCACCCCGGCTACATCCGCACGCCGATGCTCGAGGAAGCGTTCCGGCAGATGGGACAGGACCCGGACGCCGCGTTCGGGTACATGCAGACGCACGTGCCGCTCGGCAAGATCGGCAGCCCGCGCGATATCGCTGCCGGCATCCTGTATCTCGTGTCGCCGGCCGGCCGCTACGTGACGGGCGCGGAACTCGTGATCGACGGCGGATACACGGCGCGCTGATGCGGCGCGGCCACGCAACGGAACAGGAGACACGCAGTTGAAAGTGCTGGTGGCGGTGAAACGGGTCGTCGACGCGAACGTGAAGGTCGGCGTGAAGAGCGATCAGTCGGGTGTCGACATCGCGAACGTGAAGATGTCGATGAACCCGTTCGATGAGATCGCGGTGGAAGAGGCGGTGCGGTTGAAAGAGGCGGGCGTCGCAACCGAAGTGGTTGTGGTGTCGGTCGGTGTCGCGCAGGCTCAGGAGACGCTGCGCACCGCGCTCGCGATCGGTGCGGATCGCGCGATTCTGGTCGAATCGGCTGCGGGCGTCGAACCGTTGGGGGTCGCGAAGGTGCTGAAGGCACTGGTCGACAACGAGCAGCCTTCGCTGGTGATCCTCGGCAAGCAGGCGATCGACGACGATTCGCACATCCTCGCCCCGGCGACCGCCTACGACAAGAACATCGCACCGCGCATTGCCGCAAAGCTCGATGTCGCACAGATCTCGGACATCACGGCGGTCGTCAGCGACGACACGTTCGAGCGCCCGATCTACGCGGGCAACGCAATCGCCACGGTGCAGTCTGCCGATCCGGTCAAGGTGATCACCGTGCGCGCGACGGGCTTCGATCCGGTGGCGGCTGAAGGCGGCAGTGCATCGGTCGAGAAGTTCGAAGCAGCAACCGATGCAGGCATGTCGCAATTCGTGAGCCAGCGGCCCTCGGCGCATCGCGCGCGGCAGTCGACGCCGGCTACGTGCCGAACGACTACCAGGTGGGCCAGACCGGCAAGATCGTCGCGCCGCAGCTGTACATCGCGGTCGGCATCTCCGGCGCAATTCAGCACCTCGCCGGGATGAAGGATTCGAAGGTGATCGTCGCGATCAACAAGGATCCCGAAGCACCGATCTTCAGCGTCGCCGACTACGGCGTCGTTGGCGATTTGTTCACGCTCGTGCCCGAAGCCGCGGCCGTGCTCTGATCCGCGTCGCACAGACGGCTCCACCAACCCCAAACGGCGAACCGGCCAATGGCGCTTTTCGAATTCAACGGGATCACGCCGCGCGTGCACGCGTCCGCCTACGTGCATCCGAGCGCGGTCGTGATCGGCGACGTGACGATTGGCGCGCGCTGCTACATCGGTCCGCATGCGAGCCTGCGCGGCGATTTCGGCGCGATCGTCATCGAGGACGGCAGCAACGTGCAGGACGGCTGCACGCTGCACGTCGGCATCCGCGAGACCTGCCGACTCGGCGTGAACAGCCACGTCGGCCATGGCGCGATCGTCCACGGTGCGATGCTGCTGCCCGACACGATGATCGGGATGAACGCCGTCGTGATGGACGGCGCGACGATCGGCGCAAAGACCATCGTCGCCGCGTGCGCGTTCGTGAAGGCCGGGTTCGACGTGCCGCCCGGCGTGCTGCTCGCCGGCGTGCCGGGGCGGGTGGTACGCCGCCTGAGCGATGCCGAGATCGACGCGAAGGCGCACGGCACGCGGCTCTATCAGCAGCTGGCGGAGGATTGTCTGCGCACGCTCAAACGCATCGACGGATGACCGCGCCGCCGGTGAACGGCAGACGAGTCAACCGCAACGCAACGAACGACCACGGAAAACACGCGAATGATCCAGATCCTCGACGAAATCACGCTTGCGCCCGAGCGCATACCGGACGTGCTCGCGCTGCTGCGCGAGCGCTACCTGCCGAGCCATGCCGCGCGCGGCCTCACGTCGCACCGCCGCTGGGTGTCGCCACCGGTGGCGATAGCCGGGCAGGCCAGCACGCTGTGGCTGTCGTGGCAGGTCGCGGACGCGCCAGCCTACTACCGGCTGCGCGCACTGACGAATGCGGACGTGATCGCGTTCTGGTCCGGCGTCGACGCGCTTTGCGACACGCGGCGCCGCCACGTGATGACCGACGCCGACGCGCCGCTGCCGTTCGTGCCGGAGGCCGGCCATGCGGCATGACACGGCCCAGGTATTCGTCGCCGATAACAGCGACGTCCGCGCACTCGAACGCGTGCTGCACGATCGCGCGAGCGCGCTGCCCGGCGTGGGTCGCGTGCATCTGTCCCGCAACCTCGAAGGGAGCTGGGGCGCGGGCGGCCTCACGCTCGACCTGATCCGCGACGACGACGCGCCAGATATCGAATCCGCGTCCGCCGCGCTGGCGGCGCTGCCGGGCGTCGCGCGCATCGACGCGGCCACGTGCCGCCCGGTGGTCGGCGGCGGCGCACGCGAACCGGGGCTGCGCAACGGCATCTGGCGCACGCTGATGCTGCACACCCGCGCACAGGCCACCGGCGCACAGATTGCGGCGCTCGAACAAGACCTGCTGCGGATGCCGGCCTGCATGCCGGGCATCCGCAACTGGCGCCTGAGCCGGGTCGCCGCGCCCGGCAGATGGACGCACGTCTGGCAACAGGAGTTCGCGCGGGTCGACGACCTGCTTGGCGAATACCTGCTGCATCCGTTTCACTGGGGCTGGGCTGACCGCTGGTTCGACACCGAGCATCCCGACTGGACGGTCGACGCGATCTCGCATGCGTTTTGCCCGCTCGCGTCGAGCTTGCTGGCGCCAGACGATCCGGACGCGTAGCGCGCTTGGCCAGACGAATCGTCGGACGATTCATCAGGCCATTCGTCAAACCACGAAACCCACAACCGATGACAAAAGGAGACACCACGATGCGAGCCATGCTGATCGACCGCGTCGGCCACTCGGATGCGCTGCGGCTGGCCGACGTGCCGAAACCGGAACCGGGCCCCGGCGACGTGCTGATCCGCGTAGCGTGCGCGGGCGTCAACCCGGCCGACTGGAAATGCCGGGAAGGCTACCTCGGCGCGTTCATGCAGTACACGTTTCCGTTCGTGATCGGCTTCGACGTCGCGGGCGTCGTCGAAGCGGTCGGCGCGGGCGTCGAGGGCTTCGCGCCCGGCATGCGCGTGTTCGCGCAGACCGACGTCGGCGCCGGCAAGTGGGGCGCCTATGCGGAATACACGGCCGTGCGCCACGACTCGGTCGTGCGGCTGCCCGACACGCTCGGCTTCGCGGAAGCGGCGACGGTGCCGACTCCGGCACTCGCCGCGTGGACAGGACTGTTCGACGACGGCGGCCTGCAGCCCGGCCAGAAGGTGCTGGTCCACGGCGGCGCCGGCGCGGTGGGGACGTTCGCGATCCAGCTCGCGACGCGTGCGGGCGCCGAGGTTGCCGCAACCTGCAGCGCGGCCAACCGTCCGTTCGTCGAATCGCTCGGCTGCGCGCACAGCATCGACTACCGCGCGCAGGACGTGCACGACGCCGTCCGTGCATGGGCGCCCGGCGGCGTCGATCTCGTGCTCGACGCGGTCGGCGGCGGCACGCTGCCCCGCGCGCTCGACCTGCTGGCGCCGGGCGGAACGCTCGCGAACATCATGACGCTCGTTGCCGAAGACGCGGAGCGGCTGGCCACGATTGCATCGGAAGCGGCCCGGCGCGGGCTGCGCACCGCGATGACCTTCAGCCGCATGCCGAGCGGCGAGCGGCTCGGACGGATCGCCGCGCAGCTCGCGGACGGACGCGTGCGCGTGCCGCGCTTCGAACGCCTGCCGCTCGAACAGGCTGCGCGGGCGCTGGACCTCGTTCAATCGGGCGACGCGAAAACCAAGCTGGTGCTGCAAGTTGCGGATATCACCGGATGAGCACATCGCTCCGGATCAATCGACCGACAAGATGCCGACACGAGACTGACAAGCTACCGACAAAACAGCGACAAGACACCGACAAAAAGGACACACAATGACGGACACCCGAACCCGAACCCTCGCGGGCAAAGTCGCGCTCGTCACCGGCGCGAGCCGCGGCATCGGCCGCGCGATCGCGCAGCGCCTCGCGTCCGAAGGCGCGACCGTGGTGGTGACCGCGCGCAGCCTCACGCAATCGGCGAGCATCGCCGGCACGCTCGCCGAAACGGTCGCGCTGGTCGAGCAGGCGGGCGGCCGCGCGATTCCGCTCGCGGCCGACCTGTCGAACGCGGCCGAGCGCGACACGCTCGTCGCGCGCGCGGCCGACGCGGCCGGCGGACTCGACATCCTCGTCAACAACGCGGGCGTGGCCGACTACGAACGCGTCGAGACGATGCCAATGGCGATGTTCGACACGACGATCGAACACTATCTGCGGATCCCGTTCGCGCTCGCGCAGGCGGCGATCCCGCTGATGCGCGCGCGTGGCGCGGGCTGGATCGTCAACGTCGGCTCGGTCACCGCGCTGTCGCCGCCGCGGCCGTTCGACGCATTCGCGCGCGCGGGCGGCGCGACCGTGTATGCGGCTGCCAAGGCCGCGCTGTCGCGCTTCACGCAGGGCCTCGCGGCCGAACTCGAACCGGACGGAATCGCGGTGAACCTCGTCGCGCCGAGCACCGCGATCCGCACGCCGGGCGCGGCCCGCTACATCCCGGAAGGCTATCCGACCGAAGACGTCGCGTATCTGGCCGAGACGGCGCTCGCGCTGTGCCGGCTGCCGGCGCGCGAGCGCACCGGCGTGATCGCGCACAGCCTGCACTTTCCGCTCGCGCACGGGCTCGCGGTGCGTTCGCTCGACGGCCGCACGCCGCTGCCGCCGCCGGCGATCCCCGCGTATGCGCATCCGCTCATCAACCCTGAAGGACTCTGACCATGACTGCATCGCTTCGCATCGACGGCGGCACCGCCGTGATCACCGGCGCGGCCAGCGGCATCGGCAGCGGGCTCGCGCGCCGTGCGGCCGCGCTCGGCATGCGTGTCGTGCTGGCCGACCTCGACCCGGCCAGGCTCGACGCGTTCGCCGCGACACTCGACACCGACGTGCTGTGCGTGCCGACCGACGTCAGCCGGCCGGAGGCAGTCGACGCGCTCGCGGACGCCGCGTGGCAGCGCTTCGGCGGCGTCGACCTGCTGTTCAACAATGCGGGCGTGATGGCGACCGGGTTCAGCTGGGAGATCACGCCCGAGCGCTACGAACGGAGCTTCGCGATCAACGTGCACGGCGTGCTGAACGGCATTCGCAGCTTCGTGCCACGGATGCTCGCGCGCAACGTGCCCGCGCGCGTCGTCAACACGGCGTCGGTCGGCGGGTTCCTGCCGAGCCCGCTGATGTCGCCTTACTCGGCGACGAAGTTCGCGGTGGTCGCGCTGACCGAATCGCTCTATGGCGAACTGAAGTTGCTCGGCTCGCCTGTCGGTGTGTCGCTGCTCGCGCCGGGGCCCGTGCTGAGCGGAATCTTCAACGACCCGTTCGGCGACGCGCACGATCGCCCGGCGGTGCGCGGATTCGTCGATACGATGCGCGCGATGCTGAACGCGCACGGCCTCACCCCCGACGAGTTCGCCGAGCGCGTGTTCGACGGGATCCGCGAAGGGCGTTACTGGCTGATTCCGCAACCCGAGACGATCGACGGCGCGCTGCAGCGGCGCACGGACGACATCCTCGCCGCGCGCGATCCGTCGCTGCCGTCGTTCTGACCGGCGTCGCGCGCGAACGCGCGCAAAAACACCGTCGCGGCGTGCATTCCTGCACGCCGCGGCGGTGTCGCTTCACATCTGCATTGGCTGGCGTGCCGGCCACTCGAAGGATGCGGCCGGCTGGCTTGCCTGCTTACATCTTCGTGCCCGAAGAATGCTGCCTTCCGCTCGGGTCGCCGCCGCGATCGGGCGGCGTATTGTTCTGATCGATCTTCGCGAGCATGAAGCCGCCAGCCGGAGGCAGGGTGCCGGGCGCGCGATGCACCGTTTGCGCGCCGTCGGCGCGTGGGGTGGCAGGGATCGGCGAACCGGACGATTGCGCGCCCGGTTGAGCGAACGCCGAGAGGGAAACGGCCGCAAGGACGGCGGCGATCGCGTGCTTGTTCATGGCGACTCCTTTCGCGACAACACTGCGTGACAAGTGTCAACTGAATCAGTCTAGGTCGCGAAACTTAACGCCACGTGAAGATACGCGTTTGCGCGGATGACAGGATCCTTCACCGTGCACGGGCACGGGTGATGCTTTGAACGTAGGCACGACCGCATGCGCGTGCCGGTGACGCACGATCAGGTTCCCCGCATCGTGTCGGCCGGCGTCAACGCACGCGATCGCGCGTGAACAGCCGCGATCTTCAGGCCGGTCGGACGATGCCGATAAATGCCGGGCCGCACACCGCCCGGCGTGCGCGTCAGGCGCCAACCGCCTTCACGATGTACTGGCTCGTCGGCACCACGTCGATCTTGTCGAAATCGATGAAGCGCGCACAGCTGTCCATCATCTCGGCGACGTTGCGCTGGAACTTCTCGTCGTCGCCGACCGCGTCGAAGAATGCGTGCGGATCCGTCATCGCGGCGGCCGGGAAGCATTCCTCGACGATCGCGTCGTAACCGGGTGCCGCATGCGTGAGCGCGCGCACGACGACGTTCTGCACGTACAGGAAATTGTCCTGCGTGTCGATCGCGACGCGCGTGTGATGGCTGTGCCACACGTCGAGCCACGCGTCGTGCGTAAGGCGCGGCGGCCGCTTCAGGAACGCGAGCTGCGAAAACCCGCTGGTGCGTTCGCCGGGCCGCGCCGGGAAGCGCGTGTTCGGAATCGGCTGCGACTCGGTGACGAGATAGGCGGCCATGTGCGGGACGACCGTGCGCACCGCGTCGTCGAACGGCTGCCGGAACATCGGGTTCGCGCTGTCGATCCACACGGCCGCGATCCCGTCGATGGACGGATGCGTGTTCACCTGCTTCAGCGCCGCGGCGGGCACGACGTCCGCGTCGGCGACATTGACCTGCACGCCGTGCGCGCCGAGCGACAGCAGCTTGTCCGCGAGCTGCGCGCGCACCGTGCGGCTCCATTGATCGGGCGCGGCCTGCGCGTCGCGCCACAACACGTAAATGACTTTCTCCATTGCTCGGGCTCCAGGTGGAAATAACAGTGACGGCGGACAGGGACGGTTGCCATGCCGCCGGATTCAGTGCGCGGTGTCCGGCTGCGCGGCGGGTGCGAACCGGTTCGCGGTCAGCGTGAACGACGGCGGGATCGGCGACGTCACGCTCTCGAACAGCCGCTCGTGACGCGTCGCGCGGATGCGCCATACGCCGTCCTGCTTCACGTATTCGTCGTCGTAGAACGCGGTGCCGTGCAGCAGGTAGTCGTCGTCGAGATTGATCGCGTGATCCTCGAGAAACCACACGCCGCGTGCGCGATCGGCCGCGACGAGCGTGAGTTCCGGGTGATGGCCGTGATGCATCGTCAGGAACGTCGGCTTGCCGATCAGCGCCTGCAGGCTCGACACGAATGCATCGCGGCCGTCGTACGCATATTTGCCGCCGTGCAGGCGCGCGCTGCAGTCGGTTGTCAGGCATTGCGCGAGCAACGCCCAGTCGTGCGTGTCGACCGCGCGGAAGTACCGGTATTTCAGTTGACGGATCTGCTCGAATTCGTGGAGTGTCCGGGTCGTGTCGTCCATCGCCGCGCCTCGTGGTGGTATCGACGGATGGTAGGAACGATCGCCGCCGCATCACATCGTCTGATTGGGTGATTGGGGCCGCCCATGTGCACTACGCACGCCGCGCCGTTTCGTCCGAACGGATGATGGCCGCCCGGCATCGCGCCTGTACCGTGGATGTCGACGCACCGCACCCGCCGCGTGCGTCGATACCAAGGAGATGGCATGACGCCCACCGAACAACTGGAGACGCGGCTGCGCAGGCTCGAGGACGCCGACGCGATCCGCCGCCTGAAGGCACGCTACTTCACGAGCTGCGACCGGAAGGATCCCCAACGGATGCGCGACTGCTTCGCGCCCGGCGCCGTGCATATCGACTATGGGCGGATCGGCGTGTTCGAGCACCGCGATGCGCTCGTCGACGTGTTCGAGCGGCTCGGCTGCCATCCGCACATCGTCGAGATGCACCACGGCGTGAACCCGGACATCACGGTGCTCGACGACACGCATGCGCGCGGCACGTGGGGCCTGCACTACCAGATGATCGACACGAACGCGCACACGCTCACGCAGCTCGGCGCGTATTACGACGACGAATACCGGAAGGTCGACGGCGAATGGAAGATCGCCGCGACGCGCTGCGTCGTCACGTCGACGCTGAGCGCCCGCTACGAAGGCGATGCGCGCGGCGTGCTGTTTGCCGGCACGCTGCCGCTGGTCGCGTGAAACCGCCGCCTGAATCCGCTGGCTGAATTTGCCGCCTGAATTTTCCGATTCTCGCGTTTCATCAGCATCGAACAGGAGACACCGAACATGGCAAAGAACAACGACGCGCCGATCGCCGTCGTGACGGGCGCATCGCGCGGCGCGGGCAGGGGCATCGCGCGCGCACTCGGCGCGGCCGGCGCGACCGTCTACGTAACGGGCCGCTCGCAGCACGAAGGCGATGCGCCACTGCCCGGCACGATCCACGAGACCGCGCGCGAGATCGACGCACTCGGCGGCCGCGGCATCGCGGTGCCGTGCGACCACGCGGACGACGCGCAGGTCAACGCGCTGTTCGAGCGCGTCGAGCGCGAGTGCGGACGCCTCGACATCCTCGTCAACAACGCGACGTATCTGCACGACCAGCTGATCCTGCCGGGCCCGTTCTGGGAGAAGTCGCTCGACCTCGTGAACATCCTCGATGTCGGCCTGCGGTCCGCGTACGTCGCGAGCTGGCACGCGGCGCCGCTGATGACGAAGCGCCGCGGCGGGTTGATCGCGTTCACGTCGTCGTTCGGCGCGAGCTGCTACATGCACGGCGCCGCATACGGCGCGCAGAAGGTCGGCGTCGACAAGTTCGCGAAGGACATGGCCGTCGACCTGAAGCCGTTCGACGTCGCGGCCGTGTCGATCTGGATGGGGCCGCTGCGCACCGAGCGCACGACGCGCGTGTGGGATGAGCACCCCGATCTGTACAAGGAATTCTCGCTCGTCGCAGAAAGCCCCGAATTCACGGGTCGCGTGATTCATGCGCTGTACCGGGACCCCGAACGGATGGCGCTGTCGGGCCAGGTGCTGGTCGGCGCGGAAGCGGCACTCAAGTACGGGATCGCCGATCTCGACGGCAAGCAGCCGCCGTCTTACCGCGAACTGCTCGGCGGGCCCGTGCAGGCGCATCCGGCAATCGTCGCATGAATCGCAATTCGCACACATCGATGGGAATCCTGAATGAGAAGGCCGCGCGCGTTGCGCCGGCGAATCGAGGAGAGGAAAACATGGCTCGGCTGGAAGGAAAGGTAGCAATCGTCACCGGCGGCGCGCGCGGGATGGGCGCGGCGACGTGCCGGCTGTTCGTTGCGGAAGGCGCGCGCGTCGTGATCGCCGACGTGCTCGAAGCGGAAGGCGAGGCGCTCGCGCGCGAGCTCGGCGATGCCGCGCGCTTCATGCGGCTCGACGTTGCCGACGAAGCGAACTGGGCGCGTGTCGCCGCGGCAACGGCCGATCAGTTCGGCCGCATCGACGTGCTCGTGAACAACGCGGCGGTGCTGAAGTTCGGCTGCATCACCGAGCTGTCGACACGCGATTTCGAACGCGCGGTGTCGATCAACCTGGTCGGCACGTTCATCGGCATCCGCACGATCGCGCCGCGCATGATCGCGCAGAAAAGCGGCTCGATCGTCAACATCTCGTCGGTGGACGGGTTGCGCGGCGTCAATGCGCTCGCCGCGTACGTGTCGAGCAAGTGGGGCGTGCGCGGGCTCACGAAGGTCGCGGCGCTCGAGCTCGGCCATCAGGGCGTGCGCGTGAACTCGATCCATCCGGGCGGCGTGAACACCATGATGTCGAACCCGACCGGCGCGCCACTCGACGAAGTCAACCAGCATTACACGCACGTGCCGCTGCAGCGCGTCGGGCTGCCCGACGAAATCGCGCGCGCGACGCTGTTCCTCGCGAGCGACGACGCGTCGTACTGCAACGGCGCGGAACTGGCGGTCGACGGCGGGATGGCCGCGGGCGCGTATTACCCCGGATTGCCGGGTGCGCCGTTTTGAGCGGTGCCGCGTTTCATGCGCTCTGGTCAGATGTTTGTGTACGCAACCTAATTCAGGGTTTGCAGCAGTAGCGAAAACGTGAATATGTGCGCGCGGCAGGCACGTTCGTTGCGCGCCGCTCGCGCAGGCCGGATTTGCCGTTTCCACGAAACCCTTGCCGGGCGGTGCGCTGCACCGATCCGGCGCATGCGGTGCCCGCCGCTTGCGGGTAAAAATTGCGCGCAAGCAACCCACATGCCGGTGCGCCGGCATGCACCAGTCTTGCTGCAACGCAACGCCAGCAGGGTATTGGCGATGGTATGCTGGACGTCATCATGTAGTGGTACGTCAGGTCGCATGCATGGCGAAACTCGCGTTCGCACACTCTAACGAGACACACCATCCTCTCGCACGCATCACGGCTCCGACACGCGCGCCGCACGCGTGTCGCGTCCTGCGCGCGGTCTGCGCTGCGACCTGGCTCCCGATCGGCTTATCCATCTTGCGGGCTCCGCCCGCTCCCCCCATCCCCGCCCGATAAATCTGGAGACACCATGCAACCCATTACCACGGCCGAAGCGACACGCGGCCAGCAATTCGCTCCGCCGGCATTCGTCAAGCACCGCGGGCTGATCGACTGGGTGAAGCGCATCGCCGAACTCACCGAACCCGACCGCATCGTGTGGTGTGACGGCTCGCAGGCCGAATACGACGCGCTGTGCCAGGCGATGGTCGAACAGGGGACGCTGAAGCGCCTCAATCCGGCGAAGCGTCCGAATTCGTATCTCGCGCAGTCCGATCCGTCCGACGTCGCGCGCGTCGAGGATCGCACGTTCATCTGCGCCGCGTCGCGCGACGACGTCGGGCCGACCAACAACTGGATCGCGCCGGACGAGATGCGCGCCACCCTCGACGGTCTCTTTCGCGGCTCGATGCGCGGCCGCACGCTGTACGTCGTGCCGTTCTCGATGGGCCCGCTCGGCTCGCCGATCGCGCACGTCGGCGTCGAGCTGTCCGACAGCCCGTATGTCGCGGTGAACATGCGGATCATGACGCGCATGGGCCGCGACGTGTACGACGTGCTCGGCGAAGACGGCCCGTTCGTGCCGTGCGTGCACAGCGTCGGCCATCCGCTCGAGCCGGGCCAGCAGGACGTGCCGTGGCCGTGCAACCCGGTCAAGTACATCGTGCACTTCCCGGAAACGCGCGAGATCTGGAGCTTCGGTTCCGGCTACGGCGGCAACGCGCTGCTCGGCAAGAAGTGCTTCGCGCTGCGCATTGCGTCGACGATGGGCCGCGACCAGGGCTGGCTCGCCGAGCACATGCTGATCCTCGGCGTGACGTCGCCGGCCGGCAAGAAGTATCACGTCGCGGCCGCGTTCCCGTCCGCGTGCGGCAAGACCAACTTCGCGATGCTGATTCCGCCGAAGGGCTTCGACGGCTGGCAGGTCACGACGATCGGCGACGACATCGCATGGCTGAAGCCGGGCCGCGACGGCCGGCTTTACGCGATCAACCCCGAGGCAGGCTTCTTCGGCGTCGCGCCGGGCACCGGCGTGAAGACCAACCCGAATGCGATTTCGACGCTGAAGGAAAACGTGATCTTCACGAACGTCGCGCTGACGGAAGACGGCGACGTGTGGTGGGAAGGGCTGACCGACACGCCGCCCGCGAAGCTCACCGACTGGCAGGGCAACCCGTGGACGCCCGAAACGGCCAAAGAAACCGGCCGCAAGGCCGCGCATCCGAACTCGCGCTTCACCGCGCCGGCCGCGCAATGCCCGTCGATCGACAGCGACTGGGAAAACCCCGCCGGCGTGCCGATCGACGCGTTCATCTTCGGCGGCCGCCGCTCGACCACGGTGCCGCTCGTGACCGAAGCGCGCGACTGGGTCGAAGGCGTGTACATGGCCGCGACGATGGGCTCGGAAACCACCGCCGCCGCGGCCGGCCAGCAGGGCATCGTGCGGCGCGATCCGTTCGCGATGCTGCCGTTCTGCGGCTACAACATGAGCGATTATTTCGGTCACTGGCTCGCGATGGGCGAGAAGCTCGCGGCGAGCGGTGCGCGCCTGCCGAAGATCTATTGCGTGAACTGGTTCCGCAAGGACGAGCACGGCAAGTTCGTGTGGCCGGGCTTCGGCGAGAACATGCGCGTGATGAAGTGGATGCTCGATCGCCTCGAAGGGACCGGCGGCGGCAGCGAGCACGCGTTCGGCGTGTCGCCCGCCTACGACGACCTGCACTGGGACGGGCTCGACTTCACGCGTGCGCAGTTCGATGCGGTGACGTCGATGAACGTGGCCGAATGGCGCGACGAGCTGGCGCTGCATGCGCAGTTGTTCGACACGCTGAAGCTGCGCTTGCCGGCCGAGCTGCTCGATACGATGACGAAGATCGAACGCCGACTCGGCGAGTAATGAATGGCGCCGGTTGGTCCGGCGCATGGCAACCGAAGTCCCGCGCCGGCCACGTGTGCCGGCGCGGGATTTTTTTCATGCGCGCCGCTCGCGCCCGGCGACGCGCGCGCCATCGCTCACTGCGCGCGGCAATGCGCGACGACTTCATCCACCGCGCGCTGCACGTCACCGCGCCGATAGCGCAGCACCGCGAGATCCGCCGCATCCGGCTCGTACGACACGACGTTGCCGCGCCCCGTATAGATCGCGATGTCCGGCAGCAGCGGATGCGCCTGGTCGAGCGACGGCACCTCCTGCGGATTGCCGGCCGCGCGGAAGAAGGCAGCGAAATAGTCTGCAAAGCTCAGGTTCTCGTCGCCGACGAGGTAGGCCTTGCCCGACTCGCCGCGCTGCAGCGCGCCCCAGATCGCTTCCGACAGCGATTGCGTCGAGATGAAGTTGCTGCCGCCCGCCGGCCCGTAAACGGGCAGCCCGGCCAGCTTGCCTTCCGCATAGCCCGTATACGCCGCGAACATCTCGTTGCGCAGGCCCGGCACCGAGCCGACGACGAACGGCGCATTCACACTGCATACCGTGAACGACGGCGTCGCGAGCGCACGCACGCGCTGGTCGGCCAGATGGCGCGAACGCACGTAAGGAATCGTGTCGACGAGTTCGGGTGCGACCTGCGGATAGAAGCTGCCGACGAGCACGGCCTTCTTCACGCCCGCGTCGCGCGCAAGCGCGAAGAAGCGCGGCACGGCCTCGACGTTCGCGCGCTCCCAGTGCGCGGCTTCGTCGGTGCCGGGCGGCAGGTGGCGGATGTCGTTGCCGGCGGCGAACACGATCGCGTCGAAGCGCGCGAGATCGTCGCGCGTGAAATTGCCGGCAACGTAATCGCGCTGCAGCACGTCGAATTGCGCGAGCGCGGAGCCTGCCGCGGGCGGTTTGCGCGCGGCAAGCGTGACGGTGTTGCCCTGCGCCTGCAGATACAGCGCGGCGTGGCCGCCGATGAGGCCGGTGCCGCCGATGACGAGAATGTTCATGGTGTCTCCGATGACGATGCGTGCGTCGCTCGCCGGGTTGCGTGAACGGGAACAGCGGGCGCGTGGCCGCTCAGAAATTGAAGCCGTTGCCGGTGACGACCGGCAGGTTGGTCCAGAAGCCGTTCGGGTCGCGATACCAGCCGGCCGCCGCGAGCGCGCCACCGTCGACGTGCAGCGTCGTGCCGGTGACCCACGCGGCGAGCGGGCTCGCGAGGAACAGCGCCGCACCCGCGATGTCGCCCGCCGCGCCGAAGCGGCCGAGCGGAATCCAGCGCGGGATGTGCTCGCGGTGCTCGGCGGCGACCATCGCGCTCACCGGCACCTGCGGCGTCTCGGTCGTTTCGGGCGCGATCTGGTTCACGCGAATGCCCGCGGGCCCGAGCTCGAGCGCGAGGCTTTTCGTGAAGCCGGTCAGCGCGGCCTTGAACGACGCGTACACCGCGCAGTTCGGAATCGCGCGGAAACCTTCGATCGACGACACGCTGACGATGCTGCCGCCCGCGCCGCGCCGGCGCAGCAGCGGCAACATCGCGCGCGTGACGACGAACACCTGCCGCAGGTTCACGTCGAACAGCCGCGCGATGTCGGCGTCCGTGTAGTCGTCGAACGGTTTCGCGATCTGCAGGAAATCGCCGACGTTGTTCACGAGCACGTCGAGGCCGCCGAAGCGCGCGTCGATCGTTTGCGCGAACGCGTCGACCTCGTCGCGGCGCGTCACGTCGACCATGTCGACGAGCGACTCGACGCCCGCCGCCTCGAGTGCGTGCCGCACGTCCTGCGCGCGGGCGGCGTCGATTTCCGCGACGACGACGCGCGCGCCCGCCGCGCCGAACGTTTCCGCGCACGCGCGGCCGATGCCCGCACCGCCACCGGTGATCAGCACGGTCTTGCCGGTCATTTCAATCATCTGGATAAGCCTCCGGGGGAAAAACGCTCGTGCTGCGTCACAGCGACGAGATCAGTTGTGCGTTGTCGATCCGCAGTTCCGCGCCGTTGATGAAGCGCGATTCGTCCGACGCGAGGAACATTCAGCCCTGCAGCGGCAAGTCCTGCGCCCAGTCGACGAGCAGCGTGCGCGCGGCGAAGCGCCATGCGCTGCCGTCGAACACGCAGCGGTCGTGGTAGCGCAGCCCCCAGTCGAGCTTGCGCTTCACGCCGTCGCGCACGTACACGTGGCACGCGACGCCGTAGGTCTCGACCGCCGCCTCGCCGCCATCGAGCGTGACGAGCTGGTTGTGCACCTGATGCTGGGTCGTCTCGTAGCGGCCGATCGCGCCCATGCCCGCGACGATCGCGTCGAGATCGTCGAACGCGAAGCCGGGCCCGGCGAGGCGCGCGTCGGGGGTGAAGAGGGCGGCGAGCTGCCGCCAGTCGCGACGGTCGACAGCCTGTGCGTAGCGGCACGCGAGTTCGTACAGCGCGTGACGGGGATTCGTATCGGTCATGCGGGGCTCCCGTGAAAGGACGGAGTAGATGGCCGCGCCACTGCAGCGGCTGCAGCGGCATTGCGACGCGCAGGTTCGCATCCGGACGGACGGCGCTCATCACCCATAAGGAGCAGGGGCCGGGTCGGGGAAAACACGAGGGCTCGTGGTGCAGCACATCGCGATCATGCGGCGCAGCAACGGGCGTGCCGGCTTGCGTTCGGGCGATTGCCCGCGCCAGCGCTGCGTGCCGGCGTCTCCGATCCCTGAGGCGAATGGGTCGATGCTGCGGCGCGCCATCGGTGATAGCGGCCTCTCCGCGTTTGCCCTTAGTCGAAACGGACGATGGCCGGCGCGACGCCGGTCGCTACCGTGCAGTCATCCGCTGCGGCATCGACCGCGCCGGACCTGGAACCGCACCCGCGGCGCATCTGGAGGAGACGATCATGAGACTGACGAATCGCAAGCTGGGCGCACTTGCCGCAGGCACGCTGGCGGCCATCGCGATCGCGCGCTACGCGGCCGACGAGGTGCCGTCGCCGCCGTACGCGGCGGGCACGCTGCAGTGCCGCGCCGTCGACGCGAACGGCCTGCCGACCGGCTGCGTACCGATCGATCCCGCGCACTTCGGGTTCGCCGCGCTGCACGGCATGTAACGCGTCGATGCCCTTTACATTGCCCCATTCCTCATGTCATCTGAATACGCCCTGACTCGCCCGCTGAACACCCGCGACGTACGCCACTGGGATGCCGATCACGACGTCGTGATCGTCGGTTTCGGCGCGGCCGGCGCGTGCGCGGCCATCGAAGCCGCGAGCGCCGGCGCCGACACGCTGATCCTCGAACGCGCATCGAGCTACGGCGGCACGAGCGCGCTGTCGGGCGGCGAGATCTACCTCGGCGGCAGCGGCGGCACGCCCGCGCAGCGGCAGGCCGGCTTTCACGACGAAACGGAAGACCTGTACCGCTACCTGATGCTCGCGGGCGGCCGCGACGCGGACGAAGCGAAGGTGCGCGTCTACGCGAACGAGAGCCTCGCGCATCACGACTGGCTCGTCGCGCAGGGGCTCACGTACAAGAACACGTTCATCGCGGAGCGGATCGTCGAGCCGGAAACCGACGACTGCCTGATCTGGTCGGGCAGCGAGGAAGCCTGGCCGTTCAGCGAGGCCGCGAAGCCTTGCCCGCGCGGCCACACGCCGCAATGGCCGGGCTGGGGCGGCGGCCAGATGCTGATGAAGGTGCTGGCCGAGCGCGTGCAGGCACTCGCCGTCGCGACGCGCTACGACACGCGCGCGCTCGCGCTGATCGTTGACGATCGGGGCGCCGTGTGCGGGGTCGTGCTGCGCGCGTACGGCGAGACCGCATTCGTGCGCGCCCGGCGCGCGGTGATCCTGTGCGCCGGAGGGTTCGCGATGAACCGCGACATGGTGCGCCGCCATGCGCCGCAACTGCTGCGCTCGGCCGAGCCGATCGGCAGCCCCGGCGACGACGGCGCGGGCATCCTGCTGGGCGTGAGTGCGGGCGGCGCGGCGATCCACATGGACCAGGCGTTCGTCAGCCTGCCGTTCTATGCACCGGAATCGCTGATCAAAGGGATTTTCGTGAACGCGCGCGGGCAGCGCTTCATCAACGAGGACGGCTATCACGGCCGCACGGGCCAGCACGCGTTCCAGCAGCCGGACGACCGGATCTACCTGCTCGTCGATCAGGCGACCTATCGGGAGCCGCCCGCGATCGCGCGGATCGGTATCGCGGCGGCCGGCGAAACCTGGGAAGAGGTCGAGCGCGACCTGCAGATGCCGGCCGGCACGCTGAGCGCGACCGTCGACGTCTACAACCGCCACGCGGCCCAGGGCATCGATCCGCTGTTCCACAAGGCCGCGAAATGGCTGAAGCCGCTCGACGAGCCACCGTTCGTCGCACTCGACTGCCGGATCGACTACGCGTTCTATCCGCACTTCACGCTCGGCGGGCTCGACACGCTGCCGACCGGGCAGGTGGTCGACGCGATGCGCACGCCGGTGCCGGGCCTCTTCGCGGCCGGCCGCACGACGTGCGGGTTGCCGCGCTGGGGCGCCGGATACAGCTCGGGGTTGTCGCTCGCGGACGCGACGTTCTTCGGGCGCCTGGCAGGGCGTCATGCGGCGCGCGCGGACCGCAATGCGCTGAAGAATGCCGCATAGCGTCGGCGGTGGTGGCGGACGCGATGTCCGCTCACCGCCGTTTCGCCCGCGCGTCAACCGAAGTCGAGCGCGTTCGTCAGATCCCCCGGCGGCGTCTGCCCGCGCGCGGCGAACGCCTGGTTGCGCGCGGCCACGCCGTCGAGCGGCGCCAGCCCGTGCACGCGGCTGATGAAGCGCAGGATCGAGTTCGTGTCGTACAGCGTGTGGTCAACGTAACCCTTTTTCGCGAACGGCGCGATCACGAGCGCCGGAATTCTCGAGCCGGGGCCCCAGCGATCACCCGGCGGCGGCGCGACCGGATCCCACCAGCCGCCATTCTCGTCGTGCGTCATCACGATCACCGTGTTCGCCCATTGCGGGCCGCGCCGGATGTGCTCGATCACGGTCGCGATGTGGCGGTCGCCCGATGCGACATCCGCGTAGCCCGCATGCATGTTCAGGTTACCCTGCGGCTTGTAGAACGTGACCGCGGGCAGGCGGCCCGCGTCGATGTCGGCGAGCAGGCGGTTGGTCGACGGATCGTCGCCGAGCCCCGCGTCGCGCAGGTGGCGGCGGCGCGCTTCGGTGCCCGGCGCGTAGCGGACGAAGTAGTTGAACGGCTGATGGTGATACTGGAAGTCAGGCACGGTGCCCGTGTCGCGATGCTCGAGCGCGTATTGCCACGCGCCGCTGTACCACGCCCAGTCGATGCCCTTGTCCGACAGCCGGTCGCCGATCGTCGCGTACGCCTGCGGCGGCAGCACGCGATGATCGTCCGGGTCGGCATACGCGGGGTTGCCGTTCTCGGGCGGCCGCACGTAGCTCGGCTGGTACGGCGGCGCCATCGTGTTGACCCCGTAGCCGTCGGGCGTGAGCGCGCCGTCGCGCTCGAACTTCGGCGGGCCGTCGAGCGCGGACGCCGGCGAATCGGCCGCGAGCTTCAGCCGCGTGCCGGCCGGATCGTCGCCTTCGACCGCCGACAGCAGCTTCGCGGCTTGCGGGTGCTTGTGCGCATCCGGATACAGCGGCGGCTGCGCGCCGATCAGATACATGTGGTTGAGCCACGAGCCGCCGAAGGCCGCCATGAAGAAGTTGTCGCACAGCGTGTACTGCTGCGCGAGCTGCCACAGCCGCAGCGTATCGGCCGAGTTGCGGTAGTGCCCCATCACGAGGCCGCCCGAATCGGCCCACGCGGCGAACTGGTCGTTGCGGCCCGCGTTGATCTGCATCTGGTTCTGATAGAAGCGGTGCCACAGGTCGCGCGTGATCACGTCGTTCGGCAGCGGCTTGCCGTGTGCGTCGTGGATCTGGAACGGCGCATTCGGCAGCTTCGCGATGTCGTGCTCGCCGATCATGTAGCGCCGGCCGCCAACCTCCTGCGCCTGCGGCACGAGGCCGCCCCAGATCTTCGGCAGCGCCGGCAGCGGCGTCTTGCCGTCGCGGTCGAGCTGCAGCGCATGCTCGCGCGACACTGCGCTCAACGGGTATTGCACGCCGGGGAAATCACCGTACAGGTTCGCGAAGCTGCGGTTTTCCGCATAGATCACGACGATGTTGCGCACGTGACCGCGCAGCGCATCGTCGAGCCGGAGATCGGCGGCCGAGCGCGGTGCCGCGCCGGCCGACGGCGCGGTTTCACAACCGGGAAGCGCGACGCTCGCGCCGAGCGCGGCAATGCCGCCGAGCACGCGGCGGCGATCGGGATCGTCGGGAAGGTCATCGGGCCGGTCAGGGGTCTTGTTCACGTCGAGGCTCCTCGGATGGGCGGGTGGCGAGCGTCAGATGCGTGGCCGATTCGATGCGGATCGATTGCCGATTGCTCGTCAATTCAGCATCGATTCGCGCGGGCGGCTTCGATGGTGCCAGCGATCCCGGCGCGCACCTTATTGTCATATAAATGTCACGAACACGACTATAACGCGGCGAGGGTCGGGATCCAAGGATCAGGTCGGATGAATCGGCCGCGCGCGCATCGCTGCGAGACGCGCGGCCGCGAACTAGACTGGACTTACGGACCGTGTGCACGCGCGTGACGGCGCAACCGGCCGTCAGGTGTCAACGGCCGCGCGACGCGCGGGTCCGCGCATGACCGCGCGAATGCGCAAGCGCCCATTCATTTGACGAAACGAGGCGACGATGAACCACTCGAATCCCACTCCGATGCAGTCGGCAATGCGGCGCGACCAGCGGCCGCCCGCGCATACCGACGACAGTTATCACGCGCCGAAGCGGCTCAAGACCGCAACCCGCTGCACGACGTGCGGCGCATCCTATGACGAAGGCCGCTGGACCTGGCACGCGGCGCCGGACGACGCGAAGGCACTGCAGTGTCCGGCCTGCAAGCGCACCGAAGATCGCGCACCGGCCGGCGAACTGATCCTGAGCGGCGCGTACGTCGACCGCTGCCGCGCGGACATCCTCGCGCTGCTCAACCACCAGGCGGACGACGAAACCCGCACGCATCCGCTCGAGCGGATCATGGAAATCGACGACGGCAACGCGTCGATGACCGTGCGCACGACCGGCGTACACATGCTGCGGCGGCTCGGCAAGGCGATGCTGCGCGCGCACCACGGCAAGCTGACGCTGCACTATCCGGACGGCGAAGGCATGCTGCGCGCCGAATGGAAGCGCGCGGAAGCCTGAGCGCGCGACGCCGCGCCCGCAAGCCCGGCCCGATGCCATGGACAGGAAATTCGACTATCCGGGGCTGCTGATCGCGATCGGCTTCTTCGTGCTGTTCGCGGTGCAGTTGCTGATGCTGCATCCGTCGTCCACGTCGATCGCGTACAGCGATTTCCATCAGCTCGTCACCGCGAAGCTCGTCGACGATCTCGAGATCAGCCCGACGTCGATCTCCGGCACGCTGCGGATGCCGCAGGCTGCGACGCTGCTGCCGGCGTCCGAGACGGCGGTCGTGAAGGAGGCCGGCGCGCCGTGGCGCTTCACGACGAACCGGGTGACCGACGACCACCTGATCGACACGCTGACGGCCGCCGGAATCCGCTATCACGGCACCCCGGACACGGGCTGGCTGTCGGCGCTCGCGTCGTGGGTGCTGCCGCTGATCGGCTTCATCTTCATCTGGAACATGATGCTGCGGCGGCGCGGCGGGCTGCAGGACTTCAGCGGGATGGGCAAGAGCCAGGCCCGCGTGTACGTGCAGCAGGCAACCGGCATCACGTTCGACGACATCGCGGGCATCGACGAGGCGAAGGCCGAACTGCAGCAGCTCGTCACGTTCCTGCGCAATCCGGAGCGCTACAGCCGGCTCGGCGGCAAGATCCCGAAGGGCGTGCTGATCGTCGGCGCGCCGGGCACCGGCAAGACGCTGCTCGCGCGCGCGGTCGCCGGCGAGGCGGCCGTGCCGTTCTTCTCGATCAGCGGCTCGGCGTTCGTCGAGATGTTCGTCGGCGTCGGCGCGGCGCGCGTGCGCGACCTGTTCGAGCAGGCGCAGCAGAAGGCGCCGTGCATCGTGTTCGTCGACGAGCTCGACGCGCTCGGCAAGGTACGCGGCGTCGGCATGATGTCCGGCAACGACGAGCGCGAGCAGACGCTGAACCAGCTGCTCGTCGAGATGGACGGGTTCCAGGCGAATTCCGGCGTGATCATCATGGCCGCGACCAACCGGCCCGAGATCCTCGATCCCGCGCTGTTGCGCCCCGGCCGCTTCGACCGCCACATCGCGATCGACCGGCCCGACCTGACCGGCCGCAAGCAGATACTCGGCGTGCACGTGAAGCACGTGAAACTCGGGCCCGGCGTCGATCTCGCCGAGCTGGCGTCACGCACGCCTGGGTTCGTCGGCGCGGATCTCGCGAACGTCGTCAACGAAGCCGCGCTGCACGCGGCCGAGCAGGGCAAGCCCGCGATCGAGATGACCGACTTCGACGAGGCGATCGACCGCGCGATGACCGGCATGGAACGCAAGAGCCGCGTGATGAACGAACAGGAGAAGGTGACGATCGCGTATCACGAGGCCGGGCACGCGCTCGTCGCGCAAAGCCGCACGCATTGCGATCCGGTGAAGAAGGTATCGATCATTCCGCGCGGCGTCGCGGCGCTCGGCTTCACGCAGCAGGTGCCGACCGAGGATCGCTACGTGCTGCGCAAGAGCGAGCTGCTCGACCGGCTCGACGCATTGCTCGGCGGGCGGGTCGCCGAAGAGCTCGTGTTCGGCGACGTGTCGACCGGCGCGCAGAACGACCTCGAACGCGCGACCGCGATGGCCCGGCACATGGTCACGCAGTACGGGATGAGCGAGACCATCGGCCTCGCGACCTTCGACGACGCGGCGCCGCGCGCGGGGATGCCCGGCTGGCAGGCCGGCGACGGCCGCTGCAGCGAGCACACCGCGCAACTGATCGACGACGAGGTGCGCGCGCTGCTCGAGGACGCGCATGCGCGCGTGGCCGCGACGCTCGGCGAGCGCCGCGATGCGCTCGAACGGATCGCGCGCCGGCTGCTCGAATGCGAAATGCTCGAACGCGACGAACTGCAGGCGCTGATCGCGTCGCGCGGCGAAGCGCCGCGCCGCGCGGCCGCCGACCCGCAAGCGCAGCAGGGCGCCACAACGAACGGGCCCGACGGCGCCACCGCCGACGTGCACGATTTGATGACCTACGACGCGCCGCGCAAACCCGACCGCTGACGGCGGCTCACCGGTTCAAGCCATGGAAATGCCGATTGCGCCGCGCGCGTCGCTGTGCGGAGAATCGATCGGATCCGCAGTGCGTCCATCCCCTTTTTCGACGGAGTCGCCATGAGCGAAGAGCGTGTGTCGGTCGAAGTCGCACAACTCGACTGCTACCGTTTCGAGGTCCGGTTTCCCGGCACGGACCTGCCTGTCATGCTGACCGACGAGCCGATGCCGCTCGGGCGGGGGCAGGGACCGAATCCGGTCCGCCTGCTGGCCGCGTCGGTCGCAAACTGTCTCGCCGCGAGCCTGTTGTTCGCGCTCGAGAAAAATCACACCGATGCGCGGCCCGTCACTGCGCAGATCGACGTCGACATGGTCCAGAACGAGACCGGGCGCGTGCGGGTCGGCGCGATGGCGGTGCGGCTCATGATCGGCAAACCGTGGGCCGATCTCGCGCAGGTGTCGCGCGCGCTCGAGCAGTTCGATGCGCTGTGCGTCGTCACCGAAAGCGTGCGGACCGGCATCCCGGTCTCGGTCGACGTGTGCGACGTGAACGGCGCGGTGCTCGAGGACGTGCAGACGAGTCTGTGACTGCGCGCGTCAGAGTGGCGTGGCCGCCGCGGCCTCGGACGCGTTGGCGAGCGCGTCGAGAAAGCGCGTGCGCCACCAGTGCACGTCGTATTTGCGCACGGTCGCCATCAACGCGTCATGGCGCTGGCGCCGCTCGTCGAGCGACATCGCGAGCGCGCGCTGGATCGCCTGCGCGGTGCCTTGCGTATCGTAAGGATTGACGAGCAACGCATCCTTCAGCTGCTCGGCCGCGCCCGCGAAGCGCGACAGCACGAGCACGCCCGGATCGCTGCCGTCCTGCGCGGCGAGGAATTCCTTCGCGACGAGATTCATCCCGTCGCGCAGCGGCGTGACGAGCGCGACGCGGCTCGCGCGATACAGGCCCGGCAGCCGCCGGCGCGCGACGGTGCGGTGGATGTAGCGCATCGGCATCCATTCGAGTTCGCCGTAGTCGCCGTTGATCGCGCCGCACAGGCTGTCCATCTCGCGTCGCAGATCGTCGTACGCGCCGAGATCCTCGCGGCTCGGCGCGGCGATCTGGATCAGCGTCGCGCGGTTGCGATTCTCCGGATACTGTTCGAGCAGCTGGCGGAACGCTTGCACGCGCTGCGGCAGCCCCTTCGTATAGTCGAGACGGTCGACGCCGACGAGCAGCTGGCGGCGCGAATACTCGTCGCGCATCCGCTCGAACATGTCGATGCCGTCGCGATTCTCCGCGAGCGCCGCGAATTCGTCGACGTTGATGCCGATCGGGAACGCGCCCGCTGACAGCGTGCGGCCGAACGCGTGCAGCCGCCCGTCGGCGAGGCGTGCCGCGCCGGCTTCCGCTTCGACGTAATGCTCGAAGTGCAGCAGGTCCGATTCGGTCTGGAAACCGACGAGGTCGTACGCGAACAGCGAGCGCATCAGCCATTCGTGCTCGGGGATCGCCGCCATGATCAGCGGCGGCGGCATCGGAATGTGCAGGAAGAAGCCGATCGGGTTCGTGCAGCCCATCGCGCGCAATTCGGCCGCGAGCGGAATCAGCTGGTAGTCGTGCACCCACACGACGTCGTCGGGGCGCAGCAGCGTGCGCAGCTTGCGCGCAAACAGCTGGTTCACGCGGCGATAGCCGTCCGCGAAACGTCGGTCGAATTGCGCGAGATCGAGCCGGTAGTGGAATACCGGCCACAGCACGTTGTTCGAGTAGCCGAGGTAGTAGGCGTCGTAGTCCTGCGGATCGAGATCGATCGTCGCGAGCTGGATTCCGCCGACGTTCTGCAACTGCACGTCGTCGCTGCGGCCCGGCGTGTCGCCGTCGCCGCGTAACCTTCCGCTCCAGCCGAACCATACGCCGCCCGTTTCCTGCAGGCTGTCCTTCACGGCAACAGCGAGCCCGCCTGCAGCGGCCTTGCGTGGATCTGCGATGCGATTCGATACGACGACGAGACGGCTCACCAGCTCTCCTGACGAATAGTGGGGAATGGGCTTGTGCGGCCATGAGGCGCGAAAGTTGCCGCCGCCGGCACCGTCAACGCGATCGGCGTGATCGACGCAACAGGCACGACAGGGCCGCAATGATCGGACGGGTGTCAAGGCACGCGACCCGCCGTCCGACCGGGAGTGCTTTTTTTAGGATACTCGGCATTCGTCGGTTTTAAAAGCCTGCAATTGGTTCGTGGTCAATCAATGCCCGCGAGACGCCCGCGAAGCATCCTCGATGCATTTGCTACGCACCTGCAATGCGCATCTGCAATACATACGCGGCATTTACGCCGATGCGCGGCGGCCGTCAGCACGCGTGCGACTCCGTGCGCCCCGCGCTGCCGCCGACGATCACCGACGCGAACGCCGGATCCGGACGGAAGATCGTGATGCCTTTCAGGCGTTCGCGCCATGCGGCGAAGAACAGCGCATCGACCTGCGCGAGCGAGCAGCGACGGTCGACGTTGACCGTCTTCGAGATCGCCGCGTCGACACACGGCTGCAATGCGGCGAGCATCGACACGTGGTCGGCCGGGGCGACGTCGGCCGCTTTCACGAAATAGTCGGGCAGTGGCGCCTGTTCGCCGTGCAGCTGCCGGAACAGCCGATACGCGTGATTCTCCGCACGAATCGCATGCACGTGGTTGTCGCCGGTGCGCACGTGGCGGCGCTGCACCCAGTCGATCGCGGGCTCGATGCCGTGCGAGCAGTTGTCGCCGAACGCGAGGCTCACGCTGCCCGCCGGCGCGAACGACAGCAGATGGCTGTTGCGCAGCCCGTGACGGGCGATCGCCTGGCGCACCACGAGCGGCAGCGGCGCGCGATGCGCGGTGCCGTCGAGATAATCGGCGGGATCGTAAGCGGGAAACACGCCGCGCTCGGACGCGAGCACCGCCGACGCGGAGAACGCATGCTGGCGCATCGTCAGCGCGATCTCGCGTGCGACCATCCGCGCGGCGCCACTGTCGTAGCTCAGCCGCAGCATCGCGAGCGCGTCGGCGAGCCCCGTCACGCCGATGCCGATGCGCCGTTTTTCGTGCGCTTCGCGCGCGTGCTCGGCAAGCGGCCACACGGTCAGGTCGATCGCGTTGTCGAGCATGCGCACCAGCACGCGCACTTCGTCGGCAAGCGTCGCGAAATCGAAACGCGGCTCGCCATCGATGCCGAACGGATGGCGTACGAGCCGCGACAGGTCGATCGGCCCGAGCACGCAGCTGCCGTACGCGGGCAGCGGCTGCTCGCCGCACGGATTCGTCGCATCGATGCGCTCGTGCGCGCGCAGCGAATCGGCCGCGCCGATCGTGTCGAGAAACAGCAGCCCCGGCTCCGAACTGTCGCGCGCTTCGTTGACGATCGCATGCCACAGCGCGCGCGCGGGCAAGCTTGCGTAGATCCAGTTGCCGTCCGGCAGCGCCGTTTGCGTGCACGCCGGCGCGCATGGCGGCACGCGATGCCGCAGCATCCACGGCAGGTTGTCCGCGACTGCCGCCATGAACGCATCGGTCACGCCGACCGACAGGTTGAAGGTCGGCCAGCGTCGCCGGCCGTGCTTCGCTTCGACGAATGCGACGATGTCCGGATGGTCGCAGCGCAGCACCGCCATCTGCGCGCCATGCCGCGGCCCCGTATAGGGCAATGCGCGGCACAGCAGATCGAAGCGGTCGATCGCCGTGCATACGTCGGGGGTATCGGGGCCGCGCCGTTCGTATGCGGCCGCGGGCGGTAGCGATGAAAAATCGTAGCCGACGCCGCCGCCCATCAGCAGCGTGACGCGCGCCTCGTCGAGCGCGCGCGCGAGTGCCGCATGCACGGCCGCGACCGATGCGTCGTCGGGCATCCTGACCGGATGCACGAAGCAGTTCACCATCGTGCCTTCCGCGCCGGCGCCCGCATTCGCCATGATGCGGCCCGCGCCGATCGCGCCGCGCTGCATGTTCCGGTAGAACAGCTGCTCGACGCGGGCGCGCGACGTCATCGGCTCGGCGAGCGACAGCGCATGCGCGACGCGCCGGAACACCGCCGTGCGTGTTGTCTCGCCCGCACGCGCATAGCGATCGGCGAGCACTGCGGCACATACCGGCTGTTCGTCCATGGCGTCGCTTTCATGCGGGCAATAAGGACACTGTACGAAGCGCATGCGCGGCGATTTTGATCAAGCGCAATCGGCAGCCGCTTCGTTGCTCGACACGCAGACATGCGTCGTGTAGCGCGAATTGTCGTATGCTGGGCGACCTTGTTTGCGCATCCCGAGTCTTCCTGGGTCTTCCTATGAGCTGGCAAATCGATCAGATCACCTTGCGCCTGTTCATCGCCGTCTGCGAGGAAGGCTCGATCGCGCGCGCCGCCGAACGCGAGTTCATCGCGCCTTCGGCGGTCAGCAAACGCCTCGCGGATCTTGAAGCGCTCGTCGATGTCGCGCTGCTGTCGCGCGGCCAGCGCGGCGTGCGCACGACCGCCGCGGGCGACGCGATGCTGCTGCATGCGCGGCAGATCATGCGCAGCTACGAGCGCCTGCAGGCCGAGCTCGGCGAATATGCATCGGGCGCGCGCGGTCATGTGCGTGTGCTCGCGAACGTGTCGTCGATGGTCGAGTTCCTGCCCGAAGCGCTGGCCGCTTTTCTGCAGACGCATCCGCAAGTGCGCGTCGATCTCGACGAACGCGTGAGTGTCGACATCGTGCGCGGCGTCGAGGAAGGGCAGGGCGACCTCGGCATCTGCCGCGGCTTCGTGCCGACCGGTTCGCTGCAGACCGTGTCCTATCGCGGCGACCATCTCGCCGCGATCGTGCCGGCCGCGCATCCGCTCGCGGCGCGCGCGTCCGTCAGCTTCGTCGAAACGCTCGACTACGACCAGCTCGGCCTCGCGTCGAACGCGTCCGTCAATGCGCTGATGCAGCGTATCGCGGCGGAGAAGGGCCGCGACCTGACCTACCGCACCTGCGTATCGACGATCGACGCCGCGTACCGCTTCATCGAGGCGGGGCTCGGCATCGCGGTGCTGCCGCGCGAGGCGCTCGAGCGGCGCAGCGGCGGCCCCGGCACGCTCGCCGCCATTCCGCTCGACGATGCATGGGCCGAACGCAGCTTCGTGATCTGCATGCGCGACCGCGCGACGCTGTCGCTGCCCGCCGCCCGTCTGCTCGAGCACCTGCTCGCGACTCCCGACTAACCCTGACAGGTTTTTCCCGAATCCGCCGCTGCATCCCGCGCGGCGCGGCTGTGCAGCCATCGCTCATCGCGATGGCGTCCATCGTCAATCCAGACTGTGCAGCGGGCGCGCGGCGCGGCACGCTCACGTCCGGGTTCCTCACACGACAGGATGAAGACGATGGATTCACGCGACGGACCGGACACGATCCCGGTCACGATCACCGAAGTCGGAATGCGCGACGGGCTGCAGAGCATCGCCCGCACGATGGCGACCGACGCGAAGCGGCGCTGGATCGATGCCGCCTATGCGGCAGGCGTGCGGCACATGGAAGTGGCGTCGTTCGTGCCGCCGAAGCTGCTGCCGCAGATGGCCGATGCCGATGCCGTCGTCGCGCATGCGCTGACCTGTCCCGACCTGCGCGTCAGCGCGCTGGTGCCGAACGAAAAGGGCGCGGAACGCGCGCTCGCATGCGGCGTGCATTGCGTCGTGGTGCCGCTGTCGGTCAGCGCCGCGCACAGCATGGCGAACGTGCGCAAGCCGCCCGATGCGATGCTCGACACGTTCGCGGCGATCTGCACGCTCGCGCGCGGCCGCGCGGAGACGGTCGCCGGGCTGTCGACCGTGTTCGGCTGCACGCTGCAAGGCGCGGTGCCGGTCGATGACGTCGTGCGCATCGCGCAGCACGCGCTCGCGGCGGGCGCAGACGCCGTTGCGCTCGGCGACACGACGGGCCACGCGACGCCGCGCCAGGTCGGCGACGTGATAACCCGCGTGCGCGCGGTTGCCGGCGCACGGCTGCGTTCGCTGCATTTCCACGACACGCGCGGGCTCGGGCTCGCGAATACGGTGATCGCGCTCCAGCACGGTATCCGCGCGTTCGACGCGTCGCTCGCGGGGCTCGGTGGCTGCCCGCACGCGCCGGGCGCGACCGGCAACGTGAACACCGAGGATCTCGTGTTCATGCTGCACGCGATGGGCTATGCGACCGGCATCGATCTCGCGCGGCTGATCGCGTCGCGCGACGTGCTCGCCGACGCGCTGCCCGGCGAACCGCTTTACGGCTACGTCGCGCGCGCCGGCGTGCCCGGCTTCATGGCCGATTTCATGGCCGACCTCAGTCCCGATTCCAGACCTGATTCACAGGTGACCGCATGACCGCTTCCATTTCCGCTTCCGCCGCTTCGCTGCCGCTGGCCGGCATCCGCGTCGTCGAACTGTCGCATATGGTGATGGGCCCGACCTGCGGGATGATCCTCGCCGACCTCGGCGCCGACGTGATCAAGGTCGAACCGCCGCGCGGCGACAGCACGCGCCGTCTGCTCGGCACCGGCGCGGGTTTCTTCCGCACCTTCAACCGCAACAAGAAAAGCGTCGCGCTCGACGTCGACACGGCCGACGGGCTCGCCGCGCTGCAGCGCCTCGTCGATCGCGCGGACGTGTTCGTCGAGAACTTCAAGCCGGGCCGCATGGCATCGCTCGGGCTCGACTACGCGACGCTCAGGCAACGCAATCCGCGCATCGTTTACGTGTCGCACAAGGGGTTTCTCGACGGCCCGTACCAGCACCGGCTCGCGCTCGACGAAGTCGTGCAGATGATGGCCGGGCTCGCGTACATGACGGGCCCGGTCGGCCGGCCGCTGCGCGCGGGCAGTTCCGTCAACGACATCATGGGCGGGATGTTCGGCGCGATCGGCGTGCTCGCCGCGCTGTTCGAGCGGCAGGCCACGGGGCTGGGCAAGGAAGTGCAGAGCGCGCTGTTCGAGAACTGTGTGCTGCTGTCCGCGCAGCACATGCAGCAGTATGCGGCGACCGGCGTGCCGGCCGCGCCGATGCCGGAGCGGATCAGCGCGTGGGCCGTCTACGATGTGTTCGAGCTGGCGGAAGGCGAGCAGATGTTCGTCGCGGCGACGGGCGATGCGCAATGGCGCGCGCTGTGCGCGATCCTCGGCCGCGACGACCTGCTGGCCGACCCCGCGCTCGCCACCAACAACGACCGCGTGGTCGCGCGGCCGCGGCTGCTCGCGACGCTCGGCGACACGCTGCGCACCCGCACGCGCGCGGCGCTCGTGCCGCTGTTCGAGCGGCACCACGTGCCGTTCGCGTCGATCACGAAGCCCGAGGAACTGTTCGACGATCCGCACCTGCTCGCCAGCGGCGGGCTCGCGCCGCTGACGCTCGACGACGGGTCGCAGACGCCAATGCCGCTGCTGCCGTTCTCGCTCGACGGGCAGCGCTTGCCGCCGCGCCGCCCGATCGCGCGCGTCGGCGAGCACACGGCCGAGGTGCTGCGCGAACTCGGCTATGGCGACGCGCAGATCGCGGCGCTGACCGCGTCCGCGCCGGCGCCTGCGGCCGCCGCTTGACGCCCACTGACGCCATGTGAAGCCATGTGACGCCGCGCCTGCGCGCGGCAGCCGCCCGCGCAGTATCCTGCTCAACCAAGGACCGGCGACAGACCGGCCACCCCGGAGACAGACGATGGAATCGTCCAAGGTGATCCTTTCCGCACAGCCAGCCGTCAGCGGCGGGCTCGGCACGCACGGCGATGCGCTCGCGCCCGCCGGCGCGCACGCGAAGCCCATCGACACGCGGCTCGCGGCCGCGCGCATTTCCGCACGCCTCGACCGGCTGCCGGCGACGCGCACGATCTGGCAGCTCGTGATGCTGCTCAGCCTCGGGCTGTTCTTCGAGGTGTACGACCTGATGTTTTCCGGCTACATCGCGCCGGGGCTGATCAGGAGCGGCCTGCTGACCGCGACCACGCACGGGCTGTTCGGCACGAGCGGCGTTGCGAGCTTCATCGCCGCGCTGTCTGCGGGGCTGTTCATCGGCACCGCATGCTGCGGCTTTCTCGCCGACCGCTTCGGACGGCGCGCGATTTTCACGTGGTCGCTGCTGTGGTACACGGCGGCCAACATCGTGATGGCGTTCCAGGACACCGCGTTCGGGCTGAACCTGTGGCGTTTCATCGCAGGAATCGGGATCGGCGTCGAGATCGTCACGATCGGCACCTATATCTCCGAACTCGTGCCGAAGCACATCCGCGGCCGCGCGTCCGCGTGTTCGCAGGCGGTCGGCTTCTGCGCGGTGCCGGCGGTCGCGTTCCTGTCGTACGGGCTCGTGCCGCGCACGGTGCTCGGGCTCGACGGCTGGCGCTGCGTGGTGCTGATCGGCGTCGTCGCCGCGATCGGCGTGTGGTTCATCCGCCGCCGCCTGCCGGAAAGCCCGCGCTGGCTCGCGCAGCAAGGGCGGATCGACGAGGCCGAGGCGGTGATGGCGCGGCTCGAGGCGCGCGTGCAACGCGAAACGGGGCAGCCGTTGCCGCTGCCCGCCGAACCCGCGCCGGCGCGCGCGAAGGCCGCGTTCCGCGACCTGCTGGTGCCGCCGTATCGCAAGCGCGTCGCGATGCTGGTGATCTTCCACGTGTTCCAGACGGTCGGCTATTACGGCTTCGCGAACTGGGTGCCGACGCTGCTCGTCAAGCAAGGCATCACGGTGACGACGAGCCTGATGTACGCGTCGATCATCGCGATCGCCGCACCGATCGGGCCGCTCGTCGGGTTGCTGATCGCCGACCGCTTCGAGCGCAAGGCCGTGATCGTCGGGATGGCCGCGCTCAACGTCGTATGCGGGCTGCTGTTCAGCCAGGCGCGCGAGACCGTGCTGCTCGTCAGCCTCGGCGTGTGCCTGGTGCTGGCCGGCAACATCATCTCGTACAGCTATCACGCTTATCAGGCCGAGCTGTTCCCGACCAGCATCCGCGCCCGCGCGGTCGGTTTCGTCTACTCGTGGAGCCGCGTGAGCGCGATGTTTTCATCATTCGTGATTGCGTGGTGCCTGCGCGAATTCGGCGTCCCCGGCGTGTTCGTGTTCATCTCGGCAGCCATGGCGATCGTGATTGCCGCGATCGGGTTGCTCGGGCCGAGAACGCGCGATGTCGCGCTCGAAGATCTGTCCCGCTGAATGCCGCGATTGCGCAGCCGCGATGCCCGACGGGGCGGGGCCACGCCGATCCACGGCCGCCGCCCCTGTCTGTCCGGCAGGACCACGCGGTCAGAACGTCGTGCGCAAACCGGCCATCACGCTGCGGCCGCCTTCCGGCGCGAAGCCGCGCACGACCGAGCTCGCGTAGCGAATGTCCTGGTTCGTCAGGTTGTCGCCACGCAGGTACGCGAGCCAATGCGTCGCGCCGACCCGGAACTTGTAGGTCAGCATCACGCCGAGCGACGTGTAGCTGGCGGTCGGCAGGTCGTTGTCCGGCACGCGGTGCTGCGCCCATGCGTGCGTGACCTGGGCGCGCGCGCCGAACGGCCCGTATCCGTAGTCGGCAGCCAGCGTCGCGCGCAGCGGCGCGATGCGCGGCAGCGGCTGGCCCGTGTCGACGTTGCGCGCGTGCGTGTAGTCGGCGGTCAGTTCGAGATCGACCGTATGGCCGCGCCGCGCGAACGCGCGCCACTTGCCGTCCAGCTCGACACCGTAGAACTCGGCGCGCACGCCGCGATAGACCGCCTCGTAGAGCGCGCCGTCCGTGCCGGGCGCGACCGGCTCGCCGTCGCCGTCGACGACACGGCCTGTGTTGTACTCGGTCAGGTAGTTCGAGAAGCGGTTGTAGAACACGCCGACGCTGCCCCGATTCGGGCCGCTCGCATAGCGCAGCGACAGGTCGGTCGACACCGCCTTTTCCTTCGATGCGTTCGGGTTGCCGATCAGGAACTGGCCGGTCGCGTCGTGCGGGCCGTTCGAATACAGCTCGTAGAACGTCGGCGCGCGCTCCGTGTACGCGACGTTCGCGGCAACCGACCACACGGAGGTCAGCGAGAACAGCGCGCCCGCAGACACGCTGCCCGCGTTGAAGTCGCGCGGCTGCGCGAGCGCGAACTTCGCGACGCCCGCCGGATCGGGCTGCAGCTTCACATGCTCGTAGCGCCCGCCGACGCTCAGCTTCAGCGCATCCGACACCTGCCATTCCTCGAGGCCGAACAGCGCGACGCTCGTCGTGCGCGTGCTCGGCACGAGCGTCTCATCGCCGAGCGCCGAGAACGTGTTCTGGCCGAACTGCACGCCGAGCGCACCCTCGAACGGGCCGACCTTGCGATGCCGCGCCTCGATGCGCGCCTCATAGCCGCGATTGCGAAACATCGTCGCGGTTTCGCCGTTGTCGACTTCCTTGTGCCGGTAATCGGTGTACGCAAAGTCGAATTTCAGCTGCGAGAACGGCCCGCGCAGGTTCCGCACCTCGGACGCGACCGCAAGGCGCTCCTGGCGCATCCGCAGCCGCACGTTGTCATCGGCGACCGAGCCGTAGTTCGACTCGTAACCGCTGTACGACAGGCCCGTGAAGCCGTCCGCCCACGTGTACGCCGCGCCGACCGAGCCGCCGTGCACGCGGCCGTCGCTGTTCGGCACGCTGCCGGTCGGCTGCGGCGCATCGGGGCCGTCGAGCGCGCGCTGCGCGTCGCTGTGCGCGTAGCCGGGAATCCGCAGCTTGCTCGTCTCGCGATCGAATGCATCGACGTGGAACGCGAAGCGGCCGTTGCCGCCCTCGACCTGCACAGCGCCCGCGCGCACCGAGTTCGCGCCGCCGTAGCGCGCGTCGAGCGCACCCGTCACGCCTTCGATCGCTTCGCGCGGAATGCGGTTGTCGATCGTGTTGACGACGCCGCCGACCGCATTGCCGCCGTACAGCAGCGCGGCCGGGCCGCGCACGATCTCGACGCGCTCGATCGTCAACGGATCCTGCGGCACTGCGTGGTCGTACGACAGCGACGACGCATCGTAGGCGGCGACGCCGTTCTGCAGCAGCCGGATCCGGTCGCCGTCCATCCCGCGGATGATCGGGCGGCCGACCATCGGGCCGTAAGTCGTCGTCGACACGCCGGGCAGGCCGTTCAGCGTCTCGCCGAGCGAATCGGCCTGACGGCGCGTCAGCGCGTCGCCGGACAGTTGCGCGGTCGGTGCGATCAGTTGCGCGCCGCCGAGCGGGTTCGCGGTGACGAAGATCGGCGGGAGCGGGCGATCGGTGGATTGGTCGGGCGTCGCGGGCGGCATGAGCGGTGTATTGGCCTGTCCGTGGGCCACGGTGGCGAGCAGCATCAGGGAAAGCGGTGAGAGCGGGCGAAGCGGGTGAAGAGAACGAAGAGGATGACGAGGGTGGTCGCGCATGGTCGGATAGGTTGTCGGATTCGGACAAGCGGGAGTCGGTGCGCGCCATTTTGATACGATATATTGTTGCGTCAACAGCGCGCAATGACCCGCCGAAGCGAGACGTGACGGCGCCTGCCGGTCGGTTGGCAGTCGGCGAGCGTCACGAAGGCAAAATGATATGTTATATCATTGCGAAATGACAACCCGCCCCCGCGGCGGGGGCGGTCGCGAAACGATCACCGTGACCAGTCCGTTGGCCCTGCATGCGCCCTAGTCGCGCTCGGGCGCGCCCAACGGAAAGAAGTGCCGATAAGGCCGCGCCTCGTCGACGACGCGGGCCACGGACGGCCGGGACAGCAGCCGGGCCCGGTATGCGGCGAGCGTGGCATGGCGTTCGGGAATCGGATGCACCCAGTCCGCATAGAACAGCGCCGGCGCGGCCGCGCAATCGGCAATCGTGAACCGGCCGCACGCGGCCCATTCCTTCGCCTGCAGACGCGTGTCCAGCCATGCGTAGCTGCGATCCAGCAGCGCATGCGCGTCGGCAACGCCGCGCGGGTCCCGCTCGTTTTCCGCCCGCAACGCATCGCCGACGATCCGCTGCATCGGCGCGTTCACGTAATCGTCGAACACGTCGGCGATCATCCGCGCGTCCAGCGCCTCGCGCGGGTCCGCCGGCACCATCGGCCTGCCGTTGCCATGAAACAGGTCGAGATATTCGATCACGGCATTGCTCTGCGTGATCTCCGTGTCCCCGTCGACCAGCGCCGGAAACTGCCCGGTGGGCGAGAGCGCCGCCATGCGCGCCTGGTTGTCCGGATGATCGGGGTCGACGATCCGGAACGTGAAGGCCACCTCGCGCTCGTAGAGCGCAATCAGCGGTTTCCAGACGAACGACGCGAACGGGTGCCCGTAAAGTGCGACCGTCATTGGAGGGCTCCGGAGGATCGAAGGACGCCCTCGATCATGTCGTACATGAGTCCGGACCCGTGGCGGCGATCGGCGGTGCCGTCCTTGCCGTCCAGGAACACGATCTGCTCGGTGTAGGACACGCGCGTCCCGTCCGCCTGCGGTTCGAGTTCGAGACTCGCCAGCGTGACCGAATGAAAGCGCCCGGAATGATGGAGGTCGTAGGTATAGACGAGGCGCCGGGCCGGTTCAACCACGTGATAGCGGGACTCGAACAGCGTCACCATGCCGCTTTCGTTGAAGCGGCCTTCCAGCACCTCGGCGCCGCCCACCCGAAAATCCATCGAGCGGCGCAGCAGCGTCCAGTGTTCCGCCGGACCGGTGAACCACTGGGCCTTGAGGTCCGGATCGGCCCAAGCTGCAAACACGCGATCGGGCCGGGCCGCCCACACGCGGCTCAGCGTGAAGGTGCCGTGGAAAAACGGGGTATCCGCCATCAGTCGTCTCCTTTGAGTTCGTTGCTTTCAAGCAGTTTGCCGAGGCGATCGAAGCGGCTCTCCCAGAGGACGCGACGCTCGCTCAGCCAGTTTTCGACACGCTGGACCGCCTCGGCGGAGATCCGGCATTCGCGCACGCGCCCGTGTTTTTCCGTGACGACGAGCCCGCTCGCCTCGAGCACCTGCACGTGCTGATGGATCGCGGCGAGGGACGTGTCATATGGCTCGGCCAGTTCGCTCACCGACGCCGGCCCGCGCGACAGGCGCTCGAGCATCCCCCGGCGCGTCGCGTCTGCGAGCGCGTGAAAGGCTCTGTCAAGTTGTTCAGAATACTCAATCATTCACTTAAGTTATGACGTGTTCACCGGAAAGTCAAGCCAACGCTTAAGTATTGCTGCGCGACCGAGTGCCGCGCCTGCGCTGCGCACTGCGCGCCCGTTGATGCGCGTCAACCGGCCCCGATTCCGCGTGCGGATACTGGGTCGCTCAACGACCAGACAGGAGCGACACATGACGCAAACCATGAAAGCGGCCGTGGTGCACGCATTCGGCGAACCATTGCGTATCGAGGAGGTGCCGGTGCCGACGCCGGGCCCCGGCCAGATCCTCGTCAACATCAAGGCGTCGGGCGTCTGCCATACCGACCTGCACGCGGCCGACGGCGACTGGCCTGTGAAGCCTTCGCTGCCGTTCATTCCGGGGCATGAAGGGGTGGGCGTCGTCGCGGCGGTCGGCGCGGGCGTCGCACACGTGCGGGAAGGCGACCGCGTCGGCGTGCCGTGGCTATATACGGCCTGCGGCCACTGCGAGTATTGCCACTCGGGCTGGGAGACGCTGTGCCACGGGCAACAGAACACCGGCTACTCGGTGAATGGCAGCTACGCGGAATACGTGCTCGCCGATCCGGATTACGTCGGCCATCTTCCGGCGCAAGTCGCGTTCGACGAGATCGCACCGATCCTGTGCGCGGGCGTGACGGTCTACAAGGGCATTCGCGTGACCGACACGCGCCCCGGCCAATGGCTCGCGATCTCCGGGATCGGCGGGCTCGGACACGTCGCCGTGCAATACGCGCGCGCGATGGGCCTGCACGTCGCGGCGATCGACGTCGCGCCCGAGAAGCTCGCGCTCGCGAAGCAGCTCGGCGCGGAGCTGACGATCGACGCATCGACCGACGATCCGGCCGCGGTCATCCAGAAGGCGATCGGCGGCGCGCACGGCGTGCTCGTCACCGCGGTGTCGAAAAGCGCGTTTGCGCAGGCGCTCGGAATGGTGCGGCGGGGCGGAACGGTCGCGCTCAACGGCCTGCCGCCCGGCGATTTCCCGCTGCCGATCTTCTCGACCGTGCTGAACGGCATCACCGTGCGCGGCTCGATCGTCGGCACCCGGCGCGACCTGCAGGAGTCGCTCGACTTCGCGGCGGACGGGCTCGTGCGCGCGCACATCCACCGCGACCGGCTCGGCAACATCAACGACGTGTTCGCGAAGCTGCGCGCGGGCCAGGTCGACGGACGCATCGTGCTGACCGAGATGCGATGAGTGGTGGCGTGTCGCGCGGCAAAGCGCGACACGCCGTCACGCCATCTGCCCGATGGTCTTGCGGAACCGCTTCAGCGACAGCAGGAACAGCACGCCGCCGATCGCGAACAGAATCACGAACTGCGGCCATACCGCGTCGAGGCCCGCGCCGCGATACAGGATGCGCTGCGCGAAACGGAAGGGGAGGCGCCGGCGCGAGAACATCACGCGGACGCGGACCGGCCGCCCCGCAGGCGGCCGGTCCGCCCGTCACTGCGCGAAGAACACGTCGGTGCGGTTTGCGAGATTGCCCGGGTTGGTCTGGATGAAGAACGGATGGAACGACGACGCCGGCATCACGTCGAGCCCCTGGTAATCGCCGATGAAGAAGCCCTCGGCATACGGCGCGACCTTCAGGTCGAACGGCCCGCCAACGCGTCGCTCGTCAGCGAACGTCTTGCCGCCGTCATGCGAGATCTTGCGCCAGAAGCCGGTCGGCAGCGTCGTCGTGTTGCCGGCCAGCAGGTCGCGGAAGTCGTAGTAGGTGACCATCACCGCGCCCGTGTTGTCGACGCGCACCGACGGGTTGAACGCCGCCCGCCCGGTCGGCGTGTTCACCTGCAGCGGCGCGCTCCACGTCGCGCCGCCGTCGCGCGACGTCGACAGCGCGATCTCGTCGTATGTGCCGCCGTTGAAGCGCGCGTCCTGCCAGACGACATAGAGCTGACCGGACGCCGGATCGATCGCCGGCTCCGGAATGATGTCGCCCGTGCGCACCGGCTCGCCGGTGTTCGGATCGGTCACACCCGCCGTCTGCAGCCCGGCGATCACCTGCGGTTTCGTCCACGTCGCGCCGTCGTCGGTCGACTTGATGAAGGCGACCTTGCCCGCGGCCTGGCTGAATGGCGGCTGGATCAGGTCGAAGAAATCGTAAAGCGTGCCGCTTTTCGGATCGACGACGATCTGGTTGCCGATCGTCTGCTGCCGCGACGGCACGTTCACGATCACCCGCGGCGCGCTCCACGTGTTGCCGGCGTCCGTCGTCTTTGAGAACAACGTCGGCCCGCGGTAGGCCTGCGTGTGCAGGTTCGCGTACGGATTGCCGTTCGGCAGCTCGAGGCGGTCCCACACCGCATACGCGGTGCCGGCCTTCACCGGGTTCGCGGTCACCGATTCCTTGTCGTTGAAGAACTGCGTCGTCGGCTCGTTGTTCGCGATCAGCAGCGTCGGGCTGCTCCACGTCTGTCCGCCGTTGGTCGACACCGATGCCGCGACCGCATTGCTGTTGTTCGACTGGTTGAACGAGATCGACACCGAATACGCGGTGCCGTCCGGCCCGATCGACACCCACGGGTCGGACGCCCGCTCGTAAGGCAGCCCGCCCGGCGCGCATGCGCTGAACGGTTGCGGCGTCTGCGCCCAGGTTGCGCCGCCGTCGAACGAGTAGCCCGCGACGAGGCCGTGCGCGCCGCCGTTCGACCAGCGATCCTGCTGCCACACGCCGATCATGTTCGACGGGTTGGCCGGGTTGACCGCGAGCCACGGCTCGACCTCGGCGTTCACGTAGACCGTGCCGGGGCCGCCGATCGTGCAGGCGGCGAACGGGCTCGGCCCGGATACGCGCAACGGGTCCGCGTGCGCGGCGGCCGCAAATGCCAGCGCGGCGGCAACGGTCAGTCGGGTAACGAACGGGTGAGGCAGGGTAGTGCGTCGCATGGACTGCTCCTCGGTGACATGCGGAAGCAGTGGCCTGACAGGCCGCGGCATCGCGTGCCGTCACGCAGCGGCGAGCCGCGTGCGGGTCCGCGCACGGAACGTGAACGCACGGCGCTCGTGCAGCGGCAGCGGCACAGCGCGCCAGCGCACGTCGTTCAGATTGCCGCTTCAGCCATCGCAATCCGCCTTCGCTGGGGTCCGCCAGCGCATCGGTCAAGACTCCTGTTGATTCTTGCTTTTTGGAACCCGCGCGTCATGGTTATCGGGCGGGTACCCCCGGTCTGCTCGATACGACGAATGCGTCGAAACGGATTGCAATGTAGGCGAACAAAACCCCGGGGCAGCAGGCATTTTTTGTAACAGGACGTAGCCGGTAGGTGTTGCCGGATCGCGCGTCGTCAACCGGGAAAATTTGCGGGAAAGCGCGCGAAAATATACGCGAATACAAGCGGATAAACGCGCCGTCCGCGACGAGTCGATGCCGCGATAGTTGTAGGGAACGCTCGAATCGTTCTGCGAAGAGCAGCCGGTGTGGCTCAGAACGCCGGCAACCCCGGCGGATTCGTCTCTGCGCGCGCAACAGCCTCGCTTTGCAACCCCCAGCGCGCAAGCGCCTGTCCGTAACGACCGTTGCCGATCAGCGTATTGGTCGCGAGCGTCAGCGCGGCGGCAAGCCCGCTGCCCTTGCGCGTCGCGATCGCGACGTCCGCGTTCGCGGGCCAGCCCGCGTTGACGAGCCCGACACGGCGCAGCTTGCCCTCGCGTGCCGCCTCGTAGGCGAGCGCCGCGTTCGGGTTCAGCTCCGCGTCGGCGCGCCCGGACAGCAGCGCAATGCGCGCGGCTGCTTCGTCGTCGAAATACTGCAGCTCGGTCGCCTTCAGCCCCTGCGCGACGTTGCGGCGGCTCCATTCGAGCAGGATCCGCTCCTGGCTCGTTCCCGCGCCGGTGATGATCCGCAGCCCGGCGATATCCTTCGGCTCGGCGATCTTCACGATCGGGCTCGCGTTGCGCACGTAGAAGCCGTGCAGCCCGAGCCGGTACGTCGTGAAATCGTATTTTTCCTTGCGCTTCTCGGTCACGCCGACGTTCGAAATCACCGCGTCGTACTTGCCGGAACTGAGCCCGAGCGGCCAGTCGGCCCACGCGATCGGCACCAGCTCGAGCTTGCGGCCGAGCGCATCGGCCACGAGCTGCGCATAGTCGGGATCGGCGCCGACCACTGTGCGGGCGTCCGTCGCGTAGGTGGACACCGGCGGCGCATGCGGCGAGATCGCGACCGTCAATGCGCCGTCGCGCACCCAGCGATAGCCGCTCGCCGCACGGATCGCCGCCGCGTCCTGCGGGGCGCGCACGCGGCCCGCCTGGCGCGGGTCGAGATCCGCCACCGGTGCGGCGGCAAGCGCCGCGCGAAACGGCAGGCCGGTGGAAGCGGCCAGTGCGGCCGTGATGAACAGGCGTCGGTCGATCATCGGTTCGAATCGCTCGTTTGGGGCGCGCCGGACGGGCGCGCGGACGTCACAGCACCCGCGACAGGAATTCGCGCGTGCGCGGATGCGTCGGCGCATCGAGCACGACGGCAGGCGGCCCCGCCTCCACGACACGCCCGTGCTCCATGAACAGCACGTTGTCCGCGACCTCGCGCGCGAAGCCGATCTCGTGCGTGACGATCACGAGCGTCGTGCCGGAGCGGGCGAGTTCCTTGATCACGTCGAGCACCTCGTTGACGAGCTCCGGATCGAGCGCCGACGTCGGCTCGTCGAACAGCAGCACCTTCGGCCGCAACGCGAGCGCCCGCGCGATCGCGACGCGTTGCTGCTGCCCGCCCGACAGCTGGCGTGGATAGGCGTCGGCCTTGTCGGCGAGCCCGACGCGCGCGAGCAGCGTGCGCGCGGCGCGTTCGGCCGCGTCGCGCGTCGCACCGCCGACGGCGACGGGCGCCTCGACCAGATTGTCGAGCACGGTCAGGTGCGGGAACAGGTTGAAGTTCTGGAACACCATACCGACTTCGGTGCGGCGCTTCAGCACGTCGCGTTCCTTCAGTTCGTACAGCACGTCGCCATCGCGCCGGTAGCCGATCAGCTCGCCGTCAATGTCGATGAAGCCGTCGTCGACGCGCTCCAGATGGTTGATCGTGCGCAGCAGCGTCGACTTGCCGGAGCCCGACGGCCCGACGATCGCCGTCACGCTGCCGCGCGGCGCGACGAACGACACGCGATCGAGCACGCGCTGCGCGCCGAACTGCTTCGAGATGCCGTGCACGACCACTTCGCCGCCGAGGCGCGGCGCGACGGCGTCGCGGTCGGGCGCGGCCGTCGCGTCGATGGCATTGCGTGACCGTACCCGCCGCCATAGCGCACTGGCGCGCGCGAGCGCGAAGGTGAGGGCGGACGGCGGCGGATTGCGCAGTGCGCCGCGCGCATAGTGCCGCTCGACCTGCACCTGGATCGCCGACAGCACGGTGAGGATGATCAGATACCAGACGGTCGCGACCATCAGCAGCGGAATCACCTCGAGATTGCGGCGGTAGATCACCTGCACCGTGTAGAACAGCTCGGGCATCGCGAGCACGTACACCATCGACGTGCCTTTCGCGAGCGAGATCAGGTCGTTGAACGCGGTCGGCAGGATCGCGCGCATCGCCTGCGGCAGCACGATCCTGACCGTCTGGCGGCCGCGCGGCAGGCCGAGCGCCGCCGCGGCCTCGAGCTGCCCCTGGTCGACCGCGAGGATGCCGCCGCGAATCACTTCGGCCGAGAACGCCGCGTAGTTCAGCGTCAGGCCAAGCACGGCCGCGAAGAACGGGCTGATCAGCTCGGTCGTCGGCACGTCGAAGAACGTGATGCCGGAGAACGGCACGCCGAGCCGAACGTGCTCGTACAGGTAGCCGAGATTGTTCAGGATCAGCAGCAGCACGATCAGCGGAATCGAGCGGAACAGCCAGATGAACGTCCACGCACTCGCCGCCAGCAGGCGCGACCGCGACAGCCGCGCGAGCGCGACGAACGCGCCGAGCACGAGCCCGGACAGCGCGCCGAGCACGGTCAACAGCAGCGTGCGCGCGAGCCCGGACAGCACCGGCGGCGAGAAGAACCATTCGGCGAATACCGGCCAGCCCCACTGCGGGTTGCCGAGGATCGAGTACAGCGCGAGCGCGATCAGCACGACGGCGAGCGCGGTGCCGGCCGTGGCCGAACGGTGCCGGACCGGCACGATCCGCAGGCGAGCGCCGGCGTCGCGCGCGGCGGGGGAAGATAGCGGCGGCAGCGCGCCGCCGAGATGGGTGGTGTCGCTCATGTCGATGCGGGTCCTCGAATCGGTCGGTGCGCCGCGCGCAGCTCAGCCACGGTCGGCGGCGGATAGGCGGCGGATAGGCGGCGGATAGGCAGCGGATCTGCGCTCAGGCCTGCGCTTCGGCGACTGTCTCGCGCGCCGGATCGGCCGACGCGTAGCGGCTCGCCTTGCGCGGCAGGCCGAGGTGATCGCGCAGCGTGCTGCCCGGCAGGTCGCGGCTATACCGGCCGCGCGCTTCGAGTTCGGGAATCACGAGCTCGACGAAATCGTCGACGCCCTGCGCCTGCACCGGGAAACCGAGGATGAAGCCGTCGGCCGCGCCCGCGTCGATCCAGCGGACGAGCTCGTCGGCCACGTGCGCGGCCGTGCCGATGAAGTTCGGCCGCGGCGTCGCCACTTCGAGCGCCGTCTCGCGCAGCGTCCACCCGTGTTGCGCCGCGTCTGCCTTGATGCGGTCGGTGGTCGAGCGGAAGCTGTTGCGGCCGATGTCGCCGAGATCCGGGAACGGCGCGTCGAGCGAGTATTGCGTGAAGTCGTGGTGATCGAAGAAGCGGCCGAGATACGCAAGCGCCTCGTCGACCGTCAGCAGGTTGCGGATCGCCTGGTACTTGTCTTCGGCCTCGGCCGCCGTGCGTCCGACGATCGGCCCGATGCCGGGGAAGATCTTCACGTCGTCGGCACGCCGGCCGTGATCGACCGCGCTCTGCTTCACGCGCTGCGTGAACGCGTGCGTCTCGTCGAGCGACGGCGAATGCGTGAACACCGCGTCCGCGTACTTGCCCGCGAGCCCGATTCCCGCATCCGACGAGCCGGCCTGGAAGATCACCGGCTGCCCCTGCGGCGAGCGCTGGATGTTCAGCGGCCCCGCGACCTGGAAGAAGCGGCCGTGGTGATCGAGCGTATGCAACCCGTCGCGCGCGAAGAACTGGCCACTCGCGCGGTCGCGGACGAACGCGTCGTCGTCCCAGCTGTCCCATAGCCCCTGCACGACGCTCAGGTATTCGTCGGCGATCTCGTAGCGCAGCGCGTGCTCGGGATGCACCTTGCCGAAGTTCTTCGCGGTGCCTTCGAGCGGCGTCGTCACGACGTTCCAGCCCGCGCGCCCGCCGCTGATCACGTCGAGCGACGCGAGCTGGCGCGCGACCGTGAACGGCTCGCTGTACGACGTCGAAATCGTGCCTGCGAGCCCGATCTTGTGCGTCGCGGCCGCGAGCGCGGACAGCACCGTCAGCGGCTCGAAGCGGTTCAGGAAATGCGGGATCGACTTGTCGTTGATGTAGAGGCCGTCCGCGACGAACGCGAACGCGATGCCGTGGTCCTCCGCCTTGCGCGCGATCCGCGTGATGAAGTCGAGGTTGATGCTCGCGTCCGGCGGGTTGCTCGGATGCCGCCATGCGTTCATGTGGCTGCCCGCGCCTTGCAGCATCAGGCCGAAAGTGATGGATCGTCGGGTCATGGGCGTCTCGTGTGGGGTTTTCAGGGGGATGTCGGGATTCCGGCTGCAGGTCATCAGGACTTCGGCAGGCCCGGCGGATTGGTGCGCGCCTCGTCGATCGCCTCGGAACCGAGATTCCAGCGGTCGAGCACCTGCCGATAACGGCCGTTCGTGATCAGCCCGTTCAGCGCGAGCGTCAGCGGCCCGGCGAGGCCGCTGCCCTTGCGCGTCGCGATCGCGATATCGGCCGTGCGCGGCCAGCCGCCGCTGATCGCGCCGACGAGCCGGGTCTTGCCCTGTTGCGCGCTCTGGTACGCGAGCACCGAATTCACGCTGAACACCGCGTCGGCGCGGCCCGACTGCACGGCGACGACCCGCATCGCCTGGTCGTCGTAGTACTGGACCGCGACCGGCTTGAGCCCGTGCGCGACGTTCTCGCGATCCCACGCGAGCAGGATCTTTTCCTGGTTGGTGCCGGCGTCGGTCACGATGCGCAGCCCCGCGACGTCCTTCGGCTCGCGGATCGCGGTGATCTTGCTGTCGTTGCGCACGTAGAAGCCGACCTGGTCCTTGCGGTAGCTCGAGAAATCGAACTTCTGCTTGCGCTCCTCGGTGACCGTCACGTTCGACAGCACGGCGTCGACCTTGCCCGACTCGAGCGCCAGCGGCCAGTCGGGCCATGCGAGCGCGACGATCTTCAGCTTGCGGCCGAGGCTGTCCGCGACGAGCTGGCCGATGTCGGCATCGAAGCCGATGACCGTGCGCGCGTCGGTCGCGTACGAGCTGATCGGCGGCAGGCTCGGCGCGATGCCGATCGTGAACGTGCCCGGCTCGGCGAACTTGAACGCGGCCGGCACCGCGCGCTCGATGGCCGGATCCGCGCTGCCGCGCGGGCGGCCGCGCTGCTCGGGGCTCAGGTCGAACGTCGCGGCGGTCGCGGCGAAGGCCGTGATGCCGATCAGCGCGACGGCGAGCGTGCGCAGCGCGTATGAAGCGATAGGTGCGGCTCGTTGCATGAAAGCGTCCTGTTTGTCGGATACGGGGAAGGGAGTCGAAGGCGCGGCATGCCCGTTCAGCGCGGCACGGCCGGCTCGGGCGCCCACAGATCGGCGAGCGTCGCGGTGCGCGAGCGCTCGACGAGGTCCTTGCCGAACGGCAAGTGCACATACAGCTCGGGATCGATCGACGAATCGAACAGCCGCGTGTAGCCCGTGCCGTCGTACAGCGCCCATGCTTCGGGCTGGCGAAAGCCCGTCGTCAGGTAGAGGCGGCGATAGCCCAGCTGCGCGGCGCGCGCTTCCAGCGCCGCGACGACGCGCCGCGCGAGGCCCTGGCGGCGCAGGTCCGCGCGCGTCCAGATGCGCTTCAGCTCGGCCGTCTGCGCGTCGTAGCGCTTGAACGCGCCGCCGCCGATCGTCTCGCCGTCGCGCAGCAGCAGCACGAACGCGCCTTCCGGCGGCGCGAACCGTTCGGCCGGATAGCGCGCGAGCTCTGCGCGGGCGGACGTGAGGCTGTCGGGGCGGTATGCGTCGTAGCGGGTCGCGTATTCGTCGATCAGCGCGTCGATCAGCGGTTGCGCGCGGGCGTCGAGCGGCGTCGTGTCGATGATGCGGTCGGTCATGGCCATGGGCGTCGCGAGTGGCGCGCGACACGGATGTCCATATCCGGGCTCCGGCGGAAGGCCGGTCCGTTATCGCGGCGCGATTGTCGATTCAGCAGCGGAGCAGGCCGGTTCCGAGGCACAGGCAAGCGGCCGCTGCGGTTTCGACTAAGTTACCGTCGCGATCGACAAAGGCGAACGAAGCAATTTCGATAAGGATTTCGTCGCGCGCGTCAGAAGGCTTTTACGCGCGGTGCGGTGCGTGGTGCGCGTTGCGCGCACGGGGATGGTGGTGCGCGATGCGCTGGCGCGCCGGAGAAGCGGCACGCCGGCTATCGTGTCGGCTCGCGCCGCTGCGGTGTCGGAGCGAGCGGCGAACGCGCGTCAGACCGGCGCGGCGCTCGGCTCCGCGAGCTGGAACAGGCAATCGCCGCGCTGCACCTGCGCAGGCACGCGCTTGCAGACGACTTCGCCGTCGCCCTTGAAGCGGCACAGCACCGGTTCGCGCAGTGGCGTGTCGGGAAAGTGGATCCACGCGGCCGGCTGCCCGGCGTGCACCTGGTCGCCGAGTTCGGCGAGCGGTTCGTACAGGCCGCGCTCGTATGCATAGACGAAGTGACGGTCGCCGTCGACGCGCATGAAGCGCGTGACGGCCGGCGGCGCGTCGGGCACGAGCGTGCCGTGCAGCAGGCCGATGAAGCCGAGGTAATGGAGCAGCCCGTGGCGGCCGAGCCGGATCATCGCCGGATCCGCCATCCCCGCGCCGCCGAGTTCCGTCACGATCGAGATCGCGCCTTGCCGGCGCGCGGCCGACGCCGAATGCACGGGATTCGGCGCGTGCAACAGCGCGTTCGGCAGCCCGAATGCCAGCAGCAGCGCGTTGAGCCGTGCGGCTTCGTCGGCGTCGAGCGGATCGATCGCGAGCATGTTGCCGCCGTGATAGAGCAGCGAGCTGCCGCCTGAGTGCAGGTCCACGAGGTACTGTGCGCGCGACAACAGCGTGTGCTCGATGTAGTGGGCGATCATCTGCGTCGGTGTGCCGGCCGGTTCGCCCGGGAAGCTGCGGTTCAGGTTGCCGTCGTCGAGCGGCGACACGCGCAGGCCTGCATCGGCCGCCGGGAAGTTCGCCATCGGCAGCAGGATCAGTTGCCCGGTGATCATCTCCGGCTCGATCTCGCGGATCAGCTGCGACACGATGATCTGGCCTTCGTACTCGTCGCCGTGGTTGCCGGCCATCACGAGCGCGACCGGGCCGTCGCCGTTGCGGATCGACGCAATCGGGATTGGCTGCCAGCCATACGCGGAACGGTGCACCGAATGCGGCAGGCGCAGGTAGCCGGCGTGCTTGCCGGGGGCGTCGAGGTCGATTTCGCAGTGGATCGGGTTGCGGGCGTGGAGCGGGGTGGTCATGGTCACGGAGGGATGACGGGGACGGAAGGCCTCATCTTATCGGGAAACTGGAGTGACAACGGGAATGAAAGCGGGAACGCTCACCGCCCCGCACGCGCCTGCATCGCCTCGGCCACCGCATCGCGCACGCACGCCGCCACGCGCTCGGACGCGCCCATGCGCGCCGCCCGAGCGGGCCGCGCGATCACGAGCGGCTGGATCACCGTGGATTCGCGGATCGGGCATTCGACCACGAGCGGCGAACGCGTCGCCTCCGGGCTCTGCGTGATCAGCAGCGACACGCCGAGCCCGCTTGCGACCATCGCCCGCACCAGTTCGATCGACGCCGCGCGGTAGCGGACGTTCGGCGACAGCCCGCATTGCCAGAACGGCGCCATCAGGAAATCGCGGCTTTGCGGCAAATCGATCAGGATGAACGGCTGCGCGGCGAGATCCTGCAGCGAGATCGCCCGCTTGCGCTTCGCGAGCGGCGACGCGGCCGGCACGAGTCCGTAGGGCCGCAGCTCGGCAAGGCATTCGCGTTCGATGTCGTCCGGCAGGCCGACGTCGTACATCAGCGCAAAATCGATCTGCCGCTTGTGCAGCCATGCGTCGAGCTGCGCGAGATCGCCCTCGACGAACCGGACCGACAGATTCGGATGGCGCTGCTGCGCGAACGCCAGCGCGCGCGGCAGATAGACGGGCGCGATGGTGCGGAACACGCCGATCTGCGCGACGCCGCCTTGCTCGTCGCCCACATCGTCGGTCTCGAATGCTAACGCCGATGCGAGCAGCTGCCGCGCCTCGGCGAGCTTGCGTTCGCCGAAATGCGTGAGCGTCATCCGCGTGCCGGCGCCGCGCGTGAAGAGCGGATCGTTGAACGACGCTTCGAGCTCGCGGATTGCGACCGAGATCGACGGCTGCGACACGCTCAACTGGACCGCGGCCGCGGTGGTACTGCCGGTTTCCGCGGCAGCGACGAAATAGCGGAGCAACCTCAGCGACAAAGCCATACGAAAATCCTATAGCCGTTAATTTATTCCGATATTTTATCTAATCGCCTCGCTCGACCAGAATCACCGTATCGGCCTACCGGGCCCGACCTTCAGGAGAAAGATGCCGTGACTCTGTCCAGGCTGCCGCTCGACGGCATACGCGTGATCGACTTTTCCCGGGTGCTCGCAGGACCGCTGTGCTCCGCGCTGCTCGGCGACCTCGGCGCGGACGTGATCAAGATCGAACCGCCCGACGGCGACGATTACCGCGCGATCGGCCCGTTCGCCGATGGCGAAAGCGGACTGTTCCGCGCGATGAACCGCAACAAGCGCAGTGTCGTGATCGACCTGAAGACCGCCGACGGGCAGGCACTCGCGCAATCGCTGTGCGCCCAGGCGGACGTGGTCGTCGAGAACTTCCGGCCGGGCGTCGCCGATCGGCTCGGGATCGGCTATGCGGCGCTGTCCGAACGCCATCCGGCGCTCGTCTACGCGAGCGTATCGGGCTTCGGGCAGACCGGCCCCGAATCGCACCGGCCGGCCTACGACATCATTCTGCAGGCGCTGTGCGGGCTGATGGATGCGACTGGCGCGCCGGACGGCGAGCCGACGCTGGTCGGCGATTCGGTCTCGGACGTGGTGAGCGGGATCTTCGCGTCGTGGGGTGTGCTGGCCGCGCTCGTCGCGCGCGATCGCACGGGCCGCGGCACCCATGTCGACGTGTCGATGTTCGACGCGACGCTGAACCTGACCGCAACGCTCGTCGCGCGCTACGCGACCACCGGTGTCGCGCAACAGCGGGTCGGCAACCGCCATCCGACGTCCGCGCCGTTCGGCGCATATCGCGCCGCCGACGGCCACTTCGTCGTCGCAGTGCTCAACAACCGGCTGTTCGCGCGGCTCGCGGATACGATCGGCCAGCCGGCGCTGAGCGACGATCCGCGTTTCGCGACCGACACGTCGCGCTGCGCGCACGAATCCGTGCTGCGCGCCTGTATCGAGCAATGGGCCGGCTCGCACTCGGTCGCGGAAGTCAACGCGGCGCTGAGCGGCGCGGGCATTCCGGTCGCGCCGATCCAAAGCGTCCGCGAGGCGCTCGACAGCGAGCACGCCCGTGTGCGCGGCCTGCTCGTCGAGGCCCCCGCGTCCGACGGCGCGACCGTGCGGCTGCCGGCCCAGCCGGTGAAGTTTTCCGCGTATTCCGGCACGCGCACCACGCGCGCGCCGCGGCTTGGCGAGCACACGCGCGCGGTGCTCGAACGCGTGCTCGGCCTCGCCCCCGCGCAGGTCGCCGCGCTCGCGCAGGCCGGCGTCGTGCATGCCGAAGCCGAGCCAGCCCCCTCATCCGCAACGAATCAGGAGACTCACGATGCATAAACGACTGGGCGTCGCCGACGCCGACCTCGAGATTGCCGACGCGATCCGGCGCTTCGCGCAGGCCGAACTCGCGCCGCACGCAGCACAGGTCGACCGCGACGAGATCGCGACGACGCGCTACGTGCCGGCGCTTGCCGAACTCGGCGTGATGGGGATGAACCTGCCGGAGCGCTGGGGCGGCATCGGCGCGTCACCGGCCGCGATCATTCTCGCGCTCGCCGAGATCGCGAAAGCGTGCGCGGCGACGTCATCGATGATCGGCGCTCATTACCTCGCGACGGATTCGGTACTGATCGGCGGCGACGACGCGCTGCGCGCGCGCTATCTGCCGGCTGCCGCGACCGGCACGAAGCTCGGCGCGTTCGCGCTGACCGAACCGCAGGCCGGCTCCAATCCGGCGGGCATGACCACGCAGGCGGTGCGCGAAGGCGACGGCTACCGCATTCGCGGGGTCAAGCATTTCATCTCGAACGCGGCTGCTGCGCAGTTCATCGTCGTGTATGCGAAGACGGCGCCCGGGCCCGGCACGCGCGGCATCAGCGCGTTCGTCGTCGATCGCGACACACCCGGCGTGACGGTCGCGCCCGCCGAGAAACTGATGGGCATTCGCGGCGCGCCCGCGCACGAGGTCGCGCTGGATTGCTTCGTGCCGGCCGCGAACCGGCTCGGCGACGAAGGCAGTGGCTTCCGCACCGCGATGAAGGTGCTCGACAACAGCCGACTCGATGTCGCGGCGACGAGCCTCGGAATTGCCGAGGCCGCGCTCGCCGACGCGGTCGACTGGGCGAAGCAGCGGATAGTCGGCGGCGAGCTGCTCGCGAACAAGCAGGGGCTGCAGTGGACGTTCGCCGACATGAAAACCCGCCTCGAAGCGGCGTGGCTGCTGACGCTGCAGGCCGCCGCGCGGCGGGCGGCAGGCGAGCCGTTCACGGATCTCGCGTCGATGGCGAAGCTGTACGCGTCGGAAACGGTCGCGTTCGTGACGGATGCCGCGCTGCAGATGCACGGCGGCTACGGCTTCACGCGCGAGATGCGAATCGAGCGTCTGGTGCGCGATGCGCGGATCCTGCGCATCTACGAAGGCTCGTCGGAGATTCAGCGCACGGTGATCGCGCGCTCGGTGCTCGCGTAACGCGCGGACGAACGGAACAAGGAGACGTGCAGTGAAGATTCTGGTCGCCGTGAAACGGGTGGTGGACGCGAACGTGAAGGTCGGCGTGAAGAGCGATCAGTCGGGTGTCGACATCGCGAACGTGAAGATGTCGATGAACCCGTTCGATGAGATCGCGGTGGAAGAGGCGGTGCGGTTGAAGGAAGCGGGCATGGCGACCGAAGTGGTGGCCGTGTCGGTCGGCGTTGCGCAGACGCAGGAAACGCTGCGTACCGCACTCGCGATCGGTGCGGATCGCGCGATTCTTGTCGAATCAGATGCGGGCGTCGAGCCTTTGGGCGTCGCGAAGGTGCTGAAGGCACTGTTCGACAAGGAGCAGCCGAAGCTGTTGATCCTCGGCAAGCAGGCGATCGATGACGACTCGAACCAGACCGGGCAGATGCTGGCTGCGCTGGCCGGTCTGCCGCAGGCAACGTTCGCGTCGAAGCTTGTGATAGCCGACGGCAGGGCGACGGTCGCGCGTGAAATCGACGGCGGGACGGAAACGCTATCCGTTCAATTGCCGGCGGTCGTCACCACCGATCTACGCCTGAACGAGCCCCGCTATGTGACGCTGCCGAACCTCATGAAGGCGAAGAAAAAGCCGCTCGACACGCTCAAGCCGGAAGACCTCGGCGTGGACATGGCGCCGCGTCTGACGACGTTGAAGGTGGCCGAACCGCCGAAGCGCGCGGCCGGCGTGAAGGTGCCGGACGTGGCAACGCTGATCGAGAAGTTGAAGACCGAAGCCAAGGTGCTGTAAGGAGCGGAAAGAAAATGACGATTCTGGTTATTGCCGAACACGACGCGCCGATCGAAGGCGCTTCGGGAGGCCACGCATTGATCAAGGCTGCCACGTTGAACACCGTGGCGGCGGCACGCTGCATCGCCACGTTCGGCGGTGGCGACATCCACGTGCTGGTCGCAGGTCATAACGCACAGCGCGCGGCCGATGCCGCAGCGAAGATCGAGGGTGTTTCGAAGGTTCTGCTCGCCGACGCACCGCAATTGGCTGACGGCCTCGCGGAGAATGTCGAAGCGACCGCGCTGACCATCGCGCAGGGCTATTCGCACATCCTCGTGCCAGCCACTGCCTACGGCAAGAACATTGCGCCGCGCATTGCCGCCAAGCTCGATGCCGCGCAGATCTCGGACATCACGGCGGTCGTCAGCGACGACACGTTCGAGCGCCCGATCTACGCGGGCAACGCGATCGCGACGGTGAAGTCTTCCGATCCGGTCACGGTCATCACCGTGCGTGCGACGGGCTTCGATCCGGTGGCAGCGGAAAGCGGAAGTGCAGCAGTCGAGACTATCGACGCGGCAGCGGATGCGGGCACGTCGCAATTCGTGAGCCGAGAGGTGACGAAGCTCGACCGTCCGGAACTCACGTCGGCAAACATCATCGTGTCCGGTGGCCGCGGCCTCGGCAGCGGCGAAAACTACACAAAGGTGCTCGAACCGCTAGCGGACAAGCTGCAGGCCGCCCTCGGCGCATCGCGCGGCGCAGTCGACGCCGGCTACGTGCCGAACGATTACCAGGTCGGCCAGACCGGCAAGATCGTCGCGCCACAGCTGTACATCGCGGTGGGCATCTCCGGCGCGATCCAGCACCTCGCCGGCATGAAAGATTCGAAAGTGATCGTCGCGATCAACAAGGATCCGGAAGCACCGATCTTCGGCGTCGCCGACTACGGCTTCGTCGGCGACCTGCACGAGATCGTCCCGGCATTCGCCGCGGCGGTCTGATTCCCGCAACCCGTCAGGATCGTCCGATCTTGCGCGTGCCGCCGTGATGCCGCGGCTGGTGCGCAATCGAGCAATGGACTTCAGCGGCTTCGCCGGCCGCAAACACCACGCTGATCGAGCGCCGCTCGATCGACTACATCCCCGACGCCGAGCGCCACGGCAGCCTGTTCAGTCAATTCACCCTGTGGTTCGGCGCGAACCTGCAGGTGACGGCAGTCGTCGTCGGCGCGCTCGCGGTCGTGCTCGGCGGCGACGTGTTCTGGTCGCTGATCGGGCTGTTTGCCGGCCAGGTGATCGGCGGTGCGGTGATGGCGCTGCACGGCGCGCAGGGGCCGCAGCTCGGGCTGCCGCAGATGATCTCGAGCCGCGTGCAGTTCGGCGTGTACGGCGCGATCATTCCGCTCGCGCTCGTCTGCGTGATGTACGTCGGCTTTTCCGCGGGCGGCACGGTGCTCGCCGGGCAAGCGATCGCCGAGCTGCTGCATGTCGATCACACGGTCGCGATCCTCGTCTTCTCCGCGCTCCTGGTGCTGCTGACCGGCCTCGGCTACCGGACGATCCACGCGATGGGCCGCGTGTCGAGCATCGTCGGCACGCTCGCGTTCCTGTACCTGTTCGCGAGCCTGCTGCACGGCCATGCGCTTGCCACGCTGCTCGCGAATTGCCACTTCACGGTCGCATCGTTCCTGCTCGCGGTGTCGCTGTCGGCGTCGTGGCAGATCGCATACGGGCCCTATGTCGCCGATTATTCGCGCTACCTGCCGACTTCGACATCGGCGCGAAAGACGTTCCTCGCGGTGTTTTCCGGCACCGTGATCGGCGCGCAGGTGTCGATGACCTTCGGCGTTCTGGCCGCCGCGCTCGCCGGCGACCACTTTTCGGGGCACGAGGTCGCGTTCATCGTAGGGCTCGGCGCGACCGGCCCGATCGCCGCCGTGCTGTACTTCACGATCGCGCTGGGCAAGCTGACGATCACCACGCTCAATGCGTACGGCAGCGTGATGTCGGTGGCGGCGATCCTCACCGGATTCGGCGGCAAGCGCGAAATCTCACCGCGCATGCGCGTCGCGTTCGTGCTGCTCACCGTCGCCGCGTCGAGCGGGCTCGCGCTCGCCGGGCAGCATTCGTTCCTGAAGGCGTTCTCGTCGTTCCTGCTGTTCCTGCTCGTGTTATTCACGCCGTGGAGTGCGATCAATCTGGTCGACTACTACTGGGTCACGCGCGAGCGCTACGACGTGCCCGCGCTGTTCGACGCGAACGGCCGCTACGGCCGCTGGAACCTTGCCGGCATCGCCGTCTACGTGATCGGCGTGCTCGTGCAGATGCCGTTCGTCGCGACCGGGTTCTACACGGGGCCGTGGGTCGATGCGCTGGGCGGGGTCGACGTTTCGTGGATCGTCGGCATCGTCGTGCCGGGTATCCTGTATTACGCGGTGTCGCGGCGATCGCGCTCGTGCGCGCCGGACCGGCTGATCCTCCCCGATCCGGCCGGCAACGCGGACTGAGGCAACAGTCCGGCAACGGTGAGGCAACGGACCCGGCTCGCGTTTCATCCCCGTAACACAGGCCAGCAGGCCGAAACCGGCCGAACAGGCGCTCGCCCGCGCCACTACGCGACCTGCGGCGCGCGGCGCTCAGCGCGCGTCGGTTTCAGCCTCGATACGTCCTTCTTCCCAAAGCGCCCAAAGGCGGCTGCCGGCACGATACGGATTCGCGCGTCGGGCCGCATAGTCGTCGACACCCTGGCGATACGCGCCGTACAGCGTCAGCGGCGGATTCTTCACGCATGCGGCTTCGCGCGGGTCGGGACGGCGGAACGACGTGAGACGCCTGATCAGCGTGGCGCCGTCGATCACGGTCGCTTCGTTGATCGGCTCATTGCGGCTGACGATTTCGACGGTATCCATTTTGGCGCTCCCCGAGTACTTTCTTTGTTACCCGTAGAACAGCAATAAGAGTGCCAGGCCGGAAAACCCCGCTGATGCGCCTATCGTGCGGCGTTCCGCTGCGAATTGCACGGTCCGAGCAGCCCGATGTTACGAAACATGTAACGTGACACGTGCGTCGTCGCTCGTGTGCGGAGCGTGAAATGTAGCGCGGATGAAACCGGCTGGCGCCGGACTTGCGGGCGGATTTCGGGGGGAACGGGGAAGTGCCGGCCAAAAGCGGGAGCGAAAGCAAACGCGTCACCCACCGCCATCACCCCGCCGTAGCCGGCGCGACCCCACGGCTGCCTTTCGAATAGAACCGGAACCTACCCTTACCGGACGACTTCGCGTCATACAGCGCGCTGTCGGCCTGCCGGATCAGGTCCTCGGGCGTGCTGCCGCCGCCGTCGAGCGCGATTCCGATGCTGATCCCGAGGTTCACCGTCTCGCCGATCGCCAGCGTGTACGGCATCGAGATCTGCCGGATGATCTGCTCGGCGAGATTCGAACACGCGACCATCTCCGTGTCGTCGATGGCGACGATGAACTCGTCGCCACCAATGCGCGCCGCGAGCTCGCCGGGCGGCAGCGTCTTCCTGAGCCGCGCGGCCACCTGCGTCAGCACGTCGTCGCCGGCGTGATGGCCGAACCGGTCGTTGATCGCCTTGAAGCCGTCAAGATCGAGATACATCACGCCGAGCGCCATCCCGTGGCGCCGCGTGCGCCGCGCCAGCATGCGCTTCAGCTCCGCGTGGAGTTCGTGCCGGTTCGGCAGGCCCGTCAGCGCGTCGTGCCTTGCGAGGTGGCGGATGTGTTGCTCCGCGCGGCGGCGAGCGGTGACGTCCTCGACGATGATCACCGCGCTGCCGTCCGGCACGAGGTGCCGCGTCATCTCGAGCTGCCGGCCATCGGCGAGCGTGATCTCGAACGGCGCCGGTTCGCGGAACAGCCAGCCGCGACACCGCGCGCCGAGCGCGGTGTCGTCAGGCTCCGCGGTCAGGCCCGCGCCGAGCGCCACGACGACGTCCGGGAACGGCGTGTTCAGCATGATCTCGCGAGGCGAGCCGAACAGTTGCGCGGTGCGCCGGTTCGCGACGATCACGCGGTTGTCGCCGTCGACCATGCACAGGCCGTGCGGCATATGCGTCAGTGCAGCGTCGAAGCGCGCGACGAGCTCGGCGTTGCGCTGCCGCGCGGCGATCAGCGCGACCAGCACCTTGTAGTGCCGCTGCACGACCGTGCGCATCGCAACGAGGTAGATCGCAATCGGCGGCAGCAGCAGCCACGCGCCGCTGCGCGGCGCCAGCAGCGCGCCGGCCCCGATCGGCAGCACGCCGAGCGTGATCTGCGACATCGCGAGACGCGGCAGTGCAGCATTGCGCGACCCGATCCCGCCGAACACGCCGCCCGCGACCATCACCGACAGCGTGCCAATCTCGACGTCGACCGCCTGCACGCAACCCATCGTGCCCAGCCCGAGCAGGAAACATGCGGCGAGCGACACCGGCGCGTAGCGCATCGCCCAGTCTTCCACGCGCGGGTCGCCGGCATCGCGGCCCGCGATGTACGCGCGCGCGATCGCGAGCCGCGCCGCGAGCAGGCCGAGATCGGCGATCAGCCACAGCACGCACCAGGTCTGCTGCAGCCGCATCAGCGCGACGATCGCGACGAAATTGCTCGCGAGGCCGGACAGGAACATCGGCCGGATGTCTTCGAACAGGGTGGAGAGCAGGGACGGGCGCAATGCAGCCGTCACGCGGTGATTGCCGGAGGGAGGGGTAGCGAGAACGGAGTGCAGGAGAGATGCCCTGACTGCCATGATCGATGACCTCGACACGATGACCGCCGGTGGCGCCCGCATCGTTGCGGGCGAAACCGGTGGGCCGGATGCGCAAGACCTTAACACGAAATATCGCCATCCGGTCGGATGACGGGCGCCCGCCCGTGCGCACCGCGTTATATGCGTTCCAATAAGTAATACATATGAGAAACGCTATAGCCGCCATACGGGAAACGATGCCAGAATGCGCGCCGCTCCGAAGGCCGCGACATCCGCTCGCCGTCGCGAGCCGCACCAGGAGGTCCCCCCATGAAAAACCACGGCCTGTCACGGCGAGGTTTTCTGAAAGCCAGCGTGCTGGCGGGCGTCGCAGTCTACGTCGCGCCCCTCGGCAGCCGCGCATTCGCAGCACTCTTCGAAGAAAAACTCCTTACTCCGGTCAAATGGGATAGCGTCACCGGCATCCCCCGTTTCCGCATCGACGGCATCGCCAAGGTCACGGGCTCGAAAGTGTTCGCCCGCGACGTGCGCGCGGCCGACATGCCGCACTGGCCGCAACAGCAGTCGCATGCGCTTATCCTGCGCGCGACACAGGCCGACCGCGTCTACGAAGGTTTCGACCTGTCGCTGCTCGGCGACGACCTGAAGCCCGACCGCATCGTCACCGCCGACGATCTCGCGCGCGACGGCGTCGCGTTCCCGGCGTTCTACGGCGATGACATGCTGTTGCCCGCCGGCAAGACGCCCGCGTATCTCGGCCATGCCGTCGCGATCCTGATCTATCACGACTTCGCGCGCTTCCGCTTCGCGAAGAACCTGCTCAAGTTCCGCGACGACGTGATCCGCTACGGCGCGGTCACGGGCCCGCTCGAGCGCGACCCGTGGGGCACATTCCGCTACGTGCGCGTCGGCGGCAAGACCGCTTACGACGACGACGTCTATTCGAGCCTGAAGGACGCGCCGATCTTCCCGAGCATGATGCGCAAGCGCCAGCCCGTGTGGCCGGACGGCAAGGAACACGGCAAGCTCGACGAGCAGGGGATGTTCCATGCGGAGCGGATCGCCGGCGAGCTCGACCATCCGTCGGCCGACTGGCTCGTGTTCGACCGCGAGTACAGCACGCAGTCGGTCGACACCGCCGCGCTCGAACCCGACAACGCGAACTGCTGGTACGACGCCGCGACGCAGGCGCTGCACCTCGTCGTGCCGACCCAGTCGCCGCTCGAAGTGGCCGAGAATGCCGCGGCGATGGTCGCGAAATGCCGTTTCCCGGTGAAGAAGCTGTTCGTGCATCCGTGCTACACGGTCGGCTACGGATCGAAGGATCACTGCAACGTGCCGTTCTACGGGCTCGTCTGCGCACTGTATGCGGACGGTCGCCCGGTGCGTTTCGCGAACGACCGCTACGAGCAGTTCCAGACGTCGCTGAAGCGTCACGCGTTCAAGATGCATTACCGGATCGCGGTCGACCGCAACACGGGGCTGCTGCAATCGTTCAAGGGCGACTTCGAGGCGGATGGCGGCGGCCGCATGAACTTCTCGCCGTCGGTCGCGATGGTCGGCGCGACGGCCGCGCAATCGATCTATTACTTCCCGAAGAGCGATCTGGCCGCGGTCGCGATCGCGTCGCGCGCGATCGACGCGGGTTCCGCGCGCGGCTACGGCACGCTGCAGAGCATGGCCGCGACCGAGATGGCGGTGGACGAGATCGCCGCGCAGCTGCAGCTCGACCCGATCGAGTTCCGCTTGAAGAACGCGCTGCGCTCGGGGATGAAGAACACGCAGGGTGCGATTCCGGCTGGCGCGCTGCGCGTCGACGACGTGCTCGAACGCGCGAGGCAGCACCCGCTGTGGACGCGCCGTGTCGCACGCAAGACCGAATTCGAGGCCGCGCATCCTGGCAAGCGCTACGGCGTCGGCTTCGCATGCGTGCAGAAGGATTTCGGCACCGGCGCGGAAGCGTCGTTCGCAAAGGTCGAGTTCGACGAGAGCGGCCAGGTCACGCTGCATCACACGGCCGCCGAGATCGGCACCGGGATGTCGACGTCGCAGGCCGTCGCGGTCACGAAATGGCTCGGCCGGCCGGCGACGGACGTGCGCGTCGCGGTAACCGACTGGCCGGACCTGCCGGTCGAGACGAGCGGCGATCCGTACCTGATGTCGCAGGCGGACCAGGACCGGCTGAGCGCGAACCCGCGCTGGTCGCCGAGCTACGCGTCGCCGTCGAGCGCGACGAACTCCGCGTACTACTTCACGCACAGCACGCGCGAAGCCGCGCGCGCAGTGTTCCGCTACGGGCTGTGGCCCGCGGCGATGTCGATCTGGACGCGCGGCCTCGGCGGCGGCCAGGCCGCGCCATACACGATCCGCATCGAGGACGCGCGCTGGGTCGACGGCAAGCTGACGGCCGACGGCCTCGAGCCGCTGACGTTCGAACAGCTTGCGAAGCAGGCGTATGCGCTCGGCCTGCCGACCGGTGCGGTCGTGCACGTGTTCAATCGCTGGCAGTGGACCGACGCCGAGTTCGAGATCGGCGGCGCGGTCGAGCGTTTGCCGATCGACGGGTTGTCGCTGCGCATCGGCGCGCCGAACACGGCAGCGGCGAATGCGGTGGCGAATGCGGCGGCTTCCGGCGCCGCCGCATCGGGCGCCGCGCGCGGCCAGGCGCCGGCCGGCGCGACCGCGATCCGCGGCACGCTGCCGCCGACCGCGAACGGCTATCGCGTGCTGGACCGCAAGCGCGTGTTCATCCCGCCGACGAGCCGCAACAACGCGGCCGTCACGGACTACACCGCGGTCGGCACGCTCGTCGAGCTCGCGATCCATGAAGCGACCGGCAAGGTCGAACTGCTCACGCACCACTCGATCATGGAGTGCGGCAACCAGATCTCGCCGCAGCTCGTGTCGGGCCAGTTGCAGGGCGGCCTCGCGATGGGCATCGGCCACGCGCTGCACGAATACCTGCCGCTGTACGAGGACGGCCCCGGCAACGGCACGTGGAACTTCAACCGCTATACGCTGCCGCGCGCGTCCGACGTCGCCGTGTGGACGCAGACGGGCGAAGTGCTGCCGCCGCTGTCCGAAACCGATCCGCCGAAGGGCGTCGCCGAAGTGGTGATGATTCCGGTCGTCGGCGCGATCGTGAACGGCATCGCGCACGCGATCGGCCATCGTTTCACCGACTTGCCGGTGACCCCGCAAAAGATTCAGGAGGTGCTCGCATGACGACCGCCCATACCGCCGCGTCGGCCACCAGCGCTGGCAGCGCCACCAGCGCCACCAGCATCATTCCCCCGGCCGCAGGCGCTGCAAGCGCCACTAACGCCACTATCGCCATCCCTGCGTCCGCCGGCGGCGCCAGCGCGCCGGCCCCGGCGACCGCAGCCGCAGCCGCGGCCGCGGCCGCGGCACCGGCACAGGCACAGGCACAGGCTTCAACACCGGCTGCCGCGCCCGTCGAGCGCCCGCTCGTCCGGTTCCAGCCGAAGCCGCTGTCCGTGACCATCAACGGCAAGTCCGTCGGCCCGATGCAGGTGCCCGAAGGGCTGATGATGATCGAGTTCCTGCACGAGTACGCGGGCCTGACCGGCTCGCGGCTCGGCTGCGGGCAGGGCATCTGCCACGCGTGCGTGGTGATCCTCGACAAGCCGGACGGCACGAGCGAGGAAATCCGCAGCTGCATCACCGGCGCGCACTTCTTTCATGGTCGCTCGATCCGCACGGTCGAAGGCCACGCGAAGCGCAACGACGCGGGCGAAGTGGTCGAGCTGTCGCCGATCCAGCAGAAGTTTCTCGAGCATTTCAGCTTCCAGTGCGGCTACTGCACGCCGGGCTTCGTCAACGCGGCCACGGTGCTGATCGAGCGGCTGAAGCGCGAGCCGGTCGCGAAGGCCGACGTCGAACGCACGATCACCGAAGCGCTCGATTCGCACCTCTGCCGCTGCACGGGCTACGTCCGTTACTACGAAGCGGTAAAGGACGTCGTGTTGACGACGCCGGGACTCGTGAAGGACGCCGCATGACACGCACATTCGCCCATCGAGTCGCGCGCGCAGTGCGCGTGCCCGCGCTGGCGGCCGCCGGCGCACTGGCGCTCGCCGCCTGCGGCGGCCACGACGCGCCGAGCGTCGCCACCGCGCCGGCGCCCGACCAGATCGCGCGCGGCCGCTATCTCGTGAAGGCCGCCGACTGCGCGGCCTGCCATACCGCGAAGGACGGCGCGCCGTTCGCCGGCGGCGCGAAGCTCGATTCGCCATACGGCACGTTCTACGGCTCGAACATCACGCCGGACAAGGATCACGGAATCGGCAGCTGGAGCGCGGACGACTTCTACGCCGCGCTGCACGACGGCAAGGCGCCGGGCCGGCGGCTGTATCCGTCGATGCCGTACACGTCGTACCGGCAGCTCACGCGCGCCGATACGGACGCAATGTACGCATACCTGATGTCGGTAAAACCGGTCGCGCAGGAAAACCGTCCGCACGAATTGTCGTTCCCGTACAACCTGAGGTTCGGGATGGCGATCTGGGACCTGCTGTTCCTGAAGAACAGCCTGCCCGACGCATCGACCGGCCAGTCCGCCGACTGGCAGCGCGGCCGCTATGTCGCGAATGCGCTCGGCCACTGCGCGGAATGCCATACGCCGCGCAGCTTCACGGGCCAGCTCGACGGCGCGAAGCCGTTCGCGGGCGCGGCGCTCGGCCGCGTGGCCGCACCCGACATCACGCCGGCGGGCCTCGCCGCACGCGGCTGGACGGGCGCCGACCTGCAGGCGTTCTTCGGCGTCGGCATCGCGCCGCAAGGCTCCGCGTTCGGCGAGATGTACCCGGTTGTGCACCTGAGCACGCAGTACCTGACGAAGGACGACCTGCGCGGGCTGTCCGTGTACCTGCTCGGCGACACGCCGCCGGCGCCGCAATGGGGGAAGCCGGTGTCGGCCGACGCGGCGCAGCTTGCGGCGGGCCGCTCGGTCTACCTCGCGGTCTGCGCCGGCTGTCACGGGCTCGGCGGCGAGGGCAAGCCGCACGTCGCGGTGCCGATGAACGGCAACTCGACGCTGCGACAGCCCGATCCGCGCAACCTGCTCGTAGCGATGCTCGACGGCATCGACGCGCAGAAGTTCGCCGGCGTCGAAAACATGCAGTCGATGCCGGGCTTCGCGCTGACGTTGAGCGACGACGAACTCGCGCAGCTCGCGAACTACCTGCGCGCGACCTGGGGCGGGCAGCCGGCGAACATCACACCGGCCGACGTGAAGGCGATGCGCTGACGGGGAAGGGCGGGGCGCCGCGGCTCGAGGCAGCCGGTTTGCGGCGCTCGCGCACGGCGGCCCGTGCGGCGAAAGGTGAAGGGTCAGTAGCCGCCGCCACCACCTCCTCCGCCCCCGCCACCGCCACCCGCGCCGCCTCCACCATAGCGGCCGACGGCGTGATTCTGCGAAGCGCCGTTGTCGGACATGCATCCCGCGGACAGCAGCAGCGTCAGCGCTGCGACCACGGCAGCGACCCACGTAGTCGGTTTCATCTCATCCTCCAGTTGACGGACGGGCGGCCCCGACGCCCGCGCGAACACGAAACGTTCCGGACAACCGCCTTATTCCATCCGATGTCGTGCGGGCCGCGGGTTGCGCGGGCCTGCAACCGGCGTGCCCGCAGCGCCCGCTGTCCGGCCCGGCTTATCGTGCGAGCTTGCGAGCGTGAGCGCGCGTTGCGGCACGGCAACGGCCGTTCGCCCGCTCAGGCATCCGGCGCGGGTTCGGCCGGATCGTCCGCCAGCAGCCGCGCCAGCACCTGTGCGACCACCCGGTCGCACTGCGCACCGCGAAAATCGAACGCGTCGCGCGCGGCCAGATCGAGATCGAGTGCGAGCGACGCGCGCAACATCCGCCGCGCGCGATGGTGCCGGCTGCGCACCGTCGCCTCGGGCAGCGCGAGGTGTTGCGCGGTCTCCTCGACGGTCATTTCCTCCACCGAGCGCATCACGAACACGATCCGGAACGCCGGCGGCAGCGCGTCGATCCGGCGCTCCAGCAGGTCCCGCAATTCGGCGCGCGACGCCGACCGTTCGGGGGAATCGGACGAGATATCGATCATGTCTGCCTCGTCGAGGGCATCGTCGGCATCGCACATCGGCATCGCGCCGGCCCGGCGCCGCGCGCGCCGCACGCGGCCGAAGCACTCGTTCAGCAGCAGCCGGGTGAGCCAGGTGCCGAGCGCCGCATCGCCGCGAAAGCGCGCAATCGACCGGTACGCGGACAGGTACGCGACCTGGAGCGCGCCCTCGGCTTCCGCGTCGTCGCGCAGGATCGCGCGGGCGAGCCGGAACAGGCGCCGGTTGTGCCGCCGCATCACGAGTTCGAATGCGCCAGGATCGCCCGCAACGACGCGGCGCACGAGCGCGGGTTCGTCATCGAGGGCGGGATACGCATGCGTGTCGAGAGAAATCGTCATCGCGCACCTTTGTCGACGTCAATGCACGTTCAGGGTCCCGTGCATCGTCGGGTGGAACGTGCACGAATAGGGGAACCGGCCGCGCTCGTGCGCGACGTAGCGCCACGACGCCTGCGGCGCGATGCTGCCGGAGTCGAACGCGTGGCCGTCGGCGCTTGCCGTATGCGGAAACAGATCGCGGTTGATCCATACCACCTCGTCGCCGCGATGCACGGTCAGCTCGGCCGGCGTGAAGCGCATCTGCTCGATCACGACCACCTGCGATCCGGCGAGCGCGCCGGACGACAGGGCCAACGCGCCCAGCCACACCGCGCAGGCGCAGCGCCGTCCCCACGGGCTTGCGCGCGACGGCGCCGCCAGCGCGTCATTGCGCGCCGTCACTGCCTTTCCCCAGCGTCGACTGCAGTTTGCGCGCATGCTCGAGGTGCGCGACGAACGCGGGCTCGACCTTGACGAGCAGCGCCTTCAGTTCGGCGTTCTTCGCGGACGGGATCAGCGTGTGATCGATCGCGGACAGTACGGCTTCATGATAGGTCACCTCATGGTCGATGTACGCGCGGTCGAAACGCGCGCCGTCGAGCTTGCCGAGGGTCTGCAGATTCGTGTCGCCGCCATGCTTGAGGTCCATGCTGGTGGGGTTCTCCTCGGGCGTCACGCCCAGCTTGTGGACGAGATCGGCTGCCGCCTTGTTGACCCCCGTGTGGTCGGTCACCATGCGGTCGGCGAACGCCTTGACGTCCTTGTTGTGCGTTTTCGATTCGGCCAGTTTCCCGGCGTCGATGTCGACCTGGTTGGCCGTCACGACGATCGCCGCGATCTGCGGATCGGTCGGGCCGGCCTGCTGCGCGGAAACGGGCAGCGCGACGGCGAGCAGGGCGCCGCACAACGCTGCATCGAAGATCGTGTTCATCCTGAATCCTCCGAACAATGACGAGCGGCGCGATGCCGCCGGGTAATCTCGGCTTGAAGCGCGACTCGAAGCGCGACTCGAAGCGCGACTCGATGCGCGACTCGATGCGCGACTCGATGCGCGGTTCGAAGCCGCTCAACCGATTGGATGTCACGTGCGGCGCGCGCGTTTCCGGCGCGATGATGGTTTGACGCAGCGACGTCGATACGCATTCCTATAGAATCCGCACCAACCGGGTCGCTAGCGCCACTCGAGGCGGGCCGCAAACATCACCGCCGATACGCTTTTGCACTCGCGCAGATGCCGGTCTACATTTATGTCACAAGATGATATATATCCGGAAAACGCCCCGTCGACGGGAGTCAGCGATGCAACCGACCAACCGCAAGGCCGAAACGGGCGTGACGAAATCCGATCTGGAGCAACTGTCTGATTTTCGCTACCGGCTGAGGCAATTCCTGCACTTTTCCGAACGGATCCTTCACGACGCGGGGCTCACCCCGCTGCAGTACATGCTGATGCTGCACACCTGCGCGTTTCCCGACCGTTCATGGGCGACCGTCGGTGAAATCGCGGAACGCCTGCAGGCGTCGTCGCACGGCACGGTCGCGCTGGTGACGCGCTGCGAGGCCGCCGGTCTCGTCACGCGCCACGCGAGCCTGCACGACCGCAGGCAGGTCGAGATTCATCTGACACCGAAAGGCGAAAGCTGCTTGCGCACGGTCGCGACCCTGCACAAATCGGAGATCCGCTCGTTCGGCTGGGCGTTCCAGGATGTGACCGCCCCGAACGCGTAAGTGCCGCACGCCGAGCGCGGCGGTCGCTTGCGCCCGAACGCCTGCCCGACGCGCGCCGAGGGTTCCGGCCCGATCCGGTCAACGATAGACGAGATCCGCCCGGCGGTTTTGCGCCCATGACGCTTCGTCATGACCGAGCGCCACCGGCTTTTCCTTGCCGAAGCTGACCGCTTCGAGCTGCGTTTCCTGCACGCCCAGCGTGACGAGCGCGCTCAGCACCGCTTGCGAACGGCGTTGCCCGAGCGCGATGTTGTATTCGGACGTGCCGCGCTCGTCGGTATTACCCTGAATCAGCACGCGCTGCGCGGGGTGGCGGCGCAAGTAATCTGCGTGCGATTGCAGCAGCGACTGGAATTCCGGCTTGATCACGTTGCTGTCGAAATCGAAATAGATGCTCCGCTTCGCGAGCGGACTGTTCGGATTATTGAGCTCGTCGGCCTGCGTCGTGGCGACCGCCTCGTTCGTCGCACTCGGATTCACGGCGGCGTTCTCCGGCGTCTTCGCCGCGTGGTGGCAACCGGCCAGCAGCGCCAGGACCACGATCACCGCGTATCGGTTCATTTTGCTCATCGTTCGTCTCCTGCGGTTGACTTCGTTGGATACTCGCGGGTGCGCGCGACGGGCTTGTTGCACGAATCCCTGCAAATAGCTTAGGAAAAATGTCACAACGCGACCAGTTTCGCAGGATGCGTCGCGTCAGCGGATCGTCGGACGAACGCGATGCGCATGCGCGCGGCAACGCAAGGCCCCGCTTCGGCGCCGACGGCACCGAGCGCCGGTGCGAAACCGCCACGCTCCGCTACGCGTCGCCGTGCTCGTCGTGGCCGATCACCAGTTCGGTCGGCGACGCGAACGTGTAGCGCGGCACGTCGAGGTTCTGCGGCGCGGGCTTGTCGCGGAACACGCGCCCCGCGAGATCGTAGGTCGATCCGTGGCAAGGACAGAGAAAGCCGCCGGGCCAGTCGTCCGGCAGGTTCGGCTGCGGCCCTGGCTGGAAGCGCGGAATCGGCGTGCAGCCGAGATGCGTGCAGACGCCGACGACCACGAGGATGTTGCGATGATCCGCACGTGCGCGGTACGCGTTCCTGCAGTAGTCCGGTAACGGCATCGAGAACGGATGCCGCGTGTCAGGATCGGCGACCAGTGGCGCCGCCTTTGCGACGGCAGCGAGCATCGCGCTCGACCGGTTGACGATGAACACGGGCTTGCCACGCCACGCGGCCGTCATCATGTCGCCCTCGGACAGCCGGCTGATGTCGACCTTGACCGGCGCGCCCGCCGCGATCGCGCTCGCTGGCGGCGTCAGCGAATCCACGAACGGAAATGCGGCCGCCGCGCAGCCGATCCCGCCCGTGACGGAAGTCGCGATCAGCCATCTGCGCCGCATCACGTCGACGGCTTCAGGCGGGTGCTCTAGTGGTTGTTCGGCCGGTTGCTCAGGCGATCGTTCAAGCGGTTGTTCGTCCATACGTTCATTCCGCCTTCGGGATCGTCACGCCGCGGGCGCCGGCGGGCCGGCTTTGCTCGTGACACCCGTCACATGTTCCAGATGAACACTTCGTGCACGTGCGACGACGCATGCACCTGCACGTTGCGCCGCTGGGTCTGGCCGTTGTACGTCGCCGTCACCGAGTAGCGCCCGTCGGGCAGCGTCGCGAGCAGGAACGGGCCTTGCGTGACCGTCGACAGCACCTGATTGCCATGCGCGTCCGTGACGTTCACGGGGATATCCGCGAGGTAGTCGTTGTCGCCGCTGCCGGCCCGGCCGGCAAACTCGAGCACCAGCGGGTAATCGCGCATTTGCTCCTTGATCGCAGCCGACTGATCGCTGCCAATGCCGCCGGACAGATACGTCACCTGACCGGCATGATCGGGCGGTGGCAGCGATTCGGCATCCGCGGCCCATGCGTACTGGCCGCCGATGCCGAGCGCCAGCACGGCCACCACGGCAATATCCAGCTTCAATGTGGATAGGGAGTTCATGATCGCCTCCGTTTGTGTTGTGCCATGTGGAACCGGGCATCATCAAACGCGTTCGATGTGCGTCCTCATGCACGGAGGACGTGCATTCACGATGACATCGAACAAGCCGCGCGATGGCATGCGCGCCGGGTCCGGACCGTTCAGGATCGGGAGCAGGGATGTCGCCGGGGCGTCGAAGCAGTGGCGCCGCAAGCTGCGGCGAGGGCAGCGGGGCGACCCCATGTAAGACTGCAACACGCATTGGCGCAATGCCTGCGCGCGTCGTTGCTGCGGTCCCGCGCAATGCCGGAGGCGGTCAGCGACCGACCCCGGCGTTGCCGTGACACGGTACGACACTTCCAGCGTAGGCGCCGAGGATTAACGCACGCTTAAGCGGGCACTTATCGGATGAATGGACAACTGGCCGACGCCGGCCGCACGACGCATGCGCGTTGCGCATCATGCCGCCGGTGCACGGGGATCGATCGGAAATCGATCAGAAGCGGTGCCGCAAGCCCAGCGCGACGACAACCTGATTGCTGTTGGCCGACGGGGTCAAGGTCCACACCGTCGCATTGAACGCCGGGTTGCCGTTGCCGCCGCTCACGCTCTGGTAGACGCCTTCGAGGTAGGCATCCGTGCGCTTCGAGAACGCGTAATCGGCTTGCGCGACCACCTGGTTCCACTTCGGACGGGTTTGCCCCGTGCGGGAGTCGAAGCGGCCCATCGTATAGGTGTACGCGGCGCCGACGCTCAACGCGTGCGTGACGAAGTAGCGCCCGTCGATCGTGACGTTGTCGAAGACCAGCGAGTTGCCCTTGAGCGCGGCGATGCTGCCGCCCTGCAGCACGCCGGTCACGCCATCGGTCGCGGAATGCGACCATGCGGCGCCGACCGAATGCGGTCCGAACGCATACCGTCCGGCAACGGCCCAGATCTGCTGGCTGCCGCCCGTGATCGTCGCGGAGCCGTCCACCGTGCTCAGTGCGCCGTTCGGATTCGCCGCGTTCCTGTCGCGGTTGATCTTCAGGTAGCCGGCGCCGAGCTTCAGCGGCCCGTTCGCGTACGAGAGCCCCGCGCTCCACGCCGCGTTGTTGCCGAACTGGCCCGGCGTGTTCGAGAAGCCGTACATCGCGCCGAACGTCAGGCCGCGATACGTCGGGCTCGTGTACTTGACCGCGTTGTTGATGCGGATGTTACGGTTCGAGTCGTCGTTGTCGTACGGATGGACGGCCAGATTGCCGCCCCAGCCGGGACCGGATGCGCCGAGCGGCGTCACGAAATCCAGGATCAGATCGTACTGGCGGCCGAACGTCAGCGCGCCGCCCGATTTCGAGCTGACACCGACCCACGCCTGACGGCCGAACAGGTCGACGCCTTTCTGCGACAGCGCGCCGGTCGTGCCCGAGAAGCCGTTCTCGAGCGTAAAGATCGCCGCCAATCCGCCGCCGAGATCCTCACGGCCGCGCAGCCCCCAGCGCGCCGCGTTCAACGCGCCGCTCGTCATTGCCCAGTTGCTGTTGCCCGGCGAACCGGCTCCGTGGGTGCGCTGGTTGTTCGCATAGGTGATCGACGTGTCGATCAGGCCGTACAACGCGACGCTGCTTTGCGCGTGGGCCGCGCCTGCGCCGAAGCCGCCCAGGCAGGCCACCACGACGGTCCCCGCAATGCCGCCGGCCCGCCGGCCGCTGGCCACGGCGTGAAGCCTGGCGAGGAGGGCGTGGTTGCGTGTTTTCTTATGTCTATAGGAATGCATATGATTTTTTATCGGTCGATCCGGCCGGAGTGCCGGCCTGCCGCGCCGGCGGACAGTGAATGGACCGACGGACAGAGCAGCGATTATTGGAGATCGCGCGACTGCCGATTAAGATGCTGCACAGGAAAGGTCCTCTGCAGGACCGCGCACAATCGCGCGGTGGCCTGGCCTGCATCGGGGAAGGTGGGGTCTCTGCAGTGATGCGTGGCGGAATCGCTGCCGGGCACGGCCGATCGGCCGGAAGTCGAGCTGAAATCGGGCCGGAATTCGGGCGGCGCAAGAAGGCCGCCCCGCACTGGCTCAGTGCGACATCAGCACCGGCACCGTCATGCTTTCGAGGATGGTTCGCGTTGCGCCGCCGAGCACGCGCTCGCGCGTGCGCGTGTGGCTGTAGGCCCCCATGACGAGGAGATCCGCATGCAGGTCGCTGGTCCGGTTGAGCAGCGTCGCGCCGGTGCCGACGTCGCCTTCGCGCGGCGTCGTCGCAAAGGCGGCGCGAATGCCGTGGCGTTCAAGGTAAGCGGCAACATCGACGCCTGCGGGCGTCCAGTCCGGATCGGAATGCCGGCGCTCGACCGTCTCGACGGTGACGAAGCGCGCGCGCTCGAGCAGCGGCAGCGCGTCGGCAACCGCGCGGGCTGCCTCACGGCCGCCGTCCCATGCGATGAGGATGTTCTCGCCGAACGTGCGTACCTGGCCCGCGTACGGCACGATGATCGCCGGACGCCCGCTGCCCGTCACCACGTCATCGACGAAATGGCGGGCAATGTAGGTGGTGCGGTCGTGCGGATCCGTCTGGCCGAGCACGAGCAGATCCGCGTGGCGCGCATGCAGTGTCGCTGTCTCGGTCGCGGGGCCGGCAGGCGCTCGCCACTCGACGCTACATCCTGCACGTTCCGCCGCTTCGAGGAAGGCGGTTTCCGCCTGCTTCCGGCGTTCTTCGCCCAAGCGTTCGTACACGGCCAGCTTCAGCGGTTCATCGTGCCGGAGCAATGGCTCGAACAGATCCTGGCAGACCACGTACAGGCCGATCAGGTGCGCGTGCCAGCGTTGCGCAAGCTCGAGCGCCAGTTCGACGCGTGCCGCACTGCGCGGGCTGTCGTCGAGATGAACGAGCAGGGTCTTGTAGCTCATGACTGTTCCTTTTCGGTCGAGGCCGCGTCGATCACGCGGTTCGCGCGGGTCCGCATTGGTGCGCTCGCGCTCAGTGCGACATCAGGACCGGCAGCGTCATCGACGCGAGCACGGTACGCGTCACGCCGCCCATCAGCAGTTCGCGCCAGCGCGTGTGCCCATAGGCGCCCATGACGAGCAGGTCGGAGCCCGTTTCGTACGCGCGCGACAGCAACGTGTCGCCGACTGGCGTATCGGGCGCACCGGCAATATCGAGTACGTTGACATCCGGCGCATGGCGCGCAAGCATCTGCGCCGCGTCGGCCCCCGGAATGCGCCAGTCCGCCTCGTCGTCGCCCGCGCCGGTGACGGCGACGACCGTCGTTCGTTTCGCCCGTTCGAGGAACGGTATCGCGTCATGCGCGGCGCGCACGGCTTCCCGACTGCCGTCCCATGCAACGAGCACGCGCTCGCCGACCGACGCAAACTCTCCCGCGTACGGCACGAACAGCACGGGGCGTCCCGCCGAGAGCACCAGGTTTTCGGGGAACTGATCGTCGATGAAGGTCTCGGGGTCGTCGGGATTGCGCTGGCCGACGATCACGAGATCGGCATGACGCGCATGATGCGGCACCGTGCTGTTGGCCCGTGCGTCGGCGGTGATCCAGCGGCTCGGCACCTTGGCGCGCATGGTTTCCGCATGGAACAGACGCTCGAGTGCCGCAAAGCGCTGATCGCGCCATTGCTGGTGCTCGCGAAAATAGTCGGCGGACCCGGCCATCACATAAAACGAACTTGGCTCCGGCGTATAGACGGCGAAGACGCCGGTCAGATGCGCATCGAATTGCCGCGCGAGCCGCAATGCGAACTCGAGGCGCGAATGTGCGCGGTCGCTCGTATCGAGATGCACGACCAGGCTCTTGTAGCTCATCGCGATCGCTCCATCGACGGTGGACCCGTCAGTGCAATTCAGTCTACGAGGCTGGCTTCCCGCACCGTTGACTCAGATCAACGGCGGTTGCGCCCGGTGGCCGCACAGTGAAGCGCTCGCGTTGCCGGTAGCGCTGCTGATGAAGACCGTGCGCGCGGGGCGGCTCGATCCGAACCAACTGATCACGCATCGCTTCTCGCTCGTCGCGCTGCTCGCGCACACGATCCCACACGATCCATTACGTGCCGATTCTGGTCTCGCCGAGGGCCGACAGCCGCGTCGATTGACGGCGGCGGTTGATGCGTTCACGTTCGCCGGTCAATCGCCGGCGCGCGCATCGCGGCCCAGCCGTGTCCTGCCCGACATGGCAAATCTGCTCACCACGATCGAGCGGGTTGGTCATCGACGGCCAGCGTGGCATTGCATAAATTCCCAAGGTTGGTGCGCTTATCCGCGTGCCACGCCACGCGCGAGCCGGCAACCGGCCGCGCGTTTCCTTATCAGCGTGAGACAAAATCGAGCGTGGAGACGACACGATGAGCCTGTCAGAGCCATTGCGTCTGCATGTGCCGGAGCCTACAGGGCGACCGGGCTGCAAGACCGACTTTTCCTATCTGCATCTATCGCCAGCCGGCGCGGTTCGCCGCCCGCCGATCGATGTTGCCGCGGCGGACACCGCCGATCTCGCCCGCAGCCTCGTGCGCGTGCTCGACGACCATGGCGAAGCCGTCGGCCCGTGGGCACCGGATCTCGACGACGCGCAACTGCTCGCCGGGATGCGGGCGATGCTCAAGACCCGCATCTTCGACGCGCGCATGCTGATCGCGCAGCGCCAGAAAAAAATCTCGTTCTACATGCTGAGCCTCGGCGAAGAGGCCATCGGCGCCGCGCATGCGATGGCGCTGCGGCACGGCGACATGTGTTTCCCGACCTACCGGCAGCAGAGCATCCTGATCGCGCGCGACGTGCCGCTCGAACGGATGATCTGCCAGTTGATGTCGAACGAGGGCGACCCGCTGAAGGGGCGCCAGCTCCCGGTCATGTATTCGGACCGCGAAGCAGGCTTCTTCTCGATCTCCGGCAATCTGGCGACGCAGTTCATCCAGGCGGTCGGCTGGGCGATGGCGTCGGCGATCAAGGGCGACACGAAGATCGCGTCCGCCTGGATCGGCGACGGCGCGACGGCCGAGGCCGACTTTCATACCGCGCTCACGTTCGCGCACGTGTATCGCGCGCCCGTCGTGCTGAATGTCGTCAACAACCAGTGGGCGATCTCGACGTTCCAGGCGATCGCGGGCGGCGAGGGGACGACGTTCGCGGGGCGCGGCGTCGGCTGCGGGATCGCGTCGCTGCGCGTCGACGGCAACGACTTCCTCGCGATCTACGCGGCGTCGAGCTGGGCGGCCGAACGCGCGCGCCGCAACCTGGGCCCGACGCTGATCGAATGGGTGACCTACCGCGCGGGCGCGCACTCGACGTCGGACGATCCGTCGAAATACCGGCCGGGCGACGACTGGACCCATTTCCCGCTCGGCGATCCGATCGCGCGCTTCAAGCGCCACCTGATCGCCAAGGGCATCTGGTCGGACAACGCGCACGACGCGCTCACGGCCGAGCTCGAGGCCGAGGTGATTGCCGCACAGAAGGAAGCGGAGAAATACGGAACGCTGGCCGACGAGCGGATTCCGTCGCCGGCGTCGATGTTCGACGACGTGTACAAGGAGCTGCCCGCGCATCTGCGCCGTCAGCGCCAGGAACTGGGAGCGTGATCATGGCGCAACGAGAAGCAACGACGACGGCCACGCAGCCGATGACGATGATCCAGGCGCTGCGCTCCGCGATGGACGTGATGCTCGAGCGCGACGGCGATGTGGTCGTGTTCGGCCAGGACGTCGGCTATTTCGGCGGCGTGTTCCGCTGCACCGAAGGGCTGCAGACGAAGTACGGCAAGTCGCGCGTGTTCGACGCGCCGATCTCGGAAGGCGGGATCGTCGGCGCGGCGGTCGGGATGGGCGCGTACGGGCTGCGGCCCGTGTGCGAGATCCAGTTCGCGGACTACTTCTACCCGGCATCCGACCAGATCGTGTCGGAAGGCGCGCGGCTGCGCTACCGGTCTGCCGGCCAGTTCACCGCGCCGATGACGATCCGGATGCCGTGCGGCGGCGGCATCTACGGCGGCCAGACCCACAGCCAGAGCCCGGAGGCGATGTTCACGCAGGTGTGCGGGCTGCGCACGGTGATGCCGTCGAACCCGTACGACGCGAAGGGGCTGCTGATCGCGGCGATCGAAAACGACGATCCGGTGATCTTTCTCGAACCAAAGCGGCTTTACAACGGGCCGTTCGACGGCCATCACGAACGGCCGGTCACGTCGTGGCTGAAGCATCCGGCAAGCGCGGTGCCGGAGGGCTACTACACGGTGCCGCTCGATTCGGCCGCCGTCGTGCGCGCCGGCAGCGACGTGACGGTGCTGACGTACGGCACGACGGTCCACGTGTCGCTGGCCGCGGCCGAGGAGACGGGCATCGATGCCGAGGTGATCGACCTGCGGACGCTGTGGCCGCTCGATCTGGATACGGTCGTCGCATCGGTGCGCAAGACCGGGCGCTGCGTCGTGGTTCACGAGGCGACGCGCACCTGCGGTTATGGCGCGGAACTGGTGTCGCTCGTCCAGGAGCATTGCTTCTACCACCTCGAGGCACCCGTGGAGCGCACGACGGGCTGGGATACGCCGTATCCGCATGCGCAGGAATGGGCGTATTTTCCCGGCCCGAGCCGGGTTGGCGATGCGTTGCGACGCGTGATGGAGGCTTGACATGGGTATTCACGTCATCAAGATGCCGGATATCGGCGAAGGGATCGCCGAGGTCGAGCTGGTGGCCTGGCATGTGGAAGTGGGGCAGACGATCAAGGAAGACCAGCCGCTCGCCGACGTGATGACCGACAAGGCGGCGGTCGAGATTCCGTCGCCCGTGTCGGGCAAGGTGCTGGCGCTCGGCGGCAAGATCGGCGAGATGATGGCGGTCGGCAGCGAGCTGATTCGCCTCGAGGTCGAAGGCGACGGCAACCTGAAGCCGGGCGCCGACGTGCGCGAGGCCGCGGTGGCCGCGGTGGCCACTGTGGCAGATACAGCCGTTGCAGCCGCCGCCACGGCGCCAGCTGCCGCCGCGTCTGTCGTATCGTCCGCGGATGCGGGTCACGCGGCGAGCCGCGCGCCTGCCGAGCCGCGCCGCGCGGAACACGCCACGCCGCCGCGCGCGGCGCTTGCGCCGGGCGAGCGGCCGCTCGCATCGCCGGCCGTGCGCCAGCGCGCGTGGGACATGGGCATCGAGCTGCGCTACGTGCGCGGCACGGGCGACGCCGGGCGGATCCTGCACGCGGACCTCGATGCATACGCGCGCACCGGCAGCCGGGCGGGCGGACAGCCTGCGCGCGGCTATGACGAACGGACCGACGAGACCGAGGTACCGGTGATCGGCCTGCGCCGCGCGATCGCGCGCAAGATGCAGGAAGCGAAGCGGCGCATTCCGCACTTCAGCTACGTCGAGGAAATCGACGTGACCGAGCTCGAGACGCTGCGCGCGGAACTGAACCGCCGCTACGGCGACTCGCGCGGCCGGCTCACGCTGCTGCCGCTGCTGATCCGCGCGATGGTGATCGCGTTGCGCGACTTTCCGCAGCTCAACGCGCGCTTCGACGACGAAGCCGGCGTCGTGACCCGTTACGGCGCGGTGCACATGGGCGTTGCGACACAGACCGACGCGGGCCTCACGGTGCCCGTGCTGCGTCACGCGGAAGCGCGCGACGTGTGGTCGATCTCGGCCGAAATCGCGCGGCTGGCCGACGCGGTGCGCACCAACCGCGCGCAGCGCGACGAGCTCACCGGTTCGACGATCACGATTTCGAGCCTCGGCCCGATTGGCGGCATCGTGTCGACGCCGGTCATCAATCATCCGGAAGTCGGCATCGTCGGCGTGAACCGCATCGTCGAGCGGCCGATGTTCCATGACGGCGCGGTCGTCGCGCGCAAGCTGATGAACCTGTCGTCGTCGTTCGATCATCGCGTCGTCGACGGCATGGACGCGGCCGAATTCATCCAGGCGGTGCGCGCGTTGCTCGAACGCCCGGCGCTGCTGTTCGTGGAGTGAGGAAGTGAGCGCAATGAAGAACGAACACACCACGCTGCTCGTGATCGGCGGCGGCCCGGGCGGCTACGTCGCCGCCATTCGTGCCGGACAGCTCGGCATTCCGACGCTGCTCGTCGAGCGCGACCGGCTCGGCGGTACCTGCCTGAACATCGGCTGCATTCCGTCGAAGGCGCTGATCCACGTCGCCGACGCATTCGAGCAGGCGCGCGACCAGGCCGGTGAAGGCACGCTCGGCATCCGCGTGCACACGCCGGAGATCGATATTGCGCGCAGCGTCGCGTGGAAGGACGGCGTCGTCGACAAGCTGACGCGCGGCGTCGGCGCGCTGCTGAAGAAGAACGGCGTGCGCGTGCTGCACGGCGACGCGCGCGTGATCGACGGCAAGACCGTCGAGGTCGACGCCGGCGGCGAGACGATCCGGATCGGTTGCGAGCACCTGTTGCTCGCGACGGGTTCCGAGCCGGTCGCGCTACCGTCGATGCCGTTCGGCGGGCATGTCGTTTCGTCGACCGAGGCGCTGTCGCCAAAGACGTTACCGAAGCGGCTGGTCGTCGTCGGCGCGGGTTACATCGGGCTGGAACTCGGGATGGTCTATCGCAAGCTCGGGGTCGACGTCAGCGTGGTCGAGGCGGCGGAGCGCGTGCTGCCCGCGTATGACGCGGAGCTCGTGAAGCCGGTCGCCGATTCGCTCGCGCGGCTCGGCGTCAGGCTGTGGCTCGGCCACAAGGTGCTCGGGCTCGCGGACGACGGCGCAGTGCGCGTGCAGGCGCCCGATGGCGCCGAGCGGACGCTGCCGGCCGATCGCGTGCTGGTCGCGGTCGGGCGTCGGCCGCGCGTCGACGGGTTTGGGCTCGAGACACTGCCGCTCGAACGCAACGGGCGGGCGCTGCGGATCGACGACGAATGCCGGACGTCGATGCGCAATGTGTGGGCGATCGGGGACGTTGCTGGCGAGCCGATGCTCGCGCATCGCGCGATGGCGCAGGGCGAGATGGTCGCGGAGCTGATTGCCGGCAAGCGTCGCAAGTTCGTGCCTGCGTCGATTCCGGCTGTCTGCTTTACCGATCCGGAGATCGTGACGTCGGGGTGGTCGCCGGATGACGCGCGGGCGGCTGGCGTTGACTGCTTGAGTGCTTCGTTCCCGTTTGCCGCGAATGGGCGGGCGATGACGCTTCAGGCTACCGACGGGTTCGTGCGGGTTGTCGCGCGGCGGGATACGCATCTGATCGTCGGCTGGCAGGCGGTCGGGCGCGGGGTGTCGGAGCTGGCCGCGGCGTTCTCGCAATCGATCGAGATGGGCGCGCGGCTCGAGGATATCGGCGGCACGATCCATGCGCATCCGACGCTTGGTGAGGCGATGCAGGAGGCGGCGTTGCGGGCGTTGGGGCACGCGGTGCATATCTGAGCCAAAGAGCACGTCGGCACTCGGGGACGCTTGCACAGGTTGCGACGGGGGCCGGTGGTGCAGGGCGCGATTGACTGATAGTGGGCAATCGCGTCCCGTTATATCCAGCATGTTGTAGAGTCCACGCGCGCGGCGGCCGCCCGTAGCGTAAACGCCTTGATGACGGCGACCTACTGGGAGGTTGGACGGCGAATCGTGGAGTTCGAGCAGGGCGGCGAGGGCAGGGCTACGTACGGCGAGGCAGTGACACGGATGACTGAGTCGGGTAGCAGCGGCGCATTACTGCGCCGCCGCCCCCTAAGAACCGTACGGGCGAGTTTCCCCGCATACGGCTCAAGCCTCTATAAGGCCAGTTGTTAGACCAACCCGGCGGCACAACGTACCAACCGGCGTGTGTACCTGCTTATGGCAGCACGCGTACTAGCTGCGGCCGGTTCCCTTGCGGCGTGCGCGGGAGGCCCGACTTCGAATCGCAGCTCGCTGCGCGAAGTAGCCGTACCACTCACGATCGTAGGGATTGGCGTCCGACTGGACTTTCGGATGCCGTTCGATGGGTATGCTTGCCGCCGTCCGGAGAGTCCGGAGCAGGGGGCGTCCGCTATCGTCCATTTGATCGGTGGCGGCGGCGAATACCCACCTCCGCAGCCCAATCTGATGGAAGTAGCGTTGCCTTACCCATTCCGGAGGTTTCTTTGGGTGGCGTCGCTTAGCCCATTGCCAGAGTGCGTACCAAATATGGCTGTCCACGTTAGAGAAGGTTTCCTGTGCGACAACGTGGCGGTGGTACATCGCCCAGCCAGTGATCACAGGGTTGAGGGCGCGGATCAACAAATCTTGCGGTGCTGACCGTAACCTTCGGATGAGATCCCGGGCCTTTAGCAGGAAGGACTGCACGTTCTTCCGCGCCGGCTTGATAAGCAGTTTCTTGCCGTATCGCCGGACGTTCTGGCCGAGGAAATCATAGCCTTCTGTCAAATGGGTGATCTTCGTTTTCTCCGGAGCGAGTTCCAGTCCCCTAGATGCAAGAAACGCGGTGACTGCCGGGGTGATTGTGTCTTGTAACACTTCCCGACTCACTCCAGTGATGACGAAGTCGTCGGCATATCGCACGAGATTGACCTTGTGGGCTATGCGCTGTGATGCATTTTTGAAGGCGGACGATAGAGCCTTGTCCAACCCGTTTAGCGCAAAGTTGGCGAGCACAGGGCTAATGATTCCGCCCTGTGGCGTTCCTTCGGTTGTCCTTGCGAATGCGCCGTCCTTCAAGTAACCGGCCCTCAGCCATTTCGCCAACACGGCCTTGTCCGTCGGCACGTGCTTTAGGAGCCACGCGTGGTCGATGTTGTCGAAGCAGCCGCGGATGTCCGCTTCGAGAATCCACTGCGCCGAAACTCGTGCACCCCGGTCTTTTGGGTTGCCGTGGTAGCGGGCGTTCATGAAGCATTGCGCTATCGCGTCATGAGTGGATCGCTCTTTTCGGAATCCATAGGATTGCACATCTGAAATCGTTTCGGATACTGGATCGAGAGCGAGCAGGTAAAGGGCCTGCATCGCCCGATCGCGCATCGTAGGGATGCTCAGCGGGCGCAGCTTGCCGTTACTCTTGGGTATATAGATTCGCTTCAGCGGAAGCGGTTGGTAGCCGCACCGCTTCAGAGAACCTATCGCCATGTATTTGGCATCCGGGGTCGACCAAAGCACTCTGTCTACCCCCGGTGTACGTTTGCCCTGGTTTTCCGTCACTCGTTTCACGGCTAAGGCTTTGCTGTAAAACGAGGTGGTCAGCAGCCGTTGCAGGGCCTTGACCCTGTTCCAGCGACCGTCCTGTGTTGCCTTCACGATACGCGCCTGCATTCTTTTGACCGCGGCGTGGGCCGTGTTCCAGTCGATGCTGTGCCACGACGTACCTTGGTCGGCCAGTGCACACGTTGACTGCCCGTTCATTTGCTTTCTTGCCTTCAAAGATTATGCAAGCTATCTCGTGATGAGAGACCAGTTGGAAGTCTGCCCACTTTCGTGTCGGGCGATGTCTCAGCCCGTATCCCGGCCATTACAACCCGGCGTTCGCTTTCTCCAACCTCCTTTACCCACTCCGCCAACAGCTTCCCTCGCGGTCGGCCTGCCCATGCGGGCGGCAGGATGGGCTTACCCTGTTTCGCTAACGCAACGAAGATGGCGACGGTTTCCTCTCTACGCCGGCGACGCTATGGTCTGCGTGCATCCAAGACAGACTGAATGCACCCGGTCGCTTAGCTTTTGCCCGCAGCCTAACAGCACCTTTGGCTGGACTGTGTTCACGACGCTTGCGAGAATTCACTTCCGTTAACCGTGCCATCCAAGCCCTCCCGGCTCCCGCATCGGTGCTTGCAGGTGTCGCCTTCGCCTCGCGGCTCGGGCTAGGCCTCGCGGCCCCGGTCGTTGTCCTCGATGCTCCGCACCTCGCCGTTACCAGCGACGCACGACCGAGTAGGCTACTGCTGGCAGAACAGCAGGTCTTGTCCGATTACTATCGGCAAGACAATTGCGATAGCGACCTTCAGGTCGCACCTGTACAAATATACAGTATAGTACTCGTCCGAAACCGGCCCGTCCCCGTGTCCGCACCACGACCCGGGCGCCGTGCCCGCGAGCGCCCCCAGCCTCCCGGCGCCGCTCCCCTGGCCAACCCATTCAGACGGGCAGACAAATTGTCATCCAGCAATCTGATCCGCATTCGCGGAGCGCGTCAGCACAATCTCAAGCATATCGATCTCGACCTGCGCACCGGTGAAATGACGGTCGTCACCGGCCCGTCGGGTTCCGGCAAATCGAGTCTCGTGTTCGACACCCTGTACGCAGAGGGCCAACGGCGCTACGTCGAGACGTTCAGCGCATACGCGCGGCAGTTTCTCGACCGGATGGACCGCCCGCAGGTAGACCGCGTCGACGGCGTGCCGCCCGCGATTGCGATCGACCAGACCAACCCCGTCCGCAGTTCACGCTCGACCGTCGGCACGATGACCGAGCTCAACGACCACCTGAAGCTCCTGTACGCCCGCGCAGCGGAACTGTTCGACTGCAAGACCGCGCAGCCGGTGCGGCACGACACGCCGGAGACGATCTACGCTGACCTCTCCGCGCGCACGACGGATCACGATCCGCGGCTCGTGGTTACGTTTCCGGTCGAGTTGCCGGAAACCGTGACCGATGAGGAAGTCGAGCAGTGGCTGTCGGCGAGCGGCTATACGCGGGTGCAGGCACGGCGCGAGATCGCGTCGCCCACCGGGCCGCGCAAGGTGCTCGACGTGGTGGCCGACCGCTTCCGGCTGCATCAGGTCGACAAGGTGCGCGCCATCGAGGCGATCGAAGCGTCGTTGAAGCGCGGCGGCGGGCGCGTGAACGTCTACGTGCTCGCACAAGCGCCGGACAACGCGACCGACGCGGCAGCGGAGCCGCAAGTCTGGCGCTTCTCCACCGGGCTCCATAGCCCGGACAGCGACCTGCGCTACGCGGATCCGCAGGCGGCGTTGTTCTCGTTCAACTCGGCGTACGGCGCATGCGAAACCTGCCGCGGCTTTGGCCGCGTGATCGGCGTCGATCTCGGCCTCGTGATCCCCGACGAGCGCAAGACGCTGCGCGGCGGCGCGATCAAGCCGATGCAGACGCCCGCGTGGAAGGAATGCCAGGACGACCTGATGCGCTATGCGGCGAAGGCGAACATCCGGCGCGATACGCCGTGGGCCGACCTGACATCCGACGAACGGGACTGGGTCATCAACGGCTCGCCGGACTGGAACGGCAAGTGGCAGAGCCAGTGGTACGGCGTGAAGCGCTTCTTCGCGTACCTCGAATCGAAAGCGTACAAGATGCACATCCGCGTGCTGCTGTCGAAATACCGCAGCTACACGCCATGCGACGTGTGCGGCGGCGCGCGCCTGAAGACGGAGTCGCTGCTGTGGCGGCTCGGCACGAAGGCGAACGCCGACGCGGCGCTCGCGCCTGCCGGCCGCTTCCTGCCGCGCGGCGTCGACTGGACCCGCGCGCAGCTCGAAGCGCTGCCGGGCCTGACGGTGCACGACCTGATGCTGCTGCCGATCGAGCGTATCCGCCGCTTCTTCGACGACATCAGCCTGCCGAGCGCACTGCTCGACGATGCGCTGAAGCTGCTGCTCGCCGAGGTGCGCACGCGGCTGAAGTATCTGTGCGACGTGGGCCTGGGCTACCTGACGCTCGACCGGCAGAGCCGCACGCTGTCCGGCGGCGAGGTGCAACGGATCAACCTGACGACGGCGCTCGGCACCTCGCTCACGAAAACGCTGTTCGTGCTCGACGAGCCGAGCATCGGGCTGCATCCACGCGACCTGAACCGGATCGTCGAGGCGATGCAGCGCTTGCGCGATGCGGGCAATACGCTGGTCGTCGTCGAACACGATCCGTCGGTGATGCTCGCGGCCGACCGGCTGATCGACATGGGCCCCGGCCCGGGCGAGCGCGGCGGCACGATCGTGTACGACGGTACGCCCGGCGCGATCCGTTCGGCCCGCACGCTGACGGGCGAGTATCTCGGCGGCCGCAAGCACGTGGCCCACGCATCGCACTGGGCGCGCCGCGCGGTGGACGCGCACACGCCGCGCATCGTGCTCGAGAGCGCGAGCGAGCACAACCTGCGCGACGTCACGGTCGAGATTCCATTGCAGCGCCTCGTGTGCGTGACCGGCGTATCGGGTTCCGGCAAATCGACGCTGCTGCAGGACGTGCTCTATCCGGCGATGGCGCGGCACCTGGGCAAGGCGACCGAGTCGCCGGGCGCATACCGCAGCCTCACGGGCGCGGAGCAGGTGACCGATGTCGTGTTCGTCGATCAATCGCCGATCGGCAAGACCACACGCTCGAACCCGGCGAGCTATGTCGGCGCGTTCGACGAGATCCGCAAGCTGTTCGCGACGGCGCCGCTCGCGCTGCAGCGTGGCTACAGTGCAGGCACGTTCAGCTTCAACTCGGGCGACGGCCGCTGCCCGACCTGCGGCGGCTCCGGCTTCGAGCACATCGAGATGCAGTTCCTGAGCGACGTCTATCTGCGCTGCCCGGACTGCGACGGCCAGCGCTATCGTGCCGAGGTGCTCGAAGTGCGGATCAAGCGCGATGGCCGCGCACTCAACGTGGCCGAGGTGCTCGACCTGACCGTCAGCGAAGCCGCCGCGTTCTTCGCGGCTGACGCCGAGGTGCTGCGCGTGCTGCAGCCGATCGTCGACGTCGGGCTCGAATACGTAAAACTCGGCCAGCCGGTGCCGACGCTGTCGGGCGGCGAAGCGCAACGCCTGAAGCTGGCGGGCTTTCTCGCCGAGTCGGCGAAGGCCGCCAGCGGGCGCCGTGTCGTCACGAGAGAGGCGCGCGTCGCACGTCTGTTCATGTTCGACGAGCCGACCACGGGGCTGCACTTCGACGACATCGCGAAGCTGATGCAGGCGTTCGGCAAGCTGCTTGCGAGCGGCCATTCGCTGATCGTGATCGAGCACAATCTCGACGTGATCCGCGCGGCCGACTGGCTGATCGATCTCGGTCCGGAAGGCGGCGACGGCGGCGGCCTCGTGCTGTGCGCGGGCACGCCTGACGATGTGAAAGCCTGCGCCGAATCGCATACCGGCGTGGCGTTGTTGCACTACGACCGCGCAATGGCCGCCGATATCGAGCCCGCAGAGGAGGGCGTGCCGTTGCAGGCCGCGTTGAGCGCGGCGCGCGCGCGACGCGAAGTCGAAGGCGAGGACATCGTGCGGATCGTCAACGCGCGCGAGCACAACCTGAAGGCGCTCGACGTCGACATTCCGCACGGCAAGTTCAACGTGGTCACCGGCGTGTCCGGTTCCGGCAAGTCGACGCTCGCGTTCGACATCCTCTTTCACGAAGGGCAGCGCCGCTACCTCGAATCGCTGAACGCATACGCGCGCTCGATCGTGCAGCCGGCGGGGCGCCCCGAAGTCGACGCGGTGTACGGCATTCCGCCGACCGTCGCGATCGAGCAGCGGCTGTCGCGCGGCGGCCGCAAGAGCACGGTCGCGACGACGTCCGAAGTGTGGCACTTCCTGCGGCTACTTTACGTGAAGCTCGGCCTTCAGCACTGCATCCACGACGGCACGCCGGTGACGTCGCAATCCGTCGAATCGATCGCCGCGCAATTGCTGCGCGATCACCGCGGCGATCACGTCGGGCTGCTCGCGCCGCTCGTCGTCAATCGCAAGGGCGTGTACACGGATCTCGCGAAGTGGGCGAAGGCGCGCGGCAGCACGCATCTGCGCGTCGACGGCGAATTCGTGACGGTGGACCCGTGGCCGAAGCTCGATCGCTTCCGCGAACATACGATCGAGCTGCCGGTGGCCGACATCGTCGTGTCGCCGGACCACGAAGCCGAGCTGCGGCAGCGCCTGAACGAGACGCTCGAGCTCGGCAAGGGCGTGATGCATCTGCTCGCGCCGCTCGACGGCCTGCATCATGCGATGGCCAACGATCATTCGACCGCGCGGATCGGCGAGGTCAAGGTGCTGTCGGTCAAGCGCGCGTGCCCCGAGTGCGGCACGAGCTACCCGGAGCTGGACCCGCGGATGTTCTCGTACAACAGCAAGCACGGCTGGTGCACGACCTGCGTGGGAACCGGCGTCACGCTCACGCGCGAACAGCGCGCGGCCTACGACGATACGGTGCTCGCCGAAGACGGTCGCGGCCGCGAGCAGACGCTGCCTTCGGACGAGCAGGAACCGGAAGGCGTCGGCGACGAGCCGTGCCCGGATTGCGGCGGCACGCGGCTGAACCCGTCCGCGCGCGCGGTGACCTTCGAAGGCCATCCGATCGTCGATGTCGCGCAATGGACGGTGTCGGATACGCGTCGCTGGATCGACGGTCTGCAGCTCGCCGGGCGGGACGCGCAGATCGCGCGCGACATCGTCAGCGAGATCGGCAGCCGTCTCGCGTTTCTCGAGGAAGTCGGGCTCGGCTACCTGAGCCTCGATCGCGCGGCGCCGAGCCTGTCGGGCGGCGAGGCCCAGCGTATCCGTCTCGCCGCGCAACTGGGCAGCAACCTGCAGGGCGTGTGCTACGTGCTCGACGAGCCGACGATCGGCCTGCATCCGCGCGACAACCAGATCCTGCTGAACGCGCTGCGCAAGCTCGGCGACAAGGGCAATACGCTCGTCGTCGTCGAGCATGACGAAGACACGATACGCCGCGCCGATCACATCATCGACGTCGGCCCGGGCGCCGGCAAGCGCGGCGGCACGCTGGTCGCGCAGGGCGGGGTCGCGGATCTCGCCGCGCAGCCCGACTCGTTGACGGGGCGCTTCCTCGCACAACCGATCGTGCATCCGCTGCAGCCGCGCCGCAGCGTGAACCTGCCGGGCGCGAAGGACGGCGCGGCGGTGCCGGAGACCTGGCTGACGGTGCATGGCGGCAAGCTGCACAACCTGCGCGACGTCACGGTCGGCATTCCGCTTGGGCGGCTCGTCGCGGTGACGGGCGTGAGCGGCTCGGGCAAGTCGACGCTCGCGCGCGACGTGCTGATGACGAACCTGCTCGATGCGGTGGGCCGCTCGGTGCTGTCGTCGCCGGCCACGCGACGCGCGCGCAAGGCGGCAGAGCAGGCGGCCCCGCAGGCGGCGAACCGCCGCGCGAGCGTGCTGGCGCGCAGCGCGCCAAGGCCGTCGCTCAACGTCACGCATGCGTGGCAGGGCTGCGAGTCGATCAGCGGCTGGGAGCATATCGATCGCGTGCTCGAAGTCGATCAGACACCGATCGGCAAGACGCCGCGCTCATGCCCGGCGACTTATATCGGCGTGTGGGACGCCATCCGCAAGCTGTTCGCGGACACGCTGGAGGCGCGCGCGCGCGGCTACACGGCGTCGCGTTTCTCGTTCAACACCGGCGACGGGCGTTGCCCCGCCTGCGAAGGGCAGGGCGTGCGCACGATCGGCATGAGCTTCCTGCCCGATGTGAAGGTGCCGTGCGATGTGTGCCACGGGCAGCGCTTCAATCCGGAGACGCTCGCGGTCACGTGGCGCGGCCGGAACATCGGCGACGTGCTGACGATGGAGATCGACGAAGCGGTGGAGTTTTTCGCGCCGATCTCGAACATCGCGCATCCGCTGCAACTGATGAAGGACGTCGGCCTCGGTTACCTGACGCTCGGTCAGCCATCGCCGACCTTGTCCGGCGGCGAGGCGCAGCGTATCAAGCTCGTCACCGAACTCAGCAAGGTGCGCGACGACATCACACGGCGCGGCCAGAAAGCGCCGCATACGCTGTACGTGCTCGACGAGCCGACCGTGGGCCTGCATATGGCCGACGTCGCGAAGCTGATTCATGTGCTGCATCGGCTCGTGGATGCGGGGCACAGTGTCGTCGTGATCGAGCACGATCTCGATGTGATCGCGGAAGCGGACTGGATCATCGACCTCGGGCCGGAGGGGGGCGTGGGCGGCGGCGCGATCGTGGCGGCCGCGCATCCGGAAGGGCTCGTGCAGGTGAGCGCGAGTCATACAGGGCGCGCGCTCGAACCCGTGCTGGCGCGAAGCCGCGCTGATCGGGGCGAACACGGGCGAAGAGGTGAGGCAGGAGTCGGTTGAACGGGATGCTTCGATGCATGGGCCCGGTGCCGAGAAAGGCGCCGGTGCTGGCATTGCGGGGATTCCACCGCGCCTGCCGCGGTGAGGCCGCGCGGGCGACATGCGTTTTGCGATCGCGCGATGTGCTGCGTGACTGCCCGCGCAGAACGATACGAGGCGGCGCCCTGTGAGAGAATCACTCGGTCGCGTGACTGGCGCCGAGAGATAGAAGACTATCGGGAAGCGCGACCGCCGTCATTTCGCCGCGCGCCTGGGCTCATTTCTCAATGAAACGCTCCAATGCCCAGGACTATGCAGCCGATATTTTCCCTCATTCGTTTCCATGCGCCGGCACGCGCATTCCTCACGTCGCCGATGGGCTTTGCGGCGGGAGGAATCTGATGGCCATCTGCCGCTTCGAAGACGCGATCCGGAAACGGGCGCTCGTCATGCATGGCTTCAGCCACAAGATCGTCGCCAGAACGCCGGACGAATTACCCGCGTCGTTCGACGCGATCGAGAAGGCACAGCGGGACGGGTGCTGGGTCGCGCTGATGCTCTCCTTTTCTCTCGGCGAATGGCTCGAGCCCGCGCTGGCGAGAGGCGATTCTCATCCGACCCGCCATGATGGCCCGCGCCTGACTGCCCTCGTGTTCGAGCGGGCCGTCGACGAAGCGCCTTGGGGGCCACCGCTTGCGTCCGAATCCGGCCGTATCGTCGAAGTCGCACCACGGATCGATTTCAGCGAATACCAAAAGAAAATCGCGCACATCAAGCAATGGATCGAAGCGGGCGAGGTCTATCAGATCAATTTCACGCTCCCGGTCGACGTCAGGATGACAGGGGAGCCAGAGGGGCTGTATAGGGAACTGATCAATCGGCATCCGGTGTCGCACGCGGCCTATATCGACGACGGCGAATCGTACGTGCTGTCGTTTTCACCGGAGCTCTTTCTGTCGCGCAGCGGCAACATGCTGACCAGCCGCCCAATGAAAGGCACCGCCCCGCGGCACACGGATCCGGCTGCCGACCTGGCGTCGGCCGAAGCGCTCAAGGCAAGTACGAAGGACAGGGCCGAGAACGCGATGATTGTCGATCTGCTGCGGAACGACATGGGAAGGATCGCCCGCGTCGGCTCGGTCAATGTCGACAAGCTGTTCGATCTCGAACGCTACCCGTCCATCTGGACGCTGACGTCCACCATCAAGGCCGACGTCGGTCGTACCTCGTTTCGCGACATATTGCGTGCACTGTTTCCGTGCGGCTCGGTTGTCGGCGCACCGAAGATCGCGGCGATGCGTTATATCAGGCAACTGGAACTCGACGATCGCGGCCTGTATTGCGGCAGCATCGGATGGCTGGCGCCGGATGGCGATTTCTCGCTGAACGTTGCCATTCGCACGCTTGTGCTCGATAAGGACGGTTCCGGCGTGTACGGCGTGGGCGGCGGCATCGTGCTGGATTCGGAGGCCGATCTCGAATGGTCCGAGTGCCAATGGAAGTCGCGCATTCTGGAGGCCGGTGGTGGCGAAGGGTGGACGTCACATTGCGCGCAAGGTTGCGATAGCGTCTAGCCCGTCTGCCTGCGCGTCGCGAAGTAACGCGCGGGCGAATCGCCAAACGCGCGGCGGAACATCGCGATGAAATTGCTCGGCGTTGCGTAGCCGAGCGCGTCCGCGATGTTGGCGACGCTGTCGCCGTTCGCGAGACGTTCGAGCGCGTGCGTAAGACGCGCCTGCTGCCGCCATTGCGCAAAACTCGTACCGGTCTCCGCGACGAACAGCCGACTCAGCGTGCGTGCGGACAGGCCGGCCCATTCGGCCCACGCGTCGAGCGTGCGGCCGTCGTGCGGCTGTCCGAGGATCGCGTTGGCGATCCGCAGCAGCCGCCGGTCGCGCGGCATCGGCAAGTGCAGCGGTTCGTGCGGCGCGCGGCCCATCTCGTCGAGCAGCACGAGGCTGATACGCGTCTGCTCGATGTCGAGCCGATCCTGATCGGCCCACGACGTCGCGCGGCGCACGAGCGCGCGCATCAGCTCGGTGATCGCGATCACGCAGGGCTGGCCCGGCATCCTGCGGCTCGCGGCAGGCGCGATCACGACGCTCCAGCCGCTCAGCGCACCGCTGATGCTGACCTTGTGCTGCTCGCCCGGCGGAATCCAGCCCGCGCGATGCGGCGGCAGCAGCCACGAACCATGCGGCGTGCGCACGTGTGCGAAACCGCTTTCCACGCAGAACACCTGGCCTCGCAGATGACTGTGCCAGTCGACCTCACGGGTGCCGAGCCGATACGCATTGCTGCCATTGTCTTCGCCCCAGACGGCGATCAGCGACGGGCCGTCCGCGCGCTCGCTCGGATCGACGTCGGCGCGCGGCACCGCGCGCGGCGGAGAAACTTCACGGATGGGCATGGCCGGAATTCATTATTTTTAGTCCAAACAACATTATCAGCTTTGCCTGGGCGCGTCCAACAATGCAAGTCGTGTTCAACACGATACGAAGCAGAGGAATGCGATGCGTGCAGCACTTGCTCCCTGGACACGCGATGCCTGCGCGATGCGCGTTGCGTCGCGAATGGCCGTCGCCGCGGCGCTCGCCGTGCTCGGCGCGTGCGCGAGCCGCGACGGGCTCGCGCCCGTCGGCACGCTGCGCACCGTCGACACGATCGCCGCGGCGCGAAGCATCGCGCATGAGCCGGCCGCCGACTGGCCGGCTGCCGACTGGTGGCGCGCGCTGAACGATCCGCAACTGAATGCGCTGATCGACGAAGCACTCGCCGGCAATCCCGATCTCGCGACCGCCGATTCGCGCGCTAGCGAAGCGCAGGCGCTGGTGATCGAAGCACAGGCCGCACGCGTGCCGCACGTTGTCGGCCGCGCGGGCGCGAAGGCCGAGCGGCTGTCCGGCACCCAGTACTCGACGGGCGAAGGCGGCGGCTTCTTCAGCCACACACGCGAGATGAATCTCGGCTTCAGTTGGGATCTCGATCTGTGGGGCGGCCGCCGCGCCGCATGGGAGGCCGCGCTCGGCGAAGCACGCGCCGCGCGGATCGACGCGCAGGCTGCACGCATCATGCTGTCCGTCAACGTCGCTCGCGCGTATGTGAACCTCGCGTACGCGTTCGATCAGCAGGATGTCGCGCGTGCCGAATACGACCGCGCCGACGAAGCGCTCTCGCTGACGCGCCAGCGCGTCTCGAAAGGCATCGACAACGTCGCTCAGCAGCGCCAGGCGGAAAGCGAGGTCGCGGCCGCGACGCGCGAGCAGGCGCGCGCGGCGCAGACGATCGACAGCGCGCGCATCGCGCTCGCCATCCTGCTCGGCGCAGGCCCCGATCGCGGCCTCGCGCTCGTTCGTCCCGCGCCGTTGCCGGCCGCCGCGCTCGCGGTGCCGGCGGATCTGCCGGCCGCGCTGCTCGGCCGGCGTGCGGATCTCGTCGCCGCACGCTGGCGCGTCGAAGCGGCGAGCCGCAACGTCGTCGCCGCCCGCGCGGATTTTCTGCCCAACGTCAGTCTGACCGCGCTGATCGGGCTCGCGACACGCGGCGGCGCATCGCTGTTCCAGGCCGCATCGCGCACCTACAACGCGAGTCCGGCCGTGAGTCTGCCGATCTTCGACGGCGGCGCGCGGCGCGGCGTGCTGCGCAAACGAGACGCGCAATACGACCTCGCGGTCGCCGGCTACAACAAGACGCTGATCGGTGCGATCGGCGAAGTGGCCGACGATCTGCAGCGCCTGCGCTCGCTCGCGGTGCAGGCCGATGCGCAGCAGCTTGCGTACGATTCCGCCACCGATGCCTGGCGACTCGCGGACGCGCGCTATCGGGCCGGCGTCGGCAGCTACCTCGACGCGCTCGTCGTCCGCCAGCAACTGCTGATCGCGAGCCGTGAGGTCGCCGCGCTGCGCGCGCAGCGCGCGGACCAATCGCTGCAACTCGTCGCCGCGCTGGGCGGCGGCTTCCGGGCCGAGCCGGACGACGTCGCGCTCGCCGCCACTCCTTCCCACCGTCCTTGACATCGAACCATGAGCAGCGACAACACTCCGCAGACTCCCGCGCGGCCCGCAGCCGCCGATTCCGCCAGTGCCCGCCCGCATCCGGCGGCCGACCACGCCGGTGCGCCGCGCGAGCCGGACGCCCCTGACGCCCGCACAAAACCGGCGCCGCCACCGCCGGCCGCGCGACGCAAGCGGCTCGTGCGCGCGCTCGTGGCCGTGTTCGCGCTCGGCATCGCAGGGTGGGGGATCTGGTACGCACTCGTCGGCCGATGGTTCGAAGCCACCGACAACGCGTACGCGCAAGGCAACGTCGTCGAGTTGACGCCGCAGGTGACGGGCACCGTCGTGTCGATCGATGCGGACGACGGCAACCTTGTCCGCGCCGGCACGCCGATCGTCCGTCTCGACGCAAGCGACGCCCGGGTCGCGCTCGAGGCCGCCCAGGCCGACCTCGCGGCAACGGTACGCAAGGTTCGCGGCCTGTATAGCAACGAGCGCGGGCTCGCGAACAGCATCGACGGTGCACGCGCCGAACTCGACACCCGACGCACCGCGCTCGACAGCGCGAAGGCCGACTACCGGCGCCGCGAGGATCTCGGCCGCTCCGGCGCGATTTCGCGCGAGGAACTGGCCCATGCGCGCGACACGCTGACGGCGTCACAAAGCGCGTATGCGGCCGCGCAAAGCGCACTCGCGACGTTGCGCGAGCAGCATCAGACGAGCAGGGCGCTCGTCGACGACACGGCTGTCGCGTCACACCCCGACGTGCAGGCCGCGGCGGCACGGCTGCGCGCCGCGTACCTGCAGCGCGCACGCACCGACGTGGTCGCACCCGTCACCGGTTATGTCGCGAAGCGCACGGTGCAGGTCGGACAACGCGCGTCGCCCGGCGTGCCGCTGCTCGCGGTCGTGCCGCTGCGCGAGCTGTGGATCGACGCGAACTTCACCGAGAAGCAGCTCGAGCACATGCGCATCGGGCAACCGGTCGAGCTGACTGCCGATCTGTATGGCGGCGCCGTGCGCTATAGCGGCCGCGTGCAGAGCCTCGGCGTCGGCACCGGCGGCGCGTTCTCGCTGCTGCCCGCGCAGAACGCGACCGGCAACTGGATCAAGATCGTGCAGCGGCTGCCCGTGCGCATCGAGCTGACGGATCCGGCCCAGCTCGACGCGCATCCGTTGCGGATCGGCCTGTCGATGCACGCACGCGTCGACCTGCACGACCGCAGCGGTCCGATGCTGTCGCAGCGCGTGCAGCGCGCCCCCGTGTTCCGCACCGACGTGTACCGCGACGAGCTCGCGCGGGCCGACAGCCTGATCGCCGAGGTCGTGCAGGCGAACCTGCCCGTGGCGGGGCGCGCGGAGCGTGTGCGATGAGCGGCCCTATGCCGGCCCCGGCCGCCGATGGCGGCTTTCGTCCGTCAAGCGTCGCGCTGACCACCTTCGGCCTCGCGCTCGCGGTGTTCATGCAGGTGCTCGACGGCACCGTCGCGAACGTGTCGCTATCGACGATCGCCGGCAACTTCGGCGTGAGTGCGACGCAGGGCGCATGGGTCGTCACGACGTTCGCGGTCAGCAATGCTGTCGCGCTGCCGTTGACCGGGTTTCTCGTCAAGCGCTTCGGGCAGGTCAGGCTGTTCGTGTGGGCAACGCTCGCGTTCACGTTCGCCTCGCTGCTGTGCGGCCTCGCGCAAAACCTGCCACAGCTCGTCGCGTTCCGTGCGCTGCAGGGCGCGGTGGCCGGACCGATGATCCCGACCACGCAGGCGTTGATGCTGTCGATCTACCCGCCGCAACGGCGCGGCTTCGCGCTGTCGATGATCGCGATGGTCACCGTCGTCGCGCCGATCGCGGGCCCCGTGTTCGGCGGCTGGATCACCGAGCATTACACGTGGCGCTGGGCGTTCCTGATCAACCTGCCGATCGGCGTGTTCGCCGCGCTGTGCGTGTTCGTGCAGATGCGCGCGCGCGTCGAGACGACGGTCGCCGCGCGCGTCGACTACGTCGGCCTCGCGGCGCTCGTGATCGGCGTCGGTGCGCTGCAGATCGTGCTCGACAAAGGCAACGACGCCGACTGGTTCAACTCGCCGTTCATCGTCGTGATGTCGGTGATCGCCGCGTTCGGCATCGCACTGTTTCTGATCTGGGAGCTCAATGAACCGAATCCGATCGTGAACCTGCGGCTCTTCGCGCGTCGCAACTTCGCGGCCGGTACGCTGACTCTTGTGCTTGCGTACTCGGCGTTCTTCGCGGTCAACGTGATCGTCCCGCAGTGGCTGCAGCGCACGCTCGGCTACACCGCGTTCTGGGCCGGGCTCGCCGTCGCGCCGATGGGCGTGATCCCCGTGCTGATGACGCCGTTCATGGGCAAGTACGCGCCGCGCTTCAACATGCGCGTGCTCGTCTGCTGCGCGTTCGCGATCTTCGGCACGTCGTCGTTCCTGCGCGCAGGCTTCGTGGCCGACGTCGACTTCACGCACATCGCGCTGATCCAGCTGCTGCAGGGCCTCGGCCTCGCCCTGTTCATCATGCCGATCAACAGCATCCTGCTGTCCGACCTGAAGCCGGACGAGATCGCCGCCGGCTCCGGCCTGTCGACGTTCCTGCGCACGCTCGGCGCGAGCTTCGCCGTCTCGATCACGTCGTTCCTGTGGGACCGGCGCGCGATCCTGCATCATGCGCAGCTCGGCGAACACGTGAGCACGTTCGATCCGGCCGTGCGGGCCAGGCTCGCAGAACTCGGCGGCGGCGATCCGCGGCACGCGGCGATGCTGCTGAACCATCTGCTCGACACACAGGCCTACCAGATCTCGTTCAACGACGTTTCGTTCGCGCTCGGCTGCGTGTATTTCGCCGTAATCGCGGTGGTGTGGCTGGCTCGCCCGCCGTTCGGCCCCGGCGCCGGCGCAAAACGATGAAGCGGGCGGCTCGCGGCCCGTTCCGGCCCAACCAGCAATTCGCACCCGACACCCAGTTCCGTAGTCCGGGCCGAGTTGTCGAATTGGTCGTAGGCAACGGGACAGATGGGTTGCGGCATGCCGGCGCGTAGCGCCTGACTGGTCGAGCCGATTCGCCATGGTAAACATTGCACCGGGCTCTTCGTCCAACCCAGGCTCACGACGCCCGCAACTCACGTACCCCCTTGCCAATCCGCCGCCGCAGCAGCGTGCGCAAGGTGACGCCGTCTGCGTAGCCGACCTGCTCGGCGATACGATCCACGCTGTCCTTGCTCGTTTTCAGCAGGTGAACGGCGCGCTCGATCCGCAGATCCTGGATGTATTCGACCGGCGTTTTACCGAGCACATCATTCAGACGTCGCGTCAAGGTCCGCTTGCTCGTCGCCAATGCGTCCGCGACGTCATCGAGTGCGATTGCCGTGTCGAGGTGCTCGCGCACCCAGCGGTCGAAACGCTCGACGAGCGGGTCCGAATGGGACAGATGATCGGAGATCGCAAAGGCGGACTGTGACGGGCGCGAATCGAATACGAGGTACCTGGCCACGAGTGCCGCAAGCTCGGGGCTGTTGTGGCGGATCAGCCAGAGCGCAAGGTCGAGATGGCTCAGGGCCGCTCCTGCCGTCACCGTGCTGCCGCTGGGAACGACGATGCGATGCGCATCCAGGTGCACGTCGGGGTAACGCTGCCGGAACAGCGGCGAGAGCCACCAGGTGGTCGTGGCTTCGCGCCCGTCGAGCAAGCCGCTTTCGGCCAGTACGAAGGTACCCGTGCAGGCGGCTCCGATCTGGGCGCCGGCACGGTGCCACGAGCGCAATGCACCTAGCGCATCGATCACGTCGGCCCGGCCGAGCGAAGGCACGAGCAGGTCCGTCGTCGTCCTGTTGAGCGCCGGTACGACGACCCAATCCGGGGTGGGGGCGTCTGTTACATCGCAGACGGGAACCTGCAGCCCAAGCGCGGTGCGCACCTCCGGCCGCATCCCCGCAACGGTGATGTCGAAGCCCGGCGTGGCCATCCCCGTCGAGCGCGCCAGTTCGTTAGCCGTCGTCAACCCATCGAGCACGGTCACGAGGCCTGTGTCGAACACCCCCTCGAGGGCCAGGACAAAAATTCGCATGGCAGGATCGATATCAAAACTGTCGATCGCGACAGTATTTCCCCGGGCGCTCCGTTTGTAAAGTGTCGCTCACCGAGTGAATGGATCACGCGGATACTGGAGAGCAAAGATGATCAAGCACGCATTATTTGTCCGACTTGAAGCCAGGCCGGGAAAGGAACAGGCCGTCGCGGACTTCCTTACCGCCGGCTTTGAACTGACCAATCGGGAGGCGGGCACGCCGATCTGGTTCGCCCTCAAGCTGTCGCCGACGACGTTCGGCGTCTTCGATGCTTTTGCGAGTGAAGAAGATCAGCAGGCACACCTCGCCGGCGACATGGCCAATGCGTTGATGGCGCGCGTCGACGAGATGCTGGCGAGCCCGCCGTCGGTCGAGCCGATCGACGTCCTGGCGATGAAGAACAAGCTGGCCTGACGCCTGAACGGCGGTTTTCCAGAAACTTATCGGAGGTTAAATTGTTTGCACTGCGAAAAACACTGACCGTCGCCGTCATGGTTGCCATGACCGGCACGATGGCTTACGCCGAGTCGAAACCGGCTGTGAAAGATATCGTCATTGTCCATGGCGCACTGGTGGACGGCTCAGGCTGGCGGGCCGTCTACGACATCCTGACGCAGGACGGTTTTCATGTGGGCATCGTGCAGGAGCCACTCACTGGGCTCGCCGAGGACGTCGATGCGACCAAACGCGTCGTCGATCAGCAGAAGGGCCCTGTCGTGCTGGTCGGTCATAGCTATGGCGGCTCCGTGATCACGGAGGCGGGTGCTGACCCGAAGGTCAGTGCGCTCGTCTACGTGGCTGCGCTCCAACCCGATGCAGGAGAAGCCAGCGGTCAGCTTCTGTCGAAGTTCGCCGCGCCCAACGATGCGATGCGGGCCACGCCGGACAAGCATTTCTTCATTCCACCGGCGCAATTCCACGCGACCTATGCCGCGGATGTCTCGCCGTCGGACGCTCGATTCCTGGCGGATTCCCAGGTGCAACTCGCCGAGAAGGCTTTGGGCGCGCCTGTCACGGTGGCGGCATGGCGAACCAAACCGAGCTATGCAGTCCTGACCACCCGGGATCATGTCGTAAGCCCTCAGCTTCAGCGCTGGATGTATCAGCGTTCGGGGGCGAAGGTGACCGAGGTGAGTGCAAGCCACGCGGTGTTTATGTCTCAGCCGGCCGCGGTCGCTCGAGTGATCGAGGCTGCCGCAAAGTAGACGGTAGACGGATCGGCCGCTGATGATTTCGATGGGGCATGTCTGCTTTGGGTTGAAGGCCAATACCATTGCAAGTCGGCATGCCCCCATATCTTTGTCCAGCTTCCGGTTGCCCGGAAACCCGCGCTTACGCGACGCCAATCCCGCCGCACCGGATCGACAAAGTGGATCTGGAAAACGCGCTTGGCCAGGTCGATGGCGATCGTCGTGGGCTCCATGGAATCTCTCCTGAACGGAAGAATGGACAAGACACTGTCGCACATCCGTACCAGGAACCCAGAAAGCGGAGACAGGCGCTGGAACGGTCGATGTGGCGGGAGGCGACCATTCCATCTATAAAGCTACTACAATTTTTGTCATACCCGGATTCAGATGTCGGGGTGCCAGCTAAATACAGATGTCGCATGTTTCATCGGCCTTTCCGTTGTTCAACGTTGAAGCGCCGAGCCTGAAGCAGCAGGGCGCTTACGCTCACCCGCGGGCCTTCGCAGACCGCCGCTCAGTTCCTGCTTTTGATGCGGCCTCCAGAATCACCGTCTCCATGTCAGCCGCTGTGAACCGGCGTGGTTTCTTGGTGCCGGGTTGCGCTTCGTCCTCCCGCACCGGAAGCCCTCGATGCGTTCGCGACGGTGCGGTCCCGATCCGCCGGCTGTCGCGCTGCGCCTGAAACGCTTGCGCCACCTGCAACGCGTGACTCAGACGCTTGTGGTCCACGATTGCGCCTTGATCGACCTCCGCCAGCCGGTCATAGGACTGAGCTGCCAGTATCTGACCGGCTGCTCGGATTTCGATCCGACCATCCGGGTACTCCCACACCTCGACGTCGCGATGTATCCACGCTCGATTCCCCGGCGTATCGTCCAGCAGGTACAGCACCCGGTCGTACTGCACCGTCAACGCCTTCGTCACCCGGCGTGTCTCACGCCAGGTCAGCAGCCGGTCCAGATCCTCGTCGGATCGCAGCGGCCGGTGCGCATCAAAGCCGCTGCGTGGGGGCTTCGCGAAGCGCGCGTTATACGTGGCGATGAAGGAGGGCGCATAAGCATTGGCATCCGCTACCGTGCTGATCCCGCGCAATCGTAGTTCCTTGACCAGTCGGTCCTGCAACGTCAGGTGCGCTCGCTCGACACGCCCCTTGGCCGAGCTGCTGTTCGCGCAGAACGTGTCGATGTTCAGTTCGTACATCGCGCGGCCGAAGTGCGTGACGCTCTGACCGGTCTTGCCGGCGCTCGTATTGCGGAACACGCTGTACTTATCGCTGTAGAACGCCACTGGCTTGCCATGGCGCTCCAGATACGTTCGCGTGGCCTCGAAGTAGCTGAACGTCGACTCGGTCTGCGTGAAATGCAGCGTCATCAGCCGGCTCGTCGCGTCGTCGACGTACACCAGCAGCGTACAGGCCGGCGCCCGTTCCTCGAACCATCGATGATCGCAGCCGTCGATTTGGATCAGTTCGCCGAGGCAAGCCCGGCGCGCTCGCGGCTGGTAGACCTTGGGCGGTCGTTGCCGGCGCGGGATCCAGAGCCCAGCCTCCGTCATCAGCTTCCTGACCGTTTCCTTGGCCAACCGAATGCCGTGGCATTCCCAGAGCTTCTCGCAAGCCAGCGTCGGCCCGAAATCGGCGTAGCGCTCACGAATAACAGTCAGGGCACGTAACGCCAGCCCGTCGTCGAGCTTGCGGTTGCCCGGTCGGCCACGGCGGCCCGAAGCAACACCACCGGGCCCGCGCTCGCGATACCGGATGACCAGCCGTTCCACCTGGCGCACGCTCAGGCCCAGCCGTTCGGCTGCACGTCCGGGCTTCAAACCCATATCCACCACAGCCTGGATCACCTTGAGTCGATCAAGTTCTCGCATCGTCAGTGTCACCAATCCGGCTGGCTGCATGGTCGGCTCCCGTGCTTGCTCAACGAGCCGTCCAGCATGCCAGCAGTCAAAAACACGACATCTGTAAATAGCCAGAACACGACATTAGGATATGGCCGCTACAGCGCGAAAAGGCGATAATTCACGTTATGTCAAATTGGTTGTGCGCACAACAAAAATGTAAGCAGCCTGGTAACCCATCTTGAGTTTGGCTGAGACGCTTGAGAGTATCGCGACCACTAAACGATTACGAATCGATCCTAATTCGGTACCTGACGCGCCGACCTGCGCTATTTCCGTCTCGCTGCCAGCGCAATGGCTTCGGCAAGTGCGTGCATGAACGGATCGATCTTGATCGGCTTGGTCAAATAGCGGAAAAAGCCCGCTTCCAGGCCCTGCTCGACGTCATGCGGCATCGCATTCGAACTGAGCGCGACAACAGGGATGTTCGCCGTCTCGGGGTGCTTTCGCAACAGGTCGAGCGCTTCACGTCAGGTTGCGCTTGTTGTAGATCGTTTCGAATACGAAAAACAGATTTCGACCAAGCTTTGATAAGCCTATCACCTATGTCTCCTTGATGGCATCTTAAGGCGCGTGCCGCTCGGGCGTCTAAGCTGGGTGATGGCGTCCCGTTCGCCGCGGCCCGCACGCGCCGCCCAGGGGCGGCGCGTGCCGCGATCAGCCCCGCGGCGGCACGGTCAGGTACGGCGCGCTCGATCCGGGCGTCGCGTCCTTGATCTCCATCCGTGCGATCGCCTGCAGATGCACCTCGTCCGGGCCGTCCGCGAAGCGCAGCGTGCGACCCAAGGTCCAGCTGTCGGCGAGCGGGGTGTCGGGGCTGATCCCCATCGCGCCGAACACCTGCATCGCGCGATCGCACACGGCCGTATGCACGGACGGCACGAGCGCCTTGATCATCGAGATTTCCTTGCGCGCGGCCTTCGCGCCGACCTTGTCGATCATCCACGCGGCCTTCAGCACGAGCAGGCGCGCCTGGTCGATCTCGATGCGCGAGCGCGCGATCCATTCGCCGACGGTGCCATGCCGGTTCAGCGGCTGGCCGAACGCCTGACGCGACTGCGCGCGATCGATCATCAGTTCCAGTGCCAACTCCGCCGCGCCGATCGAGCGCATGCAGTGATGGATCCGGCCCGGGCCGAGGCGCGCCTGCGCGAGCGAGAAGCCGCTGCCTTCTTCGCCGAGCAGGTTGCTCGCCGGCACGCGCACGTTGTCGAATGTGATCTCGCAGTGCCCTTCCGGCGCGAAGTGGTTGAGCACCGTGATGTTGCGCACGATCGTCACGCCCGGCGTATCGCGCGGCACGAGGATCATGCTCTGCTGCTGGTGCGACGCCGCATCGGGATCGGTCTTGCCCATCACGATGAAGATGCGGCAGTTCGGGTGTGCGGCGTTCGTGATGAACCACTTGCGGCCATTGATCACGTAGTCGCCGCCGTCGCGCTCGATGCGCGTCGTGATGTTCGTCGCATCCGACGACGCGACGTCGGGCTCCGTCATCGCGAATGCCGAGCGGATCTCGCCGCGCAGCAGCGGCAGCAGCCACTGTTCGCGTTGCTCGGGCGTCGCGAACATGTGCAGCAGCTCCATGTTGCCGGTGTCCGGTGCGTTGCAGTTGAACACCTCCGACGCCCAGCTCACGCGCCCCATGATCTCGGCGAGCGGCGCATATTCGAGGTTCGTCAACCCCATGCCAGGCTCGCTGGCCTTCAAGTGCGGCAGGAACAGGTTCCACAGCCCTTCCGCTTTCGCGCGCGCCTTCAGTTCCTCCATGAACGACACCGGGTAGCGTCCCGCGTGCACCTCTTCATGCCACTGGCGGATGCGCGGCACGATGTGTTCGTGCATGAACACGGCCAAACGGCCGCGCAATTCTTCTACTTTTGGGGTATAGCCAAAATCCATGATCGACTCCGTTCGGTCAGAAAACCGAGACACCACCGTCGACAGCGGCGGCCAGCCCGGTCAAACAAGCACATTCACGGACGAGATACCGACATCGCCGCGACAACATCCTCAAGCCACCCGAAGCACCTGAGCAGCGAGCCCTGCACAAGGGGCATCGTCACGACTCGCGAGCTTCGACCTCTGCTTTCATTGCGGTATCAGATCGTCAGGCCGCCGTCGACGACGATGCATTCGCCGCTCGTATAGCTCGCCGCATCTGACACGAGGTAAAGTACAGTGCCTGCCATCTCGCGCGGCTCCGCATGGCGGCCCAGCGGGATCTTCGCCAGCCAGCCTCCATAGATATCCTTGTCCTCAAACAACGCACCAGCGAATTTCGTCTTCGTGAGCCCCGGCAGCAGTGCGTTCACGCGAATGCCGAATGACCCGCACTCCTTCGCGAACGCCTTCGTCATGTTGACGACCGCGGCCTTCGTGATCGAATAGATGCCCTGCCGGTCGCCCGGCTGCAGCGCATTGACCGACGCCGTGTTGACGATCGCGCCACCGCCGTGCGTCTTCATCAGTTTTCCGGCCTCTAAAGACATGAAGAAGTAGCCGCGGATGTTCACGTCAACGGTCTTCTCATACGCGGCGAGATCAGTATCGAGAATGTGGCCGAAATACGGGTTCGCGGCCGCGTTGTTCACGAGGATGTCGAGCCGGCCGTGCTTGCCGCGGATCGTCTCGAACGTCGCGGCGATGTCCTCCAGACGCCCCACGTGGCATGCCAGTGCTTCGGCGCGGCCGCCCGCCGCGACGATTGCGTCCGCCACCGCCTGGCAGTCGTCGAGCTTGCGGCTCGACACGATCACGTGCGCGCCCTGCTCCGCGAGCAGCTTCGCGATTTCCTCGCCGATGCCGCGGCTCGCACCCGTCACCAGTGCGATCTTGCCGGTCAGGTCGAACAGATTCGTTGCCATGTTTCACTCCTCCATTGATATACATGCGGCGCGTGCCGCTTCGGTTTGTTTCAGCGCTGCGTGTCGATCACTCGCACGGCCTCGTCAGCCAGCAACCTGGTCATGTCGCCGACCTGCAGTGCCTTTGAATTCGATGCGTTGCCCTGGAGGGCGCGAGCTTTCACTCCCTGCGCGATCGCCGCAAACCGGAAAAAGCTGAATGCCAGATAGAAATTCCAATCTCGGATCGGTTCGATTCCGCGCAGTTCGCAATAGCGCGCGACGATCGCCGCTTCGTCAGGAATGCCGAGTTCGTCGCGGTCGTGCCCGGTTAATCCGGGAACCAAGCCTTCGGACGGCAATCGTAGGCACATGCAAAAGTAGGCGAGATCCGCGAGCGGATTGCCGAGCGTCGACAGTTCCCAGTCGAGCACAGCCCTCACGCGATAGCCGTCTCGTGCGAACATCAGGTTGTCGATCCGGAAGTCGCCGTGGACCAGTGCCGGCCGGCCCGTGTCGTCAGGGCATGCCTTCGGCAGCCAATCGATCAGCGTTTCCATCGCGTCGAGACGCTCCATCTCTGCCGCGCGGTATTGCTTCGTCCACACACCGATCTGGCGCTCGAAGTAGTTGCCCGGGCGACCGTAGTCGGCGAGACCGACCGCGTCGACATCAACGTCATGCAGCGCAGCCATCGTCTGCAGCACGACGTCGTAGCAGATCGCACGATCATCCTTCGGCAGATCCGGCAGCGCGGGATCCCAGAAAATCCGACCGTCCTCGAAGCTCATCACGTAGAACATGCTGCCGATCACGTCGCGGTCTTCGCACAGGTGATACGGATGCGCGACCGGCACCGCGGTGCCCGACAGCGAGGTCAACACACGAAACTCGCGATCCACCGCGTGTGCGGACTTCAGCAGTTCACCCGGCGGCTGGCATCGCAGCACGTAGTGGCCGCTGCGCGCGGTCAGTCGGAAGGTCGGATTCGACTGGCCGCCGGCGAACTTGTTCGCTTCAACGGGACCTTCGAAACCTGGAACATGGTCTTCCAGATAGCGTACCAGCCTGTTGATATCGAGTTGCTGTGCCGTGTTCGTCATTGTTCCGATCATTCAGTATTGTGAGTCAACCATAGGTCCGAATCGTGCTCGCCGAGAACGGCGTTCCCATCGCAACTCTCCATGCCGAAAGACATCCGGCTGCTCCTCACCAGATTGAGTTTGGCCATTGCATGCCCTAATTCTAAGGAATACTTATCATATCGATTGAGCTGCTGTTTCTGAAATTTATTTTATGAATCTCACGGCATTCATGAAGCGAATCCTACGCGGTCAAATCGAGATTGTTGGGTCACAGAACTCGACCACGTAAGAAGAGCCAGGAAAAGAAAATTGAAGACGACGTTCGTCTCCTCACCGGGAAAAATAACAGGAGGTCCGCCAGCATCGATGGCTTGTATCATCGGATAGGCGATCAGAGAAGCCTCAAACTCCTTGATGAGGCTGGCCAATGCGCAGTGGATACAACACCTCCCGACCGGGTGAGCTTTCGCTCAAATCGCACGCGTCAGTTCAGGTACGACGCTGAACAGATCGCCGACGAGGCCGTAGTCGGCCACGCTGAAGATCGGCGCTTCCGGATCCTTGTTGATCGCAACGATCACCTTCGAATCCTTCATGCCGGCCAAGTGCTGGATCGCACCCGAGATGCCGACTGCGATGTACAGTTGCGGCGCGACGATCTTGCCTGTCTGGCCGACTTGGTAGTCGTTCGGCACGTAGCCGGCGTCGACCGCGGCACGCGATGCGCCCAGTGCAGCTTGCAGCTTGTCTGCCAGCGGCTCCAGCACCTTCTGGTAGTTTTCGCCGCTGCCCAGACCACGGCCGCCCGACACAATGATGTGCGCGTTCGTCAGTTCAGGACGGTCCAGCTTCGTCACTTCACGACGCACGAATTGCGAGACGCCAGCATCCGCTGCCGCTTCGATCTGCTCGATCGCAGCGCTGCCGCCTTCGGCCACCACCTGATCGAAGCCCGTCGAACGCACGGTGATCACCTTGATCGGGTCGCTCGACTGCACCGTCGCGATCGCATTTCCCGCGTAGATCGGACGCTCGAACGTATCGGGGCTGACCACCCTAGTGATGTCCGAGACCTGCGCCACGTCCAGCAACGCAGCCACGCGCGGCGCGATGTTCTTGCCGTAGGCAGTCGCCGGCGCCAGGATGTGCGTGTAGCCCTCGCCTGCCGTTACAACCAGTGCCACCACCTGCGCCGCCACGTTCTCCGCCAAGCCGTCGCCCAGGTGCGCCGCATCGGCGTGCAGCACCTTTGTCACGCCGGCGATTTGCGCCGCTTGCTGCGCTGCCGCATCGGCGTTCGCGCCCGCAACCAACACGTGCACATCGTCGCCACACTGGAGCGCCGCCGTGACGGTATTCAGCGTCGCTGCCTTGATCGATTGATTGCCTCCCAAGGGGGCTTCCTTTGGGGCGTCAGGTTCTGCAATAACCAGAATGCTCATGTCGTCGCTCCTCCCTCTCACAAGACCTTCACTTCGTTCTTCAGCTTCTCTACCAGCGTCGCCACGTCCGGCACCTTCACGCCGACCGCACGCTTCGATGGCTCGACAACCTTCAGCATCTTCAGGCGCGGGCTCACGTCAACGCCCAGGTCCGCCGGCCGCACCGTCTCCAGCGGCTTCTTCTTCGCCTTCATGATGTCGGGCAGCGTCACGTAGCGCGGCTCATTGAGGCGCAGGTCGGTCGTCACCACCGCCGGCAGCGACAGCGAAACCGTCTCCAGGCCGCCGTCGACTTCGCGCGTGACCTGTGCGCGGCCATCGGCAACCGCCAGCTTCGAAGCGAACGTCGCCTGCGGCAGCTTCGCGAGCGCGGCGAGCATCTGGCCCGTCTGGTTCGAATCGTCGTCGATCGCCTGCTTGCCGAGGATCACCAGTTGCGGCTGCTCCTTGTCGACCAGCGCCTTCAAGAGCTTGGCCACCGCCAGCGGCTGCAGTTCCTCGTCGGACTCGACCAGGATCGCGCGGTCGGCGCCGATCGCCAGCGCCGTGCGCAGCGTCTCCTGTGCCTGCGCCACGCCGGCGGAGACAGCGATCACTTCGCTCGCCACGCCCGCTTCCTTCAACCGTACCGCCTCTTCGACCGCGATCTCGTCGAAGGGATTGATGCTCATTTTGATGTTCGCAACATTGACGCCCGAGCAGTCTGTCTTGACGCGAACTTTCACATTGGCATCCACTACACGCTTCACCGCTACCAACACCTTCATTGCCCCTCCAGATTCAATCTCATAACTCTGTCCATTCGGACACAAAGGCATACCAACCGGATTGCCGATGTGTCCACCCGATGCATCAATTTCAAGAGTTGCCCAACATAGGTCGTGTTGCATACAACTGGTAGAACAGAAAGACTGAGTATTCCCCTGCACCTTGTGGTCGATGCTGCTGCGTTCCTGCTGCTGCGTTGCTCAGTAGACATTCGCCACTCCGGTCTCGTTTGTGCACCAGATTTAGATCGAAAGCCCTCCCGAAACTTCGATCGCTTCCCCGTTGACAAAGCTCGCATCGTCGGACGCAAGGAATGCATAGACGTTTGCGATTTCTTTTGGCGCGCCCAGGCGCCGCTGCCAGCAGTTGGAACGAAATCCATCAAGAACCTTCTCGGGCATCGTTTTCAGAATGTCCGTCTCGATAAAGCCCGGGCACACGGCATTCACGCGGATCCCTTTCGGCCCGAGTTCTCGCGCCCAGGTTTTCGTAAATCCGACTACACCGAACTTGCTAGCCGCGTAGTTCGTCTGCCCGAAATTGCCATAGATACCAACCACGCTCGACGCGTTCAGGATGACCCCGGACTGCTGCTCAAGCATTGCACCGATCACCGCCTGCGTGCAGTTGAACACCCCCTTGAGGTTGACATCGATCACCCGGTCAAACTGCTCTTCGGTCATGCGCGTGACCTTCGCGTCCAGCGTGATGCCCGCGTTGTTGACCAGAATGTCGATACGGCCAAACTTTTCCACGACGTCCGCGGCCAAGGCCTCGATACCCGCGCGGTCGGTAACGTCCAACGAATAGCCTGCGGCCTTATAGCCCTCTGACCTCAGGCTGCTGGCTTCTTGCTCCACAGCCTCCGTCGCGCGGTCGCAAAGAATCACCGTAGCGCCTTCGCTTGCGAACTTGCGCGCAGTCGCCTGCCCAATACCCGCGGCCGCGCCCGTGATGACGGCCACTTTGTCTTTCAGCTTCATGACTTCAACATTCCTAATAAATTGCCGGACGCATTGTCCAGCTGCTACAAACTGGGCCAGACAGGCCCTTACATCCAATTCAGTACGTGGCCGCCATCGACGTCGATCACCGAGCCCGTCATATGGCTACCGGCATCAGACGCCAGCAGCATGGTCGCCCCGTCGAGCTGTTCAACCTCGCCGATCTTGCGCATCGGGATACGCTTGATCAGGTTCTCGTCCAGCCCCTTCTCTTCGAAAGACGCATGTATCTCCGTCCTGAAGTTTCCGGGGCGAAGTGCGTCGACCTGAAGCCCCTTTCTTGCAAGTTCGAGCGCCATGGACTGCGTCAAACTGATCAGCGCCGCTTTGGGGGCTCCATAACCGGTCATGTATTCACCCGCACGCAAGCCGTCAATGTTTTGGTTCAAGGCTCGCGAGGTAGCTGGCGATTGCCTTGCGGTCTTCCGCCGAGGTGCCGTCCGCAAGGCGCTTCATCATGCCGGTCGGTTCGCTACGGGTGCCGGAGGCAAACGCGTCGAACTGTGCCAGGATGTAGTCGTAGCCTTGGCCGGCCAGGCGCGGAAACTGGTCGTGCCCCATCAGTTGCGCCCCGTGACATGCCGCGCAATTCCCGCCCGTCACCAATTGCTGCCCCTTTTCGCGCAATTGCGCATCAGGCTTGAAGTAGCGGTTTGCGATAGGCGAAACCTTGGAGAAATAATTCGCCAGGTCCTTGATTTGCGCGTTGTCCATGGTCATCGACAACGGTCCCATGTTCGGACTACGTCGCGCGCCGCTCGCAAAATTGTGGAGCTGCGCTTCCAAATAGGCGGCAGGCTGCCCCGCCAGGCTCGGATAGCCCTGATGGAGTGAATTGCCTTTGACGCCGTGGCACATGAAGCAGGCATCGTTCACGTGCGGCCACGGGCCTCCGTCAGCCTCATACGCCTTGGCTGATGCGTCGATATAGCGATCCAGGCGATGGAGATCGAGCAGATCTGGGCCAAAGACGACAAGCGCCACAGCAGCGGTGATGGCGGCAACGCTAATCACAATGAGTTTCTTCATGTCCTTCCCCTTACGCCCAACGCAGTGCATTGAGCACCTGCAGAGACGCCTGATGGCCGGAGCGCACCGCGCCATCCATGTAGCCGGCCCAGATCTCCGCCGTCTCAGTGCCTGACCAGATCAGGTTGCCGCACGGTGGGCGCAGTGCTTCACCGTGGGCGCTCCAGAAGCCGGGCGGAATGGCTGAGATGCAGGTGATCGTCCAGGGGTCGCCCCGGCCCCAGTCGTGATCGTGATAGGCCACCGGCGACAGGGCTTCACGGCCCCATGCCCGGGCGTAGAGCTCGGTCAGGATTGACTTTGCCGCGTCCGGCTCCGACGGAAGCTGTGCATTTACGACGAAGGCGTTGACGACTCCGATTTCACCGCCCGGAGGCGAGTTGTCGAAGGCCCAGATCACGGGCCCGTTGATCTGGATGATGTGACCATTCAGACCTTTCTCACGCCAGAACGGGCGGCGGTAGACCATGGCCACCTTGCGTGCGGGTGAGTGCGCAGGCCATGCGCGTTGCAACGCGGCGCGCTTCTCCGGCAGTGGTGGGTCGAACTGCACCTGGTTACACAGGGCCGGATGGATGGCCATGATGACTTTGCGGGCGCGCACTTCGCCGTGGTCGGTATGCAGCGTGACGACATCGCGGTCCCAACCGGAAATCTGGCGCACCGGCGTCGACAGGCGCACCTTGTCGCCCAATTGCTTCGCCATCTTGATACTGAGGATTTGCGAACCGCCGACGAAGCGGGTTTCCTGCGCGCTGTGCTTGATGCTGTCGAGCTGCGAGTAGTCGCGATCCGCTGAATTGATCATCGACAGAAAATGCAGGAGCCCCATCTTGGCCGGGGCCGCGCCGCCGGAAAGAGTAATGCTTGCGTTCCAGCCGACTTGGTCTTCGGGCTTGATGTTCTGCTTTCCGAGCCAGTCACCGACCGAGAGCTTGTCCAGCTCACGGACTCTCGGCGATTTCCAAGGGGCGCCCGAAGGCACATCGCGCGACAGCTGGCTGAGCTTTGCGCTGACCGCCTCATCGGTACCGAACGTCCCCTTCAGATCGACCGCCACTCGGCCATCGCCGCCCAGAATGACGGTCTTGCCCTCGTAGTAGCTCGGAAACGTGTCGACCTCCAGTTGGCGGGCGAGATCCGCGACGGCGGTCTGACCGGGCCCGATCCACTGGCCGCCGACTTCGGAAACGTAGCCGCCTTCGATGTTGTAGTTGAGCGTGCGCCCGCCTACTCGGTCTCGCGCCTCCAGGACTACGAAGGAGTTGCAACCTGCCAGCTGCAGGTCGCGCGCGGCCGTCAAGCCCGCCAGCCCAGCGCCGATAATGGCGACATCAAGCACGCCGTCCGGTGTCTGTCCAGCCTTGGCGGTACCAGCATCGGCTTGCCGGGCGCCAAGCGCCATACCGCCTGCGGCCGCCGCAACGCCAGCGTATTTCAGCCATTGCCTGCGCGGCAGGTTGGCCGGTGTGTCGGGGTGAGATTTCTCTGACATGGTGTTTACGTAACTGCGATGAATGGGTTGATGCTTCGAGTGCCTCATTGCACTTCGATCCCGAACCTGCGGACATGCCGGCCGCCGCAGTTGCTTCGGTGCTGCCTGACAGCCCAGACCAGAAGTGGAGCATTTCCTTTGCGGTAGGCTGCCGCCCCCAAGACGCAGCCGTAGTGCCGGAACATGTCGTCATGACAACGTCTCCCATGCGAATACTGTGTCCGTCTCGGCTCGGTAACGTCTTGATTGATGCTGCGGCCTGTACCCACTCCCGGCGCTTACTCCTTGGTCCAGCCGTTCTGATAAAGCTCACCGGCAAGCACGCCCAGGCGCGACGTGAGGATGTAGTTCTCACCGTCCTCGATCAGCGCGGAGCGCACATCACGGAAGATTTTCTCGATCGGGAATTCGCGCGTCGTGCCGTTGCCGCCGAAGAGCTGAAACGCCTCGTGGGTGATCTTCATCGCCTCTTCTGTGACGCTCACCTTTGCCTGTGCGGTCGCATAAGGGTGGCTCACCGGCGACATACGCGAATACGCGAGGCTGCGGCGTGCGATCGCACGCGCCATCTCCAGCCGGCGCAGCATCTCGCCGACGCGCAAGTGCGTCATCTGGTGATCCATTAGCAGCGCGCCGCCTTGTTTGCGTTGGTGGCAGTAGTCGAGCGCCAGCTCAAACGCCGAACGCGCCACGCCGACAAAGGTCTGGCACATGTGCGTGCCGGCATACGACCACGTCGACGCCAGGTTGCCGAGATAGTCATCCTTCAGCGCAATGGCGAAGCGCTTCGGCACCTTGACGTTGTCGAAATAGATCTCCCCTTGTGGCAACGAACGCTGGCCGATCTTGTCGAGCGGCTTACCACGCGAGACCCCCGGCAGATCGAGTGGAATGATTATCCCGATACCATTGGTAAACGTGCTGTGCTCGCCAGTGCCGTAAAACCCGTCGCCATAGTCGGCCGCCATGTAGGCGAGCGCGACCTGTGCCACCGCGCCGTTCGACACCCATGCCGAACTCTGGCCGTTGATGATGATTTCATCGGTGCCGACCTTCGCGGTAACGTTGCCGACTGGCTGCTTTCCGCCAGCGCTGAGTTCCTGGCGATACAGAATTGCAGCATCGGAGCCGCGGTCGGGCTGCGTATTCATCCAGCAGCCAACCTTGCCGGCACACATTTCGATCAGTTCCTCGTTACCGACCGTCTGGGCCATCATCATCGGCATGCTCGCGGCGCCAATCGAAATGGCGAAGCCCGCATCGCCCCAACCGAGTTCCTCGCCAATGATCGACTCGATGCGAATCGCGACTTCGGGCGGGAACTGCGCGATCAGTTGCGGATCGAGCCCGAGCTTGGCGGCCTCAATGATCGCCGTCCAGTACGGAGACCCTGGGGCGATCGCTTCCTCCGGCGTCATGCGATCGAGCTCCCGGCCAATCGGGCGCAGTACATCGCGGGCAAAGCGATGGACTGTGCTCTGGATCGCGCTTTCCTCTTCGCTCAACGGCGTCTCGAAGCCGGTCAGGCCGACCGACGGCAACTCCACGTTTTTCTTCAGGCGAATCATGTTGTGCTCCTCCATTCCTTTTTCAGTTAAAGCGCCCGCCTTCAGGCTGCAGCGTCGCGCACCTTACGGTTCAACCAATCGTCCATCGCGGCTGCACCACCGAGTGCCCCGTTAAGGACGCACCATCGGAACGGTTCGGGTAATGTCGAGGGCGTCTCGTGGCGCACCGCCGCGAGCAGCGGGGGCTCGGTTCCGCGAATCCGTTGGGCAATCAGGTGGCCGACCATGGACTGGGAGGCCACGCCATGCCCGGAGCACCCAGCGGCGTAGTAAATGTTCTGGTTCGCCCCGGTGGTGCCGACCACCGGAAGCGCATCGCTGGCAAAGCTGATATAGCCGCTCCAACACGCCCGCACAGCGATGTTTTTCAAGGTCGGAAAGCGGTCGCGCAGAGCGATCCTCAACTCGCGATACTGATCGTAGTCAGGCACGTTCGGCGTCTTTGATCCGTAGGGATAGTGAAGTCGCTTGGTGGTCACCAGGAGCGTATTGTTCGCCGTCAAGCGATGGCTTTCCATTGTCCAGTGCGCAGTCACGATGCCTTCACGCCCGGGCCAGCCCAGCGACTTCAGTTGCGCGGGGGAAAGCGGTTCGGTCTCGATGGCCGACACCCGCAAGGGGACCACCTTGTCCGCGAGAAGACCAAGCTGCGGGGTATAGCCGTTCGTGGCGAACATCAGCACCGGAGCGCTCGCGCTACCCCGTGGCGTCTTCACCTTGATCACGGGACCTTCGGTGTAAGACAGCAGCGGCGTGTTTTCATAAATCTTGACGCCTGCGCGAAGCGCGGCACGCCGCAGACCCATCACGTACTTGCCTGGATTGAGCGTGCCGCCACGCGGGGTGTATTCACCAAACAGAAACGCCGGCGGAATGCCCCGCGCACGCATCTGGGCCTCGCCCCAAAATTCTGACTTGGCGCCAAATTCCGCGCTGGCGCGTACGCCCTCGCGCACCTTCTCTTCCTGCGACGGATGAATCCCTGCGCGAATCAACCCGGAGGGGTTGTAGTCGCAGTCAATCCCGTGCTCCTTGAGCTTGCCTTCAACAAAGGGGACAGCGTCTTCGTAGTAGCGGACGATCTCCTTCGCACGCTCCTTGCCGACGTCCTTGAGGAACAGGTCGTATTCGAGCGCTACACCGCCGCCCAGGTAGCCGGCGTTGCGGCCGCTTGCCCCGAAGCCGGCAAATTCACGCTCCAGGACGATCACTTTCGCGCCCTGCTGGGCGAGCTCGAGTGCGGCGGAAAGGCCAGCGAAGCCGGCGCCGACAATCACGACATCGGCGCTGACGTTTCCCTCGAGCGCCGGCTGCATGTCTTCGGGCTTTTCCACCCATCCGCCAAGCGCCCGATACTTTTCCAGGTCGGCTGCCTCTCTGCCGTCCGCAGCCGGCTCCGTGCGCGCACTTTGCATTGCCGCCGCAACTGGTACAACGACGGCCGCGGCTGCCGCACCCTTCACGAAATTGCGCCGGGTGATCCCGGAATGGCCGGTTTGCCCGTCCGGCTTGGTATCGAGACCCTTGCTCATTTCTGCCTCCCTCAATCCTTTTCAAAACATGAACAGCAAACGCGGCCTCTTCGATGCCTTGCTAGCACCGCCGTTTTCCTGAATCGCATGACCGGCGCATACCCCTGGCGTGCGCCGGCCTGAGGGGCCCGTCAGAGTCCGAGGTACGTCCCGACGTCGCCAACGTTGGCTTGCCACAAACCGATTGAACCGACGGGGTACTGCGAGCGGAAACCGAGTACGCGCTGCACACGTTCGGGCAACCCGCGTACCGTCTCAATATCAACGAGGAGCGGAACAGCTTCTTCTGGGGTGAGAAAGCCCGGGATCAGAGGAATGGTCACGCCGCGGCGATAGAAGTCCTTGGTGCGATTCGCTCCACCACCGTGTACCAACTTGCCTGTGTACAAGACAGCGTCGCCGGCCTTCATCTCCACAGGGATCGTCATCTCCTGCGTGCCACGGTCAGCGTAGTCCGGCCATTTGTGACTGCCCGGAATCACTCGCGTAGCACCGTTCTCGTCGGTGAAGTCGGTCAAGGCCACCAGGAAGTTGATAACGACCTCCGGCGCTTGAGCGCCCATCTTGAGGAAATGGGTCCAGCCCTCGAGGTCGCGGTGCAGCGGTTGCGCTCGGCTGTCCGGGCCAATCTCGATCACCTGGGCGGTCGTCAACCAGCAGGTACCGGACTCTTCCTGGAAAATCGCATCACCCATGGCGTGAAAGACGTCAATATCCAGGATTTCCTCACGGAATGTCCTGCTTATCTTGGCCAAAGCAGTCAGTCGCTTTGTATTCACGCCATGGAATTCGGTCATGATTTCATATTCGTCATTCTTGCAGCCCGGCGTGAGCTTTTGCATCTCGGTTTCGATATCTTCGTTAAACGATCTAACCTGCGCCTCAGTCAAATAATTCTTGAGGATGACACACCCGTCTTCCTGAAAAATTGCATGAATGTCTTCAACCGATGACGTGCTCGGCACCGTTTTAATAACAGATTTCGCCACGTTGCTCATTTTGCATTCCTCCAAAGATTGGTATCGATGACGATACAAACAAATAACGGTTTACAAAAAATAATTGGGATCAAACCTACCTTCCAAAACCATTCACATCAAGAACTTAACTCTTCGTGCAATTCACGCACGCACCAAACCTCCACGCCTCAAATCGCCTCGCTCCAATGCGCAATAGGCGTAATAGATTGAAGCCGAGAAATATCCCCACGTGAGCAGCGCGAGAAATGGGAAATTCAATACCAAATTGGTTTCATCCCCTGGTATCTTGTAAAAATCGTAGATACAAGCAATCACCAAAGAAGTCACGAGCGCCACAAACGTGCTCAAAGCCTGCAATGACTCGCCAATTTCCATCAACTTGACGATGAAATAGACGAGATGCCCCGATAACCAAATCCACATCACCACATAGAAGTAAGGAAGAATTCCGACCATGAAATCGGCCGTCACCAATACAATCCCTCCAAGAATTGCACCTGCGACCAGCAGGATGTCTTGAACCACCGACAGCTTGCGCTTCCGAGTGACATCCATCAAACCAGCAACTGCAACAACCGGCAAACCGAATCCCCTGGAAAACGCATCCAGGAAATGCATGACCTCATACGAAACGTGCGAATTCGTCAGCAAAAAAACGATAACGTTTAAGCCAGAAATCCCCAGAGCAAGCCATTCCAGCCCAACAAGATAGTTTCGCTTTATCACAAACTTCACTCCATAAATGAGTGAAGCAAACGCAAATACCGAACAGGAAAACAAAATGCAATAGAGTCTAAGATTCATGATCAATCTCCGGCGAGTATCAGAATTCCGGTTTGAAACGACGCGTTCTGGGAAATCGAGTGTCGGTGCTCGTCATATCGGTTCACTGCTCCGCTCGGTCAGCGATGGACCGCGCCTTGCTGTTCACCCGATCGTCCAGAAGGTTCGCCATGCTCAACGCGCCATTGACGAAGCACCATCGGACCGGCTCGGGCAGCGTCGATGGGGTCTCGTGGCGTAGCGCCGAAAGCAGAGGAGGCTCAGTTCCGCGAATCCGCTCGGCGAGCAGATGCCCCATCAAGGATTGCGTGCCGAGGCCGTGTCCGGAACATCCTGCGGAATAGAAGATGTTCTGCTGAGCCCCGGTTTCACCCACCACGGGTAGCGCATCATTGGCGAAGCTGACGTAGCCGCTCCAGCACGCCCGGATAGCGAGATCTCTCAACGTCGGGAACCGGTCGTGCAGTGCCTTCACCAGCTCGCGATAGGCCGTGTTATCCGGCACATTGGGTGTTCGCGAACCGTAGACGTAACGGAGGCGCTTTGTCGTGAGCACGAGCGTGTTGCGTGCCGTCAAGCGATGACTTTCCATCGTCCAATGGGCTGTCACCACGCCTTCGCGCCGCGGCCAACCCAAGGCTGCAAGCTGTGCCGCGGACAGAGGCTCGGTCTCGATCGCCGACACGCGCAGCGGAATCACCTTGTCTCCGAGCAGGCCAAGCTGCGGTGTGTACGCGTTGGTGGCGAGCACCAGGAATGGAGCGCTCGCGCTGCCGCGTGCCGTTCTTACCTTAACAATCGGACCCTGGTCGTAGGACAAAAGCGTCGTGTCTTCGTAAATCCTCACACCAGCCTTAAGCGCGGCACGCCGCAACCCCATCACATACTTTCCTGGGTCCAGCGTGCCTCCTGTTGGGACGTGGTACCCAAATAGAAACGCAGGCGGGATTCCACGCGCGCGCATGCCGGCTTCGTCCAGAAATACCGCAGGAGAGCCGAGTTCGATACCCAGTTGCATGGTCTTGCGGACATGCTTCTCCTGTGATGGGTGGACGCCTGCCCGGATCAATCCGGATGCGTTGTAGTCGCAGTCGATGTCGTATTCGCCCAGCTTTCGTTCGACGTACCTAACACCTTCGTCGTAGAACCCGACAATCGCCTTCGCCCGCTCGAGACCCACGCGTTTCAGGAACAGGTCGTATTCAAGTCCCTGGCCACCCGCGAGGTAGCCAGCGTTTCGACCGCTTGCACCGAAACCGGCGAACTCACGCTCGAGGACGATCACTTTCGCCCCTTGCGCGGCAAGCTCCAACGCGGTGGACAAACCGGCGAAGCCAGCGCCAACAACGATCACGTCAGCGTTGACATCGCCCTCCAGCGGGGCTTGAAGATCAGCTGGCTTTTCCACCCACATGCCGATCGGCCGATACTGCTTCAGTGCAGCGGTGACTCTCTCTTGTGCCACCGTACTGTCGGATGGCGCTTTTGCACCCTTGTCCAAGGGGCGCGAGGTGGCTCCAACGAATTCCTCCGCCCAGTTCTGCGTTGCATTCGCTTCGATCATCGCTGCCTCCGTCAGGGTTTGCTCAAGATGTGCACGGCGAGCGCGGCCTCTTCGATACCTTGCAGCCCACCGCCGTTTTCCTGAATTGCATGGCGGGCACCCCACACTTGGCGTGCACCCGCCTCTCCACGCAATTGCGTCACCAGTTCATGGAGCTGGCCGATGCCCGTCGCGCCCAGCGGGTGGCCTTTCGATTCGAGGCCGCCAGAGGTATTGATGGGGATGCGTCCACCGATCGTGAAATCGCCTCGTTCGGCTGCGACACCACCCAGACCGAGCTGCGCCAACCCGAGGTTTTCAGCCTGGATGATTTCGCCCATTGCCGATGCGTCATGCACCTCGGCAACGTCCATGTCTTCCGGGCTCAGGCTGGCCTGCTCATAGGCTTGCAGCGCGGCCAGGCGGCCGATGTTCTTTTCCGGCTCGTCGATGCACCGATGCGTGAAGCTGCGAATCACGCTTGCGGCGACTTTGATGCAACGGCTGCGATCGGCACCAATGCGCCGCAGTCCCTCTTCGGTACAGAGGATCGCTGCAGCCGCACCGTCCGTAACCGGCGCACACATCGGCAGCGTGATCGGATAGGTGATCGGCGGCGCCGCAAGCACCTCGTCAATGGTGAAGGGCTTACGGAACTGCGACAGCGGGTTGTGTACCGAATGCCCGTGGTTCTTTGCCGAGACGGCGGCGATCTGGCGCTGCGTCGTGCCGTATGTCTTCATGTGATACCGGCACAGCGCGGCATAGATCGACATGAAGCGGCTGTAGGGCCGGTCGGACTCGGAGCCGCCAGGCGGCTCGACGCCCTCGCCTAGCTTCACCAGGTTCGCGAAGTTTTCGTCGACGCGCGACACATCCCACCCGCCCTCGAACAGCGCGAATGCCTTCGCCTTGTCCGGAACGTTCATCTTCTCCGCGCCGATCGCCAATGCCACGTCGCATGTGCCGGCTTTCAGGCTCTGCACCGCCAAGTGCACAGCGGTGCTGCCCGATGCGCAGGCATTCTCGACGTTGAACACCGGAATGCCCTCGAGCCCGATCTTGCTGAACACAACCTGGCCCGGGATCGATATTTGCCCCTGCAGGTGTCCATTGGTAACGCCCGAGTAATACGCCGCGCCAATCGCGTCGGCATTGCAGCCTGCGTCATGCAAAGCGCCGCGCAGCGCCTCGCCGGCCAGATCGTCGATGCTGCGCTCGATGTGCCGACCGAACACGGTCATGGCGATACCGACAATGTAGATGTTGTTCATGGTGTGTCGCTCGTAGAAGGCCTGTTAGATCTTGCGTTGCTGGCCTTGCCAGTACTGCTCGCGCAGATCTTTCTTCAGCACCTTGCCGACCGTGCTGCGCGGCAGCGCGGCGACGAAGTCCACACTCTTCGGCGCCTTGACCGAACCGAGCTTGTCCTTGCACAGCGCGACGAGTTCCTCGGCGCTCACGTTTTGGCCGACGTTAAGCTCGACGACCGCCTTCACCGCCTCGCCCCACTTGTCGTCGGGCACGCCGATCACCGCGCAGTCCTGCACCGCCGGGTGCGCCCAGATGACCTGTTCGACTTCGCTCGGGTACACGTTGAAGCCGCCGCTGATGATCATGTCTTTCTTGCGGTCCGTGATGTGCAGGTAGCCCTCGGCATCCAGGTGACCGATGTCGCCGGTGTGCAACCAGCCGTCGACGATGGTCTCCGCAGTCTTGTCCGGCGCCTTGAAATAGCCCTTCATCACGAGGTCTCCGCGCACGCAGATTTCTCCGGTCTCGCCTTGCGGCAGCACCTCGCCCTGATCGTTCAGGATCTCGACGCGGATCAGCGGGTTCGGACGGCCGACCGAAGACAGCCGCTCATCCGACGCAATCTTTCCGTCGACGAAATGCTCAGTTGGCGTCAAGTAGGAAATCGACGCTGCGGCCTCCGTCTGCCCGTAACCGCCGGCCATGACGGGGCCGAACACCTCGATCGCGCGCTTGAGCTTCTCCACCGACATCGGCGCGGCGCCGTAGAGGAAGTACTTGAGCGACGAGAAATCCTGCTGCTCGATGCCCGGGATATCGAGCAGGCGGTAGATGACCGTCGGCGGCAGGAAGAATTCGGTGACTCGATGCTTGGCGATGGTGGCCAACAGCAGCACGGGATCCGGTTTGGTCAGTACGACCACCGTGCCACCGCGTGCGGTACAGGGCAGAGACAACATACCTGCGGTATGCGTCATCGGCGCCGCGGCAAGGTTCATCGGACGCTGCGCGCCATACGGGAACGCGATCATGAACTGGGCGAAGTACGTCTGGAACGCGCGGTGCGAGTTCATCACGCCCTTTGGTGCGCCAGTCGTGCCACCGGTGGCCGACAGCGTGACGATGTCGTCCATGTCGTAATCGACACGCGGCATCGTCGTCGGCTGGCATGCGCTCCACGTTGCAAGCGACGGTGCCCACGGTAGCTCGGCATCGATGCACACCCACAGCTTCACCTTTGGCAAGCTAGCGCGCAGTTCTCCAATGATCGGCGCGAAGGCTTGGGTGAAGAACAGCGCCTCGCAGTCGAAGGCGTCCAGCACGTACTGGTTCTCGGCAGGTGCGTTGCGCCCGTTGACGGGGATGTACACCATGCCGGCGCGCCACATGCCGAGTGTGCAGCCCCAACCGATCACGTCGTTGTCCGCCCATACTGCAGCCTTCGCTTCCCTCTCGAACCCGCTCGCAAGCAGCCCGTTCGCAATGCGGCAAGAAAGCTCGCCGATCTCCTGGAACGAGAAGCTTCGCTCATCCTGGATATAGGCGATGCCGTTGGGGTTGATGCGCCACCCACGGTCGAAAAAATCAATGATTGCCATTTACGTATTCCTTTGAATCCATACCAGGTCGATGACGGGGTGATCCATGCCTTCCGTGTACGGGTTGAACCAGCCCCGCAGTGCCCTTGCGTGTACGGTTACAGCTGCGAGATCGTTGCGCGCGCCAGCCCGCGTTGCTCGAGGAAGCCGAGCAGGTACCGGTGGCCGAACGCCTTCGAGCCGGATGCAAAACCGACCTTGGCGGTATCGCCATCGAGGAGCTTGATGGCGCCGGCGGCATGAAGCGCTCCGGTGGCGATATACGGCGTGATGCCGTGCAGGGTTGCACGCACCGCTGCGAGCTGGCCGCGGCCGATTGCGAAGTCAACGGTGCGATGCAGCGACGTGCGCTCGCGCGGTGGCATGGCCGGCGTGGTCGAATCGACGAGCTGCTTGAGCACCGCTTCCTGTTGCTCGCGCGGCAAGTGCGCGTACTCGGCATCCCACTTCTGGCCGAGCGCATGCACCATCTGCATCGCGTTGTTGTCGTAGAAGCCCACGCACGAGATGCAACTGCGCACGCGCGCGTCGTGCTCGAAGTACACCGGCAGCGACGTACCGCCCCACGGCAACGCAAACACAGGCTGCAGGAAATCTGGGGAGGAGACGTTGAACGAAGCGTGCTTCTCATGCGGCACCAGCTTCTTTTCCCACAGGTAGCACGCCTCCTGGCGGTAGCCCCCGAAGATGGTTGCAGTGGAGCCCACGCTCACACCGGCGCCCGCCCCACGTGGGCCGCGCGCCAACGTAGCCGTCTCCAGTGCATCGACGCCCGGCGTCTCGAGCGCCAGCTCGGCAGCGATCTCTGCAAACGAGTACATGTACGCATTCGACGGCGACACCAGCAAGCCAGCCTGCTGGTACAGGTCGCCAAACTGCTCACGCACCTGGCGCATGTAGTGCTGCTCGCCGGTGGTGTCGAGGTAATGGCAGCCAGCCTTGAGTGCCGCCTCCACCGCAACCAGCCCGAAATCGAAGAATGGCCCGACGGTGGCACACACGACTTTGGCGCCACGAAATGCATTCACGAGCGAGTCGACGTTATGTTCCGCTTCGATGATTTCGTAGTCCGCCGACTCAAGGCGCACAACGCGCTGCGCCATCATTTCCTTCGCGCGGGCAGCGTTGCGTGCCACGGCGGTGAAGGGAATGTTCTGGTCGATCAGCCAGTCCATGATCAGCATGCCGGTGTAACCGCTTGCGCCATAGACGACGACGGGGTGCTTTGCCATGATTTGTCTCCTGATAGTTCGGTTGTTGAGAGTTGATTCAATTCATCGCGATTTGGTACACGGAGCCACTTAGCACGTCAGATTCCGAAGCGTGTCCACCATGTTTCGAGAGCACGAAGATCTCAATTCATGAAGGACACCGAATAAACATTGGGTCATGATGAAAAACTAATGGCGCAGTAATCGACTGAGTTTTCGATGGCGTACTCTGCCGCTTCCGCTAGTTGTCTCCGCTAGTATTGATGTGCTGGTGAGACTTGAACCAAGGGGCGTTCAATGCTCCGTCAGCACCCCCTCACGCGCAAACAAGATCGTTTTTCCTACCGCGTTCGTCAGAGAGGCAGTCATCGTCGCGCGATCCTCGCGCTGCGTAACATCGAACGACGCGCCGTCCGCCTTCTGCTGCAGCACCAGACCGTCGAGCCCGACGCCGGCCAGGCGATCGTCATTGACGAACAGTTCGGTGATCGAGCTTTTCGTGCCTGAACTCACCGGCGTCCAGCTCCCCCCTCCGTCCGTGCTCTGGAACATGCTTCCCAGCAATCCGGCCACGACCACCTTCCCGTCCGGCAGCACCACGCCTGTCCACAGCGTGCCCTTGCCGCCCGTCGCGCCATACGTCCAGTTCGCACCGCCGTCGGTCGACTTCAGCACCGTCCCCTGCTCCGACACGATGTACAGCGCGTGCTTCCCGTCCGAGAAGATGTGGTACAGGTTCCTGTCCGCCTTCCCGCCACCCGGCGGCTTAGGGAGCGTCTGCTTGCTCCACGTCTTGCCGCCGTCGTGCGTCACCAGCATCAGCGACCACAGGCCGACTGCAATCCCGTCCTGCGAGCTCGTGAAAATGACGGAGAACAGCGGCTGGTCGACCGACGTGTCCATGCGCTGCTTCTGCCAGGTTTCCCCACCGTCGCTGGTCGCGAGAATCGTGCCCCATTGACCGACCGCCCAGCCATGGTGCTCATCGGTAAACCTGACGGCCGACAGCGTTGCCGAGTTCGGCACGGCATGGGCTTGCCGGAACGACTTGCCGTCGTCGTCCGACAGCAGGACAAGGCCGTGCTCACCCACGGCGACGATGCGCTTTCCGGCGCGCGTCGCATCCATCAGCATCATGTGGGTCGGCGCGGCCCACGCATGTGCCGGCACGGCGGCCCAGTCAGCCACGGTTCCTGGTGGTTGTGCGAGCGCGGTCGCAGCTGCGCAGAGCGCGGTACAGGCAACGAGAATCTTGATCATGGTTGCATCTCTGTTGTGGTGTGCACGGACGTCAGTGGTTGAACAGGTCGGCCCAACCCGCCTTCGCCGCGCCGAGTGCGACCGTCGACGACTCGGTCGATGTCTTCGCGGCCGAGGCCTGCCGTGTGAATCTGTCGTCGTTCAACGACTGTGCGGTGTTCGATTCGTCGACGGCAACCGCGCGTGCACCCGCGAGTTTTGCAGTGGTCAGGGGCGTATGGTTCGGCCCGGCCCCGTTCACGATCGGCCCATGGAATCGGACCAACGCCGCTACGGCTGCGCAAAGTACGGTACAAACAACGAATGTCTTGATCATGGTGGAATCTCCGTCGGGCGGTGCGCGAGCGTCAGTGGCTGAGCAAGCCCGGCGCACGCGCCGGCTTGCGACGCGGGAACCAGCGCTCCAGCACCGAGGCCAGCGCCGGCAGCGCCGTCATCGCCATCACCAAGTTGACGATGAACATGAACGCGAGCAGCTTGCCCATGTCCGCCTGGAACTTGAGCGCCGAGAAGCTCCACGTCGCCACGCCGATCGCCAGCGTGATCGCCGTAAAGATCGTCGCCACGCATTCGAACTCGAGCGCACGCTCCATCGCCTTGAGGATCGGATCGCCCTCGGCCAGGTGTCGCTGCAGCCGGTTGTAGATGTACAGCGCGTAGTCCACGCCAATGCCCACCGCCAGCACCATCACCGGCAAGGTCGCCACCGTCAGGCCGATCTTGAGTTCCTTCATGAACCAGTAGCCGATGAAGGTAGCCACCGCCAGCGGCACGCAGCAGGCCAGCATCGCGCGCCAGTCGCGGTACGCGACGAACACGAGGATCACGATCGCGGCGTACACGTACAGCATCATCGGCAACTCGCTCCTCTCCACCTCTTCATTGGTGGCTGCCAGTACCCCTGCATTGCCCGCCGCGAGGCGGATGTTGATACCCGGGAACGGATGCGACGCGCGGTACTGCTTGATGTCGTTGAGAACCCGGTTGATCGTCGTCGCCTTGTGATCGGTCAGGTACAGGTGGACGGCAGTCATGCTGCAATCGGCCGTCATGAAGCCCTTCAGGCGCGACACATCGACCGATACCGCGCCGTAGTTCTCGGGGTCGATCGGGACGACGTTCATCTTGGGATAGTCTTCGTTGTAGCCCGCGTTGTAGGTGCGCAACATCGCCGAGTAGGACTGTACGGACACCACACCCGGTTCGGTGCGCATGGCGGAGGTGAATTCGTCCTCGTACAACCCGACGGCCGGGTTGTCGCACGCCTTGCCGTTCGACTCGATCGCCACCGAGAGCCAGTCGAGGCCCATGTCGTAGTTGCCCGCGATCGACGTCGCATCCCGGTTGAACCGCGCTTCTTCACGCAACTCCGGGGCGCCCGGCTGCAGCGTGCCGATCACGCGGTCGCGGCTCTGCCAGACGGCAAGTCCGAAGACCATCAACGTGATCAAAAGCGTGACGCCTGCGAGCTTCGGCTGGGCCACCCGCGACAACGGTCGCAGGAACGCCGAGCGCCAGGCGCTTCGCTTGAGCGCGCGCTCGGCGTACGCCTGGCTGAAGTTGAAACACGATGCGGCAACCGGCAGCAGGATCAGGTTGGTGACGATCTTGTAGGCCACGCCCAGCGATGCGGTGATCGCCAGCTCGCGCACCATCGGAATCGGAATCAGCAGCAGCGTGACGAACGACACGAACGCGGTGACGAGTGCCAGCACACCCGGGATCAGCAGGCCACTGAAGCTGTGGCGCGCGGCATCGTACGAGCTGTTCCCGCGAGCGATCTCGCGCACGATGAAGTTGACCTGCTGCACGCCGTGCGACACGCCAATGGCGAACACCAGGAACGGCACCAGCACCGCGAGCGGGTCCAGGCCGAAGCCCAGCAGCCTCAGCGTGCCGAACTGCCAGACCAGCGACGTCAGCGAGCAGACGATCAGCAGCACCGTGAAGCGCACCGAATGGCAGTACCAATACACCGCCAGCGCGGTCAGCAGCAGCGCGATCGCGCAGAAGCCCAGCACGGCCGTGGCGCCGTCAGCAATGTCGCCGATCTGCTTGGCGAAGCCGATGATCTGGACTTCATAACCGGCGTCTTCGAACGGTTTGCGGATCTTGTCTTCGAGCGTATGGTTGAACGCCACGTAGTCGAGCACCTTGCCGGCACTATCCCGTTCGTTCAGCTCGGCGGTGATCATCGCGCTGTCTTCGTTGTGCGAGACGAGCGTACCGACGTAGCCCCCCAACGTCGTCGCGCGACGAATGTTCGCAACGACCTCGGGCGTCAGTTGATCCGGTGTGATGCTGCCCGAGATGATCGGCTCGGCGCGAAACCCTTCGTCGGTGATCTCGTTGACGAACGCGTTCGGCGTCCACAGCGAGCGCACACCGATCCGGTCCACGTTCGGCAGATACGTGACCGCCTGGGTCACCTTGTACAGGCGCGTCAGCCCTTCCGGCGTCCAGATGGAACCCTTCCTGGCGCGCACCACCACCGTGATCCGGTTCGCACCGAGCAAATTGGACCGGTACTTCTGGAATGTCCGGATGTATTCATGGCCAATCGGCATCTGCTTCTCGAAGCCGGCGTCCATCCGGAGTTGCACGGCGAATACCGCCATCACGACGGTAAACAGGCCGATCACCACAAGCACGATCGCGCGATGGGCGAAGAAGGCCTTTTCCAGCCTGCTGACAAGACGATTGAGCACAACGTTACCCCTTCAAGTATTCCGGCGGCGCGCGATGCGCGCCGTCTCTCATCGGTTCATGCGTCAGAAATTCCGGGTGACGAACATCCCGACGAAATTGCGATCCGCGTATGGCTGCCCCACCGTGTTGTGCCCGCCGAAGAATGCCGAAAAGTTGATGCCCGCCTGCCAGACGGTCGGATTCTGGTTGAACAGCACATAGACGTTCACCGACTTCGCGCCCTGCAGGTAGTTGCCGGTGAACGTCGGTGTATAGCCGTAGAGTCCGGTGGAGAAGGTCACCCCGGGTGTCACCTGCCAGCCGTGGATCAGCGTGCCGTCATAGGTCCAGTTGAAATCGATCGTGGCGCCGACCGAACTCGCCGTGCCCTGCGCTGCCACGATCGGATAGCCGAGCCCCGAGTTGTTGTTCAGCCACGCCAGATAGCCGGCGGCAGGCACCTGCGTGACCGTCTGTCCGTTGATCGTGCGCGTGACGCCGTTGGCATTCAGGCCCGGGTAATGGATCCACGTCAGTTCCCACGTCAACGTGGCCGAATCCGCGCCGAGCAGCTTCAGGAACGGATACCCGCTGCGCGTGAGCGCAAGCAGGCCGTTGATGTCGAGCTGGAATTTCTTCTTGTCGGCCCACTGCTGGCAGTCGATGCCCGACACGCCATTCGTGTTCAGGTCGAGCGGACCGCCGGCGCCGAAGCAGCTCGACAGCGCCACCGCGTCTCGCGGGCGATACGACAGCTCGGCGCCGATCGCCCAGTCGCCGAGCGCGAAGTTGGTACTGGCGCCGAAGAGCTGGCGGTTGCCGAGATACGACCATTGCGCAACCCCATTCGCCGTCGACGTCAGCACCGGCGCCTTGTCGATATAGTTGACGTAATACAGTGCGAAGTTCGCACCGAGGGAAGCGGGCGCGAAACCGAATTTCACACCGAATTGCGGCCGGTATTTCGCCGGTAGGTTTGTCGTGGTCGGAAAACCGATGTCGTTGAACGGCGGCCCCGCGAACGCGCCGTTCACGAGACCGTTCTTGATCGCGTTGAGCGTATCCTGATTGCCTGCCGCGCCCGGCCCGCCGATCGCGTTCGCAATCGTGCCCGCGCTCGGCCCGGCCACGTTCAGGTTGGTCGTGTTGAGCGTGAACGGTTCCGCGCCGCGGCCAAAGCCGTTCGTGGTCGACCAGAATGTTCCAACGGGCGGATAGCGGTTGCCGTTCCACTGAAACTGGTAGTAACCCTCAGTGCTGATCCCGTGCGAGAGATCCGCGGCGAAGCTCACCATCGGTGCCGGAAGCAGACCTTGCTTGAGCTGCGTGCCTGGAATCAGCAGCTTCTGGATATCGAGCGAGTTGGTCGCGTTGATACCGTTCTGCGCGAATATGCTCTCGCCCCAGTTGATCACCTGGTTACCGAGCCGCACGTGCGCGGGTCGCCCGTTGATCGTGAAATCCTTCTCACCCCACAGGTCCAGCAGCTGTGCGTTGTAGACCACCTGCGCCGCCGCAGTGCTCGACAGCGGCGTTCGCTCGGTGTTCTTCGCCATGAAGTCGTACATCCCGGTGCCGCGCACCATGAACTTCAGTCCTTCGCTCGGCATCTTCAGCAGCAGCTCGCTGGTTGCGCTGATATAGGTGCTGAACGGTTGTCCCTTGCGGTAGTTCAGGTCACCGTTGTCGCCGAAGCCCCATTGGTTGGTATTGGCCGCCGCACCGCAACCGTTCGCGTTCGGGTCGCCGGTGAGCGAGCAGCTCGGGCTCTTGGTCCGAATGCCGGCTCCTGCCGTGATATTGCTGACCAACGACCCCTGCACGGCGCCATCACCCAACGTGAAATCGTACCCGTACGCGGTCGATGTCGCGGCACCCAGCACGGAAATAGAAACTGCAGTATGCCTAACGATTTTTTTCGCTTTCATGTCTCCACCCCATCTCCAAACCGGATGCCGGCAACGCATCCATGCGCGCAGGCTCATTTTTTTATCTATTCGACACGCGTCAGCGTTCGCTGACCGACCGCAACGTTTCTGCAGTAAAGAAGTCCGCCTTGAAGCGAGGATCATTGGCTTGCTGATACCAGCGGATGTCTTTGCCTTGGCCGATCGACGATGAATCGGTTACATAACGCCCATTGATCAAGTCATATTGCGCGAACGGCTCGTTATCGCAGGTGCCGCCCAGTTCCCACACCGGGATCGGGTAACTCTCGCGCACCCTCCACAGCTTGCCTTGGGCGTCGTAGTCCTCGCCGGCGAGCGCCAACCAGCTATCCTCATCCAGATAGAAGACCTTCTTCGATGCAACGTGGCGCGCAGTGGTCTTGAGCGTCGCCTCCACAACCCAGACGCGGTGCATCTCATAGCGCCGGTTAGCGGCGGCGACACCATCAGGCCTGATCACGTCGTGCAACTTCTCGTTGAATTTGTACATGCCGAAGACGTTGTACGGCACGATCATTTCCTTCTTGCCGACAAGCTTCCAGTTGAACCGATCGAGGGAGCCAAAGAACATGTTGGCTTCATCGATCAGGTACTGGTTTTCGAAACCGATGACCGGCGCATCGTGTGTGTAGGCCGGCATGCGGCGCACGCGCCTCTGTCCGGGGAAGTAATAGAAAGTTTCCGGATCCTTGTTGAAGAATTGGCGCTGAACAAAGGCCTGCCCGGCCAGCGCCGGCGGCGATTGCATCTGGAAGAAGGTGCCGCTGCTGAACTGGTCGACGTCCTGCGGTGTGTGTTTGCCCGACTTGCTCGGCGGAAAATATTGAGTTGCCGTGCTGATTGCATCGATCCATTCGCTGCCCCCCGGACGTGGGGAAACCGTCGTCACCACAGCCGGCCATTCAATGGCTTCGCCCCGGTACCGCATGAGATAGTTCAGAATCGCTTCGGCGCCGTTCTTCGGTTGCGGAAATGCGACCCCCGGAAGATTCGCAGTCTGCAACTGCTCGCTCGTCGAATCGAGCTTTGCCGCCGTGAAGTTCGCTTTGGAGTTCTGCGCGACGAAGTCGGGCACTTGACATTCGCGATGCGAGGGATACACATCCATCCGGTAGCCCTTTTTCTGTTTGACCAGCGCGATCTGGCCCGGGGTCAGCTTGTCTGCGTACTGATCGATGTTCGATGCGTCGATCGAGAACAGCGGTTTTTCGTTCTTGTGCTTCCAGAAATCGCCTCGAACCTTGCCCCACTCCCAGCCTGCATCGGGCGATTGCTTGCCAGCGTAGGCCGCCACCACGCCGTCCTTACTCGCAGCGCGTTCAGCACCTTCCGGTGTAAGGTCTTCCGCTGAGACAGCACCGCCTGCCGAAAGTAGCAAGACGGCCGCAATAGCTGACGCAGCTCCAATTTGGTGCTTCTTCATCCTAGTCTCCTTCCGGTTCCACATTCATTTGCCGATCACGCCACTGGTGGACGATTGGCACTCCGCCGTTCCGATCGCTGACGATCCGGCCTACGTACTTCCTGATGACTCACATCTCGCCGGATCCCGCAACCGCCATTGCCCGAATTTCAACGCAAAGCTCGGGAAGACCGAGTTGCGTCACGCCGACCGCCGTCCATGCGGGGAAGCGGTTCGGAAAATATTCGTCTTTGACGGCCGAGAACAGCTCAATGTCGGCTTGCAGATTCGTGTGGAACGTCGTCAGTTCGACGACGTCGGACAGGGTCGCCCCGGCCGCCGCAAGAATCGTCTTCAGGGACTCGAATGCGATTCGGGTCTGTGCCTGCACGTCCTCGCCAATTTTCATCTGTGCGTCGACCCCAACTTGGCCAGACACCCAGATCGTGTCGCCCACACGGGTCGCCGGGGTGAAGTGGTAGGTATCGTGCCAAGCCAGAAACTGGGGAGGGACGATCGATTGCCGTTGAGTACCAGATGCCATGGTGCATATACCTTCGATTAAACGAGTTGACGGAACCTATGGTGCGCGGAATGGATCGGCGCGGTGCGCGTCGAGGCTCTCTTTTGCCTTCCGCCTCGCAGCCCGCGCCCTTCGATACCCAGGGCACTGCGCATTCGACCCATCATATACGCGCATTCGACCTACAATTAACGCGTCCACAACCTAAGAGTAGCGCGCCAGTGACCTAACAACAAGGTAAATTAAGACAGGGAAAACACTGACTTGAGTGTCGGGTCGTCCGGAAAGATTCTTGATTTCAAGGGGTACAGCCACGAGGCGGCGGCCCACCTGCGGACTGCGAGGTTGAGCCGGCACGGGCTTCCAATCGCGATATGACTGCAGCGGCGCACCGCTTGCCTGGCTACACGATGGTGTATCCTCTTACTAGGTTGCGACCTATAACTTGCGATAGATCGAAGTGAATCTCTTTTCTTGAGGGGGAGTCAACGTGCAACAAAAGGCGGTAAGGCGAGCAGCCGTGAGTGACCTTGCCGAGGCAAGATCAGCGACGGGATCGACTGCGCAGGGAAATCGGGAACGGCGCCTTGCACAGATCATTCTTGCGGCGCAGCAAACGTTTCGCGAGGATGGCTATGCCGCGTTTGCTACACGCGGCGTAGCTGCGCGCGTAGGGATCACATTAGGAAACCTTCAATACTACTTTCGAACGAAAGGGGAGTTGCTCAATGCGGCGCTGAAGGCACACGTGTCTCAGAAGATTAACGACTACACCACCATCGCAAACCAGCCGGGCATGAGTGCTCAGCGGCGTTGCTCGGCGCTGGTAGAACGCATTTTTTTCGATATCAACGAAACCGATCTGCCGAAGTTCTTGTTTGAAATATGGGCATTCGCCCAGCAAGAACCCTACGCTGCCGAGCTCGTTGATGACATGTATGCCGAGCATCGAAGCACCTTCGCGAAGTTGTTATCCGAGATCCATCCGACTTTGACTCACGAAGAGTGTCTTGCTCGTGCATCGGTGATTGTCGTGCAGATGGCAGGGATCATGATATTCGCCTACAACTGCGGAGATTCGGATAAGGACTATGCCGACTGTGTTCGCGTGACAAAGCAGTCTGTAAAAATGATCGTTGACCTTTCGCCACAAGTACTGGAGAACGACGTAACGCTTCGCGGTTTGCCCAATCTGGAGACTCACGGCACGAACAGTTCGCACGGCGCCATCTTCAATTCTGACAAGGATGGCCAGGACCTGTTCGAGTTGAGCGCGCGACAGACGGGCCAGGATTCGCCTTATTACCGACCAACAGTTCAAGGGAAGCGACGAAAGGTAAAGATCAACGAAATCGTCTCCACTGCCGCGAACCTATTGGCGACGGAAGGATACGTGAACTTTACCCTCGCGGGAGTAGCCAGGGAACTGGGCATCCCGGAATCCGCGCTCCGGAACTACTTCCCAACACATGATGATCTACTGCGATCGACCACGAGCGCGCTCATGAACGTTTATCAGGACCGGTATGCGGAAATGGGCAAGCCAAGCGACAAGCCTGCGTTGGAGCGACTGTGCGAGATCACGGTTGATGCTTTTGAAGAGGCTCGCGATTCAAGAGTGTGCCGATTCTTGTTCGAAATACTTGCGCTGGCCCAGCACTCGGACATTACGCTGGAACTGACGAAAACGCTCTACTCGGCCTATCGGGCACTCTATGTGGATTTAGTACGCGAGCTTGACGCTTCTGCCACTGCCCGCGAATGCCACGCGCGCGCGACGCTCATCGCAGCTCAGACAGAGGGAGCACCAATTTTGTTGTTCGGTTCAAAGAAGCAACCGTTAGAGGCGAATCGCATTTTCGAGTTGATGAAAGCCGTTACCATACGCGTCGCGCAAGGCAACGTTGGCACCAAGAGAGCGACAGAGAGTGGCCAGAGGAGATCGACGGCCTAGTTGGGGCAGCGAGGGACTTCCGAATCGATACGGTCGACTTGGTCACTGTCATCAATTCCAGGCTCCGGCTAAGCTGACATTCGGCTGCTCGATGCAGGCGCTGCCAGCAATCCGCCTATTGCTGATGTAGAACCCAGCCCGCCCCAAGGTCGACAAGCCGGCAAGCGAAAACTGCTGGTAGGTGACTACCTTCGGAGCGACGCGGCCGTCTGGACGACACAGTCTCAAAGACGGCGAACGTCGCTCTCTGGCCGATTCTGGGCAATCCGCGTCGCTCAACGGGTATCCAAGGCGCCTGACGTCCTACCGACCACGAACGTCCGCTCATCTCGTATCCTGGCCCCGTAAAGGCTCGCCATCAACCGATGTCGGGACCGATACCGGCGCGAGCCAGTGCGATCAGCCGCGCGGCAGACTCGGCCGATGGCAAAGGCTGCCAGCGCCCTGCCTCAATCGACGCGATCAGACGGCACGGGATCGCGCGTCGGCTCGATAAGCCGACCTACCCGCTTCACCGTGCGCGCTCGGAGACAATGGCACGCTGCCGATGATGAGATCGAGAGCGTTCGCCTACTGGCCTGATTGGCACGCCAATCGGGCTGGCGTGACAAAGCGGATTCCAACGATACAGTGAACCGCCATTCGCAACCACCCAAGGACAGTCGCATCAGCTACGAGCACCAATTCACCACCTGCCGCATGAGTTCATAACGCAGATCGCGGCACAGCTTGTCACCCCCACATCGGCTCCCGCGACGGGCGCCACCGCTTCGACATAGAGGTTCCGCCAGACAGCACACCGTCGCACCGTGTCACACTGTGGGTGTAGGCAAAATAGCGCTGATGAAATTGGAAATCTCTCGACATGCTCCCGAAAGCGGCGCCCGCGCGGCAACCCAAGCAGCAACGATCGCAAGCGACTCAAAACCGGATTGCGCAGGCAACGATACACCTGCTGGGTGAAATCGGTGAAGCCGGCCTGACGCATCGCGACGTCGCGAAGTGCGCGGAGGTTTCCCTGGCGGCCACGACTTACCACTATGCGTCGAAATTCGATCTCATCGCTCATGCGTCTTCCGTCATCCTCGAAGACTATGCGGCACGATTTCGCAATTTTGCGTCCCGTCAGGCGGCCCGCACGTCGGATCGCCCGACGTTTGAGCAATTCCTCGTCCGCTTATTGCGCAATGCCGCGGGACGGGATCGGCTGCGCACTATCGCCTGGTGCGAGATCATGCTCATCGCCGCTCGAAACTCCGATACCCGTGCGCTCGCAAAAAACTGGTACGCGCGCCTGCGCGAGGTCTGGACAGATATCGCGTCGCTCCTCGGCGCAAGCTCCGAACCACTCCACGTCCAGGCTGCGATCGACCGGACCATTGGCCTACTGTTCATCGTCACGGCGCTCGGCCTCACACCTGACGAGGCCGCGGCCTGCTTTACCAGCGGCCTGGACTGCGTCATGCCCGAGCCTCTGTCTGATGTCCCGGCGCCCGCTTTGGAGCGCATATCCAAGCGCAGCAAAGGGCTCGAAACCCGCAAGCAATTGCTCGATGCCGCCATTCGGCTGATGGCGGCCCGCGGTGCCGGCGCAGTGACCGGACATGCGGTTGCCGCCGAGGCCGGCGTCGCGCCGGCTCTGCCATCCTACTATTTCAAGCCGGTCGGCACATTGATCGACGCAGCGCGCGAACAACTCTATGAAGCAGCGAAGGCGCGTTATCGCGAAAGTGTGAACGGGATCGACCTCACGGTCGCAACGGCAGACCAGATCGTTGATCTGACCACCGCCGTACTAGTCCGCGAAGTCACACAGTTCAGCGACTTCAACCTTGCCACCCTCGCGATCGAAGTGGAGGCAGCGAGACAGCCAGCGCTGAGGCCGATGGTGGGCCGATGGTTCAGCGACCGAAGCCGGGCCTGGCATCGGCTCCTGGCCGGCTTCGACAGCACGGCACCCGCAGCACTTGGGCTGCTGATGTGCAGTCTCTTCACGGGCATGCAAGTCCGCCTGCTGGCGACCGGCGCCGAGATCGCGGCGTTGGGCGACCTGCGACTCGAGTTTCTGGGCGCCCTTGATGCAATGAACTACCCAAAACCACTCCCTCTGCACAAATCGGTACAAACATTCAAAAAATGATTGACGCGAGCTAGCTGACCACCTAGCATGAACTCACATTACCGCCAAAACTCGCGTTTTCCCGTCAGTTAGGCTGGTTCAAGGTATCTGTACAACTAGATTGTTTCGACTTTCACAGGACATGATCCGCCGACTCGGCTTCGTCGGCGAAAGTCTTCAGGAAGCGTAGCAACCGGTCGCGCCCGCAACTCGCGTTGGCGCATCTACAGGCCATCTCGGAGTTCATTTCAAGGAAAGCAAGCCATGACGATCAATCTGACTAACCGAGTTGCCATTGTCACGGGGGCCGGAGCGGGCCTCGGACGAGAACATGCACTGCTGCTCGCGCGATTGGGCGCGAAAGTCGTCGTGAACGATCTCGGTAGTGATTTGAATGGCCGTGGCGGATCCGGTACCGCCGCACAGAACGTTGTCGACGAGATCATGGCTGCTGGTGGCGAGGCGATCGCGAATGGTGCGTCGGTTACTGACGTCGACCAAGTACAGCAGATGATTGACCAGACGCTGTCGCGCTGGGGCCGTGTCGATATTCTCGTGAACAACGCAGGCATCCTGCGTGACAAGACCTTCAGCAAGATGACGCTCGACGACTTTCGCGCAGTCATCGAAGTCCATCTGATGGGTTCGGTGAATTGCACGAAGGCCGTGTGGGACGTCATGCGAGAGCAGAAATACGGCCGCATTGTGATGACGACGTCGTCGTCGGGCCTGTACGGCAATTTCGGGCAGTCCAACTATGGTGCGGCGAAAATGGCCTTGGTCGGCCTGATGCAAACGCTGGCGATCGAGGGGGAACGACACAACATCCGCGTCAACTGTCTCGCTCCTTCTGCGGGCACTCGGATGCTGGAAGGTCTCGTTTCTGCGGACGCTTTCAATGCCCTCTCACCCCGTGCCGTCAGCCCGGCCGTAGCCGTGCTCGCCAGCGATGATGCGCCTACCCGCATGGTGCTTTGCGCGGGCGCAGGCAGCTTCGAGGCTGCACACATCACGCTCACGCCGGGGATCTACCTTGGAACTGGCGAAAATGTGCCGCACACGCTCGCTCAGCGGCTCGACGAGGTAGCCGCCGGCAGCGGTGAATCCGTTCCTGCGTCGGGTGCAGCACAGATCAACATCGAGCTGCGCAAGGCCGGCTTTGTTGAACCGAAAACCAGCGAGCATGAGCATGCGTGACACGATCCGTCCGATTGCCGACGTAACCGGCATCGACCAGGACCGCCGCGCGCCTGATGCGCAGCATCATGGTCATGCATTGCTATCGCCGGCGCAATTGTCGGCCCTCGTCGGCGAGGAGCTGGGCGTTTCCAAATCGTTATGCGTCGACCAGGCCTCGATCAACGCCTTCGCCGATGTCACGCATGACTGGCAGCCCATCCATGTCAACGAAGAAATAGCACGCACGGGGCCATTCGGTAGCACCATCGCTCATGGGTTCCTCACCCTCTCGCTGCTCTCGGCAATGGCGTACGACGTCGTTCCCGTACTCGAAGGCCAACGCACAAGCATCAATTACGGCCTGAACAGTCTGCGCTTCTTGACGCCCGTCCGCAGCGGCGAGCGTGTGCGTGGACGATTCAAATTGAAAGAAGTCGTAGAACGAAGCCCGGGCAGCTATCAGTTGACAGTGGGCGTCACGGTGGAAATCGAGCACCAGCCCAAACCCGCGCTGGTAGCCGAGTGGGTGATGCTCGTCAACACCTGACAGCAACGGACATCCAGACGTCCTGCTTTATCGTCATTTTATTAAGCATTCCTTTTTACTTATACGGTGATGGTCGACGCTTCGATCAAAACCGGGCACATTCACAAATCAATGCCATGACAAGCGAGCTCATCCTCTGTCGCCACGACCTGGACTTCATTCTGTTTGACTGGTTGCAGGTCGAATCGCTCACCGTCCGCCCGCGCTTTGCCAGCCAGGACCGGTTCGACTATGCGTCGGTGCTCGATGTCTACGAACTCCTTGCAGTTGACTTATTCGCACCCCACAACAAGAAGAACGACAGTCAAGAACCCACGTTCGATGGAGAGCGCGTGACCGTCAACCCGGAAGTCGGTATCGCATTGCGTGCGTTTGCCGATGCCGGCCTGATCAGCGCGTCGTTTCCCGCGGAATGGAACGGTATGAGCCTGCCCGCTACCGTCGAGCGGGCAGGCATGGCGTACCTGCTGGCAGCGAATCCTGGCACGGCCGGCTACGCATTTCTCACCATAGCCAATGCGAACCTCCTGATTGCGCACGGCGAGCGTGAGTTGGTGTCCCATTACGTCGAGGCGATGTCGGAAGGTCGCTGCTTCGGCACAATGTGCCTGTCGGAACCGCAAGCCGGCTCGAGCCTCGCGGACATCCGAACCCGCGCAGTGCCAACCGGTGACGGCCGCTACCGACTGTTCGGCAACAAGATGTGGATCTCGGGAGGCGATCACGAGATTGCCGAGAATATCGTCCATTTGGTGCTTGCAAAGATCCCGGACGAGAACGGCCAGTTGCCCGCTGGTGTGCAGGGCATCTCACTATTCACTGTCCCTCGCAGGCTCGTCGGCAGCGACGGGGCAGCCGGGGAGCGCAACGACATTGCCTTGGCGGGCATCAATCACAAGATGGGCTATCGCGGCACCGTCAACTGCGTGCTGAATTTCGGCGAAGGCCGCTTCCGTCCGGAAGGCGAAGCCGGCGCGCTTGGCGAACTCGTGGGCGAACCCGGCAAGGGGCTCGCCTATATGTTCCACATGATGAATGAGGCGCGCATCTCCGTCGGCCTTGGCGCAGCCGCGCTCGGCTATACCGGCTATCTGCATGCGCTCGATTACGCAAAGACGCGCCTGCAGGGACGCCCACGCAACGAGCGCGACCCCACGACAGCCCAAGTGCCGATCGTTCGTCACGCCGATGTGCGTCGCATGCTGCTTGCCCAGAAGGCGTATGCATCGGGAGCACTGGCGTTGTGCCTGTACGCGGCCCGCCTCAGCGACGATCTTCATTCGCTGGACGACGCCCGCGCCTGCGCGGATGCGCAAGACCTACTCGACCTGCTCACGCCGATCGTGAAAAGCTGGTCTTCCCAATGGGGGCTCGCGGCCAATGATCTGGCGATCCAGGTGCATGGTGGATACGGTTACACGCGTGAATACAACGTCGAGCAGTTCTATCGGGACAACCGGCTGAACCCGATTCACGAAGGCACCTTCGGCATCCAGGCACTCGACCTGCTTGGCCGAAAGACCCGTCAAAACGGTGGAGCCGCCATGGCACTGCTTGGCGAGAGGATTGCGCATACCGTAGCGCGGGCGCAAGCGAGCGTGTCGCTGCAGCGACACGCCCACACGCTCGAAGCTGCGTGGTCCCGGATTCGCATGGTGACGGGCGCGCTGCACGCCATCGACAACGGCGAACTGCAGCTCGCCAATGCTGCGCCCTACCTCGAAGCATTCGGCCACGTCGTAGTCGGCTGGCTGTGGCTCGATCAGGCGGTTGCCGTGAACGCGCTGGCGTCCGATGTGCAAGCAAGCGACTTCCATCGCGGCAAGCTCGCCGCCTGCGATTACTTTTTCGGTTGGGAGATGCCCAAAGTTCCCGCATGGCTCGCGGTGCTGGACCCCGTCGAGACGACCCCGCTGAATACGCCCGTGGAATGGCTCTGAGCGGCGCCGCCGCACTGTTATCCGCATGGCCACGTTCGCCGTTTACCATTCGACCAAGGACGCATCATGATCGACGCAGTCATCGTTTCCACCGCCCGCACGCCGATCGGCAAAGCTTATCGCGGCGCATTCAACGCCACGCGTTCACCCACGCTGCTGGGTCACGCGATCCGGCACGCGGTATTGCGTGCCGGCATCGAGCCCGACCGTATCGAGGATGCCGTGATCGGCTCCGTGCTCAACGCCGGCACAGCCGGCGGCAATCTCGCCCGGCATGGCGTGTTGGCAGCCGGGCTGCCTGCTTCGGTGGGAGCGCAGACGCTTGATCGGCAATGCGCGTCCGGCCTGATGGCGATTGCCACCGCTGCCAAGCAGATCGTGTGCGATGGCATGCAGGTTGTCGTCGCGGGCGGGCAGGAAAACATCTCGGCCGTGCAGGCCCGCTACTTCGAGTGGGTGAGCGCAGAGCGGGACCCTAACGTGGTGTTCGCGCAGCCGGCGGCCTATATGCCAATGCTGGAAACCGCCGAGTTCGTGGCGCGCAAGTACGGCATCTCGCGAGACGCACAGGATCAGTACGCGCTCGAGTCGCAACGGCGCACCGCCGAGGCCCAGGCAGAAGGCCGCTTTGCGGACGAGATTGTGCCGATCACTACGCAGATGTCGGTCACCGACAAGGTCACCGGGCAGACGTCGCTCAAGGAGATCACGCTCGCACGCGACGAAGGCAATCGTCCCGGCACGACGCTCGCTTCGCTCGGCGAACTGGCGCCCGTTATGGAGGGCGGGGTCGTGACTGCCGGCAATGCGAGCCAACTGTCGGATGGCGCCAGTGCCTGCGTGTTGATGAACGGCAAAACGGCGCAACAGCTCGGCCTCGAACCGCTAGGCATTTATCGAGGAATGACCGTCGTCGGTAACGCGCCGGAAGAAATGGGCATCGGTCCCGTGTACGCGATTCCCAAGCTGCTGAAGCTGCACGGACTGACGGTGCAGGATATCGGCCTGTGGGAGCTCAACGAAGCGTTCGCTTGCCAAGTGCTGTACTGCCGCGACAAGCTCGGCATCGATCCGATGCTGTACAACGTGAACGGCGGCAGCATAGCGATTGGGCACCCGTATGGCATGACGGGGGCCCGGCTAGTTGGCCACGCGCTGATTGAAGGCAAGCGACGGGGCGCGCGTTATGTAGTCGTGTCGATGTGTGTTGGCGGCGGCATGGGGGCCGCCGGATTGTTCGAAGTGGCCTGACTCGTCTATCCGTAGCACGCCTAGCTTTCGGTTTTGCCAGCCTATCCGGGCGTGCAGCGAACTATCGGACGTGTATTGAGCAATGTTCAGCGCGTTCACTCTGCGGGCAGCTGCCGCGCGCGTGGACGCCACAACCACACCAATTTCACCGTGCAGGCCTCGTATTTTCTACGCAAGAACTGGCGGTTTTGCCATAAAAATCAATATCAATCAAAGGCTTACAGAATCGCACCTCGTACCAACGATGAAGAGCTGCTGAGCCTTACTGCAAGGCACTCCTCTGTCGTTCACCGCCACAATCTGCACGGAAAGTACGACAACCCCTTTTACGGCACCCCCGGAAGCACCAGTTGGCAGCCAGACAGCAATTCATTGATTTAAAACCAATATTTTTTGGGGGCAGGTCGCTAGGCCGCGCGTAGTCTCGATCGTTCTAACCGGAAAATTGCGCGAAAATCAAAGGCACCCCTCATAGCGTACAGCATCCAGTATCTCGATCGCGTGAAGAGCAGCGTGCTCAATCCAGCTATCGCTCACGACATCGGACTGACGACCGCGGATATCGGCACCGGTGCCTTCCTGATGCTGCTGTTCTACGGACCCGCGCAATACGTGTCGGGCTTGCTGACCGACCGCTTCGGCGCCAAAAAGATGCTGATCTTCTCCGTCATTGTCTGGTCGTTGATGACGATGTACATGGGGCTCATCCAGACGCGCGACGAATACCTCTGGCGGATGGCGATTTTCGGTATGCTCGTGGGCACGGAATACGTTCCGTCCGCGCGCGTGCTGATGCGCTGGTTCAACAAGGAAGGCCGTGCGCGTGCGCAGACCGTTCTGGCGTGGGCATGGATTCTCACGCCTGCGTGGGCGAGTGTCCTTGCTACGCAATTCGCTGCACACGCCGACAGCTGGCGCATCGTGTTTTTCGTCACGGGCGCACTCGGGATCGTGCCGCTCGCGCTGATCGCGTTGTTCGTGTTTGACCGCCCGGAGCACTATCGTCACGCGACCGAAGCTGATCTCGAATACGCATACCGCGATGAACTCGAAGCGGGCACGATCACACGCGGACAATATGCATCAGCGCAGAAGGTCATTCTCAAGGGCGGCGGCGTGCGCTTTCTCGATCTGTTCAAAAATCCCACGTATGTCGCCGTCGTGTTCGTCGATATCGTGATGCAGATCACGCTTTACGGCGCGCTCACGTGGATTCCGCTGTATCTGTCGGACAACTTTGGCTTCAAGCTGCAGACGATGGGCTGGTGGAGTGGTCTCTACTTCGCAGCAGGCGCAATCGGCAGCTTCATCTCGTCGTACATGTCGGACAAGGTCTTCAAGGGTAACCGGAAAATCATGATTCTTGTGTGCTTCATCGGGCTCGCACCGTTCGTGGTGCTGCTCGGCACGCTGCAACAGGCGAATCAGGTGCTGCTCGCGGTCGCGCTCTGCGGCATGGGGTTCTTCGGGAACATGGCGTGGGGCCCGTTCCTCGCGCTGCCCGCCGAGATATTCTCCCCCGAGGTCTATGGCAAGGCGATGGGCTTTGTCAATGGCGCAGGCTACTTCGTCGCGGCATTCTCCGCGAAGATCTTCGCAGCGCTCGTGGTCGTCGACGCATCGGGCCACAAGGTCTACACGAACGGCTGGTATTTCATCGCGCTCTGTGTCGTAGCGGGCATCGTCGCGGCGAGTTTCATCCGGACCACGCGTCGGGCCCAAACGCTTGCGATACGCTCTGCGACGCCTACATGACGTGGGGAAAAAATCCACTCCGGTTTATCGGGGCGGATTCATTCGAAGCACGGACACCGGATTACGACGACGCGATCTCAGACTCGAATTGTTGAAGGCTGTATCCGACAGATGTTCCGATACGCTCGCGCTTGTTGCGGGATCGTCACTGTCAATTTGTTCGACCGAAATCTTCGGTTTTCGCCTCCCAAGGCCAAAAGCCTGAGGCTCGATCCCAAAAAGCAACCCTTTGATTTAACGCCAATATTTATTCGGCGGATGTGTATTCGTTCGGTGCGTCCGAGCAGCGGCTCGGTCAGGCGCTTAAGAATCTCGGCGTCGCGCGCAAGGACGTCGTGATCGCCACCATGGTCAGCAGCCCGATGGGCCCCGACCCCAACGACCGTGGCGCACATGGGCGTGCGTCGCCGTCATGCGCGACATCGCCGCCGCGCATGCGGTGTCGGTTGTGCGGGTCGCGCTGGCGTGGGTCTTGGCGAAGACGCATGTGACGAGTGTGATCGTCGGCGCGAAGAACGTCGCGCAGCTCGAAGACAATCTCGCCGCAGTCGACCTGACGCTTTCGCCGGAACAGATCGCCCGGCTCGATGAAGTGAGTGTCTTGCCGGCCGAATATCCGGGCTGGATGGTCGCGATGCAGGGAGCGGTGCGTGTACCACAACCATTCAAACCGAAGGATTGATACGTTACGCCGGTGACCGCGGTTGTCCCGCTTAGGCATTTTTGCGTCCACAACTTTTTTTGCGTGGCGACCGCATTCAGTTAATGGAGGAGAGTGGCGGATGACCGATAAGGTTCAAACCAACGATTATCAAGGGTGGTTGCATTGACCTTGCTCACATTTCGTTATCGCATCCCATTGTTTTTTTGAGCTACTTTTTAGATTCTCCATTTCGTTGGCCAAATATTCGAAGTGCCCCCGCTGGATTGTTACATTCCTCACGAACTTCTTTGCGATGACCATCGGGAATGTCAAAGAAGCCACATTGCCGATATGTGCCGCCCAGAACATCTCACCTCTGCAGCGCTTGGTGCAGATTGTTACCGGATCGATCCATGTGCCTTTTTCGTTGCTTCGATAATCGCCTTCAATATTTGTCAGCATAACGTCCTGATTATCGATATCGAGGATATTGTCGAGAAGTGCATCCTGCTCGGCATGTCCTGATGCTCCGCTTCCATAAGTTTTAGGTGCTCCATTTCCCACGACAATTGTTGCTCGCACGGCATTAACCCAATCTCGTCCGTGCTCATTTTTCTTTAACCCCGTTGGATCTGCCCAGCGGAATAAGTTTGGCGCATACTGGTAGAGGTTTATACCGCCGTCTAACCCAATCGGATCCTGGCTTGTGAAAATTCCGGTATGAGAATCAAAATATCTATGTCTGTTGTAGCTGAGGCCAGACTCCCAGTCAAAAAATTGACCTTGGAGTCTTATCGGCTGTTCAATTGGATGTTCTTCAACGCATGCAACGTTTCCCAGTGGCCCATAACGTGCTTCCCAAACCAGGCATCCACATTCGTCATGCATCCGCACTGGCGCCCCGTTCAAATCGTTCTCGAAAAAATATACATCCTTCCTCAAGGGCGTAGGCACTGCAGACATCCACCCAGCGGCAGAAGCCGAATCCTCCGGCGACGCAGAGAGCGTAACGTGTTGTGCGTTTGCGTTTGGGAATTCAAGATCGTCGCGCTGCTGATGGCTGCAATACGCTACGGCCAGAATCTGGAAGGTCCTGGGGTAATAAATCCACTCACGGCCACCGCGCAAAGCCCTCTCTTCGGGAACACAATTTACGTGTGTTTGTTTCGGTCGTACTGACGGGCCCTGATCGCCAAAATTTGATATGACATCCTCAACATCGCAGGCGTATTCTGCAGTCAACGTATCTGCGTCCCAAAAATAGCGGGAAATGTATGACGGTGTACCGGAGTTTTCGTGGATTGCAGCTGATTCCGGTCTGTCCTGATCGACGTACACAACCTTGCGTACGCGCCGTCGGAGCGCATCGTATTCGTATCCTGTGCGAATGCAGACGTGGTGACCCTCGGCACCTATGTGCATCGGACGCAATGACACGGTTTCAATCAGTTGTCCGGAAGCATCCCAGCGCAAGACCAGGTCCTGGGTGCTCTCCCGTTTGCGGATCAGGTTGCCCGCGCGGTCATACACGCAATAACAGCCTTCGTACTCACCTTCTCGTACCCATGTGTCGGTCTGTTGCTCCTGGCCGAACCTGCCGGTCTGGTTGCGGTTGCCACCGCGAATCGTAGTTCTCAGCAGGTCACCCGTGGAGTCGTACAGGAAACGATGTAGTTTGCCTGCCGGATCAAGGTGTCCGGTCAGTTTGCCCACCGGATCGTATTGATAGCGCTCAGCGCCCAGACGAGAGTCTCGCTTTTCAAGCAATTCACCGTTTGCGTCATACCCATATTCTCTGGTAAATAGCGGGCCAGCGCTGGAAAACAGGGTTTGCTTTGCCGGTAATCCCGCCGACGTGTATGACAACTCCCGACGTATTTCGGCCCCAAGATGCTCGACTCGAATTTGTCCGAGTGCATCTCGTTCGAACGTGACCGGTGCCGCGTCGTCCAATCGGATCGAACTGACTGCACCGAGCGCGTCATACTCGTAGCGAACCGTGTGCGTGATAATGCCATCATCCGTCTTCAATCGGGTCTGGCGTTCGATGCGATTGCCAGCCACGTCATACACGTGGGTGATCGTGAACGCCTCGCCCTGCCTTTCCTCGACGACGCGGCCGGCCATGTCATATTTCAGTTCAACGCGGCTGTCGGGATTCTCAGCGACGACGAGATTGCCAATGAAATCGTATGAGAACGTCTCGGTGCGGATTCCATCAAGCTGTCGCGGATCGGGTATACGCTTTTGCACGATACGACCGAGGATATCTGTTTCGTATTCGACGGCCTGATTCAAAGGGTCGATGCTACGCAGCAGTTCACCCGTCACACCATATTCATAGCGCCGCGACTGGCCCCAGTAGTCGACCTCTTCCAAGATCCGTCCCAACGCGTCACGCTTTAGCTGATACAGTTCGCCGCGCTCGTTGACTATGCCGACCAATTGGCCTTCGGTGTCGTACTGGTGCTCGACCACGCTCCCATCCGGCGTCAGCCATTTGGCGATCTGCCCCAGCGCCGAATATTCGAGTTGCGTGACCCAGCCGCTCGGATCACGGTAGCGCACCAGATTACCGTCAGCGTCATAGCTGTAAAAGACTTCCCGATCACCCGGCTCGAGTGCTCGCGTGAGGTTGCCGTTGCGATCGAATTCATAGTTGCTCACTTGACCCAGTGGGTTGACAGTCTGGATGCAGTTGCCCCGCGCATCATGCGCATATCGGGTACGTTGTCCGAGAGCGTCGACTACCTGCAAGAGGTTGCCATCGGGATCGTAGTCGAAGCATGTCACCGCACCAGGTGGCTTCGTATAGCTAACCAGTTGACCGTACCGATCGTACTTGTACAAGATGTTGACCTGCGTCGGCAGCATCTGCTCAAGCAAGTTGCCGCGTTCGTCCCATTCGCAACGCCACTGCCTTGCGCCCGAATCAGTCACATGCACGGGTTTATGGTTCGCGTTGTACTCCACACGCACCGCGCTCCCATCGGCTAGCGTCTGCGCCAGCAGATTGCCGTAGACATCGTACTCCCATTCGGTGGTGTGGCCGGCGGGATCTGTCTCGGCGCTTGTACGTCGTTGCGGATCGTAGCGGTAGCTCCACATGTCACCTAGTGGGCCGATTCGCGCTACCGGAGTTCCGCGATCATTGGCTTGGAGAAGCGTTTCATGTCCTAATGAATCGGTGATCAGAGTTTCACTCCGCCCAGTGTCGTAGGCAAAGTGGTAATCGAATATTCCGTTGTCGCCCCATGCGTGAGTAACCCGCCACCTCCGGTCTTGATACTGTCGGTGACTGTAGTAGAAAGATATTCCCCGCGCGTTCGTGTGGAGTACCATCCGGTGACCGTCGGCATACGCGAATCTACGTGACTGGCCCATCGCGTCGAGCGCGGTAACCAGATCACCGTGTCGGTCGTGTTCGTAGGCAACGAGCAGATGTGCGTGACCGCCGGCATCGATCAGGGTCAGTGCAGTTAGCAGGTTTCTTGCGCTCGGTGCGCATGCGATCGTACGACCGCTCGCTTCGTCGCCCTTCCACTCGATGAGGCGCGCCAAACGACCTTCCGCTCCGCGCTCGAACACCCAGGCATTACCATTCAGGTCGGCAATCCGCGCGATAGGCAGCGTCAACGTGGAGCCTTCCGCAAGGATGTCTACCGCGTGCTGCCATCGTGCAGGCAATGCAAACGTATATTCGATCCCGGCACGCGTGCGAAGGACCAGTTGGTCGCCATTCCGGTACAGCGCATGTCCGTGCTGCCAGTCATGTACGCGGGCCCACCATCCGGTAGCATCCGGCATCGAGTCGAATGCCGTCGCATGATCCGGAAAATAGGCAGCCGCCCCCACCTCGCCTGCATGCTGCATCAGTTCAAGTCGGATGTCGGCCGGCGTTTGCCAGCCCACACCAACCGTGCCGCGCCACGTGTTCTGGCTCGCGTAATGACGGTCCCATACGAGTGGCAGGCGACCAGAAATCGTGAAATCGTGCTGCTGCACAACCACTTCACCTGTGATTGCATCCACCGGCTCTGCATGCAGCACCTTGCACCGCAAAAACCCCGACTTCAAATTCAGCTTGTCCGCCAGCGCCTTCGCCCAATCCGATCCCCGAAACGCCTTGAGCAACCCCTTCGCCGCCGCAGCCATGTTCATGATCGGTGGTCCACCCACCAACACCGGCCGCCCTGCCGGAATCGGCAGCATCACCGAACTCGGCATCGACGGATAAGTCCGATCCGTATGCGCGCTATTGTGCGGCGGCGGTTCCATACCGACCGACCAGCAACTCAACGCCTGCAGTGCCATGTACGACATCGGATCATTGTTGGCGAGCACCGTCTTGCTGCCCATGAACGATTCCCCGTCGTTCGACGGCTCCGGATCCTCCGCCGGCGGCGGCACAAACGATTCCCCCAGCGGGAAATGCAACCCCGGAACGTGATACGCGTGCGTCCCCGCCGTGGCGCGCAGCATCCCGTTCACGAAAATCGGCCTGCCGCTGCCGCCCCCGGCGCCGACGTTTGAACCAAGCGCGTCATCTATCCGGCTCCTGATTGCCTTGCCCTCCTCCTCGAGCTTCAGCCCTTTAGCAACTATCGCGTTGTCCTTGATGTCCGGCAGCTTCCCGCCCATTACACCGGTCAAGTCATTGACCTGCTGCATCGTTGATTCGGCCAAGTGCTCCAGCTTCTTCACATCGTCGGGATGATCTTCGACATACTCGGTCACCTTCTCCTGCACGATCATCATCGCAATGCTGCCGACGACGCCCTTCGCCGCCTGGACATACTCGCGCAGATCGAGCATGAACCCGACATGGGGGTGCGGCAGGAACACCGGCGGCGTACCTGGCGTGACCAGTACCGAATGAACGTCGACGCCAACAACCGGATCGAGATGCTTGACGGCCAGTAGTGCCACGATTTAGCCCCTCTGCTCGCGCTCAGCGCCCGCCGCGCAATGCAGCAACCTTCTCGCTGAGCGCGTTGCGCCGCCGGTCCATCACACCCAACTGCGAAACCATCCACTCGACCACGAGCGGCAAACTACTGTTCGCGCGCATCGGTTCGTCGATCATCAATCCCGCATCGAGCGCATTGAACCCGGCCTCCAGCGCATGCTCGCGCTCCCCTGCCCGCTCCCAGCACACGGCGCTCATGCGCCATGCCTCGACCGTCATTAGCCCGTCCTTTGCAGCCGTAGTCGATGCCGCCGCGCGCTCATAGCAATACGCCGAGTGCGCGTAGTCCTTGTGTGTCAGATGCACGCTTGCCTCGCCGAACAACCCGTTCGCGACAAGCTTGTGCCCCGCCGGATGCCCTGCTTCGACCGCGCGCATGCCGCTGCTGGCAGCGCTCCGGTATGCATCGATCGCACGCTCCCGATCGCGCCACTTCAGGTACGCGGCCCCTGCAATCAGATGCACGACAACACACTGATCGAACCACTGCTCGCGCTCCGCGATCTTCAGCGCCGCCGCACGCAATTCCTCGAGCCGCGCCGGATTTCCGCCTTCGATCGTCTCGGTCAACATCACGAAATGCCGCCGAAACTCACCGCTCGGCCCGCGTTCGCCCGACTCCGCCAGCAATTCACGCGGCACGCTCGCCGTCGAATACTTGCCTCGCACGAGGCGTGCCACAGATGAATGCCGTTGCAGCAGTTCAGCAAACGGCGTGATATCCGTGCGCGGCACGACGAAGCGCACGCGCTCGCCAAGCTTCGGGGCGAAGGCGATGATCGACAGCAAGCCATCCAGCCATCGCACCCATGCCGAGTTGTCACGCACGTTCGCCGGCTCCAGCACAAACACCATCGACGGGAAAATGTCCGGATGGTGGCGCATCAGGCTGTCGGCAACCGTGAACAGATACAGCAACGAATTCGTGCCATCGTCGTACGGCGCTTGCCAATCGGCGTGCACGCCCTGCGCATTGGATGCATCCCGCCGGCTGTCGTAGAACGCGACGAGCTCGTCCGTCAGCGCCTTCGCATAGCGCGATTCATTGACGAACGACGCGCGCATCGTCCGCACCGCGCACGACGTTTCGTCCTGAACCTGGAAATACAGCCGCACGAGTTGCGCATCCGTCTCGTCGGTCTGCCAGACCATCAACCGCGCGGCCTTGTCCTTCGCGAAACTCATCCAGTCCGCATGCGCATCCATGAACCTGCGCTCCACCGGATTGGTCGGCTGCCAGTTCTGCATTCGTGCGAACCTCCGTCACGGATTCAGTTTCAGGATGGTGCCTTCGACCGTGTGCTCGCCCGTCGCCGACGACGTCACCGTCTTGCCGTTCACGCGGTGGCTTTCTGTGCCGGTCGATGCGACGTTGACGCCCTGGATCGTGATCGTGCCGTCGCTCTTCATCACGATGCTGGACATCCCGCAGATCAGCGCAAGCTGATCGCCGGCATTGACGAGCACCTGACGCTGCACGTTAGTCGTGTGGTTCGCGCCGACGCTGACGGTGTGTTCACCGCCGACCATGAGCACATGCGCATTCGCAATCGTCGACGTCCGCGCACCGATCTCCTCGGTATGCGACGACGCAACCAGCGTCTTCATGTCCTGCGACGTCGTCTGATAAAGCTGCCCGACGTTCAGCGTCTTGCCTTCGCCGATGGTTTCGGTCTTGCTCAGTGCGACCGTTTCCTTGTGCGTGCCGCCGATGGTCGCGTCGCGATTCGCGGCGATCGTCACGGTCTCGTTCTGCCCGACTGAGCGCGTCCGGTTGCCGGTTACGCCATGCGTCTCGTTTCCGCCAATCTGCGCAACCCTGTTCTGCCCAATATTCACCGTCTCGTTCTGCCCCACACTCCTCAGCCGGTTGTTCTTCACCTGCATCGTCTCGTCATTGCCGACCGTATGCGTATGGTTGTTCCCCACCGACAGCGAATGATCGAGCTCCGTCTCCACATCGAAATTCCGCTCGGCATGCATCCACAGCTGCTCCGCGCCCTTCTTGTCCTCGAACCGGAACGCATTCGCGTGCTCGGTCGTCCCGCCCGGCGACGACCGCGACAGCAAACCGCTCTGCGTCGCGCTGCCCGGCAGGCCCCACGGCGGCATCTTCTCGCCGTTGTATACGCGCCCGGTCACGATCGGTGCATCCGGATCGCCGTTCAGGAAATCGACGACCACCTCGTCGCCCACACGCGGAATCTGCACGCCCCCGAACCCGCCCCCGGCCCACGGACTCGATACACGCACCCAGCACGACGAATCCTGATTGCTCTGCCCATAACGATCCCAGCGGAACTGCAGCTTCACGCGCCCGTACTGGTCGGTCCAGATTTCCTCGCCGGGCGGCCCGACGACGGTCGCTGTCTGCGGGCCGTTCGTGCGCGGCTGCGGCGTGTCGCGCGGCGACCGGTAAGGCAGGCTCGACGGTTGTGCGAGCACCTGCGATTCATGCACGACCGCTTCGGCATCGGCGGCGCTCGCATACGCGTTCTCCCGAAAGCGGTACTGGCACCTCACGATCAGATACTCGCGGTTCTGGTCGGCGCGCGGGCAATGCACGAGCGTGAACAGGTAACCGGGCGCGACGCCGCGCACGTCGGTATCGGCGCTCGCCCGTTCGTGTTCGGCCTGCTGCTCCTCGAGCCGCACGCGGCTGTAGTGCGCGCCGGGCCCATCGTCGCGATAGCCGCCGGGCCATTCGAACGACGCGAAGCCGTCATGATCGTGCCCGCGAGGATCGACCTTCTGCGTCGACAGATCGGCGCGCGGCTTCGTGTAGTCGTAGTCGGTGGTCTGGTGCTTCCCGACGCTCACCTCCTGCGCGGGCAGCCAGCTGTCGATATGCTCCTCGTCAGCGATCGCGGTGCGGTCGGGCGCGATGTACGGAATCGTCTCGTAGCCGGGCAACGCGGTGTGCGACGACATCGCGTCGCACAGCACCAGCGTGTGATGGTCCGCCGCGTGCCGGAAATGGAAATAGATGCCCTCGAACTCCATCAACCGCGAGACGAACGCCGTGTCGGTTTCGTTGTACTGCACACAGTATTCGCGCGGTACATACGCTTCGGTCAGCTTGTTCTCGACAGGAAAACCATACGGCGCCAGCACCTCCTGCACGATCTCGGGCACGGTGCGGTTCTGGAAGATCCGGCAGTCGGAGCGGCGCGTCGCGAGCCACAGCCACGGGCGCACGATCAGTTCGTAGCCGTAGTGCCGTTCGGCGCGCCGGCCGGCCAGCGTCGCACGCGCAACGATCCCGTTCAGGTAGCGCGTCGAGCGGTCCTGCTGTTCGATCCGCACGGTCACGGGTTTGCCGAGCAGATCCTTCAGCGACAGGCTGTGGCTGTCCGCGAGCGCCTCGATCCGGAATTCGAACAGGCGGCCGAGTGCCTCGCTGCCGTCGAGCGTATGGAATTTCAGGTCGTCGCCGTGCGGGCTGTCGAGTATGAAGACGCGGTTCACGCCGTGGCCTCCTCGTCGAACCGGTAAACGAATTCGCCGCCGGCCGCGCTCACTTCGATCGACGCCAGCGTGCGGCCTTCGAGCGTCGCCTGCAGGATCGCGCGGCTGATGCGCGGCATCACGGTGTGCGTGAGGATCGAGTCGACCATCCGGCCGCCTGACTCGATGGTCCGGCAGCGTTCGACGATCAGTACGGTCGCCGCGTCGGTGCAATGCAGCCGGATGCCGTGATGCAGGTCGATCCGCTGCTCGATCCGGCGCAGTTGCAGCGCGACGATCCGGGCCAGCGTGGCGTCGCTCAGCGGGTAGTACGGCACGACGGTCAGCCGGCCGAGCAGCGCGGCCGGAAACACGTCGAGCAGCGGCGCGCGCAGCGCATCGGCGAGCGTCTGCGCGTCGGGCAAACGCTCGGGATCGCGGCACACCTGCATCACGCGATCGGCGCCGACGTTCGACGTCAGCAGGATCACCGTATGCCGGAAGTCGATGTCGCGTCCTTCGCCGTCTTCCATCCAGCCCTTGTCGAACACCTGGAAGAAGATCTCGTGCACATCGCGATGCGCCTTCTCGATCTCGTCGAGCAGCACGACGCTGTACGGACGGCGCCGCACGGCCTCGGTCAGCACGCCGCCCTGCCCGTAGCCGACATAGCCGGGCGGCGCGCCCTTCAGCGTCGACACGGTATGCGCTTCCTGAAACTCGCTCATGTTGATCGTGATCGCGTTGTGTTCGCCACCGTACAACGTGTCGGCCAGCGCGAGCGCGGTTTCGGTCTTGCCGACACCGGACGGCCCGCACAGCAGGAACACGCCGTGCGGCTTGGCCGGATCGTCGAGCTTCGCGCGAGCGGTCTGGATCCGCTCGGCGATCAGTTCGACCGCGTGCCGCTGGCCGACGACCCGTTCGCCGAGCGTATCGGCGAGCTTCAGCACGGCCTGCGTCTCGTCGCGCACCATCCGGCCGAGCGGGATGCCGGTCCAGTCGGCGACGACGGCCGCGACCGCGTGCGAGTCGACTGCAGGGAGCACCAGCGGCGCGTCACCCTGCAGGTCGGCCAGCGCCTGCTGTGCGGCGGCGAGACGGGCTTGCGCGGCAGCCCTGGCGTCGGCGTCGAGCGCGCTCGACGGAGCGTCGTCGAGCAGCACGGCGCGGGCGTCGACGATCGTCGTCAACGCGGCGCGTTCGGCCTGCCAGCGCGCATCGAGCCGGTCGAGCCCGGCCTGCGCGCCGGCAATCGCGGTGTCGATCGCGTCGCGCCGCGCGGCGTCGCCGGTGCCGAGCGCGAACTCGCGCCCGATCCGCTCGTGTTCGACGCGCAGGCTGTCGATGCGGCGGCGCGCGTCCTCGATCGGCGCGGGCACCGCGTGCTGGCTGACGGCGACGCGCGCGCACGCGGTGTCGAGCAGGCTGATCGCCTTGTCGGGCAACTGCCGCGCGGGGATGTACCGGTGCGACAGCGCGACGGCGGCCTGCAGCGCATCGTCGAGCACGAGCACGCGGTGATGCGCTTCGAGCTTCGCGGCGAGCCCGCGCAGCATCGTCAGCGCGGCGTCCTCTTCCGGTTCGTGCACGTGCACGAGCTGGAAGCGGCGGGTCAGCGCCGGGTCCTTCTCGATGTACTGCTTGTACTCGGACCAGGTCGTCGCGCCGATGGTCCGCAGCAAGCCGCGCGCGAGCGCGGGTTTCAGCAGATTGGCGGCGTCGCCGGTGCCCGCCGCGCCGCCCGCGCCGACGAGCGTGTGCACTTCGTCGATGAACAGGATCGCCGGCCGCTCGGACGACATCGCTTCGTCGATCACGCCGCGCAGGCGGCTCTCGAACTCGCCCTTCACGCCCGCGCCGGCCTGCAGCAGCCCGATGTCAAGCAGGTACAGCGCGACGTCGCGCAGCGCCGGCGGCACGTCGCCGGCGGCGATCCGCAGCGCGAAGCCCTCGGCCACGGCCGTCTTGCCGACACCGGCCTCGCCGACCAGCAGCGGATTGTTCTGCCGGCGCCGCAGCAGGATGTCGACGATCTGGCGAATCTCGGGATCGCGGCCGATGACAGGGTCGATCTCGCCGGCGCGCGCGCGGGCCGTGAGGTCGAACGCGAAGCGTGCGAGCGCGGAGCCGCCCGCGGTGGCTGACGCAGCGGCGCGCGCCGTGGCGTCTCCGCCCGGGCCGGCCGGCCCGCCCGGTTGCGCTTCGGGCGAACCGTCGACGATCGAATCGAGCCCATCGGCGAGCACATCGGGCACGATGCGCTCGAACTCGCGCGCGATCGCGTACAGCACATTGCGCAGCTGCGGCGTCTTCAGGATCGCGAGCAACAGCACCGCGCCCCGAATGCGCGTGGCGTCGTATTTCAGCGTCGCGTAGACCCACGCGCGCTCGACGGCGTCGTCGATGTGCGCGGACAGGTCGGACACCGATCCCGCGCCGCGCGGCAGCCGGTCGAGTGCCGCGACGAGACGGCGGTCGACGGCGGCCTCGTCGATGTCGAAGCGGCGCAGGACCCGGTGCAGGTCGCTGTCGGGCCGCTGCAGGATCTGCTTGATCCAGTGCGCGAGCTCGACGTACGGATTGCCGCGCAGCCGGCAGAATCCGGTGGCCTGCTCGAGCGTTTCGTAAAGGAACGAATTCAGTTTCCCGAACAGGTTGACGCGGCCGATATCGGACATGACGGTTCCCGTTTATGCGGTTTCGCGATGAAGGTCGACGCCCGCGCGCGGCGAATCGCGGCGCGCGTCGTAGTGAACCACGAGATCGCGCGCGGGGCCCGGTTCGAGCCGCCGGCCGAGCCACGCGGTGCGGCCGATCCCTTGGGGCACGCCGAGCGCGAGCGCGGGCACCGCGTCGGCCGCGAGTTCGAGCTGCACGTCCCAGTCGAATTCGATGCCGACGTACTCGCGCACCCATTGCGCAAGCTGCCGCGCATGCGGGCCGCCGGGCAGGAAGCACCGGTACGCGTCGAGCGACAGCGGGCCGAGCACGATCCGGAACCGCGACTGCGCGTCACGCACCGCGAAGCCGAGCGCGACGCCGCCCAGGCGCAACGTCGGCCGGGTTGCGCGGATCGTGCAGCGCTGCGAGCGCTCGATCGCCACCCATTGCGGCACGTGCTCGACGATCCTTGCGTCGACGCCGAAATGCCGGCGCACGATCTGCACGAGCCCTTCGGGGTTGCGCGTATGCCGGACGAGATGGCCCGCATGGAAATAGCGGGCATGCGGCGCGAGCGTGTCGGCCTCGGCACGCGCCTGTCCGGCCGGCCGGTCCGCGTTCGCTTCGCGGCCGATCAGGCTCGCGATATAGCCATCGAACCGTGCGCGCGCGGGCCGGTCGAGACTCACCGTCGGCTGAGCATCAGCCCACGCGCGGTAGAACAGCAGGATCAGCCGGTGATGAAACAGGTCCGCGAACGCGGCGAAGGTCGGATCGCCGTGCTGGGCCGCCCGTTCGTGCGCGTATTCGGTGAGATGCGACGGCAGCGGCCCGTTCGGCCCGAACAGCCCGAAGCCGTGGATCGCGACGCGCGGCGGCGCCGTGCCCTGATCGCGCACGCCGGCCAGCATCGACGCCGCGAACGCGAGCGACGGCTGCTGCCCGAGCCGCACGGGCTCGTCGCGCGGCCGCGCGGCATGGCCGAGCGGCGCGCGCCCGGGCGACAGCGCATCGAGCCAGCGCAGCGCCTGGAACAGGTCGTAGCCGTGCGGCGCGGCGCGCAGCCGCGCCCACCATGCGTCGCGGCGCGTTGCGTCGGCGGCCGGCTGCACGCCGGATCGCGTGTCGTGTTTCATGTCGCGCGTCATATCGCGGGCCGCCTGCCGATGCGGGCCGGCCAGTGCGCGAGCGTGCCGCGTTGCGCGCTCGTCAGCACGCATTCGGCGAACGCGTTGATCGACACATGCCGCGCGAAGAACTGTTCGAGCACCGCACCGAGCAGGAACGGGCTGTCGCCGGAGAACGCGTGGTCGTCGACGGTCACGTCGACCTGCACGCCGCGCCCGAACATCAGCGGCCCGAGCGCCGGCAGGCGGCGGAACACGGGCGAGAACGCGACGCGCCGCAAGCCGTCGATCTGCCGGCGCATCGCGGCGTCCGCCGGATCGGCGTGCAGGCCGAGCAGTTCGCGCAGCACGTGCGCGCCGTCGTCGTCGTCGAGATCGGTCAGCGTGTGGCGCGCGAGCCCGAGATGGCGGATCAGCCGCCAGGCCGTCTGCGCGTCGGCGATCGGCGGGCGCGGCCGCGACGGGCCGCGTATCGCGACGATCCGCTCGACGGGCGCGGACACGCGCAGCGTGAACGTGTTTGCGTCGCCGGGCGGCTGCAGCAGCACGAGATCGCGGTTGGTGCACAGCGTGTCGACGGACAGGTAGCGCATCGTTTCGTCGTAAGGCGCGCATTGACTGTCGACGAGCGACACGTAGGCCTCGCTGCCGACGTAGCCGGTGCGCGTGCCGTTCGCGCGCGCCTGCGCGGACACCAGCCGCGGCTCGCGCCGCACCGTGTAGTACGCGCCGTAATTGCCGCCGTCGCCGGCGAACGACGCGTGAAACGGCCGGAATTCGCGCGACTGGCCGTCGTCACGCTGTTCGCTCGCGAGCCGCTGCACCGCATAGACCTCGTAGTCGAGTGGCCGGCTGCGGTCCACCACGACATGGTGTTCGCGCGCGCCCGGCTGCACCGGTATCCGGTCGGCGCGGCGCGTGAACAGGTTCACGGCGGGCGTGCAGTTCAGCGCGAGATGCCGCGCGTCGACCGCCGCTTCGAGCGCCGCGTCGTGACGGTCGAACAGCACGGTCAGCTCGCATTCGTCGCCGCGCGCGCGAGCGAGCGCCGGCCGCAAGCCGCCGATGCTGAAGAACAGGAAGCGTGCCGGAAACGCGAAATACTCGCGCAGCAGCCGGTAGCCGTGAAAGCTGCGGCCGTCGTCGGGCAGGATCGCCTGCGCCGGGTCGAAGCCTTCGTGGACGATCGCGTCGGCGTCGAGCGGATGCATCCAGCGCGGTGGCTGGCCCGGATCGTGGCAGACAACGCCGAGCGCATGTGCGGCGAGCAGTTCGAGCAGATGCAGCGCGTCGCGCTCGGGGCCGGCGAGATGGAACGTCAACCGGTCGAGCGGCAGTTGCGCGAGTTTCGCGCCGCCGCGCGCCTTCAGCCGGATGCGCAGCGTGCCGCGCACGTCCTGGCGCGCCGCGACCGCGCCGCGCGGCAGCCAGGCCGGCGCGCCCGTGACGGCCGCATCGGTCAGTTCGAGCGGCCACAGCGTCAGGTCGTGCGCGGTGCGGAATTCGCACGCGGTCTGCTCGGACGCGGCCGGCCGCGCGCGCAATGCGGTGCCGGCCGGCAGCCGCCAGCCCTGCGCGAGGCTGCCTTCGTTCAGCAGCGGTGCGAACCGCACGATCGCGATCGACGGCAGCGGCGCCACGTAACCCGGATATACGGCGTCGAGCAGCGCCTGCGTGAAGCGCGGAAACTCCGCGTCCATCTTCAGTTGCACGCGCGCGGTGAGGAAGCTGAAGCCTTCGAGCAGCCGCTCGACGTACGGGTCGGGCGGCCCCGAGTCGTGCAGCCGCAGCCTTGACGCCACCTTCGGGAACTGCTGCGCGAATTCGCCGCCGAGCTCGCGCAGATAAGCGAGTTCGCGGTTGTAGTAGTCGAGCAGGCGCGTATCCATCGCGTCAGCCCCCCGCCGTCGATTGCAGCGACATCGCGCCCGTCTCCAGGTCGAGGCCAGAACGCAGCACGAATTCGACGGGATGCGGGATCGACCACAGCGTGCCGCGAATCTCGAACAGCAGCACGTTGTGGCGCTGTTCGCCAACCCGGCCGCCGGGCGCATCGGCCACGCTGCGGACCTCGACGCTGTCGGGCGCGATGCGCGGCTCGAAGCGGACGATCGCGTCGCGGATCGACGCCTCCACCGACATCCGCTCGACGCCCGACATCGGCTTGCCGACGAGCGGCCGCATCCCGAAGTTGAGCACCGACGCCTGTGCATGCGCGAACGCCGACCAGTCGACGAAACCGTCTTCGGCATTGCGCGTGTTGAGCAGCCACGCGAGATCGCGCAGCACGGCCGCGCGCAGGCGCTCGGCGCCGATCCATTGCGCGTCGGGTACGTCGGGCGCTTCGCTCGTGCGCTGCGGCGCGTCGTCGGTGAGCCGGTCGAGCAGCGCCGGCTGCAGCCGGTCGCGCATGCCGCCGCCGCGGCTTTCCGTGCCATCCCGGCCATCCCGGCCTTCGCTGCCGCCGCGGGTTCGCGGGTCGTCCATGGTCGTCTCCGTACCGTTACATCTCGGTGTTTTCCTTGATGTTCCAGCCGACCGACACCTCGGCGCCCTTGCCGCCGTTGTCGTTCTGCTGCCAGTACTGCTTCTTCACCTTCGCGGCCTGGAAGCCGAAGTGCATCAGCAGCCGGTCGGCCGCGTCGCCGGGATCGACGCCCGCGACCTGCGCGGACGTGACGAGCACCTCCTGCAGCGTCACGCGCATGAACTCGACCTGCGTGCCGCCGGTCTTGCACGCGGAAATCTCGACCGACGACAGGTGCTTGCCGCTCGCGCAGTTCTTGATGATCGCGGGCGCGCCCTTGTCCATGTACGCGGCCACGACGAGATCGTTGAAGCTCGCCTTGCCCGCATTGCCGCCGCTGCCGCTCGCCATCGCGCCCGGCTGGCTCGCGCCCCACGTGAACGACTGGATGTCGGTCCAGCCCTTGTGCTGTGCGTCCGCCGATTCGCCGGTCACGCCTTCCACCTTCATGAACATTGCCACGCCCATTGCCGTCTCCGTTTTGGTGCGATTTGGTCCGATTTGGTCCGATTTCCGTCCGAGGTCAGGTTGAATGCCGCTCACTCGCTGGTCGCCTTTGCGGAAGGCAGCTTCGAGATGAGCCGCAGCGACACGGTGAGCCCTTCGAGCTGGTAGTGCGGTCGCAGGAAGAATTTCGATGCGTAGTAGCCGGGGTTGTCCTCGACCTCGTCGACGACGACCTGCGCCGCCGCGAGCGGCTTGCGCGCCTTGGTTTCCTGCGACGAGTTCACGGGATCGCCGTCGACGTAGTTCATGATCCAGTCGTTCAGCCAGCGCTCCATGTCGTCGCGTTCGCGGAACGAGCCGATCTTGTCGCGCACGATGCACTTCAGGTAATGCGCGAAGCGGCAGCACGCGAACAGATACGGCAGGCGGCCGGACAGCCGCGCGTTCGCGGTCGCGTCGGGATCGTGGTACTCGGCCGGCTGGTACAGCGACTGCGCGCCGATGAACGCCGCGAAATCCGAGTTCTTGCGGTGCACGAACGGCATGAAGCCGTTCTTCGCGAGCTCGGCCTCGCGGCGGTCGCTGATCGCGATCTCGGTCGGGCATTTCTGGTCGACGCCGCCGTCGTCGGTCGGGAACGTGTGGCACGGCAGCCCCTCGACCGCACCGCCCGATTCGACGCCGCGGATCGACGAGCACCAACCGTACAGCTTGAACGAGCGGTTGATGTTCGCGGCCATCGCATACGCGGAATTCGCCCACGTATAGCGATCGTGGCTCGCCGCGTCGGTGTCTTCCTCGAAGTCGAACGCGTCGACCGGGTTGGTGCGCGCGCCGTACGGCAGCCGCGCGAGGAAGCGCGGCATCGCGAGCCCGACGTAGCGCGAATCGTCCGACTGGCGCAGGCTGCGCCACGCCGCGTATTCGGTGTTCTGGAAGATCTTCGTGAGGTCGCGCGGGTTCGACAGCTCCTGCCACGAGTCCATCTGCATCAGCGCCGGTGACGCGCCCGCGATGAACGGCGCGTGCGCGGCCGCCGCGATCTTCGACAGCTCGCCGAGCATCTCGACGTCGGGCGGACTGTGGTTGAAGTGGAAGTCGCCGACGAGGCAGCCGAACGGCTCGCCGCCGAACTGACCGTACTCCTCCTCATAGACCTTGCGGAACAGCGGGCTCTGGTCCCACGCGACGCCCTTGTAGCGCTTCAGCATGCGCGCGAGCTCGTTGCGCGACACGGGCAGCGCCTTGATCTTCAGCAACTCGTCGGTCTCGGTGTGCGTGACGAGGTAGTGCAACCCGCGCCACGCGCCTTCGAGGGTCTGGAATTCGCCGTGATGCAGGATCAGGTTGATCTGCTCGGTCAGCTTGCGGTCGATCTCCGCGATGATCTGCTTGACGCTGCCGTAAGCGTCCGTCGTCATGCCGACCGTGTTTTCGAGCGCCTGCTGCGCGAGCGTGCGCACGGCCCGCTCGACCGATTCGCGCGCTTCGGCGGTCTTCGGCTTGAATTCCTTCTGCAGCAGCGCGGCGAACTCGTCGTGCGCGACGACCGGCTGCGCGCCACCACGCGTACCGTCAAGCGCGTCGGCCCGGGTGTGAGCGTGTTCATTCATCGCGGACCTCCGGGGTGGCAGCGCCGTTCGGTGCGGCCGGCGCGTCGCCTGCCGCGGGTTCCGCCGCCGGCTGCCGCACGAGCGCCTTCAGGAGGTCGGGATCGTTGATGGCCTGCTCGATCAGCTGCTCGGCGCCGTGCTTGCCGTCCATGTACGACAGCAGGTTCGACAGTTCGGTGCGCGCGTCCAGCAGCTTGCGCAGCGCATCGACGTTGCGCGCGATCGCGGCCGGCGAGAAATCGTCGATGCGCTCGAACGTCATGTCGACGTTGAGCATACCGTCGCCCGTCAGCGTGTTCGGCACCTGGAACGCGACGCGCGGCGCGACCGACTTCATCCGCTCGTCAAAATTGTCGACATCGATCTCGAGGAACCTGCGCTCCGCGAGATCCGGCAGCGGCTCCGCGCGCTTGCCGGCGAGGTCCGCCAGCACGCCCATCACGAACGGCAGCTGCACCGTGCGCTCGGCGCCGTAGGTCTCGACGTCGTACTCGATCTGCACGCGCGGCGCGCGGTTGCGCGCGATGAATTTCTGTCCGCTGCCTGCTGCCCTGGTCTTGTCCGTCATCGTCTGCTCCTTCACGTCAGATTGCGCCATTCATCTCCGCGTCATTCGCTCCGCGCGCCGCTCAGCAGGTCCAGCTTCGGCAGGCTTTCGGGAGCGAGGTCCCGCATGATTTCGTAGAAGTCGAGCGCGAGCAGCCGCTGCGCGCGACGCATCAGCAGCGGCGCCGGATGGCTCGGCTCGTGCTGCTCGAAGTAGCGGCAGAATTTCTCGAGGCCGATTCGCACGTCGTCGCGGCTCGTCACCTCGGCATCGCGCCACGCGTGGCCGTCGGATGGCGCTGTGCCCGCCGTCGTGCCCGCTGTCGCGCCCGGTGCTGCGCCTGGTGCCGCGGGATCGGCTGCCGTTGCAGCGGCCGCCGCCGTTATGGCGTCCGCGTTTCTCTGCGACGCGACCGGCGGCAACGCGTCGTATGCGATCCGCCGCAGCGCTTTCTCGAAATCGCTCGTGTCGGGCACCCATTCCGCGCCGAGCTTCGCGCTCACCTGCGCGCGGATCGTGTCGAGGGCGTCGAGCGCGGCGAGTGCCGCGCCGAGCGGCGGCTGCCCGATGTCGCGCGCGTGCGCCAGATCGGCGGCCAGCCGGTCGCGGCCGCCCGGATAGCGCGACGCGACGTCGTCGCGGCCGTCGAGGATGCGCTCGACGTCACGCACGCTCGGGCCGCCGTCGAGCAACGGCTGGCGCCGCGCCGCCCGCGCGCAGTCGTGCGCGCCCGCGACTTCGGCCAGCGCGTTGATGCGCGGCGTCGGGTCCGTATCGCCATCGGCGTCGACACGCGGATGCACGTCGTCCCACCAGCGCTCGAGCAGCCCCGCGACGAGCGCGAGGCCGTCCGCGTGGCCGGGCAGGCCGCGCAGCTCGGTCCAGCTCCGCGTCAGGTGCGCGGCGACGCGCAGGTCCTTCGTCCGCTCGCACAGCGCAAGCGCGAGCTGCTCGACGGCGCCCCAGTCCGGCGCTTCGGCCGGGATCACGGTGTCGCCGTATTGCTGTTCGGCACGCGGCGTCGCACGTTCCCGCAGCAGCAGGAAATCCGCGTCGTACTCGAGATTCGTACCGCACGGCGCGTCCGGCGCGACGGCGGCAAGCAATCGTTCGATCAGGTCTGCGTGCGGCATGAGCGTTCCTGTGGCTGAAGGCGGCGCGGCGATCGGCCGGTGTCATTCGAAGGCATAGTCGATGCTGATCGGCTTGCTGCCGGGGTCGATCTTCACGGTGCGCCGCATCGGCGGCAGCGTGCCGTTGCGGATCTCGATCTGGTATGTGCCCGGCGACAGCGACACCGAGCGCAACGGCGGGCTCGCGCCGCGCCGCACGCCGCTCACGTAGATGTCGCCCCACGGCCGCACGTGGAAACGCACCGCGACGGTTTCGGGCGGCGGCTCGGGCGGACGCGGCTCGGGGGTGGCCTCGGGCGCCGCTGTGGTCGCTGTGGTCGCTGTGGTCGCTGTGGTCGCTGGGGTCGCTGGGGTCGCTGCGGCGCTCATTGCGGTTGTGGCAGGGGCAGCTGCGGCAGGCGAGGCGGCTGGACGCGCGGCGTTGTCACCCGACGGCACGTTGACGACTCGCTCGGACGCATCGAGGCTCCCCGCCGGCGCGAGGCTCGACCCGGACGCGGCCGGCGACGACGGCAACGACGGTGACAGCGACGACGACCTCGGCGCGGCGCCGGCGCCGGCATCGTTCGTCGCGACTTGCGACGGAGGCGGCACGGCAGGTTCGCTGGCTGGCGCGGCGGCGACGACGGGTGCGGACGCTTGCGCCGACGGCTCCGCAGGCGTTTGCGCCGGAACCGGCTGGGCGAGCGCGGGCGCCGGGTTTTGCTGTACAAGTGACATCGCCGGATTGCTGCCCGATTCGGGCGATGACGCGGACGCCCGCGGCGGGTTCGGGCTCGATGCCGATGTTTGCGCGTCGCGCGACGGCGTCACGAGATACGCGGTGCTGATGCCGATCACCAGCAGCAACGCGATTGCGCTGCCGATAGTAAGTAGCGTCCGGCGATCGCCCGGCAGACGTCGGACGATGCCGGGGCGCGAGTCGGGTAACGTGACGCCCGCTGCGGCACCGGGCGAAGTAGAGGCTGCCGAGCCGCTGGTGTCGTTCCGATGCACTGCGGCCGGTCCCGTTGAGTCATGCGCGGCGGCTTGCCCGGCGACTGTGCGCGTTTGACGGGGGTCGGCACTGCCCGATGCCGACTGCCGTTGCGGCTCCGGCGAGGCGCTCGTCCCTGACGCAACGGCACCTTCACCGGTTTGAGTCGTTGCGTTCACGCCCGCTTCATCCGCCGCTGGCCGCGCGGGCGCCTGCACCGCGCCATACCCATGCCGTTCCGGCTCGCGCAACCCGAGCTCCGCCGCGAACGCCGCGACCGAGTCCGGCCGGTCCTCGATCCGGACCTGCAGCGCATGGTCGACCGCGGCGAGCAGCGCCGGGCTGTACAGCTCGCGCGCGGCCAGCGCGCGCGTCGCGAGCGGCCGGTACGTGTCCTGGATACTGCGCACCACCGCCGCGGGCGGCAGCTCGCCGGCGATCATCGCGTGCATCACCGCGCCGAGCGCGTACAGGTCGGTCCACGGCCCCTGGCTGAACGCGGGATCGTCGGTGTACTGCTCGATCGGCGCATAGCCGGGCTTGATCATCATCGCGCCGTCGTCGACGAGATCGCCGATCCGTTTGCGCGCCGCGCCGAAGTCGAGCAGGATCGCGCTGCCGTCGGGCCGGATCAGCACGTTGTCGAGCGCGATGTCGCGATGGAAGCACTGCGCGCGGTGCAGCGTGTCGAGCGCGCCGAGCAGCGCTCCGACCACGTTGCGCAACTGGGTCTCGCCCATCTGCACGCCGCTGTCGAGCAGCTGCTTGAGCGTGCGTCCCTCGTAGAACGGCATCACCATGTACGCGGTGCCGTGGCTTTCCCAGAAATGCAGGACCTTCACGAGCCCCGGGTGATCGAATTGCGCGAGCAGCCGCGCCTCGTTGAGGAACGCGGCGCGCCCGGCGTCGAACGCCTGTGCGAACCTCTCGGAGCGCAGCGACACCGTGTAGTCGCCGCCGCGCGTCGCGAGCATCGACGGCATGTACTCCTTGATCGCCACCGCGCGCCGCAGCGTGCGGTCGAACGCGCGATAGACGATCCCGAAGCCGCCGACGCCGAGCACCTCGTCGAGCTGCAGTTCGCCGAGCCGATGGCCGAGCGGCAGCGGCCGCACCGCGAATCCGGCCGCGCTGCCGCGGTCCGCCGTCTCCTGATCGTTGTCTCTCGAAACCGGGTCCTTCATCTCCAACTCTCCATACCGCGTGCTGCGTGCTGCGTCGTTCGTCCATTGGCGCCCGCGTGGTGCGCAACGGTGTGCGCGCCCGCGCGTCACGTGCTGGCGGGCGGCACGATGCGCCGCGCCGCCTGTCGTCCCCCCGCTGCGCGCTAGACGCTGCCGCCGAACAGCCGCAGGAACAGCAGGCTGTCCGGCACGCCCGTATGCGCGTGCATGCGCAGCGGCGAGCCGTCGGCGCGATTGGTCCACCAGAAGCTCGTCGCGCCGTGCGGGTCGAAATAGCCCGACAGCCCCGGCCACGCGGGCGTCGCGAGCGGCTCGGGCTCCGGCGCGGGCTGCGACTCCAAGTGCGACTGCGACATCGCCGACGCTCCGTCCGCCACGCCGCCATAAGCGCGCTGCAACGCGTCGTCCGGCACGAGCCGCACGCTCTCGAGCGACGCCTCGAGATCGACAGGCGCGCGCGCATATCGGATCGCGTCGAGCAACGCGCTGCCGACCTGCCAGTAGAACGCGTCCGCGACATCCGGCAGCGCGCTCCAGTAATCGGCCTCGCCGAGCGGCAGCGTGACGAGCAGCGGATAATAGCGCCCGACGCGGTCGCAGCTCGGCGCGAGACAGCCGGGCTGCACGCATTGCGTGCCGGTGCCGGCAGGAATCAGGAAATTCCAGACCGGCGCGACCGTGTAGTAGCGCTCGATCTCGTCCGCGCCGCGCTGGCGCATCGCGGCCATCCCCTGCTGGAACCAGCGCTCCCACCAGCCGGCGAGCGCATGCGGCAGCCGGCGGTTCACGAAGTCGCCGGCGCCGGGGATCTTTCCGTACCACGCGGGCGGTGCGCCGTCATACGCGAGCGACAGCGTCGGACTCATGGCTTCGGAGGGCATGTGAAAGACTCCATCTGGGCCAACCTGAACGGATTGCGCACGCTGCTCGCGGTCACCTGCAGCACGACCGGTTTCCCGTCGACCGAGAAGCGCGCGATCATCTGCTCGGGGCCGCGCCCGGGCGACAGCGCCGCGCGGTCGAACAGGCGGTGAAGCGCCCACGGCCCGTCGGTCGTGAAACCGTCCGCGGCGCCGGCCTGCCCGGTCGTCTGCAGCCGCACCTGGTTGCTGCCGCGCGGGCCCGGCCACTGCACGGCGCTCGACGCGAGCGGCCCGTGCGCATAGCGGACGATCTGGCCGTCGACGTCAAGCACCATTTCGGAGATCGCGGGGTCCATCTCGACCGCCTCGACCTGTACCTTCAGTTGCACTGTCCTCGCGCCGCCGCCGAAATACACGTCGCGGATCACCGCCGCCTTCTCGAACGACGCGAGCATCACGGCCGCCGACGGATCGGCATCGGCATTGCGGTTCGCGAAGCGCCACGGATGCGACGTCGTATCGACGATCGGTTGCAGGTTCTTCTGGAAGAAATCGTCCATCAGGCCGCCCGGCGCAAAGAATTGCGCGAAATCCGACGGCGCGACGTCGCGCGACGCGCCGCGCGCGAACGGATAGCGGCCCGCAATCGCCTGCCGGCAGAAATCCCCGACGTTCGCACCTGCGCGCTGCGCGACGCTGCGCTGCTCGACGGTCGCGACGCTGCCGTTCGCGACGTTCGACAAGTCGTCGAGCACTTCGCGGAACGGCGTCGGCAGCCGGCCCGCCTGCGCGCGCAATCGCGCGGGCGCGTCGGACGGCGGCGGCGTCGCGCCGCTGCGCAACGCGTCGTCGGTCGCGGTCAGGTACGTGTACAGCGCGTCGATCGACTTCAGCACCGCGTCGAACCCCGCCGCCTGGTCGCCGCTGCCCGGCGCGAACGCGCGCAGGCCCGCGAAATGGCTGTCGACGACCTGCTCGGGGCTCGCGGGGGCGGCGGCCCCCGTGCCCGCATCGCCGCCCGGTTGCCCCGCGAAGATCTGCGCGAGCGAACTGCGCGCGTCGTCGACCTTGTCCTGCGCGCGCGACGCGAGATTGCGCGCGCCGCCCGGCGCATCGCCGAGCGCGGTGTCGCGCGCGAGCGCGACCATCAGCCGGGACAGCGGCGAATCCGCGGACGACAGCATCCGCGCGACCTGGATGCTCTGCGCGAGCGTTGCCGTGTGCTGCAGCCGGAGATCCGCCAGATAGTCGTCCCAGATCTTCAGGTAGTCGTTCAGGTAGCGCTGCCGGACGTCGCGCGCCCACGCGGCCGCGTCGGTCGCATTCGGTGTTTCCGACGCGCCGAGGTTCAGCACCCACACTTCCTCGCGCCCGTACGCATCGATGGCGGCCGGCAACCGCGGCGCGAACACGTTCCGGTAGCCGTTGCGCGTATAGAGCCCCGGCACGCCGTCGGCGAGCGGCTTGCCGCTCTCGCGGCGGAACACGAGCGACGCATCGGGACCGACCGCGCGCGCGACGCCGAAGTCGTACGACGCGGTCGCGGGACGCAGCGTACGCGCGAGCTGGCTGTACAGCCGCTGCGAAAACGGCACCTGCCGCAGCCGCTCGCGCACGTCGGCGACGAGCCGCTCGTTCATCGGGAACGGCGACACCGCGACGCGGTTGCCGAACAGCGCCGCGAGATGCGCGCGCAGCGCGGCGCGCTGCGCCGGCGAGAAATCGGCCGGCAGCACGCGCTCCATCTCGAGATCGACGACGGCCTGCACGAACGCGGGATCGTAATGCGCGCTGTCGTACAGCATCAGGTACGCCTTCAGCGCCGCATACGCGTATTCGCTGTCGCCCGGCTGCGCCTCGCGCAGTGCGGCCTCCGTCCGGTTCGCGGCGATCGGCAGCAGCACGTCGTCGAGCGCGCGCCGGTAGACGACATCCACGGCCTCCTCGATCTTCTCGCCCTGGAACAGCCCCCAGCGGTACGCGAATGGCGGCTGGGCGAGATCGATGCCGCCCGCGTTCGACAGGTTGCCGAGCGCGTCGAGCACGGGCAGCAGCCGCGCGACGTCGGCCGCATCGGCAATCTTTGCGTGGCCGATCTCCGCGTCGACGGCCGGCACGCGCGCGGCAACGTCGGCGAGATACGCGCGGTTGTTCGAATAGCTGCGCAGCCACGCGAACAGCACCGCGACGCACACGAGCGCGAGCGCAACATAGCCGGCGGCCCGCAGCACGCGCCGCCGCTGGTGCCAGCGCAGGTTGCTGCCCGCGAGCGCCGCCTCGCGGAAGATGTGCTCCTGCAGCAGCGATCTCAGGAAGAAGCTGCGCCCCGTCGAGCCCGCCTGCGCGACAGGCGGCACGCCCTCGATCTTCAGGAAGCGCTTGATGCCGCTCATCACGCGGTCGAACGCGGTGCCCTCCTGCGTCCCGCTCGTCAGGTAGACGCCGCGCAGCATCGGCATCGGCTCGAAGCTCGACACGGAGAACACCTCGGCGACGAACTGGCCGAGCAGATCCTGCAGGTCGGCGATCTGCTGCGGCAGCAGATAGCTCATCTCGCGCTGGCGCGCGTCGGTCTGCGACGCGAGCAGTTCGGGCAACGCGTCGTTGAGCCGCCGGTGCAGCAACTGATATTCGCGGTCGAACATCGCGCGCAGGTCGAAGCCGGGCTGTTCGCTCTGCGCGAGCGGGAACGTGAAGCCCCACACCTGCGCGCACTCCGCGCGGCCGAAGCCGCTGAAGTACTCGGCGAAGCCCGCGAGCAGGTCGGCCTTCGTCACGAGCAGATACACGGGAAAGCGGATCCCGAGCTGCGCGCGCAGCTCGAGCAGGCGCTTGCGCAGCACCATCGCGTGCTGCGTGCGCTCGGCCTCGGACGCGCCGAGCAGGTCCGCGACGCTGATCGTCAGCATCGCGCCGTTCAACGGCTGGCGCGTGCGGTATTTCTTCAGCAGCTCGACGAAGCCTTTCCACTCGGCCTCGTCGAGCGCGCGATTGCCTTCGTGCGTCGTGTAGCGGCCGGCCGTGTCGATCAGCACCGCGTCGTTCGTGAACCACCAGTCACAGTGCCGCGTGCCGCCGACACCTCGAATCGCCGCGCGGCCGAACTGCTCGGCGAGCGGGAAGCTGAGCCCCGAATTGACGAGCGCCGTCGTCTTGCCCGACCCCGGCGCGCCGATGAACACGTACCACGGCAGCTGATACAGGTACTGGCGCGACAGCCGCCCGAACCAGCGCGACCAGCCGACGCCGCGGGTGCCGTCGGCCGGCCCAAAGCGCACCTTCTTCAGCAGCGTCGCGGCCTCGTCGAAACGGCTGCGCAGCTCGTCGAGCTGGGCTTTCGCGGGGTCGCCGGCCGTGTCGGGCCGCGGCGCCGCTTCGCGCAGCTGATTCAGCAGCTGCGCGTTGAGCCGGCCGGCCCGCCAGCCCTGCCACGCGATACGTGCGCCCCACGCGGCAAACAGCGCGGCGATCGTCAGCGCGCGCGCCCAGCCGCTCTCGAGCGGCCGGACGTCGGCGAACGCGAGCAGCGGCCCCGCGAGCCAGATGAAGCACGCGAGCACGACGAGACCGGCCAATGTCCAGACGGCCCGCGACGGCAGCGGGCGGACGAAGCGGGCAACGGCCTGGTTCATGGTGAATGCGCCTCCTTCGTCGCGGCGGCGGTGTTGGCGGCGATGTCGGCGCCGGGCGCAAGCATCAGCGTGATCTCGACGCGCCGGTTGCGCGCGCGGTTCGCGAGTGTGTCGTTCGGCGCGACCGGGTCGAGCGTGCCGCGCCCTTCCGCCGCAAGCCGCTCCGGATGCGCGAGCCGCGCGGCGAGCAGGCCGCGGACTGCTTCCGCGCGCTCGCGCGACAGATCCCAGTTCGACGCGAAGCGGGCCGTGTGCACGGGCGTGTCGTCGGTATAGCCACTCACGCGCACTTGGCCGGACACCTGGTTCAGCGCATCCGCGACACGCGACAGCACCGGCTGGTAACGGTCGATCACCGACGTCGAGCCCGACCGGAACAGCCCGTCGCCGCGCAGCACGATCACGCTGCGGTCCGCTTCGTCGCGCACGGACACGAGCCCCGCCGCAATCTCCGGCTCGAGGAACTTCGCGATGCGCGGCGCGCTCGCCGGATGCGGCACCGGTTGCGCGGGCAGCAGCCGCGGCATGTGCAGCGCGTCGATCGATGCGAACAGCGGGTCCGAATGGCCGGCCAGCGCGATCCGCAAGCCGGCGAATACGCCAAAGCCGATCAGCAGTGCGAGCGCCGCGCACACCCACAGCGGCACCGTGAAGCGGCGCGTGACATCGCGCGTGACGACGTCGCGCCAGTGCGGCGACAGCGCCGGATCGAACTCGCCGCGCACCGAGCGGATCGTCTGCGTGAGCTCGCGCCGGAGCGCGTCGAGTTGCGCATGGCCGTTGTCGAGCACGCGATAGCGCCCCTCGAAGCCGAGCGCGACGCAGTAATACAGCAGTTCGAGCAGGTCGAGATGCTGGCGCGGCTGCTGCGACAGCCGCTCGAGCAGGTGGAAGAACTTCTCGCCGCCCCAGGTCTCGTTGTGGAACGACACGAGCAGGCTGTGCGACGACCACACGCTGCCGCCCCACGGCGTCAGCGCCGCGGCCTCGTCGAGCGCCGTACAAAGGCAGTAGCGCGCACCGATGATCGCCTCGGACGCGACGCCCGCCTGCTGCGCGCGCGCCTCGAACTGGCGGATCTCGACGACGAGATGCTCGCGCAGCCACGCGGGGTTCGGGTGATGGACGGTCGAGCGGATCTGCGGCACGAGGTTGAGCAGCGGATTCGCGGCGGCAACGAGCGGATTCGTGCCGCTGGCGGCCCAGCAGCCCGGCCGCGGCTGCGTCGCTGCAGGACCGGCCGCGCCGGCCGACGTCGCGGGATGCATGCCGCCCGGATTCGGCGGCACGAATCCGCCGGCGCCGGCGGAAAACGAATCTGGAGAAGAGTTCATCGCGCGCCTCCCGCCGTCACCCGCGAATTGCCCAGAACTCCATCGAGAGTCCCGGGAACTCGCCGGCCAGATGAAACGCGAGCCCGCCGGAGCGCGCAAGCTGCTTCCACAGCTCGCCGCCCTTGTCGATCTCGAAGTACGCATGGCCCGCGTGATACGGAATCTGCCGCGGCGCGACCGGCAACTGGTGCACGCCGATCCCCGGCAGCTGAAGCTGCACGAGATCGCGGATCCGTTCGACCGGCCCGAGCTTCGCCTGTGCGGGAAAACGCGTGCGCAGGCTGTCTGCGGGGATGTCCGCGCGCACCGCGAGCACGAAGCCGGCCGTGTCGCGCAGCGCCGGATCGGCGAGCGTCGCGACCTTCATCCCGTTGCCCGCGTCGCGCAGCTCGATCTGGATCGCGTTCTGCTCGAGCACGGTCGACAGCGACCGGCGCAGCTCGGCCATCAGCTCGCCGAAGCTCGCGCGCAGGTCGTCGTGCCGATACACGGCGAGCGCCTGCGGCCGCCGGCCCGCCGCCGTGAACGTGCTCAGGTCGCACGCGAGCTTCAGCCAGTCGCGGAACAGCGCCTCCGGATGCGTCGCGACGTGCTGCTGCGCATGCCAGGTGAGCGCCAGATAGCGGTTGACGAGCTGCAGCAGCAGGAAGTCCGCGACCTCCGACACGCCGCCGCGCCCCGGCTCCGACAGCCGGGCGGCCAGCGCGTCGCTGCGCTGCGTGAGGAGCCCATGCAGCTCGCGCGTGAAGCGCAGCAGCACGGGATCGTGCTGCGCGACGAGCCGCGGCGGCACGTAGCTGTCGTCGACGAGCAGCCGTCCGTCGGTGCGGCGCTCGATGATCCGCACGACGCCGAGCGCATGCCAGTCGCCCGTCAGTTCGGCTTCGAGCATCAGCCGCACGTTCAGGCGCCCGGTCTGCAGCAGCGCGGGGCCGAGCGCGACCGCGTTCGCGTCGGCGATCTCGTATTCGCGCACCACGTAGCGCGCGACGTCCACGTCGCCCGCATCGCCAAACGACACGTCCTCCGCGCCGCTGCGCCAGTGCGGCAACGCGAGCACGACGAGCAGGTCCTTCGCGTCGGCCGGCACGTCGAGCGGCTCGGGCAGGTCGTCCGGATGCGACAGCTCAAACGGCGTGCCGTCGCGCATCACGCCCGACGCTTCGCGCAACGCGACCTGGCCGAGCGCAAGCCGCTCGCGATCGATCTCCAGCGCGTCGAAGCCCCAGTAGAAGCCTTGCAGCGGCAGGCAGCGCATGCCGACGTAGCGCTCCCAATGGCGCTCGAGCTGCTGGAAATGCTGAGGCCGCAGGAACATCCCTTCGGTCCACACTACGCGCTGGCGCAGCGCGGTAGCGGGCGTTGCCGACAACGACGGTTCGTTCATGGCCGGCCCCGCGTATCGCCGTCGATCCCGAGACCGCCGTTGCGGACAGCGATCGACACTTTCAGTTCGCCCGGCGACATCTGCCAGAACTTGTAGAGATTGAGCTGCTTCGCGCGCGGCAGCGGTACGGTCACGCGCCAGCGGTTCTTCTCCAGCACTCGGTATTCGGCGACGATGCCGAGCGCGCCCGCTTCGACATTGCCCGGATAGTGCAGCGTACGCGCATCGCCGGGCCGCAGGATGATGCGGTCGACGCCGAGCAGGTCTGCGCCGAGCACGTTCTCCGGCTTGTCCTGCAACGAGAAGAAATCGGCGCTCTCGAACGGCGACGCCGTCTTGAGCTGAAACACCTTCAGCACGATCGGCGACGGCTTCTGATTGCGGTCGGGGTTCACGTCGGACGCGACGGCGACCGTGATCGCATACGGCACCGCGACGGTCTTTTCCGTCGCCCCGCACCCCGGGAACAGCAGCACGCATCCCAATACGATGAATCCACCGGACCGCCGTCGCATATTCCGTCCTCGCAACGCAACAAGAATCCACCGGTTTCCCGATAACGGAATCCGGATCGATCTTTTAAAATGGCAATTTCCCGATCGGTAATTATGTAATTTCCCCATCCTTTCTACGCGATTTCATTCGGAAATTTGTTCATGCAAAAAGCCGGGTCAAATCACCAAATATTTTCAAAGGTCAAATATTGGGAAGCGACGGATTATTCAGCCAATCTCGACCAATTCAATGATTCGTTAACGTATGGGTTCGCACCGGCCACCGCCGGAATAAACGGCCCGCTTTTACGCACAGGGATGAACGCTGCCAAAAAACTGACGAAACCCAAAAGCACACCGAACTATAGTTACGATTTTCGGGATTCTCAAGGCGCACGCGAAATGCGAGAAGGCGCTCTACCCGAATTATTGTTTCAAGATGAAACAAAACGTAACAGCGAATCCTCGCCCGATTATTGGCACTAGAATCCAACAGCATTGCGCGGTGACATTCCAATCAACCGGATCATCCATTTCAACAATGAAAGGCCGTTCGGCGCTCGTTCTTTTGCTCGGCGTCTTGTTGCTGGGGATTGGCGGCTGCAGCACGCCGTCGCCGGCCGAGTCGGCTGCGCATGCAACCGTCGACAGTGCGCGCGCCGCGTACGACGCAGGCGACTACGGACGCACGATCGCGATCCTCGGCCACGCGCACGAAATCGACGGCGCCGACGTCGACACGCAGATCACCGCGCACAAGCTCCTCGCGTTCAGCTATTGCGTGACGAACCGCGTCACGCTGTGCCGGGCCGAGTTCTCGAAGATTCTCGACCTCAATCCGCGCTTCGACCTGTCCGCCGCCGAGCGGGGGCATCCAATCTGGGGGCCCGCGTTCGAGGCCGCGCGTCGCAAACATGCGGCGTCGTCCTGAGCGAACCGGTTTCCGTGCGAACGCTTCTTCCATCGGGCGACGTATGACATGCAACTGATCGTGATCGAACACGCCGGCGAACCGGTCGACGGCGACCCATGCGACGCCGTCGTGTTTCACCCGCCGGGCGGCACCATCGGCCGGGCCAGCGACAACCATCTCGTGCTGCGCGACGACACCCGGCAGATCTCGCGCCTGCAGGCGCTGCTGCAGGTGAGCGACGACGCATGCCTGCTGAGGAACCTGAGCAGCGTCTCGACGATCGAGGTGAACCGCGTGCCGATCGGCTATGCGCAGGAGCGGCCGCTGAATTCCGGCGACATCATCCGGATCGGCCCGTATGTGCTGCGCGCGGAGCGCGACGGTGAAGCGGCGCTCGAGCGGACTGTCGACGTCGCCGCCGCCACCATTCCGCCGCGGACCGACGCGACTGGCACCGGCAACCGGCTCTGGGGGCGGCTGCACGACCATTTCGGCCGCAGCAAGACCACGTTCGAGACCGGGTCGCTCGCAAGCAGGCGGGCCGACGAACGGCCCGCTGAACGGCTCCCTGAACGGCCGCGCGGCACGCCGCAGGACCACCCCGACGCGCCCGCTGCCGCACGGAGCGACCTGAATCAGCTGTCGACCGACCCGCTCGACCTGTTCATGCAGCCGGCCGGCCCCGTCGATTCACCGCGCGGCACGGCCGGACCTGCGCCGTCCGCCACACAGGCGGATCACGCACCCGAATGGACGCAGCACGTGCGCGTGCAACCGGCGGCGGCGCCCGCCGGCACGCCGCCGGACGTGAACGATGCAGCGCCGTCCGCTGCACCGTCCGCACCACGTGCGGCCGAGCCTGCGACGCCCGACGCGCTGCTGCGTGCGTTTTTCGAAGGCGCGGGGATCGACGCGGCCGCGGAGCCGCATCGCTGGTCGGCCGAGCAGCTGTACATCGCCGGCCAGCTGCTCGCGCTGTTCGCGAACGGCACGGTGGAGCTGCTGTCGTCGCGCAGCATCCTGAAGCGCGAGGTGAAAGCCCACATGACGATGCTGCTCGACCGCGAGAACAATCCGCTGAAGATGCTGCCGGACGGCGGTGCGGTGCTGCGGCAGATGTTCGGGCTGCCGCTGCCCGGCTTCATGTCGCCGCAAAGCGCGGTACACGATGCGTTCCAGGATCTGCACGCGCACCAGATCGGTATGGTCGCCGGCATGCGCGCGGCATTGATGGACCTGCTGACGCGCTTTTCTCCGCAGCGCCTGCGCGAGCGGGACACCGCGCCGCATTGGTACGAGAAGCACCTGCCGGTGCTATACAAGGCGCGGATGTGGGATCGCTACGCGGCGACGCACCGCGACACCGTGTTCGCGATCGAGGACGATTTCGCGTCGGTGTTCGGCAAGGCGTTTCTCGCGGCGTACGACGCGGAAGTGGAGAACTATCGCGGCAGCGGCCGGCATTGAGCGGGCCGCGCGTCACGCAACTCCAGCAGCAGATACTCCCCGTCGTCTGAGCTGCCGGCGCCGATCTCGGCAAAGCGGCACGCGCGATAGAACGCGAGCGCCGCCTCGTTGGCACGCAGGCACTTGAGCCGATAGCGTGTCGCCGGCCAGCCCGGCAGCGCGTGCAGCAGCGCCCGGCCGATGCCACGCCGAATTCGCGACCGGTCCACATACAGGTGATGGATGAAATGGTCCGGCTCCCAGACCGAGACGAAGCCGGCGAGCCGCCCATCGACATCCTCGGCGACCAGCAGCCGTTCGCCGTCCGTCTGCGCGTCGAAATCCGCGAGCTGGAACGCGTCGTCCGTCAGCCAGACGAAGGTCTCGCGCCGCGACCGCAGGAACAGCTCGCGCAACGCCGGCACATCCCCGGGCACGGCGTCACGGACGATCATCGTCATCGCAGCCTTCCGGCGCACGTTGTTCGTCCGCATTGTTCGTCTGGACACGCAGCGTGTGGCTGCTCGTGTTTGACCGCCGCGTTGAAAACGGCTTTATGCTGGGTGGCAGCCGCCATGTTTTCCTTGTTTGAATGATCGACAACGTCTGTTTCGGATATCGAAACATTCGACCGCTGAGAAAAAATTGCGCAGCCGAGCGACGCGAGCTCGCGAAGCCAATCTGTTTCGATCAAGGCCCGCGCACTCTACCATAGCCATCTCGAATCAATTACATTTCCATTTCGAGAAAAACCAGCCGTGCAACCCAACCCTCCCCACTGGAGACAGGCTTGAACACGTTGTCCGCCTCGACGCACCCGCTGGATGCAGCCAGCGGCCGAAACACCATCGTGCTCGTCGTGTTCACCGCATTGACCAATCTCGCGGACGGTGTGACCAAGGTCGCGCTGCCGCTGATGGCAACCGCGCTGACCCAGTCTCCAATCCAGATATCCGGCGTATCGCTGACGCTCACGCTGCCGTGGCTGCTCGTCGCGCTGCACGTCGGCGTGCTGGTCGATCGCGCGGACCGCCGCGTGCTGCTGTGGATCGCCAACAGCGCGAGGCTTGCCGCGATCGCGACGCTGATCCTGCTGTCGCTCTCGCACAGCATCACGCTGCCCGTCCTGTACATCGGCGGTCTCACGCTCGGCATCGCCGAAGTGATCGCACTGACGTCGGCCGCCGCGCTGATTCCGGACGCCGTCGCGCCCGCCGTGCGCGAACGCGCGAATGCGTGGGTCGCTGGCGCGGAGACTGTCTGCAACGAGTTCTGCGGGCCGCTGGCGGGCGGCCTGCTCGTCGCCGCCGGGACGGCGCTCGCGCTCGGCACCGTGGCCGGCACGTACCTGATCGGTCTGTTCGTCCTGTTCTTACTGGCCGGCCGCTTCCGCGTCGCCCGTGCGTCGGACGGACCGCGCGATCCGGTGCACGCACAGATCGTCGAAGGGCTGCACTGCCTGTGGCATGAGCCGATCCTGCGCCTGATGGCGATTACGCTGACGGTGCTGTGCGCATGCTGGGGCGCCTGGCTCGCGCTGATGCCGCTCTTCGCGACGAAAGCGATGGGTCTCGATGCGCGCGGCTACGGCATTGCGGTGGGCGCGCTCGGGATCGGCGGCTTCGTCGGCGCGTTGAGCGTCACCACGCTGAACCGCTGGTTCGGGCGGCGCACGGTCATGTTCGTCGACCTGCTCGGCACGCTCGCGATGATGGCGGCGCCGGCCGCGACCGACAATCTGTGGGCCGTGGCCGCGGGTGCGTTCGCGGGCGGCCTCGGCGGCACGCTGTGGACCGTCAATGCGCGCACGCTCAGCCAGCTCCTCGTGCCCGCTGCCCTGCTCGGCCGCTACAACGCCGCCGCGCGCCTGTTCAGTTGGGGGGCGATGCCGGTCGGCGCGGGACTCGGCGGCGTGCTCGCCGAGTTCGTCGGAATGCGTGCCACGTTCGCGGGATTCGCTGCGGTCACCCTGCTGTTGATCGTGCCGTTCTTGCGCATCGTGACACCGGCGGCATTGAATGCCGCAGCGAACGAACCGCGCTAACGGCACATCGGGCACATCGCGCAATCGGACACATGCTGTCCGTGCGTGGAAGAAGTTCGGCCGGGATTCGCTAAAAATCCGCCACATCTCGGCCTAAGCTGCTGATTTGAATGCGAAATCGATGGTCGGATCGAGTGGTGGAACGGGGCGTTGCAGATCCAGCAGATAGTCCCCGAGCCGATTGATATGCTCCCGCCGGTACGGTGACAGCACCTTGAGTACCTCGGCGTCGACCGGATGCCCCTTCTGCTGCAGCTCTTTCAGTTTGGGGTGCCTTCAGGATTCGGAGCATTTCGTACGCCGACAGTCCGGAAACCTTGCGGCGGCCTGTTTACGCGTCAATCGTGGGTAGGCGTGTCCGACCCGCACTACGGCGCGCTGACGGCGGGCCGTCAGTACACGGCGTACTACACGCTGGTATCGCCGTACACGCCGAACAACTGGCTGACCGGCTACTTCGGCGCACACCCTGGCGACATCGACGCGCTCGACGTCGACTACCGCGCCAACAATTCGCTCGTCTACATATCGCCGGAGTTATACGGGTTCACGGTTGGAGGTTCGTACTCGCTCGGTGGCGTGCCGGACAGCCTGAACGCCGGCTCGACCTGGAGTGGGGGCATCCGGTATGTCCATGGTCCCTACGGCATCGCAGTGGGCTTTCAGCGTGTGAGTTACTCGACGCCGGGCGGCGGTGCGTGGGGCGCGGAATCCACACTATCGAACGGCGGAGCGCAGACGGCCGTGTCAGCGATCAACAATGGGTATAAGACGGCGCAAGCGCAGCAGCGCGTGGCTGTGACCGGGGGCTACCTCTCCGATAAGTGGGACATCACGGCAACGTACTCGAACGTGCAGTACATCCCGGGTGCTGGCTCGACGTTCCGCAACACGGCGACGTTCAACACGGCAGGTGCCGTGTTGCGATGGAGGCCTGTGGGCCAGTGGACCCTCGCGGGTGGCTACAGCTACACGCGCGCGACCCGGTCGAACGGCATCACGAGCGCAGCGCAGTACCACCAGTTCACGCTGTCGCAGTTCTACTCCCTGTCGAAGCGCACGGGTCTCTACGCAGTCGAGGCTTACTAGTACAACATCCCGTAAATAGATTGAATAAATAACTGCCTCGGTTATCATGTCTGGATGAGCCGAGGCCGACATGCAACGCCAGTGAAGCTGGCGAATAAAGAACGACAGGAACTGCGATCGCTGATCGAGCGGAAGACGGCTACGCAGCGAGACGTGATGCGGGCGCGGATCGCGTTGTGGGCCCACGAGGGTCACTCCAATACGGTGATTGCGCGGGAGCTGGGTGTCTCGGTGCAAACGGTCTGCCTGTGGCGCAAGCGCATTGCCC